>JAUMAX010000026.1:0-53836 GCA_032116115.1 Porphyrobacter sp.
TTCGAATCCCGGTGCCGAAATGCAGGGTTGAGCACGCCCAATCTCGACCAGCTGAAGAAGCTCCTGCGCGGTTCCAAGTCCCGGCGCTTCGTCGCCACAAAAGCCGTCAACACCGCCGAAGGAAAGACCCAGTCCTGCTGGGTGTTCGAGGTCCCGGCGGCCCAGAAGGGTCCCTTCGTATGAGCGCCGCTTTCGCATCCCGCCCCGCGGGGCGCTGGTTATCGCCCGTCTCCGACGACAGGGTTGGCCCCGGGGAACGCCGCTGGCCCGCCGAAGGTCGCCCCGCGATCATCCTTCCCGAACCCCCGCCTGCATCAAGGGACCTCGAAGACCTGCGCCGGATGGCCGAAACGATGCTGGCGAGCCGCAAGGAATCCTTTCCCAAGCGGGTCGCCGCTGGAGAGCTTGCCGCTGATCAGGCCGCGCGCGAGATCCGCGCCTTCTCCGATCTGGTGCGGGACTGGGAATTCATCTGCGACGGTGAAGGGCAGCCCGCCAGCCACGCCAGCGAACAGGACCGGCGCGAGGCGCTCGATCAGGCGATTGACCGGATCGCCGCCTACGCTGCCGAACACGGCGGCTTTTCAGACCAGCTCGAAGACCAGGCGCACCGCGTGATTGCCCTGCGCTGGCACCTTGAACCCGGGCGCCGGACCATCGCGCTCGCCCGCCTCACCCATGAACTGCGGGCGGAGGCCCGCGCCATCAAAGGGGAACCCGCCCATGCCTGACTTCAACCAGCGGCCACCGATCCACCCGGCCGACTGCGCCTGCCCGCGCTGCGATCCGCAGCTGCAAGGCGGACGCCGCCGCGTGACCCTCGAAATCGCCCTCTGGGGGCTGATCGTCGCCGCGTCCTTCGTGGGCGCGGCTCTCGCCATCCTTGGCGCCAACTGAAGGGAGTTCTTCCAATGCAACAGCAATACACCTTCGAATGCGACTGCGGCAAAACGCACACCAGCCCCAGCACCCTTACCCCCTCGGGCTGGCAGATCGGCCGTGACGGCAAGCCAGTGTGTGACGATTGCGTGAGCGCCAAGGCCGCCCGCCGGCAGCGGAGGGCGGCATGACGCGCGGCGCTAATTTTGCAATCGGTGCGCTCGCCGCCGCAGCCACCGTCTTCGTCACGTTCAACTTGTCGTTCGAACTGGGAGCAGATGCCGCCTTTTGCATCGTCGAGTACGAGCAGACCGGGCAGTCTCCCAGGGCAATCAGTGCCTGCCGTCGCTCGCAGATTATAGAATGGCGCCCGGTGCTGGGCCTTCGGGTTGCATGGCTATGGCTGGCTGGTGATGAGGTTCAGAAGTGAGCCGCCCGCTCCCCACCCTGCGCATCGAATGGGTCAAGACCAACGTGCAGTTCGGCGTGATCCCGTTGCTCACGGCCGGGTTCTGGGCGCTGGTCTTCTTCGGCGGGCGCTGGATCCTGAAAGGGCTGGACGCATGAGCCGCCCCATTCCCACCCTCCGCATCGGCAGCCATGCCGCCATGTCGCTCGACATCGAGCACGTGCGCGTCTTCGCCGAGGATGCCGAGGCCTTGCGCGGCGTAATCGCCGCCCGCGCCGCGCTGGTCGAAAAGCAAATCACCCGCTTCGTCGCACCCGACTGGCAGGCCGAGGGCCTGTGCGAGGAAGGCCTCAACCTCACCCTCGATGCGCTGCTCGAACTGCGCAACCCCGGCACCGATCGCGACAAGGCGATCCGCAAGCTCGAACTCGCCGCCGCCATGGCGATCACCACCATCAACGCCTTGAAGAAGGACTGACCCGCATGTCGATCCCGCCCTATCCGCTTGCATGGCCCGATGGCCTGCCGCGAACCACCAGTAAAGCTTCCAGCCAGTTTCGGACCTCGCTGTCAGGCGCGCTCGACAACGTCCGCAAGTCGCTATCTGCCTTCGGCAGCGACACCGGCAAGCGGGTCACAGATGTCGTCATCACATCGAACGTTGCTGGCCTTGGCTACAGCGCGCCGAGCGACACGGGCGTTTCGGTCTGGTTTGAATGGGATGGTGAGCGCCGTTGCATTGCGGTCGATCGCTACGAGAAAGTGCAGTGCAACCTGCAAGCGATCCACCACATCCTTGAAGCGCGCCGGACCGAGATGCGGCACGGCGGGCTCCACATCGTGCGCCAGACCTTCAAGGGCTTCGCCGCGCTGCCAGCGCCAGAACAGTGGTGGCAGGTCCTCGGGGTCGGGATGCAGGCAACCGCCGCCGAGATCAACGAGGCCTATCGCAAGCTTGCCCGCATCGCTCACCCCGACACCGGCGGCAGCGAAGCCGCGATGGCAAAGCTCAACGCTGCGCGGGACCAAGGGATGAAGAACCCGACCGCGCGCGCGACTGGGGGGGCAGCATGATCATCGTCCGCGTCGAACTCCACTCCGCCATCAACGGGCAGAAGACCGAACTCGCCCGCATGATGATCGACAACATCGGCGGAACCGAGAAGGTCGGCGATTATCGCTGCCGCACCTATCGCGGACGGTCCGCCGAAGACCTCGATCGCGCCATGTTCATCGAGAGCGTCACCCGCGAAGGCAAGGTCGAAGGCCACCGCCGCCTCGATCTCCATGTCTGGCACCTGGTCGGCAAGGCCCTGCAAGCGATGGGGTACGGGCAATGATCCCCCGCCTCACCATCGCCCGCTGGTGCGGCCAGGACGACGGCCTGCACGATTACGCAGGCCGCTCGATCGCCATCGAATGGCTCGGCCTCATCATCGAATTCAACATCGGAAAGGCGCGCACATGACCGGCCTTTTCTCCGGCGGGGTTCGCATGCTTCACGAAGAGGCGGTCGAACTCACCCTGCAATCCCTGCGCGCCTATTGGGATCGTCACGAACACGTGGCCGTCGCCTGGTCTGGCGGAAAGGACAGCAGCGCCACTCTCACGCTGATCATTCATTTGATCGAGGCTGGCCACCTGCCACGGCCCGCGCGCCTTCATGTGTTCTACGCGGACACTCGGCAGGAATTGCCGCCGATCCAGCGCGCCGCCAATCTGATGATCGCCATGCTCAAGACGCGCGACTGGATCGAGGTCACCGTGGTCTGCGCCCCGCTCGACAAGCGCTTCATGGTCTACATTCTCGGCAGGGGCGTTCCCCCGCCGAACAACAACACGCTGCGCTGGTGCACCCGCCAGATCAAGGTTGAGCCAATGGCCGAGGCTCTGGGCGAGGCAATCGCGGCAATGCCCGGAACCGCGCTGATGATCACCGGCGTCCGCGAAGGCGAGAGCGCCGTGCGCGATGGCCGGATCGCAATGTCCTGCAGCAAGGATGGCGCTGAGTGCGGGCAGGGCTGGTACCAGCAGGTGCTTCCGGAAGCGAAGGGGATCAAAGGTCGGATCGCGACGCTCGCGCCGATCTTGCACTGGCGGGTGTGTACGGTCTGGGATTGGCTTCGCATCTATGCCCCGCGCCCGGAGTTCGGGGGCTGGCCCACCAGCATTCTCGCCGACGCCTACGGGGGCGACGATGCCGAGGAAGTCAACGCGCGCACCGGCTGCATCGGCTGCCCGCTCGCTTCGAAAGACACCGCGCTCGATGTCGTATGCGCGATGCCGCAATGGTCGCACCTTGCCCCGCTCAAGGAACTGAAGCCGCTCTACCGGTGGATGCGCGAACCAACTCAGCGGCTGCGCAAGTCTGGGGTCGAGCGGCTGAAGGATGGCAGCATCGCCAAGAACCCACAGCGCATGGGGCCACTTACGCTGGAAGCTCGCTCGATCGCGCTCGAACAGATCCTCGACATCCAGCGCCGCGCCCGCGTCGACCTGATCAACACCGAGGAAGAGGCCCGCATTCGCGAGCTAATCGCGGAGCGGACCTTCCCTGACAAATGGGCGGGCGATGAGCCGAGGGCCGACACTTGGTTGGATGCCGTCTATCAGGACGGAACGACGCAGCCGATCCTCTTTAGGGACCTGGTCGGAACATGATCATCGGCTTCGATCCCGCACGCCCCGGCTCCGACCTGACCGTCGCCCAGATCGGCCCCAGCGTCACCCTCTACTGCGGCGATGCCTACGCCATCCGGCCCACGCTGGGCTGGATGGACGCCGACGTCATGGACCCGCCCTATGAGTTTCGCGCCGAGGGTGGCGGCCAGTACCGCAAGGCCCGGCGCGGCGGCATGGACCAGATCGTCGATGAGCAGCTCCACAAGGGCTTCGATCACGCGATCATCAACCCGCTGCTGTGCGGCGCGGCCGTCGTCTTCTGCCACAATGACCAGCTCGCCAAGCTTCTGCCCTATCTCGACGGCAGCTTCGAGCGGCTCGCCCTGTGCATGTGGCGCAAGAAGAACCCCCAACCCCTCGCCAACAAGCACTACCGGCCAGACAGCGAATTCTACGTGCACTGCTGGTCGAAGGCCTACCACCCGCAGGGCTCGCTGGCTGAGAAAGCCCGCACGGTCGACGCCTATTCGGTGCGCGGCAGGGCCAAGTTCGGCCACCCCACCGTGAAGCCCGATGCCGTGATGGACAAGATCATCCGCAACGTCGCCGGCAGCACGATCTGCGATCCCTTCATGGGCACCGGCTCGACCGGCGTCGCCGCCGTCAAGGCAGGCAAGCGCTTCGTCGGGATCGAGCAGAACCCCACCCACTTCGAAACCGCCTGCCGCCGCATCGCGGCAGCACTGGAAGGAACCGCACCGTGAAAGCACTGACCATCTGGCAGCCTTGGGCCAGCCTGATCATCGCCGGGGCCAAGCCCTATGAATTCCGGGGCTGGCGACCGCCTGCATCGATCATCGGCCAGCGCATCGTGATCCACGCGGCAGTGCGGAAGATCGACGTCGAAGAGGTCGCTGCGCTCCACCGGATTCTCCACTACCGAGACCACGAGAGGTTTAAGGACGCGGCGGCAGAGACCTGCCTGCACCCCGAGCTCGCCATGCCGATCCTGAAGCGCGCTTGGCACCCTCACCGGACCGAACCTCTGCCCATGGCCTGCGGCCTCGGCACCGCCATTATCGGCGAGCCCCGCCTGGGCACCGAGATCGCCGAGGAATTCGGCGTTCCCCGCGCCAACGACAGCGACCGCGATCAGCACGCCAACTGGGGCTGGCCGATGCTCGAAATCGAAGCATGGCCCGAACCCATCCCCATGCGCGGCGCCCAAGGCCTGTGGCATTGGCGCACTCCCGAGGAGACGATCTGATGCCCCGTTCGCTCGAATTGGAATTGCGCTACATCCGCAACCGGAACCGGCTTGAACATCGCAAGGCCGTTGTCGCCTATCGCCAGAAGCGCGGGCAAAAGGGCTTCGGTCTCATCCTTCGCATGACGAAAAACCCAGACGTCGCAGCGAAGGGGTTTGAATGGGCAATCCTCCGGGATTGCTGGCCGAAATCTTGGCGCTCACCCCGCCACGTTCGCAAGCCATCACTTGCCCACCAGCGCGCTCGTGATCGGCAAGGCGTCCCATTCTGATGCCGATCCGCCCGGAAAACCGAGCCCGCTACCCAAAGGACTGGAAGGCGATCAGCCTGCGCATTCGTGAGCGGGCTGGTTGGCGATGCGAGGGCTCTCCTGCTTTTCCTGACTGCAGGGCCGAGAACGGCAAGCAGCACCCGGCCACCGGCTCAATCGTGGTTCTGACCGTCGCCCATCTCAACCACCAGCCAGAGGACTGTGAAGACGAAAACCTGCGCGCCTGGTGCCAGCGATGCCACAATACCTATGACGCGCCGATGCGTCGCGCCGGAATCCGCGAGCGCGCCTTCGTCGATCAGATGAAGCTGGATCTGGGGTGATGCCAGACTTCGATCGCATCTGGTACTGGCGATCGACGCTGCCCCACCGCAAGGCGCAGCGCTGCCGCATCCTTGCGCGCGGCACCATGAACGCCTGCCGGATCGAATTCGAGGATGGCGAACAGCACATCGTCTCGCGCTTCTCGGTCAGGAAGGCCGCACCGTGAAGCCACCGCCGCCCCCTGCGATCTTCGAATTGGCGAAGGTGCTTGCGCGCGCGGCGGTGGCGCGGGACATAGCCCGCTTGCGGGAAAGCGAATCATCTGATGCGAACCCTGATCTACGCCCGATACTCAACCGCGCTGCAGAATAGCCGCTCAATCGAGCAGCAGATCGGCGTGTGCCGCGATCGCGCAGGGGCCGAAGGCTGGCCGGTGATCGAGGTATTCACCGATTACGCGATCGGTGGCGGCGCGGGCACCAGCGAAGCACAGCGCCCCGGCCTCGCCGCGATGCTCGCCCGGGTGGAGCAGGGCGATATCGATCAGGTGCTGATCGACACCACCAGCAGGCTCGCCCGCAACCAGGGCGACGCGCACCACTTGCGCGAACGCTTGAACTTCCACGGTGCGCGACTTTTCACCTTGGGTGATGGGGAAATCGACAGCTTCAAGGGCGCGATCAAGGGCCTGCTCGATGAACAGCAGCGGGTCGAGCTGCGCCACAATATCAAGCGCGGGCAGGCGGGCACCGTCAGGCAGGGCCGCAGCCCCGCAGGCCTCGCCTATGGCTACCGCCTCGCCAACCGGTTCGACGAAGCGGGCAGGCCAGTGCGCGGCCTGCGCGAAGTCGATGATGATCAGGCCGCGATCGTGCGTCGTATCTTCACCGAATACGCGGCCGGCAGAAGCCCGGTCGCCATCGCCCGCCAATTGAACGCCGAAGGTATTTCCGGTCCCCGCGGAAATAACTGGCGCGCCAGCACCATCCGCCCCGATCGCACGCGCGGCAACGGCATGCTCTCGAATCGCCTCTATATCGGCGAGCTGGTCCACAACCGCACCAGCAAGGTGATCGAGCCGGTCACCCGCAGCACCCGCATCCGCCCTAATCCCGAAAGCGCTTGGATTATTGAGGCAGTGCCCACGCTTCGCATCATCGATGACGCCTTGTGGGAAGCGGTGCAGGCAGAGCTTGAACGCAACCGGGTCGAGGCGAAGCCGGTGAAGACCCGCCGCCCGCGCCACATCCTCTCTGGCCTCGGCCAGTGCGGCACCTGCGGCGGGGCATGGAACATCAGTACAGGCCGATTCTGGTCCTGTGGCGCGCGCCGCGACGGCGGCACCTGCACCAACAACCGCACGATCAGCACCGAAAGCTACGAACGATACGCGCTGGCTGCGCTGCAAGAGCAGCTGCTCGATCCCGCCGTCGTCTCGACCTACGTGCGCGAATACCACGAAGGGTTGGCCCGCGCCGCGAAACAGGCGCGCCAGCGCAAGGCGACCCTCGAACGCCAGCTACAGGCCGCATCCGCCAAGGTCGAACGCCTGGTGCAAGCTGTCGCCGATGGCGGCGGGGAATTCGCCGAGTTCCGCGAAGCCCTGCGCGCCGCCCGCATCGAGCGCGATCGCCACGCGGCCGAGCTGGCCGAGATCGACGCGGTTCGCGTCATCGCCTTGCACCCCGCCATCGCCGAAGAATATCGCCGGCAGGTCGCAGACCTGCGCACCGCTCTGGCCGAACCCGCCGCCCGCGAAGCGGCCATCCCCGTTCTGCGCGAACTGATCCACCGAATCATTCTCACGCCGAACGCCACAGGCCGGGGTGTGACCGTCGAGGTGAAGGCACGCCTCGCCGCCGTGGTTGAAATCGCCACGGGCGGGCAGCAAAAGTCCATCGCCGTCCTATAAAATGTAGCGTACCACGCTACTTTTCTCTTGTATTCCGCCACCCGCCGTGTATAGTAACACCATACACAGCAAGGAGAACGGAAATGAAGATTGTTTCGGTCAGGGATAAGCGGATCAAGGCGCTGGTGGAGAACCCCAAGCGCACTTCGGTCAAGGGTCTCGATGCCCTCGAAACCCGCAAGATTGTCGAGATGCTCGCAGCCATCCGCGTGATGACCCACCCGCTCCAGCTGACGGAAGTCCCCAGCTGGAAGGCCCACGACCTTGCGCCCGGTCGTCCCGGCACGTGGAGCCTTGTCGTTACCCGCAATTACCGCCTGACCTTCAAGGTTGATGTTGGCGCGCAGGAAGTCTCGGTTCTCGATTATGAGGATTACCACTGAGGCGCAGCGGGCCGGGGGAAACCCCGGCCCATCCCTGCGTTGCGGCCGTCCTGCCGCCTAGCGTCGTTCTGTAATTGTGTAGCGTATTGCCCTACTTTCTCCTTGCTTTATGTAAGGTGATACGCTACACAGCTAGGGTGGAGATGCGACTCATGACCAAGCAGCCGAAGTCCGAATTCAAAATTACCGATCCCGATCAGATGCGCGTTGGCGAGTTGCCGCCGCTCTCGATCTCGCCGGGCGAGTTCATCAAATCCGTGGTTCTGCCTGAGTGGGGACTGACCGCCAAGAGCGCGGCCGAGCTGATCGGTTACAACCGCGTCGGTTTTACCAACACCCTCAACGGCAAGCACGAGGTTACCCGCGATCTGATCTACCGCCTCGGCGCTCTGCTCGGCGATCACCTCGCGGATCTGCTGCTGGCGCACAAGCACGCCTGGGACCTCGAACAGGAGCGCGCCCAGCGCGAGGCGCACAAGGCGACGATTGCACGCCTGCCGTTCCCTTCCGTCGGGTGACAAGGTCAGTGCAGGAGATTGAACGCCTGCGGATTGCTTTCGATCGCATCCGCGATCTACCCGCCTTCGTCCCGGCCGACCGCATCTGGTGGCTCTACCTCCGCGAAGCGGTGCAACACTGGCTGGAAAAGCACGAGCACGCCGGGATCCGCATCGCTCATGACGGTGTGAAGGCTTTCCCGGAGAACCTGCCAGACGAAAGCCAGCGCTGGCTAGCTCTGCGCTCCGAGGTGGAGCGGCTTCTCAAGCGCGAGAGATGAGCACCGCGGGAATCGAACCCGCTGCCACTTACTCTAAAGCCGCATTCCCTTCACCCGCTCCAGCCCTCCCTCCCCAAACAGCCCCAGAAAGTCTCTAAAGCCCTTGGAAATCCGAGGGATTTAGGCCATCGGTCGTCCGAGAATGTCCCTATTCTTCCGGCTGCATCCGGGGCCCTTGGGGGCCACATCGCGGGGCCAGGGCATTTCGGGCAATTGGACTGGCCCCCACGTGGGGGCCAACTGGAAAGCGCTCGCCGCACCCTGCAACTGGCCGATGCGGTGTTCCGCTATGCGGTAGCAACGGCCCGCCTCGCCTCAGACCCGACGCGCGACCTGCGCGGCGCACTGATTGCACCCACGGTGGCCTACTACGGCGCGATTATCGACCCCGTGCGTCTTTCAGCATGGTGCCCTTAGACATTCGCCCAAAACCGAGCCTCCGGCTGGCTGGGCTGCATTGTCTGGATCGGGATCTGGCGGTTTAACGGCACACAATATGTCAGCCATTGGCCGTTTGCCGAATGGATCGCGCATCGGTCCGGCCCATGACCGGTGATGGCACAGCATCAGGGCGACCCGCCAAGGCATCGCAGCGACTGACCCCGCCGTGCCTTGATGGCCTCACAGTCCTTGATCCCGAAAAGCCGACGACCGCCCGAATGGCTCTCTCAGGTCAGCGTGCGCGGCGGGCCATCCCGGCCTGGTCGAGCCGCCAGCGCAGGGTGTCGATCCGGTCCTGTCCGAAGAAAGGCTCGCCGCGGAACACCATGGTCGGCACACCCCAATGTCCGGCGGCATCGAGGGCTGCCTGATTGCGCTCGATTTCTTCGAGGTGATCGCCATCGGCAATGGCGGCGTCAAGCGCGGTGAGGTTCAGCCCGGCATCGGCCACCGCATCATCGAGCAGGTCGCCCTGGTTCCATCCCCTTGTGCCGCCGAATATGAGCGCGGCCACCCGGTCGGCGAATTCCACGCCCCGACCGCGGCGATTGGCCTCCACCCCCAGCTTGGAGAGGCGGTAGATATAGGGCTGCTCCTTCGCTACCTCCATCGTGCGGAAATCCTGGACGATCGGATCGGGATCGGCCGGCAGCACCACCGGCCGCCCCAGCATCTCGCCGCGGCGGATGCTGTCGCGCGCGATATACATCGGCGGCTTGCGGTTGGACGGATCAAACAGCGCCTGAGGGTTGCGCACCGCCAGCGGCAAGACAACCCGCAGCTGCACGTCGACTCCGTAATCGTCCGGCAATTGCAGCAGGTCATGCGTCACCAGCCGCGAATAGGGGCTGCGGAACGACCAGAACACGTCAACGGTCTCGCTCATCGGTTTATCCTCTCTCATGCTTGCCGGGCAGCCCGGTTGCGGCGCAGCAGCCAGCGCAGGGCCAGCCAGAACATCGCTGCGAAAACCAGCGCAATCCCGCCCAGCACACCATAGAGCCAGGGGTAATTGCCCAGCAGCCGCGCGGCGATATTGCGGTTGACCTGCGCCCGTGAGTCATAGCCCTCCGGCATGGATAGCACGCCCATGCGCTTGGCGTAGGCGTCATATTCGCCAAGCAGCCGGGCTTTGACCGCAGGCTCGCTGGCGCTGAGATCGGTCGTCTCGCCCGGGTCGCGCGCAAGATTGTAAAGCCGCCACTGGCCGTCCCCGACCGGGGCCACGCTGCGGGTGATCTTGTAATCGCCCAGATAGAGCGCCGAATTGCCCGACACCTCGATCGCGCGGGACTCATCGGGCCCATAGGCACTTGTCACCTTGCCGCCGAGCACCGGGAGCAGGCTGCGCCCGGTCATCGGCTTGCCCGGGATCGCCCCGGGATCGACCTTGAGCCAATCGAGCAGGGTCGGGGCGAGATCGGTGATCATGGCGGGGCTGGCAATGCGCTGTGGCGCGATCCCGGGGCCCGCCACGATGAGGGGAACGCGAAGGCCGCCTTCGGTCGCATAGAACTTGAACCATGCGCCCGGCGTTGCGGCAGCGGCGGCCCATTCAGGGCCGATAAAACCCCAGAAACCGGGGCCGCCCATTGTCGCAGGCGCAACGTCATAGCCGGTTAGCCGGTGGTACGCGGCAAGGCTGGCGCTGTCGTCCCCGCGGGAGGGTTCGGGGCCGTTGTCGGACGAGACGACGAAGATCGTGTTGTCGTATTCGCCTTTCGCCTTGAGGTGCGCGATCAGCCGCCCGATGTGAAAATCCATCGCCTCCAGCATCGCTGCGTTGACCTCCATCCGTGCGGCATAGAGCGCGCGGTCCTCCGGCGAGAGGCTGTTCCACCGGCGAAAATCCGGCGGCAGCGCGGCCAGCGGTGCGCCCTGCGGGATCAGGCCCAGCGCCTGCGCGCGGGCATGGCGCTCGTTCCGCAGGGCCTCCCAGCCAGCGTCATAGCGGCCCTTGTAGTGGTCAACGAACTCCTGCGGGGCCTGCACCGGGATGTGAACAGCCTGAAACGGGATATAGGCGAAGAACGGCTTGTCCCTATCGGTTGAAGCCAGATACCTGATCGCGGTGTCGACGATGAAGCGCGAGGAATAGAAATCCTCAGGAACGCTTGCCTCGGCCCCGTCCTCGAACCAAGGCGCGTCCTTGTAATATGGCATATAGGAGCGGTCGTCCCAATTGTCCGCGCCCGAGGCGGCCAGCGCAAAGCTGCGGTCGAAGCCGTGGGCTTGCGGCATCTCGCCGGGTGCTTCGCCGAGGTGCCACTTGCCCGACATGATCGTGCGATAGCCTGCGGCACGCAGCCGGTCGGCGAGGGTAAGCACCCCCCGCTCCAGCGCCATCGTGTAGCCGGGCTTGCCCTTTTGCTCCTGCGGCAGGACTTCGGGAATCGTGGCAAAGCCGGTCAAGTGCGCGTCCATCCCGGTCAGCAGCATCGCGCGCGAGGGCGAACACAGGGGCGAGGCGCGATACTGGGTGAACAGCGCGCCGCGCCCGGCGAGCGCGTCGATATTGGGGGTCCGCGCCTCACCGCCATAGGCGCCAAAGTCCATCAAGGCGGCATCATCGGCAAGGATGATGACGACATTGGGGCGCTTGTCCGCCGGAGGGCCTGCGCCGACCAGCATGGCAAGGGCGAGGAGCGGCAGCAGCAGAGCCGAGCGCAGCCCTGGCATGGGGCTAAGCGCCGCGCCCGAGCACGCGGCTGGCGATGATGAGGATCATGCCCATCGCGACTTCGATCCCGATCATGTCGGCAAGGAAGGGCGCTCCGTGGAACAGGTATGCGGCGGTGCGGTATGCGGCGGCGGCCAGTGCCAGCACCGCAGCGGCGATGAACCATGGCCGCTCGCGCGTGACCAGCGCGAGTCCGATGAAACTGGCACCGGCCAGAAAGAACGCGCCGATATCCATCTGGCTGCTCAGGGCAGGGCCGGTCAGCAAGGGCATGGCAAGCGCCGCGGCTGCGCGCGCAGGTAACACCAGCCAGAGTGCCGCGTTAGCCGTCATCAGCAGCGCGACAAGGGCGACGAGGCCCAGCATAATCGATCGACGCGCGTTCATCCCGTACTCTCCCCAGTCCGCCGTTTCTGTTTGGCTAATCTATGGCAATTATGGTTTCAATAGATGCCCCCGCCGCGGCGCTACAGTAGGCGGCGGCGCTCGATCGCTTTGCTGCGCGCAGGTAGCGAGAACAGCATCCCGTCCTCCCCCACAACGATCTCGCCGCCAAACCGCGCAGGCCCATCGCCCAGGAAGGCAGGGTAGAAATAAGCGTTCGGCAGCGGCGGCACGAGGTGCGAGAGCACCAGCATCCGCGCGCCTGCTTCCTTCGCACTTTCTGCCGCCTGCTCGGGCGATGCGTGGTAATCTTGGATGTCGGCGAAGATCTTGGCCGCGTTGGCATTGCCCTCGGCTGCGAAGGCGGCCTCTATGTCCTTGACCATGCGCGGCTGCAGGGCATCATGAACAATTACGTCGGCCCCCTTGCAGACGGCAATCAGGTTGGCCGATTTGGCGGTATCGCCGCTGATGCACACCGCGCGCCCTTTGTAATCGAAGCGGTAACCGACTGCTGGCGCGACCGGATCGTGATCGACGGTGAAGGCTGTCACCGTCAGGCCACCGCCTTGCAGGATCACCGTGCTGCTCCCCGCTATCGCGAAGGGTCGCGCCGTCGCTCCGGCGCCGCTGCGCGGCACCACCGTCTCGCCGTGATGCGCCACGCGGTAGGTGTTATCGAGCGCATAGGCCGCATTGAAGCCCGCCACGACCTGCTCGACACCTTGCGGTCCATAGACCGGCAAGGGCGCGGTGCTCGCCCCGCGGGTCCAGTGGTAAAGCATCAGCGGGCCGATGCCGTCGATATGGTCCGAATGGAAATGGGTGAGCAGCAACGCGTCGACCCGGGCGGCGCTGATACCCATCAGAGCGAGGTTGCGATTGCCGTTCTCGCCCATGTCGACCACGAAGACCTGCTGCCCGGCGACAATGACATTGCAGGGGCCCGCCCGTTGGGGATTGGGCATGGGCGAGCCCGTACCGCACAAGCCCAGGTGGAGACCGTCTCCCAGGCCGGCCAGTGTGTCTCGCCCTGACGCCTCCTGCGCCCCGCGCTGGAAGATGACCGCGCCGATCTGTTTCTGAAACAGGAATGCGGCGGCCAGAGCCATCGCCGCAACCAACACGAGCCCGGCGACAATCCGCCTCATCATTGTTTCCCCACCCTTGGCGATACGCTGGCAGCACCAATGCCAATAAGCAAATGGTTCCGGCCATGGGTCATTGAAAACGCCCTTCCCGCAAACCGCCGCTATCGCCTTGCCTTCACTGACGTCACCTTCTGGCGCATCTCCCGAAAGACGTGCACCGCGGCAAAAGGCCACCTCCTGAATGTCGGTTTTCGTGAAACGAACCTAGGATAGCCGCCAGTCACGGCCTAAGCAGGGTGGTGTCAGTTTCTGGCAAAACCAGTGATTTGGTACGCAGTTCAAGAACGAAGGCTTCGTCCCATGAGATTCCGGCAGCCGGCGACCCAGAGACGGTCGTTTGCGATCGCCAGGGCGAACGTCCGGTTCTGACAGAAGCCGCCGGTCACCGGGCATTCAACGCCTGATTAACTCCCCGGACAGTGCCCGTCCGGCAAGCCAAGGAACGCGCCGAGCTGGGCGTTGGCAGCCTGCGGGTCCTCGAAAGGGGTCCAGTGGCCCACGCCCGGGAGCATTGCTGTGGTGAGGTTTTCTGCCTTTGCGCGGGCCCGCTTGGCGAGGGTGGGAGCAAAAGTCTTGTCCTCGCTTCCCTCGATCAACAGCACCGGCATGGTTATGGTGCCGGCGCGCCTGGGCCACCCGCTGCGGGGACTTATGGCATCAAAGGGCGGGATATTGGCGCGGTACCAAGCAACACCGGCGTCGATCGCTGCCGGGTCGGACAGCGCGCCGCGGAACAACTCGCCTTCCTCCGCGGTCAACACGCCTTCCGAGATTGCGCGGCCATAGGCGGTCTCGAACAGGGTAGACGGCACGTTCAGCCTCTCGATGCTCTTACGGTTGAGTGCCTGGAGGCGCGGCACGTAAGCCGAGGCTGTCCGCTGCGCTGGATCGTCGGCCAGCATTTCAAGAAACAGGTCATAAGGCGGCGCGCTGAATACGGCGAGCCGATCGAGCCGCTGCGGTTTCCACTGTGCGTAGGACCATGCCAGCGCGCCGCCCCAGTCATGGCCCACCAGCGTGACTTTCTGACCCGGTGCCAGCGCGGTAATTGTGCGGTCAAGCTGCCGCGCGAGGCGGGCCACCCGGTAATCAGCATCGCGCGCCGGACGGCCCGAAAGGCCTGCTCCTGGCGCATCGATGGCGATCATTCTCCGGCACGCGCCGAAGGCCTCCATTTGGTCAAACCAAGCATACCAGAAACTGGGAAAGCCGTGGACGAGGATCACGGGCGGCCCGTCACCCGTGGAGACATAGTGGATGCGGTCGTCGCCCTTGCCGATGAAACCTTCGGCATAGGGGCGGCTGCCGACGCGGTTGGCATGAATGACTGCGGGATCTGTGGCAGCCGCCACTGCTGACAGTCCGGCGACCAAGGCAGCAATCAAGTGCCGCGCCAGCCCAGTGATCCGCATTGACACCCCCTTTTTATTGCAATAGTCGTCAATAACAGAGGGAGAGGTCAATGTCACTAAGGTTTGCAGGGGCTTTGGCTGCAAGTCTCCTGATCGCCGGCTGCGCGCCGTCGGAAAGCGAAACCAAGCCCGATGCCGCATCCTCACTCAGCGGGCAGGCCGAGTTTGGCCAAAGCCTTTATCTCACCCATTGCAGCAGCTGTCATGACAATGCCACGGGCGGCGCCCCTGTCCGGGCAGCCATCGAAAAACGCAGCGCGGCCTATATCAAACAGGCTCTCACGACCGGGGTGATGAAGGCGCAGGGCTCTGCGCTCAATCCCTATGAAATCGCGATCCTCGCGGATCATCTCGGGACCGATGCCCCGCCGCAGGTGGTGGCGGGAAAACGCTGCGAAGGTCGTCTGGCGGTGTCTGGCGCGCCGCTCTGGAACCGCTGGGGCAACAGCCTGTCCAACGCGCGTTATCAGCGCCAGACTGCGATCACGCCCGCCAATGTCGGGCGACTGGAACTTGCCTGGGCCTTCGGCTTTCCTGAAGCGCAGCGTGCCCGTTCGCAACCTGCGGTAACCGAAAAGGCGGTGTTCACCGGCAGCCAATCGGGCCGGGTCTTTGCGCTTGACCGGATGACGGGGTGCATCTGGTGGACGTTCGATGCCAAGGCCGAAGTGCGCAATGCGCCCGTCCTCGACGTCGATGCCGCCGCTGGCCCGACGCTGTATTTCGGGGACTTCGACGCGCGTGTTTATGCGGTCGATGCCGAAACCGGCAAACTGCGCTGGACCACAACGGTGCGCGACCATCCGGACGGCACGATCACGGGCAGCCTCGCACTGCATGGCGGTCGGTTATTCGTGCCGATGTCCTCGACCGAAGTTCTCAGCGCCTTCAATGAGGATTACGAGTGCTGCACCTTCCGCGGCGGTGTGACGGCACTTGATGCGTCGGATGGCAGCCGGGTGTGGCGCTGGTATTCGGTCGACAAGCCCGTCAGGCACAAGGGCGGCGAGACGGCGCCGAGCGGCGCGCCGGTTTGGGGCACCCCCACAGTCGATCCGTCGCGCGGGCTGTTGTATGTCGGCACGGGCGAAAACTACTCCTCCCCCGCCAATCACCAAAGCGATGCGATCATCGCGATCGAACTTGCGACCGGCCGGCGCAAGTGGGTGATGCAGGCCACCGCCGGAGACGCGTGGAATGCGGCTTGCGGCACAAAGCAAAGCGCCAATTGCCCTGCCGAGGATGGACCCGACTTCGATTTCGGTGCACCCCCGATGGTGGTGAAATCGGGCGCTCGGGACATCCTGCTCGCCGGGCAGAAATCTGGCGAGATATTTGCGATTGATCCGGACCGGGGAAGCGTACTGTGGCGCCAACGGGTAGGGCGCGGCGGGTTCAACGGTGGTATCCACTGGGGTATGGCAAGCGATGGCGCAACGCTGTTCGTGCCTATTGCCGACACGCCCGGCAGCCGTTTCGCCAAGGGCGACCCGCGCCCCGGCATCCATGCATTCGACGTAGCAACGGGCCTCCCGCTGTGGTCGCGGATCGAGAAACTGCGCTGTCCGGAATTCTCCTTCGCTTGCATCACCGCGCTGTCCGCTCCTGTTACCTTGATCCCCGGTGTTGTGTTCGGCGGAGGGCATGACGGGCGGTTGGTCGCCTACGCCGCCAAGGATGGCGCAGTGCTGTGGAAGACAGACACCAACCGCGCCTTTGCGACCGTCAACGGGGTTGAGGCCAAGGGCGGCACGATCGACGGTCAAGGCCCGGTGGTGGCAGGGGACATGGTGATCGTGAACTCGGGATACGACAAGTTCGGCGAGATCGCGGGCAATGTGCTGCTCGTCTATCGCCTCAAGGGAGCCGACCGATGATACGACCAGTTTTGACCGCACTCGCCTGCGGATTGCTCGCCAGCTGCGCAGCGACCACCGGCACGGCCGCGCCGGGTGCCGCGGCAGCCGCACCTGTCCCGGTGTTCGCAGGGCCGATCAAGGGTGTTCATCACATCGGCATCACTGTCAGCGACATCGACGACACGCTCGCCTTCTACAGCCGGTCTGTGCCTTACGATCTGGTCGAGCGGCGGATGGTCGATGCTGATGTTTTTCCAGCAGACGTCTTGAACAAGCGCCAAGGCAAGATCGAGATCGCGCTGGTGCGCACGCCCACCGTCTTCCTGCAGCTGATCGATATCGATCCCGAAGCCAAGGCCGCGCCTGAGCGCCGCCCGGTGATCGGGCCGGGCTATACCCATATCTGCTTCCAGTCGCCTTCGACTGCGCCGAAATACGACGTGTTCAAGGCCAATGGCCTCGCCATGCTGTCGCGCGGAGACGGGCCTGTCGATCTGGGCGGATACGGGGTGACCTATGCCTATGGCTTCGATCCTGACGGCATCATGATCGAGATGGAGCAGCTGACGCCCGAGGTGATTGCTGCGCATGGCGAGCTTGGAACCAAGCGGATGCGCTTTCCTGCCTGGGCAACGCATATCGGCAATGTCACCGGCGACAAGGAGCAGATGGTGGCGTTCTACTCCAAGGTCCTCGGCCATGGCCCCCGCCGCGAGCTGCCGCCGACCCGGCGCCAGACCTTCGACGAGATTGCCGATATCGACGGCATTGTTGCCGCTGCGAGCTGGTTCGACGTCGGCAATTTCGAGCTGGAGTTCTGGCATTACATCGAACCGCGCACGCCCAAGGGCACAGCTGCTCAATTGATCGACGCGATCGGTTACAATGCCATCGTCTTCGAGACCGACGATCTTGCCGCCACGCTAGCCCGGCTGGAGGGCGAGGGCGTGCGCTTTGCCGGCGAGACATTCGAGCTGGGCGGCTGGCAGGTGCGCTATGCCCGCGACCCGGAAGGCAATCTCATCGCTTTCCAGCAGAACATCGGCGCCGGGGCGGCGCGTTCGATTGACGACATGCTGTGGTTGAAGGACCGGGCGCCGCAGTAAGTTGCCATCTGGATTGGTGCCGCCAGTCTGCTAGGCTTGGCCCATGACTATTGTCGCCACCAAGCGCAGAACCCGGCTCGCCCCGGAGGAGCGGCGTTCGCTGATCCTTGATCACGCGGCCGACATGATTGCGCGCGAGGGGATCGCCGAACTCTCGATGGAGGCCATAGGGCGCGCGGCGGGGGTGAGCAAATCGCTGGTCTACAACTACTTCCCCAACCTCCAGATGTTACTGAGCGAGCTGCTCGAACGTGAACTGAAGCGGCTGCGACGGCTCCAGAGCGAGGCGGTCAATGGCGCAGAGACATTCGAGGGCATGGTGCGCGCTACCACCCACGTCTACCTCACCTATATCGAGGAGCGAGGGCTGATCATCGAGCGGCTCCAGCAGGAACCCTCGATCAGCGATTTTCACGATCCGACCGAATATGGCCGGGACACGGCGGTCGAATTTCTCGCCGCTATCATCGAGCGCCATTTCGACCTGCCGCCCGACGTTGCCCGGGCGGCGACCGACATCAGCTTCGGCCTTCCGGCTTCGGCTGGAGCCTACCTGCTGCGCACCGGGATGGACCGGCAGCAGCTTGAGGACATCACCGTTTCCATGATTTTGGGATCGGTGACGTCGCTCAAGACCGATTTTGCCGCGCGCCGCAAACCGCTTTGGGACGGCAAGCCAGCAGGTTAGCCAACGCCGCGGCCTACATCGGGAAGATCGACTGTCCCCCGTCGATCACCAGCGAATGACCGGTCATATAGCGGCTGGCAGGCCCAGCGAGGAACACGGCCGCACCGGCCATGTCGTCGACTGTGCCGAGCTTGCCCGAGGGGGTCCGCCGCAAGCATGCATCCTGGAACGCCTTGGGTGTGTTGAGGCTCATTTCGGTTGCAATGAACCCTGGCAGGATCGCATTGGCGCGGATACCGGCAGGGGCCAGCTCGACCGCGAGCGAGCGCACCAGGCCCGACACGGCAGCCTTCGTTGCGGAATAGCCGCCCCCCGGCACGCCCAGCAGCGCCGCGACCGACGATGTGACGACAAGACTTCCGCCGCTCCCTTGCGCCATGAACTGCCGCGCGGCTGCCTGGAAAGTGTAGACCACGCTGTTGACGTTGAGGTCGAGCGTGCTTTGCCAGTCCCCGGGAGAGAGCTGGGTGAAAGGCTTTCGCACGCCCGACCCGCCGGCATTGGCAAAACAGCTGTCAAGCCGGCCAAAGCGAGCGATCGTCAATTCCATTGCCGCTGAGACCTGTTCCGGGTCGGTAACGTCACAGGCGAAGTCTGCTACGTCTGCCCCATTGGCCTTGAGCGCCTCGCTCGCCGCCCGGTTGCGATCGGCATTGCGCCCCCAGATAGCAACGCTGGCCCCGGCGCTCGCAAGGCCTCGCGCCATCCCGATGCCGAGGCCCCCATTACCTCCGGTCACAAGTGCGACATGTCCGGTCAGATCGAACAGCTGCGGCATGGCGGCGGCTGTGCTGTTGGTGGTAGTGTCCATCAGAAACCGGCCCGCAGGTTGACGCCATACACGCGAGGATCGAGCAGGAAGGCGCTGCGGAAGCTGCCGACGAGGTTGGAGTTCACTTCGAGGAACGTGATGTCGTCGTTGTTCTGGACGTTCTTCACAAAGAAGATCAGCGCCAAATCGCGGTCGTCATGGGCAACCTGCAGCTGCAGATCGAGCTGTTCCCAGCTGCCCACACGGTCCGCTGCGACATTGAATTCCCGCGCCCAGAAGCCGGTCTGCGAGTAGTAATCGACACGCGGTTTGAGCGACCAGCTTCCCGCAACCGGAATGTTGTATTCCGCCGCCAGCTTGAGGGTGCGGCTCGGCGCGTTGGGCAATTCGTTGCCTTGGATCTGGAAGAACGCCCCCCCACGCGACGGATCGGATGACCGGAAATCGCTGCGGATATCGGTCTTGAGCAGGCCCAGCGCCCCTTCCAGTCGCAGCCCTTCAAGCGGCGTGAAGACCGTCTCGAGCTCGAAGCCTCGCACGCGGGTTTCGGGAATGTTAACGTTCGTTGCAAGGGTGCCAACGATGTTGCCGACGATCAGATTGCTGTAATCGTATTGGAACAGAGCCCCGTTGAGGGTCAGCTTGGAATCAAGCAGCGTGTTCTTCGAACCGAGTTCCCACGAGTTGATGAATTCGGAATCGAAGGTTGGCGTGCCGACGTTGCCCGGATTGAAACCGCCCGATTTGAACCCGCGCGAGAAGGTCAGATAGAGATTGTTGTCCGGCGTCGGCTGCCAGGTCACGCTGCCGCGTCCGGTCCAGGCATCGAATGAAGCCTCGCCTTCGAAGAACGGGCCCAGCGCGAAGGTGCCGCTGGCGGTGCGAATGGACTTGTCATCCTTGGTGTAGCGGATGCCGCCCAGCACGCTCAGTTCAGGCGTGATATCGATGTAGACCTCACCGAACACCGCGTGCGAGGTAACACTCGCATCGGTGGTCACGCCCGCCGCGACAAAGCCGGCGGTCCGGTTGGCGGGCATATAGGTGATGACATCGCCTGCGCTGTTGGCCTTCAGATAATATCCGCCCAGCAAGAAGTTGAACGGCCCCGACAAGTCCGATGCAAGGCGCAGTTCCTGGCTGACCTGATCGCGCTCTCCCGAACCATACTGGGCTGAACGCCAATCTGGCGACGAAATGACCTGGCCCGGACCAAGCAGATAGGTCAGGACACCATTGCCCGCGCCATTTGCGGGCGAAATCACGGTCGGATTGAAAGCATTCGGCCGCGTGCCCTGATCGAAGTCACGGACGGAATCATTGCTGCCGTCCCGGAAGCCGGTGACCGAAGTCAGGCGCAGCCAGTCACCGATGTCCTGATTGATCTCGAAGGTGGCGAGCAGGTCCTTGGCTCTCTGTTCAGGCAGAACGTCGATGCGAACTTCACGCAGATCGGCCGGATTGGCGCTGAACGTATCGGCGCGCACAACTCCGGGAATCAGGAAGCGGTCGATCGTGAAGTTGACGGCGGGGAAATCATTGGTGACCGAGTCAGGCGAGCAGCCCAAAGTCGGATCGGGTGTGCACAGCGTCTTCACCGCGTTGGCGCGGTTGCTGTCTTCTTCGAAGTACGTGACCACGAAGTCGACCGTCGTGCCGGAGCCGGTGTCGAGCCGTGCGCTGCCGCGCAGCGTGAACTGGTCACGGCCATCGATGCGCGAGCCATCCTCGAGGTTGCGGGTATAGCCGTCGCGCTTGAGATAGTGCCCGGCAAACCGCAAGCCGAAGCCTTCGGTAACCGGCACGTTCACGGCACCTTCGATGCGGCGCCCGTCGAAGTTCTCGACCTGCGCGCTCACATAGCCTTCGAAGTCATCTGTCGGCTTGCGGGTGACGAAATTGATCAGGCCGCCGGTGGTGTTACGACCGAACAGGGTGCCCTGCGGGCCTCGCAGCACTTCGACCCGTTCAAGGTCGAAGAATTCGCCAAATGTGCTGCCCTGCTGCAGGAATACGCCGTTGATGAGGACGCCGATGTTGGTGTCGTTGGAACCACCGAAGGACTGCGACCCGACCCCGCGGATCGTGAGGTTGCGGTTGGCTGAAAGGATGACGTTCGGTGCGTTGAACTGAAGGTCCAGCGCGTCTTCGATACGGGCATTGCGGATGTTCTCGCCAGTCAGGGCTGTGATCGCGATGGGCACTTCCTGCACGTTTTCCTCGCGCAGCTGCGCGGTAACGATGATGACGTTTTCGCTTTGCTCAGTGGCTTCGTCAGCCTCCTGTGCGAACACAGGTTGGCTGCACAGCGCAGCAAGCGGCAGGGCCGAGATGGCCGGGAACAGCTTTTTCATTGGTATCCTCCCCTCGTTATGGGAAGGAGATGACACTTAATGGACTAAACGTCAATATAAACGCCAATACGAGTGCATATGCGTGCATTTCCCAAGCCAATATGGGGTTTTGCGGCATCATTCGTCATTATCGTCCGCAACCCTTCCCCGCTGATGGAGCGCGCCACATGGCCCGCCGCAAGTGGCCTGCGAGGACTGCGCAACGTTTTCTCATCAACCGCTGAGGCTCGACTCGACCAGACTGGCATTGCCGAGCCAAACGAGCTCGCCTTGCGCAAAGCGGAACGCAAGACCGGCGACCCAGCATTCGTCTCGTTCGCTTGCGATGAAATGGGCCGGTCGGACGAACGCTGATTGGCGGCTTCTATCAAAACCAGACATCTGAAACATTTTGGGGAACGGCCGTTTCGTCCCAATTTCAGCCATCCAGGGTGACTGGTAACCTTGTCCGCTTTCTGGCGATCGACATGCTACCCACCAAACGGTGTAGTGGCGCAAAGCGGACATCTGAATTCCTCCGACGACCCTGCGCGAGGCGATCCCACACGCAGTCTACGCGAGATGTCGATTTCATCGTCGGGCTTAGAGACCGGTCTCGATCTGATAAGCTCGAAACACAGGCACACCCTACGCGACAGGGCGCCACGATATTGCAATGAAATTAAACAAGAAAATGTCGGAACGTGCGCATGGCAGCTTTTCAATCAAATCCAACTGACCAATCGGGTCAGATGAATTTATCGCTATGCCGCTGAAAAAGCGATACATTTTCTAGCCTTCAATCATTCGAATCTGATGGGAAGGACGCGAGTTCAAATCTGACCCACATTGCCCCACGTTTCCCACAGGCATCCGGTTCATGCAGGGGCTCATCTTGGGGCCTCCGAAAGCTGTGGTTCATGATTTGATATTATATATCAATATATTGCACCGACAATTGGCTTCCCTCCCCGGCTGGAATCGCTCCTTCAGCCTCGACCCCGATGATTGTTCCGCGTGAATATGCGGCCCTTAGTGCATCCCCCTATCCCGCATCGCCGTCAGCATGGCCGCGGCCTTGTTCGGTTGCTTCTTCCGATCCGCCTGCGCTGTTGCCGCCATTGGCACCCCACCAGTAGGGCCGCCGCGTGGCAGTGCCGGTGCCGACCTCATCCAGCGTCTTCGCGTCATAAAGCCGCCCGCCGAGCATCACCTGTTCGATGTTGTCGGAATTGGCGATATCGGCGCTCGGATCGTCTGACAGGATCACGAGATCGGCCAGCTTGCCCGCCTCGATGCTGCCGATGTCCTTGGCCATACCGAGCGATTGGGCCGAGGTGATGGTGCCGGCCTTCAGCGCCTCCACCGGACTCATCCCGCCGCGCACGAAGCTCCACAATTCCCAATGCGCGCCGATGCCTGCCTGCTGGCCATGCGCGCCGATGCTGACCTTGACGCCGCGCTGGGCGAGCTTGCGGGCCTCGCGGGCGCTGTTGTCATCGACAAAGGCCCAGTCGGGCGCCTTGGTGCGGCGGCCGGTGTCGGCCAGCAATTGCTTGGGCGGGGTGTGCACCAGCAGGGGATTTTCCCAGACATTGGTCGCCTGCCGCCAATAGGGATCGGCCGCTAGCCCGCCATAGGTCACCACCAGCGTCGGCGTGTAGTTGCTGTTCGACTGGCCGAAGAACTGCAGCACATCTTCATAGAAGATGTCAGCCGGGACATTGTGCTCGATGGTGGAATTGCCGTCCGCGACAAGGTTCATGTCCATCCCGAACAGCGATCCGCCTTCTGCCACGACCAGCATGTTTTCGGCCGCAGCGGCGCGGGCCACCATCTGGCGCTGTTCGCGCCGGGGCTGGTTGTAATTCTTGACCGAGATGCCGCCCTGCGCCTTGATCCGGCGCACATGGGCCAGAGCGTCGTCGTAGGTGTCGATCCGCGCGTAGACATCGGGCGCTTTGGCCCCGTAGATGATCTCGCCCGTAGAGAAGACCCGCGGGCCGAGCGTCAGGCCCGCCCGCTGGCGCTCCGCGGTGGCAAACACGGTGCTCGCCTGGCTCGACGGGTTGTGAACTGTGGTCACGCCCAGCGCGAGGTCCTGAAGCAGCGTCCAGTTCTGCTGCGGGATCAGGTCGCCGACCCCGTAGGGGCCGTGGGCATGGGCATCGACGAGGCCGGGCATGATCACTTTGCCGCTGGCGTCGATGAAGCGCGTGCCATCGGGGAAGGCCATTTTCACGACCGTCGCGTCATAGACCCCGGTGATGCGATCGCCGGTGATGACGATCATCCCGTTTGCGATCACGCCTGCATCATCCGCGCCGAGCCCTGCCTGCATGGTGAGCACGCGCGCGCCGGTGATCACTGTAGTGCCGGTCGGTTTGGCGGCCTGGACTGTCACGCCCAGCGGAATGCCGGTTGTCGGCGGAGTATAGGCAGCGGTCTTGTCACCATCGGCCTTGGGCGCGGCGGGGAAGAATTCGGCCACCTTGGCGCTTTGCAGGCTCGGCCCGATCGACCAGAACAGTGTTGCGCCGCCATTGGCCCAGCCGAGGTAATCCGCGCCCCCGGTGCTGACCTTGGTGACAGGCAGCGCCCCGCCTGTCTCGCTGACATCCACCGGCTTGCCGCCCGGGATCAGCGGCATCGCGAACACCTCGTAATTCTGGCGGAAGGCGATGGTGCGGCCATCGGGCGCAATGCGCAGATCATTCGCAAGATCGCCCTTGGCGTGGACGCGCTTGGCCTCGCCATTGAGATCGGTCGAGACCAGCGCCAGCCCGCTGCCTTCGCCCGCCAGCATGAACAGGCGGTCGGTGCTGGTGCCCCATTGCGGGTTGGCCCCGTCGCGGGTGACAAGGCGCGGCTCGCCGCCGCTGACGGGCATCACGTAGATGCCGGCATTCTCGGAATAGTCGGGCGAGGTCAGGTAACCGCCCTCGCGCTTTTCGAAGGCGATCATGCTGCCATCGGGCGAGAAGGCGAGATTGCCGAAATGGCCCGGCCCGGTCAGCACGCGGCGGTTCTGGCCGCTGGCGTCAGCGATGACGATCTCGCCCAGCGCTGCGTCGGTCCAGCGCACATAGGCAAGGCTGGCCCCGTCGCGGCTGAAGGCGGGGAAGGCTTCGAGCACATCTGCCGCATCGCCCGTCAAAGGCGCGGGCGCATCCTTGCCGCGCGCCGATTTGCTGTGCAGCCGGCCGAGGCTTTCAAACACCACGCGGCTGCCGTCAGGCGACAGCGTGGCAAAGCGCGGCATGGTGGTGACAAAGCTGTCTGGCGACACATCGATCACCGGATGGGGCGCATCGGCAATCCCGCGCGTGTCGTTGACCTTGAACGGGATCACCGCATGGCCCGACCCGTCACGGTTCACGCGGTTAAGCTTGCCGCCCGCCCAGAACACGATCCCCGAACTGTCGGGCAGCCAGTCGATATTGGGATAGACCCCGGTGACCGCCCAAGTTTCCTGCACATCGAGATCGAGCTTGCCGTAGATCATCCGCTCGCGCCCGCTGGCGATGTCCTTGATCCAGAGCTGGCTCTGGTCCTTGTCGCGCCGGACAAAGGCGAGGTCCTTGCCGTCAGGCGAAGGGGCCGGCCGCACTGCGCCGCCATAGCCGCCGACAGCGGTGGTGACTTCCCCGCTCGCCAGATCGTGGCGCTCGATGGCAAAGATGCCCGCGTTGGAATCCTGCGCGTATTCGAAGATGTTCCCCGACGTGGTGTTGCGGGTGTAGTAGATGGCGCTGCCGTCGGGCGCGAACACCGGTTCGCCCAGTTCCTTTTGCAAGGCTTCATTGGCGCGCTCGACCACCTGCACCCCGCCGCCGCCGGAGACGTGATAGAGCCAGATCTCACCCGTCCCGAGCGAACGTCCGGTGGTGAAATGCTTCTTGGCCGCAATGAAACGCCCGTCGGGCGACCAGCTTGGCTGATTGAGCAGGCGGAAATCTTCCTTGGTCAGCTGCCGCTTGTCTGAACCATCGGCATTCATCACCCAGATATTGTCCCCGCCGCCGCGATCGGAGGTGAAGGCAATCCGCGTGCCATCGGGCGAGAAGCGCGGGTGGACATCCCATGCCATGCCATCGGTGATGCGCCGGGGCGTGCCGCCGGTGATGGGCAGGGTGTAGATATCGCCGAGCAGCGTGAAGGCCAGTGTCTGCCCGTCGGGCGCGACATCGACATCCATCCATGTGCCTTCATCGGTGCTGATGGGGACCTGCTTGATCGTCGCCCCCTTGGGCGCCTCGACACTCCATGCAGCTTCGTCCTTTTTGGCGCTCTTGCCCTTCGACTGCGCGGCAAGCGGCGTGGCAAGGCAGGCGGCCGTGGCAAGCAGGACGGCGGCGAAATGGCGCATGAATAGTCTCCCTCTGTCGAGCCGGAGACTAGCGGCGGGTAAGGATATTGCTAGGGGGCGAAACGTCGTTGGTAGATTAGCGCGATGCGTTCAGGGCAGCCGCGCTCCAGTGCGATCCCTTGCAGGGCACCGGCGCCGGCTGGGCAGGCTGGTGCCAGACGAGCGCGGAGAAGCCGAGCCATGCGGTGAACATCACCAGATACGGCCAGCGGCGCGGCCACAGCCACGCAACCAGCAGCGTCGCTGCCGCCGTGCCGGCCAAGGCCAACAAGGCTGCGCTTGCCGCAAAAGCGCCGGGACCGGTCAGCGTCGCCTGAATCGCAGCGCTGGCCCACTGGGCGGGGAGCAGCACCAACAGCCAAGTCGGCAACGCGTCTGGTGCGGTTGAAGCCGTAACAAGAATGGCAGCCTCACCCGCCACCACGGCCACTGCGACCAACCACCCCTTGTCGGATGCCGAGCGCGCAAACAGCGCGCCCCGCGCAGCGAAGCTGAAGCTGGCGATGGCGATGGCGATGGCCATCCCGGTCGAAAGCGGGTGCGGCAGCGATGGCATCCCCAGCATTTGCGCCAAACCGATCAGACCCGCGCCAGCCAACAAGGCGAGCGCAAGGCCGATCCACAGGCTCCCGGATGCAGCCGCTGCAATCATGGCAACCCCCATCAGGCCGACGGCCAGCACCGGGCCAGCCAGCGACGCAAGCGGCGGGCAAGCGGACGGATCGGCCAGCAGCACCAAGGCAAGGGCCGGAGCAGCGATCCCGGTCAACCCGACGGTGAGCCAGGCAAGAAGCGGCCAGACGGGCGGCTGCGCAGGCGGCAAGGACGTCATGGCGCTGTCACTGGTCGAAGCACCGGGCCTTGTCGAGGGGGCTCTGCCAGCACGGCACCTCGCTGGCAGGCGACGGTGATCGCCGCCGTGCCTCGTTACTCCGCAATCCGCTTCGGCTTGGCGATGACGGCTTTGGCGATGGCCTCGCTATGCCACGGCAGGCGGTGCCATTGCTTGGCGGCATAGGCGCGGGTCTGGTCAGCGGCGTGGGGCGAGGCGGGGTTGGTCGACTGGCTGTAGCTCAGGATTGCGTCGGCGACCGGGCCCTTGTCGTCGAAGCCGACGATCTGGATGTAGCTCGTCCCGTGGCGCGGCACGAGCCGGCCATTGGGCGCGCGGTCGGATTCCTGCATGTTGAGGATACCGAGCGTGCCGGGGCCGCCGTGGATGGGGATTGCGTCATTGCCCGCCATCACCTGCTGCACCTCGCCCCACGGCGCATCGAGCGCGATCCCGGCCTTGTCGAGTTCTGCGACGGCTTCTGCCAGCGCGGCCAGCAGCTTTTCGCCCTTGGTGCCGTCAGTGGCGAGGGTGCGCGGGGTGTTCACCGGATCGGCTGCGTCGAACGGCACCGCCCACAGGCCCGGCAAGCGCGCTGCCTTGGGCCAGAAGGCGCGGAACAGCGCTGCGCCGCGGCTGGTCGCCTCGAAGCGGCGGTCCCATTCGCCCAGTGCGATGCAGCCGCGCACCGCTTCCTTGGACAGATCGAGCGTGGTCTCACACAGCACGAAAATGTCCTCCATCACCATGTCGGCCGCGAGGCTCTTGTTGGCGAAGGCATGGGCCTGTGCGCGGGCGTGATCGACCTTTCCGCCCGCCAGCAGCGCGGCGGTTTCGGTGAAGTTCGACCGGGTCCGCAAGGACCGCGCGGTCGCATATTCGCCGAGGATCGGCGACAACTCCCGGTGCGGCAGGACGGGGTTGCTGACCCAATAGCTATCGTTCGAATTGGTGAGCCAGCTGCGCACCGTAGTGGCCGCCTGATCGCTCGCGGGCATCAACCCGGGCGCGGGCGTGCCTGCCGACACGCTCCAGTCACACGCCTTGCGCGCGCCGTCGAGCAGCACCGCAAATTCGGCGAACAGCCCGGCAATCGGTGGCGAGCAGGTCTTGATTGTTTCAGCCGAGACGTTCGGCACCGCGGTCACATCGGCGTGGAGCGCATCGCCATACCGGTCGGCTGCGATGGTGTTGACCCAGGGGATGCCAAGCGTCTCGCTGACGGCCTTCTGCACCTCGCCGACGTTCTTGGCCTCGCCGATGCGCAGCCATGTCTCGATCCCGCGCTGGTTGCCGCGATTGGCGTCCTTGAGCGCAAAGGCGCTTGTCCCGCTCCAGGTGACGCCCATACGCGGGACCACGAAGACGGGGCCGAAGCGGGTGCTGTAGAGGGTGCGGGTGACGGCGGGCGTCCCTTCCGGCATTGGCACGGTCACGGTCTGGCCTGTCATCGCCAGACTCTCGCCATCGACCATGTAGCGGGTCGGGTCAGCCGGATCGAGCGTCAGCTGATACAGCGTGAAATGCTTGGCCTCGGTGACGGTGTGGGTCCAGGCAATGTCCTTGTTGAAGCCCAAGGTCGGCAGCGGCGTTCCGGCAAGGCCGACGCCCATCACCTCGTAACCGTCCGGCCCCTTGACGTGCATCTGCCAGAAGCGGCTCGGGCCTTTCCACGGGAAGTGCGGATTGCCGATCACCATCCCGCGCCCGTCCGCGGTCACATCGCCGCCAAAGGCCCAGCCATTGCTGCCAATGCCAAGCTCGTCCGGCTTGGGCATGGTGATGGCAACCTTGGGGGCGGGGGTGCCCGGAGGGGCGGCGTTGGCGATCGCGGGGGCCAGCGCCAGCGAGCTTGCCAGCAGCATCTGCTTTTCGTTGAGGCGCAGCATATCGTCCGTTGTGATGGGGCGCACCCATGCCTCGCCGCGACATTCGGCCGGGATGCCGTCCGCGCCTGCATCCTTCAGGAAGCGGTTGTAGCCGGCGACATAGCCATCGATCAGCCCCTGCACCCGCGGGGTGAGTGTCTTGGCCCCTTCGCGCAAGGCCGGAAGATCGAGGATGCCGCGGAAGAATACGTCGGAGGAAAGGTTGTCGACCTCTTCAAAGCCGAGCACCGCTTTGCCATCGGCGCCGAAGTGGAGCGAACGCTCGCCTGCCACGGTGGCGAATTCCTCGGCCAGCAGGCACAGATTGTCCTCGGCATAGGCGTAGGCGACACCGTAGCCGACCCCGCGCCAATCCCTGGCTTCGATATGCGGGATGCCATAGGTGGTGCGGGTGATGGTGGCCTCATAGCGCTTGCCTGCGAGGGCTTCGCTCGCCGGGGTCAGGGCCAGCGCAGCCGCGCCGCCCGCCAGAATCGCCATCCGCTTCATCATCGCTCTCCCGCAGCCTGTTCCGGTTGTCGTCAGCAACCTATCGGCACAGGGGCAGGCAAAGTAAAGGGGCGCCCTGCCGCTATGGCAGAGCGCCCCTCCTGTCATTCCGGTATGATCAGAACGAAGCGGTGATCGAGAACACCACGGTCGCGTCCGAGATCGAATCGCCCGCCAGCGTGGCGAAGTTCGGACGGATGCGGTTGGCTTCGGCTTCGGTGATGCTGGTGTCGACATAGGCGACCGACAGCGTCAGGCCCGACATCGGCACCACGTCCGCGCCGATCAGCCAGTCGAAATAGGTGCCGGTCGGGGCAACGCTGGTTCCGTTGGGGCCAAGGCCGGGGTTGCCGTCCGAATAGCCGATATGGGCCTTCAGCGTGATCGGCGTGTCGGCGATGCCGTAAGCTGCGTCACCGGCGAGGTAGAGGTTGTCTTCCTTGTCGCCCGGGTTGGCCGGACGGCCGACGGGGAAGGCATTGCCCAGCGCTTCCTGTGAAGGCGCATAGGCGACGGTGGCCGTCAGCGAGACCGGGCCGGCTGCGCCCGAAAGCTTGGCGTAAAGCTCGGCAAAGTCGGTGGTGTCCGCGCCGCTGGGATACATGAACCAGGTGCCGCCAAGGTCGAGCGTGCCTTCACCGACGGGCAGCTTGTATCCAGCGTAGATATCGAGTTCCATATTGGCGCCGCCGAAAGTGCCCCAGCCCGACAGGTTGGAACCCCAGGTGCCGACATAGAAGCCGCTTGAATGCGACAGCGTGAAGCCGCCCTGGACGGCCATGCCTTCATCGGACTGCGATACGCCGCGGAAGCGATAGTCGGTGGTGAGCGTGGCCGAACCCGACAGAGTCAGCGCGGGGGCATCATCTTCCTGACCGGTGGCGGTGGCAAGATCGACCGGCTCGATTGCGCGCAGCGTGGCTGCGGCAGCATCGTCAGACACGGCGATTTCGGTGGCTTCGACCGGGCCGGCAATCGCGGCATCCGCCTCGCTTGCGAAAGCGGGGGTGGCAAAGCAGGCGGCGAGAGCGACAGCCGAGGCGGCCGAAGCAAAACGAATGGACATAAGGAACGCTCCATAGAGAGGTTTGGATCGTTCCACCTGCGCGGCATGCAGGATTTTTTATCCGATGAATCGGGTTCCCATCACGCCTGTCCGCATATTCCCCCAAGCATCCCGCGCGCACAAAGCTTATGTGGAAGGGCGCTTTCACATTATCATCTTGCGTGTCTTTCCTGCCACAGTTTGCAGATAGGTATATTCGTATCCCACAGGGTTGATCGATACGTCATCTCGCCCCGTGCGCGGACGCAAAAGGGGCGCTGCGACCGCTTGCCGTCGCAGCGCCCCTTCGGCTGTCTTGGTGTCAGAAGATCAGAACGTGAAGCCCGCGGTCAGCTTGTAGAAGTCGCCGTCGTTGCCGCTTTCGATGTCGGCACCAGCGGTGAAGCGGGCGAAGAAGCCGTTGCTGGTCTTGAACTGCACATAGGGGCCAAGCCACTGGTAGACCCGCGCCGTCCCGCCGCCTTGCGTGCGGGTGTTGCTGAGCAGTTCGTAGTGCGCACCGGCCGAGATCTTGTCGCTGAACTTGTAGCCCGCATTGATCCAGGTGTGCAGGAAGTCGAGCGAGCCGACATCGTTGCGGTTGCGCAGCGCGGCGTAGTAGCCGCCATAATATTCCGCCTCGAAGGTTTCGTCGGAGTAGTTGATGGTCAGGCTCGGCACGATGCCGTCGGCGAAATTGCCGCCCGTCCCGGTCGGGGTGTCGTTGGGGCCGCCGCGCACACCGCGGGAGAGCAGCGCTCCGTTGGTAAGGCCGATCTGCGGCTTGATGACGAAGCCGCCGCTGTAGATCGCAGCGCCAACACCGAATTCGGTCCAAAGGTCCGAACCGACGTTGAGGCTCGGGGGCGTGTTACCCACGCCGGGTGTGACAGTGGCAAAAGCGTCGGTCGTCCACAGGATGCCGTAGAAGCTGAAATCGACATTCTCGCTGACCGCGATCAACCCGTTGAAGGCGGGGTAAAAGCCGAAGAATGAATCCTGGTTGAGCGTGACGGTGAAGGAATCTGAGCGACCGCCGGTTTCGCTGCCCTGTGCGGCGGCTGCGGCGGCCATCACGGCGCTCGAAACGGCGATGTCGCCAGTGCCGGTGCCGACGGGGATTGCGGAAGAAGCCGGGGCGGCAGCATTGCTCAGGTCGAAACCGGCGATGTTGCCTTCGGTGCTCTTGCCAGCGGTGGTCACAACGACCGTCGCCGCGGCGGCATCAATTGCCACGCTGTCCGGGCCTTGCGCGAAAGCCGGTGCCGACAGGGCAGACGCCAAAGTCAGCGCCGAAGCGGCGCAAGCAAAACGAACTGTCATATGGAACGCTCCTGATTGAGAGGTGGGATCGTTCCGCCTGCGTGCTGCGCCTGAGCCTTCTTTTGTTTCGAACGTGCCTCGTCCGCAGCAAGAAAGCCCAATAACGATTGGCGCCTTTCGCACAATTCGTATTGCGTAAAGATAAGCTACATTGTTTCAACTGTGTTGCAGCGAAGAAACAAATTCAATTCATGTATTATTACTTTAATTGCATATAGCGATATCGGAAGATTTGAAGAAAAGTGGCCATCACGCTGCGCGCAGGCTCTCCATATCGATCACGAAGCGGTACTTGATGTCGCTCGCTTCCATCCGGTCATAGGCGGCCGCGATATTCTGCATCGCGATCACTTCGATATCGGGCAGGATGTTATGCTCGGCGCAGAAATCGAGCATCTCCTGCGTTTCGGCCAACCCACCGATCCCGCTGCCGGTCAGCACCTTGCGGCCCAGCAGCACGCCGGTGTGAAGTTCAGGCATCATCCCGATCAGCCCGACCAGCACCTGCACGCCATCGATTCGCAGCAGGTGGAGATAGGGCACGACATCGTGGCGCACGGGGATGGTGTTGAGGACCATGTCGAAATAGCCGCGTTTGGCCTTCATCGCGTGCTTGTCATCGGTGTTGAGGAAGGCGTGGGCGCCCAGTTTCTCGGCATCGGCGCGCTTGCTTTCGCTGCGGGATAACACAGTCACTTCGGCCCCCATGGCTGCGGCCAGCTTGACGCCCATGTGCCCAAGCCCGCCCAAGCCTGCGACCGCGACCTTGCTGCCCGGGCCGATCTTCCAGGTGCGCAGCGGCGAATAGGTGGTGATCCCGGCGCACAGCAGCGGCGCGGCTTCGGCCATCGGCATCCCCTCCGGCACCTTGAGCACGAATTCCTCGCGCGCCACGATCCGTTCCGAATAGCCGCCATAGGTGGGCGAGCCGTCCCGCCGGTCCTTGCCGTTATAGGTGCCGGTCATGCCGCCCGACAGGCAGTATTGCTCCAGATCGGCATCACAATGCGCACATTCCATGCACGAATCGACCATGCAGCCGATCGCCACCCGGTCACCGACCTTGTGGCGGGTGACGCTGTCTCCGACAGCGGTGACAGTGCCGACAATCTCGTGGCCCGGAACAATCGGGTAGACCGTCCCGCCCCAGTCGTTGCGCGCCGAGTGCAGGTCGGAATGGCAGATGCCGCAATGGCTGATCTCGATCAGCACGTCATCGTGCCGCAGGCCGCGACGGGTGATCTGCATCGGGCCGACCCCGCTGTCAGGCGCCGTCGCGCCGTAAGCCTTGGTGGGGTATTCATTGGTCGGGGTGGTCATTTGTTTTCCCTCGCGGCTTGCTCGCTTCGCGAACGCCTCCGGGCGGGCGGCCTACCGGCCGGCGCGCGGTCGCGCTTGCGAAGCCTGACGGCTTCGGTGGCGTCGCTCTGTTACTTCGGCGGCATACGGATGGCCCCGTCCAACCGGAACTGGTGACCATTGATGTAAGAATTGCGGGCAATTTCTAACACGAGTGAAGCAAACTCCTCCGGCTCGCCGAGGCGCTTCGGGAAGGGGACGCTGGCGTTCAACTGCGCCCACATCGGCGGGTTGCGGTCCTTCATCCCCAGCATGAGCGGGGTGGCAAAGATGCCGGGCATCACCGAATTCACACGGATGCCCATGTCCATCAGATCGCGCGCCATCGGCAGCACCAGCCCGTTCACACCGGCCTTGCATGAGCCATAGATGACCTGCCCGATCTGCCCGTCCTGCGCCGCGACGCTGGCGGTGAGGATAATCGCGCCGCGCTCACCATCATCATTGACCGGATCGGCATTGGCCATCCCCAGCGCCGAGATGCTGGCGACGCGGTAGCTGGCGACCAGAATGCCTTCCGCCCCGAAGGCGTAATCCTCGGTCGAGAGGCGCTTGAACCGGCCGCTTTCCTTGTCCCAGCCCAGCGTCTTGCCGCGCCGGGATGCCATGGCGCAGTGCAGCGTCACGCGCTCCTGCCCGTGAGCAGCGCGCGCCGCAGCGAAACCGGCCTCGACGCTCGCATCATCCATGATGTCGACATGGTGGAATGTGCCGCCGATGTCCTTTGCGTGGGCCTCGCCCGCCTCGTCGTTGATGTCGAAAATGGCGACCTTCATGCCCGCATCGGCAAAGGCTGTGGCGCTCGCCTTGCCCAGCCCGCTGGCGCCGCCGGTGACCACGGCGGCCATGCCCGGTTCGATTTTCATGGGGTATCCTCTCCTGCTTGTCTTTTGCCTGACGCTAAGCCCATCGGCGCGGACACGCTAGCTGTTCAAATGCAGCATTCGCGCGAGTGCCGGGCATCCGTCACCGAAACGTCACCGCATGGTCGTTTGTCAGTCATGCCGCGGTCGTGCTCGCGTCACGCCGGAAAGCTAACCGCTCCGCCAACGCGGCGCCGATCCCCGGCCGGCCGCGAGGGGGAATACCAGATGCTTCGCACCCAGCTGTTCATCGGCAGCGCCATCGCCGCGCTCGCCACCGCGCCCGCATTTGCCGAGACGGCCACCGATCCGCAGGCCATCGCCATCACCGCCCAGTCGGGCGGCGCGATTGCCGAGACCGAGGAAAGCGAGGACGACAAGGTCCAGTCAGCCAAGGAAATTGTGGTGCAGGGCGGCATCGGCTTTCGCAACCGTTCCGACGCGGCCGAGCCGGTGCTGGTCTATGACGAGGAATATTTCCAGCGCTTCGAACCGCTGACGGCAGGGGACGCCTTGAAGCGCGTTCCGGGCGTTACCTTCCTTTCGGATGTGATCGAAAGCGACGGCGCACGCCTGCGCGGCCTTGATCCGGGCTACACCCAGATCCTCATCAACGGCGAGCGCGTGCCGGGCGGCCAGTCCGACCGTTCCTTCTTCCTCGACCGCATCCCGGCCGAACTGATCGAGCGCGTGGAAATCGTGCGTTCCTCCTCGGCGCGGCGCACGGGTGATGCGGTGGCGGGAAGCCTCAATATCGTGCTGCGCGACGGCTTTTCGCTCGACGGCGGCTATGTCCGCGCGGGCGGGTTGTTCTTCGATGATGGCGAGATCAAGCCTTCGGGCGGCTTCTACTATGGCGGCGCGCTGGCCGGTGGGCGCTTCCTGATCGGGGCGAACGTGCAGGGCCGTTACAACCCCAAGGAAAAGTCGAGCCTGCGTTACGGCGACTCGCCCGAAAACAACCCGAACTTCGCGACCGACGACTTTGACAACCGCGAAGACCAGACCGACGTGCGCGACGGCACCGATTACGCCTTCAACGCCAGCTGGGGGATCGAGAGCGAGAGCACCGAGTTCGAAATCCTCGGCAACTTCGTGCGCACCGAACGGACCGAGACGGAGCGTTCGTTCGAGTACAACAGCCCGACTGCGATCAACGGCCCCGTTCGCGCCACGCCTGCGGGCAACCTCCTCACCGATAACGCCAACGTCAACGACATCACCACGGAAAGCTGGTCGCTGATCGCCAAGCTCGATCATGAATGGAGCTTCGGCGAAACGCAGGTGCGGGTCGGCTATTCCAGCTTCGATGATCTTCAGGACGAATTCGAATATGAAGTCGATTTCGACCGCAGCGCCCCGCGCTTCACCGGCGATCTGACCCTGCTCGACATCAAGGACACCGAAATCTTCGTCAACCTCGAACACGAGTTCGAGCTGAGCGACAACCTCGAATTCGCCATCGGCGGCTTCATGCAGAACAAGGACCGCGACACGCGGCTCCAGACCGTGCGCAGCCGCTTCAACCTGCCCACGTCCGCGCGGCAGGGCTATGACCAGTTCACCCGCAATCCGGGCGAATTCGTCCCCAATCCCTTCCCGCCGCTGGCAGGGGGCCTGAGCGTCATTCAGGAAGACCGCCGCGATCTTTACGCGCTGATCGAGGGCGAGTTCGACAATCTCACCTTCGAAGCCGGGATCCGCTGGGAAAACACCACGGCCAATATTGAAGGCATCGAAAACGAATATGACGAGTTCCTGCCGTCGGCCTCGCTCAAGTACGAGATTGGCGACGGGCGGATCACGCTGTCGGGCGCACGCACCCTGCGCCGTCCTCGGTTCGATTTCATCTTCTCCGGCCTGCTCGAAGCCGAGCTGGGGGACAACGACTTCCTCGGCAACCCGCTGCTCGCGCCGGAAACTGCCATCGGCGGCGATCTGGGTTACGAGCACAAGATCGGCAAAAGCGGCGTGATCGGCGTCAATGTGTTCTACCGCGATGTGAGCAACCTCACCGAAATCGCCACGGTGCTGGACGCGCAGGGCCGTCCGGTCGAAGGCTCGGAAGGGCAGGGGACGTTTATCTTCACCCCGCGCAACACCGGCAATGGCGAAGTCTACGGGATCGAATTCGACGCCTCGTTCAGCCTGTCGTTCCTCGGCCTGCCCAACACCGGCGTGTTCGGGAACCTCGCGCTGCTCGACAGCACGATCGAGGATGAATTCGGGGAACGCCAGTTCAACGACCAGTCGGAATATGTCTACAACTTCGGCGCGATCCAGAACATTCCCGAATATGGCGCGGCCTTCGGCGCGACCTATCGCAAACAGGGCGAAGCCTTCGGCCGCGTGGTCGGCGAGGAAATCTTCACCCGCTACGGCGCGGACCTGGAAATCTTCATCGAAAAGCGCTTCGGCGACAGCTTCACCATCCGCGCGGTGGGATCGAACCTGCTTGACGGCACGAAGGATGAAGACTTCAACAAGTTCAACACCGTCGAAGAGCAGTTTGACCGCGATTTCGACGAATACGAGCTGGAAAGCGAGCGCGCCGGGCCGGTGTTCCAGATTGTCGCGCGGTATGCGTTCTGATGCTGCGTCCGCTTCATGGCTTTGCGCTGCTGACGCTCGGGGTTGCGGGGGGCTGCGCAACGGTCCCCCCGATCATGGGCGATCCCGCCGTGACCGTCACCGCGCGGGCGGAAACCCCGCCAGTCGGCACCGCACGGGAGGATGCGGCGGATGATCCAGCGATCTGGCGCAATCCGGCCAATCCGTCGGCCAGCCTTGTGGTGGGCACCGACAAGAAGGGCGGGCTTTACGTTTACGACCTCAAGGGCGCGCAGAAGAGCTTTCTGGCCGCTCCGGGGCTGAACAATGTCGATCTGATCGAGATTGCCGGTGGCCGCGTGCTGGTGATCGCGAGTGACCGCAGCGACCTAGCCACCGTGAACCTGTTCATGGCGCTGCTCGACACGGCGACCGGCAAGCTTGCACCCGCTGGCAAGATCGCGGTGGGGCCGGGCGAGGGCTATGGCATCTGCATGGTCAAGCCCGCTGGTAGCGAGGGCATCATCGCCTTCAGCGCACCCAAGGGCGGGACGATCTATCGCACCGTCATCAAGGAAACGGGGGGAGCCTTCACCGGCGCCACCACCACGCTGGCGCAGGTGCCGACCCAGACCGAAGGCTGCATCGCCGATCCGCGCACTGGCACGCTCTATATCGGCGAGGAAGATGCCGGGATCTGGGCGATCGACATGGCCACCGGCGCCAAGCGAATGGTGGCGGCGATCGACAACAAGGTGCTGGTCGCCGATGTCGAAGGCCTCGCCATCGCGCCTGAGGGCCAGGACGGCGGATACCTCGTCGCCTCATCGCAAGGGGACAACGCCTATGCCGTGTTCCGCCTGCCCGATGTGACACCCGTGGGCCGCTTCCGCATCGCCCAGGGCACCTTCGGCAGTGTCGAGGAAACCGACGGAATCGAATTGGACAACCGCGATTTCGGCCCCGATTTCCCCAAGGGGCTGTTCATTGCGCAAGACGGGGTCAACGCGCCATCCGCGCAGAACTTCAAATATGTCCGCTGGGATGAAGTGCTTGCCGCGCTGGAGGCGGGTCGGTAATCCGGCGGGTATGACCCAGCCCCTCGCTATGACGCCCGACCGCCGCCGGTTCCTCGGCGCTACCGCCACCGCCTTTGCCGCGCTCGCTGCAAGCGGGTGCATGACGCGGGGCGCGCCTGCTGCTTCGGCGCGCGCGGCCAGTGGCGGGTTTGCCGGTTACGGCGCGCTCAAGCCCGACCCGGCGGGCCTGCTCGATCTGCCCGAGGGCTTCTCTTACCGCGTGATCTCGCGGCTCGGCGACGCAATGGACGACGGCGGCACCGTGCCTGATCGCGCCGATGGAATGGGCTGTTTCGACATCGGCAACGGCGAAATCGCCTTGGTGCGCAACCATGAATTGCAACCCAAGCATGACGCGGGCGGGCCGATTGCCAAAGGCTTCGGCAAGCGCAACGGCACCTTCGTCCCCGGCGGCACCACCACCATCGTGCTCGATGCCAAGACCCTTAACGTCAAGCGCCAGTTCCGCAGCCTTGGCGGGACGATCCGCAATTGTTCGGGCGGCGTCACCCCCTGGGGCAGTTGGCTCACCTGCGAGGAAGCGCCGACCGGCCCCGGCCAACCCTATGGTGACGGGCTGGAGCGGAACCACGGCTGGGTGTTCGAAGTCCCCGCCTCGGCACGCGGGCTGGTCGATCCGGTGCCGCTGACCGCGATGGGCCGCTTCAATCACGAGGCTGCCGCGGTCGATCCGGCCACCGGCTACGTCTATCAGACCGAAGACCGCGACGACGGAGTGCTCTACCGCTTCCTCCCCAAGACCCCCGGCAAGCTGGCCGATGGCGGCCGATTGCAGGCGATGGTGGTCGAAGGGCTGCCCGACACCCGCAACTGGAACGCGCCCGCGATGGCGGTGGGCAAGGCCTATGCCGTGTCGTGGGTCGATCTCGACGAGGTCGAAGCGCCCAAGGATGACCTGCGCCAGCGCGCCGCTGCCAAGGGCGCGGCACTGGTGGCGCGCGGGGAAGGCCTGCATATGGGCGTGAACCGGGGCAAGAGCGAAGTCTTCGCCTGCTGCACCAGCGGCGGCGCGAAGCAGCTCGGCCAGATCCTCAAGCTCACCCCCGGCCTCGCCGGCGCGCCTGATACTGTCGAGCTGTTCTTCGAAAGCGAAAGCACCGATCAGTTCAACTTCGGCGACAACCTTACGGTCGCCCCCAACGGTCACCTGATCGTGTGCGAGGATCAGTACACCCCGATCGTCGAAAACCACATTCGCGGGATCACGCCTGATGGGCAGGCGTACACCCTTGCGCAGCTGACCGCGCAGACGGAACTGGCAGGCGCCTGTTTCTCGCCCGACGGCAAGGTGCTGTTCGTCAACGCCTATGATCCCACCGCGACGCTGGCGATCACGGGACCGTGGACCGCGTGACCGCTTAGGCGCGCCTGAGCATGGACGGTTTTCTCCTCGCCCTGCTGCTGGTGTTCGCGCTGGCCATGGGCGGGCGCGATCAGCTGATGGTGGCGCAATGGACCAGCGCGCTCGGGCAAAGCGCGGCGCTGCTGGCGCTGGCTGTGCTGGTGTCCTGCATCAGCGCGGGCGCGATGGCGTGGGTGGGGGCAGAGTTTGCTGCCCTGCTGCCGCGCCGCGCTGCCCAGATGCTGGTTGCCTTCGCGCTTGGCATTGCGGCTTTCGAACTCGCCCTGCCGGTGCGCCTCAAGGCACCGCAAGAACCGACCCGCTCGCTTGGCGCGATCGGTATCGTGCTGCTGGCCCGCCAGATCGGTGACGGCGCCCGCTTTGCCGTCTTCGCGCTTGCCGCATGGACGGCCCTTCCGATCACCGCAGGCCTTGGCGGAGCGCTGGGCGGCACCGTGGCGGTCGCGGTTGGCTGGGGGGCGGGGGGCGAAGCTCTGGCGCGCTGGCCGTTGCGGATCGTTCGGCTGGTGCTGGCAGGCGGGCTTGCGCTCGCGGCGCTGTTTATCGGCCTCGACGCCCGCTTCGCCGCATTCTGATCGCCCTGGCCGATCACAGCGAACTATCTTTCCGCGATGCCTGCCCCTGTTCATATCAGGGTGGAATAACCATATGAGGTTTACGACGAAATCGCCTGCATCAAAGTAATGGAGAATACCATGGCCGACACCAAGACCAATTCGAAATCCGCCCTGGTTGCCGAACTCAACGGTTTGCTCGCCGATCATTTTGCCCTGTTCATCAAGACCAAGAATTTCCACTGGCATGTAAAGGGCCCGCGCTTCCACGATCTTCACCTGCTGTTTGACACTCACGCGCTTGAAGTGCGCGACCAGATCGATCTTATCGCAGAACGCGTGCGCAAGCTCGACGCCGATACGCTGACCTCGATCGGCACGATGGGCCAGCATACGCAGATCAAGGATCAGGACAGCACCACTTTGGCCGCCGAGGACATGATTGCCGAACTGCTGGCCGACAATCACACCGTGATTGCGCGGCTGAAGGGCATGAAGGAGCTTGCCGAACAGGCCGGCGACAATGCCACTGACGGGCTGCTCGATGATTGGACCGACATGGCCGAACAGCGCGCGTGGTTCCTGCGCTCGCTGCTGGCCTGAGGCCCGCACGCATAGCTATCCAGAGGCCCGCTGTCCTGCCGCCCCCCATTGCCGGGGGCGGCCTGTTTGCTATTGAGGTGGCCATGGCCGATATCACTGTTATCGAAGGCGCAGATCGCGATGCGATTGCCGATTGGCTGGCGGATCGCCTTGGCGGGGCAGGTGCTATCACCATCCCCGGCGGATCGACTCCCTTTCCCATCATCGCCGCGTTGATCGAACGGGGCGGGATCGACTGGGCGGGCTGGCAGGTCTGGCCCAATGACGACCGGATCGTTCCCGAAGATCACGAAGCGTCCAACACCGGCAAGATGCGCGCGCTGCTGGAACCGGCGGGCGCAGACATCGCGCCGTTGGCCAAAGATAGCGCGCCGCCGCATTTTGCGCTGACCTGGCTGGGCATGGGGCCGGATGGGCATATCGCCTCGCTGTTCCCCAACACCGATCCCAAAGTCGATGACCCGCAAGCCGTGCGCCGCCTGACGCCCGACCCGCTCCCCGCCCACGCGCCGTTCGACCGGATCACGCTGACCATTCCGGCGCTGGTGGATACCGATGCTCTGGTGTTCACGCTCGGCGGTGCGGCGGATAAGCGCGCCGTGTTCGGAGCCGCGCTGGCAGGCGAGCATGATCTTCCCGTCGCCCGCCTGCTGCGCGAGGCAGAGGCCCGCGGCATTCCCGTGACTGTTTTCACCTGATGGCGAACGTCCTTCCCGCCGCGCTCCACCGCGCGCTGATGCCGCTGGCCCATCTGGTGCGGCATCGCTGGCGGCGCTGGCGCAAGACCCCGATTGCGGGTGTCAGTGTCGTCATCACCAATCTCACCGGCGATGTGCTGCTTTTGAAGCACTCCTACGGCCCAGAAGTCTGGAGCCTGCCCGGCGGAGGGCTCGCACGCGGCGAAGACCCTGAGGCTGCGGCGCGGCGCGAGGTGCGCGAGGAACTTGGCGTGGAGCTTGCCCGGATCGAACCGGTCGGCACGCTGGAAGAGGTGCTGTCAGGCTCGCCCCATACGGCCCATATCTTTGCCGCAGTGTGCGACCAGAGGCCCAAGCCTGACGGGCGCGAAGTCACAGAAGCGCGGTTCTTCCCCTCGCATTCCCTGCCCGAACCGCTGGGCCGCACCACCCGCACCCGGATCGCGGCGTGGCGGGCGCGCGGGACAGGGTAGGGCTAAAGGTCCATGTAGCTGTTGCCGAAGATCTCCCGCTCGGCCTCGGCGCATATTCTCTGGTCGTCTGCGGCGAGGGCCTGTGCGTCCTCCTCCGCGACAAGCCCCCCGGTGACGAGATCGGTCAGCGATCTGGACCAGGCGCGGTATCGCTCGATGACCAGCTTCTTGTCTTTTGGCGGCAGGGTTGCTGCGTGTTCCAGCCAGCGCGTGGCGGAACGGGTCAACCTGCTCTGCATCGCGGTGTCCGGGCTCTCGGAGATGGACAAGGTGGTTGCCGCGAAGGTTTGCAGCGCCGCGCAGAAGGTGACCCCCTCCACGCCCATTTCGGCCGAAACGGCTGGCGGGGACGGTGCCTGCTCTTGTGCCAAGGCGGGCGTGGTGAACAGCGCCATGGAAATGAGGGCAGTGGTCGGCAAAGGCTTCATTTGGGCGCAGTCCTCCGGTGTCGCGCTTCCGATCATAGGAGCTGCAGCTGCGCTGTGTCACGCGCTTCGTCGGCGTCCTGCGCCCCCTCAAGGGCTGACAGCGTCAGCCCCATCAGCCGGATCGGCCCCCGCAAGGGCAATTCCGCCTCCAGCAGCGCGCGGGCGAGCCGCGCGAACTCCTGCTTGCCGCTGACGAAGTCGGGCAGGGAGGTGGAGCGGGTCATGATCTGGAAGTCGGTGAACTTCATCTTCAGCGTCACTGTCCGGCCTTTTGCGCCTGCCGCTTCGATCCGCTCCCACACGATGGTGATGATGTTTTCCAGCGTTTCGCGCAAAGCCGCGCCGCTGCCGATGTCCTCGGAAAAGGTGCGCTCCCCGCCCACGGACTTGCGGATGCGATGCGCGGCTACGGGGCGCAGGTCGATGCCGCGGGCCGCGCGGAACAGGTAATCCGCCATGCTGCCGAAATGTGCGCGCAGAAAGGCGATGTCCTTGGCCGCCAGATCCGCGCCCGTGGCAATGCCGAGCGCCTGCATCTTGCCTTCGGCCTTTGGCCCGACCCCGTGGAACCGCCGGATCGGCAGCCCCGCGACGAATTGCGCGCCCTCACCTGGGCGGATGATGCACATCCCGTCGGGCTTGTTCTGGTCGCTGGCGAGCTTGGCGAGGAACTTGTTGTAGCTCACCCCCGCGCTGGCCGTCAGCTGCGTCTTGGCGCGGATTTCCTGCCGGATCAGCGTGGCGATGCGCGTGGCGCTGCCGATGCCGAGACGGTCTTCGGTCACGTCGAGATAGGCTTCGTCAAGGCTCAGCGGCTCGATGATCGGCGTGTAATGCTCGAACACCCGGCGGATCTGGCGGCTGGCTTCCTTGTAGGCATCAAACCGCGGGCGCACGAAGATGAGGTCGGGGCAGAGCCGCTGCGCCGTGACCGATGGCATGGCGCTCCTCACCCCGAACCGCCGCGCTTCGTAACTGGCGGCGGCCACCACGCCGCGCCCGCCTGCCCCGCCGACCGCGACGGGCTTGCCCTTGAGCGAAGGGTCGTCGCGCTGTTCGACGCTGGCGAAGAAGGCATCCATGTCGACATGGATGATCTTGCGCAGTCCGGGCGCTTCGTCGTTGTCGGCTAGGGGCGGCGTGTCGGCCATGCTTGCCCAAATAGAACCTTGCCTCGCGCGAAGGAACTGTTGCTGGAACAATTCACCCCGCGCGCCATTTTGTGCATATGCGAAAAGAACAGTGGTCATCGGGCGAACCCCTCGGCAAAGGCCCCGCCATGGCCACCGCGATTGCCCCCTCTACGCCGCTGCGCAAGGCGCTCGGAGAGACGGAGCTGCTGTGGATGATGGCGATGCTGATGGCGCTCAACGCCTTCGGAATCGACGCTATCCTGCCCGCGCTCGATGCCTTGGCGGCTGACCTGTCGGTGACCGGCAATGACCGGCAATTCGTGATCGGGGTGTACCTGCTCACCGGCGGGCTCGGCTCGCTGGTGCCGGGCGTGCTGGCGGACCGCTTCGGGCGGCGGCCGATCCTGCTGGGCGCGGTGGCGGTCTATATCGTGCTGTCGATCCTGTCTGCGCTGGCGCCCACCTATGACGCGCTGATCGCGGTGCGCGCGGCGCAGGGCTTCTTCGCCGCCGGGATCGTCGCCTTGCCGCCCGCCATCATCCGTGACCGCGTGGGCGGGGACAAGATGGCACGCATGATGAGCCTGATCTTCGTGATCTTCCTGATGGTCCCCGCGGTCGCCCCCACCATTGGTCAGGGCATCCTGCAATTCGGCAGCTGGCGCGCGATCTTCGGCGCGATGGCGGTGCTGGGCGTGATGATGGGCGCATGGGTCTTCATCCGCCTGCCCGAGAGCCTGTCGGACGATAACCGTCAGCTGATCCGCCCGCGCACCATCGCCGCCAACATGGGCCGCGCGCTCGCGCTGCCGAGCACGGCCGGTTATGTGATCGGCTCTGCACTGGTGTTCGGCGCCTTGTTCGGCTTCATCAATTCCTCGCAGCAGCTGATCACCGAGACCTTCGGTGCGGGTGATATCTTCCCGATGATCTTCGCGATCTGTGCGGGGTCAATGGCGCTGGCGAGCTGGTCGAACTCGCGCATCGTCGAACGCTTCGGCGCACGCCGGGTCAGCCACACCGCGCTGTTCGCCTTCATCGGTGTTAGCGCCGCGCAGGTGATGTTCGCCTTCCAGCCCGAAGAACAGCTGTGGCATTTCGTGCCGCTGATGGCGATCAACATGGCGCTCTTGGGCTTCATCGGCAGCAATTTCGGCGCGATTGCGATGAACCCGTTCTTCAATATCGCAGGCGCCGCAAGCTCGGCCCACGGCTTTGTCCGCATGACCACCGCGGCGCTGCTCGGCGGGGCGATCGGTTATGCGTTCGATGGCACCGCGCGGCCTCTGGCGCTTGCGTTGCTCGCGTCAGGCCTCGCGTGTCTGGTGCTGGTGCTGCTGAGCGAGAAGGGCAAGCTGTTCGGGCCGAGTGATGCCGAGGCTGGGATGGGGCGCTAGTCCGCGCCTAACCTCCGCCACGCCAGTCCCGCAAATTCGCACAGCAGCGGCCGCGTGTCGCGCGGGTCGATGATGTCCTCGACATTGAAGCGTTCGGCAGAGCGGAAGGGCGAGGTGACCTTGGCGAGCCGTTCGCGGATCTCCTCCAGCAGCGCTTCGGGATCATCCGATGCTTCCAGTTCGGACTTGTAAGCGACCTCCAGGCCGCCCGCGATCGGCAGGCTGCCCCAATCGCCGCTCGGCCAGCAATAGCGGTACTGGTAGCGATCGGCATTGCTCATCGCGCTGCCCGCGATGCCATAGGCGCGGCGCAGCACGATGCTGGCGAGCGGCACCGTCGCCCGGTAGATCGCGTTCATCGCATTGACGCCGTAACGGATCGTCCCCGCAACTTCCGCCTCGCGTCCGATCATGAAGCCGGGGTTGTCGACGAGGTGGACGATCGGCAGCCGGAACTGGTCGGCGAGCTTCACGAAGCGTTCCACCTTCTCGGAGGTCTTGGCCTCCCACGACCCGCCGAGGTAGCTGGGATCGCTGGCGATCACGCACACCGGCCACCCATCCAATCGCGCAAACGCGGTGATAGCGGCGCGGCCCCATTGCCGGCCCATTTCGAACACGGTGCCGGCATCGAACAGCATCTCCATGCAGCGCCGCATCGAGTAAACCTGCTTGGCGTCGCGCGGGACGAGGCTGAGCAGCGCTTCCTCGCGCCGGTCAGCGGGGTCGTGGCACTCGGCGCGGCGCGCGGGCTGGCCGACATATTCGGGCATGAAGCTGAGGAAATGCCGCGCGCGGGCGAAGGCTTCGGCTTCGCTGGCGACCTCGTCATCGACCACCCCGTTGCGGGTGTGGATCGCAGAGCCGCCGAGCGCTTCCTTGGCCTCCTCGTGATTGGCCGCGCCGCCCTTGTAGGCCTCGCCCAGGCCATCGACCACGGCCGGGCCAGCGGCGAAGATCTGGGAGAGGCCCTTGACCATGATCGAATAGTGGCTGGCGACCGTGCGCGCCGCACCGAGGCCTGCCGTGGGGCCAAGCGCGAGCGCAACCACCGGCACCGTGTCAAGGTTGGTCACCACATCGCCCCAGCCGGGCACCGCGGGGATATAGGTCGCGCCGATCTGTTCGAGCGTCTTGACGCTGCCGCCGCCGCCCGTGCCGTCGATCATGCGGATGATGGGGAGCTTCATCTGGTGCGCCATCATCTCGGCCTGCACCATCTTGCGCGCAATCCCCGCATCCGCCGCACCGCCGCGAATGGTGAAGTCGTCGGCGGTGGCGACCACCGGGCGGCCGTTGATGGTGGCCTTGCCGAACAGGAACGGGGCAGGGGTGACGCTGGCGAGATCGCCATTGGCGTCATACTTGGCCGAGCCTGCGATCTTGCCGATCTCGCGGAAGGAGCCCTCGTCGCACAAAGCAGCGAGCCGCGCGCGGGCATCCATCTTCCCGCGCCCATGCTGGCGCGCGACCTTGTCCGCGCCGCCCATCTGCTCGGCCAGCGCCTCGCGGGCGCGCAGTTCTTCGAGTTCCTTGGCCCAGGTCATTGCCACTCCCTCACAGGCCCACCCCTAACCCCTCCCGCAGGCGGGAGGGGGACTGGCCTGCGCCCTTTTCTCCCCTCCCGCTTGCGGGAGGGGCTGGGGGTGGGCAAGTCTATTCTTTGCTAGCAGGCACCACCCGGCACAACACCGCCTCAACCTGCACCTGCGCGCCCGCGCTGACTGTCAGCCCCTCGATCACCCCGTCGAAGGGCGCGGTAAGGGCGTGTTCCATCTTCATGGCTTCGAGCACCAAGAGCCGCTGCCCGGCGGTGACGGCCTGGCCCTCGCTGACATCGACCGCGATGACCTTGCCCGGCATCGGCGCGAGGATGGCGCCATCGGCGGCGGAGGCTGCGGAACCGCCACGCTCGGGGCGAGGCGTGAACAGCCAATCGTGACCGCGTTCGGTGACGAGGACGGTGTGATCGGGATTGCCGTAGTTCGCAAGCAGACCATAGGTGACCGTGGAGGCTTGGTAATGCTGTCCGGCGCACCAGATGTCCGCCTGCGTTCGCTGGGGCGCGTTAAGCCGCAATCCGTACAATTCCCGGAGTATCTGAGTCTGCGGCGGTGCGCGCCAATCGAAGTAGTCGGTTCGCAGCCGCAATCCGGCCACGTCTGCTGCATGCTGGCTGGGTTGTTCGGCAGGCATCAGAGCAGTGCCAGCGCGTTCGATCAGCCCCGTGTCCAGATTGCCTTGCGCAAAATCGGGATGATCGAGGCATTCATAAAGGAAACCCTTGTTGGTCCTGACCGGAAAAACGAGACTCTCGTCCAGCGCGACCTTCAGCGCATGCACCGCACCTGCGCGCGTCTCGCGATACACGATAAGCTTGGCGATCATCGGATCGTAGAACGGGGTTACGGCATCGCCTGCCTCGACGCCGGTGTCGACGCGCACCCCGGCATTGTCGAGGATCAAATCGTCAAGCCGCCCCGTGCTCGGCAAAAACCCACGTCCCGGGTCTTCCGCATAGAGCCGAGCCTCGATCGCGTGGCCGTTGATCGACAGCTCATCCTGCCGCTTGGGTAACGCCTCCCCGCTCGCGACGCGCAATTGCCATTCGACCAGATCGACCCCGGTGATTTCCTCGGTGACGGGGTGTTCGACCTGAAGGCGGGTGTTCATCTCCATGAAGAAGATGCGATCCGCCCGCAGGCCTTCTGAGGCATCGGCGATGAATTCGATCGTGCCTGCGCCCTCGTAATCGACGGCCTTGGCCGCGCGCACGGCGGCGGCGCAGATCGCTTCGCGGGTGGCCGCGTCCATGCCGGGGGCGGGGGCTTCCTCGATCACCTTCTGGTGGCGGCGCTGCAAGGAACAGTCGCGTTCGAACAGGTGGACGACGTTGCCGTGGGCATCGCCAAACACCTGCACCTCGATATGGCGGGGCGAGGTGATCCACTTTTCGAGCAGGACTTCGTCATTGCCGAAGCTGGCCTTGGCCTCGCGGCGGCAGCTTTCCAGCGCGGCGGCGAAATCGGCGGGGGCGTCGACCTTGCGCATCCCCTTGCCGCCGCCGCCTGCGACGGCCTTGATGAGCACGGGGTAGCCGATGGTGTCGGCCTCCTTGGTCAGGCGTTCGAGCGACTGGTCCACACCGAGATAGCCGGGCGTCACCGGAACGCCCGCCTCGATCATGCGCGCCTTGGCCGCGTCCTTCAGGCCCATCGCGCGGATGCTGGCAGGCTTGGGGCCGACCCAGATCAGGCCAGCGTCCAGCACCGCCTGCGCGAAGTCTGCGTTCTCCGACAGGAAGCCGTAGCCCGGATGGATCGCATCCGCGCCCGTCTGCTTCGCGGCAGCGATAATCTTCGCGCCGACAAGGTAGGACTCAGCAGCGGGCGAGGGGCCGATATGCACGCTCTCGTCAGCGGAGCGCACGTGCAGCGCCTTGGCATCGGCATCGGAATAGACCGCGACCGTGGCCACACCCATCGCGCGCGCCGTGCGCATGATCCGGCAGGCGATCTCGCCGCGGTTGGCGATCAGGAGCTTCTGGATCATTGTTCGAACCCCGGTGCGCCGAGCCGCTTGCATTCGCTCGGGCGTTCCATCGTGAAGCTGGTGTTGGCGACCTTCCAGCCGCCCTCGGTCTTCACAAGGCTCAGCGAATTGATCCCGCAATGCGCGACTTCGCTGTTGGTAACGAACACGTATGGCCCCCAGACTTGCGCCATGTCACCATCGACCAGAACAGTGTCATAGCGCATTTCCTCCATGAATCGTCCGCTCGTCTGCGCCCAGCGTTCCAGATGCTGCGCAACTGGCACGATATCGACGCGCGGCGCATCGGGTGTCATCCGGTTGTGGACGAAGATCATGCCCTCGGGGAGCATCACGGCGGCAAGATCGGTCTTGCGGGTGCTGCCAAGGGCGAAGAAGAAGGCGTCGGCTGCAGCGATGACCTCCGCCTGTTCAGAGGTCGGCTCTGCGGCGGCGAGCGGCGCGGCGGCGAGCGCAGCGGTGATTGCGAGAATGGCTTTCATGCCAGCGGGATTAGCGCGGCTTGGTTGCAAAGGAAACCGCATCGCCATCCAGAAGAAATCTGGACCCCGGATCAAGCCCGGGGTGACGGAGAAGGGTTGGAGGGCCGGTAATCCGCAATCCCCCAGTCGATCCCGCCTTCCGGCATCTTCTCGCGGTTGATCACAGCTGACAGGAACGCGCGCGCGCCATAGAGCGCCTTTTCGCCGCGCGGCACGTAGGTGCGGCTTGCCCAAGCCTCAGGACCGCGCTTGCGCACTTTGCGTCCGATCGCGCCGTAAATGCGCGCGGCGGACAGCACTGCCCAGCGGCTGCGGAAGGGGAGCTTGGCCGCGCCCACCCGCGCCGCGGCCTCGTGCTTTTCCACCAGCGCCACCAGCCGTGCGGCCATGGCGGCGAGTTCCTTGCGGTGGTGCGGTTTGGTGTGCTGGCCGGGCTCGATATCCTGTTCGACCAGCCAGATTTCGGGCAGGTAGCAGCGGCCAACCGCGTCATCCTCGACGATATCGCGGGCGATGTTCGATAGCTGGAAGGCAAGGCCCAGATCATTCGCCCGGTCGAGCGTTTCCTGGTCCTTGGGATCGACCCCCATCACCACTGCCATCATCACGCCCACCGCGCCTGCCACATGGTAGCAATAGCGCAGCATGTCCGCCTCGGTGCGCGGGCGCCAGTCTTCGGCGTCGAGCTGGAAGCCCGCGATCACGTCCTCGGCCATCTCGGGGGTCAGGCCCACTTCTGCCGCGACCACGCCCAGAGCGTCGAAGGCCGGGTCGCCCGTGGGCTTGCCCTCGAAAGCCAGCGCGGTCAGGCGGCGGATCAGCGCGAGGCGTTCGGCGAGGTCGGTCTGGTCGCCCAGCACCCCGCCCATGTCCTGATTGTCGGCGATGTCGTCCGCCCGGCGGCACCAGGCGTAGAGCAGCCACGCGCGCTCACGCGTCGCATTGTCGAACAGCTGCGAGGCGGCGGAAAAGCTCTGCGATCCGCGCTTGATCGAAAGCCGCGCGTGTTCGACCAGCGCGGCGCGGGTGGTGGCATCGACCGCCATCGTGCGAACCTAGAGTTCCTCGGCCTTCATGCGAAAGATCGGGGTGTGGGGCTGATAGGCCGCCATCTTGGCGAGCAGTTCCTGGATCGAGGTCGCCGCGATCAGGATGTTCTGGTGCGCAGGCCGGACAAAGCCGACCGCCGCCATCTTCGCGTTGAAGGCGAGCAGATCGTCATAGAACCCGAACGCATTGAGCAGGCCCACCGGCTTGGTGTGATAGCCCAGCTGCGACCAGCTGATCGCCTCCCACAGCTCGTCCATCGTGCCGACCCCGCCGGGGATGGTGACGAAACCGTCGCTAAGATCGGTGAAGCGCTGCTTCCTCTCGTGCATCCCGCTGACGGTGACAAGCTCGTCGCAATCATGGTTGGCGACTTCGGCCTTGACCAGCGCTTCGGGGATGATCCCGATCACCTCGCCGCCGCCTTCCTTGGCCCCGCGCGCGACCGCGCCCATCAGGCCAAGTTTCCCGCCGCCATAGACGAGACCGATCCCGCGCGCGGCCAATTCAGCCCCGACGTCATAGGCCAGCTGGATATAACGCGGATCCTCGGGCGAGGCCGAGCCGCAATAGACAGCGAGACGTTTCACGCGCCAGCCTTGATTGCCAGATCCTCCAGCATCAGCCCGGCGGTCGCCTTCGCGCTGCCGACCACCCCGGGGATGCCAGCGCCCGGGTGGGTGCCTGCGCCGACGAGGTAGTAGTTGTCGATCACGTCGTCGCGGTTGTGGCCGCGCAGGTAGGCGCTCTGCCACAGGACCGGTTCAAGGCTGAAGGCGCTGCCCATGTGGGCGTTGAGATCCTGCTTGAAGTCCTTGGGCGCGTAGCTGAACTTGGTGATGATCCGGCTGTGGATGTCGGGGATCAGGCGGCGGCCCAATTCATCGAGGATCATCTTTTCCAGCTTCGGCCCGACATCATCCCAGTCTAGCGGCATCTTGCCCATGTGGCTGACGGGGACGAGCGCATAGAAGGTGCTCTTGCCCGCAGGCGCCATGCTCGGATCGGTCACGGTCGGGTGGTGGAGGTAGATCGCGAAATCTTCCGGCACCACGCCGTTCTTGTAGATGTCGTCGAGCAGGCCTTTGTAGCGCTTGGCGAACAGGATCATGTGATGCGGGATGCCGGGCCACGTGCCCTCAAGCCCGAAGTGCACCACGAACAGCGAGGGCGAGAAGCTCTTGCGGTTCAGCGACTTGGCCATCTGCTTGCCGCGCTCGGAGCCTGACAGCAGATCCTTGTAGGAATGCATGATATCGGCGTTGCTGGCCACCGCGTCGAAGCGTTGACGGAAGCCGCTCTTGGTTTCGACTTCGGTGGCCTTGGTGCCGATGGTGTGAACCTGCAGCACCGGATCGCCGACCCGCATCGTGCCGCCCAGCCGCTCGAAATGGCGGACCATGCCCGCGATCAGCCGGTTGGTGCCGCCGCGTGCCCACCACACGCCGCCATCCTTCTCCAGCTTGTGGATCAGGGCGTAGATCGACGAGGTGTTCATCGGATTGCCGCCCACCAGCAGCGAATGGAAGCTGAAAGCCTCGCGCAGCTTGGGGTGCTCGATATAGCTCGACACCATCGAATAGACCGAGCGCCATGCCTGCTCCTTGATCAGGGCAGGGGCGGCCTTCAGCATCGACTTGAAATCGAGGAACGGCTTGGTGCCGAGCTTGAGATAGCCTTCCTCATAGACCCGCGCCGAATATTCGAGGAACCGGGCGTAGCCAGCGACATCAGCCGGGTTGAGCTTGGCGATTTCCGCGTTGAGGCTTTCCTCGTCGTTCGAATATTCGAAGTTGGTGCCGTCGGGCCAGTTAAGCCGGTAGAACGGCATGACCTTCATCAGCTCGACATCTTCCGAAATGTCATGGCCGGTCAGCGCCCAGAGTTCTTCAAGGCAGGGCGGATCGGTGATGACCGTCGGCCCGCCATCGAAGGTGAAGCCTTCGCGCTCCCAGAAGTAGGCGCGCCCGCCCGGCTTGTCGCGGCTTTCGATCACGGTGGTGGCGATGCCCGCCGATTGCAGCCGGATGGCAAGCGCCATGCCGCCAAAGCCCGCGCCGATCACACAAGCGGTCTTGCCGGCATAGCGTTCGGCCAGTGCCGGATTGATGCCCTTGCCGGCGTCGGCGCCAGCGATGTTGATCTTCACGTCGGCGTTCATGCCGGGGTCTCCATTTTGAGAGGCTTGGTGTCCAAGGGTTTGCCTGGGGAAAACAGGGCGCGGATTGCGCGCGGGATAGCTACGGGCGGCTTGCCCGTCAGGATGCGCAAACGATCAGGCCAGGTTGACCGGCCCGCGTAGAACCGTTCCACCAGCGCGCCGCGCAGAGCGTAGAAATGTTCGAACACCACCACGCGCTTGTGCGGCTCGGCGGCTTCGAACAGCATCCGGCTGAGCATCCGGTAATAGCTGGTGGCGCGCCAATGGCGCTTGGAGCGGCGCGCGCAGAAGGCAGCGAGTTCATCGCCCGTCAGCGCAGGGCGGCTGGCGATGAGGTGGGCAATCGCCAGCGCATTATCGACGGCAAAGGGCAGGGTGTAGCTGGTAAGCGGGTGCGAAAATCCGCCCCGCGCGCCAGCCAGTGCGACGCCGGGAATCGCGACTTCGGCCAGTGCGGCATTGAAATTCCCGCCCGAGATCACCGGCAGGATGCCCGCCTCCTGATCGACCACTTCGCCCTTCCACCCGTTGCGATGGGCATATTCGGCAATCCGGCCTTTCAGCACATCGGCGTCCATCTTCGGCTGGTCGGCATAATAGGTGTCTTCGATGAACACATCGGTGGGCGACAGCGGCAGGACATAGACAAAGCGATAGGCCGCGCCGTTGCCATGCGGGGCGAGCTGGTCGACGCTCGCATCCATGATCACCGGACGGGTGAGGCCATGGGGCGTCTCGCAGCGGAACTGCTGGCCGAGGAACACCTGCCAGCCGCCCGACAGCACGGTCGAAGGCTTGAACGGGCGGCAATCGATCACGCGCCTGGCCGCGATCCGCGTGCCATCGGCCAGCGTCACGCCGCTGGCGTCAAGCTGGGCCGCTCTGGTTTCCAGCAGCACACGGTCCGACGGAAGCTCGGCTGTCAGCTTGGCGTGGAATTCCGCACTGGCGAGCGAGCGGTACGAGGTCGGCAGAGTGCGACCAAGGCCGGGGAAGGTGATGTCATAGCCTTCGTCCCAGCCATTGAGATCAAAGCCCGCCATCAGCCCGCGTGCGCCGGGGCGAATGTCGGTTTCAAACCAGCTCCAGCGGTGGTGGCCGCCCAGCGTGCGCCCGGCCTCCACCAGCATGAACCGGCACTCGGGCGCGTGGCGGTGCAGCGCCAGCGCGATCAACCCGCCAGCCAGTCCGCCGCCGACGATGACGACGTCGTGAGGCGCATCAGGTGCAAGGTGCTGATTTGGGATTGAGTCGACCATGTCTTTCCGCCCTAGGCCAGCCCGGCGCGAACGGCAATCGCTCGCGCAACGCGCCTGCCATTCACCCGCCAATTCAGATGTTGCAACATTACGCGGAAACAATAAGGCGCGGGCGAGTTTGCCTCCCGAATCCCGCAACAAGGCCAAGTCTCGCAACAAGGCCAAATCTCGCCAAAAAAGGATCGCACCTTCGTGAAAACCCGTTTTGCATTTCGCCCGCTGGCTCCGGCCGTCCTTTGTGCCGCCGTTTGGGCCGCCCCCGCGCTGGCTTCCGATGCCGGGAACGATAGTGTCGACACCGGGTCTGAGGTCGAGGTCGAGGCCGAGCCGGTTGCCGTATCCGTCCAGGCCGCGCCCGCCGCGCCGCCGATGGCTTTCACCAAGCCGGTGTTTGACGAGACATGGGCCACCATCGGGCTCGGCGTGGGTCTGGTGCCGAGCTATGCGGGTTCCAACGAATACATCGCCTTCCCGCTGCCGCTGATCGTTGGCCGGGTCGGCGGCGTCGGCATCCGCCCCAACGGGCCGGGGCTGGCGCTGGACCTGTTCTCGCCCGCTCCCGCCTTTGGCAAGCGCAAGGTGCGCGCCTCCTTCGGTCCGGCTTTCCGCATCCGCAATGACCGTCAGGTCCAGATCAAGGACGATGTGGTCGAGCGCGCGGGCGAGCTTGATATGGCGCTGGAAGTGGGCCTCAACGGCGCGGTCGCGTTCCCCGGCGTGTTCAAGCCGTTCGATACCCTCAGCGTCGGCGTGCAGGTGCGCCGCGATGTGCTGAACGCGCATGACGGGCTGATTGTCGAGCCGCAGATCAATTACTCGACCCCGCTGGGCCGGGCCTTTCTGCTGCAAGTCCAGACGCAGATGGAATTCGTCAGCGACAATTTTGCCGATTACTATTTCAGCGTCACCCCGGCGCAGCGCGTGGCGACCGGCTTGCCGGCCTTCACCGCCGAGGGCGGGTTGAACCGTGTGGGGACGCTGGCGATCCTCAGCTACGATCTGGACAACAACGCGCTCAACGGCGGGTTGAGCCTGACCGGGATCGGCGGCTATTCGCGGTTGCTGGGTGATGCGGCTGACACGCCTTTCACGGCGCTGCGCGGCGACCCCAACCAGTTCATCCTCGGGCTGGGGGTCGCCTACACCTTCTGACAGCGCCCTATTGCGGGAACCGCCGGGCGAAGATGTCCTGGATCAGCTTGCCGATCGTAGCGTCTTCCTCGGGGGTCAGCGCCTCGTTCTCCATTTCCGCGCG
>JAUMAX010000027.1:0-25966 GCA_032116115.1 Porphyrobacter sp.
GCGAGGATCGCGATCGGCCGCGCGAATTGCTTCTCGAGCGCCCGGATGGCGATGACCGCCGCCTCGTGATCGGCGTGCGCGCCGTGGCTCATGTTGAGGCGGAAGGCGTCTGCGCCAGCGCGCACCAGGCGCTCAAGCATCTCGGGCGAGCGGCTGGCAGGGCCGATGGTGGCGAGAATTTTGACCTTGCGGCCGCGCGGGTCGATCCGTGACTGATCGCGTCGTGACATTTTTAGCTATCCCTCTTGAAGGTGGCCTATGGCACACCCGTTTTTCAACTCAAGGAAAAGCCGCGATGAATAGCAATGCCGATCCGCTTGATAATCTCGACGATGCACAGGCCGCCGCCGCCTTCCGCCGGCTGGTGCGCCACCTCAGGCACCGCCACGATGCGCAGAACATCGAGCTGATGGGGCTCGCGGGCTTCTGCCGCAATTGCCTTGCCGACTGGATCAGGGATGCAGGTTACCCCGGTGACAAGGAGGCCGCGCGCGACCTGATCCACGGGATGCCCGCTGCCGAATGGAAAGCCACCCGCCAGACCCCCGCCACCGAGGAGCAATTGGCCCGGATGCAGGCCAGTATCGCGAAGAACGCACAGGAATAATTCGCGCGGGCGGTTCACCCTCGGCGCGCGGCTGGCTATCGCACCGGCCAACCGATTCTGTTTGATGGAGAACCCCAATGGCCGACGACGCCCAATCGACCGATGACCGCCTGCGCCTGCTGATCGAGCGCATCGAACGCCTCGAAGAAGAAAAGAAGGGCATCGCTGACGACATCCGCGACGTTTACATGGAAGCCAAGGCGGTCGGGTATGACCCCAAGATCATGCGCCAGATCGTGCGCCTGCGGAAGATGAAGCCCGACGACCGCAGCGAGCAGGACATGCTGCTGGAGACGTACAAGAACGCGCTCGGCATGGCGTAAGGCGAAGCGTCCGCGCGCGTCTGTCATTGAAATTGCGCCAAGCTGTGTTATTTGAATAAGACAGCTTTGAGAGGAGAACGACAATGGCATCCCCCTGGAAAGATTCGCGCGGCGTCATCGTCAGCACCACCCCGACCCTCGAAGGCAGACCGATCCAGGAATATTGCGGGATCGTCACCGGTGAAGTGATCGTCGGCGCAAACCTGTTCCGCGATCTGTTCGCCAATATCCGCGACATCGTCGGCGGGCGGTCAGGCTCCTACGAGCGCATTCTCGCAGACGCCCGCAATCAGGCGATCGAGGAACTGCAGGCCGAAGCCGCATCGCGCGGCGCGAATGCCGTGGTCAGCATCGATCTCGATTACGAGGTGATCGGCCCCAATGGCTCGATGCTGATGGTCAGCGCCAGCGGTACGGCGGTCCGGGTGTAGTCACCCGGGGCCAGCGTTAACCCCCGCCCGGCGCCGGGGGCGGAGCTACGTCTTCAGCCCGTTCGGCAGGATTGATCGTGACATTATTGGACGTCTTTGCAATCTCGAAAAGCTCGAGCAACGCGTCACTTTTGGCGGTCGATATCGCCTTGTAGGTTTCCGAGTTCTTGTCTGGCATGCCAGACTGAAAGCGATCCGCCTCCACGATGACCTGCCGCAGGTTCATGGCGCGAACGATCTGATCGACACCCTCCTTGTTAACCGCAGCATCCAAAAGAAGCTGGACTCCTTTCTGGAATGAACAGGCCTGGTGATACTGATTGACCATAACAATCATTTCATCGGCGCTAAATTCGCTTGGCGCGAGAGACTGCTTCGATTGGATTTTTTGCAATACAGAATGTCGCTCAGTATCCATCATCTTTGTGATCGCTGACGTAAGCTGGTTTTGGTAGACATTTGTATCAATATTGGTCCGCGTGGCCGTTGAAAGACCTGCGAGCCCAGACAAAATAGATTTCGCCTGCTCACCACCGACAATCGTACTGGCTATTGAAAAACTTGAACTCCCAAAGTCGAGCAGGCCAGATGTTGCCGCTCTGTTGCCATATATTGTGCCTTTTTCCCGCTCGCACAGCATGTCGGCGTGATTGATGAGCGCAAATCCAAGGCGATTTCGTGCCTGGCGGATCACGTCCGCGCTTTCGCCCGAAGGTGTGCCGTCGTCCAACTGGCCTGTGGCAAATTGATAGGCAGTGCGCTTGTCGTCTTCCGGCTGAAACTTGAAGCAGTCCAGATTGATAGAACTGCCGGTATCGCCATCTATCTGCGCCCCATAAAGGCAAGTTGAAGGCGCTTTTCGGAAGGTGACGCTCGCCGGATCTGCGCGCGAGGCGCGCCCGAGGCGTTCGGAGACTTCTTTCGATGCAGCACAAGCCCCCAATTGAGCCGAGCAAATCAAAACCACGAGAATCGACTTGAGATTCATTGCGCCACCCATCCCATGTTAATGGATATATTGAACAATTTCTGTAAACTTGAAGGACGCGCAGATTAGATATGATTTTTGACTTTTCGAATTGTACGCAACCGTCACCCAAACAACGAATACTTGGGTTTGGTCTCACCACCCGCTGGATTGCGCCGTCAGCCACACCGCATTGAAGGCGGCGTGGTGCGCGATCGCCGCGCGTAGCCCGAGGCGTGTGCGGGTGTAGGCGAGCAGCAATCCGCCGATGGTCTGGGGCAGCACCACCAGCAGGCCCAGCGGATGGGTCAGCGCTGTGAAATTGCCGAGGTGGATCAGGCCGAACAGCAGAGTTGATCCCCACACGATCCAGTGGAAATGAAGCGTGAACCACGCGGGAACCGTCGTGTCGCGATGGCTGGCCAGCCCCCAATGGATCAGCCCGGCAAACACCAGACCCACCGCACCCAGCCCCACCAAGTCGCTATTGTCCACCCCGAGGATGATACCCGCCAGCAGCAGGCCCATCGCGGCAAAGCCGTAGGCGGCAAAGCGCAGTGCCGCGACTTGGCCTCTCAGCCAGCTGCGGAACAATAGCTCTTCGAAGACGGGCGCAAGGATCAGGAAATCGATGATCCGGCGCCTGTCCGGTCGTGGCGCGAAATCGGAGTCGGGCAGAAATCCGGCCTGTGCGTCAAGGGCTGCCGTCAGCCCCGCCACCAGCGGCGCGATGATGATGCTGAGCGCAAACACCGTGACCAGCGCCAGCGCCGCCTCGCGCCCCCACGCCATCGGCTGCGCCACAAATGTCGGCCGCACCACAAACCGCGCCACATCCGCCAGCCGCTCGCGCAGGCTCATCGCGCGCGCCACACGCGCCCTTGCATCGCCCTCATCCTCCGGAGTAAGGCCCGCGCCACCATTTCCAACATTTCCGGTGACATCGTCCAATGGCAGGCCATTCCAAGTTCAAGAACATCATGCACCGCAAGGGTGCGCAGGACAAGAAACGCTCGGCTATGTTCTCCAAGCTGAGCCGCGAGATCACCGTGGCGGCCAAGATGGGCATGCCCGATCCCGACATGAACCCGCGCCTGCGGCTCGCGGTCAACGCTGCCAAGGCGCAGTCGATGCCCAAGGACAATATCCAGCGCGCGATCGACAAGGCGAGCATGGCGGGCGGCGAGGATTACGTCGAAATCCGCTACGAAGGCTACGGCCCGGGCGGCGTGGCGCTGATTGTCGAGGCGCTGACCGACAACCGCAACCGCACCGCCACCAATGTGCGCACTGCCTTTTCCAAGAACGGCGGCAACCTCGGCAGCGAAGGCTCGGTCAGCCACGGGTTCGAACGGCGCGGGCTGATCGAATATTCGGCGAGCGTCGGCGACGAGGAAAAGATGCTCGAAGCCGCGATCGAAGCGGGCGCGGATGATGTCGAAAGCTCGGAAGACGGCCACACCATCTGGACCGCCGCAGACGCGCTGCACGGCGTGGCGGGCGAGCTGGAAAAGGTGCTCGGCCCGGCGGACAATGTGAAGCTGGCGTGGAAGCCGGTGCTTAGCGTCGATGTCGACGAAGGCATCGCAAGCACCCTGATGAAGCTGATCGACACGCTCGACGATGATGACGACGTGCAGACGGTTTGGGGCAATTACGCCATCTCCGACGAGGTGATGGAGAAGCTGGGCTGATCATCCTCGGCCTTGACCCATCGCTTTCGTCGACCGGCTGGGGCGTGATCCGCAGCGAGGGTGCGCGGATCAGCCACATCGCCAATGGCCAGATCACAACCGACGCTGCCGCGCCGATGGCCGAGCGGCTGGCAGCCTTGCAAGCGGGGCTGGCCGGGGTGATTGCCGCGCACCGCCCCGCCCGCGCGGCGGCGGAGGAAATCTTCGTCAACAAGAACCCGCAATCGACCCTCAAGCTCGCACAGGCGCGCGGCGCGGTGCTGGCTGCCTGCGGGGCAGCGGGGATTGCGGTCAACGAACACGCGGCACGACTGGTCAAGAAGGCCGTTACCGGCACCGGCGCGGCGGAAAAGGCGCAGGTGGCCGCGATGGTGAAAGTGCTGCTGCCGGGCGTGGCTCTGACCGGGAGCGACGCTGCCGATGCGCTGGCCGTGGCGATTGCCGATGCGCATCTCGCGCCAAGAAACTGAACGGAGACAGCCATGATCCACCTCTACGGCATTCCCAATTGCGACACGGTGAAAAAGGCCCGCGTGTGGCTCGACAAGCAGGGTCAGGCGACCACCTTCCACGACTACAAGAAGGAAGGCGCCGACCCTGAAAAGATCGCGCACTGGATCGCCGCTGCGGGCCTCGATGTGGTGGTCAACCGCAAGGGCACCACCTTCCGCGCGCTGTCTGACGCGGACAAGGCGCTGGCGGCGGACAGTCACACGGCTGTCGCTTTGCTCGTCCAGCAACCCAGCATCATCAAGCGGCCGATCGTCGAACATCCGGGCGGCATTCTGGTCGGTTTCAAGGAAGACGAATGGTCCGCAGCCCTGCTCTGATCGCCCTGATGGCGCTGATGGCGCTCACACCCGTCGCAGCCAAGGCGCAGGACATGCTGATCATCGCCCACCGCGGCGCCAGTGCGGAACGGCCCGAACACACCCTCGCCGCCTATGAACGCGCGATCGATCAGGGGGCAGATTATATCGAGCCCGATCTGGTCGCGACCAAGGATCTGGTGCTGGTCTCGCGCCATGAAAACGAGCTGTCCGGCACCACCGATGTGGCGAGCCGCGAGGAATTCGAGGATCGCCGCCGCGACAAGACCATCGACGGGCAAAAGGTGGCTGGCTGGTTTGCCGAGGACTTCACCCTCGCCGAACTGCGCACGCTGCGCGCGAAGGAACGCATCCCCTCGCTGCGGCCCGCCAATGCGCGGTTCGACGGGCTGTATCAGGTGCCGACGCTGGCCGAGATCGTGAAGCTGGTGCGCGCCAAGGAGGCGGCGACCGGGCGCAGGATCGGGCTTTACCCCGAACTCAAGCACCCCGAATTTCTGTTGCAGAACGCCGGGATCGACATGGTCGACCTGCTGCTGCGCGAATTCCGCACGCTGGGCATTACGCCCGCCGACCCGGTGTTCATCCAGAGCTTCGAGATCGCCCCGCTCCAGCGGCTCAAGCAGCGCGGGCCGGGGTTCCGGCTGGTGCAGCTGGTCAAGCCCGAGGATGGCCCGGCGGATGAACCCGCGATGCGCTATGCCGAGATGGTGACGCCCACAGGGCTGGCCGAGGTGGCGAAATATGCCGATGCGGTGGGGGCGAACATCGCCTTGATCCTCAATCCCGATGGCACGCCGACCGCGCTGGTGGCCGATGCCAAGGCGGCGGGGCTGGCGGTCCACGCATGGACAGTGCGTCCGGAAAACGACTTCCTGCCTCCGGCTCTGCGCACGGGCGACGATCCCAAGGGCAAGGGCTGCGGCGATGTGAAGCTGGCGGCAATGCTGAAGGACGCGGGCGTGGCCGGGGTGTTTACCGATGGGCCGCTGAAAGGGCGGGACTGCCCATCTTCGAACTGATCGTCACCCCAGCGCAAGCTAGGGTGACGGACAAGTTAGATGCGCTTGGCCGAAAGAATGTAATTCAGCGACATATCATCCGCGAGGTGCAGCCCCTTGCCCGGTCGCCACGCGATCCCGCGCTTGGCGGTGACGATCAGGCCAGCATCCGCCAGCAGCGCCTCGAACTCATCAGGGGTGATGAAATCTTCCCAATGGTGCGTCCCCTTGGGGACATAGCCAACTGCCTCTGCCGCGCCGACGAGCAGCACGCGCGATGCAGCGGTGCGGTTGGGGGTGGACATGACCAGCAGCCCATCCGGTGCCAGCCGCGCGGCGACATCGCGCAGGAAGGCCGGCTTGTCCGCGACGTGCTCGATCACCTCGACACTGGTGACAAGGTCGAAGGTGCCGATATCCAGCGCGGCGACCTCACCCGCCATGTAGCGGATATCCAGCCCCACGCCCTCGGCATGGGCGCTTGCTGCCGCGACATTCTCCGCCGCTGCGTCCACGCCCGTCACGCTCGCACCCAGCCGCGCCAGAGGCTCGCACACCAGCCCCGCCCCGCAACCGATATCGAGCGCCGCCTTGCCCGCCAGCGGCCGCGCCGAGCCGGAAGCCGCCGGCCAATGCGCGTCAATCGCGGCGCGGATGAAGGCCATCCGCACCGGGTTCACCTGGTGCAGGCTCGCCATCGGACCCCTGGGGTTCCACCAGTCCCGCGCGAGGCCAGCGAAGAAATCGGCTTCCTCGGGGCGGATAGTTACATTCGATACGTTTGCGTTTCCCATAAACCGCCCTTAACAGCCGCCGCGAACACTCACCAGCAGGAGCTGCAACTTGGCCCGCATCGTGATGAAATTCGGCGGCACATCCATGGCCGGGACGGAGCGCATCCGCCGGGTGGCGAATATCGTGCGCGCACAAGCCGCACGCGGCGATCAGGTCGCGGTGGTCGTCAGCGCCATGGCCGGCGAGACCGACCGGCTGGTGAACTTCTGCCGCGAGGCGAACCCGCTGTACGATCCCGCCGAATATGACGTGGTCGTCGCCAGCGGCGAACAGGTGACCAGCGGCTTGCTGGCGCTGACCCTGCAAGCCCTTGGCTGCAAGGCGAGAAGCTGGCTCGGCTGGCAGTTGCCGATCAAGACCATCGAAGCCCACGCCAAGGCGCGCATCGACGAGATCGACGCCCCTGCGCTGATCGCCGCCATGGAAGCGGGCGAAATCGCCGTGATCCCGGGCTTTCAGGGCGTATCGGACGATGGCCGCATCACCACGCTGGGCCGCGGCGGATCGGACACCTCCGCGGTAGCCGTCGCCGCTGCGATCAAGGCGGATCGCTGCGACATCTACACGGACGTCGATGGCGTATACACCACCGACCCGCGCATCGTCGCCAAGGCGAAGAAGCAGAAGGCGGTGACGTACGAGGAAATGCTCGAACTCGCATCGGTGGGCGCGAAAGTGCTCCAGACCCGCTCTGTCGGGCTGGCGATGAAGGAAAAGGTGCGGGTGCAGGTGCTTTCAAGCTTCATCGGCGAAGGCGCCCCGCCTGCCGATGATCTGCCCGGGACAATGATCGTCTCGGACGAAGAAATGGACGAATTGGTGGAGAAGGGCCTGATGGAACGCCAGCTTGTGACCGGCATCGCGCATGACAAGAACGAGGCCAAGGTGATCCTCACCCGCGTGCCTGACCGTCCGGGCGCGGTGGCGAACATCTTCGAACCGCTCGCTGCGGCCTCGATCAATGTCGACATGATCATCCAGAACGTCGGCCGCGACAAAGGCGAGACCGACGTGACCTTCACCGTCCCCCAGTCCGATCTGGCCCGCGCGCAGGCGCTGCTGGAAGACCGCCGCGACGCGATCGGCTTCAACCGCATCATCACCGACAGCAAGATCGCCAAGATCTCTGTCGTCGGCGTCGGCATGAAGAGCCATGCAGGGGTCGCCTCCAGCATGTTCCGGGCGCTGTCGGATCGCGGGATCAACATCCAGGCGATCAGCACCTCGGAAATCAAGATCAGCGTGATGATCGACGAGGATGAAACCGAACTGGCCGTGCGTGTGCTGCACACGGCTTACGGACTGGATGCGGTTAGCTGAAAAGCAGTCCGGTTCGTCGGGGTTAACCATCCTTGGTGACTGCGCCTTAACTTTTCCGGCCAGACTGTGCGCGCTCTCATTGCGAGAGTGAAAGGGCGCGCATCATGGCCATCAAGGCCCATCTCGAACAGGCGGCGGCCGGCGACAGCCAGCGCGCGGCTCCACGCCGGACCTTGCGACTGGAGGCGAGCGGTCTTGCCCCCGATGGCGAGGAAACCAACGTCACCATCCACAATATCTCGGCCGCCGGGCTGCTGATCGAAACCGCGCTTGATCTGGCGGTGGGCGAGCAACTTGCGCTCGATCTGCCCGAGGCGGGCATCGTGACAGCGGCGATCATCTGGCGCAGCGAGCGCCTGTATGGCTGCGCCTTCGAACAGGCGCTCGGCCCGGCGGCGCTGGCGGCGGTGCAATTGCAGGGCTTTGCCCCGGGTCTCGCTACCCCGCCCCGGCCTGTTGTTACCCCGGCTATCAACTCTGGCGAGGGGCTGGGCGCAAGACTGAACCGGTTACGGCGCGAGGCGGGGCTGACACTCGCCGATATTGCGGCAACGCTGGGTGTCAGCAAGCCGACGGTGTGGGCGTGGGAAAAGGGCAAGGCCCGCCCCCTGCCCGAACGGCTCGATGCCATCGCGGCGGCGCTTGGCGTGGCCCCCGATCAACTTGCGCCCGGCCCGGCGGCTTCGGGCGAGATCGACAGCGTGATCGCCGAATGCCGCCAGCGCATCGCCGATGCCAGTGGTGTGCCTGCGCACGCAGTCCGGATCATGATCGAGTTATGACCCGCATAGGTTCACGCCCCTAGAAGTCCCTACTTACTGCGCCCAATACGTATTGGATGGACTGCCCTAATTGCAAATTATGGTAAACGAAACCCGGAGGTGATTCGTTTTTTAGTCGAGTATGTTTACTTAGCTAACAACAATGTGAGTCTTTTTCGGGAAAACAGGGGCTAGTTTTCACTCAATCGAATTGCGTTAGTTACCAAGTAAATCTGACTAAGAGCGAGTTGGCGAATTTATCGTTAGACCGCTGGGGCACTGTCGGTATGAAAATTGGTTTAAGTGACGTCGAAGGTCATGTGCTGCATGGTCTGCTGGAAGAAACGTCGGGCGATGTTGTGATCCGCCTCGACCGGCTCGGGTTCATCATTCACGCATCGGCCAATATCGCCGAACTTGGCTTCGATTTTTCCGGCGCATTGCTGCTGCCGCACATCACCGATCTGGCGACACGCGACCATGCCGCCTTTCTGGGCGAACATGTCAACGCGGCGCTTTCGGGGCGCACGATGGTGGGCTGGACCGAATTCCCGGTCATCGCCTGCGCCGAGCGCGATACCTGCCGCGACGCCCAGTGTCAGCGCTGGTATGCGCTGAGCCTGCGGCCGATGTGCGATTCCACCGGCACCCCCGATGGCGCCCTGTGCCTGATGCGATCGGTGCAGCAGGTGCGCAGTCTTGAAGGCGAGTTGCACAACCGCGCCGTCACCGATCCGCTGACCGGGCTTGCCAACCGGCAGGCCTTCTGCGCCAGTCTGCGGCGGCATCTCGCCAAGGGCGGCGGACAGATGATTGCGGTGTTCGCGGTCGATTCCATGCGGGCGCTGCTGATGCGCTATGGCCAGCGCACCGCTGACGAGGTGCTGTGGGGCTTTGCCAAGTTCCTCGAAACCATGGCGCTGCCGGGGCACGAGCTGGCGCAACTGGATGGCGAGCGCTTTGCGGTGCTGCTGCCGGAAATGACCTCGCGCGCGGCACGCGAATGGGCCGAGGATGTGGTCGCGACCTTCGCCGGCCTCGCCGCTCCTGCTTCTGCCAAAGCGCCGCAGCTGACAGCCAGCGCAGGCCTGGCGCGGGTCGAATGCACGGTCGACTGGACCTTGCGTGAGGCGGAGCTGGGGCTGGTGCTGGCGCGCGCGGGCGGCGGGCGGCAAGTGGCGGTGGCGGGGCATCGCCGGGCCGCATAATCGCGGCTGGACTCATGTCGCGGGGCCAGTAAACCCTCGCCCCCATGAGCCACATTGCTACCATCCTGCTGCTCGGTTCGGGCGAGCTGGGCCGCGAATTCGTCATTTCCGCCAAGCGCCTCGGCGCGCGGGTGATCGCCTGTGACAGCTATGACAATGCCCCCGCGATGCAGGTGGCGGATGCGCGCGAGGTGTTCTCGATGCTCGACGGCGCGGCGCTCAGGGCGGCGGCAGAAAAGCACCGGCCCGATCTGATCGTCCCGGAAATCGAGGCGATCCGCACCGAAGTCCTAGCCGATCTGGAGGCTGAAGGCTTCACCATCGTGCCCTCTGCCCGCGCCGCGCAGCTCACCATGAACCGCGATGCGATCCGCGATCTGGCGGCGGGCGAACTGGGGCTGGTGACGTCGCAATATGGCTATGCCGAGAGTTTCGCCGAAGCGCAGACCATTGCCGAACGGATCGGCTATCCGCTGGTGATGAAGCCGGTCATGTCCTCATCGGGCAAGGGCCAGAGCAAGGTCGACACGCCCGAAGCTTTGGAGGCCGCGTGGGAATATGCCGTCGCCAATATGCGCGGCGACCGGGCGCGGGTCATCTGCGAACAGTTCATCGCTTTCGACTATGAAATCACGCTGCTGACCATCCGCGACAAGCAAGGCATCCATTTCTGCCCGCCGATCGGCCACCGGCAGGAACGCGGCGATTACCGCGAAAGCTGGCAGCCTGCCGCGATGTCGCAAGCCGCGCTCGACAAGGCTCGGGAGATGGCGGCGAAAGTGGTCATGGCCCTGCAAGGCGGCGGGCGCGGCTGGGGGCTCTACGGGGTCGAGTTCTTCGTGAAGGGAGAGGAGGTGATCTTCTCCGAGCTCTCCCCCCGCCCGCATGACACCGGCATGGTGACGCTGATCACGCAGGACTTGTCGGAATTCGATCTGCACGCCCGCGCCATTCTCGGCCTACCGGTCAATGGCGATCAATCGTCGGGATGCGGGGCTTCCGCGGTGATCCTTGCGGATCGTGACAGCAGCAATTTCACCTTCGAGGGGCTGGGCCAAGCACTGGCCGGCGCGCCTGAAGTCGATGTCAGGATTTTCGGCAAGCCCGTCACGCGGCCCTACCGCCGCATGGGCGTGGCGCTGGCCTGGGGCGTCGATGTTGAAGAAGCGATGGAATACGCCATGAAGGCAGCAAGCACGGTGCGGATTGTCTATTCGCCCGAGGGCGACTAGGGCGCGCCTCCATGAGCACCTATCCCCACACCGCCGCGATGATGAAGCGCGGCACCGACTTTCTCGGCTGCGAGACCGCAATCCTGTGCGGCGCGATGAGCTGGGTGAGCGAGCGCAACCTTGTCGCCGCCATCTCCAACGCGGGCGGATTTGGCGTGATCGCCTGCGGGGCGATGACGCCCGACCTGCTCGACCGCGAAATCGCCGCGACCAAGGCGCTGACCGCCAAGCCTTTCGGCGTGAACCTCATCACGATGCACCCGGCGCTGTTCGATCTGATCGCGGTGTGCCGCAAGCATGGCGTGACCCATGTGGTGCTGGCAGGCGGCATCCCGCCCAAGGGCAGCGTCGAGGCGATCAAGGCCGATGACAGCGGCATCAAGGTGATCTGCTTTGCGCCGACGCTGGCGCTGGCCAAGAAGCTGCTGCGTTCCGGCGCGGACGCTCTGGTGATCGAGGGCATGGAAGCAGGCGGGCATATCGGCCCGGTCTCCACATCCGTGCTGGCGCAGGAAATCCTGCCCGCACTGGCCGAGGAGCACCTGATCTTCGTCGCCGGCGGCATTGGCCGGGGCGAAGCGATTGCCAGCTACCTCGAAATGGGCGCGGCGGGCGTGCAGCTTGGCACCCGCTTCGCCTGCGCCACCGAGAGCATCGCCCACCCCGATTTCAAGAAGGCCTTCTTCCGCGCCTCGGCCCGCGAAGCCGTCGCCAGCGTGCAGGTCGATCCGCGCCTCCCCGTGATCCCGGTGCGCGCGCTCAAGAACAAGGGCACCGAGGAATTCACCGCCAAGCAGCGCGAAGTCGCCGCGTTGCTCGATGCGGGCGAAGTCGACATGCTTGAAGCGCAGTTGCAGATCGAACATTTCTGGGCAGGCGCCCTGCGCCGCGCGGTGATCGACGGCGATGTTGAAAACGGCAGCGTCATGGCAGGCCAATCGGTCGGCATGGTGACCAAGGAAGAACCCGCCGCCGACATCATCGCTGAACTGATGAGCCAGTGCGAGGCGGCGCTGGCGCGGTAAACGTGGACGAGCGGCCTTACCTCATCCACACCAACCGCGAATTGGGGCTGATGCTGGCCGGGCTAAAACCCCTCGCGTGGTTCATGGATGGCGAAGGACGCTTCCCTGAGGTGCTGCTGCGATACTTCCGAATGTTCGACCGCCACGTCATGGCAGGCCGGATTCTCCGCTTCGACCGATTCCAGCCCAACGGCTGGAACGACGATCGTTGGCATCACGTTATCTTTGTCTTGCCGGGCGAGGAGCACCGCGTCGAGGCGATGTGGGCGCTGAAAACATCAAACGGCCCGTGGACTGATGGGCACGAGCGCCGCGAAGGCCTGCTTTACGGCTACACGCCGGAGCAATGCGACTGGTGGATTGCGCAGCGTCGGCGGTTTCGCGAAAGAGGCAAGCAATGATTCAACCCCTGATCCTCACCCTCGCCTGTCCCGACCGGCCCGGCATCACCGCGCGGGTCACCGGCTTCCTGTTCGAGCGCCGCTGCAACATCCTCGATGCGCAGCAGTTCAACGACCGCGCGGCAGCAGGCGGCACTGACCGCTTCTTCATGCGGGTGGTGTTCGATCCCGACGGTTCGACCGCCGACGGCCTGCGCGCCGATTTCGCCGCGCTGGCGGGCGAGTTCGCGATGGAGTGGAAGATGGCGGCAGAAGACCGCCCGCGCCGCACAATCATCCTTGTCAGCAAGTTCGATCACTGTCTGGTCGATCTGCTCTATCGCTGCCGGACGGGCGAATTGCCGATCGAGGTGGTGGCAATCGTCTCCAACCATCCGCGTGATGCCGCGATCCGGGTGGATATCGGCGACATCCCGTTCCACCACATTCCGGTCACGCCCGACACCAAGCCCGCCGCCGAAGCCGCCTTCCGCGCGCTGGCGGACGAGGCCGACGCCGAATTGATCGTGCTGGCGCGCTACATGCAGGTGTTCTCGGACGAGCAATCCGCGCATTTCGCGGGCCGCTGCATCAACATCCACCACTCGTTCCTGCCCGGGTTCAAGGGCGCGCGGCCCTATCACCAGGCGCACGAGCGCGGGGTGAAGATCATCGGCGCGACCGCGCATTTCGTCACCGCCGACTTGGACGAAGGCCCGATCATCCATCAGGATGTCGAGCGGATCACCCATGCCGACAGTCCCGAAGACCTCGTGCGCAAGGGCCGCGATATCGAGCGCCGGGTGCTGGCCGAGGCCGTGCGCCTGTTCGCGCAGGAACGCGTGCTGATGAACGCGGGCAGGACAGTGGTGTTCAGGGGCTGAGGCCTATCAGGTCAGCCAGCCAAGGGTCTTGAGGTCTGCGATCCTGCTGCGGCTGACAGGAGCGGTGATGCCGCCGTGGAGCGTCAATTGCAGGTCGCGGCCCCCGCGGCGTTGGCCGGTGATCGCCGACCGTGCCACCCACCAGCTGCGATGCACCTGCGCACCCGCATCCTCGGGCATCAGCGCTGCAGCCTCGGCCAGCGCCATCAGCACCAGCGCGCTGCGCCCTTCGGCCATGACGCGGACATAGTGGTCCTCGGCGGCAAGAGCGAGGATCGGGGGAAAGCCGGGATCGAGCCGCTGATGCAGCGCTGATGCGGCAACGCCGGGAACAGGCGGCGCGGGCGGCGCAGCGAGCGGCGCATCACCTTCAGCCGTGGCCGGCGTTGGCGGGAGCGCGGCCTCCACCGGATCGGGCACGCGGGCATGTTCGGCGCGGGCATAAAGCACAAAGAACAGCGCAAAGAACCCTCCGGCCACCACCAGCGCCTGCACCCAGACCGCGCCGAACTGCGCGCCGAACATCGCGCCCCGCCCGCCTGTCAGCCCGAGCACGCCATAGGTCACCGCAAGCCCGACAAACGGCACCGCCAGCGCATGGCCCCAATAATCAGCGATCCCCAGCAGCCGCGCCACAGCGATCCCGATGCGGGCAATGCCCAGATAAACCAGCCACGCCCCCAGAAACCCGCCGAGCCACAGGGCAAGCCGCGCGCCAAGCGCCATGTCGCCCACCGGAATCAGATCAAACACCGCGACCAGCACGCCGATCAGAGCGACCACACCGGCCTCGGCCATCAGGCGTTCGGCCCCGGATAGTCGCCGCGCGACCATTCACGAAGTTCCGCCGACCATCCGCGCAGGCCCGCGACGACCCGCGAATGCGGGGCTTGCTGGCTGGCGGGAATGGCGGTTTTTCATGGGCATTCCTTAAATCGCTCAAGGCCGAGGAGGCAAGCATGACCCAGCAATTCGATACCCGCACCACCCCGTCCGCTCCCCAGATCAACATCGGCGCGACGATTGCCATCACCATTGCGATCACCGCTGCGGTCACGGTGCTGTCCGCTCTGTTCGGCGGGTTTGGCGTGGGTTCGTCCGCGCCGCAGACCCGCATGATGTCGCTGCCGGTCATGCTCCATCTGGCGACCGTGGTGCCTGCCCTGCTGCTCGGCCCGGTGGTGCTGCTGCGGCGCAAGGGCGATGCGACCCACCGGATGCTGGGGCGGATCTGGGCGGTGCTGATGCTGGTGACGGCGATCAGTTCGGCCTTCATCCGCACACCCGGCGCCGGGATTGCCGGCACGGGGTTCAGCTTCATCCACATCTTCACGGTCTGGACGCTGATCAACGTGCCGCTGGCGGTGCTGGCGGCGCGGCGCGGCCAGATTGCCCGGCATCGCGGGATGATGACCGGGCTTTATGTCGGCTTGCTGATCGCCGGGGCCTTCACGATGATCCCCGGCCGGTTGCTGAACAGCCTGGTGTTCGGCGGCTGAGCCTTATGGCATACCCGGCAGGCGGATGTTGATCTGCGGCATGCAGGGCCGGCCGTTCTGGACCGAATCGAACGCCGCAGCCACCGGCGGCGTCCCATAGGTATAGACCGTGTAGCTGAACCCGCGCCCGCCATTGGCCCAAAGCGGGCAGGGCTCGCTGCCGTAAGCATAGGGCACCGGCGCGCTGTAAAGGCTCTGCTGGTTCTGCAAGCGGAGCAGCTGGGTGCGCTTGCGTTCCAGACATACGCTGTCGACCCCGCGGTTGCGGCCATCCCGGTCATAGATGGTGCACTGGGCGTAATCGCCGCTCGAAAGCGCCTGCGCGGTGGCGGGTGCAGCGGGTAGCGCGGCGGCGACGGCGGCAGCGAGCGCGGCAGAGGCAAGAACAAGCGGCTTCATCATGTTTCCCCCGATGGTGAGGATCGCAATCTGCCGTGGCTGCTTTGTCGCCTGCCTGAACGCGTGCGTTATCTGGCAGAAAGGTTCGCGCAGATTTAGCTGAACGGACGCTTTTGCCAGTGGCACAAAGGCCGGCAGCGCTGCATCCTGCCGCGCATGATCGTCCAGCGCCTCGACCATGTGAACATCATCACAGACCGCCTTGCCGAGACCGCGCGGTTCTATGCCGAGCTGCTCGATCTGGAGGAGCGTGACGGCCCGCCGCCGCTCCCGCCAAGCCAGGTGCGCTGGATGTATGACGCGGGCGGGCAGGCGATCCTGCACCTGAACTCGACCGATTGCCCTCGCGCCTTCGACCGCGCGGTTGCGCCGGGGAGCGAAACCGGCGCCATCCACCATGTCGCCCTGCGTTGCGGAGAATTCGACGAGGTGAAAGCGCGGCTCGATGCACGGGGAGCGGAGTACCGGGTGAATGATCTGAGCAGCATCGGACTGCGCCAGATCTTCACCGCTGACCCCAACAACGTGCTGCTGGAGCTGAATTTCTTCAGTTCCTAGCGCGGCAGATCAATCGCCTGCACCTCGGTGCCGATCGCGTAGAGCCGGACGCCCTTGCCTGTGGCTACCGCCTGAAACTTGTTGGCCGCCCGCGCGATGGGCGCGCGCTCCCAGGTCTTGCCGCCATCCCTTGTGGCAAATCCGCCCGCTGCCGTGCCGACAAAGCCGACGTCCGCATTGACGAAGCCGATGCCGAACTGGCGCGCTGTCTTGTCCTGCGCAATTGCGATCTCGCGCCATGTCCTGCCCTTGTCGTCGCTGCGGATGACAAGCTGGGTGGCGCGTTCGGGATCGTAGCTTTGCACGGTGGCATAGCCGGTGTCGCCGCCAGCCACGAAGCTCGCCTTCCAGATCAGCTCATAGGCGCGGCCCGAACGATAGACCTCGCGCCACGACTTGCCCCCGTCCTCGGTGCGCAGCACCAGCCCTTCGGCCTGCGCGGGATCGGCGTTGGTGGCGGCAAAGACAAGGCCGGTGTTCTCGTCGAAGAACTTCACGTCGAGGATCATGCCGGCGTGCGGCGCCATGTCGATCACGCTCCACGTTGCGCCCCCGTCGACCGAGCGCAGGATGCCCGTAGGCCCGCCGACCCGGCCTGCCGCGTGGATCACGGTGCGCGGCTTGAGTTCACCCTGATAGATGCGGCTGACGGTGAGGATGTCGATCGCGCACACGCCCTTGATCGTGGCGTCCCCGGTATCGACCGCCTCCCACGTCACCCCGCCATCGCGGGTGCGATAGAGTGGGGTCGTGTCCGTGACGCCGGGGTAATAATCGGTGCCGATATTGCCGATGAAGCCGTTCTGCCGGTCGACAAAGCCCACCGCACGGACAAATGTGCCGGGGCGGCTGGCGACCTTCTGCCAGCTTGCACCGCCGTCGCGGGTGGCGAACAGATCGCCCGCTCCGGTGCCGTACCAGCCGTGGTCCGGATCGACGAAGCTGACGGAGTCGCGCTTGCCGCGATAGGCCTCGGTCGCAAAGGTGCGCCATTCCCCCGCAACAGGCGCAGCAGCGACAGGCGCGGCATCCTGCGCGGCAAGCGGCACGGCAAGGGCGATTGCGGCGACTGCCGCGGCAAGATGCATCTTCATGTGGAGCGACCCCTTTGCTTCAATCAGCGCCGGGCAACGGTCCTTGTCCCCTCCAGCGCCTTGTCTTCATTGGCGCGCTTGATGACATAGGCACGGATCGCTTCGATCTCGTCTTTCGACAAAGAGCCTTTGAAACTCGCCATACCGTTGTTCCTGAGCACCCCGTCATGCACCACGGCGCTCCACGCCTGCGCGCTTTCGAGCGATCCGGCACGGCGCAGGTCGGGCAGCACGGTGGAGCCCACCGCGCCCGGCGCGTGGCACACCGCGCAATAGCGGCCATATTTGGCCTGACCGAGCGCGATGACCTCGGGCGCAGCCTTGCTCGGCGGCGGATCGAGCGGGAGCGCGGCCAGTTCCGGCTCGGGCGGGAGCTTGGCGGTGCCGCCGATCTTGAACACCAGCAGGCGCGAGATGTTGCGCACCGGCGCCTTGCGGCTGATCAGATCGCCATCGACCGACAGGGCATAGGCCCCGCCCCAACCTGCCAGCACAGCGACATATTGCTCCCCGTTCACGGTGTAGGTCACAGGCGGCGCGACCACGCCGGTCTGGGCGGCAAAGCTCCACAGCTTCTTGCCGTTTGCCGCATCATAGGCGTTGAACTCGCTGCCCGTGGTGCCCTGGAACACAAGGCCGCCGCCCGTCGCCAGCAACCCGCCGTTCCACGGGCCGGGATGCTCGACCGTCCAGCGCGGCTTCTGCGCCACCGGATCCCACGCCACCAGCATCCCGCGCAAGGAACCCGCGACCTGCTTGCGGAAGCCTTCATCAGCCGGGACATCGCCTGCGCCAAGGTTGAAGCCGACATTGAACCCGCGCGCGGTGTCGGGCTTCCAGTCCGCTTCGGGCGCATACATCATGCCTGCCTCGAAAGCCGGGATATAGACGAGGTTCTCGGTCGGGCTGTAGGCCATCGGGTGCCAGTTATGCCCGCCCAGCGCGCCGGGCGTGACCAGAGCGGGCTTGCCGGTCTTGTCGACGCGGGTTTCGGGGTTTTCGATCGGGCGGCCCGTCTTGGGGTCGATGCCGCTGGCCCAGTTGACGCTGACATAGGGCTTGGCGCTGATGAACTGCCCCGTCTCGCGGTCGATCACATAGAAGAAGCCGTTCTTGGGCGCCTGCATCAGCACTTTGCGCATTTTCCCGTCGATTTCCATGTCGGCGAGCATGATGTGCTGGGTGGCGGTAAAGTCCCATGTCTCGCCCGGCGTCGTCTGGTAGTGCCAGACATATTCGCCGGTCTTGGGCCGGATCGCGACGATGCTGGAAAGGTAGAGGTTGTCCCCCTCCCCCGTCCCGTCCTTGCCGGGCGAACGGTAAGCGCGGTTCCACGGAGAGCCGTTGCCCACCCCGATATAGAGCAGGTCAAGATCGGGATCATAGGCCATCGAATCCCACACGGTGCCGCCGCCGCCGATCGCGTCCGACGCGCCGAGCACGTCCATGTTCCACGTTTCGGCCGCTTTCTGGAGGTGCGCGGGCTGGTCTTTCGCATCCCCGCCCTCAGGCACGGTGTAGAACTTCCACAGCTGCTCGCCGTTGTTCGCGTCATAGGCGGCGACAAAGCCGCGCACGCCGAATTCCGCCCCGCCATTGCCGATGATCACCTTGCCATCGATCACGCGCGGCGCGCCGGTGATGGTGTAGCTTTTGGACTGGTCGACCGTGACCTTTTCCCACGCGACCTTGCCCGTATCCCGGTCAAGCGCGATGAGGCGGCCATCCAGCGTGCCGAAGAACAGCTTGTCGCCGTAGGTGGCCAGCCCGCGGTTGACCACATCGCAGCAGGCCTTGACCGCGGTTTCGCCGGGCACCTGCGGGTCATATTCCCACAGCTTCGCGCCCGTTGTGGCGTCAAACGCCTTCACCTTGCTCCATGCGGTGGTGAGGTAAAGCCGGCCGTCGATCACCAGCGGGGTCGCTTCCTGCCCGCGTCCGGTGTCCATATCGGCATACCACGCAAGGCCGAGCTGGCCGACATTGTCACGGTTCACCCCGTCCAGCGGCGAATAGCGCTGTTCGGAATAGGTGCGCCCGTGGCTGATCCAGTTGGCCGAATCGCCATCCGCGCCCACCAGCATCGCTGTGGTGATGCCTTCACCGGCCTCGCCTTCACCGAAAATCTGGCTGCAATTCGTCAGCGTCCCAGCCGACAGCAACAGCGCCGCGCCCAGCGCCCACCGCTTGAATTCCATGGATCCCGCTCTCCCCGAGTTTTTCTGACGCTTGTGCGTTTGCGCCATGGTGCCTCCACATTCGCAGCTTGTCCATGCCTGCCCTGCACGCCTATCTGTATCGCGGCGGAGGGGCCGACAGGAGAGTTACCAATGTGCGATGAAAGCAAACTGGCCGATTGGGCAAAACAGACCCTCAGCCGCCGCCAGTTTGGCGCGCTGAGCGGTGCGGCGGCAGTGGCCGCCTGCGCATCGGGCGGCAGCGAGAGCGTGGCCCAGTCGCTTCCGGGGCTGAAAGAACGCGGCGTCAATTTCCCCACCGCCGACGGCACACTCGACGGCTTTTTCGTCCAGCCCGAAACCGGCAATCACCCCGCCGTGATCCTGTGGCCCGATATCGCCAGCATCCGCGAAGCCAAGCGCAACATCGCCCGCAAGCTGGCAGCCGCAGGCTATGCCGTGCTCGTCGTGAACCCCTATTACCGCGACGTGACCGGCGAACAATTCGCCGATTTCGCCGCCTTTATTGCAGATGGCGGGTTCCAGAAGGTCGGCCCGTGGCGCGGCAAGCTGAACGCCGAGGCGATCATGCGGGATGCGACCGCGATCGTGGACTGGCTTGACCGGCAGGAAGGCGTCGATCAGGCGCAGGGCATCGGCACGCAGGGCTATTGCATGGGCGGGCCGTTCACCGTGTGGAGCGCGGCGGCGGTGCCATCGCGGATCAAGGCTGCGGCCAGCTTCCATGGCGGCGGGCTGGTGCGCGAGGGCAATCCGATGAGCCCGCATAGTGTTCTGGATCAGGTCGCTGCACGGCTGCTGATTGCCGTGGCGCAGGATGATGACGCCAAAGCCCCGACCGACAAGACCACCTTTGCCGAGGCTGCGTTGGCTTTCAGTGTGGGGGCGACCGTCACGGTCTATCCCGGCAACCACGGCTGGATGGTGCCCGATAGCCCCGCCTATGACGCCACGGCCGCCGCGCGGGGCGAAGCGGACTTGAAGGCGCTCTACGCCGCCGCGCTGCCGCCCGGTGGCGGGGTGATCTGAGGGCGGCCTCGCCTAAGCGCGCACTTTCCTACCGGACAGGGAAGGGGTTAGGCTGCCGGTCATGCCCGCACCTTGCCCCTTTTTTGTTGCCGTTTTGCCGTCCGCGCCGGTGCGGGTGCGGCGGGACATAGGCAGGGCCGTTTTTCTGTTCCTGGGCAGTGTCTCATCTGTCTCCAACAGGGGCCAAACGCCACCTTTGGATGAACAGGAACACCGGCTGGACCGGGCGGGCATACAGCCCGCGCGCGTTGCCGCTACTTGCGCGCCTTGGCCCGGTCATTGGCGGCACCAAAGCGGCCATGCTTGCGATAGCGCAGCATCCACTTGTCGAGGAACAGGCCGAGCGGCTTGGGCTCGATCCCGAGTTCGGCAAAGCCGCGCGCGCCGGGGGCCACCGTGCTGCCGGGCTTCAGCAGCGTCCACTGGTCGCGGCTCATCGGGGTCAGGGGCATGGCGGCAAAGGTCGCCGAAAGACCATCCGGCACAGCAAGGAAGGTGCGCTTCCTGCCCTGCGCCTCGGCGATGCGCTCGTGAATCTCCATCATGCTGAGCTGCTCCGGCCCGCCCAGTTCATAGGTGTAGCCGCCGTGCAGTTCCGGGTGCTCCAGCACGACTGCGACCGCCTCGGCCACGTCATCGGCATAGACCAGCTGCAGCTTCGCCTCAGGCCCGAACACGGGGAGCACGGGGAGCATCTCGATCATGCCGCCGAACAGGTTGAGGAAGTTGTCGTCCTTGCCGAAGACGATGGAGGGACGCAGCACGGTCGCCTTGGGGAAGGCGGCAAGCACGCGCTCCTCGCCCAGCGCCTTGCCGCGGGCATAGGCCGTGGGCGAAGCCGCATCCGCGCCGATGGCGCTGATCTGGACGAAGGACTTGACCCCGCCGGCGGCAGCAAGGCGGGCGATGGTGCCGGGAGCCTCGCCCATCAGCTTGACCAGATCGCCATCGAAGGCACCCACCAGGTTGACCACATGGCTCGCGCCGTCCAGCGCGGCAGCGACGTGATCCTCGCGGGTGATATCGCAGGGCATCATCTGCAACTGGCCGAGATTGGCGAGCGGCTTCAGATCCTGCGCCTTGTACGGCGCGCGGCTGGCAAGCCGGATCCGCGCACCGCGCGCAAGCAGGCTCTGCGCGACATAATTGCCGATATAGCCGGTGCCGCCGAAAATCGTGACCAGCTGGCCGGAAAGCGGGGAGGAGGTGGGCATGGTTTGGGTGCTCTTGGTAGCGTGGCAATGATTGCCGCGCGCTTTGTCTCAACGCGGGCGGAGAGGCAAGAGTTCCGGTGCGCGGCCAGTGGAAGCGGGCGAACAGGCACCCTGCGGCGATTCGCCCGTCCGAAGAGAACACAGGCCCGCTACGCACCCCGCGCAAGCCCCCATAGACCCCCGCCAATCGGGTCATCATCGGCTTTTCGGGCCGGACCACAAGGGCAAGAGGAAAGCTGCAACAAACCCGGCAAGGTTTGCATTGACAGCACCCCCACCCCCCAGCTAATGGCCCGCGCCTACCCAGCCTACCGGCACCAAAGACCGGCAGGCACCGTGCCCAGATGGCGGAATTGGTAGACGCACCGTCTTCAGGTGGCGGCGCTCGCAAGGGCGTGGAGGTTCGAGTCCTCTTCTGGGCACCATTTTTCTTTCCGGATGCATCCGCAAATGTCCGGAAAAGTCCATGAAATCAGACACTTTTTAGGGTTTCGGCGTCCACCGGGATCCGGCTGAATTCGTTGAAATTGACGGTACATTACGGTATATCTGACGGTATCAAAACCGACAGAGGTGGCACCATGCTGACCGATCTGGCTGTCCGAAAAGCGGCTCCGCGCGACAAGCCCTACAAGCTCTCCGATGGTGGCGGGTTATACCTGCTGGTGACGGCGGCAGGTCAGCGATACTGGCGGATGGACTATCGCTTCGGTGAAAAGCGGGCCACTGCAGCACTCGGGGTGTACCCGACCATCACCTTGGCCGAAGCGCGGGCGAAGCGGCTGGAGATCAAGAAGCAGATCGCCGAGGGCATCAATCCTGCCGCCAAGCGCAAGATCGACAAGATCACCGGGCCGCTTGCCAGTGTGAACAGCTTCAAGGCAGTGGCAGAGGAATGGCTCGACAAGGCTGAGCGCGAAGGCCGTGCCGATGTGACGCTCGGTAAGCTGAAATGGCTGCTGGAATTCGCTTACCCCTTCATCGGAGACCGTAAGGTCGGCGAAATCAAGGCTCCCGAACTGCTTGCAGTGCTGCGTTCGGTCGAGAAGCGCGGCCACTATGAAACCGCACGGCGGCTGCGCAGCACCTGCGGGCAGGTGTTCCGCTATGCCATTGCGACCGGCCGCGCGGACCGCGACGTTTCGGCAGACCTGCGCGGCGCACTGATCGTGCCCAAGGTGACGCATCGCGCCGCCATCACCACGGCCAAGGAGGCGGGCACCCTGCTTCGCGCGATCGATGCCTATTCAGGCTATACGGTTACCCATGCTGCGCTGAGGCTTGCCCCTTATGTCTTCGTGCGCCCCGGCGAACTGCGGCAGGCTGAATGGAGCGAGCTCGACTTCACCCGCAACATCTGGACCATTGCCGCCGACAAGACCAAGATGCGCGTCGCGCACCGTGTGCCACTCAGCTGTCAGGTCCTCGCCATTCTGGAAGAGCTGCGCGAGACTACCGGCAACCGTCGCTACCTTTTCCCCGCCCAGGGAAAGCGCGACCGACCGATGTGTGAAAACACGATCAATCTTGCGCTGCGGCGGATGGGTTTCGACGGCACCACGATGACCGCGCACGGCTTCCGCGCCATGGCCAGCACGCTGCTTAACGAGCAAGGCCACTGGAACCCAGACGCGATCGAGCGCCAGCTTGGCCATGCCGAGACCGATGACGTGCGCCGCGCCTATGCACGCGGCGAGCACTGGGATGAACGGATCAGGATGATGCAGAACTGGGCGGATTATCTTGACCAGCTACGTTCGGGCGCGAAGGTCCTGCAAGGCAGCTTCCGCAAGCCGGTCGGTACCTCGTGAGCAGTTCCTGACTGATACTGCTGCACCGCTCAGGATCTCATCGCCAATCTGCTCAGCTAGCGATTTCCGCATCAAGGTAGGTCTGGACCCGCTGCATACCCGCGAGGCCATCTGCCAGTATGAGATCGAGCGCGCAGGCTCCATCAAAGGCCTCGTTAGGCGTACCGATCCATCGCAAAGCCCTATCGCTGTCAGCGAATATGCATCGCAATGCGCGATGGATGCCGAGCAGCGCCGCAGCCCGCCCCTCGCCGTCTATAAGCCGCGCGACCATTGCGTCTGGAACGCCCCAACGCGCGACCAATGCAGCAGCGGCTCGCGCCGTCGCTAGCTTTTCGTTATCGTCGTATTGAACGCTGCCGGTTGGCATGGATGGGGCCCCACTTGCCGATCCCCGATAGCAGAGAATGTACTATGCAACCATTGTCAAACTTACCGGTCGGTAAGATTCGCATTGCAGAATGGCATTGCGATGAGCATTCTTACCGATCGGGAAGAAAGGTGCTTGAAGTACAACCGCACATGTGCAATCTTACCGCTCGGTAAGAATGACATGATAGACAACGCAACCCAATTCGGCGCAGCCGTTGCCTCCGCCCGCAAGGCCCTTGGCCTTACCCAGCGGGAGCTGGCGCTCGCCATCAATAGCGGCGAACGCTTCATCGTCGACCTGGAAGCTGGGAAGCCCACCGCGCAGCTCGGCAAGGCTCTCGCCGCCGCCAAGGCCGTGGGCCTGCGGCTCACCGCAACCGGCATTTCGCAGGCCTGACGGTGGACCTTCCGGTTCACTACGAAGACCGCCTGGTCGCCACGATCAGCGCCGATGCGCAGGCAACCCGCCTTGCCTATGCGGACGCCTGGGGTTCATCCGCCGACAACTTCCCGATCTCGCTGGCCATGCCGATCCGGCCAGAGCCCTATGAGGGGGATCAAGTCCTTCCTTGGCTGATGAACCTCCTGCCGGAAGGCGAACCGTTGCGCGCCATGATGCGCGCGCTAGGCGCTGCACCGGAGGACGCACTCGGCCTGATTGCACAGACCGGCAACGATCTGGCAGGCGCGCTCAGCATCGCGCCGCAGCAACCGCGCGGCGAGCCCGGCTATCGTCCGATCCCGGATAGCGGTGCACTTGAACGGATCATCGAGGAACTGCCCTCCCGACCATTCCTGGTGGGCGAAGACGGCGTCTCGATGAGCCTCGCCGGCGCACAGGAAAAGCTGCCGGTAGCAGTCATCGATGGCCAGATCGCCGTGCCGATCAACGGCGCGCCATCCACCCACATCCTCAAGCCCGACAATCCGCGCCTGCCCAGCAGCGTCCAGAATGAAGCGCTGTGCATGTTACTCGCCCGCCGCATCGGCCTCAACGTCGCGCCGGTGACGACAGGCGTTGCAGGGGAACGCAGCTACCTGCTGGTCGAGCGCTATGACCGGACCGGCACTGGCAACAATGCCCGCCGCCTGCATCAGGAAGATTTCTGCCAGGCCCTCGGCCGTCCGCCTGCCACCAAGTACGAGTTCAACGGCACCGGCGCGCGCGGTCCCTCGATCGCTGACATGTTCGCGGTTGTCCGCCAGCATATGACCGCGCGCGACATCACCCGGCTGCTCGACGCCGTGATCTTCAATATCGCGATCGGCAACGTCGACTCGCACGCCAAGAACTACTCGATCCTGCTCGGCCCGGGTGCGCCGCAGCTTGCCCCGCTCTATGACCTGATGTCCGGCCTCGCCTGGACGAACATCACCCAGAACCACGCGCAGGCGATCGGGGGGCAGCGCCGCGGTCGGCACATCTACGGCCGCCACTGGTGGCGCATGCCCGAAGCCGCAGGACTGGCAGCGCGGGGGACGGTACAGCGGGTGGAGCAAGTGACGGCGAGGTTGTTGCGCGAACTGCCCGCTTCGGTCGAGGAGGTGGCAGCAATGCCAGCCGGTTCGACAATGCTGGGCATCTTCGCAAAGGAGATCGAGGAACGGGCGACCGAGGTCAGGGCGCATGCCGAACAAGAGGGGGTGCCCGAGGCCGGAGAGATGCCGGAACCGGAAGTCAATTCATCGGCGACTGCCTATGAGTGAGAAGCAAAGGCCGACCCTGGTCAGCGCGCGGCAAACTCGATAGCACACGTTCATGGCGGAGGCGTGGACCGGTCTCGAAATTGACCTGATCGTCGCAGATTACTTTGCGATGCTAATCGAAGAGTTGGCCGGACGCCCTTTCAATAAGGCAGAGCACAATCGAGCGCTTCAAGCTCTGCTGAAAGATTCGGCCAGAAACCGTGGCTCAATCGAATTCAAACATCAGAACATAAGCGCTGTTATGTTGGGCCTCGGGCAACCCTGGATCAATGGCTACAAGCCTGCCGCGAATTTTCAGAATGCACTTGTCGATGGTGTTTTGCGTTGGCTAGACAGTCACCCAGACTGGCTCGCACCCAAAACAAGGAATCCGACCAGTTTCTTGAGAGAAGTGCTCACCCTTTGGATTGGCCCGCCTCCATCACAGCGCAATGAGCCTCCCCCAGTAGACCCTGAATTCATGGCGGCCATCGGGCGCAAATATGATGTCGCAGAGCGCGATGCGCGAAATCAACAATTGGGCAAGGCGGGTGAGGAGTTGATCCTCTACTATGAACGGCAAACGCTCGCTCATGCTGGCCGGGATGACCTTGCTGACAAGGTTCGATGGACATCAGAACAAGACGG
>JAUMAX010000027.1:25976-36190 GCA_032116115.1 Porphyrobacter sp.
GGCGATGGCTTTGGCTATGATATCGCCAGCTTCGAACCCGACGGCCGCGAACGGATGATCGAGGTCAAGACCACAAACGGTTGGGAGCGCACGCCGTTCCACATTACCCGAAATGAACTGGCGGTCGCTGAAGCGCGCCGCGATGATTGGCATCTTGTCCGGGTTTGGAATTTTGCCCGCCAGCCTAAGGCATTCAGTCTTCGCCCTCCACTTACAGCGCACATCGAACTGACGCCAACCAGCTTCCTCGCGGCGCTGAGATAGCCAAAGCTTCGGCGGTCTTGTCGCGATTGCCACGAAATACTTGGCGCATACCGGTGCCAGGGCCGCGATCAGTCCGAGCCGCAAGAGTTGTGACATGACATTGTGCTCGCCTACGGCTCCCAAGAGCGATCATGGTGACATTGCCACGGCTATATGAGCCGTCGATTGGAACGACGAGAAAAATCCATACTGACGAAGAAATGCCGACTAAAGCAGTTAGGCGTGGGCGTCCACGGTATCCCAGCCCAGCCGTCACTATGTTTGCCAACTGCAATTTGACCAACAACACCGCCGTTGTTTGCTCGCAATGCGTTACTAAATGGCCTAGAAGTTGCTGATGGCAGCACCGGATTGCGCACGAAGATCGTTACTCTTTCGGATCACCGATGATGCGCTTTATGTCGCCAATTTTGGCCGCCGCTTCAGCCGACCAGGCATCGTCTCTGTTTGCCGAGAGAATCTGAGCGCCAAATCAGTCCGAGGGCCTGGAGCCTCGCTTGACGATGTTGCAGACTTCGATCTGATCGATGCTATTCGAAATCGACGGCTCGAGGTTTATCGGACCGACCTCGATCAGCTGCAAGAAGATGCGAATCACGAGCGCGAGACCAGCAGCGACTATGCGGGCAGGTCCTTATGGGAGCTTCTTCAGAATGCCGACGATGCGCTTGCCCCGCCTGGCACCAGCTCGGCCAATCTAATCGGCGCGAAGGGACTGGGCTTCAAATCTGTACTCGAAATTACCGATCAACCAAGCGTTCATTCGGGTGCATTTGACTTCGGCTTCGATGCCGCCTTATCGCGGGAAGCATTGAATGAGATAAGCCCAAATGCTCCATCACTAACCTTTCGCCTGCCCCATAAAGTGCCGCGCGACAGTGTAACTAAAGACCTCCTAAAGCAGGGATATGTCACGGCAATCCGGCTGCCGTTTCGGTCACTGGCAGTCAAAGCCAATACGATGGCACGGCTTAACGCGCTGGCACCACACTTCCTCCTGCTTTGCCGCCATCTTGAGATGGTGCGCATTGAGGGCGTTGATGTCCCTACCACGACACTTACAGTCACACGCTCCCGTTCGCTCGCTTTGCGCAATTCGCCTGCGCAGCTCTCAATCACGCGTGACGGAGAGCGTATCGCGACAGCATGGAGGTTGTGGAGTTCAACCGCTTCAGTACCAATCGAGGACGGCAAGACCCTAAGTGCGGCGATCGCGATACCGTTTGAGAACGAAAGGGCGGTACCGGCTGAGGAAGACATACCTGTGCATGTCTTTTTTCCGACTGCGGAATCGATTTCGGCCAGGTTCCTAGTTCATGGCTCCTTCGCGCTAACCAGTAACCGCAATAATATTCGAGCTTCAGAGCATGACGAGGCCGTTCGGGGCGTATTGCAGGACCTCGCAGTTCAGATCACCAGCGACATATCACCGTGCTCCGTCGTCGAGGTTTTTGGCAGCATTGTGCGGGCAGCGCCAGCGGGTCGCGCACGACGCCCCGAGCGAGTGATCCAGCAGGCGATCGCTGAAGCTGTTAGCAACACACCCTTCGTGCGCTTGATTGGCGGAGGACGCTCGACGCCGGGCGAGGCACGTACCTGGGATCATGGCCTCGACGCACTAGCGACCCGCTCATTAGGTTCAAAGCTTCGACTGCCGATCAGTGACATGCTGCCGGTATTTGGAGAACTGCGCTCGATTTTCGGTGCGGAGCCACTTCGTGCAGTCGACTATGCCGCGACCCTTGCATCTCTCAGGATCAATACGCTGGAGAAGGCCCTGCGGGCTATCAAGATCGCATATACTGCTTGCCTTGCGGCGGGCTCGCCGACGCCGCTGATCGAAAAGCTCGCCAAGGCACCGATCTGGCCGACCGACGATGGAAGGTTTAGGCCACTCGCGGCAACGTTACCGCTGCTAAGGAAACGCCCGTCTGAATGGGTGCCATGGCTCGAAGCAGACACTCTCCATGGTGACGCGCTTGAATTGCTCGAGGCCTACGACGCGACGGCAGCGCAGCGATGGGCACCACTTCTCAACGGACGCCTGTTGCGCACTCGGGATGAATGGCTGTCGCAGGCGCTCGCCCCCGCACTCGCCCGCTGGTCTGACGAGAACTGGGAGACGTCTGGGTACGATGCCCTCCGTCTTATCGATGAATGGGCAACTATACCCGAGTTCAGCGAGATCGCACCGCTCGTTGAGATGCCCAACGACCAGTCCATGCGGCTAACTCTCGCTTCGGTGGCTCGCGTCCCAACGCGCAAAGGTTGGGTGGCTAGCCAAAATGCTTATGCGGGACGCGAGATCAACGGTATCCCTGAGCTAGCTAGTTACTTCAGGGACGTTCCGGATAGGGCGATCGCCAATGCGCCAGTCCGGGCGATCACGGCATTCGGCGCGAAGCGTTGGAAGGCTTTGCTGCGATTCCTAGGCGTGTCTTGGGAGCCGAAAATTCATTTTCTCGTGCGAGATGCGTTCTTACCTAGCCGCAGTTCCTACGCGTTCCATAGGGCGACCGGCAGTAGTCTCCTACACATCAACCAAGAATGGTATATCGAACACTTTCCAGAGTGCCTCGAGTTGCTTTCAGCGCCACAAATTGCGGCCTGCGTCGGTACCCTCGCGACCGCGACCCAAAACTTGCAGGGTCGCTGGCGCAAGGTTTCGTGGGCGGACCGCGCACACGCGCCCGATCCTTTTACAAGCTTTGCGGATTTTCAATTGAAGCGCGAGCGCTATCTGCCGCAACGCGCGCGCGCTGGCATGAACGGTGGCAGGTTTGCACCCCATGAACTGTTCTGGCCTGGCAAAGGGATCGCTGGAATCACTCCCATCCTGGACGTGGGCACGATCAACCGCATCCGCCGCAGTGGCTTGAAACCCATCTTCGTGCGAAGGCTCCACGTACGTGATGCGCTTCCGCAGGATTGGCGAAGTTGGGCCGAATGGTCGGACGGCCTGTTGAAGCGGATTGATGAGGGGCATCGAATATCGACCAAGTCGGTTCGGGCATTCTACGACGCGCTCCTGCGGGTTCCCGACCGGGCGAAGGGGACACCGGCTTTAATGCGTGTCGCAGCGACCTATCCGGACCGTGATGGGGATGTGATTGTTGCGAATTCGGCCGATGTCATATGGATCGACAATGGCCGGTTCGAGAATCAGGAAGTGCTCAATGGTCTGGGGCAGAAGGGTAAGGCAATCCTGCCTGTCCGTCTTGATCGCGGGCAAGGGGCACCTGAAGTGCTCGGTGTACGGCCGGCATCAGAAGTTCTTGCGGTGGCGCCGCGTTATGAATCTGTAAGCGAACGCCGCAGCCGCGAGATCGAACGGAGGCTAATCGCGCGCCGCGGCGCATTGGCAGCTATTTGCCGGACAAAGAATCTCTATCTTAAAAAACTGCCCGTCTTCGAAGCAGTGAACGATTTGCGACTGTGCATTTCGCTCGACGGCGAGCCGCTAGCAGATCGCAGTGCCCCTTCATTCCGAGAAGGTGCACGGTGGTTGATCAACCTTCAATCCGGCGACAGATGGGAGGCGGTGGCTGCCGCAACCGCGGAACAGTTCGGTTTGCACGGCGCAGACCTTAAATATCGCTTTGCGCGCATCCTTCGCGCAAGCCGCGATGAGGTTGCAGTGATCCTCGCTGATGACGGTATCCCTCAGTATCAGATTCGCGAGGCGCTCAACGACCTCGACGAACAGGAGGACGACGACGAGCCTTCGAATGAAGATGATGCAGACGCTGACACGCCCGTCGCCGACGGTGAGTCGGGTGGCGCAAACCCCGGAGACAGATCCGACGATGAAGGGGATGAATACACGGACGAAGCGGACGAGGTGGACGAGGACGGAAGCGAGCAGGATGAAGGCGGGAACGACCGCGACGGGAATGGCAATGGACGCAAAGCTAGTGGAGAGCGGCGGGGCGGATCGAAACGCCTTCAACGCCGCAAGCTGTTCGGCGGTGGCGGTGGCGATGAACGCAAACTGAGACGGCGCGATGCCGCCGAGGCTGCGGAAGCGGCGGCGCGAAACGGCTTGCGCGCGGAGGCTTGGCTATTGCGCCAGATAGTCAACGTACTCGGAAAAGATTGGAGTTGTAGCGCGAATGTTCGCGATGACGATCTACGCGAAACTGATATCCTTCTAACCCGCGGCGGCGATGAATTTCACATCGAGGTCAAGTCGCTCGCAAGCGAGCGCATCTACTGGTCGGAACTCGAGCGCGAAAAGGCAGAAAACAATTCGGGGCGCTACTTCATGGCGCTTCTCGTCTCGGACGGTGACGAGGACTATCTTGTCAGATGGCTTTGGGATCCGCTCGTCGATCTTGCGGCGCTGCCGCGCCGCATAGAGTGGCTGTGGCACAGCACTGAGGAAGGGCCGTCGGTCAGCGATGGATGGCAATTAGAAAGCGGCATTCGTTGGCCACAGCGTACAGCAGACAGATATGTCCATGTAGTGCAGGTGACGCAGGAGTATCTCGATACACTAGACGCCGATGGCGGAGGATTGCCGAGGCTGGTCGAGCACATCACCGTTCGCTGAAAAGTTGATGGCGCCCGACGGTCGTACTCAGGTTCGGCATCAGTCCGTTCGAACGTGGGTGAACTTACTAATCGTTTTGCCTAGCACATCGTCAGACAAGGAATAACCCCGACGGAGCATGAACCATAGGCAAGCTCAGTCGCGAGCTATAATCGGCCATTCGACGGCACAGACGCGCATCCCACAATTAGGCGTTTACCCACGTTATCGCAGTCGGCGGCCGTTAGACTTTTGTATGTCAAATCAACCCTGCGTCATGACCTCAATCTCCGCTTCCCAACTTGGCACTGGGTTAAAGACCGAGACCTGGGTGGGAAGATGCATTGTGAACGCCAAGCCTTCTGGCTGAACGAACGTGCGAGACAACAAGTCTCGATCGAGAAGACGCATCGCGGGATCGTCGATCCGGTAGAGGCGTGGCGGGAAACTATGCGCATAGCGAGTGCTATACGCGCCCCAACCCTGCATTGCCTCGTGCGAGTAGCCTCCGCCAGACTGGCTTCCATATAGTGAGACGCGGCGAAGCATCTCATCGACGATCTCAGGGGCCGCTGCTAGGCTTAACAATCCAATAATGCTGTCGACGATCGCCGGAAGTGTTTCTCCAACCGAGGTCGACGCGACAAGACCGATGCTGAGCAGATGAAGTTGCTCTCGCCCCCCTGAAGGTAAGGTCATGGGCTCTAGCTGGTGCAATCCACTGAATTCGTGGGCAGAGATGCTCGACTGCGTCGTCTTCACCTCGATGGCATGGTCACCGAAACGAAAGTCACGACCGCCGTCTTGCCAGCCCTGCCAATATTCGAGCGCTCGCATCATCTCATTGGAGCGATTTGCGCGCGTCAGCAGCAACTGCCTAAGCACGGTCAACTCGCCAATGAGGCCGATGACAACATTTTCCGGCAATGCGCCCCTGCGGATCGCCATCTCGATGATCGGCTCGACGTCGCTGAATGCGGGTTGCGGACCGTGCGGACCTGTAATCCCTGCCCGCAACAACTCGATCGCGATTAATGCAGCCACTGAGGCGAAGTGCGGCGCGGCGGGCAAGACTATCCGACTAGCGGAAAAGGGTTCACCTCCTTCCTCTGGACGCCAATCCCCGTGTTGAAGATGGCGGCGAACGAGAGGCGACGATGCGTGCACCTCAGCCCCGCGAATGAATATCTCAAAGTCCCCAGATGGCGTACGGCCGATGGCCAAGGGTACGGCAAGCCATCGCATCTTGCGGGCCTGCCCCTGAGGAACGTCCAGTGCCTCCAATTCGGCTCGCAGCGCCTCGAAGTGAAGGTCGCTCATGTGCGAAGCGCCGCGATATGGTCGGGGCCACCATGCGGTAAACCCAAGCCGATCGCCAAGAAATCGGTCGGCAACTCAGGCGCGCTGACGACATGAAGCAGAGCCAAGCCTGGATGTCCCCTAGGCCGCCAACTAGCCCCACCTTGTATGCTAGGGACTGGCGTCGTCCGGTGGTAGTAATAGTCCACCAACTCGTCGCCATGATAGGAGCCGCCATAGCCTCGAGTGCCCCATAAGGTTTGCAATGCCGCGCCGCTTTCGTTGCGATCTCTAGTCACCGCCCTGATGCCAAGAGCTGCAAGTCGCGGGTCTCGAGCCTTTGCTTGGCCGTGGCGAAAGGCGAGATAGAAGTCAGGCATGCTTGCGTGCATCGTGTCGGAATAGTTCCATGGCACCTCGGGCCTGTCGGTGGGATAGAAGCCAGGCGCTGAGTGGTCGCCGGTCAGCGAGGCCCATAAGCGGAGGTAGGCCGCGATCGAATATGGGCAGGATTGCGGCTCCGTACCATAACCTTGAGAATTGCGCATGGGCGGCGAAAAGAGAGGGTCATCGATCCCCAACAAGCGAGCATAATGGTCCCAGCGCTGGCTGAGTTCGTTGCCTAGGTCCGGGTCGTGATGCGAGTAGCGAAGCTCATCTAGTAGATCGGCAAGTGCCCTAGCACTTATCGGCTCGGAGCGGATGAAACCACGCTCCAGGCCATTATCATCCTTTAACGGCACCCATTCTCCGTCCCCCAGCAGGTCCACCGCGAGCTGGATATTGTGACGTGCCAAGTCGTCATCCTCGGATTCGACAAGGCGAATTGAAGGCCGCGGCCCAGGTGACAGCGGAACCTTGCGCGCCTCCACCTTGCTGGTGGCAACGAAGCTTGCGCCCTGCAACACAAGGGCGGGGCCACTCACCTTTTCACCACCATCCATGACCGAGATGATCTCGGATTTCAGTGCATTATCGTTGACATGGTACCGGCGGAACAACTGCAGCTGGTCCTCATAAGTGAAGACGCGGCAGAAAGGCAGGAAGTCACCGCGATAACCGAACCATCGCTGCATCTGCATTTGCGTGTCAGCGGCAGGCTCTGCTGCGCCGCGCAAGAAAAGGCTGGTGGTGAGTCCCTCAAGTGTAAGACCGCGTGACAGGACATTGCCGGCGACGAAGATCGAGAGGCTATCCGGTGGCACGTGGAAGCCCGCCTCATCCTCGCCTATCTCGAACCGCGGCCTGTCGTCGGAGACAGGATCGCTGTTGAGGACACGGATCCGTAAGTTGGGAAAGACATGGCCAACAAGCGCTGCTCTGACCTGTGGCCAACTTACAGAGGAGATTGGCTGATATGGAGTATGTGGAAGGCTAGCGAAACCAATACGAGTCGCCTCGAAGCGATCCAGCCACTCTGACCACTGATCCTCCTCCAAGCTCAGTCGCCGAGCAAGCGCGTCGCGGGGCACGACCAGCAGTTCGGAAAGCTCATCGTCGAGTTCGACTTCGACTTCCTTTCCCGGCACTGCCAAGGTCCAACGGACTATATCCTGCGCTGTGCTGAAATGATCCTCTTTTCGGGCGGAGGGGTGGATCAGCATGGTGTGGGGGCCCGCGGCAGCTTGCCGCGCGTCGGCCTCCGTTTCGTAGCGGCGCTCGTGATCATATGCAGCCTCCCAGCCTGGCTGAAGGCTCCGCACTGCAGCGCCCACGAGGAAGCAGCGCATGGCATCGGAGAGCATGGTCCAGCGTAGCGTATCGCGGCGGGCAGAAAGTTCCGCTTCGCTCTCGCCGGGGCGCAGATCCGGGAACAGCGAGGTTTGGCAGAGCGCTCCGGCGCCTGTGTGCCGCAACTTTTCGTAGAAGAGCTCACCACCGCAATAGTAGGAGCGAACCCCAGCCGGCTCGGCATACGATAGTGATCTTGGTTCAAGCGAACCGATAGCGCCGGGCGTCCGCAAGGCGGCGTTGAAATCGCGCGGACTGAGTGGGTTGTGCGTAGCTTGAAGGAAGTTCGCCTGCGGTGTCGCGGTATAGGCGACATAGGTCGCAAGCATATTGGGGTGTCGCGTCGTAGCTTCGTCCGGGTCACCGCTCCACAAGGAGGCGATGAGCCGAGGCGTCAGCTTCTGTGACCGATCACTATCCAGCACGCTTGCGTCGTCCGCTTCATCGTCGAGCAGCACCATTGAGTAGGGCCTGTCTCGTGCATCGAGGAGGTCCTGCGTCACTACGTCGGCGAGGAATCGTCGAAGCATGATGAGGTGATCGTCCTCTTTAGGCACGACGCAAATGATTGGCCGGCCCGCTTTCAACGCTTGGCGAGCCATTGGTCGTTGCAGATAGCGGGCCGGGTCCGCCCGTTGCTCATGAAGGATGTCGGCGGGTTGGGGAAGGATCAGGCGCTGGCTGCGCCGACAGTAGGCATTCTCCGGCGTAGAACCGTCGAGTTGCGCGAGCAGGCGCTCGTAGGTTTGCAACCAAAGGCTTACCCTGGTGCCAGCGAGGAGGATCAATAGGTCAACGCCTGCGTCGAGCGCGAGCGCAGCGACACCGAGCATGCTTGCGGTCTTGCCGGACTGCACCGAACCGACGACCATGCCTGTCCGAACCCGTGAGGTCGGCCAAGCTGCTTCGTCAAGCGCCCCGTCAACGCTAGGCAGCGCTCTCTCGACCACGTAGCGCGCGTCCGCCTCCAGAGCGGCCAAGGCTGTTCCAGACAGCCGACCTGCAATATTCGCACGGTAGCGTGCCCACCAAGAGGCTTCGTCGCGCGATGTTTCTGCGCTTACGTCATTTGTCTCAACAAGCCCACCTGCTGGGACAATCGTCACTGGGCCGACGCTGGGCTCACCTACAGTCATATCAGATCATCGGGATCTTGCGGATCTCAAGAAGTGCCTCGATTGCACTATCTCCGTATCGGTCGCGCACTGCGGCATCCGCGTCAGCGATGTTGACCCCGAGTGTCTCCAGGATGCTGGTCGAGGCGTTGGCGATGTGCGCCCATTGGGTCTTGTTCTGCGTGCTCTGGGGACCAACCATCTTCGCGGTCAGGTCGCGGACGGCGTCAATGCCATCCTCCAGCTTCTGAGTTTCGCCGGTGATCACGAGTACGAGGCAGGCCAGCACGCTGGCCACGACCGGCAACTCCTCCCACCGAGAGGCCATCTCGCTCTTGCCTTTGCGCCGGAACTTTGGGTGCCAAGCATCGGAAGCTTGCTGGTGAAGGTCCAAGGCCGCGATAAGGTCATTAGCCAAGTTTTCGAGTGTCGCTTTCGACCGGAACTGCGCGAGGCGATCGCTGTCGATGGAGCGCAGGAATTCGTCGATATGGCTGGCCGTGGATGGTGTGCGATAAGCTTTATCGGGACCTTGGGCGGGCTTAAGGATCAGCGTCGCCACGGTCCACAACAGGACCTTAGTGCGCTTGAACCGAGTAATGCCAAACCCCAGCGCCTTGATGTTTTCATGCGCTTCAGTGGGGTCGATCCCTGCCTTCACGAGTTCGGGGGCGATCTCGGGCTCGGGACGGTCGCCGCCTACGAAAAGCATGAGCCGTGAGATCATCAGATGATTGAAGACTGCGTTGCGGATCTCCTCTGCATTCAGCTTCATCCCCTGTTGGTTGTACAGGCGGAAGACCTTGTGGATGTCGCGAACCTGAGTGTCGCGATAAATTAGCACTGGAATAAAGTAGTCGCAGGCGCGTTCAAATAGATCTGCCACGGAGATTGACTCACCGGCGATCCTGACATGCTTGTCTTTAATATCGCAATAATAGTGGCCGCCGAGCGGTTTCAGCGGATCATTCTCGTCGGTATATTTCTTAGTCTTAAAGGGAAGGTACTTTTCACGAATGTCCGTCGCCCTCAGATTGTTGCGTCGAGCAAACTGACCGAAGTTTGTATCAAATACCTCATATTCCTTCATCCCTTTAGCATTCTCACGGCCTTCTGGGTGCGCTCCCATAAAGCGTAGAATCGCGGTCAGTCGCTGCTTGCCATCGACAATCTGGAAGCGCTGGCTACTCGAAACCCGCGCAAGAATAATTGAAGGTAATGGGATGCCTCGAAGGATCGACTCAATCAACATCTGCGAGTCCGCGTTCGACCAA
>JAUMAX010000028.1:0-2967 GCA_032116115.1 Porphyrobacter sp.
AGGCTCAGGACGGCCCTCGCCCAGCCGATGCACACGACCGATGACGCTGTTGCGGGTGCGCTGGGTGCCGAACGCATTGTTCAGCAGCTTGGCCACCTCGCCCGCGCTCTTGCCTTCGCGCCAATGTTTGATCGCGTATTCGGTCTCGACCGCAGACCAGCCGCTAATGAGATTGCTCATGGTGTCGTCCTCTTTTTCTGGATGCCGGGGGTGCGGGGCGCGAGGCCCAGACGGGCGCGGTATTTGCTCAGGACGCTGTTGCCGATGCCGAGCGCGAGGCAGATGTCAGCCACCGGGACACCGGCCAGCCACATCTCAGCCAGTCGCACGTTGCGGGCCGCTAGGTGATCTTGGAACGTGGTCGGGGCGGGCTTGGCGGGTTCCGTCACGGCCTTCGGTTTGTTCGCGTCGAACATCCGGCGCAAATCGAGTTCGTTGACCGCGTATCGCGCCGCCAGATGCGCCCACGGCGTTGGCCGATCCTTTGACCGCTCGCGCTCGACCTCAGCCAGTTCTTCAGTCGTCAGGTTGCTGATCGTGCGACGGGCCGAACAGGCAAAGCGCCCGGCACCAAAGGCAGCGGCGGCGCTGTTGGCGTTCCCGCTCATTGTGCGGCGTCCGGGTATGAGCGGACGGTGACGCGGACGACGCTATCGCGCTGCGGAGCCTCGTCGGACCATGCCATCGTAATGCGCTGGCAGCAGGAGTCGTCGATCACCAGACCGCGCTCCACGATCAGGTCGCTGACCGCTTTCTCAAGGTTGCCGAGGTCACGGGCGCGCCGATCTGGGCGGTCGAAGATCAGGTCTAGCGAGTAGGGACCGGCGATCAGCCCGGCCGGAACGTGGGGACGGGCTGCGGCCTTCCATGCCTTATAAGCGGGCGAGGCGTAGCGGCGGGCCTTGCCTGAGAACAGGCCATTGACCGAGGGGGGAAAGGGGAGGGTGAAGCTAACCGCGCTCACGATCCCACCGCACGGCGCAAGGCTTCATGCAGCGCTTGCCGCTTGGCGTTCACCGGCTTGGCGCGGACGTGCGAGCGGACGACGACCGGGCCGCGCGTTTCGGGCTTCAACGCCTCGCGGATGGTGCGCTCCCCGATCATTTGCTGTTGCCGGGTTCGTGCGGCGTCCACGGGCGGAACGTCTGGGGCGCGTCAATCGCGGCCTTCAAATCAGCCGCAAGCGTCGCCGCCCGCTTCCGCAGCTTCATCACCATCATGTCACGCGGGCAAGTCGCTGCGGCCAAGTGATGCTCGAGAGACAGCACGGCCGCGGCAAGTTGCGGGGCGAGTTTCAAAACGGGGTTAATGTCCACCGGCCTGCTCCCTTTTGATTTTGAGCGCCCGCCTCGACCTGGCGCGATCCCAAATCTGGCGGATGGTCGCGCCATAGTAGGCTGCGTCCCTGCGACTTTTGACGCGGAGCGCCTCGGTCTCGTCCAGGATCACCAGTTCGGCGGGCTTGAGATATTGTGTGAGTTCGTTGTCCATGCCGCATCTTAGGCACGGCAATCCACAAAGCGCAATCGCATATTTCAACAGATTGGCGATTGACATGGCGGAAAGGCGGGCGCAAGTTACGGCATCACCCGAGGAGACTACACATGACGCCAGCCGCCGAACTCACCGCAGACCTTGCCGTCGCCTCCGTCTATGGCGCCGCGATGGCAAAGACCGCTCGCCGGGCTTCCGATACGGTCCTGCGGAACCGCCAGCTTTCCCGCTGGATGGCACAAACCCAGCTTCCATCACCGAAGGCCGAGGAGTTCATCGAGGACTTTCTGCGCGACTTTGACCGGCTGGCCATTGTGGCCGAGCGCATCCGTGCGGCCCGCGACGCCTATCCGTTTAACGCTGATTATGCGGTCGAGGTGGCAGCATGAGCGCCCCCCAATACATCGCCAGCGGCGGCGTCATTTTCGAGCGCGAGCATCGCCCGATGACGATGGCAGCCGCCCGGCTTGCTGTCGGCATCCACCGGATGAACGCCACATATCAGCTGACCCAGAACGACGAACGGACGCTTGCCGCCCGCCTTGCTCTGGCGAAGACCGAAATGGCGCTGGCCGACGAACTAGAAGCCGCCATTGCCGAAATCACCCAGCCTGCCGCGAGGGCGGCATGACCTTCCCGCGCGGCTGGGGCCGTCACCTTCTCACTTTTATCGTCGTGGCTTTCGTGACCGCGCTTCCGTGGTTCGTCGCCGCCCACCTGATCTGGAGCCGATAGCATGACCGACCGCCCGCACCCTTACCGCCCGGAGATGATCGACAACCCGGAATGGAACGCCGTCCTGACCCGCCGCGCTGAACTGTATCTGGCCGAGCGCGCCCGTCGTGAAGACCCCGAGCGGGAACCCGCGCGAATGAACATCGCCCTCGGCATCCTCGGCCTGATCTTCGTCGCCGCTGCCCTGATCGGGGCGGTGACGGCATGACCACCACCCAATCAACAACGGCAGGAACGGGGGCCAGCTTAACAAGCGCCCCGGATGCCGCTCAACATTCCGAAAGCACCCCGATGAACAACACCCCGCTGACATGGGAGGGCGACCGTGCGCCTTTCGCCAAAGCCTTCATAGCCGCCCAGATGGCCACCGAGGCCGTCAAGAAAGCGTCCACGAACCCTGCCTTCAAATCGCGATACGCAGACTTGGCCGTCGTGGTCGAGGCGGTCATTCCCGCGCTGAACGAGAGCGGCATCGCGGTCATTCAGTCGCCTAGCTTTGACGGCGATCTGGTCAGCGTGACGACCGTGCTGCTGCACGAAAGCGGGTCAAGCGTGACCGGAACCCTGTCGATGCGCCCGACGAAAATGGACCCTCAAGGTGTCGGCTCTGCCATCACCTATGCCCGGCGCTATGCCTTGCTGGCAATGGCCGGCGCGGCGCCAGAAGATGATGATGGCCACGCCGCGAGCCAGCCGGGCAACGACCGCGCACCGACACCGCCGATCAGCCAGGATCAG
>JAUMAX010000029.1:0-172160 GCA_032116115.1 Porphyrobacter sp.
GACACGCTTTGGCCCGATTTCGAACCGGCACATCTGAGCCGGGCGCTTGATGATTTTGCCCGGAGGGAGCGGCGTTATGGCGGACGGTGATGCGCGTGTGCGTGATCCCAAGGCTGGGGTGACTGACCTGCCGGTGCGGTTGGCTTCGGCCATTGTGATGCTGGTGCTGGCCGGCGGCGGGCTGTGGCTGGGTGGCTGGTTCTGGACCGGCTTTGTCGCGCTGATCGCCTGCGGCGTGGTGTGGGAATGGAACAAGCTGATCGAACGCTTCGGCCTCACCGGCATGGGCGAGACGATCTGGTTCTTTGCCGGTGTGGTCTATGTCGGCGGGGCGGCAACCGCGATGATGGCGGTGCGCAACGGGCGGCAGGTGCTTCCGCTTGATCCGACGCAATATGGCTACGGGCCGCTGGAAGTTCTCGTCGGCTTTGTGTTGCCGATTGTTGCGGTGGATGTCGGCGCCTATTTTGCCGGACGCGCCATCGGCGGCCCCAAGATCGCGCCCCGGATCAGCCCGGCCAAGACATGGGCCGGGCTGGGCGGGGGTGCCACGCTGGCGGGATTGGTGGGGATCACGGTCGAGATACTGGACTTCGGCCCGGCGGCCATTCCGGGCTATTCCTGGATCAGCCTTGCTGCAGCCGTGATCGGCGGCATCTTGATTGCTGTGCTGGCGCAGGCTGGCGATTTCTTCGAAAGCTGGATGAAGCGGCGCGCGGGCGTGAAGGATTCGGGCAGCCTCATTCCGGGACATGGCGGACTGTTTGACCGGCTCGACGGGTTTATCTCGGTGTTCTTTGTGCTGTTTGTGATTGCCACGGCCACCACTTTGCTGGGATGATGCGGCAATGACCCGTTCGATGACCCTGCTTGGCGCCACCGGATCGATTGGCGCATCGACGCTTGATCTGGTGCGGCGCAATCGTGACGCGTGGCAGGTGGAAGCGCTGACCGCGCAATGCAGCGCTGCGGAACTGGCGGCGCTTGCTATCGAATTCGGGGCAAAGCTCGCTGTGGTCGGTGACGAGGCGTGTCTGCCCGAACTGCGCGAGGCGCTCGGCAATAGCGGGATCGAGGCGGCAGGCGGCCGTGCGGCGCTGGTCGAGGCGGCGGCGCGGCCGGTCGACATGACCGTGGCGGCGATTGTCGGCTGTGCCGGCCTCGCCCCCGTCATGGCAGCAGTGGAGCGCGGCGGCACGATCGCGCTCGCCAACAAGGAAGCGCTGGTTTCGGCAGGCGAGGTGCTGATGCAGTCTGTCGCCCGTCATGGCGCGACGCTGCTGCCGACCGATTCCGAACACAACGCGATCTTCCAGTGTCTCAACGGCAACCGGATCGAGGATGTCGCCAAGATCACCCTGACCGCAAGCGGCGGCCCTTTGCGGACATGGAGTGCCGAACGCCTTGCCGCTGCCACCCCTGCCGAAGCGGTTGCTCACCCCAACTGGTCGATGGGCGCCAAAATCAGCGTCGATTCCGCGACGATGATGAACAAGGGGCTCGAATATATCGAGGCCTATCACCTGTTCCCGGTCGGGCTGGACAAGCTTGGCATCGTGATCCACCCGCAAAGTGTGATCCATTCCATGGTCGAATTCCGCGACCGTTCGACGCTGGCGCAGCTTGGGCCGTCGGACATGCGCGTGCCGATTGCCTCGTGCCTTGCCTGGCCGCAGCGGATGGAAACGCCGCTCAGCCCGCTCGATCTAGCTGCCATCGGCGAATTGACCTTCTTTGCGCCTGATGAGGAGCGTTTCCCCGCCACGCGCCTTGCGCGCGAAGCGATCCGCGCGGGCGGGTCTGCCCCGGCGATCCTCAACGCCGCGAACGAAGTCGCGGTCGCCGCTTTCCTTGCCGGTCAGATCACGTTCACACGCATAGCGGCAGTGGTCGAAGAGACGCTTCAGCGCAGCAATGATGCTCCGCGCCCGGCCAGCCTTGAAGAAGTGCTGGCTGTCGACAGTTCCGCAAGGACGCAGGCGCTCGGCCTGCTGGAGAGCAACGCCTTTGTTTGAATCGCCCCCCTTCTGGATGTACGTGATCGGCTTCCTGCTTTTGCTCGGGCCGCTGGTCACCCTGCATGAACTTGGTCACCTGCTGGTTGGCCGGTTGTTCGGTGTCAAAGCCGACGCATTCTCGGTCGGTTTCGGCAAGGAGCTGGTAGGCTACACCGACCGGCAGGGCACCCGCTGGAAGCTTTCGGCATTGCCGCTGGGCGGCTACGTCCAGTTCAAGGGCGACATGAACCCGGCCAGCGTGCCTGATGCCGATGCTCCGGACGAAGAAGGCAGCTTCCAGCACGCCGCCTTGTGGAAGCGCGCGCTGATTGTTGCTGCCGGGCCTGTCACAAATCTGGTGATCGCCATCGCCATTTTCGCGGCATTCTTCGCCATTATCGGCAAGCCGGTGATCGTCGATGAAGAGGACTCGCGCACCATCGGCGCCTTCAGCGAAGGCAGCGTCGCCGAGGCTGCGGGGCTGAAGGTGGGCGATGTCGTCGTCGCCATCGACGGGCGCCCGATCCGCGACTTTACCGACCTGAAGACCAAGATCGCGCTCCACCCGGGCAAGCGCATGGTGTTTGCTGTGGAGCGTGCAGGCAAGCCGCTGGAATACACCCTCACAACGGCCCGGATCGAGCGCAAGGACGATTTCGGCAATGTCAGTTCCGAAGGTCTGATCGGTATTGCGCCTGCGGGCGGCAAATACGAGCTTGAAAAGGTGGGTGTCCTTGAAGCCATTCCGCTCGGTGCAAAGCAGAGCTGGGACTTCATGGGAATGATGATCACCGGCATCCAGCAGATCGTCACCGGAGAGCGTTCGGTGAAGGAGTTGGGCGGCCCGCTCAAGATCGCCAAGTACTCCGGCGAGCAGATGAGCATGGGTGCGGCGGCCTTCATCCATTTTGCCGCGCTGATCTCGCTTAATTTGGCATTCATCAACTTCTTGCCAATCCCTGCGCTCGATGGCGGGCATCTGATGTTCTACGCGGCCGAGGCGATCCGCCGGAAGCCGGCAGGGCCGCAGGCGACCGAGTGGGCTTATCGCACCGGCATAGCGCTGGTGTTGATGCTGATGCTGGTGGTGACGGTGAATGACATTGTCTCTCTCCCCATCTTCGGAAGCTGACCTGATCGGGTTGGCAGGCGGTTTGCCGTGGAAAGCGCGACGGTCCGCGCCGTTCGCGCGCCCGCGTGGCTTGATTGCGCGCGGCACATGAGGCAGAGGCGGGGGCCACGCGAAGGGACGGCGTGGCTCTGGGCGCAAATGGTGACTGGCAAGGCTACGCAACGTGGGTCGCAGGCGGCGTGTGCCGCAGGGTTAAAAACGGGATTTTAGCTGCATGAACCGATTGACCAAGACAGGCCCGGTGCCGGTCATCTGCAATCCTGTCCCCGCTCGCCCGGCTGTGCGACTGGCCAGCCTGCTGTGCTGCGGTTCGATCCTTGCAGGCGTGCCTGCTGTCGCTCAGGCACAACAGGCCAGCCCTGCCGCGCAGAGCGCCCCGGCACCTGCTCCCGCGCCTGCACCGGCCGCGCGAACCAACGCGATCCGCACCATAACCGTGGTCGGGGCCGAGCGGCTCGAGTCGACCACCATCCTCAGCTACATCCGCTTGCGGGTCGGACAGGAATACACCTCGGCTGCCGCTGACGAGGCGCTCAAGGACCTCGGCGCAACCGAACTGTTTGCCAATTTCTCGATCCGCAATGACGGCGGCAATGTCGTCATCACCGTGACCGAGAACCCGGTGATCAACCGCATCGTGCTTGAAGGTAACGAGCGGCTGAAGGCGGACAAGATCCTGCCCGAAATCAAGCTTTCGCCGCGCCAGATCTTCACCCGTTCCAAGGTGCGCGCCGACGTTGCCCGCATCATCGAGCTCTACAAGCGCCAGGGCCGTTTCGCCGCGCAGGTCGAGCCCAAGATGGTGCAGCTGCCGCAGAACCGCGTCGATATCGTGTTCGAGATCAGCGAAGGGCCGAAGTCCAAGGTCCGCCAGATCAACATCCTCGGCAACGAGAAGTTCTCCGACGGGGAACTGCGCGGCGAGATGGTGACCAAGCAGGCGCGTCTGACCAGCTTCTTCAGCTCTGCCACCAGCTACGATCCTGACCGTCTGGCATTCGACCAGCAGAAGCTGCGCCAGTTCTACCTGACCAATGGCTACGCCGATTTCCGCGTCGTCTCGGCAGTGGCGGAACTGACCCCTGACCAGAAGGACTTCATCATCACTTACGTGGTGGAGGAAGGCGAGCGCTACGCTTTCGGCGACGTCAAGGTCGACAGCCAGCTGCGCGACTTCGACAGCGATGTGATGAGCACCCAGCTGCCGATGAAGTCGGGCGATTTCTACAACGCGAAGACAGTCGAGGATACGGTTGAGCAGCTGACCGAGCTTGCCGGCCGGTACGGCTATGCCTTTGCCGACGTCCAGCCGCGCTTCAATCGCGATCCCGACAATCTCAAGATGAATGTGACCTTCATCCTGCGCGAAGCGCCGCGTGTTTATGTCGAGCGGGTCGACATCAACGGCAACACGCTGACGCAGGACAAGGTCGTGCGCCGCGAGTTCCGTCTGGCCGAAGGCGATGCGTTCAACTCGCTCGGCGTTCAGCGCACCACTGCGCGCATCAATTCGCTCGCCTATTTCCAGGAAAACTTCGAGGTCAAGCAGGTCGAGGGCAGCGCGCCTGACCGGATCATCCTTGAAGCCAACGTCGAAGAACGCCCGACCGGCGAACTGCAGTTCTCGGCCGGTTTCTCCTCGATCGAGCAGTTCATTCTGGCCGGCTCGATCCGTCAGCGCAATTTCCGCGGGCGCGGTCAGACCATCGGGCTCAGCGTCAACTATTCGCAGTTCTCGCGCTCGGCGCAGATCAGCTTCTCCGATCCCTATATCTTCGATCGCAACATCTCCGGCGGGATCGACATCTATCGCCGTGATTTCAACAGCTTCAACTTCACCGGCAACAACCGTAACACGACCTTCCAGCAGGCCACCACCGGCTTCTCGATGCGTGCGGGCGTGCCATTGACGGAATATATGTCGCTGGTCGGCAGCTACACCCTCAACTACGAAGATGTGACGCTCGACGAAAACCTGTTCTTCTCGGACGTCAACGGCGACGGCACGCTTGAATGCGATCCGCTGCGGGCGGGCCGCTTCCTGTGCGACGCGATCGGTACACGTTTGAGTTCGATTGTCGGCCTCAGCCTCAACTACAACTCGCTGAATTCGCGTATCCGCCCGACACGAGGCAAGACGATTTCGCTCAGTGCCGAATTCGCCGGTCTGGGCGGGGACGTGCGTTACACCCGCTTCCGCGGCCGCGCGCAGCAGTTCTGGAATGTCGGCAATTCGGGCTTCATTTTCTCGATCCTTGCTGAAGGCGGGACGATCATTCCGCTTCAGGAACGTCCGGGCCTCGGCGTCGATGACGTTCTGCTGACCGACCGCTTCTTCCTCGGCGAACCGCAGTTCCGCGGCTTTGCGATCCGCGGGGTTGGTCCGCGCATCCTGACGCAGACCTCGCAGCTCGACCAGTTCGGTCGCCCGATCCTCGACAGCAACGGCAACATCACGTTCTTCACCGACCGCAATCAGGTGCGCGATGACGCGATCGGCGGGCGCAACTACTACCTTGGCCGCGCCGAGATCGAGATCCCCTTGGGAACCGGCGCGCGCGAACTGGGGCTGAGGCCTTCGATCTGGACCGATATCGGGGCGCTCTGGGGTGTCGAAACCCCGATCCTGACCGTCAATTCGGCTGGTATCCCGATCACCAACGCCAGTGGCCAGCCGCTTTTCCAGGTGCCCAACACCAATGTCACGACCACCGATGCCACGCAGGCTGACGGGTCGCCGAACATCCGGCTCATCCAGCCCAATTCCAACATCCGCGAGCTGTTCCTCGGCAATTCGCCCAGCCCGCGCATTACCGCCGGGATCGGGGTGAACTGGAACTCGCCCTTTGGCCCATTCCGCATCGACTTCGCTCAGACCATCCGCAGGGTCGAAGGCGACGACGAGCGGCGCTTCACCTTCAACGTAGGAACCCAATTCTGATGACACGTCTTGCCAAGCTTCTTGCTCCGGTCGGTCTGGTGCTGGCCGCCACCGCCGCCTTGCCTGCTCACGCCCAGGTCGAAGGCCGGATCGCCACTGTCGATGTGACCCGCACGATCATCGGCACAACGGCATTCCAGACCGCTTACGAGCAGGTCACCACCACCTATGCCTCGCAGAACGATCTGCGCCGCGCCAAGGCGCAGGAGCGCCAGACTATGCTGGCCAAGTTCGACAAGAACAAGGACAACAACATCGAGGGTGACGAGAAGGTCGCGATGGAAAAGTCGCCCGACTATGCCAAGCTCCAGACGCTGGAACAGGAAATCGTCGGTCTCAGCAATCAGGTTGATGGCGCGCGCGTTTATGCAGTCGAGCAGATCATCATGCAGTATTCGTCTGCCTTGCAGGATGTGACCACCAAGCAGCAGATCAAGATCGTGATCGATCCCAACTCGCTGCTCTTCACCGCGCCTGAAGCCGACATCACCCAGCAGGTGACCGCAGCGCTGAATGCACGTGTGCCTGCGGTCGGTGTTGTGCCGCCGTCGGGCTGGCAGCCGAGCCGTGAAGGCGTGCAGATCTATCAGGACATCCAGCAGCGTCTCGCGCTTGCCGCACAGCTCCAGCAGCAGCAGGCCGCGCAGCAGCAGCAGCAGGGCAACACCGCCGCACCGGTCGGTCGTTGATCCTGACGGAGAACACATGATGAGCGAAGCGGGTAACGCACCGGTCGAGGTGCTGGATTACGACATCGTCAAGATCCTCAAGGCCTTGCCGCATCGTTACCCGCTGCTCTTGGTCGACCGGGTGCGGTCGATCACGCTGGGTGAACGCATTCACGCGGTCAAGGCCGTGAGCATGAACGAGCAGTTCTTTCAGGGCCACTTCCCCGGCGCTCCGATCATGCCCGGCGTGCTCCAGATCGAGGCGCTGGCGCAGGCCGCCGGCATTCTCGGGATCGAGACGATGGAGCTGGCAGGCACGGGCAAGTTGGTGATCTTCATGGGGATCGAGAACGCCAAGTTCCGGGCTCCCGTGACTCCCGGATGCCTTCTCGACCTGCATGTCGAGTTCACCCAGAAGCGCAGCCGTGTCTACAAGTTCAAGGGCGTGGCGAGCGTGGAGGGCAAGACCACCTGCGAGGTCGAGTTTACCGCGATGATGACGGACCCGCCGACGTCCTGAAGCCTGTTGGAGACACATGAGACACTGCCCAAGGATCGAAATCGGTTCGATCAGTGTCTCGGTTTTGATCGACTGAACCGATCAGGCGCAGTCCGCCGCGACAACAATTGCAAAGAACCACGCCAGCTTACCCGCCGGGCCCCGGTGTAGGAAAGCGCGGCGTGTGGCAAAGGCAGTTGCATTTGCCCGGCGCTGCCGCTAAGCGCGCCGCTTCCCATTCATAGCTGTGCCGGTCGGTACCGGTGCCACGCTGCAAAGGACACGTTCATGAAGGCCGAAGGTCACCCCGATTACCACATGATCACGGTCAAGATGACCGATGGCACCGAATTCCAGACCCGCTCGACGTGGGGCAAGGAAGGCGATGTGCTCGCGCTCGATATCGATCCGCTGAGCCATCCCGCCTGGACCGGCGGCAACCGTCAGGTGCAGGAAGGTGGCCGCGTGGCGCAGTTCAACAAGCGTTTCGGCGGGCTCAGCCTCAAGAAGTAATCAGCATTCCAAGCTGTGCAGCCGCAAGGCTGCTACGAGGAGGGCGGCCCGACGGGGTCGCCCTTTTCCGTTGGCGATCCGGTCACGCCGCGCACTTGATGCAGTGGGTCGCCATCGGCTGCACTTCCAGCCGTTCAGCCGCGATGTCCGCGCCGCAATTGGCGCAGGTGCCATAGGTGCCGTTTTCGATCCGAGCGAGCGCGGCGCGCACCTGCCGGGCCTCGGCACGCAGCACACCATCGACCCCTTCCAGCGCCTCGTCATCGGCCAGATCGACCGCCTGTTCGGAATAATCCGCGTCCAGCGGCTGGCGCAGATCATCCTCGATCGCCTCCACCCGTTCGCCGAGTTCAGCCAACCGCAGCCGCAGCTTTTCTTCAATCCCGGAAAAATCGCTCATCACCCGCTCCAATGTCTTTCGCGATACCACTTGGTGATCACGTATTTGACGCCCTTTCTGACCTTCATCCCGTGATGCAGCGTCGCATGATTGACGCCCCCATCAGCCAGACGGTTGTTCCAGCACAGCAATTTGCCGGGCTCCGGCTGGAAGGTCTTGTCGAGCAATTTGAAACGCGTAGCACCGCCTGCAGCCACGTCATTGAGATAGATCATAAACGTCCAGGTCCGGTTGCCTGACGCGGCGCAGAACTTGGCGAAATCGCGTCCTCCGGGGGCGAAATAGTCGGTATGCGGCTTGAACTCCTGCCCCTCGGCGTAGCGCTGGCCCTGCAGCGGCTCGCCATAGGCCGGGTCGATGCCGGACAGCGCGGTGATCATGGCTTCGATCTGCTGGACGGCTGGCAAGTCGGCGGCCAGATCGCAGGTCTCGCTGGTGCGGAAATAGGCATCGCCATTGTCGTCGGCGATGGTCGAGGGGCGGCGGCCTGTGTCGATCAATGCGACCAGTTCGGCGGCGAGATCGGCTGAGACGAATCGCTTGTGCTGGAACAGTTCGGCCTTGGGGGTAGGGACGCGCTGGATGCCGGGCTGGGCACTAAGCCGTGCGGCGATGGAATCGGTCAGGCTGGTCATGGTCCGATCAGGATAAATGCGATGGGGTGCTTGGCAATGCTCCGCAGCCTCGCGTAATAATCTTGCGTGAATGGACGGGAAGCGCAGTTTTCGCTTCCCTTGGTATGGCCTTTGTGCAAGAGGCGCGCCTCGCCCCACGGCGCACTTGACCGGGCCTCTGCCATGCGTAAATCGCGCGACTTGCGTGGGCTTGGCAGCAACCGTTCGGAAGCGACCAGGCAGGGGCATGTGGCGATCGTAGCTCAGTTGGTTAGAGCGCCGGTTTGTGGTACCGGAGGTCGCGGGTTCGAACCCCGTCGATCGCCCCATCATCCCCCTTTGCCGTCATTCGGTCCGCGCCGGACAGGGGAGAGATCATGACCGCATTCTGGGCCGAGCCCGATTTTGACGCGCACGAACTGGTGCAGCTGGTGCACGACCGGGCGAGCGGGCTGACGGCGATCATTGCGGTCCATTCCACCCATTGCGGCCCTTCGGCGGGCGGCACCCGATTCTGGCATTACAACGACCCCGCAGGCGCGATGCGCGATGCGCTGCGCCTGTCGCGCGGGATGAGCTACAAGAACGCCATGGCGGGCCTGCCGATGGGCGGCGGCAAGGCGGTGATCCTTGCCGATGAACAGCGGATCAAGACCCCGGAGATGCTCGCGGCCTTTGGCGACGCGGTCGAAGGCCTCGGCGGGCGCTATGTCACGGCGGAAGACGTTGGCATCACGGAAGCCGATATGGTCGCAGTCTCGCAGCGCACCGCGCATGTTTCGGGCCTGCCCGTCGCGGGTGAGGGCAGCGCGGGCGGCGATCCCGGCCCGTTCACGGCCTACGGCATCTATCTCGGCATCAAGGCGGCGGTGCGGCACAAGCTGGGGCGTGACAGCCTTTCCGGCGTGCATGTCGCGGTGCAAGGCACCGGCAGTGTCGGCGGCGGCGTGGCCCGGCTGCTGGCGCGCGACGGGGCGAAGCTGACGCTGGCCGATATCAATGCCAGCCGCGCCGCAGCGCTGGCGGCGGAACTCGGCGGGGTGGCCGCGTCGACTGACAATATCATGGCAACGGCGTGTGATGTGTTCAGCCCCAATGCTCTGGGTGCGATCCTTGATGACGCAGGGATTGCCGCGCTCGATTGCGCGATCGTGGCAGGCGGCGCCAACAACCAGCTCGCCCGGCCGGAACACGGTGCGGCGCTGGCGGCACGCGGCATTCTTTATGCGCCTGACTATGTGATCAACGCTGGCGGGATCATCTCGGTTGCGACCGAATATCTCGCCCGGCGCGATGGCCGCACCGGCGATATTGCCGAGGTCAATGCTCTGGTCGCGCAGATCCCCGGGCGGCTCGAATCGATCTGGCAGGAAAGCGAAAGCACCGGCGTATCGTCAGATGTGGTGGCCGACCGGATGGCGCAAAAGCTCATCGGACGCGGCTGATGGAACGGGGCGGAGCGGGAACTATTCCGTGTGGCCATGATTTGCTCTCTTGTTCGGTTCGGGTGTAAGACTACAAGCCCGGCCAGACGCGACACATCATGCACATCTACGCCAACCCCGCCCGTTTTCTCGCCCTTGCAAAGTGGCTGATGCCGCTCCTGTTCTGGAGCGGTCTGGTGCTGTCTGTGGGCGCTGTTGCCTGGGGCCTGTTCATGGTTCCGCCTGACCGGCTGATGGGTGACACGGTGCGCATCCTGTTCATCCACGTGCCGGCTGCATGGCTCGGCATGGGGGGCTGGGCGGGGATTGCGCTGTCCAGCGCGATGCTGCTGATCTGGAAGCACCCGCTGGCCGCGCTTTCGGCGCGGGCGATTGCCGTGCCGGGCATGGTGTTCTGCGCGATCTGTCTTGCCACCGGTTCGATCTGGGGCCGCCCGACATGGGGCACCTGGTGGGAATGGGACGGGCGGCTGACATCGATGCTGGTGCTGCTGTTCCTCTATGCCGGTTACATCGCGCTGACCGAAGCGGCCGACAAGGAAGGCTCCTCGACCAAGATCGCCGCGATTTTCGGTCTGGTGGGCGCGGTCAATGTGCCGATCATCAACCGCAGCGTGGTGTGGTGGAATTCGCTGCACCAGCCGCCCAGCATCACCGCAGGCAAGAGCGCGATCGAAGCGACCTTCCTTGTGCCGCTGCTGGTCGCCGTGCTCGGTTTTTCGCTGCTGTTCGGCGCGATTGTCCTGATGCGGATGCGCGCGCTGATTGCGCAAGCGCAGGTCGAAGCGCGCCTGCGCCGCCGTGCGCTGGATGATGATGCGCCGGTCACGGCAGCGCCCGCCATGGAGCAGGTGTGATGCGCGAAGAATTGAACCAGTGGGATTTCGTCCTGATGGCCTATGGCGTCGGCGGGATTGCGCTGGCATTGCTGATTGTCTGGGCGTGGCGCTCCATGACGCGCGCAGAAGCGCGGCGTGACGCGGCGCGGCGGCGCTGAACGGGATCTGTGCGATGAAGGCCAAGCATCAACGTCTGATCCTCGTGATCATTGCCCTGCTGGCGATTGTCGGCGCGGGGCTGCTCGCGGCGTGGTCGCTGCGCAATCAGGCGAATTATTTCTACCTGCCCGAACAAATGGCATCCGATCCGCCCGAAGTCGGGCAGGCGGTGCGGTTGGGCGGCATGGTGCAGGCCGGCTCGATCAAGACCGAGGCGGATGGCGTGACGGTGAACTTCATGGTCACCGGCAACACCGCCGACGCGATCCCTGTGCGTTACAGCGGCATCCTGCCCGATCTGTTCGTCGAGAAATCGGGCGTCGTGGCCGAAGGCAGCCTGGGACCGGACGGCGTGTTCCTCGCCACCAACCTGCTTGCCAAGCATGACGAGAATTACGTGCCGAAGGAACTTGAAGGCATGGGCACCGATCAGGCCGCCAAGATGGCGTCCGAAACCACGGTCGGGCTGAAGTAGCATCATGGCACATATGAGGGCCAAGCAATGATTGCCGAAATCGGACTGGCCGCCCTGTGGCTCGCAGCTGCGCTGGCGGTGCTGCAGATGGTCTCGGGCGCTTTTGCGCTCAGAGCCGCTGACGGCGAGATCAATCCGCTGGCGATCTACGCGCGCCCGGCAGCGGTGGTGCAGGCCTTCCTTGCGGTGCTCGCCTTCCTGATGCTGCTGTGGGCTTTCGCGATCACCGACCTGTCGATCAAGCTCGTCGCCAGCAATTCGCACTCGATGAAGCCGCTGCTGTACAAGCTGACCGGAACCTGGGGGAACCACGAAGGCTCGATGCTGCTGTGGGTCGGCGTGCTGGCGCTGTCGGGCGGATTGCTCGCCGCGTTCGAGAAGCGCCTGCCTGATCGCACCATGGGCGCGACGCTCGCCGTGCAGGGCTTTGTGGCGCTTGGTTTCTATGCCTTTCTGCTGCTGTCTTCCAACCCGTTCGAGCGTCTGCCCGTGCCCGCGGCCGAGGGGACCGGGCTTAACCCCCTGCTGCAAGACATCGGCCTCGCGATCCACCCGCCCACGCTTTACGCCGGCTATGTCGGGCTTTCGGTGGCCTTCAGTCTGGCGATGGGCGCGCTGCTCACGCGTGAGGTCAACCCGTCCTTTGCCCGCGTGATGCGCCCGTGGGTGCTGGGCGCGTGGGTGCTGCTGACCTTCGGGATCACGGCCGGTTCCTACTGGGCCTATTACGAGCTGGGCTGGGGCGGCTGGTGGTTCTGGGATCCGGTCGAGAACGCCTCGCTGATGCCGTGGCTCGCCGCGACCGCCCTGATGCATTCGGTCAGCGTGCTGGCCGCGCGCGATGCGCTGCGGACATGGACGATCATGCTGGGCGTGCTGGCGTTTTCGATGTCGATGCTCGGCACATTCCTGGTGCGGTCGGGCGTGCTGACGAGTGTTCACGCCTTTGCCGTGGACCCGGAGCGCGGGGCCTTCATCCTCGGGTTGCTCGGCCTCTATATCGGCGGGGCCTTCACCATCTTCGCCTTGCGCGCAGGGGCCGTGGCGGAGGGCAAGCGGTTCTCGGTCTCCAGCCGCGAAGGCGCGCTGGTGTTCAACAACGTGATGCTCTCGGCGATCCTTGCCATCGTTTTGCTCGGCACGCTCTACCCGCTGCTGACCGAAGCGTTCGACGTGCGCGTGTCTGTCGGCCCGCCCTATTTCAATCCGGCGGGCGCGATTTTTGCCGTGCCGATGTTCCTCGTCATGGCGGTCGGCCCGCTGCTGCGCTGGAAGGCGGACAAGCCGAAGCGGCTCCAGTTCGAGCTGATGCTGATTGCGGCGCTGGTGATCGGCACGATCGCCTTGGTGAGCTTCTTCGGCCAGTTCCCGCTGTTGCCGCTGCTCGGCCTCGGGCTGGCAGCTGCTCTTGCTGTGGCAGCGTTTCTGCCCTTGCGCGGCCGCAAGCTGGCCCGCGTACCGGTGGCGACATGGGGCATGGTGCTGGCCCATTTCGGGGTCGCCGTATCGCTGTTCGGCATGGCGTCCGAGGGCGCGTTCTCTCAGGAACGCCTCGCCGCTGTGGCGCCGGGCGGAACCGAGCAGATCGGCGATTTCAGCTTCACGCTCGAAAGCGTCACGCCGGTTGCCGGGCCGAACTGGACGGCGATCGAGGCGCGGATCGCGGTCAGCAAGGATGGCGGCGAGCCGGTGATCCTGAACCCGCAGGCCCGCAATTTCTGGTCGCCGCCGCAATCGACCAGTGAAAGTGCGCTGCTGACCCGCTGGAACGGCCAGCTTTACGCCGTGATCGGCAATCAGGCCGAGGATGGGCGCTGGCAGATCCGGGTGTGGTGGAAGCCGTTTGTGACCTTCATCTGGTATGGCGGTTTGCTCATCGCGTTGGGCGGGATTCTGGCGATTGCCGGCCGCGTGAAGGTCGATGTCAAGCGCCGCAGCGCGATCGCCAAGGGTGCCGAACGCCGCGCCGATATCGAAGCGCTTGGCGCTGCTTCACCGGTTCCGGCAGAGTAATCGCTGATGCGCTCCCGACTGTTCCTGTGGGTGCCGCTCGCCCTGTTCGCCTTCTTTGCGGGGGTTGCAGGCTATATGCTGACGCAGGAGAAGGACCAGTTTGTCGAAAGCGCGATGATCGGCCAGCCCTTGCCCGAATTCGCGCTCGATCCGGCCTATGCCGGCCTGCCGGGCGCGGCCAAGGCGGATCTGACCGGAGGCAAGCCGCGCCTGCTGAACATCTGGGCGAGCTGGTGCCTGCCCTGCATCTCCGAAGCACCGCAGCTTGAAGCCCTCAAGGCGCAAGGGGTTGAGATCGTCGGCATCGCCATCCGCGACCGGCCCGGTGATGTTGCCAATTTCCTCGCCCGCCACGGCAATCCCTACACCCGCATCGGCAGCGATCCGATTTCCGAAGTGCAGCTGGCGGTCGGTTCCTCCGGCGTGCCCGAGACCTTCGTGATCGATGCCGCAGGCGTGATCCGCTATCAGCATATCGGCGATATCCGGCCCGAACATGTGCCGGTGTTGCTCGCCGAACTGGAGAAGGCCCGATGATCCGCGCCCTTGTGGCTCTGCTGCTGGCGTTGCTGGCCATTCCCGCGCTGGCGCAGGACACCATGCCGCCTGCGCCCTATGCCTATAACCAGCTCGATGATCCCCGGCTTGAGGCCGAGGCAACCGCACTGATGCACACCCTGCGCTGCCTCAAGTGCCAGTCGCAGTCGATTGCCGATAGCGATGCGCCGATGGCAGGCGATATGCGCCATCAGGTGCGCAGCCGTATTCTGGCAGGGGAAAGCCCGACCGAAATCCGCCGCTGGCTGATCGCCCGCTATGGCGACTATGTCAGCTACGAGCCCGAAGTGAGCGCGACCACATGGCCGCTGTTTGTGGGGCCGGTGCTGCTGCTGCTGGTGGTTGGCGGCGTGCTGATGCGCAGGCTCGGCAAGCGACGCGGCGATACGGGAGACGCGGCATGATCGGCGGTTGGCTGGCAGTTGGTGCCCTTGCGCTGGCGGCGTTCGCGCTTGCGATCCTGCTGCTCAGGCTCCCGCGCGAGGGGATGACCCTGTTCGGCGCGGTGCTGGTGTTCGGGCTTGCGGGCTACGCCTGGCAGGGTTCTCCGGGCCAGCCTTCCGCACCGAAGGACACTGTCTCTGCGACCGGTGCCAAGCAGGGCGAGGCGATGGTCGAGGGCCGATCGGCGCTGTTCGACCGCACCCAGCCGCCGCCCGATTACCTCGTGACTTCCGATGCCTTCGCCCGCCGCGGCCAGTTCGCCGAAGCGGCCGGGCTGCTGCAAAAGGGGCTGACCGATAACCCGCGCCATGTCGAAGGCTGGCTGGCGCTCGGCCTCGCGCTGGTCGGCCATGCCGATGGCTTTGTGACGCCGGCCGCCGTGCAGGCCTTCGGCCGCGCCCGCGCGGTTGATCCGGCCCATCCGGGCGCCGAGTACTATCTCGGCATGGCCTATCGCCAGAGCGGCGAGATTGTCGCGGCGCGCAATGTCTGGGCCGGGCTGGTCGAACGTTCGCCTCCCGATGCGCCCTGGTATGATGGCCTGAAGGCCGAAGTCGCCCGCCTCGACGACATGATCGCCCGCGCACCGATGCTGCAAGGCCAGTGACGCTTTTGCGTCTGGCGCGTGTCGCCGGTATGCGTCATGTTGCGGGTGCGAACGTGCAGTGCTAGGCGCGCCGTCTCTCCGGCCTGAGTCGTTCCGGCAGGATGGGCAGTACCGCGGGATACGGGAAATCCGATTGAGATGAGCAGCACAGCATCACCTGCCACCGCCCCTGTCGGCTCTGGTCACGGACAAGAACACGGCCACGGCCACAAGGCGTCCACCGCTACCCTTGCGGTCGGCGCGGTTGGCGTGGTGTTCGGCGATATCGGCACCAGCCCGCTCTACGCCTTCCGTGAGACATTCGCCTCGCATCACGGCGGGGCTGCCATCACTCCGGATGCCGCGCATATCCACGGGGTGCTGAGCCTTGTGTTCTGGTCGATGATGATGGTGGTGACGCTCAAATACGTCTTCACCATCATGCGCGCCGACAACAAGGGCGAAGGTGGAAGCCTTGCGCTGCTGGCGCTGATCCGCCGCGTGTCCGACAGTGCCAAGTGGACCGCGCCGCTGGTCTTGCTCGGGGTCTTCGCCACGGCCTTGTTCTACGGGGACAGCATGATCACCCCGGCCATCTCGGTGCTGTCCGCGACCGAGGGTCTGCAATACATCGTCCCGGGCTTCGAGCGCTGGATCGTCCCGACTGCCATCGCCATTCTGGTGTGCCTGTTCGCGCTGCAATCGCGCGGCACGGAGCGGGTGGGCAAGCTGTTCGGCCCGATCATGCTGACCTATTTCGCGATGCTGGCAACGCTGGGCGTGATGCACCTCAGCGCCAATCCGGCGATCATCTTCGAGACGATCAACCCGATGAACGCGGTCAATTTCTTCATCACGGACGGCTTTACCGCCTTTGTCGCGATGGGCAGCGTCGTTCTGGCGGTGACGGGGGCCGAGGCGCTTTATGCCGATATGGGCCATTTCGGCCGGAAGCCGATCGGCCTGTCGTGGCTGACCTTCGTGTTTCCGGCGCTGATGCTGAACTACATGGGGCAGGGCGCTTTGGTGCTGTCGCAGACCTCGCCCGAGGCGGCTGCGGCGCTGATCAAGGATCCCTTCTTCCTGATGATCCCCGATATGGTGCGGGTGCCGGTGGTGATCCTCGCCCTGTTCGCCACGATCATCGCCAGTCAGGCGGTCATCTCGGGCGCGTTCAGCCTGACCCAGCAGGCAATCCAGCTCGGTTTCATCCCGCGCATGGAGATCCACCACACCAGCGCCTCGGCCGCGGGGCAGATCTATATCCCGGCGATCAACTGGGGCCTGATGGTCATGGTGATCCTGCTGGTATTGTTCTTCCAGTCGTCGAGCAATCTGGCCGCCGCCTATGGCATCGCGGTGACGGGCGCGATGTTCATCGACACGCTGCTGCTGGCGGCTGTGCTGTTCAGCCTGTGGCGCTGGCCGTGGTGGAAGGCATTGCCGCTGGTGGTGGCCTTCCTGATTGTCGACGTGGCCTATTTCGGCGCGAACCTCATCAAGGTGCCGCAGGGCGGGTGGGTGCCGCTGGCCATCGGCTTTGTGATCTTCACGCTGCTGACCACATGGGCGCGCGGGCGCAAGCTGATGCGCGAACGTATGAGCGAAAGCGCGCTGCCGCTGGAGATTTTCGCCAAGTCGGCCAAGAACTCGGCCTTGCGCGTGCCCGGCACGGCGATCTTCATGGCATCGAGCACGGCGGGCGTGCCATCGGCGCTGCTGCACAATATCAAGCACAACAAGGTGCTGCATGAACGCGTGGTGATCCTGACGATCAACATTGCCGACGTGCCCTATGTCGGCCCCCACACCCGCTGCGAGATGACCGATCTGGGCGACGGGTTCTACCGCGCGGTGCTGCACTACGGCTTCATGGAAGAAACCGACGTGCCGCAGGGATTGAAGACCATGGAACGCTGCGGCGGCGAGTTCGAGATGATGCACACCAGCTTCTTCCTGTCCCGCCAGACCCTGATCCCGAGCGACCATCCCGGCATGCCGATCTGGCGCGAGAAGGTGTTTGCGTGGCTGATGCGCAATTCGGCGAGCGCGATGGACTTCTTCAAGCTGCCGACCAACCGCGTGGTGGAACTGGGAAGCCAGGTGGAGATCTAGGCTTGCGCCAGTGGTCCGCTGCCCTGCTGCCTCTCGGTCTGCTGGCTGCGGCTTGCGCACCTGACGATACACGCGCGCTACAGGCAAGCGAGGGAGAGAGACCGGCCATGACCAATCCGGTGTTCCATTTCGAAATCCCCGTGACCGACATGGACCGGGCTGTCGCCTTCTACGAGGACGTGTTCGGCTACGCGCTGACCCGCGAAACGGTCGACGGCTACGACATGGCGTTCTTCCCGCGCGCAGCCGATCGTCCCGGCGCAAGCGGCGCGCTGGCCAAGGGCGATGTCTATCGCCCATCGCATGACGGGCCGGTGATCTATTTCGACGTTGCCGATATTGATGCGGTCGTCGCGCGGGCGACGGGGCGGGGTGCGCGGGTGCTCTATCCCAAGAAGGACATTGGCGAGGCCGGCTTTGTTGCCGAGATCGAGGATAGCGAGGGCAACCGGATTGCCCTGTCGCAGGTCAAGCCCTGATCAGCCCCCTGTCGGCGGCTCGTCTTTGAACAGGTCGTCCCGATCCTCGAAGCTTAGCCCGTGCTTCAGCAGCATCGGGATCTGGCTGAAAGTGAACAGGAAGGTCAGCGGCAGGAACACCCAGAGCTTGGCCCACAGCCAGCCCTCGAAATCCATTTGCGCGCGCAGGACTTCGTTGAGGCCGGCGAGGCACAGGAAGAACACCCCCCAGTTGCGCGACAGCTTGAGCCAGCCTTCGTCCGACAGGCCTTCGAAGGCGGCTTCGAGCAGGATTTTCAGCATCGCGCGACCGGCGAAAAACCCGGCCAGCAACACCACGCCGAACACCGCGTAGATGATGGTCGGCTTCAATTGCACAAATGTCGGGTCGCCGAAAAAGATCGTCATGCTGCCGAAGCCGACGATCAGCGCGGTCGAAAACCACAGCATCGGGGAGACTTTGCCCAGCCGCCATTTCGACACCAGCAAGGCGATGACCGCCGCGACCATGAAGGCGCCGGTGCCGTTGATGATCGCGCCCAGTTCGCCCGCTGCGCTGGTCTTTTCGGGCGCGCTCCAGCGGTAGACACCGAGGAACACCAGCAGCGGCCCGTAATCGACCGCGACGTTGAGCCAGCTGGATGCGGCTTTCTTGCCTTCGCTCTCGCTCATCACGCCACCCCGGCAATGACGCGGGCGACCAGATCGGGATCGAAGGGGCGCAGGTCTTCCATCTTTTCGCCCACGCCAATGGCGTGGATCGGCAAGCCATATTGCTCCGCCGCCGCCACCAGCACCCCGCCGCGCGCAGTGCCATCGAGCTTGGTCATGATGAGGCCGGTGACGCCCGCGACCTCCTTGAACACGTCGATCTGCGCCAGCGCGTTCTGGCCGTTGGTGGCATCGAGCACCAGCACCACATCATGCGGCGCTTCGGGGTTGAGCCTGCCGAGAACGCGGCGAATCTTGGCCAGCTCCTCCATCAGCTCCTTCTTGTTCTGGAGGCGGCCCGCCGTGTCGACGATCAGCGCGTCGATCCCGGTATCGGTCGCCTGCTTGACGGCATCGAACACGATCGCCGCCGGATCGCCGCCTTCCGGGCCGCGCACCAGATCAACCCCGATTCGGCCCGCCCATGTGGCGAGTTGTCCGATCGCAGCCGCGCGGAAGGTATCGCCTGCCGCCAACAGCACGCCGTAGTCGTCCTCCTGAAACAGGTGGGCAAGCTTCGCGATGGTGGTGGTCTTGCCGCTGCCGTTCACCCCGATCACCAGAATCACCTGTGGGCGCGGGAAGGCGGTGATTTCGAGCGGCTTGGCCACCGGGCGCAGGATCGCGGCGATTTCCTCCGCCACGGCCTCTTTCAACTCCCGCGTGGTGATCTCCAGCCCGAACCGCTTGTCCGACAATCGCGCACGGATGCGGCCCGCAGCCGCAGGGCCGAGGTCGGACATGATCAGCGCATCCTCGACCTCGTCGAGCGTCGCATCGTCAAGCTTCGCGCTCCCGCCGACCCCTGCAAGGTTGGCGGTGAGGCGTTCGGACGTCTTGGCAAAGCCGCCAAACAGGCGCTGGGTCCAGCTGGTTTCACTCATAGGAGCAGGCCCTCCCTGACCTCGCGCACAGTCACTTCGATCACATCGCCTGCGCGTGTGCCTTCGGGCAGCGCGACGCGGGCGTAGTTGGGGGCATAGCCCGTGCCGTCGCGTTCGGCGAGGACGGGGAGCGTTTCGCCCACAAGGCTGTCGAGCCAGACACCGCGGCGCGCAGCAGCGCGGGCGCGCAGGGCGGCAGCGCGGGCTTTCACCACGTCGCGCGGCACTTGCGGCATCCGCGCGGCAGGGGTGCCGGGGCGGGGCGAGTAGGGGAAGATATGCGCGTGGACGATGTCGAGGTCGTCGATGATGGCGAGGTTGGCCGCATGGTGCGCCTCGTTCTCGGTCGGGAAGCCTGCGATCAGGTCAGCCCCCACGGCAATGTCAGGGCGCAGCGCCTTCAGCTGCGCCACCAGATCAACCGCATCAGCCCGAAGGTGGCGGCGCTTCATGCGCTTCAGGATCAGGTCCGCGCCGTGCTGCAACGACAGATGCAGATGCGGCATCACCCGGCGTTCGTGGGCGAGCAGTTCGAACAGGGCCTCGTCAATCTCCACCCCGTCGACTGAAGACAGGCGGAGGCGCGTGAGCCCGGCCTGTTCTTTCAGGATCGCCTGGACGAGCATACCGAGGCGGGGTGAATTGGCGAGATCCTGTCCCCAGCTGGTAAGATCCACACCCGTCAGGACAACTTCCTGCACGCCAGCGGCACAATGATTGCCCACTTCCTGCAGGACTTGGCTGACCGTCAACGAGCGGCTGACACCGCGGCCTTGGGGGATCACGCAAAAGGTGCAGGCATGATCGCAGCCGTTCTGCACCGCCACGAAGGCGCGGGTGCGGGCGGGCGCTACCGGAGGCGCTTCGGCGGCGATGTTCCATGCGCGCGGATCAAGCTTTGCCGCGTTGGCCACCAACCCGTCGACTTCGTCCATTGCGCCGATCGCCGCGCGGTCGATCTCCGCCGCGCAGCCGGTCACCACCAGCCGCGCCGAGGGATAATCGCGCCGGGCGCGGCGGATTGCCTTGCGGGTCTGGCTGAGCGCCTCACCCGTCACCGCGCAGGAATTGACGACGACAAGATCGCTCTCGCCCGCGAGCATCGCCCGCATTTTTTCGCTCTCGGCGATGTTCATGCGGCAACCCAGACTGATGATCTGCGGCGCGTTCACGCGTAATCGTCCCAGTCGAAGGTGCCGCGAAAGCTTGTCGCGGCAGGCCCGCTCATCAGGATTGTGCCGCCCGGCTCCCACGCGATCACAAGGTCGCCGCCGGGAAGCGAGACACGCACCGGGCTGGCGACAAGCCCGCGCCGTATCGCCGCTACGGCTGTGGCACATGCGCCGGTGCCGCAAGCGCGGGTCAGCCCAGCGCCGCGTTCCCACACCCGCAGACGCAGGTGATCAGGCCCGGCAAGGCTCGCCACATTGACGTTCACGCGCTCGGGAAACAGCGGGTCATGCTCGATCACCGGCCCGATATCTCCGAGCGGCACTGCATCGGCATCATCGACGAAGAACACCGCATGGGGATTGCCGACATTGACCGCCATCGGGCCTTCCAATGACCCATCTTCCATCGGCCAACCGACCGGCATGGTGAAGGTGTCCATCGGATAGGCCAGCGGAATGGCATCCCATTCAAAGCGCGGCGCGCCCATATCGACCCGTGCGCCGCCCTCCAACGGTTCGAGAGCGAGCACGCCGCCATCGGTCTCCACCACCGCCGACGCGCCGTGCAGCAGCGCCACCGCACGGCTGCCATTGCCGCAGGCTCCCACCTCGCTGCCGTCGGAATTGAAGAACCGCACCCGGAAATCGTGGGTTTGGCTGGGTTCGAGCAGGATCAGCTGATCGAACCCGATCCCGGTGCGGCGGTCAGCCAGCGCGCGCGCAACCGTCGCGGTCATTGCGGGAAGTGCGCCCTCGCGCGCGTCGAGCACGACAAAGTCGTTGCCCAGCCCGTGCATCTTGATGAAGGAAATAGCCTGCGTCACGCCTGCGCATCTATGCACCGCAAGCCTGCGCGTCCAGTCCTGCCCGCCGCAGCGGGCGCGGATCAGGGACGGGCGATACGATAAAGCGTCGGGCCGTCGTCGGTGCCGTTGCGCGGCGGCTTTCCGACCGGTTCACCGGTGGATCCGTTCAGACGGCCGGCTGCCTTCAACCGGACGCGCACAGCTTCGGCGTCTTCGGGCTGGCCATAGAAATAACCCTGCGCCTTCAGGCGTCCCATCGATTTGAGGGCCTTAAGGATCTGCTCGTCTTCCACGCCTTCGGCGGTCAGCGGCAGATCAAGCCCGCGACCCAGCGAGATGATCGCTTCAACGATGCGCGAATGGTTGCCCGGCTCGCGCAGTTCGCTGATGAAGCTGCGGTCGATCTTGATGCGGTCGAACGGCAGGTTGCGCAGCTGTTCAAGGCTGGAATAGCCCGTGCCGAAATCATCGAGGCTGATCTGGACGCCCTGGTTGCGCAGGGACATGATCATCGAGCGCACAAGGCCGATATTTTCGTGCAGGCAGCTTTCGGTGATCTCGATCTCCAGCCGCTGCGGCGGGAAGCCTGCCGCGACCAGCTTTTTCAGCAGCCGCTGGGCAAACCACGGATCGCGCAGCTGCACCGGCGAAATGTTGATCGACAGCGTCAGGCTGTCATCCCACTCGCGGGCATCGGCGAAGGCCTGTTCCATCAGCCGTTCGGACAATTCGTTGATCAGGCCGATTTCCTCGGCGATCGGCACGAAGATGTCGGGGCTGATGAGGCCCAGCTGCGGCGAGCGCCAGCGGGCCAGCATTTCGAAGCCGACCAGCACGCCCGAATCCAGATCGACCTGCTGTTCGTAGAACGGCACGAATTCGCCGCGCGCCAGACCCCGGCGGATGCCGGTTTCCAGCTGGTTGCGGAACCTGAGTTCGGCTTCCATGCTCGGTTCGAACCAGAAATAGCGGTTCCGGCCCTGTTTCTTGGCGTGATACAGCGCCATGTCCGCCCGCTGCATCAGCGCGCCGGCATCAACCACCAGGCCGATGGTGCCGTCGGCATCGTGATCGGCGGCAAGACCGATCGACAAGGTCAGTTCGACGGTCAGTTCGGGCAGGCGATAAGGCTGGGCCAGAGTTTCGAACAGGCGAATCACCAGATCATCGACCCGGTCGTCATGTCCAGCGGGGTAGGGCATGACAAAGGCGAACTCGTCGCCGCCCAGCCGTGCCAGCCGGGCTTCACGCGGGAGCAGCGCACGGACCCGTTCGCACAGCATCACCAGCACCGCGTCCCCGATCGGGTGGCCGTGCATGTCATTGATCTGCTTGAAATTGTCGAGGTCCATCATGCAATAGGCAACCGCCTCGCCGCGGATCGCCGCGCGCGAACGCAGTTCCTCGGTCGCCTCCAGCATGCTGCGCCGGTTGAGGCACAGCGTCAGCGGATCGGTGGCGGCGAGCAGCTGCGCGCGCGCCTCGGCGCGGCGACGCTCGGCGATTTCGCGGGTCAGTTCGCGGTAACGCCGCCAGCCGAAGATGATCAGCGCAATGTTCAAAAGCAGCGCATTGACCAGCAGCACGTCGGGGCGGGTGCCGTTGCCGAACAGGGCGTCGAGGACTTTGGGCAGCACCGAACCGCCGGTACCGACCAGCATGATGATCGCCGCCACAGCAAGTCCGATCGCGATGATATCGCGCTCAGCGGCTTGCAGTGGGTTGTCTGGCTCGTGATCTGTCAAAACCGTTGCCTTATCCGTTCGACACCGATGCAATGGCCAAGGGGCCACAGGCGTCTCAGGCGATTCATCGCAGATCGCGTTAAAGATCGGGTTAACCCGGACAAAGCTGTTCAGGGGCTTGGCGAGGCGCCGCTGCGCGGGCTATCGGGGCCTGCACTTTGCAAGGGAGCGCGCTGTTCGCATGGCTTTTTGGCTGATGAAATCCGAACCGTTCAAATACAGCTGGGATGATCTTGTCGCCGAAGGCGAGGGGACATGGGACGGTGTGCGCAATTATCAGGCGCGCAACAATCTGGCCGCGATGCAGGTGGGGGATGAGGCGTTCTTCTACCACTCGCGCGAGGGGCTGGAGGTGGTCGGCATCTGCACCATCAGTGTTGCCGGGATCACCGATCCGACCGACGAGACCGGCAAATGGGCCGCGGTGAAAGTGAAGGCGAAGGAAAAATTCGCCCACCCCGTCACGCTGGTCGCGATCAAGGCCGAGCCGCGCCTCGCCGAAACGCAGCTCATCCGCCAGTCGCGCCTGTCGGTGTGCGGGGTGACACCTGCCGAATGGCAGGTGATCTGCGAGATGGCGCGGGGCTGAGGCTCAGCCTTTCGCCCGCGCGCGCAGTCCGCTGATGGTCGCACCGCTCGCGGCGATCCGTTCGAGATCGGTGACAGCGTGGATCAGGCGGATGCCCTTGCGGGCCTTGGCCTCGTCCAGCGCCGCGATGAATTCGGCGGTCGTCGCCGCCCGGGCGCTCCACGCGCCATAGGCCGCGCCGAGCATGGCGAAATCGGGATTGGCAAGCGCGGTGGCCGAGACGCGGCCCGGATATTCGCGCTCCTGATGCATCCGGATCGTGCCGTAAGCGCCGTTGTCGACCACCACGACGATCAGATTTGCGCCATATTGCGCGGCGGTGGCAAGCTCCTGCCCGTTCATCAGGAAGTCCCCGTCGCCCGCCACGGCGACGACGGTGCGTTCGGGAAAGCGCAGGGCAGCCGCTACAGCGGCAGGGACGCCGTAACCCATCGCGCCGCAGGTCGGGGCAAGCTGGCCCGGATAGGCGGAATAGCGCCAGTAGCGGTGCCACCACCCGGCAAAGTTGCCCGCGCCGTTGCAGATGATCGTGTCGGCTGGCAGCGCCTCTCGCATGGCTCCCACACAGGCGGCCAGATCGATGGCAGCGTCAGACGGCCGGGGCGTTGACCAGTCGAGCCATTCGCGGTGCGCCTCTGCGCCCGCATCGAAGGCGATGATGCCCTCGTCTTCCCACAGCGCGGCACACTCGGCAAATTCATCGACAGCGCAGCACAGCGCCAGATCGGTGCGGTAGACGCGGCCCAGTTCTTCCGGGTCAGGGTGGATGTGAACGAGGAGCTGGCCGTGGTGTTCAAGGCTCGGCACCTCGTAGCCATCCGTGGTCGCCTCACCCAACCGCGCGCCGACTGCGATGATAAGGTCGGCGTTCTTCACGCGCTCGATGAGCTTGGGGTTGGGGCCATAGCCGAGGTTGCCGGCATAGACCGGGCAATCGGGCGCAATCGCGTCCTGCCGCCGGAAGGCGGTTGCCACGGGAAGGCCGATTCGCGTCGCAAAGGTCTGGAAATATTCGCGTGCCTTGGCGTTCCAGCCAGCGCCGCCGATGATTGCGACGGGGCTGGCGGCATCGGCGATCAGGTCGAACAATGCGGCCATCGCGTCAGGGCAGGCCGCCTGAGCGGGGCGCACTGCGGCTGGGCGGGGGGCGAGGCTGGCCGGCACCTGCTCCACCAGCATATCCTCTGGCAAGGCGAGCACCACCGGGCCGGGCCGCCCGCTGATCGCCACCGCATAGGCGCGGGCGATGTATTCGGGGATGCGCAGAGGATCATCGATCCGCGCCGCCCATTTACAGATGGGGCCGAAGAATGCGGAAAAATCGACCTCCTGAAACCCTTCGCGGCCCTGCATTCCGCGCGCCACGTCACCCACGAACAGGATCATCGGCTGCGAATCCTGATGCGCGACATGCACGCCGATGCTCGCATTGGTCGCGCCCGGCCCGCGCGTGACGAAAGCCACGCCGGGGCGGCCTGAGCCTGCGGCATTCATGGTGCCATCAGCGCAGGCCATGAACGCCACTCCGCCTTCCTGACGGCAGGTGATGACCTCGATCTCGGGACGGTCGGGCAGGGCATCCAGCACGGCGAGGAAGCTTTCGCCCGGCACGGTGAAAATCCGCTCGCACCCCTGAACGCCAAGGCAATCGACCAGCAAGGCAGCCGCGCTGCGGGTGCCGTTCGGGCCCGTGGAATCAGTCATCTCGAAACTCTCCCGTCGTGTTGCCTGCGCCTCTACCGCCGGGCGCGGGGCGGTGCAAATCCGGGCGGTCCTGCCTGCGCCCCGTCACGGCCTGTCCCACCTTGCGACAGCCTCGTCGCAAACCGTTTCCAATGGTTAAGAAAGTCTTAAAGCTGGCGGTCCTGCCACGGGAGAATCGCAATGCGCCGCAGCCTGGTCCTCACTGACGAGACCGCCCGCCACTGGTTCCGGGCGAGCCTGCCGCCGCATGTGAAGCGCGATTTGATCCCGATCCCGGCCGAGGCCCTGTGGCGGCTGACGCTTGAGGATGTGCGCGGCGTTGCCAGCACTTATGTGGCGGCAACGCTGGCGATTTTCGCCTTTATTATCTGAAGGTTTCCTCGCCGGTCCGCAGCGCTTCGGTGGCGTGAAGCTTGCGCGCAAGCTGGGCAGAGAACACGCACAGGATCAGGCTGAGCAGCAGCTGTTCCTGCAGCGGGATGCCGAAGAACCCCAAGGCACCAGCAATGCCTGCACCGATCACCATGAAGATCGACGAGATGAAGTTGTTCGCCGCGACCGAGCGCGAGGCTTCGGACTTGTCGACGCGGGTCGTCAGGAAGGCATAGAGCGGCACCACGAACATCCCGCCTGCAACCGCGATCAGCAACAGGTTGAATGTCAGCACCAGCGCAAGCGGCTGGGCGAGAAACTCCCACACAGTGAACAGCTCGCCCGACGGCGTCAGATCCCACATCCGGCACAGGCCGTAGAAGGCGATCAGGAGCACCCCCAGCACCAGCACCGAGCGCGCCGAATAGCGCGCCGATATGTCGCCTTTCAGCAGCGCGTTGATCGAGACCGATCCGATTGCGATCCCGGCGGAAAATGCCACCAGCAGCACCGCGGCCACCTGCTTGTCAGCCAGCAGCACATTCTTGGCTAGAGGGATGAACTGCACCGAGAGGATCGCGGCAATCGCCCAGAAATAGCTGATCGCCAGCACCGAATAGCGCAATTCGGGATTGCCCATGGAAAAGCTGATCAGCGATTTCGACGCGCGGATCGGGTTCCAGTCGACCTTGGTTTCGGTGGTCTGCGCTGGAGCGGACGGCACCCAGCGGCAGGTGGCATAGCCGATCAGCGCAATCACGATCACGCCGACAATCGAATAGGTAATCGGCATCGCACCGCCGAGCATCATGCCGACCAGAATCGCCACATATGTTCCTGCTTCCACCAGACCGGTGCCAGCCAGCACTTCATCCTTGTGGAGATGTTGCGGCAGGATCGCGTATTTGATCGGGCCGAAGAAGGTGGAATGCACCCCCATCGCGAACAGCGCGACGAACATCAGCGGAATGGCGAGCCCTTCGATCTGCACGCCCTTAGCGGCCAGCAGCAGGCCGGTGGCGCCGACCGACATGATCAGGATTTCGGCAAACTTGATCCAGCGGATGATCTTGGTCTTGTCGCGCATGTCGGCCAGCTGGCCTGCCGTGGCCGAAAACAGCACGAAGGGCAGCACGAACAGCGCTGTGGCAACGCCGCTGATCAGCGTCTCCATCTCGGGCGAATCGTAGACCTGATAGACCACGAACAGCACCATCGCGTTCTTGTAGAGATTGTCGTTCAGCGCATTGAGCAGCTGGGTCAGAAACAGCGGGAGAAATCGCCGCTGACGCATGAGGTTGGTCGATGTGGTCATGCGATTGTAACGCTGGCGTTTCCCTGTCAGTTAAGCGGGACATAGCGGGCAGCCACGCTTTCACAAGAGCGCAAGCTGCGCGGCGCTTGTGCGTTTCATTATGGGGGAAGCTGGGCGCGAGGGGTTTTGCAGCGGGTGATGCCGCGCTAGAGCGGGGGTCAACCATGTCGAGCCTGCCCAACATCCTCACTTTGTCGCGCATTTTTGCGGTGCCGCTGCTTGCGTTTTTCCTGTGGTGGCCGGACTGGCGGCTGGGCTATCTGATCGGCTTCGGGCTGTATTGCGTCATTGCGCTGACAGATTACCTCGACGGCTATCTCGCCCGCGCCCAGGGCACGGTGTCGAAGATGGGAACCTTCCTCGATCCGATTGCCGACAAGATCATGGTGGCCGCCGTCATTCTGGTGCTGACCGCGCAGGGCTATCTGCGCGGGCCCTATGCGGGTGATGTCCATGTGATTGCCGGGCTGATCATTCTCGTGCGCGAGATCGCGGTGTCGGGCCTGCGCGAGTTCCTCGGCGGAGCGCAGGTTTCGGTGCCGGTGTCGAAGCTGGCCAAATGGAAGACGACGTTCCAGCTGGTCTCGCTGGGCGCGCTGATCCTCGGCGGCGCGGTGCATGGGCAGCCGTGCCAGTCGGTGTTCGAGGCTTGCGGCACCATCGCCGAAAGCTGGGTGCATCTGATCGGGCTGGTCAGCTTGTGGACGGCTGCGGTGCTGACCTGCGTGACGGGTTGGGATTACCTGAGGGTCGGCCTCAAGCACATGGATTGAGGGCTGGCGCAGACGCGCGGGTTTGGGTTACACTATTTCCCATGGGATCAGATACATCGCGCCAGCCGGGCGCCTATGTCGGACAATTGGCAGACCACGCTCGAAAGCTCCAGCGTGAGGCACGCACTGCGATTGCGCAGGGCGATTATGCGCGTGCGTCGGCCTTGATCGGCGATGCCGAACTGCTGGCCGAAGATGTCCACGATATCGTCGACGATATTGAACACCGCCAGACCGACCGGCTGATGGGCCTTGCGGCGCAGGATGCCGCAGCATCGGCGAAAGCGCGGCGGCGAGGAGGGCGCTTCAGCATCCCTCCGCGCAGGGTGCGAATGGCGCTCGGCACCAGCCTCGCGATGAGCCTTGCGCTGGTCGAGTGCTGACAGCAGCCCGCGCCTAGCCCGCCCGCAGTTCCTCGGCCAGCAGCAGGAAATCGGCCTCGCGCGGGGAGTTTTTGCGCCACGCCAGCACGATCTCGCGCTTGGCGGTGGGGCTGTCGACGGGGCGGGCGACCACTTGCGTTCCTGCAAGGATGCCTGCGTTGAGCGCCATTTCCGGCAGCATGGTGAGGCCCAGATCATTGTCGACCAACTGCACCAGCGTGTGCAGACTGGTGCCGATCATCGCCGCACTGGCGCGCAGTTCGGCGCGGTTGCAGGCTGCAAGGGCATGATCGCGCAGGCAATGGCCGTCTTCCAGCAGCAGCAATCGGCCCTGGTCGATCATTTCAGGCTTGATACTGGCGGGCGGATCGCGCGGATCGTCCTTGGGGAAGGCGATGAACAAGCGGTCGTCGGCGATGTGCGCGATGGCGGCATCGCCGGTGTCGAAGGGCAGGGCCAGCAGCACGCAATCGACCCGCCCGTGATTGAGCGATTCGAGCGCATCGTGGCTCGTCTCCTCGCGCAGCAGCAGCTTGAGGTCAGGCCGCTCGCGCTTCAGGCGCGGCAACATGCGGGGGAGCAGGAAGGGGGCGATGGTTGGGATCACGCTCATGCGCAATTCGCCCGACAGCGGCTTGCCCGAGGCTTGCACCAGATCGGCCAGCTCCTCCGCCTCGCGCAGCAGGCGGTTGGCCTTGGCCACCACCTGCTCGCCCAGCGCGGTAAAGCGCACCACGCGGCGCGAGCGTTCCACCAGCGTCACACCGAGCAGCGATTCCAGCTCGCGGATGCCTGCTGACAGCGTCGATTGCGACACGAAGCTGGCGTCTGCCGCCTTGCCGAAATGGCCATGTTCATGCAGTGCGACGAGGTATTGCAGCTGCTTGATGGTGGGGAGGTAGGTGGACACGAGGGCGCGCTACTCCGCCGCCAGCGTATCGGGATCAGGTTCAGGCTCTGCCTCGACCTCCGACGCATCCTTGGGTTCCGGTCCCGGCACGACCACATCGTCAATATGGGTCATCTTGAGCTTGCCGCGCTCCACCGCGAAGGCGAGCTTGCCTTCGACCAGATCAAGCGCGTCCTTGCCGAACACTTCGAAGCGCCAGCCTTGCAGCACCGGCAGATCGCGCACGCCCGCTGCCAGCGCTTCCATCTCGTCGGCGCGGGTCAGCAGGCGCGGGGCCACGTCGATTTCGCGGGCGCGGATTTTCAGCAGCAGCTTGAGCAGGTCCGCCACCAGCGCGCCTTCCTTGCCCAGCGGGGCGCCCTGCTTGATCTTCTCGGGCATTTCGTCCTTGGGCAGCGGCTCGGCGTCAGCCAGCACCTTCATCAGCCGCTTGCCGATATCATTGTCACGCCACGCTGCAGAAAGGCCGCGCACCTTGGCAAGGTCAGCCTGGTTCTTGGGCGGGTGGCTGGCGATATCGGCGAGCGTTTCGTCCCGCATGATCCGCCCGCGCGGGATGTTCTTGTGCTGCGCCTCGCTCTCGCGCCAGCCAGCCAGAGCCTTCATCCGGCCCAAAACCTGCGGATTGCGGCCCGGCTGGCGGATGCGCTTCCACGCCTGACCCGGATCAGTGAGGTAGTTCGACGGATCGGCGAGCTTTTCCATCTCGGCATCCAGCCACAGCCCGCGGCCGGTCTTGATCAGCTTTTTCAGGATGCGCGGGAAGATCGTGGCCAGATGCGTCACGTCGCCGATGGCATATTCGATCTGGCGGTCGGTCAGCGGACGGCGGCTCCAGTCAGTGAAGCGCGCGCCCTTGTCGATCGTGAGGCCCATCCACGTCTCGACCAGATTGGCATAGCCGATCTGTTCGGACTGGCTGATCGCCATCATCGCGATCTGGGTGTCGAAGATCGGATGCGGGGTCCGCTGCGTCAGGTTGACGATGATTTCGACGTCCTGCCCGCCCGCGTGGAAGACCTTGAGCACGTCTTCATTGTCGCACATCAGGTCGAGCAGCGGTTTCAGGTCGATGCCGTCCGCCATCGGATCGATCGCGGCGGCCTCTTCGGTGTTGGCGATCTGCACCAGGCACAGTTCGGGCCAATAGGTGTTCTCGCGCATGAATTCGGTATCAACCGCGACAAATTCGGACTTGGCGAGGCGGGCGCAGAGATCGGAGAGAGCTTCGGTGGTGGTAATCAGCGGGTGGATTTTCATGTCATCTTTTCGCTTTGCAGGCGGAGTGCCGCCCTCGGGTTTGAACCCATCATAGCCTTGCACCGCTTGACAAAGCGCAAGGCTTCCCCTGTTAGCGCGCCGACGGCGGAGCAAGGCTCCGAAAGCGCCGCGCGAGCGCGCCCTAGCGTCATAGCCGCGAACAGGACAAGAGTTTAGATGCACCCCTACCGCACGCATACTTGCGCACAGCTTTCTTCCGCCAACGTCGGCGAGACCGTCCGTCTGTCGGGCTGGGTCCATCGCAAGCGCGATTTCGGCGGCGTGCTGTTTGTCGACCTGCGCGATCACTACGGGATCACCCAGATCGTCGCCGACGCTGACTCGCCCGCCCTGCCGGTGCTGGACCGTCTGCGGGTGGAAAGCGTCATCACCATCGAAGGCGAGGTCAAGGCCCGCGCCGCCGAGACGGTGAACCCGCGCATCGTCACCGGCGAGGTCGAGGTGTTTGCCCGCGCCATCACTGTGCAAAGCGCCGCTGAAGAGCTGCCGATGCCGGTCGCTGACGAGCAGCCCTATCCTGAAGACGTGCGCCTGAAGTACCGCTTCCTCGATCTGCGGCGCGAGACGCTGCACAAGAACATCATGACCCGCGTTGCGGTGATCGCCGACATGCGCGCGCGGATGGGCGCGGTCGGCTTCAACGAATTCTCGACCCCGATCCTGACCGCCTCCAGCCCCGAAGGCGCGCGCGATTTCCTCGTGCCGAGCCGCATCCACGCGGGCAAGTTCTACGCGCTCCCGCAGGCGCCGCAGCAGTACAAGCAATTGCTGATGGTTGCCGGTTTCGACCGCTACTTCCAGATTGCCCCGTGCTTCCGTGACGAAGATCCGCGCGCTGATCGCCTGCCGGGCGAATTCTACCAGCTCGATCTGGAAATGAGCTTCGTCACGCAGGAAGAGGTGTGGGAGACGATGGAGCCGGTGATCCAGGGCACCTTCGCCGCCTTCGCGGGCGACAAGGCCGTGACCCCGGCCGGTGAATTCCCGCGCATTCCGTATGACGAAGCGATCCTGAAATACGGCTCCGACAAGCCGGATCTGCGCAACCCTCTGATCATTTCGGACGTGTCCTCGCACTTCACCCAATCCGGTTTCGGCCTGTTTGAAAAGATCGTCGGTGGCGGCGGTGTCGTCCGCGTGATCCCCGCGCCTGCGACGCACGAAAAGAGCCGCAAGTTCTTCGACGACATGAACGATTGGGCGCGCAAGGAAGGTTACGCGGGCCTCGGTTACGTGACCCGCAAGGGCGGCGAATTCGGCGGCCCGATCGCCAAGAACCACGGCGCTGAGCGGATGGCCGAACTCTACGCCGAGCTTGGTCTTGGCGAGAATGACGGGCTGTTCTTCGCCGCTGGCAAGGAAGCCGACGCTGCCAAGCTGGCGGGTGCCGCGCGCATTCGCGTCGGCGAGGAACTGGGCCTGATTGACGAAAGCCGCTTCGCGCTGTGCTGGATTGTCGATTTCCCGTTCTACGAATGGAACGAGGACGAAAAGAAGGTCGATTTCAGCCACAACCCCTTCTCGATGCCGCAGGGCGGGATCGACGCGCTCAACGGGCAGGACCCGCTGACGATCAAGGCCTACCAGTACGATCTGGTCTGCAACGGCTTCGAAATCGCCAGCGGATCGATCCGCAATCACATGCCGGACACGATGGTGAAGGCGTTTGAACTTGTGGGGCTGTCCAAGGCCGACGTGGAAGAACGCTTCGGCGGCATGTACCGCGCGTTCCAGTATGGCGCGCCGCCGCATGGCGGGATGGCCGCCGGCGTCGACCGCATCGTCATGTTGCTGTGCGGCGCCAAGAACCTGCGCGAAATCTCGCTGTTCCCGATGAACCAGCGTGCCGAGGATCTGCTGATGGGCGCGCCAAGCCCGGCCGAGCCGCGGTCCTTGCGTGAATTGCATCTGCGTGTGGTCGAACCGCCGAAGAAGGACGTTTAAGTTCAACCGGGCCTGATTTTCACCGGGCGCGGGGTGCGCCACGCCCTTGTGGGCAGCGTGCCTCAAGCCCACTTGCACATCCCCCCTGCGTTCTTTAGGGCGGAGCGAGACATTTTAACCCCAGTTCAAGAGGGAATACCATGAGCGATACTGCCGACCGGGTGGCCAAGATTGTCGTCGAGCATCTCGGCGTCGAAGCTGACAAGGTTACTCAGGATGCAAGCTTCATCGACGATCTGGGCGCTGACAGCCTCGACATCGTCGAGCTGGTGATGGCGTTCGAAGAGGAATTCGGTGTCGAAATCCCCGACGATGCGGCCGAGAAGATCACCACCGTTGGTGATGCGACCAAGTACATCGAAGAACACAAGGGCTAAGGCCCGGCCATCCCGTCTGTCCCGGTCCCGAGCCTGTCGAGGGACAAGGAGGCCGTCCCTTGCGGAAGGAATGCGGGATTTTGACAGGCTCAGCCCCAGCGGGTTGAGCCTGTCTTGCGTTTTGGGAGAAGTTTAATGCGCCGTGTGGTTGTAACCGGCCTCGGTCTTGTCACCCCGCTTGGCGGCGATGTCGAGACGACGTGGGCAAACCTGATCGCGGGCGAAAGCGGGGCGGGTCAGATCACCCGTTTCGATGCCTCGAACCAGAAGTGCACCATCGCCTGCGAGGTGAAGGGCAAGGATCACCCCTGGGGCTTCGACGCTGACAAGCGCGTGGATCACAAGGTCCAGCGCCAGGTCGATCCCTTCATCATCTATGGCATCGATGCCGCCGGGCAAGCGCTGGAAGACGCGGGCCTGACCGACATGACCCAGGCCGAGAAGGAGCGCACCGGCTGCTCGATCGGATCGGGCATTGGCGGGTTGCCGGGGATCGAGCTGGAAAGCGTCAACCTCCACGAACGCGGCCCTTCGCGTGTTTCCCCGCACTTCGTCCACGGACGCCTGATCAACCTCATCACCGGTCAGGTGCAGATCAAGTACGGCTTCATGGGGCCGAACCATGCGGTCGTCACCGCCTGTTCCACCGGCGCACACTCGATCGGCGATGCTGCGCGGATGATCATGGCTGACGATGCCGATGTGATGCTGGCGGGCGGGGCGGAAAGCACCATCAACCCGCTCGGCATCGCCGGCTTCGCACAGGCGCGCGCGCTCAACATGAGCATGAATGACCGCCCGACCGAAGCCAGCCGCCCCTATGACAAGGGCCGCGACGGCTTCGTTATGGGCGAAGGCGCAGGCGTGATCGTGCTGGAAGAATACGAACGCGCCAAGGCACGCGGTGCGAAGATCTACGCCGAAGTCACCGGATACGGCCTGTCGGGCGATGCCTACCACGTCACCGCCCCGCACCCCGAAGGGCGCGGCGCGGAACTGGCGATGCGCATGGCTCTTAAAAAGGCGGGCCTCGGGCCGGGCGATATCGACTATATCAACGCCCACGGCACCAGCACCATGGCCGACACCATCGAACTCGCCGCAATCAAGCGCGTGCTGGGCGATGATCTGGGCGGCGCATCAATGTCCTCGACCAAGTCGGCCATTGGCCACTTGCTCGGCGGCGCAGGCGCGGTGGAGGCGATCTTCTGCATCCTTGCGATGCGCGACGGGATCGTGCCGCCGACGCTCAATCTGCATGATCCCGATGATGGCACGGAAGGCATCGACCTCGTGCCGCTCAAGGCAAGGAAGCGCGAAGTGCGCGCCGTGCTCAACAACAGCTTCGGCTTTGGCGGCACCAACGCCTCGATCATCATGCAAAAGGTCGACTGACACCTATGCGCCTGTCCCGGTTGCTGCTGGCTCTGGTCGGTCTGGCGGCGGCCGGACTGGTGCTTGCATGGGTTGTCCTTGGCTCGGCGACGATTGCCAAGGATACCAGCTTCACCATTCCCTCGGGCGCGTCAGTCGCCTCGGTGGCGGACAAGCTTGAGGCCGAGGGGCTGATCACCTCGGCCTCCGGCTTTGTGCTGCAAGCGCGCATCTTCGGCTCCGATACGCCGATCCAGGCGGGCGAGTTCCTGCTCACCCCCGACATGAGCCAGGGCGATATCCTCGCCGCGTTCCAATCGGGCGATGTCGTCCGGCGGTTCGTGACGATCCCCGAAGGCATGCCCTCGATCCTCGTATGGGAACGCCTGATGGCCGAAGACCTGCTGACCGGAGAGGTCGCTGTCCCGCCCGAAGGCTCGATCCTCCCCGATACCTATGCATTTGAACGCGGCCAGTCCCGCAAGAGCCTCGTCGAACAGATGCAGGCGGCCATGGACAAGGCGCTGGCCGAGGAATGGGGCAAGCGCGCGCCCGGCATCGCGGTCGATACGATGCGCGATGCACTGATCCTCGCCTCGATTGTCGAGAAGGAAACCGGCAAATCGGAAGAACGCCGGATGGTCGCAGGGCTCTATTCCAACCGCGTGCGCACCGGCATGAAGCTGCAGGCCGATCCGACCATCATCTACCCGCTGACCAAGGGCAAGCCGCTTGGCCGCCGGATCAAGCAGTCGGAGATTTCTGCGGTCAATGGCTACAACACCTACACCCGCACCGGCCTGCCCGAAGGCCCGATCACCAATCCCGGACGCGCCAGCATCGCGGCGGTGATGAACCCCGAGAAGACCGCGGCCCTGTTCATGGTCGCCGATGGCACGGGCGGCCACTGGTTCGCCGACACCTTGGCCCAGCACAACGCCAATGTCGCCAAGTGGTATGCGATCCGCCGCGAACGGGGCGAGATGTAGGCCGGAGCGCTCGCGATCCCTCAGCCCTTCATCCTCACCGCCGCCCTGCCGCCCGATCTGGCGGGATATGCCGAAGGCCTGCGCCGCGCGCATTACCCGGCGGAAAAGAACCACCTTCACGCGCACGTGACGCTGTTCCACGCCTTCGCGCCCTCGCTGCTGGAGGAACTGCGCGATTTCCTGCCGAAGGTGGCGGGGGAATTCGCCGCTCCTGAAGGCGCGGTCAAAGGGGTGATGGACCTCGGCAAAGGGACCGCCATCGCGCTTGAAGCGCCGCAATTGCTGGCCTTGCGCACCATCATCGCCGAACACTTCCACGGCAGCCTGACGGCGCAGGATCTTTACGAGCCGCGCCCGCACATCACCATCCAGAACAAGGTCTCCAAGGACGAGGCAAGGGCACTCCAGGCGGCGCTTGCGCCCGAACTGGCGGTGTGGGCCGCCAAGGGCCGCTTTGCCTTCCCGGCGCTCGAGCTGCATCGCTACCAGGGCGGGCCGTGGGAGCGGATCAAGACCTGCGCATTCCGCGGGCGCGAACGACTTTAAAGGTTGCGCCAACAGGGCTTGACCCCGCGCCGCGCCCGCCGTAATGGCGCGCCTCGCCCGGGCCGACACCCGGCGCCGAATCCGGTCGCAAAAGCCGCACCGGATGCCCATGGGGCGGAGTAGCTCAGCCGGTTAGAGCAGCGGAATCATAATCCGCGTGTCGGGGGTTCGAGTCCCTCCTCCGCTACCAACTCATTCTCCCGATGCATTCCAGATTAGGGCGAGTGATCGCATGTTCAGCAAGAGCATCGCATAGGGGTTTGCCTTCTCCGCTCCGGACGCCAGCAACGCGGCCGCGATGCAAAGCCAAGATCGCCCGTCTCGCCCGAACCGGTCCGGCTGTGCCCCGAAGCTTGTTTACAGCCACTATTTACACTCCTGTCAGTTTTGTTAGGCAACTGGTTTCTGCCGCCGCGGCTCGCATGAAAACGGCGTTTGCAAGGCGCTGAAATTGCGTAAACCTGCACAAATGCGACACTAAAAATCGTCTTATCGCTCGTGAAAAACCATCTGTCTGCTTTTTGCGTTTTGATTGGCGTCAAAGAATGGCACGCCGAGTGGCGCGAAAAATGTCTCCAAGGCCTCTGGGAAGGGAATCCAGGGTGCCTTTGGGAGACCACTTATGACCACTATCTGTCTGAAGAATCCGGCAGTGTCGGCTCGTTCGGCATTGCAGAATCGCAGCCTCAGGGCGGCAGGGTTGTTGGCCACCACCGCGCTTGTCTCGGTTTGGAGTCCGGCCGCGCTGGCCCAGTCCAACGGCCCGATCGACGTGCCGCTCGACGTGATGTTCGATCTCGGCGCGCTGGAAGAGGGCGCGGAATCCTATTCCTACGCGATCGATGTCAGCGCTGACGGCAATGTCGTTATCGGCGAATCCCGGGTTAACATCTCGGAGAACAACTGGAACAACCACGCCTTCATCTGGACGCCCGAGGATGGGATGGTCGATCTCGGCACGCTCGGCGGCACCTATTCCTACGCCCGCGCGGTTAGCGCCGACGGCAATGTGGTGATCGGCCAGTCCAGCCTTTCGGGCAATGACTCCAGCCGCGCCTTCCGCTGGACTTCCGCGGGCGGAATGCAGGATCTCGGCACGCTCGGGGGTAACTACTCCTACGCCTATGATCTCAGCCGCGATGGTGCGGTGGTGGTCGGCTATTCCTATGTCGACACGACCAACAGCCGCCACCATGCTTTCCGCTGGACACAGGCGGGCGGAATGGCGGATCTCGGCACGCTCGGAGGAGAATATTCCTATGCCATCGCTACAAATGCCGATGGCTCGGTGGTGGTCGGCGAATCCGACATCACTACCGGCGACGGCAACGCCAACCGCGCCTTCCGCTGGACGCAGGCGGGCGGGATGGTCAACCTCGGCACGCTGGGGGGCAACTACTCCTACGCGCGCGATGTCGACGATTCAGGCGCGGTGGTGATCGGCTATTCCTCGACCGACACCACCAACAATTACTACCATGCCTTCCGCTGGACGCAGGCGGCCGGGCTGCGGGATCTCGGCACGCTGGGCGGCAACTATTCCTATGCCCGGGCGATCAGCAAAGACGGCAGCACGATCGTCGGCCACTCCGCTCGCGTCGAGAACTCCTCCTACCGCGCCTTCCGCTGGACCGAGGCGACCGGGATGCAGGATCTCGGCACGCTCGGAGGGGACTATTCCTACGGTGAGGATGTCAGCGCCGATGGTTCGGTGGTGACGGGCTATTCGCACCTCGGCGGCGAAGACAACTACTATCACGCCTTCCGCTGGACCGAGGAGGACGGGATGGTCGACCTCGGCACGCTGGGTGGGCGGTGGTCCTATGCCTGGGCCATCAGCGAGGACGGCAGCACCATTGTCGGCCAGTCCGAGATCGCCGAGCAGGGGCGCTACCGCGCCTTTATCTACCGCACGCAGATCCAGGATTTCACCAACATGATCGCGTCCTTCGATCTGCTCGCCAATGATCTGGCACTCACCACCGAGTTCCAGCGCGACATGACGGCTTGGGCTGCCGACGGCGGCTGCAACCCGCGCGCCGATCAGAGCTTCTGCCTTGGAGTTGAGGGCCTGATGACAATGACCGGTGCAGACGGAGCGCTCGGCATCGCCAGCCGCGAGGACCAGACGGTGAAGTTCAGCGGCGCCTACCGCGCGAGCGAGCAGATCGTAGTCGGCATCGGCGCGGTCATCACCGACTACCGCACCCCGATCGGCGCGATCACGCCGGATGACGGCAATGCCTTCGGGGCGTGGGTGGCATATGACAGCGATCCCGCCGAAGCGACCGGTCTCTCGGGCCGGGTCGGCGTGGCCTTTGCCAGTCAGGACAACGTGTTCCAGCGCGGCATCGGGCTGGAGAATGTCGAGGTGACGCCGGGCGAATCCGAAATCGGCACCACCACCATCACCGGTGAGCTTTCCTACGGCGTCGACATCGGCGGCGGGATCGTGTTGGCACCGGTGCTCGGCCTTACTTGGCAGGGCAGCGATCTCGATGCCTTTACCGAGGCGCCGGGGGACTTCCCCGCCGACTTCGCCGGGGGTTCGTTCGATGCGACCTTCGCCACGCTCGGGTTCGAGGCGATCATCCCGGTTGGCAGCGGTGGAACCTTCACGCTCGGCGCGATGGTCGAGCGCGATGTCGATGCCGACCTTGTCCAACTGGAGGGCATTTCGGAGATCCCGGGGCTGGAGGCCTTTACCACCCCGGCCACGCTCGAACGCGAGGACACCCGTCCGCGCGCCGAGGCACGGTTCAGCCAGGAGGTGGGCCCGGGCGTGGTCTCGCTGTTCGGTCGGGTTGGCGCGCCGACCTTCGGCGACAAGGTCCGCTATGCCGTGGGGATCGGCTTTGGCATTGGCTTCTGAAGCCTGCCGGGCCACAAGCGTCGGCGGGCAGGTCTTCGGGCCTGCCCGCCGGGGCGTCGCAAGGGGGATCGACATGAACGTGCAGGCGGCGCCATCCTACGAGGACCTGTTCGGCCAGCGCGGCTCGGCCTACGACCGGGCGATGCTGGCTTATCCCGAAGCCCGCGCGCAGGAATTCGCGCAGGTGCTGGCCCATGCCGCGCTTTCGCCCGGAATGGTGGTGGCCGACGTGCCGGCGGGCGGGGGCTATTTGCGTCGGTATCTGCCCGAGGGCTGCGGGTGGGTGGGGCACGAGCCTTGTGCCGATTTCACCAACCACCGCACCGGCGCGCAAGAATCCGGAATGCCTCTGTTGCCCCTGCCTTTTGCTGACAGCGCGGCGGATGTCGCGATCAGCATCGCCGGCGTGCACCACCTCGCCGACAAGCGACCGCTGTTCCGCGACATGCGGCGGATCGTGCGTCCGGGCGGGCGCTTCGTGCTGTCGGATGTCGCTACCGATACGCCGGTGGCGCGGTTTCTCGACGGCTTTGTGGGCGATAACAACAGCACAGGGCACGAGGGCGTGTTTCTCGACGCGCACACGCCGGGCGAGCTGGCCGAGGCGGGCTGGGACGTGCTCTCGCACCGGCTCGAGGCGTTCCAATGGGTGTTCGCCGATGAAGCCGCGATGGTCGCATTCTGCCGCGGGTTGTTCGATATCTGCAAGGCCGGTGATGCGGCGATCGCGCGTGCCCTGCACGATGGCCCCGGAGTGGAGCAGCTGCCGGATGGCCGCACCGGCCTGCGCTGGAGCCTGATGACGATTGTCGCTCGGCGGCCCGATGCCTGATCCGGACATGCCGGCGGTCTGGCTGCTACGCGAGCCGGCGCGGGCCTGCACCGGCTTTGCCTATGCCAGCGCCTACCCCTCGTTGTTGTGCTGCCTGGACGGCCCGGCTCTGCCGGCTCCGGCCTGCGCGGCCGCTGGGGAACGCATCGCAGCCCTGCTGACGCACTTTGAACCGCCGCCTCTTCCTGCTGCCGAGACAGACCGCGGTAGAACTCTGGCATGGCTTCTGGGCGTGATCGATGCCTGCCAGGCCGCCGCCGGACTGCCGGTATGCGAGGCGGCGCGCGTGATCGAGCACGAAAGCGAAGCAGCGCTGTGCCAGATCCCCGCGCCCGGGCGCAGTCTCGGCCCGCTCTCGACGCTGCTGCAATGCCTCCTCGCGCTGCTGCCGGTGCTGCTCGAAGGTCGCCGCGATCCGCCACTCGAGGCCGAGTTCGTGCGGCTTCACGGCGTGCTGGCGGCGACCAATTACCGCTCCAGCAACGTGCCACGCTTCGTGCGCGCGGCGCATGGGCTGGGCCTGCCGCTGCGCGAGCTGCCCGGGCAGTTCCTGCTGGTGGGCGAGGGAGTGCATGGCCGCTGGCTCGACAGCACCTTCACCGACGCGACCCCGTTCATCGCCACGCAGCTGGCGCGCAGCAAGATGCTGGCGGCTGCGCATCTGCGGCTTGCGGGCCTGCCGGTGCCCGAGCATCGCCGGGTCGGCAATGCTGCAGAGGCCCAGGCCGCAGCGGCCGCGCTCGGCTATCCGGTGGTGGTCAAGCCCGCCAATCTCGACGGCGGCACCGGGGTTGCGGCCGGGCTGGAGAACGCGGGCATGGTCGCGCACGCCTTCGAGGCGGCGCGCAAGCATTCGGGCGAGATCATCGTCGAAAAACACATCCACGGCCGCGACTACCGCCTGACCGTGTTCCAGGGGTCACTGGTCTGGGCGGTCGAACGGGTGCCGGCGGGTGTGACCGGCGACGGCATCCGCAGCATCACCGCGCTGGTCGCCGAGGCCAATGCCGATCCGCGCCGGGGCAGCGGCGATCATGCCGCGCTCAAGCGGCTGGCGCTCGACAAGGAAGCACAGAGCTTGCTCGCGCAGGAGGGTCTTTCTGAACAGTCCGTGCCGCAGGCGGGACATTTCGTGCGGCTGCGCCGCGCGGCCAATGTTGCCTCCGGCGGGATGCCGGTCGCGGTGTTCGACAAGGTCCACCCGGACAATGCCCGCCTCGCGGTGCGCGCCGCGGCGGCGTTGCGGCTTGATCTGGCCGGGATCGATCTCATCATGCCCGACATCGCACGCTCGTGGCGCGATGGCGGTGCGGCGATCTGCGAAGTCAATGCCCAGCCGCAGCTGGGCGGCACCACCTCCGCGCATGTCTATCCCCAGATCCTTGCGGCGATGGTGCCCGGGAGCGGACGCATCCCCTGTGCGATTCTCGCCGGGTTCGGCGAGAACGGCATGCTGGCGCAGGAAGTTGCAGCCATGCTGGACGCACGCGGCATGGCCACGGGCTGCCACGATCATGCCGGTGTGCACCTGGCGGGCGAATGGCTGCACGAGGGGCCGTGCGGGCTGCTGGAGGCAGGCCAGATGCTAGTCGGCAACCGAGGCTGCGCGGCGATGGTGTTGAGCCTCCCCGCTGCCGACACGCTTGCCGCCGGACTGCCTGTCTCGCGCTATGATGTGCTGGTGCTCGGGCCCGAGGCCGTGCCTGATCCGGTGGCGCACTTGCTGCGCGCAGGAGCGGCGAGACAGTTGATCGCGGGCGCGGACCCCGCTTCAATCGTGGCCGCACTTCTACCAGACTGAATCGTCGGCGGGCTGTGTTGAAGCGCCGCCGCTTGCTGCGCCTTCCCCTCCAACGGCCGAGGCGCCGCGGTTCGACCTCTTTGCCTTTTTCCTCGGCACGAGCGAGGGGCGGATCGAGCCGGAAGCCGGCCGCTAGGCCAGCTGGTCCGCGCCGCCGGCTCGCGTGCTGGTGATCGATAAGGTGGTGACCGAGAGCGACAAGCCCGCGCGCAATCGTCAACGGCGGCTCACCGAAATTGCGCCGGGGCGCTATGCCTGCACGCTCTCCGATGCGATCAGCCCGGTCCAAGCGCGCGCCGAGAACATCTGCAAGACCCCCTGAGCGGGCGGCGCCACGCGGACGCCCTATGGCCTAACCCATCGGCGCGAGGCATAAGCCCTGTCATGCTGGTTCAGTTTACCGTTTCCACTGCCATGCTTGTGCTGTGCGTCTTCGTCCATGGGGCGGGGTTGTTCAGTCTCAGCAGGGCGCTGCGCAGCGAGCGGGCAGCAGAGCGGCTGCGCCACATTGACCCGCTTTCCCCGCGCGGCGCGGTGTTCACGCTGGCTATTGTGCTGGCCATCTTCGCGCTTCACGGCATCGAGATCTGGGCGTTCACGGCGCTCTATCTCGCTATCGGCGCGATCGATACGCTTGCCGAGGCGCTCTATTTCTCGACCATCAGTTATACCACGGTTGGTTTTAACGACGACTATGTCGACCCCGCCTGGAACCTGCTCGGCCCCTTCGAGAGCATTCTCGGCATTATTCTTATAGGCTGGTCGACTGCGTTCTTCTTTCGCGTGTTGGGCCGGATCGATCCCCACTAGGCTCAGGACTCATTGGGGCAGCCAGAAGATGAAGCTGGCGGCAATGTGGATGGCGGACATGAACGTGTGGGCGCCGCGTCGCTTTGCATTCAGCGGGAAAGCGCCTGATCTAGATCCGCGATCAGGTCGACCGCGTCCTCCAGCCCGACAGAAATGCGCACAAGACTATCGGCAATGCCGTGTTCGCGGCGTTCCTCGGGCGAATAGGCCGAATGGGTCATGCTGGCGGGATGCTGGATCAGGGTTTCGGTGTCGCCCAAGGACACCGCACGATGGATCAATGTCAGCCGGTTCATCAAGGCGATCCCGGCATCGTAACCGCCCTTGAGTTCGACCGCCATCATCCCGCCGAATTGATCCATCTGTTTGCGCGCCAGATCGGCTTGCCCGAAGCTTGGCAGGCCCGGATAATGCACCACTGACACCGCCGGATGCCCATGCAGGAACCGCGCGATTTCGGCGGCGGTCTGGGCGTGTTGGCGCATCCGAAGCTGGAGCGTCTTGAGCCCGCGCAAGACCAGCATCGCGTTGAACGGGGCCATCACCGCGCCGGTCATGTCCTTCATCCCGACGAGGCGGATCGCTCGTATATCCTCTGCGCTGCCCACCACCAGCCCGGCCACCACATCACCGTGCCCGCCCAGATATTTGGTGGCCGAATGGACGACAATATCCGCGCCCAGCTCAATCGGGCGGGTGATCACCGGGGTAGCATAGGTGTTGTCGACGATGCAGCGCGCGCCCGCACGCCGGGCGATCGCCGAAATCGCGGCAATATCGACCAGCCGCATATTGGGATTGGCGGGGGTTTCGAAATAGACGATCTTGGTCTTTGACGAGATCGCCCGTTCGAGCTGATCGGGATCGGTCATATCGACATGGGTCACGGTGATCCCGAACCGCGTCAGCCCGTGGCGCATGAAGGCAAAGGTGCAGCCGTAAAGCGTCTTATCGGTGATCACCTCGTCGCCCGCCTGCAGGAAGGTCCAAAAGGTCGATGTGATCGCGCTCATCCCCGATGCGGTGGCCAGGCCCGCTTCGGCATTTTCGAGGGCTGCGATGCGCTTTTCGAGCAAATCATTGGTCGGGTTGGAGATGCGGGTGTAAAAATGTCCCTCGCGCGTCCCAGCGAACATTTCGCCGCCCGCTTGCGCGTTTTCGAACACAAAGGTCGATGTCAGATGGAGCGGCGGGGTCAGCGCGCCCTCGGCCTCGCTCGGATCATAACCATGATGGATCGCGCGGGTGGCGAAACCCATATTGTGCATCGCGGGGTGGATTTTCGTGGCCATAGAACATCTCCAATTGCACAATTATTGCACGATTGAAGGAGTGTTACCTTGCTATGTTCGCCCCAAAAGGTCACAAGATTGGCATATTTGACCCTTGGAGGCACGAATGGACCGGAAAGATCGGCAGATCGTCCGCGAATTGCAAAAAAATGGCCGCCTCACCAATCTCGAACTGGCGGAACGGGTAAACCTGTCGCCGTCGCCGTGTCTGCGGCGGCTGCGCAATCTCGAAGAGAGCGGGGTGATCGAAGGCTATGCCGCGCTGGTCAATCAACGCGCTTACGGGGTGCCCTTGACGGTGTTTGTTAACATCGCACTCGACAAACACGCGAAGGATACGGTCGACGGCTTTGAGCGCAAGGTCTGCGAAATCGATTCCATCCTCGATTGCTTCATGACTACCGGGGATTCGGATTACCTGCTGCGGGTGGTGGTCGCCGATCTCGAAGAATACGAATCTTTCGTGCGCAAGCAGCTCCACGCGCTCCCGGGCATTCGTTCGATCGACACGCGGTTCGCCTATAGCGTGGTCAAGAACACCAATGTCTATCCCAACCGCGATTAACGCATTGCGGGCCGGCTTTCCCGGCGGGTTCGGCACGTGTCGTCGCGATAGCCGACATTCAAGGTGCCCAATCGGAGCGTGGCAACGGATCGTCAGTCCACGTCGGTCACGGCGCATCGGAGCGGCGGTGCCTCTCTTTGTCATGCACCAATGCACTCACTTGCCAATACCCGTTCCTGCAGCCAAGAATTGCTGGGTGGGGGGTGCCAAATGGCCGTATCGAAAATCTGCTGTTGGGGCGGCTTGCTTGCTGCATTTGCGGCTATCGTGCAGCCGATACCTGCTCTTGCTGCGCCGGGCGGCAAAACAGACAAAGTCGTCTCCAAGACCGGCTCTCGTCCCCTTGGGGGAAAGCTCGACAAGGCTGCCTCCCGGACCTCGTATCGCCCCCTTGTGGAAAAGCTCGAAGCTGCAAGGGATGCAGGCAAGACCGATCTGGTCGCCGCGCTGCTGCCGATCGTCGATGTGCTGGTGCGCAATTCGGATGACGCCTCGCAAGACGATCAGGATTATGCCCTGCCGGTGCTGGAAAGCGCCTATGCGCTGATCGGCGATTTTGCGGGGGAGCGGACGATCATTGATCGCAGGGCCGCCATCGCTGCAGCGCGTGAGGGCCCGCAAAGCTACGCGGCATCGATCATTGCCGTAGACGTTGCCGATCTCCTTCGACGTCAAGGCCGCCCGGCTGAAGGGGAAGCGCACTTGCGCCGCGCTGTGGCCGCCAGCGCCGATCCGGCGATCAAAGTCGGCCTTCAGTCGGCGCTGGCGCGCTACCTCGACGAAGCCCAGCACCTCGGCGATGCCGTCGATGCCTACCGGGCGCTGCTTGATCTGCAGGTTCAGCAGGAGGGGCCGGGTTCCGACGACGTGTTCCAGACCGTCGAGGCTTTGAGCTGGGATCTCGGCCAGACCGGCCGCCATGCCGAGGCGCTGGCGTTGCTGGCCACCACTGTCCCGCGTGCCGAGGCTGCCTGGCGCGAAACCGGCGCGGACGAAACGCACAATGGCACAATGGAAAGCCTGATAGCCGGCTTGCGCTATGCCAATCTGCTCGAACGGCAGGCCGATCACCTTGGTGCGCAAGGCAAAACCGGCCCATCCGATTTCTATTTCGAAACCGCCAACAAGCTGCGCACGCGCTACTTCACCAGGCCGACCGACGTCGTCGCGCGGACTTACAACAACATGGCCTTCCGCCAGAACTTCCAGGGCCGCTTTGCTCTGGCAGAAAGGAATGCCCGCAAAGCGCTGGAGATTTTCGAGGGCGTCTTCAGCCAGTCGGATGTCTCGGACAGCCTGACTTACGCCAAGTACAAGTATAACCTTGCTGCAGCTCTGCTGGGGCAGGGCCGGGCGCAGGAGGCCTTGCCGCTGCTGCGCTTCGGCGTTCCGATCCAGCGCAAATTCGGCCCCGATCATCCCGACCTCGTGATCCTGCTGACCACGCTTTCGCGCGCCATGGTGGCGGGCGGTGGTGATATCGACGAGGCGCTTTCGCTGTCGCGGGAGGCGGCCACAATTGCCCGCAAGCATCGCGAGGCGCGCGTAGCGGGCGGCTATGCGGGCAGCACGCCGGATGCTGCATCTTCGGCGCTCACCCGTGCACTGGCCGGGGATGCGACCACGCATGATCCCATGTCGATGGCCTATGGCGCGCTTATGGAAGCAACATCGGCCGGGGTGGATGCCGGTGGCCGGACCGATGCCGATGTCCTTCGCAACGAGATGTTTGTCGCAGCGCAGGACCTTGAACAATCAACCGCAGGGCAAGCCATGGCCGAAGCTGCCGCGCGGGCGATGGCGGGCGAGGGGGCGCTCGGGGCTCTCATCACCCGCAAGCAGCAACTCGCCGATCGCGCCCGCGCGCTGAACCTTGCGGTCACGGCCAGCGTCCTGGCCAGCGAAACCCTCGGCCTTGAAGAAAAGCGCACCGCGCTGACGCAAGTGGTGCAGGAGCTTGCCGCCGCCGACGCAGAGCTGAAGACGGCCTTTCCCGAATTCGACGATCTGGTCTCCCCGTCCGCGCTGTCGCTGAACGACGTCAAGGCGCGGCTTGCCGCCGACGAGGCGTTGATTCTGATCGTCCCCAATGGCGCCGACTACTACGTCTTTGCGGTTACGCCCGATCAGGAGAAGATCCTTGTTCTGGCAAAGGCGAGGGAGCCGGTCGCCCGGCTGGTCGCACGGCTGCGCTGCCGCATGGATGAAGCCAGCTGCGTCTCCGAGGCGGACATGGATTCGACCTCCGATCAGCTTGGCGAACTCCAAGGTATCGACGCCTTTTTCCCGCGCTTTGATCGCGAGGCGGCCCACCAGCTCTACACCAACATGTTTCAGCCGCTTGAAGCGTCGCTCGGCAAGGCCAAGCGCATCTTCGTCACGGTCGCCGGGCCAATGGGTGGATTGCCGCTCCCAGTCTTGGTCACGCAGTTCGATCCCGCCAAGGACAAGGCCGATGCGGGTGATGTCGATACTCTGACGCGATCGGCTTGGCTGGGCGATAAGTACGCCTTCATCACCCTTCCGGCAGTCTCCGCGCTGCGGATCGCGCGCCCGCTGCCCGCCACGGATGGTCCGGCGCGAAGCTTTATCGGCTATGGGGCGCCCAGCCTTGATGGCACGTCAGGCGCGGCGCGCAGTGTCGAACAGGGGGGGCGCCGCCTCATGCGCGGGGCGCTGCAGGAGATCGCTACCGCATCCCCCGATGCCCTGCGCAAGCTGTCCCCGCTGCCGGGCACGGAAATCGAACTCAAGAGCATGGCAGCGGCGCTTAATGCACCGCCCAGCGGCCTGCGGCTCGGGCCCACCGCGACGGAGACCGCGCTCAAGCAGGATCGCCGCCTTGCCAGTGCGGGGATTATCGCGTTTGCCACCCACGGCTTGCTGCCGAAAGAGGTGGGGCGCGCTGCCGAACCGGGGCTTGTCTTCACCCCGCCAGCTACCGCCAGCGCGACGGACGACGGCCTGCTAACGGCGAGCGAGGCGGCGCGGCTTTCGCTGACCGCCGACTGGCTGATCCTGTCGGCCTGCAATACCGCATCCTCCGACGGAACCCCCGGTTCGCAAAGCCTGTCCGGCCTTGCCCGTGCCTTCCTTCATGCAGGGGCAAAGGCCTTGCTGGCGAGCCATTGGCGTGTCTCGGATGAGGTGACCGCCGTGCTGACAGTGGAGACCATGCGCCTGTCGCGCAGCGGGCTGCCCAAGGCCGAGGCGCTGCGCCAGGCGATGATCGCGGTGCGGACAGGCAAGCGGGCTGACGGAACGGCTTTGCCGGGCTGGAAGGAATTCTGGGCGCACCCGGCGGCATGGAGCCCGTTTGTGCTGGTCGCAGCCGACGGTAGCTGACCGAAACAGCGCCTGCAGCGCCGATCCGAGCCCAAGATCGGCGCTGTCATTCCGGTGTGCGACTATTCGAACCGCCAGTGTTCCTTATGCGCGCTGGCCGTAGGCTTGATGCAGCACATGTAGAGGGGTGAGGGGCGATGGGCATACTGGACCGGTTTCGGCTTGATGGTGAGGTCGCTGTGGTCACTGGCGCAGGCAAAGGCATTGGCCGGGCTATTGCGATCGCCTTGGCCGAGGCCGGCGCGGATGTGGCGCTGGCCTCGCGTACGCAGTCTGATCTGGACAATGTGGCCGCTGAAATCACCGCGCTGGGTCGCCGGGCCTTACCGCTGGCGACCGATGCGACCGATGGGGCTGCACTCGAACGGCTGGCCGAACAAACCGTCGCCTCGCTGGGCAAGCTGACCATCTGGATCAACAATGCGGGCGGCATCCCTGACGGCACCCCGCGTTACCTGACCCGCACCGCTGAGGAAAACTTCGACGCGCAGATCGCGCTCAATCTGAAGGCTGTCTGGATGGGATCGAGCGTCGCTGCCCGCCACATGGCCGAGGCAGGCGGGGCGATCGTCAATATTTCCTCGCGTTCGGCCTATGGCCCGCAGGTCAAGAACGGGCCCTATGGCGCGGCCAAGGCAGCGGTGAACAGCCTGACCACCACGCTGGCGGTCGAAGTCGCGCCGAAGATCCGGGTCAACGCCGTCGCGCCCGGCCCGGTGCCGACCGAGAATTTCGATGATTGCATGGGCACCGACACGCCGGAAAAGCGCGAGAAGCTGCTGGGCATGATCGGCATCCCGATGGGGCGCTATGGCGAGCCTGAAGATATCGCGGCCGCCGTGGTGTTCATGGCGTCACCCGCGGCGAGCTGGGTAACGGGGCAATGCCTCTACGTCACTGGGGGGAGGTAACCCGGCCCCGAGGTGATCAGCAAAGCGCATGAACGTGGGCCTGTCGGCACCTGACCTCTTCGCCACTGCGGCCCATGACATGACAGACTGATGGCACAGCTAACCTTCACGGCGATGGGCGCTGCCAGCTACCGCTTGCCAGCCTTGGCTGACTGGCGCGCCGCACGCGCCACCGCGGTCAACCGCGCCTTGGTCGCTGCCGGGCCAGACAGCGCCGCCACCAGTTCGACCTTGCGGGTCGTGCCGCGCAGGTAGTTGACCGTAACCCGCCGGACATAGTGGCCCAGTTCGGGCGCATAATCCCATTCGCGCTGCTCCAGCAGGCGCATGGTGGTGGGGGAGTAGCGGCAGCAGCCCCATGCAGCTCTACACGATCTACGCTCCCGCCCATCACAAGCCCGGCAAGGTGCAGGGGACCCAGGCGGCCGCCGCAGCCGATGATGACGATTCGCCCGCCGATTGGTCAGTCCAGCCCCATCAGGTCACCGACCGCCACGGCTGAACGCCTGGGAGCGCGTGCGTCAGACAGGCACCAGCGCCCCGTCGGCCATGGTGATGATGCGGTCGCATTTCTGGGCCAGCTCGAGATTGTGGGTGACGATCAGGAAGCAGGTGCCTTCGTCGCGGTTCAGCTGCCGCATGAAATCGAACACATTATCAGCCGACTGGCTGTCGAGATTGCCTGTCGGCTCGTCCGCAAGGATCAGGCTGGCTTGCATCGCCAGCGCACGCGCAATAGCGACACGTTGCTGCTCGCCGCCGGACATATTGGAGGACATGTTTTCGCCCACGTGAGCGAGCCCCAGTTTCTCCAGCAGGCCCAGCGCGCGGGCCCTGATCGCATCGCTGCCGCCGTTGCGATCAACGATCATCGGCATCATCACATTCTCCAGCGCCGTGAAGGCCGAGATCAGGTGGTGTTCCTGAAACACAAAGCCGATCGCATGGCCGCGCAGGCGGGTAATCGCGGCATCATCAAGGCTGGCGGTGTCGATCCCGTTGATGACAACATGGCCCGCGGTCGGCCGGTCAAGCAGCCCGATGATATTGAGCAAGGTACTCTTGCCCGATCCCGACGCCCCCATCAGCGCGAGGAATTCGCCGCGATGCAGATCGAGGTCGATGCCGTGCAGGATCTCGATCTCGGACGGCATCCCGATGTTGTAGGAACGGCGGATCCCCTCAAGATGCACGATTGGCGCGTCGGCAGAAGGCCTATCCACGGATGGCGTCGACCGGATCAAGCTTGGCGGCCCGCAGAGCAGGCGCGGTGGCCGACAGCAGCCCGGTGAGCGTTGCAAGGCCAAGCGTCACGATGAACATCTGGCGCTCCAGCAGCAGCGGAAACAGCTCGCTGCCGTCGGCCTGGCGGATCAGGCTGTGATACCAGACGAGGCCGCCCGCCCCGACAAGGCAGCCGATAATCGCGCCGGCCAATCCCAGCAGGCCGCCCTGGATCAGGAAAATCCGCAAGATTTGCCCGCGTGTCGTCCCCATGGCGCGCAGGATGCCGATGTCCTTCGATCGCTGGATGACCGAGACAACCAGCACCGCAGCAATGCCAAATGCCACCGACAGGCCGACAAACGCACGGATCAGGGTGTTGGACGATTGCTGCGCCCGGATCGCGGTGAAGAACTGCGCATTGGTCGCGATCCAGCTTTCTGCTTTGACCGGATTGGCAGCGGCGATCTGCTGGGCAAGCCGTTCGGCGGCGTAAACATCGGCGATCTTGACCTCGATCGTGGTGACCGCGCCTGCCTGTCCCAGCAGCGATTGCGCGGTGCGCAGCGCGACATAGCTGACGCTTTCGTTCGCAGCCTTGTTGCCCAGATCGAACAGTCCGGTGATGCGCAAGATAACCGCATTGCCCGAAGCCGCCCGGACATTGACCGTGTCGCCCAGACTGGCGCCGAGATTGGTGGCAAGATCGGTGCCGAGAATGATCTCGTCATTGGCGAGCGTGGCTTTGCCTTCGGTCAGAAAATCCGGGATGCGGATGATTGGGAAATAGCTGTCCGGCTCAACGCCTGACACTCTGACCGCACGGCTGGCATCGCCGCGCGTGATCAGCGCGGAACCCAGCATCGTCGGGGCGGCGTTCAGCACGCCGGGCATCTGCGCGACCCGGTCGCGCACCTTCTGCCATTGGTTGATCGAGACGATCCTTTGCGTAGGGCGTTGCGCGGTCGCATCCTCGATTGCGGTATCGGAGGCAAACAGCGGCCGCGCGACCTGGTCGAGCGGCAGCAGCTGGATCTGGGCCGATGAAGTCAGCACCCGGTCAAGAAAGTTGACCTGCAAGCCCGAAAGCAGCGCCGACATGAACACGATCACCGCAACGCCAATGGTGATGCCCAGAATGATGAACGCTGTCTGCAAGCGCCCTTCGCGCAGGAAGCGGACCGCCGCGATCCATTCGAACGGGACAGCATTGTTCATGGCGCGGCGGCCTTCACCCGGTCACCGGCAACGACCTCCGATGTCGCCGGAATGACTTGCGCGCCTTCAGCCACGCCGCCCAGAATGACGATGCGCTGGTCGCCCTGCAATCCGAGCCGCACCGGACGGCGCACCGCGCGCCCGTTTTCGATGACCATCACCCAAGGCGAAGGCGTCAAGGCATCGCGCACAGCATCGCCCGGCAGCGAGAGTACATCGGCGCGGCGCGCCGTAGTGATATCGACCGACACCGTCATGTTCTGCCGCAGATAGGCTGGCGGATCGCTGACCGTCAGCTTCACCGTCGCCGAGGCGCGGGCGATGTCGATCCCTGGATTGATATAGGCGACCGTGGCCGCGAAGTGCGACTGCGGATAGGCATCGGCTGAAACGCGCGCCGTTTGCCCGATGGCAATGCGGCTGAGATTGCGTTCATCGATTTGCAGTACGATCTGCATCTCTCCGCCCGGTGACAGCAGCATCAAGGTCGCGCCGGGGATCACCACCGCCCCGCGCTCGACCGAGCGGCTGATGAGCGTGCCGTCGCGGGGGGCAGCGATGGTCGCATAGCCGAGCCTTGATTGCGCTGCGGCGGAATTTGCTCTGGCTTGCTGGAGATCTGCGGTGGCTGCGGCCAATCCGCTGCCGCCTGCACGGATGCTGCGGATCTGCGTCTGCGCTGCGGCGACCTCGGTGCGGGCGACATCGCGGTTGCGGGTGACCTCATCGAAATAGGCGCGGGTGACAAACCCTTTCGCCAACAGCGCATTGGTGCGATCGTAGATCTGCTGCGTGCCAAGCAGGCTGGCCTGCGCGGAACGCTCCGCCTCAAGCGCTTGGGGCAAGGACAATTCGTTGACCTGCCGGACCCGTGCCCTGGCCTGTGCCTCGGCTGCCTGCGCCTGGGCGGCGGCGTTCTGCAATTCGTCGGCGCGCAGCAGGATCAGCGGCTGACCCTGCCGCACGACTTCGCCCTCGCGCACCGCGACCGAGATGACGGTGCCGGTGATCTGGCTGGCGATTTCGACGCGGTAGGGGGATTCGATGTGTCCGCTGGCCACCACAGTCTCCAGCAGGTCGGCGCGCTGTACGATTTCGACTGGAACCGCTGTGCCGCTGAAATACCGGAATGCGGCATAGGCCGCCAGCAACAGGGCCAGCACAGCCAGCAGTGCCAGCCACTTGTGGGCCAGCAAGGCCTTGAGCAGCGGGCTGGCCTTGGCGGGAGGTATCGCAGGCGCGGGCAACAGCGCCGCCACGCTCACCTTCGCTTGAGGCTCGCCTGATGCGGCCGGAAGGGCCGTCATGCCTCCGCCGCTGGACATGCAAAATTCAACGTCTGGCGCAAGACAGCCTCCATCAGAACGTTGACGGGTGTGGGCCGACAAGGGGCAGCACAACAGGCTCGGAAACTACCCATTGGCGCAGGGCAGGGCGATGGCGGGATCCGGGCCTTCATCGCATTTCGAACAGCTCACGGTGGAACCGGCGTGCTGGCAGGCCGCCCTTTCGCATGGCCTGAAGCAAAGCATCACCAAACCCCGCCGAGCCGCAGAACCACACATCGGCCTTGCTCCAGCCCGGAACCCATCCGGTGATCTTTTCCAGATCGACAAGGCCGTCGCGGCCGGTTTCGACAAGATGCAGGCGCACACCCGAAGCAGCGGCAGCGCTGCGAACCTCGGCGATGAAGCCGCCATCAGGTGCGGCGGTCGAATAGATCAGGTCAACATCCCCGTGATCGCCGGACATGGCAAGCGCCTCCATCCGGGCAATGAAGGGGGTGATGCCAACCCCGCCTGCGATCCACAGTTGCGGGCCATCGGCTGGCTCGAAATCAAACCGGCCATAGGGGCCTTCAACCGTGATTGCCTGGCCGGTTGTGATCGTGGTTGGCAGCCTCCGGGTGTAATCACCCAGTCCCTTTATGCTGAAGGCAAGGCGGCCGGTGTTGGCCCAGCCTGACGAGATGGTGAAAGGGTGAGCTTGCCCGTCGCTTGCGAAGGTCAGGAAAGCGAATTGACCGGCGGCGTGACCAGGCCAGGCCGTGGTCAGCTTCACGCCGACATCAAGAACGCTGTTGCCCGCGTGGATATGGAAATCGGTGACTTCGCCTGCAAAGCGGTTCGCTTTGCCGATCCGTCCGAAGATGGACAGGCCTGCCGCAATCACCGCGCCGGCCAGCAGCGCAATCATCAGCCACCCGATCGGCGCGTTCCAGTAACTGGCCGGGGTCAGGACAATGGCGTGGAACGCCAGGACCAGAAACAGCGGCGCCATCAGGCGGTGGGTCTTGAAAAACAGGTGATAAGGAAACCGCCGCCACAGGGCGAGCGCCGCCAGCGCCAGCAGCAGGTAGAACGCCCACTCACCAAGATCAGCGGCGACATCCGTGTATTCGGCAAAGGGGCGCTGTTCGATCACAGCGCCGGGCGCGCGCTGGCGGGGCGCGAGCCAGCCCAGTTCGACGAGCCATTTCGGGGCCTTTTCCACCAGCCAGTGCAGCACCGCCATGGAGACAGCCGCGATGCCCAGCCATTTGTGGAGGCGGTAGAACTTGTCGAGCCCGCCCAGCGCCGCTTCCACCTGCACCGGCCTTGCCGCCAGCAGAATGGCCACCGCCATGAAGGTGATGGCCAGAATGCCGGTCAAAGGCACAAGAAGGCTGCGGACCGGCCAGAAACCGCCCGGGAAAACAGTCCAGTCGATGCTGGCGAACCAAAGCGCGACGACCAGTGCGGCAATCGCGGCAAAGGCCAATTTCAGGCGTGTCATGGGGTTTGCCCTCCGGCGTCAGCGTCAAGGGCGGCGTAAACCTATCGCTGCGCCCGCTAGTGCCAGTTTCACGAGCGCAGCGATAAGCCATCTGTGCCACGCGCCGGGTGTCGGACAAGCCGTCGCCCGCGCGCATGGCAAAAAGTCACGTCATCGAATGCTTCAGGTCGCGCATTTCGTCATGGCCCTGCTTGACCGAAACATAGCATTCGCGGATCGTATGCATGACCTGGGGCGAGAGTTCGGTGTCGGCGATCGCATCTTCGAACTTGGCCTTGATGTGGTCTTCGCCCTGTTCGACCTCGGCGATGATCGCGGTTTCATCCCGTCCGGTTACGACCGACTTGAGGTTCATGAACATCCTGTGCGCGCCGCCCATCACGGTGCCATTGTCATCAGGCGTGCCGCCCAGCCGGATCACTTCGCTCCGCAGCGTCCTGATCGCGGCCTCGCGCTCAACCGAGCGAGCGGTGAACAGGGCAGCAAAGCGCTGGTTGTCCGAGTTCTTTGCGGCTTCGGTGTAGCCGTTGATGCTGTCGTATGTCGTCGCGATCAGATCGTTCAGCGTTGATATGTCGTGCGATGTTTCGGACATGAAAGTCTCCTGTCCCGAAAGGGTGGGTGAAGCACGCAGCCGGTGCCGCGCGCCTTATTCTGCGGCGTGCTTGCTTCGGCGACTGACCACCATCATGCCCATCACCGCAACCACTGCCGTCAGCGCCGCTGCCAGCGATGCCAGCGGATGGGCTTCGACTTCATGCTTGGCATATTGCACAGCATCCTTGGCCCCGCTGACCGCATGAGCGCGCAGGTTTTCGGCCAGCTTGGTGAGTTCGGTGCTCGCCGTCGCAAGCACTGCGCTGGCTTCCTCGGTGAATTCATGGGTGCCGGATGCGGCCGCCTTCAAGGCAGTGGCAGCCGTATCGACGCTGTCCTGGAAGTGGCCGGTCATGGTGTCGGCGGGGGAGTTGGACATCAGGGTGTTCCTTGGTTTTTGCCGCCTATATGCTGGCGGGGTAGGGCAGACGGATCAGATCTTGTCGCCAAGCGCGCCCTTGACCGAACCAGCGACGTTCTGGGCCTTGCCCTTGGCTTCCTGCGCCATGCCCTTGGCGATCAGTTCGGGGTTGTCGGTTGCGCGGCCAGCTGCGGCCTTGGTCTTGCCGATGGCTGCGTTGGCTGCGCCCTTGGCCTTGTCCTTGAATTCACCCATGTCACATCTCCTTGATTGGTCGCAGAACAGTTCTGCAGCAGTATTGATTGGTTAGCCCAGCATGCCGAGGGAACGCAGCAGCCAGAGGATGACTGCAATCACGACGACGATGTTGAGGATGCTCTTGATCTTGCCGTCCATCGGCAAATAGTTGTTGATGAGGTAAAGAATGACCCCGACAACGACGAGAGTGATGATCAGACTAACGAGCGGTGTCATGATGAATTCCTTGTTTCAAGATTGAGCCGGAATTCTGGTTAGAGCCGCGTCACGCAGTCTCTTCAGTCATGAATTCGACGGCAAACACGTACAGCGCGACGACCAGCAGCAGGTGGATCAACCCGCTCAGCATGACAAAGGAGGCAATCCCGGCCAGCCAGAGCAGCACAAGGATCGCGATGACTTTGTAGAGCATGGCCCGCCTCCTTTATCCTGCTGCTGCTGGCACGGTTCAGCCTATCGGCACCGGATGTCGCGGCTGCGGTCGATCGCCCGGCCAGCCACACCGCCGCCAATCGCGCCGATGATTGTGCCGACCAGTTCCGAACCGCCCGGTGCAATGACATTGCCGAGCGCGCCGCCGGCCACTGCGCCGACGATCAGTCCGGTCGTCCCGTCAGACCGGCGGCAGTAATAGCGCCCGTCCTGACCGCGATAGACGCGCTCGTCGCGCTTCAGCTGGCGTTCGCGATAGCGGCGGTTGTCGTCGCGGTGATAGCGGTCGGCGTAGTAGTTGCCGTAAGCGGGATCGGGCCGGTCGTAATCGTAACGTGACCAGTCGGAGCGGTAATTGCGGTCCTGAGCCTCTGTGACGCAACCTGACAGCAATCCTGCCGCGACAATTCCAAGTGCCAGTTTGAACATGACTTCCCATTCAAAAAAAGAGCGAGCATCCGGATGGTGATCAGGGGCTGACGTTCCATCCGGACGCCCCAGTTCGGGTCGCCATGAAGGGGTGGGCGCTTTTCGGCATCGTGCGCAGCCTCGGAATCTACGCAGGCGGCGCGCCGTGCCGATCAATTCCCGCGCGTCAGTTCATTGCGGCGTGAAGCGCGCCTGCCGGTGCATGGTCGAGATAGGCAGGATCGAACGAGGCGCTGGCTTTCAGGAACGGCAGGTCGAGGATTTCGATGTTTTTCGACTTCAGCTTGATCAGGCGATCCTGCCTCAACGTCTGAAGTTTCCGGTTCACATGCACGGGCGTAAGGCCAAGCGCGTCGGCCAGATCGCTCTGGGTGAGTGGCAGCGAGAAGGCATTGGGTGTTCCGGTTTCGACCTGCCGCATCCTGTGTTGCAGTTCGCATAACAGGTGCGCGATCCGTGCAAGGGCATTGCGCCTTCCAAGGCTCACCAGCCATGCACTCGAAATGGCATATTCGACCGCCGCATAGACCTGCATCGCATCAGCGATACCCGGTCGTTCGATCATCAGCTCGTGCAAGGCGCGGCGGGAAATGAAGGCAACCCGGCAAAGGGAAAGAGCAATGATCTCTTCATTGGCGAAGGGCATGGCATGGCGGCTTGAGTAGGCAAGGTCGCCGGGGAGCAGCAGTCCCGTAATCTGGCGTTCTCCGTTCGACAGCAGTTGGCACCGCGCCGCCCATCCCGACAATACGGCCGGATAGAATTCCACCTGTTCGCCAGCGCGGCACACGATGCCTCTGGGCTGGATATTGACGGTATCGCGCATGAGGCATTTGAGTGCGGCGAGATCGGCTGCCTCTAGGGTAACCAAGCTGCACAGTCGCATCACGAATTGGTTTTCCATGGCTTGAGCCCCTGTCATCGCCCCGCATGGCCAGCTTCAGCCATCGGAAGATGCCGGGATGGGCCCATTCCTAACAAATGATGAGACTCGGAATCTACGCAGACAGGGTCACGCTGCCTCTTCTGCTGCGGTCCGGGATGTCAGGCAGGGGTGACCAGCAGCACCGCACGGACAAGATCGGGGATCGTGCGCACGCCCAGTTTCTGCATGATCTGCGCGCGGTGACTTTCAACGGTGCGCTGCGCAATCCCGAGATCGGAGGCAATGTTCTTGCTCGGCGCGCCTGCCATCACCATGTCGAGAACGTCCTTCTGGCGCGCCGTAAGGGTGGTCAATTTCTGCATGATCGCATCTCCGGCAGCATCCCGCCCGCGTCCCGCCGTGGCCCCCGAGACAGCCCGTTCGATACTGTCGACCAAGTCCCTGCGGCTTACGGGCCGCTCGATGAAATCGCTCGCGCCTGAACGCATCGCCTGCACCGCCATGGCAATGTCGCCAGTTCCGGTGATCAGGACAGCGGGCAGGTTATCGCCCCTGGCACGCAGCATTTCGATCAGGGCGATGCCGCTCATGCCGGGCAAGTTGGTGTCAATGATCAGGCACTCGTCAGCGCCGCCCGTTTCGGTGGCCAGAAACGCCTCGGCGCTGGGGTAGGTGGTGACCTGCCAGTTTTCATGTCCCAGCACGCTCAGCATCGCTTTGCGCATATCCGGGTTGTCTTCGAGGATGCAGATCAGCCTCGTCGGGTGGAGTGTGCCGGGGCCATGATCGGCGGAGCCATCGGGCGTTACCTTGCGGATCGCCGCGTGGAGTTTGGCGGCGGTCACCGGCTTGCTCAGGAGCAGGCAATCAGCCAGCTCGATCTCAGCCAATGCGTCCTTTGAAATGTCGCCGGTCAGCACAATTCCGGGAATATGCTGCTTCAGCACTTCGCGCAGGTTGGCCAGCACGACGACACCGTTCATGCCGCCGGGCAGGTTGTAGTCGGTCAGCACCAGATCGGGCAGGATTGCGCCTTCGCTTGCCAGCGCCAGTGCGGCAGGGCCGTCTGCCGCGCAGATCACGGTATGTCCGGCATCGGTCAGGAGCGCTTCCAGCGCCTCACGCACGCTCGGATCGTCCTCCACCAGAGCGATGGTGCATCCGGTTGTCGGGCCGGACGGTGCACTCGTTATTGCGGGCAGCGCCCCGTGCACGCCAGAAGGAGCCTGCGGAACCGTTACGGCAAACACCGAGCCCTTTTTCGGGCGCGATTCCACAGTGACAGGATGGCCCAGCAGCAGGCCCAGTTCGCGCACGATCGTCAGTCCCAGCCCGAACCCGCGTCCGCGCGATGATGCGGGGTTATCGATCTGATAGAACTCGTCGAAGATGGGGCCGAGCTGGTCGGGCGTGATCCCGATCCCGCTATCCCAGACCTCGATCCGCAGTTTCGCGCCCGGGCGACGGCAGCCCAGCAGAATGCGCCCGCCGGGCGGCGTGTATTTGATGGCATTGGCGAGCAGATTGCGCAGCATCGCTTCGAGCAGGCGCGCATCGCTCAACACGGTGGCGGTGCTGGGTAACACCCGCAGTTCAAGCCCCTGTGCCTGGGCCAAAGGCGCGAACTCCTCGCGCAGTCGTTTGAACAGGCTGGCGAGAGAGAAGGGCGCGGTGCTGACTTCGAGCACGCCGGATTCGATCTGGTTGATATCCAGCAGGGAATTCAGCATCCCGGTCATCGCATCGAGCAGCAGCCCGAACCGCCCGATCTGTTCCTGCGCCTTGGAACCATCGACGCTTTGCCGCAGCATCTCCTGGATAAGCGACAGCGATTGCAGCGGTTGGCGCAGGTCGTGGCTCGCCACCGCCAGAAACCGCGATTTGCCGCGGTTGGACTGCTCCGCCGCGCGCCGCGCTTCATCCAGCGCGGCTGCCGTCCGGCGACGTTCTGTGATGTCGATAAAGGTGATGACCACGCCTTCGACCCGGTCATCATGGGTGCGATAGGGGAAGATGCGCCGCACGAACCATGTGCTGTCCGGCCCGCTGATCTCCCGCTCAATGGTTGTGCTCTGCAACAGCACGATCCGGGCATCGACCAGCAGATCATCGTCATCGGCCAGCGATTGCAGGTCTGCCAGTGGTCGGCCGATGTCGCCGGGAATGACGCTGAAAAAGGTCTTGGTTGCCGGCGTGAAGAACCGGATGCGCAGCTTCTGGTCAAGAAACAGCGTGGCAACATTGGTGCTGTAGAGGATGTTCTGCAAATCGTCCGAGGCGATCCGCTGCCGGTCCAGCGTTTCCTGTAGCTGGCTGTTGAGCGCGATCAGTTCCTCGTTGAGCGATTGCAGCTCCTCCTTGGAGGTCAGCAGCTCTTCATTGGTGGACTGGAACTCCTCGTTGACCGACTGGGCTTCGTCATTGATCGCCTTCTGTTCGAGCACCAGCGCATCGCGGCTCTGTATCGCGGAAAGCAGGTCGGCGTGGGCGGCTTCGAGCTGCCGTTCGAGCTCGCGCAGCGGCGCTTGGCTGTCATGCTGGGGAGCAACGGCGGCACCGCCGGTTTGCGGCGCCTGTTCGATAAAGCTGACCAGATGCAACGGCTCGCCATCGCTTTCGAGGAAGCGGACGGTGATGGTGAAGAACACCGCCGCGTCGCCCTTGCCTGCTTCGCACAGGCCGGTGGTGACCACCGGACGTTCCCGATCCGCACGCGAAATCGCAAATCGCAAGGTGCCGCGCAGATCATCCGGCGCCAGCGCCAGCAGATCGAGCGTCGGCGGGCCGGACGCGAGCCGCAGATAACGGCTGACGGCACCAACCGAGTAAATACACTGGCGCTGGGCATTGATCAGCAGGCTGGCCGGTGCGAAATTCTCCAGCACGGTATCGCGGCACAGATTGGCAAGTGCCGTTTGCCGGTTCATCAGCGCCTTGCTTTCATGCGCGGTCAGCCGGGAAATGGTTTGCGCAAAGCTGAGCGGAAAGCCCGGCTCGGCCGGCTTGCTGCGTGCGATGTGGCGATAGATCCGCTCGGCCTTGTGCAGCACCGCGAACCGTTCGGAAACATTGCCCGGTGTCTCGGCCATGCCCAGCATCAGCACACCGTTTTCGCGCAAGGCAAAATGGAACAGGCCGATGACCTTGGCCTGCGCTTCGGGCTTCAGATAGATCAGCAGGTTGCGGCAGGAGACCATGTCCATCCGTGAAAACGGCGGGTCGGTCAGCACGTCCTGCACGGTGAAGACCACCGATCCGCGCAAGGCCGGCGTAACGCGGTAGCCGCCTTCCTCCTCGACGAAGTACCGCGCCAGTCGTTCCGCCGGAACTTCATCCTTGATCGACAGCGAATAGAGCCCCTCGCGCGCGACCGCGATGGCCTGGGCATCAATGTCGGACGCGAACACCTGCAACTTGATATCGCGCTGCGCCCCGAGGATGGCATCGCGCATGATGATCGCCAGCGAGTAGGCTTCCTCGCCCGTGCTGCATCCCGCCACCCAGATGCGCAGCGCCTGATTGGGCGCAAGATTGGCGAGCAGATCGGGCAGCACCTCGCTTTCCAGCAGTTCGAACACCGTAGGGTCGCGAAAGAAGCTGGTGACATTGATCAGCAGATCTTCGGCCAGCGCGAGGCATTCCGCCCGGTTGCGGCCCAGCTCTTCATGATACCGCGCCAATGCACCGGCAGGCAGTCCGCGCAGCCCCATCCGGCGATGGATGCGCCGTTCCAGCGTGCCGCGCTTGTAAGCGCTGAAATCCTGCCCGACCTGCTGTTGGAGCAGGGCGATGATCGACTGGATATCGGCGGCCCCGTATCCCTCGGGCGCTGCCGCAAGGTTCGAGGCGGCCCCCGCCATCGGCAGCAAGATCTTCGCCAGCTCGTCCGGCATCCCGGCAATCGGCACCACGGCATCGGCAAGGCCGGTCAGCACCGCAGCGCGCGGCATCCCGTCATATTCCGCCTCATCCGGGTCTTGCACAAGGATGCGTCCGCCGCTTGCATGCAGCGCTGGCAGCGCGCCGCTGCCGTCATTTCCTGTGCCGGTCAGAATGATGCAGACCGAACGCGGCCCGCATTCCTCGGCCAGAGAATTGAGCAGAAAATCGATCGGCAGGCGGGTGTGGTCGCCCGATACAGGCCGCGAAAGGTGCAGCACGCCAAATCGGATCGCCATGAACTGGCCGGGAGGGCAGACGTAGACGGCGTTGGTGTCGATCGCCATGCCCTCAACCGCCTCGCACACGCGCATGGACGTATGGGTGCCCAGCAGCTCGGCCAGCTGGCTGGTGTGGTGGGGATCAAGATGCTGGATCAGCAGGAAAGCAGCGCCGGTATTGGCAGGCAGCACATCAAGCAGCCGCGCCATTGCTTCAAGTCCGCCAGCCGAAGCCCCGATCGCCACCACAGGCACCAGCGATGCAGCGGTGCCACCCGGCTTGGTCGCCGCCGAAGCGGGACGTTGTTCCGCATTCCCGGCGTGCAAGACCTTCCCGACGAGCCTGTCGCCACCTGCTTGAGGAGGACTGCTGTTCGGCATTGGTCGGCAGGGCTAGCAGCAAAGGTTCCGGCATGCACGCAGCAAAGGGGGCAGGGGGGACAGTTGTCTACCTGTGAAAAAACGCCAATACGGCACAGCCAGTTTGCGTCACTTGCAGGGTTGGCTGCCGGATCGGGCCGGAACCGTCAGCAGCCTGTCCATGACCACCCGAAGCGAATGCCATTCGCGCGCCGATGTGGCGGCCCTGAGAAGCAGGGTGGCTCTAGCCCAGCAGCGCTAGCGCAATGCCGCCAGCGGCGCAGACGCCAAGGATTCGCAGCACCGACCATTTGAGCCCGAACGCCATGATGCATGCGAGCACCGCCAGCATAGCAGCGCGCCAGTCGAAACTGGCCGGATCGGGCGCGTAAAGCCGCAGCGGGCCAAATCGCGCCTCGCTCACCGCCGCAAACAGGACGTGCAGCGCAAACCACGCGGTGAGGTTGGCAATCACGCCGACCACCGCCGCGGTCACAGCCGCCAGCCCGCCCTTGATCCGCACTGCATTGCCGAGCCGGTCGATCCACGGCGCGAAGGCGAAGATCCACATGAAACACGGCGCAAAGGTGACCCAGGTGGTGATTGCTGCCCCCAGCAGTCCGGCCACCATCGGCGTGAACGGCTCGGGCGCACGGAAGGCGGCAAGGTAGCCGACGAATTGCGTCACCAGGATCAGTGGGCCGGGCGTTGTCTCGGCAAGGCCCAGCCCGTCAGCCATCTCGCCCGGACGTAGCCAGCCGAACCCGTTCACCGCCTCTTGCGCCACGTAAGCAAGCACCGCGTAAGCGCCGCCAAAGGTGACGATGGCGAGCTGCGAAAAGAATGCGCCAATCTGCCACAGCACGTGATCCTGACCCAGCGTCAGCGCGATCAGTATCATCGGTGCGGCCCAGACCATGCCCCAGATCGCGATCGACAGGATCGTGCCGCGCCATGGGCGGGCCGTCATGCCTGCATCAGCCTTGCCCGGCTTGAGCGCGAGCCATTCCGGCCTGAGCGCCGCGACACCCATGCCGATCACCCCGGCTCCCAGCACGATCAGTGGAAACGGCAGGTCGAGCACGAACAGCCCGGCAAAGGCAACCACGGCCAGCGCCCGCTTCAATCCGGTATCAAGCGCACGGCCTGCAATCCGCAGCAAGGCCTGCACCACAATTGCCAGCACTGCGGCCTTGATGCCGAGAAACACCGCCTTCACCCACGCGAGATCGGCGGCGACGGCGTAGAGCATCGACAGCGCCAGAATGACGATTGCGCCCGGAATGACAAACAGCAGCCCGGCCGCCAACCCGCCGCGCCAACCATGCAGCCGCCAGCCTGTCCATGTCGCCAGTTGCTGCGCTTCGGGACCGGGCAACAGATGGCAGAAATTGAGCGCGTGGAGGAAGTCTTCCTCTGCAACCCAGCCGCGCTCTTCCACCAGTTCGCGGTGCATCAGCGCAATCTGTCCCGCGGGCCCGCCAAAGCTGAGCAGGCCGATTCTGGCGAAGACGCGGACCAGCTCGGCAAAGGAAGCCGGGTGCGCCGGGCTGCGTGCAGGGGTGGTTGTCAGAGTGCCAGTGTCAGCCATGCATACCTCGCAAAAACGCCTGCCTTGCCGACAGGAAAACGAGGCAACGCTTGGGCTTGTCTCGGCCTGGACGGGAGGTTGCTTGACCCCGTGACCGGGTCATAGCCAGACGCCAAATCGGGATCAAGCCAGTGCCGGGGATGGGAGGCGACTGCATGGCAGGTCAGGCCGTGAGCGATCCGGTGCCAATCGGTACATTAGGGCCCGATTGCGGCATAATCCGTTCAGAACCGTGCTGAAACCCCGACATATATCTGCACGTCAGGCGTGTCGCGGTTGAGGCCAAAGTTTCCGCCGATGTCGATCTGAAGTTCGTCGTTCAAAAGGTGGCTCACGGCGGCATCCACAGAGTATTGGCGCACCGTGCCCGACGGATCCCAATTCTGCGACGTCCATAGCTCGCCTGCCAGTGTGGTGCGCGCGTTGATGGGGACGGCAAGGTTCACCACGCCCTGGAATTCGAGGTGTCGATCCTCGGGCGCGGTTGCACCGGCGAGCAGGTTAAGTTGCGGCGCCAGTGTCAGCGTTGCTCCGCCTACCGGCATCTGCACCGGCACGATAAGCCCGCCCTCCCACTCGCCATTGCCGATGCCGCGTTCGGCGATAGGTGCTTTGACGAAGGGCAGGAGCGCAACCTGAACCTTGTCGTCAGGGCCGCTCAGGCGCTGCTTGAAGCGCAAGGTTAGATCGCCGACGCCGCTCTGGCTGGCGGTCTGTCCGCCCGTGCGCGTGCGCACCTCGACCAGCGGGGCAATACCGAGCTGGATGTCGCTGTTGGGGCCGATCCCGTATTTGACGACGGGGTTGGTGTAGACCAGCACATCGGTGCGCGCAGGGCCGCTGGCAATGCGGGTCCAGCTGAACAGATCGGTTTCAATCTGCATCATCCCTTCGGGTACAGTGCAGGCTGCGTTGCTTTTGGTCGGACGGTCGGTGCAGATCGGACCGGGATCAGGACTGGCGTCTTTGGCGGTATCCATCGGAGGATCGCCCGAGGTCTGCTCAGCGTGAAGGGCAGCGGGAGCCAGAGCGAGCGCTGCGAACCACGCAGCACAGCGAAGCGAAAGAAGGTAGGTGTTCATCGGGTTTGGTCCTTGGGTCGCATTACTCCGGCCGCAGCGATGTGGTCACCCATTCTCCGAGCCGGGATGAAGATGCGATGCGGGCTATGGTACTAATAACTCGGGGAAAGCCAAACGGTATCCCGCCAAAGGTTCATTCCATGTGAGGCACGGCGCGCCCGCATCGCCACGAGCTTGGCCTACAGCCGGATCAGGCGCATTCGATGGGCTGCTCAGTAAATTCGTAGAGATATTCAAAAATAACTACGCATTATGTGACAGGTTTGCTCCCATGGGAGCAAAATTGGTTGATCCTGTTTGCGATCGATGCTGATTGTGCGGAGACGCAAGTGCTTTAGAGCCTGGGGGCATCAATTGTGAACGAGTCAAAAAGGCCGGACAGCATTGGCCGGGAAGTTCTGTTCGAGGTCGATGATCGCGTGGCGCACGTGAGGCTCGCCCGTCCGGAAAGTCGCAATGCCATCAACGGTTCAGTCGTCCGCGCGCTGGCCTGGATCGTCGATCAGGTCGAAGCCGATCGCGGCATTGCTGTCGCTGTCTTGAGTTCCGCAACCCCAGGAATGTTCTGCGCCGGGGCGGATCTGGCAGAGATTGCTCGCGGAGGTGGTGCGGATCTGGTTCACCCTGCCAACGGGTTCGGCGGCTTTGTCAGGGCAGTGCGGTCCAAGCCCTGGATTGCCGCAGTTGATGGTGCTGCGATGGGTGGCGGTTTCGAGCTGGCGCTGGCGTGCGACATGATCGTCGCAACGGACAGAGCGCTCTTCGGCCTGCCTGAGGTGAAGCGGGGTCTGATGGCTATGGCTGGCGGGGCAATCCGTTTGCCGCGACGCATTCCGCAAGCGCTTGCCATCGAAGCCATGCTGACCGGTGATCCCATTGCGCCGCAGGTTGCTGCTGCGCACGGGCTGGTCAATCGCGTGGTGTCATCAGATGATCTTGATGCCGCGTCGCTCGACTTGGCGACTAAGATCGCGCGCAACGCGCCCATTGCGGTGCGTGAGAGTTTGCGGCTGGCGCGATCTGCGGATTCCGTCGATGAAACCGGCCTCTGGCTAGCGAATGATGCTGCAACGCTTCGGGTAGTCACCAGTGATGATGCGCGCGAGGGTCCACGCGCGTTCATGGAGAGGCGCGAGCCGCGATGGAGTGGAACCTGACATGAAAGCAATCAGCGTAACCGAGGCTGTGGCTGCAAGGCGATCGATCCGGATGTTCACGCAGGAGCCGGTTGATCTGGAGCTTTTGCAACAGGTTCTGGACAAGGCGCGTCAGGCCCCATCGGGAGGCAATGTCCAGCCTTGGCATGCGACAGTCTTGACCGGCGCGAGGCTGGAACGCCTCAAGCAGGAAACCCGCGCAGTGATGATGCGAGGGCCGGGTGCGGAGACACCGGAATATGAAATCTACCCCTCCGGCCTGCCAGACCCATGGCGGACCCGGCGCGGCAACAACGGCGAAGCCATGTACAATGTGCTCGGCATCCCGCGTGAAGACAAGGGCGGCCGAATGGCCGCTGTCGCCCGCAATTTTGAATTCTTCGGTGCGCCGGTTGGCCTTCTTGTCCATACGCCCCGGTTCATGGGCAAGCCCCAGTGGGCAGATATCGGTATGTGGCTGCAGACGGTGATGTTGTTGCTGGTCGAAGCGGGGCTGGGCTCATGCGCGCAAGAGGCGTGGTCCGTCTATCCGGACACCGTCAAGCGGGTCGGCGAAATCCCTGACGATCATGTGTTTTTCTGCGGGCTCGCCATCGGCCACCCTGATCGCGGCGCTGCCGTCAACCAGTTCCCCAATCCGCGCGCGCCTTTGGCTGAGACGATCAGGTTCTTCGATGACTGATCTGGACTAATGCTCTACTGGCAGCAGGCCGGCCAGGAGGTCAGACGGTGATGGTACAGATTGAGGGCGACACCCGATTTGGCAGGCTGCACGCCCGACACTCTGGCGCGTTGACGCGCTATTTGGTCGAATGCCGCAGAGCCTGCGACGGAGATCTCGACCTGTTCCTGATCATGGCGATTGTCGGAGAACGGACCTTCAATGCCGTCCATGCACCCGAATCCATGAGCCACAGCGAATTTGTCAGCGGGACAGTGGGCCAGATCGAACCATTGCCGATCAACCTTCAGTCGATTGCGGACTTCAGCGGAATACCACGTGAAACGGTCCGGAGAAAACTGGAAGTCCTGATCGCGCGCGGATGGGTTGTGCGTGGTCGGCACGGCTATGTTACCGCCACCGACGAGGCGAACCATGCCCTTGAAGGACTGACCCGCAGCACGGTCCGCTATTTTGCCGATCTTGAGGTCATGCGTCAAACCGCTTCCTGAGCGTGACCGGCCCGTCAGGGTTCGACGATGTTGAAGTCGAGCTTCGGCATTTCCAGAAAGGTTATGAGCTGCTTGATCGAGGCGCTGTCTCCGTCGACCTGCGCTTGGTTGGCAGCGACCATGGCATCAAGCGGCACCTGCCCGAACAGGACGCCCAGCAGCACAGGCTTGGGCGCGGTAAGCGTCGGCGCTCCGGGCATTGTCTCGCCTTGTTCGCTCACCAACACCGAATTGGCCAGCGACACGGCAAATCGCTCGCCACTCACGGTATCGACGAGATTGAACGCCAATTTGGTATCCTTGGCCTTTTCCGGCACCAGCGTCGTTTCAAGGAAGCTGAGGAAGTCGCCAAGCGGTGTAGCAGCCATCAGATAGTTCGGACCGCTGTTCTCGACGCTGTCAGCCTTGCCCTGACGAAGTTCCCGGGCGCCGGTCAGATAGATGTTCCGCCAGATCGCGCTTTCCGACTGATATCCCATTTGTTCGTAGGAGTCGGCCAGCAGCGTCCTCGACACAATGTCGTCAGGGTCGGCGAACACGCCGTTGTTCGCAAGTTCAGCTGCCCAGCGATAATCCCCTTGCTCGAACGCGCTGCGCGCGGCGCTGTGCAGGGCACTCTTGCCACCCATCGACGCAACCAGCCGCCGGGCTCGCTCAACTGGAGGATGACGGTTCAGGTTGGCCGGAACGCCATCGTACCAGCCCATGTACCGGTCATACACGGCTTTGGAATTATGGCTCACCGTCCCATAATAGCCGCGTGCGCCCCAGTCTGCCCGCAAGGCCGCAGGAAGCGCGAGGCCTTCGGCAATTTCGTCGGGAGTTTGACCCAGGTTCATCCTGCGGACCGACTGGTCATGGATGAACTTGTAGGCATCGCGCTGGTGGGTCAGGTGCTGCCGGATCGGCCCATTGCCAAAGCGCGGCCAATGGTGCGAGGTCACCAGGAGCTCTGCCTCATCCCCCCAAAGGCGAAGCAGCTCCGTCAGCGATTCGCTCCACGCCTTGCCATCGCGCACCTTGGCCCCGCGCAGTGTCTGGAGATTGTGCAACGTCCCGGTCGCTGTCTCCGAATTGAGAATGGCCTTCGCCTTGGGAATCCAGAGGTTGAATTCGGAAGGCGCTTCGGTTTCTTGTGCCATCTGGAACACCAGTTCGACGCCGTCGATGGTCATGCTTTCGCCGGTGCGTTCGATCTCCCGTGTCGGCGCTATCAGGCCCTGCTGGCCTGCCGCTATGGCCGTGCCCATGCCCATACCGACATGTCCCTTCGCGCCGCGCGGAAGAAAATAGCCGAACTGGTAGAACGCCCGGCGCCCCATAGCGGTGCCAGCCGTGATCCATTCGCTGACCACTTCCTCGACGAACCCCTTCGGCGCGATCACCTGAACCTTGCCGCTCGCCACATCCTGTGCCGAGGTAATGCCCGGTGCTCCTGCAAAATGGTCGGTGTGAGAATGGGTGTAGATCACCGCCAGCACCGGCTTGTCGGCCACGTGCTGCTTGACCAGTTCGAAAGCGGCTCGCGACACTTCAGTGAATGTCAGCGGATCGACCACAATCCAGCCGTTGGGTGTCTCGATAAATGTCACGTTCGAATTGTCGAAATTGCGGACCTGGTACAGCCCGTCAGCCAGACGGAACAGGCCCTCGGCCCGCAGCACCCGGTTCTGGCGCCAGAGTGAAGGATGCACAGTATCGGGAGCCGCGCCGTCGATGAAATCGTTGCCGGCCAGATCGAAAGCCTGACGGCCATTGTCCTGACGGATCACCGGTTCTGGCCAACTGGCGATGAAGCCGCGCTGTGCAAACTCGAAATCCTGACCGTCTTCTGCGGGCAGATCGCGTGCCGCCTGTTCGAGCACCGCCCGGGTTGCGTCGGTAGCATCGCGTTGGGCAGCCACTGGTGTCTCGGGTGTGGCGGCATACGCCAGCGAAGCACCGCTCAATCCAACGCAGGCGATCAGACCGGCTGCTCTGCTCAAAATGGGCATCGGAGTTCTCCCTCTCCTAACTGGCCATCGGTATAGGATCTAATCCGGAAGGCCGGAACGGCATCGCCGCCCAATTTGGGCGAAGCTTCCAAGGGTGAAGGGGAGAGCGGCATGGAAGCGGACTTCGTCATTGTTGGTGGGGGATCGGCCGGTTGTGTGCTGGCCAACCGGCTGTCCGTCGATCCCCGCAACCGCGTGGTCCTGATCGAGGCGGGAGGCAACGGCCGCGGGTTCCTGCTGTCAATGCCCGCCGGGTTCGGCGTGACTGCCAATGCGCCGGGTCATTCATGGCACTATCACAGCAGCCCGGAGCCCAGCATCGGTGGGAGAACCATGCTCCTGCCGCGCGGCAAGGGATTGGGTGGCTCATCCAATATCAATGGACTGCTCTATGTTCGCGGCCAACATCAGGATTACAACACCTGGAGTCAGCTTGGAGCGGTAGGCTGGGGCTGGTCCGATGTTGCCCCATACTTTCGCAAAAGCGAATGCTTTGCCGGAGGCGCAACGGACCTGCGCGGGGCTGACGGGCCTTTGCGGGTCGAGGAGGTCGCGCACCGCGATCCGACCAATGACGCAGTCCTCGCGGCTTTTGCCGAACTTGGTGTGCCACTGGCATCCGATTACAATGGGCCGGATCAGCACGGCGCGTTCTATTATCAGATGACCGCGACTGGCGGCCAGCGATGTTCAGCGGCAAATGCCTTTCTCCATCCCGTGACAGGGCGCCCAAATCTGCGGGTCATCACACAAGCCCATTGCGAAAGAGTGCTGATCAAGGATGGCCGCGCAACAGGCGTGGAGATTGTCACCGAGGCAGGTCGGGAAACAGTCCATGCGACGCGGGAGGTCATCCTGTCTGCGGGTGCCTATCACAGCCCGAAGCTGCTGATGCTCTCCGGGATCGGGCCAGCGGATCATCTCAAGGCGATGGGGGTCGAGGTTGTCTGCGACAGTCCCGAGGTCGGTGCCAACCTGCAAGACCATTACATTCTGACAATGAGCTGGCGCCTGAGACCGGACGCCTACAGCTACAACCGACAATTGTCCGGCATGCGCCTGCTCGGCAATGTCATGCGCTATCTTGTCCGCCGGGACGGGGCCATGACCATCCCGGCGGCCCAGGTGGGAGCTTTCGTCAAGTCCGATCCGGTGCTGGATCGGCCCGATATCCAGTTCCACTGCCTGCCGGTTACCGGAGACCTTGATGCCGCCATGGCGGGAGAAAAGTCACGCCTGTCGCCTTGGCCGGGGCTGACGTTCGGCCCATGCGTCCTGCGGCCGGAGTCGCGCGGACACGTTCGGCTGGCTGGTCCCGATCCGGCAGCCGTGCCTGCGATCATCCACAACTGGCTGGCAGCCGAAACTGACCAGAAGTTATCGCTCAAGGCCGTGCGAATGGCGCGGGCGCTTATCGAGACACGGGCACTCGGCGGTCTGGTCGAGGCCGAAGTGTGGCCAGGTGCGGGCGTGCAAAGCGAAAGCGATCTGCTGGGCTACGCCCGCGCTTATGGCAACACCGGCTATCACCCTGTCGGAACGTGCAGGATGGGGACCGATCCAACCGCAGTGATCGATCCCCAACTTCGGGTTCTCGGTGTCGCCGGGCTAAGAGTTATTGATGCGTCGATCATGCCGCGCCTCGTTTCGGGCAACACCAATGCAGCGACAATCATGATCGGCGAAAAGGGTGCAGATCTGGTGCTTGGGGCTTCTGCTTGACCGAGCTTGTGACGCCGCGTCAGCCAACGGCGCTTTTGGACCGCCACATGCGGCAGGGGTTAGGCTTGGCGGAGGGGATGCGCTGAGAGACCGGCACCGCCCTGCGGGGTCATGCCATCTCAGGCGGGCCTGATCAGGCTGATCCCTTGCCCGCTGGCCCAGGCGGCGGTGTCTTGCCGCGAGAGTGCTGTCGCCATGAGGTCAGGAAACTGGTCGGGCGTGCAGGCAAACACCGGGCAGCCCAGCGCGGCGAATGCCTGGGCATGCGCCTGATCATAGGCAGGCCGCCCGTCATCCGACAGTGCCAGCAAGGCAATGAGATTGACCCCGCTGCTCACCAAGGCTGCCGCCCGCGCCAGCATTTGCTGGGCATTGCCGCCTTCGTAGAGGTCGCTGATCAGGATCAGGTGGGTCTTGGCCGGCTGGCTGATCAGCCCTTCGCAATAGGCAAGGGCCGCGTTGATATCGGTCCCGCCGCCCAGTTGCACGCCGAACAGGACTTCGACCGGATCGGCCAGCTGTTCGGACAGGTCGATGATCGCGGTGTCGAAGCAGACCAGCTTGGTCTCCAGCACTGGCAGCGAAGCCATTACTGCCGAAAAGATCGAGGCATAGACCACCGAACTCGCCATCGAACCCGACTGGTCGACGCACATGATGACGTGGTCAAGATCGGCCTTGGCCTTGCTCTTGCGGGCGTGGCCGACCAGCACCTCGGGGATCACTGTCTGATAGTCTTCCTGCCAATGGTGCAGGTTGGTGCGGATCGTGCGCGGCCAGTCGATATCGGCGGCGCGCGGACGGCGGGTGCGCTGGCTGCGGTTTATGGCGCCGCGGATCGTTTCGGTTGTCTTGTGCGCCAGCCGCTTCATCAGCTCGGCGACGACCTGCGCCACCACCATCCGCGCGGTCTGCCGGGTCTTGTCAGGCATCGCCCCGCGTAGCGCGATGAGGTCGGCAACCAGATGAACATCGGCTTCGAGCGTTTCGAGAAATTCGGGCTCCAGCAACATCGCCTTCAGATTGAGCCGCTCGAATGCATCGCGCTGGATCACCTGCACCACCGGCGAGGGGAAGAATTCGCGAATATCGCCGAGCCAGCGCGCCACGCGCGGTGCCGAAGCCTCAAGTCCGCCCTTGCGCCGCCCCGGCTGACCGCTGGTGGCATAGAGCGCGGTCAGCGCGCGGTCGATCCGCTGGTCGGTCTCGCTCAGGTCAGCGCCCTCGGTGCCGCCCATGGCAAGGCGCCAGCGGCGCAAGCGCTCGGGTGTGTCGGTCACGGTGTGATCCCCATGATGGTGCGCAGCAGCGGCAGGGCCTGCGCGATGAAGGCGGGCGAGGCGTCATCGTCCTGCGCTCCGGGGCCGCTTGCTGCCGCGATCTTTCCGCTGCCGATGATGCCAAGGATGCGCAGCCGCCCGGTCTCGGCAAAGTCGCTGAACCCGCGGCGCAGCATCGGCAGGAGTTCGATAAAGCTCTCCGCGTCCAGTTCCGCCAGCCATGCGTCGAGCGCGGCAAGCAAGGGACGGTCCTGAATGAGCACCTCCGCGCCGCCGGCCAGAAAGCTCTCCACAAATGCTCCCGCCGCCGCCGGGGGCGAGGGCGGGGTGAGCGCGCGCGAGAAGCTTGCTGCGACCTGATCGACATCCCACACCTGGCAATCGTGAAGCAAGCGCAAGGCCAGCCCTGCGACAGCGGGCCCGCTGCGATCATGGTGCACGATTGCTGCCAATTCGCGGTGCCACATTTCGGTGAGGGGCTCCTCGCCGTGGAGCGCCAGCGCGCGATCATAGCCGGTCATCGCCCGGCGCATCGCATCAGCTTCGGAGGGTTCGATATCGACCGCTGCCGCCTGGGCACCGGCGTTAATCTCGGCTGCGAGGGCAGAGACAAGCGCGCCCAATTGTTCGGTCGGGATCGGCCGCGCGGTGCCATAGCGCAGGATCGACACCAGCGTCGGCACCGTGTTCATCAACTGGACCAGATCGCCGCTGCCGACTGCTGCGGCCTGAAGACGGGTGATGCACTGGGCAGCTGCATCAGGCAGGTCAGCCAGCAGGCATGCTTTCACCAGCCCCGCCAGCATGGCCACGTCGTTGGAATCACGGCTCTGTGCCACCGCCTTGCCCGCGGCGGCCTGTTCGATGGTGACGCCATAGACCAGCGCCTCGGCCAGATTGACCGCAAGGCTCGGCTTCCAGGAGAGACGCCATGTCTCGCGGAAGGTGCCGCGCCCGCCCTCGGCATCGATCAGCCGGCCCCATGGCACGTTGATCAGCGTCAGCCGGTGCAGCAGGGTCGATTTCAGCAGCCCCGCCTCGGTGCGCAGGTCAAGCGCAATCTCGCGTTCCAGATCCTCGGGCTTGAGGCGGCAGCGTTTCTGCCAGCGTTCAAGATCAGCGGCGAGCGGCATTTGCGGCACGGCCGGATCGACCGCGCCTACCCGCTCGCCGAACAGCAGGCGGCGCTCGATCAGGCGGTAGGCGACCTCGTCTCCATGGCACAGCGCGGCCAGCGTCGCATCATGCATTTCGGCAAGGCCCGGGGTGGCCTCTCCGCGCAGCGCGGCGAGCGTGATCGCCAGCCGCGAAGCCTCGATGGTCGAGGCCGAGGCGACGGCATGGCCCTCCTCGCGCAGCAGGCCGGAAACGCGCGATTGCCACCCGGCAGCAAAAGCTTCCGGTGAGGCGCTTTCGGTCGTACCGTGCAATTGCCAGAGGTGGCGGTACCAGCCCGGTGCCGTCACCCCCGCGCCATAGCCCGATGCCGACGCAAGCCGCGAATCGCTCCACGGGACCCAGGCGGATTCGACCTTGACCTTGTCCAGACTGCGCAGGGCCGCGCGGTCCTCGGCTTGCGGCACCTTGGCGCGCAGGGCGGGAACGTGCCACGCACCTACGACCACCGCGATTTCGCCCGGCTCGTCTTTCAGCGCCGCGCGCAGCGCCAGCCGCATGAAGGCCTCGCGCACCCGGTCACGCACTTCGCGCCTGTGGCCGAGCCCGCCTTGCGCCTCGCTCGCGCTGCGCAGTTCGGTGATGGCTGCTTCGATCGCGGCGAACATCGCAGGGCCGGGCTGGCTGCTTTCGACCATGGCGTTCCACCAAGCCTCGCCATCGGTGTAACCTGCCACTTCGGCCAGCATGTCGAGCGGATCGGCATGGTGCCGGAGGTCGGAGGCAGGCTGATCTTCGGGCTCGCCCTCATCCGCCTCGCTCACCTCCGCATCGCTTTGCTTGCCAAAGGCGAGGGCGTGCGCGGCGGGCCAATCGATAAAGCGGATCGCCCGCCCGCGCGCCAGCGCCCAGCGGATCGCCTGCCATTCGGGCGAATATTCGGCGAAAGGCGCAAAGATCGCGTTGCCCGGATCGTCGGCCTGATAGTGCAGGATCGCCAAGGGCGGTTGCATCCCGGCAAGCGCCGCATAGCCAGCCAGCGGCTCGGCCTCGGGCGCGCCCTCGATCAGCACCAACGCCGGATCGAGCGCATCGAGCGCCGCAACCAGGCTCGCTGCCGAGCCCGGGCCATGGTGGCGGATGCCGAAAAGATGCGCGCGTGGGTCCATCGCGGGCTTACATCACATCCCGGATTGCGCCGTAGAGATCTTTCCAGCCATCGCGCTTGCGCACCACGTTTTCGAGATATTCCTCCAGCGCCAGCGTATCGGCCGCGGGATCCTTGACGATCGCACCGACCAGATTGGCAGCCATAGCCGGGGCATCGATCGCGCCATTGCCGAAATGCGCCGCTTCCGCCCATGCACTGATGCCGACCGAGATCGCCTCGGCGGTGGATAGCGAACCGCTGACGGTCTTGAGGCGCAGCTTCCCGTCCAGCGTCTGGCCGCTGCGCAGTTCGCGGAACAGCAGCACGATCCGGGCGATTTCCTGGTCCGCCGGTGCAACGGGGGGGAGCGCGAGGTTGGTGCCGATCTCGCGGACGCGGCGGGTGACGATCTCGGTCTCCTCGGCGATGGTGGCGGGTGGCGGCAGGACCACCACGTTGAACCGCCGCTTCAGCGCCGACGACAGCTCGTTCACGCCCTTGTCGCGATTATTGGCGGTGGCGATCACATTGAAGCCGGGGCTGGCGTGGACGGCATCGTCCAGCTCGGGGATCGGCATCATTTTTTCCGACAGCACTGTGATCAAAGTGTCCTGCACGTCGGAGCCCATACGGGTCAGCTCCTCCAGCCGTACCAGCGTACCATCCTGCATCGCCCGCATCAGCGGGGTGCGCACCAGCGCTTCGTGGCTTGGCCCCTTTGCCAGCAGCAGCGCGTAGTTCCAGCCATAGCGGATCTGGTTCTCGTCGGTCCCGGCCGTGCACTGGATCACCCTGTTTGAAGTGCCCGAGATGGCAGCGGCGAGGTGTTCGGACACCCACGACTTGGCAGTGCCGGGAAGGCCGAGAAGCAACAGAGCGCGGTCGGTTGCCAGTGTTGCCACGGCGGTTTCGATCAGGCGGCGGTTGCCGACATATTTGGCGCTGATCGGGGTGCCATCCTTGGCAGTGCCGCCCATGATGTAGTCCACCACAGCCTGAGGCGACATCGCCCAATTGGCCGGGCGCTGGCGATCGTCGCCGCGCTTCAAGGCGTCGAGCTCGGCTGCGTAGATGTCCTCGGCGCTCTGGCGCAGGCGGGGGTCGGTCATGACGGGCGTGGTCCTTCCTTGAGGCGGATAAGAATGTGAGCCATCAGGCGTGCGCGTTCCGCTGCTTCGGGCGGCAACTGCGCGAGCGTGGCAGCCGTTTCGCCCAGTCCGCCATCGGGCATCAGCGCGGCGGCGGCGGTGAGCAGTTCGGCGGTGATGTGGCGCGACTGCGTGGCGGCCTGGAACACTGCGCGCGCCTGCGCCAGCGGCAGGGGGCCGTCCATGGCAGCATGCAGAGCGGTGACGGGGTAGCGATCCACCCCCGAAAGGTTGATCCGCGCCGGGATGGCCGCGCTCGCCCACTCTCTGCGTTCGTGCGGAGTTACAAGGCCGAAACTGGCAAGTCCGGTCTGGAGAAACGCATGCCAGACATCGGGAAGACGGCCATTGGCGATTGCAGCGAGGATCGGCCAGTTGCGCTCGGCACAGGCTGAAAACGCAATCCCGCGCAGCAGCCGGCCGTCATCATGCGCGGCGTCGAGCATCGCTTCCAGCGTCATGTCGAGAGCATGGGCGAGGGCGGTGCAGCCGATCCCGCCGAAACTCGTTGCCAGCCAGTCGATCTCGGCAGTCGCCGATTTGACGTTCGCGGGCATTTGCAGCGTCAGCGTCGCGCGCTTGCGCAGCAGGCCGATGCTGCCCGATGTGATGCGCGAGAGCAGTTCGGCAATTTGCGCCTCGGCCGCGTCGGTGCCGGGCAGCCGCGCCAGCAGCCTGATCACCGCGCGCTTCACTGTCGGCGCGCGGTCTCCTGCGAGGCTTTCGAGCAAGGGACGATCGTCGCTGCTCAGCCCGGCGCCCAGCGCGTCGATCAGCCGCAGCCGCACATCGGCCTTTTCGAATGGCAGCTGCGCTTCGACCAGAGCGCGGGCCTTGGCCGCATCGGTGAGGCGCAGGTCGGCGATGAAATTGGCCTTGCGCGCCGGGGTCGCCAGCATCCAGTTGGTGGCGTCGAGAGTTTCCCACACGGCCCAGCCACCCTCGGCCGTCTCCTCCCCCGCCTTGGTCAGCGCAATGCCGAGCAAGTCGCCATGCTTGCGGGCAAACAGAGCAAGGCGCGGGATATCGAACGGGTGGAGCCTGTAGCCGTGGCGATCAAGGCTTTGCGCCACGGCCTGCGCCGCCGCATCATCGGGCGGGTTGCCCTTGCCGGTCACTAGCTTCACGATCAACGGACGCAGGTCTTCAGGCACGATCGGGCGCTCATCGCGGATTGCGGCGCTTTCATCGAACACGTCCGGGGCTGCGGGCAGGGCGTGGAGCTGCGCCTGCACGGCCAGCGCCAGCAGGCGCGCGGGCGTTGTGTCGGATCCCGCTTCGAGACCTTCTCCCAGAACGCCGTCGGGCTTCAGCGGGCGGCGTCCGGTACCCTGCATCAGCGCGTCGAGGATCGCAGCTGGCGTCAAGGTGCCACCCATGCGCCAAGCGGGGTCTCTGCCAGCAGCGGGATCAATTCGCGGCCGTCCCACAGCCCGAACAGGCTGACGGCATCGACCGCGCACAGCGGCCGCACAGCCTCGTCACTGGCCGCAGCCAGCGGCAGGGCGATCGTGCCCGCGCAGGCGTAGAGCCGATCACCTGCCGCGCGCACCTGCACTGGCGCGGCTGCAAGCGGATAGGAGTCGAGCCAGGGCTTCTGCTCAAGCGCGGTTCGCCATGCTTCGAGCGCACCGTGAAGCGAGCGCTGCCCGCCCGTCCAGCCATCCGCTGCGGTTCGCGTGCCGCGATGGGCGGTGATCTGGGCGCGCAAGGGCACGGGCGAGGGATAGAACACCAGTTCCGCATCCAGCACTTCACCCGGCAGGTACATATTGCCCGTCGCTCCGCCGCTGACCGGGATAAAGTCGATCAGCACCGCGAAATGCTCCCCTGCGGCATCAGTCTGGAGCCAGGTTTCGATCCGGCGCAGGCGATCGGGCTGCACTTCGTCGCGGACCGCCAGCACTCGCCACTGGCCATCGACACGCAGCAGGCTTGCATCGTCGAGCAGAGCTTCGCGCGTCAGGTTCCAACCAACCGCCTGACGGACATCGGCCTTCAACGGAGCAGGCAGGCTGTCCTGCCGGGTATAGGCCTGCCCGATCAGATAGGCCGCCGCAAGCGCGCGGGCAGCCACCAGCGGACGCTGGTCCTCCGGCACCCGGAACAGCGCGGCGGGCAGGGCGGAGATGCGGTTGGCGAGCCCGCCCGCCTTGGCATCGACCAACCGCTTGGCGAGTGTGGCGCAATCCTGTGCGGCACGTTGGTCGAAACCGGCCAGTCCGCGTTCAAGCTGATCGGTGATCCATTGCTCCATCGCCGTGATGCCAGTGACGATCAGGCCTTCGCGCTGCGCCCGGCTGCGGACACGCTGCGCCTCGGCACGGCCCTCGGCCTCGGCATCCGAGACGGGAGCCTCATCCTCGACCACTGCCCCGATGGAAGGGCGGGGCGCCGCAGTCTCGGCCGGTTTGGGCGCGGCTCCGGCAGGCGCAGGCCCGCGTCGCCGACCGAGCCAGTCATTGACCCATTGCGGCGGCGTTCCGGGGGTAAACGGAGCGAGCCGTTCGGTTCGCATCCACATCAACGCCAGCGTGTGCTTGCAGGGAAACTTCCGGCTCGGGCAGGTACACTTGTAGCCAGCATCCGCTTCGGTGAGGGCGATCCGGTAAGGCGTCGCACCCGATCCCTGACACTCCCCCCAGACCAGCCCTTCGCCATTGTCCTGCAAAGTGGGCCACATGGACGGCTTGAGCAGCTTCTTGGCCGCAGCCAGAGAGGCTTGATCGGGGGCAAGTTGCTCGATCTTCTGCAGAGACAGTGCCAAGCGAACCCCCGATCCGGCTACACGCTTGTTCCTAATGCAAAAGTGTTTCGGTTTGGCAAATGATTATATGATCGCGGCTCGGCTGCCTGTCCTGCCATGCGGCTGGAACCGTGATCGGGGGGCAGCGGTCAGGACGAGCTGCCAAAAGCCTTCGCGACAAAATCCCGCCCTAGGCGCAGGCCCACCGGATCGACGCTGTGAGCTATCCCGTAGGATGTATGTGTCGTAACCTCGACACCCAGCCGTCCGAGCTCGCTTTGCGCCATATGCATCGCCGCGATCGGGACGACCGGATCGGCCGTTCCATGTACCAACAAAACCGGCGGCTTCGGGATGTCCGCGTGCGCCAGCCCTGTTGTTGCGGTGAGCATCCCCGAATAGCCCACCACCGCCGCCACCTTTCGCGGCCGACGCAGTCCGATATGCAGCGCCATCATCGTGCCCTGGCTGAAGCCGACCAGTGCAAGGTCCGCCTCGGTCAGTCCGTATTCGGTCAGCTTGCGGTCGATAAAGGCATCGATCGCTGGCGCTGCCGATGCTGCGCCCGCCGCCAGTGCCGACGGCGCAAATCCCGACAACCCCCACCACTGATATCCCGCTCCCATCATCCCGCACCGCTGCGGCGCGTGGGGCGCAAGGAACAGCGTATCGGGCAGCGCGTCCTGCCAATGGGGCGCAAGCGCGATCATGTCGGTCCCGCTCGAACCGAAGCCGTGAAGAAGCAGGACGATGTTTCTGGGCCGGGCTCCGGACCGTGGTTTCAGGCTGGCCCCATTGGTAATCTTCGACACCGCAATGCTGTTCCTTGTTCATGGGTACCGATGGTTCGTAACCCATGTCGTCCCGCGAATACCTGCCGGACAGGTGGTGGCGAAGATCACGATTTTCCACCCGTCGCATCAGTGATTGGCATTCCTCGCCATCACTCACTAATGGATGCGCCATGCTGCGCATCACCGAACTGACTCTGCCGCTCCATCATCCGGACGAGGCCTTGCCTGCGGCCATTTGCAAGCGACTGCGGATAACCTCGCGCGATCTGATCCGCTTTGTCGTTGCGCGCCGCGGCCATGATGCGCGCGACAAGACGAACATCCAGCTGGTCTATTCGGTCGACGTGAATGTGAAGAACGAGGCGGCTGTGCTCCAGCGGTTTCGCAAGGATCGCAAGGTTCTGCCCAGCCCGGACCCGCGCTATCACCTCGTTGCAAAGGCACCCGAAGGCGGCGCGTCAAAGCGTCCCGTGGTCATTGGTGCAGGGCCATGCGGTCTGTTTGCCGGTCTGATCCTTGCCCAGATGGGCTTCCGCCCGATCATCCTGGATCGGGGCAAAGTGGTGCGCGAGCGGACCAAGGATACCTGGGGGCTTTGGCGGCAGGGCGTTCTCAACCCGGAATCCAACGCCCAGTTCGGCGAGGGCGGGGCAGGCACCTTTTCCGACGGCAAGCTCTACAGCCGGATCAAGGACCCGAACAATCGCGACCGCAAGGTGCTGACCGAATTCGTCAAGGCCGGGGCGCCGGAGGAGATCCTCACCGAGGCGCATCCCCATATCGGAACCTTCCGGCTGGTGACGATGGTCGAGAGCATGCGCAAGAGCATCGAGGCGCTGGGCGGCGAATACCGTTTTTCAAACCGGGTCGATGGCATCGATATCGCGACCGATGCCCAAGGGGACCGCCGTGTGCGCGGGCTCCATCTCAGCACCGGCGAGTATCTGGAGGCGGACCATGTCGTGCTCGCCATCGGTCACAGCGCGCGCGACACATTTGCGATGCTCCACGCCGCAGGGGTGCATGTCGAGGCCAAGCCGTTTTCGATCGGGGTCAGAATCGAGCACCCGCAGTCCTGGATCGACAAATCGCGGTTCGGCATCGATGCCGGCAACCGCATCCTTGGCGCGGCCGAGTATCACATCTCGCACCACTGCAAGAATGACCGGACGGTCTACAGCTTCTGCATGTGCCCCGGCGGCACGGTGGTCGCGGCGACATCCGAAGAAGGCCGCGTCGCCACCAACGGCATGAGCCAGTACTCGCGCAACGAGCGCAATGCGAACTCCGGCCTCGTCGTCGCGATTGATCCGGTGCGCGACTTCCCCGGTGATCCGCTTGCCGGGATCGCCCTGCAACGCCATTGGGAATCCTTGGCCTATGTTGCGGGCGGATCGAGCTACAAGGCCCCGGCGCAGAGGCTGGGCGATTTCCTCGCCGGACGTCCCTCCGAAGCGCTCGGCTCAGTGATACCTTCCTATAAGCCCGGCGTGCATATGACCGATCTTGCGCAATGCCTGCCCGATTACGCCGTGACCGCGATGCGTGAGGCGCTGCCTGTGTTCGGCCGACAGATTCCGGGTTACGATCACCCCGATGTGCTGATGACCGGCGTTGAAACCCGCACCTCATCCCCGGTCCGTTTCACCCGCGGCAAGGATTTTCAGAGCCTTAACACGGCGGGCCTGTTCCCTGCCGGCGAGGGCGCGGGCTATGCCGGGGGCATTCTGTCGGCGGCGGTGGATGGGATCAAGATTGCCGAAGCCGTCGCCCTGAGCATGGGCGAGGCATAGGCGCGCCGTCCGACCCTGGAACGATCAGTCGGCAAGTTCCTTCAGCAGGCGGTACCAATGGTCGAGCCCGCCGTAAAACGCGTCGACCGACAGCCGCTCGTTGAGCCCGTGGGCGAACATGTCCTGCGGGCGGCTGGCCGCGCCGGAGATCGCGACCGTGGAAAGGCCGCGGGCGCGGTAATGCATGCCGTCTGTGCCGCCTGATTCCATGTAGGGCTGGATCGGCAGGCCCGGATAGCGGGCGTCGATGGTTTTGCGCAGCGCGGCCATGACCTCGGCTGGAACCGCGGATTCCGGGCTTTCGGTGACGTCGGTGAGCAGTTTGAACTGCACCTTGTCATTGCCGATCAGCTCTTTCAGCGTCGCCTCGGTTGCGGCCGCGCCAATCCCGGGGAAGATCCGGCAATTGACTGTGGCTGTGGCCGATTGCGGCAGCGCGTTTTCGGCATGGCCGGCCTTGAGCATCGTCGCCACGCAGGTGGTGCCAAGCGTTCCCACGGTTTCCGGGTTGGCGCGCAGCACCGCAATCGCTGCCTCGTCGGCAGGGTTGGCAGCGAAGGTGCGCATCGCATTGCCCACTTCGCCGGGCGTGATCTGCCCCAGCGCGCCGAGGAATGAGCGGGTCAGCGGGGTCGCTTGCACCGGGAAGCGATAGGCAGCGATCTTTTGCAGCGCCGCCGAAAGCTCATAGATCGCATTGTCTTTGCGCGGGCGGGAGGAATGGCCGCCGGGGTTGGTCACGGTCAGTTCGAACGTCGCAAACGTCTTTTCCGCCGCCTGCACCGCCATCGCCAACGGCGTGTTGTCAGGCGCGAGCGTGATCCCGCCAGCATCGGAATTGAGCACATAGGCCGGATCGATCATCTTCGCGACGTATTCGGCCTGCCCGCGGCTGGAGATCATCCCGGTCTCCTCGTCGCCCGAAAAGACGAGGTAAAGATCGCGCTTCGGCGTCCAGCCTTCGCGCTTCAAGCGAATGAAGGTCTGGGTGAGGTTGGTGATGCCGTACTTGTTGTCGGTGGTGCCGCGCCCGAAGTAAAACCCGTCCTTCTCTGTCACAGTGAAGGGCGGCAGATCCCAGTCCTCGGCCAGTGCGTCCACCACGTCCATATGGCCGAGCAGCACGATCGGCTTGCGCCCATCGGGCTTGGCGGACGCAAAGCGGACGATGAGGCCTTGCACCGGCTCACCCGCGCTATCGTAATTGCTGACCATGATGTCGGCATCGGTGAAGCCGGCCTGCTTCAGCCGGTTGACCAGATAGGCGACCATTTCGGGGGTCTTGGCCTGCCCGCGAGCGGTGCGGATGGCAATGATATCGCGGTAGATATCGAAGGCCTGCTGCTGCTCCGCCGTCAGCGGTGCGCGCTCGGCGGCATGGGCGGATGCGCCCGGTGCCAGCACGGCAGCGGCCAGCGCCAGCGCGGAGGCGGCGCGCATGCCCCAGCTTTGCCCCCAACTTGGCATGGTGATCGCCTTGGTCATTATCATCCCCTCACTCTTGTCGCTTGTAGCTGCATTCATTCGCCGGGGCGAAGCAGGCTGGACAGCTCCATCCAGTCATCTTCGCCAATCGGATCGCCCGGCGGCACGGCCACCATGCGCGGCAGGCTGGCTGCCAGCTGTTCGCGCTGTACGGGATCGAGCAGGCGGCGCGACAGGCTCAGCGCCCATGCCCGTTCAGCCCCGCTGGCCTTGCGCCGCGCCAGCGCTGCCCCGACATCGGCAAGCGTCTGGTCGAGCGCGGCGGCAACTTCCGGGGTGGCATCCGGACGGCGCGCAACCTGCGCCATGGTCGCCAGCGTGCGGTAAGCAATGCGGCGTCCGAGATCATCGCCGGTCGATGCCAGCACGGTTGTTGTCAGGCGGTCAAGCAACTCTCCGACGCCAAGCGCCGCAGCATCACTGTGGCTCTGGACGACCAGCCGCGCCAACCTGCGCGGGGCGAGCAGCGTCTGAACTGTGAGCTGCGCCGCAGTATCGGCAGCGACCAGCGGATCGAACACCGGGCCGCCGGCGGTGGCGAATATCTCGGTGTCGTACTGGCGGTCGCTGTTGCCGTTCTGCGCGGCGGAAAGCAGTGGCACCAGCGCGGGCGGGACGCGCAACGCCTCTGGCCGCAGGGTCGCCAGCGCCGCATCCAGCGCCGCGCGTTGCTGCGCGGGAGCGACGGGTGTTGCCGCCTCGCGCCCGCCGCCCTTGATGGCATAGGTGAATTCGACCCCGCCAATCGCCTTCGCAGCCGCGACAAGCTGATAGCGATGCAACAACCACAGCGGCACGAACCGGCGACGCAGGTTCGCTACCGGCTCGCCGGGGCTCAAGGCATCCAGACCGAAGCGGGACAGCGCCGCGGCGCGCACCGTCATCAGCCGGCCAAGTTCGGCCACCGGATCGGCGCCGTCGTCCCACAATCCGCCCCAGACATGGGCGGTATCGCCAGCCCGGGCGTTGTCGTCCTGCACATAGCGGAACCGGGCCGCTGCCTCGGCTGTCTCGCGCTCGTCCGCGTTGCCATAGAGCCAGCGCACGGTCGCCACATCCCATATGCCGATGCCCTTGGCGTAAGCGTCGGACAGATCCGGCTTGCCGCCTGCAAGGCCGATGCGGGGCGGGGGGTAATCCATCACCGAGGCGCGGTCTTGCGTGCTGGCAGCAAAGTTATGTGCAAAGCCAAGCGTATGGCCGACCTCGTGCGCGCCGAGCTGGGCCAGACGGTCGAGCGCGACCTTCACCGGATCATTCGGCCCGCCGCTGTTCAGTTCGGACGCTCCGACCAGCGCCTGAAAGATCTGGATGTCCTGCCGCGCCCGCAAGGAGCCGAGCACCACCATGCCCTTGACGATCTCCCCGGTGCGCGGATCGACGATTTGCTGGCCATAGGCCCAGCCGCGCGTCGCCCGGTCGACCCAGTTGACCATGTTATAGCGCACGTCGAGCGGATCGGCCCCTTCGGGCAGCATCTCGACCCGGAAGGCATCGATGAAGCCCGCCGCATCATAGGCATCGGTCCACCAGCCGATACCCTCAAGCAGCGCGGAACGGATCGGCTCGGGCGTGTTGCGGTCGAGATAGAAGGTGATCGGCTTCTTCACCCGCGAACGGGGCGCTGCGGGATCGATCTTTTCCAGGCGGAAGCGGTTGGCCAGATCATACACGACCGGCGCGCCCAGCGGGGCCGAGAAATCCACCGCCTGCGTGGCAAAGCCGCCCAGCCGCGGATCGAAAGCGCGCGGCGCGAAGCCGGGTTCCGGCAGGCGGACGAAGCTGTGGTGGACGGTCAGCGTGACCTTTCGCGGTTCCGGCACGATGTTTTCGATTTCAGCCCCCGGCTTGTCGGAGACGAAGGTCTGGATCGCGTCCACTTCAAAGTTGTCGGGAAACAGCCGCACCGAAGCCGGATCTGCGAGGCTGAGCTTGTCCTCCAAGCGGAAACCTTGCCCGGCGATCGCCGTGGCTGCACCCACGCCCAGCACGTCGCTTTCCTGATTGAGCGATGCAGCAATGCCGAGCGTGTCGAGCGCCAGGAACGGGGCGATGTCGATCACCAGCCGGCCATCTGCGAGCGTTTCGGCAATATCTGTCAGCCAGACGGTCGAGATGCCGAAATCGCTGGCGACCGCACTTTTCTGGGCGGGCTCGCCGTTGCTGGCCCGGAAGCGGGGGTTCTCGAACTGCACGGCGATCTTGCCGCCGATCCGGCGGAAGGCGAGCAACTGGGTATTGCCGATCCGCCCGCGATCCAGCCCCAGCGGCGCCGAGCCGAGCCCCGTCCTCAATGCGGTGCTGTATAGCAGGCGTAGCGAGACCCCGTCTTGCGCAGGGGCGGGCAGAGTGACGAGGATGCGGCCCTTGGCAGCTTCGGTGCGGACCGGCACCAGCCCGGTCTCGCCAGCAGGCGCGGTGACTTCTTGCGCGCTGACATGCGTGCTGAAGGTTGCAAGCGGCAGAGACCAAGCCAGCAGAAGCGCCCCGAGGCGCACGCGTCGCGTCATTGTCTAAGACCCCTTTTGCTGCCCGGCGCCCCACGCCTTGTTGCCAGCCGTGGTGTTCGGCCAAGAACCGCCAAAGCTCAAGCAGGAATACTGCCAGCGCCATGGGTTCGGCAGCGTGATGGCGCGACCGTTCGGCCCATCCGGTTCATCGGCGCAGCACGCAAGCCGTCAGCGGCGATCCATGACCGGCCCTTGCCCCAAAGCCTTAATGCAACCCGACGTCCGGGTAAGGGGTGTCACGCATCGCATTCTATAACAATGGCTTAGATGAATTTGGTTATCGTCAAAGTAAGGTGTCGAGACCCGCGCCTGTGAATCTTGCCCGCGATAGATTGATATCGCTCCTCACGCAGAAGGTCGTTTGCAATGCGGTTGGACAATCATGGAGCACGTTCTCCCATGACGTCTTTGTGGCGCGATCAGGCCGGCAACACGATGGTCATGACAGCGGCGGCGATTCTTCCGCTGCTTGCCATGATCGGTGGGGCTGTGGACGCCAGTCGGATCTATCTGGTCCAGTCCCGCTTGCAGTCGGCTTGCGATGCCGGTGCCCTGGCCTCGCGCCGCGCCATGGCAGGCGTGAACTGGACCACCGCCTCGCGCGAGGTCGCTCTTGACTACTTCGGCATGAATTTTTCCGAAGGCCGCTATGGCACCGGCAGTCTTGAGATGGACTATTCTGCAGACTCCAGCGGTGCGGTCATCGGAGAAGCGACTGTCCTTGTGCCGATGACGATCATGGAGATTTTCAACGCAGAGCCGACCGAGATTTCGGTGTCCTGCACGGCCGATCTCAACCTTCCGAACACGGATGTGATGATGGTTCTCGACACCACTCTGTCGATGAACGATCCCAATCCCGGTGACAGCATCCGGCGGATCGATGCGCTCACCAACGCTGTCACTTCGTTCTACAACACCCTTGAGGCAGCAAAACCGGAAGGTTCGCGCATCCGGTACGGCTTTGTGCCCTATTCCCACACGGTGAATGTCGGCAGCTTGCTCAAGCGGGACTGGATCCAGAACGAAGGGACCTACGATTCCCGCGAGCCGGACGGCATCCATACGTGGCAACCGCCCGGTAGCCCGCCGCCCGAAACGGTGACACAAACCACGACGGTGTATCTCAGCGGGACGAACGCGACACGGCCCCGTTATCAGGCACCGTCTGAAAATTGTCCGGCAAGCCTGCCCCGCGAAAACTGGAGCGATACGTCTACCAACTGGAGCGCATGGAGCCCTTCGGCGACAGCGCTGCCCCGTTCCCGGACGCGGATCCGGACGCGCAATGGCACGGAGTTTTCAATCGCGCGTGACTCCAACGGGAACTGCTGGGTCACACCGCGCGATTGGGTGCAGTACCGCGAGGAGCAGACCGAGACTGTTCGCCAGAACACATCGCAGGGTTCAAATCCCAGCACACAAACGGCCCGCCACTGGATCTATCGTCCGATCCAATATGATCTGCGTGCCTTGAAGGGCGCTGGCTCAGGCTCCCAGCCTGTGACCGGGGGGTCTTTCAACGCGCCGGTGAACGATAATCAGACAGACCGCGTCATCAGATGGCCGGATGGCGACCGCGCCTGTATCGAGGAGCGGGCCACGCGCCGCACGAACGAGACATTCCTTACGGCGCGTTACGACATGGACGTCGATCTTGTCCCGGATCCGTCGGACCCGAACACGCAATGGAAGCCTTATCTTCCCGCGCTGGTTTACGCCCGCAACGTTGCATCGGGGAGCCGCGAAACGGAGACGCGCATCGCGACCAATCCGCACACCAACGGCCGCTGGATATTCAGCCAGCTTGGCCCGACTTCCACGCGCCAGATCAGTCTGACCTCGACCCTTAACTTCTTCAATCCGTTCGGCGGCAATTTTGGCGTCTACGAGGGCGCCTGCCCTTCGCCGGCCAGAAAAATGGGAGAAATCACGCGAACCCAGCTCCAGAGCTACATGAGCTCGCTTCGACCGCAGGGCTATACCTATCACGAGATCGGCATGCTCTGGGGCTTGCGCCTCATGTCACGGGAGGGCCTGTTTGCCGACGAACATGAGGTCGCGGACGCGGGCGGGGCAGTCCAGAGGCACATGATCTTCATGGTCGACGGACAAAAGGATACGCGTCCTTTCACCTACTCGGCCTGGGGCATTGCCGCCGTTTCCCGCCGCCGCACACCGACAGGATCATTCCCGAGCCGCGCGGACGAGGACGCCGTTTCCGAGCAACGCCTTGCCGAACTGTGTTCGGTCGCGAAGAACAACAAGAACATAACCTTGTGGGTGATCGCATTCGGCACGCAGCTGGATCAGCTGCTGATCGATTGCGCCTCGCCGGGCCGGGCGTTCGAGGCCCGCAACGCGCAGGAACTGACCGACACATTTTCCGAAATCGCCACCCAATTGGCCGAACTGCGTCTGACGAATTGATGAGCCGCGAAACATCATCCGTCAGGCGCTCCCTGATCCGCGATACGCGCGGAGCGACCATTGTGGAGTTCGCGGTGGTGGCGCCAATCTTCATCGGGATCCTGTTGTTTATATTCGACACGGCATACCTGATTTTCGCGCGCGCAATTCTGCGGGGAGAGGTCAACGCCGTTGCCCGGGCATCCACAATGGAGACAGCGACGAACGAGTCCCGGTCGGCAATGGATGCCAGAGTGATCGAAAGGGTGAGACTTCTGGTTCCTCACGGGGAGCTGGATTTCGATCGCGCCGCTTTCGGAAACTACACGCGGGCACAGGCGCGGGTGGAACCCTTCGTCGACAACAACGATAGCAATGCCTGTGACAACGGCGAGAGCTTTCTCGATCTGAACGGAAATGGCCAGCATGATCTCGATGGAGGGCGCACCAATGTCGGCGACGCCCGTGATGTCGTGGTTTACACCGTATCCCTGCAATATGACCGCCTGTTTCCAGTGGCCGGCTTGCTGGGGCTGAGCGAGTCCGTTCAGCTTCAGGCCCAGACACTGCTGAAGAACCAGCCTTTCGGTGTGCAGGCACAACCCACAACGGGAATATGCCCATGACGGCTGCACGCACAGAGCGGATAGGACTTGATCGAAATGCGCAACGGCTTCTGGGGGACACAGCCGGGCTCGCGCTGACAGAGTTCGCCTTTTGCCTTCCGATCCTGATGATCCTGATGGCGTCGGGGCTGGAGCTTTCCAATTATGTTCTGGCTACCAAGCGGGTTGGTGATCTTGCGGCGATGGTCGCCGACAATGCGTCGAGAATGGGGATGCGCAGCGCGGGCTTGAGCGTCCATCAGATCTCCGAAGCTGAAATCAATGACGTGTTTACCGGGGCGGAGCTGCAAGCCGACCTGCCCGATTTCACCGAGAATGGCAGGATCATCCTTTCCAGCCTTCAGCGCAATGCGGATGATGGGCAGTGGATCGCATGGCAAAGGTGTCTCGGAAACAATGGATTGGGTTCGAGCTTTGGTGATGAGGGCGATGGCGCCAGCGGGACTGCATTTGCAGGGATGGGGCCGCCAGACAACCGCGTGCAAGCGGCGCGCGGGACGGCCGTGATGTTCGTGGAAGTCACTTACAATTATGATCCGGTCTTTCCGTTTATGAGCCTTCCGGCGCAGACCTTGCGCGAATTTGCGGTCTTCAATGTCAGAGAAAGTCGCGATCTGAACATGCCGCGAAATGCGGAGAATGTTGAGGTCCAAGTCTGCGACGGATGATCACGAAGTCAAGTGCCCATCCCTGTGTTTAGTCGCTTAAGTAATTAACCTGATGGGGCTTTTTTCGCTCATTATGCATATCGTGCCTATCATCCTCCCGAAACTCAGGAGAGGTGCCGGGTATTGTCATTGTTTCTCCCAAACCGGCCGGGGTCATTTCGGCTGCCTGCATGGATGCTCAATCCTGGAAGTCTGCGCAGGCCTATCCACCTGATCGAGGCTGCCATCCTTCTTGCCATCCTCGGGCTTGGAATTGATTACGCTCGCGCGTGGCTGGCAGGGATGCGGTTGCAAACCGCGACCGATGTTGCCTCGGTTGCGGCTTTGGCGCGATATCCAGAAGCGCAGGGCAGCGAAGCTGAAATTCAGCGCGCCGCGCGAAGTGCCGTCTCGGCCAGTCTGCGTGCTCAGGGCAACATCGCCGGTCTCAAGGCCACGCAAATCACAGTCAGCCACTCGGCAACTCTGCCCTCGGTAATGGTCGCGGTCGAGGCAACGATACCGACCCTGTTCCTGTCAGCTGTCGGCTACGAAAATCTTCGGGTCACAGCAAAATCCGTCGCCCGGTTCCGATCCAGAACAGCTCAGTAAAGGCAGGATCGAAGAGAGTGCGACCTCGCATTCACAGATGATCATTTCACGGCGGTCGAAGCATTCAGGCATTTTTTTCAGGTGCAAAATCAAGGAAAAGAGCGTTGAGAAATGGGAAAGCCTGACAAACTTTTTTCCGGGCTTGGACGGACAAGAAAGCCTGCGCCGGCACAGGCGGGCGACAGCCGCTTGCCGCGTGTGTCCGAATTGGTCGAGCAGTCAGACTGCGCGTTTTTCTGGGCGACCAACGAACAAGGGCAGTTAACCATATTTTGCGCGCCTTTGCTGGTGTCGATGGGGCTGAAGGTCGACGGCGCCTTGGGGCAGAAGCTTTCGGCTGTCTTCGAAGATGCCCAAGTGTCAGCAGACGTTTCGCAAAGATCGCTCGCGCTCAAGATGAACTCGCGCGCCAAGATCAGTGATCACGTGGTCCGAATGGCGCAATCGGTAAGCGAGAAGGACGAGATCTGGCTGCAGATCAGCGGGCGGCCGCTCATCGAAAATGATGTCTTCAAAGGCTATTTCGGGACTGGCGCAAATGTGACCAGGCTCGTCATCGAGCATCAGGAGAAATCGACCCGCGAGAAGTTCGATGAACAGACCGGGTTCTACAATCCGGCCTATCTGGCCAAGCGGTTCGATGCTGTTTTCACGAGCATGGCCTATGCGGAACGATCATGCGCCTTGATGATCCTCGATATTGATCAGTTACGGTCGATCCATGAACGGCACGGTTCGGCAATAGCCGACGGCGTTCTGCGGGAGTTTTCGGACCGGCTGCGCAATCTGGTCGGCCAGCGCGGTGAAATCGGCCGGTCGGCAGACGATCAGTTCCGCATCATTCTGGCTGATGCCGACGACCGCGGCGAATTGGCCGACATGGCAATCAACCTCGATCGCATGCTGTCACAGCCCTACCGGATCAATGGCCGCCGCGTGTTTGTTTCCCTGTCGATCGGTGTTGCCATCGCTCCCTATGACGCCGCCGCCGCAACCGACCTTGTCGATGCGGCAAACCTTGCCCTGATGGTGGCCAAACAGAATGGCGGCGGAAATTACTGCATCTATTCGCCGGAAATTTCCGAGCAGTCCGCGCGCGAATTGAAGATTCACGAAGAAATCGAAGGGGCATTGCAGCGCGGCGAATTCAGCCTTTCCTATGCCCCGCTTGTCGATGCGCAAACCAACGTGCTGTCGGCCTTGATCGCTGAGTTGCAATGGGATCACCCGGACATCGGGCGTATCCCTTTCGACGTCTTCTGGCCCATCATCGACAGCAGTGAAGCGGCTGTGTTTATCGGCGAGTGGATGCTTCGTCAGGCGTGCAGCGATGCGGCGTCATGGCCGGAAACGCTGCGGCTTGCCATTCACCTGCCGCAAGGTTTGCTGAAGGACCACAGCTTACGCACTATCCTTCTGGACGCCGCGCGGGCGAACAATGTCAGCAGCGCGCGGATCGAAATCGAAATTGGCGAGCAGGTGTTGGCCAGTGACCTTGGCGCATCTGCAAAGCTGCTCGACGATATCAAGGCGATTGGCGCCAGAAGCGCGATCCTCGACTTTGGCGGGGGCAATTCATCGATTGCGATGCTCGCCGATCTGAAGGTCGATCGTGTCGATCTCTTCCCCGGTCTGGTGAATAACTGGGCAGCAGACCCGGCAAGAGCAAAGGCGATTTTCCTCGCGCTTGTGGGTCTGGCAAAGACCTTCGGGGTGACGACCTCGGCCCGCGAGGTGGATGCGCTGGATGTGCTGGACGGTTTGGTTGGTTGCGGGATCGATCTGGCGGCGGGGCCGGTGTTTTCAGATCGGCTCGGGCAGGATGATATTGTTGCGCTGTCGGGCGAGATTTTCAGGAAGTACAAGCCGAAAGGCCCCCCGAGGCAGCGGGCCGAGCGTATTGCAATGCTGCGCAAGATCGGGCTGATCCATGAGGATCATTATTACGACGTTCTGATCAGAAACCTCTCGACAACGGGTGCCAAGGTGACGGGCATTGCCGGGGTAAGTGTCGGGACCGAGGTGGTGCTTGATCTGGGCGGCGGTCAGTTGGCTGTCGCCAAAGTGGTGAATAGCGATGAAAACAGCCAGGGTTTGAAGTTCGAGGTTCCGCTCGTCAGCGATGGACACGGCGGGCTGATGACGCGGCACCGCATCTCGCCTTATGCCTTGGCCGAGGCGGGATTGCCCGTCGGGGTTCTGGGTTCGGAACTGGACGCTCTCAAGACGATGCAGGAGGGCAGACGAAAGCCCCCCAGCTTCGTGCAATTGCAACTCTAGCAATACAAATCTGATCGGCCCGCACGTCAGGGCTCCATGCCGGAGGTGTGGCCCTTCGTCGATTGAGGCCAGCGTTTCGTCGTGTCTCCTGCCCAAAGCCCGAGAGATGGTTGCTAGGGATCGGGCAAGGGGCGATGTCACATGCCGCATGAGAACTGCCTGATGGCCGGCCAAACGGTTTGACCATCCTGCGGACTTTCGGCAGCAACTCCCCCGCCGCAATGCAAATGCCGGATGGCCTTCGGATTCCCCGAAGGCAGTGACTGGCCCGGTTGGAGAGGTTTACCATGGACCGAAGGGATTTCTTGGCGCTCAGCACCTTCTTTACAGGTGCCGCGCTGTCGCCCTCCATCTTCGGCAAGGCGATTGCCGCCAGCCAGTTGCAGGACGGGATCGACATCGCGGTCAAGAAGCGGCTTGCTGATGCGGCGCTGGCCGCTGCGACCGCTGCCGGGGCCAGCTATTGCGACGTGCGGGTCGGACGCTACCTGCGCCAGTTCGTCATCACCCGCGAACGCAACGTCGAAAACATCGTCAACACCGAAAGCACCGGGACGGGTGTGCGCGTGATCGCTGACGGGTCCTGGGGCTTTGCCTCCACCAATGACATGACCGAAGATGCCGTGGCCAATGCCGCGCGCCAGGCCACCGCGATTGCCAAGGCCAACGCCCGGATCCAGACCGCAGCAGTCCAGCTTGCGCCCACGCCGGGCGTCGGCGAGGTGAGCTGGCGCACGCCGATCAAGAAGAACGCGATGGAAGTGCCGATCGCGGACAAGGTCGATCTGCTGATGTCGGTCAACGACGCTGCGCTTGGCGCAGGCGCCAGCTACGTCAATTCGCTGCTGTTCCTGGTGAACGAGCAGAAGTATTTCGCCTCGACCGACGGTTCATACATCGATCAGGACGTCCACCGCATCTGGGCGCCGATCACTGTCACCGCCGTCGATACGACCACCGGCAAGTTCCGGTCGCGCGAAGGGCTGTCTGCGCCGATGGGCCTTGGCTGGGAGTACATGGACGGCCGGGCCGAGGACAAGTTCGTGCTGTCCAACGGGCTGACCACTTACGGCAATTCCTACGACATGAAGGAAGATGCCATCGCGTCGGCCATTGACGCGCAGGCCAAGCTGAAGGCGCCTTCGGTCAAGCCGGGCAAGTATGACCTCGTGCTCGATCCGAACCACTTGGGCCTGACCATCCATGAATCGGTCGGCCACCCGCTGGAGCTTGACCGCGTGCTTGGTTACGAGGCCAATTACGCTGGCACCTCCTTCGCGACCCTCGACAAGCGTGACGCGGCTTTCAAGTATGGCAGCGAGATCGTGAACCTGTTTGCCGACAAGACGCAGCCCGGGTCGCTCGGCGCGGTCGGCTATGATGATGAAGGCGTGAAGTGCAAGCGCTGGGATCTGGTGAAGGACGGGACGCTGGTCGATTACCAGACCATCCGCGATCAGGCCCATATCGTCGGCAAGGATGCCTCTGACGGCTGTTGCTATGCCGATAGCTGGTCGAGCGTGCAGTTCCAGCGCATGGCGAACGTCAGCCTCGCGCCGGGCAAGACCGCGATGACGCCTGCCGACATGATCGCCGGGGTCGAAAACGGTATCTACATTGCGGGCCGCGGTTCCTTCTCGATCGACCAGCAGCGCTACAATGCGCAGTTTGGCGGGACGGTGTTCTACGAAATCAAGAACGGCAAGCTTGGCCCGATGATCGAGGATGTGGCCTACCAGATGCGCACGCCGGAATTCTGGGGCGCGTGCTCGGCCATCTGCGACGAGAGCGATTACCGCCTGTTCGGCTCGTTCTTCGACGGCAAGGGCCAGCCGAGCCAGATTTCGGCGGTCAGCCATGGTTCGTCGACCACCCGGTTCGACGGCATCAACGTCATCAACACCGCCCGGTCGTTGGGCTGAGCCAAGCGCAGGAGAAGCAGACATGAGCATTCTTACAGAAGCGCAGGCCAAAGCCATCCTCGACAAGGTCATCGCCTTTTCGACCGCCGATGAAACCAGCGCGCAGCTGGGAGGCGGCACGCGGGGCAACGTCCGGTTTGCGCGCAACGACATTTCCACCTCGGGCATCGTCGGCGATGTCGATCTGGGCGTGCAGGTCGCCTTCGGCAAGCGGGTCGGCACGGCATCGATCAACCAGTTCGACGATGCCTCGCTCGAACGCGTCGTGCGCCGCGCCGAGGATCTGGCCAAGCTGGCTCCGGAAAACCCGGAATTCATGCCCGCCGTTGGCAAGCAGACCTATGTCGCGACCGAGACTTACAGCGAAGCCACCGCGGCGCTGACAGCCGAAGCCCGCGCCAAGATCGCCGAAGCCTCGATCCTGCCGTGCCGCGAACGCGGGTTGATTGCGGCGGGCTTCCTTGAAGATGGCAACACCTTCTTCGCCCACGCCAATTCCAACGGCAATTTCGGCTATCAGCGCATGACGGTGGCGGATTACACCTGCACCGTGCGCACCGAAGATGGCCGCGGATCGGGCTGGGTCGCCAGCAACGTGAAGGACGTGGCCGAGTTTGACGCGGCTTCCGATATCCAGATCGCTATGCGCAAGGCGGCTGCTTCGGTGGAGGCACAGGCGCTCGAACCCGGCAAGTATACCGTGATCCTCGAACCTGCGGCGGCTTCGGGCCTCATCAGCTTCATGATGAACTTCTTCGACGCACGCTCGGCCGATGAAGGACGCAGCTTCCTCAGCAAGCAGGGCGGCGGCAACAAGATCGGCGAGCAGATCATGGATCCGCGCGTCAATATCTACACCGATCCTGCCCACCCCGTGGTGCCGGCCATGCCGTGGGACGGCGATGGCCTGCCGCGTGAGCGGACCAAGATCATCGACGCGGGCAAGGTCGCCAACCTCCAGTACTCGCGGTACTGGGCGTCCAAGCAAGGCAAGCCCGAAGCGGCTGGCTGGGGCAACACCATCATGGAGGGCGGCACGAAGTCGACCTCGGAATTGATCGCCAGCACCGAGCGCGGGATCCTTGTGACCCGCACCTGGTATATCCGCATGGTCGATCCCCAGACGGTGCTGCTGACCGGCCTGACCCGTGACGGCACCTTCTATATCGAAAACGGGCAGCTGAAGTATCCGATCAAGAACTTCCGCTTCAACGAAAGCCCGGTGATCATGCTCAACAACATCGAAGAACTGGGCCGTTCGGTGCGGGTCGAGGATGGCAGCATCATGGTTCCGCCGATGAAGATCAGGGACTTCACCTTTACCTCGCTTTCGGATGCCGTCTGACATCACAGCAGGGCGGGCGCGGGCAGGGTGAGCAACGCGTCCATCACCCGCGCCCGCTTTCTGCGATTGATGGGCGGCGCGCTGCTGGGCGCTGCCCACGCTGGTGCGTTGAGCGCCGCCCAGCGTGCGGGCGGGGCAGGCACGGGCGGCTATGACTTCTGGTTCACCCGGCTCAAATACAATTCCGGCGACTGGGACGTGGACCAGCGCATGCCGGCCAACCTCATCACGTCGCTGATCGATTACACGTCCTTGCGCGTCGACCCCAAGGAGCAGATCATTGATCTGAGCGATCCGCGGATGCTTTCGGCCCCGTTCTGCTATCTGGCGGGCCACAAGGCGGTCGAATTTTCCGAGGCCGAACGCCGCAATTTCGAACGTTACGTGCGCAATGGCGGGTTCGTGTTCGTGGATGATTGCAACCACGATATCGACGGGCTGTTCGCCAAGTCGTTCGAGGCGCAGATGGCGGGCATCTTCGGCGCGGCTGCGATGAAGAAGCTGCCCAATGACCATCCGCTCTATTCGAGCTTTTTCAAGTTTGACGGCCCGCCTGCCACCAGCTTCGAACTGAATGGCTGGGGTGACGACCTGATCCACGATTACCTGAAGGGCATCACCATAAATGGCCGGCTGGGCGTGCTTTACAGCAACAAGGATTACGGCTGCGAGTGGGATTACGACTGGCGCAACAAGCGTTTCCTTGCCGAAGACAACACCCGTTTCGGGGTGAACATCATCATGTATGCGCTCAGCAATTGAAGGGTTTGAACAGGTGGCACAGCAGGCAGCAGCCGATGCAGCGCAGATTGAACAGCAGATCGCCAAGCTTGGCGATCTGAAGCGCGCCATCGCCACGGCGATCGTCGGGCAGGGCGATGTGGTCGAACAATTGCTGATCGGGCTGCTGGCGGGCGGGCATTGCCTGCTGGAAGGCGTGCCGGGGCTGGGCAAGACGCTGCTGGTGCGCACGCTGGGCGAGGCGCTGGAGCTGGATTTCCGCCGCGTCCAGTTCACCCCCGATCTCATGCCGAGTGATATCCTCGGCACCGAACTGCTGGAGGAGGATCACGGCACCGGCCACCGGTCGTTCCGGTTCCAGAAGGGGCCGGTGTTCACCAACCTGCTGCTGGCCGACGAACTCAACCGCACGCCCCCCAAGACGCAGGCCGCGCTGCTGGAGGCGATGCAGGAAAAGACCGTCAGCTATGGCGGGCAGACCTATCAGTTGCCCAAGCCGTTCTTTGTGCTGGCGACGCAGAATCCGCTGGAGCAGGCCGGCACCTATCCGCTGCCCGAAGCGCAGCTTGACCGCTTCCTGCTGCTGGTGCGCGTCGGTTACCCGACCGAGGCCGAGGAGCGCGATATCCTCGCGTTGACAACTGGCCGCGCGGGCGAGCCTGTGCCTTGCGTCATGCAGGCGGGCGATGTGCTGGCGTTGCAAGCCCATGTTCGCGATGTCTATCTGAGCGAGGATCTGCTCGGCTGGATTACCACGCTGGTGCGCGCGACCCGGCCGGGCGATACGGCTGCGCCTGCTGATATTGCCACCTATGTCCGCTGGGGCGCAGGCCCGCGCGCAGGGCAGGCGCTGGTGCTATGCGCCAAGGCGCGTGCGCTGCTGCACGGACGGCTGGCGGCAACCCGCGAAGATATCGCCGCGCTGGCCGCACCGGTCTTGCGCCACCGCCTTCTGCTGTCCTTCGCCGCCGAAGCGGAAGGCAAGAGCGCCGACGATATCGTTGCCGCACTGCTGGCGCATCTGCCTCCGCCTGCGGCCTGATCGATGGCGCGAACGCCGCTCACCATACCGCCGGAAATTCGCAGCCGGCTGAGGCGGCTTGCCTTGCGCACCCGAAACGATCTGGGCAGCCGCGGGTTCGGGATGCATCCCAGCCGCAACAAGGGGTCGGGCATCGAATTCGCGCAGTACCGCGCCTATGAACCCGGCGACGAGCCGCGCCGGATCGATTGGAAGCTGTTTGCCCGGTCCGACAAGTTCTTCGTGCGCGAGGCTGAGGAGGAAAGCCCGGTCTCGGTCTGGATCCTGATCGATGCCAGCGCCTCGATGGGACAGGCCGACCGCAGCGCACCTGATTGGTCCCGGCTGGATGCGGCCAAGCTGCTTAGCCTGTGCATTGCTGAACTGGCGCAGATGCAGGGTGACCGGTTCGGCTGGATCGCCTTGCAATCGGGCGGGCTCGGGTTGGCCGAGCCGCGCGGCGGGCGCGCCCAGATTGACCGTTTGCAGATCGACTTTGCACGGCTGCAGGCGGCGGGCACGTTCCCCGACGCAGGCACGCTTGCCCCGCTATGGGAGCGGATCGGCGCGCATGACCTTGTGCTGTTCCTCAGCGATTGCTTCGATGACAGCGGCATCGCCCTGATCGAGCGGTTGGCCAAGGCGGGGCGCGAGGTGTTGGCGGTGCAGATGCTCACCGTGGAGGAGCGCGATTTTCCCTTTGATGGCGGCTACCGCTTTCTCGATCAGGAAAGCGGCGATGCGCTGATCGGGGACGGCAAGGCCTTGCGCGAAACCTTCCTCGGCCGCTTTGCCGCCGCCCGAGCGGCGCTTGATGCACGGCTGGACAGAGCAGGCATCCGCCACATGGCCTATGTGCTGGATGAAGCGATCGACAAGCCCTTGCAGGTGTTCTTCGGGCGCGGGGCTGATCCGGTATGACGCCGCTGCTGCTGGTTCCACTGGGCCTCGCTGCGCTGGCCGCCTTGATCGTGCCGTTGCTGATCCATTTGCGGCGGCGGACCGAGGAGGTGCCGCTCGATTTTGCGGCGATGCGCTGGCTGGACGCGCTGCCGCGGCCACGGCAACGGTTGCGCTTTGACGAATGGCTGTTGCTCGCCTTGCGGCTGCTGCTGGTCGCGCTGCTGGCGCTGTTGCTGGCACGGCCTGCGGTGCTGGGCTGGGAGGATGAGGGAGCGCGCTTTCTGGTCGCCCCCGGGGTCGATCCGGCCGCCGCCCGCGCCGCCGCCGGTCCAGAGGCGGATATCCGCTGGATTGCGCCGGGGTTTCCCGCGATTGACACGGCGCCGCCTGCGTCCCCCATCCAAACCTCCAGCCTGATCCGCCAGTTCGACGCCGAGCTGCCACCGGGCGCGGCGCTCACGATATTGGTGCCGCCGGTCCTTGGCGGCGTTGATGCCGAGCCGCTGCGCCTGACCCGCAAGGTCACGTGGCAGGTCGTCAAGGCTGGGGAAGGGGCTGGCCAACCCGCTGCGCCCGCCGCCCCGATCCTCGCGGTGCGCCATCTGCAAGGGCAGGACAGCGCGGTGCAATACTTCCGCGCCGCAGCAGGGGCATGGAGCGACAAGCCCCGGTTCGAGGCGACACCGGAAACCACCCTGCCACCAACCGACCACGTGCTGGTCTGGCTGTTGTCCGGTCCGGTGCCGCAGACGGTCACCGACTGGATCGGGGAGGGCGGCACCGCGCTGCTTGGCGACACCGCCGAGGTCGCGATGCCTGCTGCGAGCGCCGCCCTGTGGCGCGATGAAGCGGGTCGCACTCTGGTTGAAGGCGGGCCGCTCGGCGCGGGACGGTTGATGCGCTTTACCCGGCCATTGGTGCCAGCGGAGATGCCCGAACTTCTCACCCCTGATTTCGCCGCCACCTTGCGCGATCTCGTCGCACCGCCAGCGCCGCCGCCTGCGCGGGTGAGCGCCGCCGCCTTCGCCCCTGTGGCAAAGATTGCCCCCTACGAACTGCCGCCGCACGAACTGACGCCGTGGCTGGCCGTGATGATCGCCCTGGTCTTTGCGGCAGAGCGGCTGCTGGCGACCCGGCGGCGCAGGTTTGCCGCGTGAGCCACGAAGTCCGCCTCCACGACTGGGTGCGCCCGGCACAGCGCCGCGCTGCCAGCGATCTTGTCCTGGTGTGGAGCCCGCTGGTGCTGGTGCTTGGCGCGCTGGCTTGGGCCGTAGGCGGCGGGTTGCTGGCGGCAGGCGTGCTGGTGGCTGGCGCAATCGCGCTGGGATGGACAGCCGCGCGCCGCATGGGCCAGCTGGACCGTGGCTGGCTGGTGCGCCGTCTCAACGCGCGCGAGGCGCAGCTGGAAGACAGTGCCGCTCTGCTGTTTGCCGACGCCGATCTTGCCCCGCTTGAGCGGTTGCAGGCAGATCGGATCGCCGCCCGGATCCAATCCGTTGACCCCCTATCCCTCGCCGATGGCTGGTCGCGGCGCAGCATAGCCCTTGCGTGGGGGCTCGGCGCGATGGCGTTGGCGGCGATCATCGTCTGGCAGGCGCAGCGCGGCGCAGCGCCGCCGCTTGCCGCTGTGCCGGACAGTCAGGCCACTGCACCCGGCGAGCCGCGCCTCACCGGCCAGCGCGTCAGGATCGTGCCGCCCGCCTATACCGGCCTGCCTGCGCGCTACGCGGACAGCCTCGACATCCGCGCGCCGATGGGTTCGCGGATTGAATGGACGCTCGGCTTTGATCCGCCGCCCGCGTCAGCCGCGCTGCAACTGGTGGGCGGCCAGCGTGTGCCGCTGGCGCCGGGGGATGAGGGTTGGGCCGGATCGCTGCGGCTCGATGTCCCGTCACTCTACCGGGTCACGGCAGAAGGGATGCGCGCCGCCCAGCCGTCCCATCGGCTGGAGCCCATCGCCGATGAACCGCCGCAGGTACGGGTGATCGAACCTGCCTCGGGCCTCGTGACCATGCAGCCCGGCCAGCGCAGCTGGCGCGTGGTGTTCGAGGCGAGCGATGATTACGCCGTCGACCGGCTCGCCCGCCTGACGGTGACGACAGCGATCGGCGAGGGCGAGAATGTCAGGTTTTCCGAACGCAGCCAAAGCGTCAGCGGCACGGGCGATGCCCGGCGCAGGCGCTTTTCCATCGATCTGCCGCTGGGCGCCTATGGCCTGCAGCCCGGCAGCGATCTGGTCGCGCAGTTGACCGTTGCCGACACCCGCTCGCCCGGCCCGCAGGTGGTGCGCGGCCCCGGCGTGATCCTTCGCTTCCCCGCGCCCCGGCCGCCTGATGCTGAGGGGCTCGACCTCATGGCGAAGCAGCAGATGCCCGCCTATTTCCGCAGCCAGCGTCAGGTGATCATCGACACCGAAGCCCTGATCAAACAGCGCCGCAATCTGAGCGCCGACGAATTCATGCTGCGGTCGGACACCATCGGTGTCGACCAGCGCCTGCTGCGTCTGCGCTATGGCCAGTTCGTCGGGATGGAGGCGGAGGAAAAGCCCCGGCCGCCGCTGCCGACATCGGACAAGGAAGCGCCCGCCGCCAAGGCCGAGCCCGAGCATTACGACGGCGACGGCCATGACCATAGCCAGGATCGCAAGCCCCCGGCCTTCGGCGCGCTCGGCGATATCACCGCCGAATATGGCCACGTCCATGACGAGAGCGAAGCGGCGACCTTGCTCGATCCCGGCACGCGCGCTTTGCTGAAGGCAGCGCTTGATGCGATGTGGGAGGCCGAGCTCAACCTGCGTTCGGGGCGGCCTGAAGCGGCCTTACCGTTCGAGAACAAGGCGCTCGATTACATCAAGCAGATCCAGCAGGCGACCCGCATCTATCTGCCGCGGATCGGATCGCAGCAGCCGCCGATCGACATGGCGCGGCGGTTGACGGGCAAGCGCGAGGGGATCGTCGGCGGCGCGGCGCAGCTGACCCCGTTTGCCATAGAGGACGCGGTTCCGGCGACGGCATGGCGCGCGCTGGCACAGCCGGGCGCGATCGACCTCGGCGGGCTGGACGCATGGGTGCGCGGCAACAGCGCCCGGATCCGCGATCCGCTCGCCGTTCTGGCGGCGATTGATGCCCTGCGCGCGGCACCTGCCTCGCAAGCGCTGCGCGAGCAATTGCGCGCCCGGCTGTGGACCGTGCTGACCCGCCCGCCCGCGCAGGTCCGCCGCCGTCACGATGGCGGCGCGACCGGCCGTCGTTATGTGCAAGGCCTGCGCTGAATGATCGCGCCTGAAACCCTGGCCGCGCTGCTGATCGCATCGGGCGCGTTGGCGGCAGCCGTGCGGCTGCTGCTGCGGCGGCACAGCTGGCAGGCGTGGCTGCTGGCAGCGTTGTCGCTGGCGAGCGGCCTGCTGCTTTACCTTGCCCTGTTCCCGCCGCTCTTGCCGATTGGCGGAGAGACGCTGCTGGTGGCAACCGCCGAGACTCCTGCCGGAACCCGTGCAAAGCCGGGCGAAAGGCTGGTTGCGCTGCCCGAAGCGCCCGCACTCGCGGGTGCCGAGCGCGTGCCGGATCTGGCCACGGCGCTGCGCCGCCATGCGCAGGTGCAGGCCATCCGCATTCTCGGGCGCGGGCTGACCGACCGGGACCGCGACAGCGATGCAGGACTGCCGACCCGCTTCACCCCCATGGCGCTCCCCCGGGGCCTCGTGCGGCTGGCTCCCCCGATGGACACGCCTGCCGGATCGGTGTTCGCGCTGGCGGGCGAGGCGGCGGGCATGGAAGGCGGCACTGCCGAACTGCTTGATCCGGCTGGGCGCAAGGTGGACGTCCGGGTGATTGGCCCCGATGGAGCCTTTACGCTGGGCGGCACCGCGCGCGTCCCGGGCCTGGCCGCCTTCACCCTCCGGCTGCGCGGGCAGGACAAGGCAATCGTCTCGGACACGCCGGTGCCGCTGCGCACTCTTGCCGAGCAGCCACTGCGCGCTCTGCTGATCGGCGCGCCTTCGCCCGAAGCCAAGTATCTGCGCCGCTGGGCCGAGGATTCGGGGATCGAACTGCAAAGCAGGCTTGAAGCCGGCGGCGGGGTCGATCTGGGCGATTCCGGCGTAAGGATCGATGCGGCCAGCTTGCGCGAGGTCGATGTGGTGATCATCGACGATTCCGCGCTGGCCGGGTTGGGCAGCGGCGGGCGCGGGGCGCTGGCGCAGGCGGTGGCCGGCGGGCTTGGCGTGGTGGTTCGGATGACAGCCCCGGCAAGCGCGGGCTCCCGCGATATCTGGCGCGAGCTGGGCCTTTTGGTTGAAGGCGGCAGCGATGTTGCACCGGTTGCGCTCCCCCCGCTTGCTCCGGATGCGGAGGCTCTGCTTGACCGTCGCGGACCCGGCTCCGCCGACGTGCCGCAGGACGTCAACACCATCGAAGATCCTGCCCCCGATCTTGGCCGCTTTGCCGTGCGCACTGGCGCGCAGGTCGTGCCGGTGGTGACCGATGCCGATGGCGGCATGGTGTCGGGTTGGCAGCAGCGCGGGCAGGGGCGCGTGGCTCTATGGACGGTCGCCAACAGTTTCGCGCTGGTGCTGAATGGTCAGGCCGATCGCTACGAGCAATGGTGGAGCCAGACCCTGAGCGCTCTGGCGCGCCCCGACAGCCTGTTCCGCCCTGTCGTGCCAGCGCTGGTTCTGGCGGGTGAGCGGATGGCAATCTGCGAGATTGATGCAACGGCGCGCGTGATCGCCAGTGACACGGTCGAGGTTGCGCTGGCGGTAGATCCGGCGGCGGGCGCGCGGGGATGCGCGGCCTATTGGCCGTCACAGCCGGGCGTGCACACGATTGTGCAGACGGCAGGTGATAGCCAGCAGACCTTTGCCTTCCTCGTCCTGCCCGAAACGGCGCTTGGGCCGATCACTGCGCGGGAAACGGGCGAGGCGACCGCGCGCTGGGCGGCGCAGCAGGATGCGCCTGCTGCCCGCGCATTGCCGGAGCGACGCGGCCCGGCTTGGCCGTGGTTTCTCGGGTGGCTGTTGCTGAGCGGCGCGCTGTGGTGGGGCGAGCGCCGTCTGCGCGCAAATCCCTTGGCGTAACGTCAGGCAGCTTTGGTGGCCGCGTCCCACCCTGCCACGCCGGGGACAGTGATGATCCGTCCGCCGCCGAATTCCTCGCGCACCACGATCAGACCGCTGCGTTCCAGATGGTCGAGCAGGCGGCGGATGCGGCTGGGTGACGAGCTTCCGTAAAGCCGGGCGAGTTCGTCTTCGTCCGGCATGGGCTCGCCCAAGGCTTCGGCGACGGCCATGGCGAGGAAGGGCGCCAGCACGTCATCCTCGACACCGGCGATGATGCTCTCGACATGCTGACGCACGCCGCCCTCCAGCCGCGCCAATCCGCCGATCTCGCAGGCGAACATGCGGCGGAAGCGGGCGATGTCGATATGGGCGCTGGCGACACTCTGCTGGCGGCAGCGGATCGCGAAATCGCGGAACAGGGACGTTGCCGGACGGAATGTTGCCCCTTCGCTCAGCGCAAGCTCGCGCACCACGGCTTCGGGGCTTGTGGCTGATGGGGCCGGGGCTGAGGGTGTCGGGGCTGAGGGTGCCGGGACGGGCGGTTTCGCAGCCAGCGGCGCAGCGTTGTCGTCAGGCTCCGGTACGGGCGGTTTCGGCAGCGGCGGGACAGCGCGCAGGGCCTGTTCCAGTTCGACCGCCGGACGCGGCGGGGGCGGAGGACGGCGGACAACCGTGTCGCTGGCGGCTTCTGCCAACCGGTCGGTCAGCAGCGCTTCCATCGCATCGCCATCCGCTTCGGGCAGGGGGAGCAGCCCGCCGCCACCGCTGCGCGCGCCGGTGCGCACCGGGCCGACATTGACCGCGACCGGACGGCGGCTGATCGCCGGGCCAAGGCCGAGGAACTGCCCGCGTTGCAAATCGCGGATGCGCTCTGCCTGCCGCCGGTCCATGCCGAGCAGATCGGCGGCGCGCTGCATGTCGATATCAAGGAACGTGCGCCCCATCAGGAAGTTGCTGGCTTCGGCCGCGACGTTCTTGGCCAGCTTCGCCAGCCGCTGGGTCGCGACGATCCCCGCCAGCCCGCGCTTGCGGCCGCGGCACATCAGGTTGGTCATGGCCGACAGCGTCAGGCGGCGGGTGTCGTCGCTCATCTCGCCTGCGGCGGCGGGGGCGAACATCTGCGCTTCATCGACCACCACCAGCGCCGGATACCAGTGTTCACGCGGCGCATCGAACAGCGCGGTCAGAAACAGCGCGGCGCAGCGGATCTGCTGTTCCACTTCAAGCTCGTCCAGGGTCAGCACCACCGAAGCGCGGTGCTGCCTCACCCGCGCCGCCAACTCCTCGATCTCGCGCGGGGAATAGGCCGCGCCGTCGATCACTACGTGGCCAAAGGCATCCGCCAGCGTGACGAAATCGCCCTCGGGATCGATCACCACCTGTTGGACCTGCCCGGCGCACTCCTCCAGCAAGCGGCGCAGAAGGTGCGATTTGCCCGAGCCGGAATTGCCCTGCACCAGCAGGCGCGTGGCGAGCAGCTCCTCAAGGTCGATCGTGACCCTTTGCCGCCCTGCATCCTGGCCGATTTCGATATGCGCGCTCACGGCCCAGGGATTAGGCAGATGGGGGCGCAAGGCAAAGGCGGCGCGCGGGGTTATCCAGCGATTCGAACCCCTATCAGGCGCTCAGCACGTGAAGCTGGTAATATCCGAGCGGCCCGCGCCGGCTTTCGAGCCGCAAACCGCGCGAATGGGCAATGCGGGCAGCCGCAGCAGGCAAACTGCTCCGAGGCTCCACGTGAAACTTCGCCAGCCACCTCCGAAGCAGGGTCTGGAAGGGGCCGGGCAGGCCCTGAAGGTCGCCAAAATCGACCACGTGAAGCGATCCGCCTTCCCGCCAGCAGGCCCGCCGCATGGTCGAGCGCGCCCTCCCAATCGGGGATCATCGACAGTGAATAGGACAGCACGATCCGTTCGAAGGCAGGCTCGCCCAGCAGGTATTGCGGATCGAAGGAACAGGCATCGCCTTCACCCAGCCGCGCCTCGGCCCCCACAGCGGCGCGGGCGCTTTTCAGCATTTCGGCGGAGATATCGAGCCCGAACAGGCGCACCCCCGGCCACGCCTTGCCCACCTTGGCGAGATTGCGTCCGGTGCCGCAGGCGACTTCAAGCACCGGCATTCCGGCCCGCGCGTCCAGCCCCGCAATCAGCGTGTCACGCCCGAACAGGTAGTATTTGCGCGTCAGATCATAGATATGGCGCTGCCCGCGATAGACCTCGTCCATCAGGGCGGCGTGGGAGGGGCTGGCGGTTGCCATTATGCCAGCTCGTAGACGTGAACACCGCCATAGATCGACGAACGATCGCGGCGGGTGCAATCGGCGGAGGTTTCCGCAAGATACCGCCACTTGCCAAGGATGGCGTCATCCAGACGGCCCGGCAGCAGGCTCGGCTCAGCCGCGGTGCGGAACAGCACCCGTGCGCCGGGGCGGCTGGCGCGGGTGATGCGGCTCCACAGGTCATCAAGCTGGGCATTGTTCATCCAGTCCTGCGCGTCGAGCAGCACGAAGCGGTCCATGCTGGCCTCGTCCCGTTCGCCGATCCAGTCCACCATATTGGCGCGGGTCACCTCAAGGCGATCAACCCGCTCCTTCATCGCCTCCCAGTTATCCCGCTGGAGATAGGGCGGCAGCGGCGCATCGGCGGAACGGTCGTAACCCCGCCCGAAGGCCTGCCAGGCGAAGTAATTGTCCCTCACTGCGAAATCGCAGGCGAGCTTTTCCAGCCTGCGCCGCAACACCTCGGCCATGCGTTCATCGCCCGCCAGATGATCGAACTGCGCGGGCGGGATGCCGAGCCCGAACAGCGAGGCGGGCTGATCGGTCAGCCAGCGGACAAACGCCTTTTCGAACACCGGGGCAAGCTCGCGCTCGAACACCTCGCGCTGCTCTTCCAGCGTCTGCGCTGCAAGCACCTTCGACAGGTCGATCTTGTAAAGCCTGGCAAAAACATGCGCCAAGCCAATGAAATTGCCGAGCAAACCCTTCCGGTAAATCCCGCGTGTGAAGTAGCTGATGCGCCGCCGCCCGCGAATGTCGCGCTTTTCCCAATAGGCGCGGCTGACCAGATCGAGGTGCGGGGCGATCATGGTCTTGTAGACCTCGGCGTTCTCCTTGTGATCGGCGTGAGCGAAGAAGCGGTGGAAACGCTCGTAATTGGGCAGGTGCCTGATAGCGGCAATCTTCAACCGGCCGAGCGCGACATGCGCGTGGTTCAGGTCGACCGCCGTTACGCTTTCGGGGTTCGCGGTGAGGTAGGAAAGCGCATTGCAGCTGCCGCTCGCGATGCACATGACGCGGCTGTCGGGCTGGATGGCGAGGCCTTCCATATCGACCACCGGATCTTCCCAGATCTGCGCGTAGACCAGCCCTTTGAAGGCGAGGGCGAAGGCCCTGTCGAGCAGCTTGTCGCCAAGCCCTGCATCCTTGCGGATCACCGCATCCTCGATGATCCGCTTTGCCTGTGTCGCCATGGGGAGGGGTGTCCTTGCGTAACGTCAGGCCCCTCTCATATGGCCGCAGAATGTCGGCTCTGTGACGCTTTCCAATGTTGCCTTTGCCCCCGATCTCAGCCGTCGCCCGCAATCGTCGCCGCATAGGCTGCCGGATCGGCATTGCCGCCGGTGAGCATGATCACCGTATCGCCGTCGACCGGCACCTTGCCCGCCAGCGTCGCCGCCAGAGCCGCCGCGCCGCCGGGTTCGACCACAAGGCGCAGGGTGTTGAAAGCGAACCGCTGCGCCGCGCGCACCTCGGCGTCGGTCACGGTCACGCCGGGTTCGGCGCGGCCCCGCAATACGGCAAGGTTGATGGGCTTGGTCGCAGGTGGCTGAAGCGCGTCGCAGATGGTCTTGGGCGCATCGGCGGCGGCCTGCACCAGTTCGCCTGCAGCCATGGCTTGCCCGACCATGTCCCAGCCGACCGGCTCGACGGGGTGAATCGCGCTTGTCGGAGCGCCCAGCGCGAGCCCCGCCGCCAGCCCTCCGCCCCCGCAGCAGGCGACGATACGGCTGGGTGCGCGGCCCAATTGCGCGGCGATTTCGATGGCGGCGCTGCCCTGTCCCTCTATCACCCACGGATCGCCAAAGGCATGGACGAGCGTGCCGCCGCGCTCCGCGATCAGCCGAGCCGCGACCGCATCGCGATCCTCTCCCCCCTGTTCCTTGGGAGCGCGCTGGTACAGCACCACCTCCGCGCCAAGCGCCTTGGTGTTCGCCAGCTTCACTGCAGGCGCATCATGCGGCATCACGATGGTCGCCCTTATCCCGAGCCGCCGCGCCGCCCACGCCACGCCTTGCGCGTGATTGCCCGATGACACCGCGACCACGCCGCCGCCACGTTCCTCGGGCGAAAGGCTCACCAGCCGCCACCACGCGCCCCTGATCTTGAATGCGCCGATGGGTTGCAGCACCTCGGCTTTCACCCAAGCCGAAACGCCGCCGATCTCCACCGGCAGCAGCGGGGTAGGGGGCAGAATCGCTGCCACGGCTTCGGCAGCGGCGATCACGCCTTCGCGGGTGGGGATTCGTTCAGTCACGCTGGCCTGCTCCTGTCTGTTGGAGACACATGAGACACAGCCCAGAAGCAGAAAAACGTGCCCCGCGCAAAGCCCGTGTCGCACCGGTAAGCAGGCCAAGGCTGGGGCGGGGTGTCATCATCCGGTCAGCCTGCCCCATCATATCGCGGTAGGAAATGCGGATCATTTGTCGCGCGTTCTGCGTTGGGGTAGGGCGCGCGCAAGATTCGCATTACGAAAGGTTCCTAAGATGTCGGCAGCAAAATCCAGCACGGTCCTTGTCATTGGTGCTGGCGGGGTGAGTTCGGTCTGCGTCCACAAGATGGCGTTCAACCCCGAGATCTTCCCCGAAATCCACCTCGCCAGCCGCACCAAGTCCAAGTGCGACGCGATTGCCGCCAGCGTTAAGGAACGCTGCGGGCGCGATATCGCCACCTATGAAATCGACGCCGAGGAAGTCCCGGCGATGGTCAACCTGATCCGCAAGACGGGCGCGGGCCTGGTGGTGAACCTCGCGCTGCCCTATCAGGATCTGCCGATCATGGACGCGTGCCTTGAAGCGGGCGTCGATTACCTCGACACCGCCAATTACGAGCCCAAGGACGAAGCCAAGTTCGAGTATCACTGGCAGTGGGCCTATCAGGACCGCTACAAGGATGCAGGCCTGATGGCGCTGCTCGGGTCGGGCTTCGATCCGGGCGTGACCAGCGTGTTCACCATGTGGCTCAAGAAGCACAAGCTGAAGACCATCCGCCAGCTCGACATCCTGGATTGCAACGGCGGCGATCACGGCCAGCATTTCGCCACCAACTTCAACCCGGAAATCAACATCCGCGAAGTGACCGCGCCGGCGCGTCACTGGGAGAACGGCGACTGGGTGGAGACCCCCGCCATGTCGAACAAGGTCGCCTTCGACTTCGAAGCGGTCGGCCCGAAGAACATGTATCTGATGTATCACGAGGAGCTGGAAAGCCTCGCCAAGTTCGTCCCCGAACTGGAGCGCGCGCGGTTCTGGATGACCTTTGGCGATCAATACATCACCCACCTCACCGTGCTGCAGAACGTTGGCATGACCTCGATCGAGCCGGTGCGCTATCAGGGCAAGGACATCATCCCGCTGCAATTCCTCGCCGCCGTGCTGCCCAAGCCGGAAACGCTGGGCGAGACGACCAAGGGCAACACCAATATCGGCGTGATCGCCACCGGCGAGGCGCTGGATGGATCGGGCGAGAAGACGTTCTACATCAAGAACATCTGCTCGCACGAGGCGGCTTACGAGGAAACCGGCAATCAGGCGGTCAGCTACACCACCGGCGTGCCGGCGATGATCGGGGCTGCCATGATGGTGCGCGGCGACTGGCGCGGTGAGGGCGTGTTCAACATCGAGCAGATGGACCCCGATCCCTTCATGGACATGCTGAACAAGCACGGTCTGCCGTGGACGGTCGAGGAAATGGACGGGCCGGTCGGGTTCTAGTTTGGTTCACGCGAAGACGCGAAGATGCCGCACCCGGACGAAATTGAGCGCCTTTCCCGCATCGTTGTCGATTGTGGGTTCCATATTCACAATGACCTGGGACCCGGTCTGCTAGAATCGGCTTATGAGGCGTTGATGGCCGAAGCCCTTCGCCAGGCTGGGCTCAAGGTGCGTCGCCAAGTGAACGTGCCACTGACATACAAAGGCGTTGTCGTAGACAACGCATTCAAGATTGACCTCTTGGTTGAAGAAAGCCTGATCGTCGAATTGAAATCGGTCGAAAAGCTTGCGCCTATCCACGGGAAGCAACTCTTGACGTATCTGCGGCTCACAGGTTTGCCGCTTGGGCTACTGGTGAACTTCGGGCAGGCGATGTTCAAAGATGGCATCAGGCGGGTCGTCAATAATCATCGCGGTGGTCGCAGCACCGACTGACCTCTTCGCGTCTTTGCGTGATACAAAACGGAGCAAAGCTCAACAATGCAAACCAAAGCCGGTGATCCGGGCGCCTTTGCCCATTTCGACCTGTCGCGTGTCGACAGCCCCGCCTTCGTCGTCGACGCGGCCAAGCTGCGCGCCAATTGCCGGGTGCTGGCCGAAGTGCGCGATGCCGCCGCGGCGGACGGCGCGGATATCAAGGTGTTTGCGGCGCTCAAGGCGTTCTCGATGTGGTCGGCGGCCCCGATCATCGGCGAATATCTCGACGGCGTTTCCACCTCCGGCCTGTGGGAGGCGCGGCTCGCCTCCGAGTTCTACGACGGCGAAATCGCGACCTATTCCGCCGCTTTCAAGCCGGAGGAACTGGAGGAAATCTGCCGTCTTTCCGATCACGTGATTTTCAACTCGCCGTTCCAGCATGACCGTGCACGCCTGATCCTCGAACATGCGGCGGCGAGCGGCGCAAACGTCAGCGTCGGCCTGCGCATCAACCCGCAGGTGCCGACCGGCGAGGTCGCCAAGTATGACCCCAGCGCTCCCGGATCGCGCCTCGGCTTCCCGCTCGACCAGCTGACCGAAGAACACATGGAGGGCGTCGAAGGCATCCACTTCCACAACCTGTGCGAACAGGATTTCGAGCCCTTGAAGGCCACCTGGGACCGCGTGTTCGACGTGATCGAGCCGTTCTTCGGCCAATTGAAGTGGATCAACATGGGCGGCGGCCACCACATCACCCGCGCCGATTACCAGCGCGAGGAACTGGTGGAATTCCTGCGCGATGCCGCGGAGGACACCGGCTGCCAGATCATCCTCGAACCGGGCGAGGCGGTCGCGCTGGATGCGGGCATTCTGGTCGGCACGCTGCTCGACACGATGTTCAACGAAGTGCCGGTCGGCATCACCGATATCTCGGCCACCTGCCACATGCCCGATGTGCTGGAGGCCCCCTATCGCCCCGCCATGCTGGGCGAGATAGCGGACGACGACATGATCCCGATCCGGCTGGGCGGCCCGTCCTGCCTCGCGGGCGACGTGATCGGCGACTATCGCTTGCCCGTCCCGGCCGAACCGGGCGCGCGGTTCGCCTTCCTCGATCAGGCACACTATTCGATGGTCAAGACCAACACCTTCAACGGTGTCGCCCTGCCGTCGATCTGGATGTGGGACAGCGAAACCGACGCGCTCGACTGTATCAAGCGCTTCGATTACGCCGATTTCAGGGACCGCCTGAGCTGAGGCGGGTCGGAAGGGGGAAAGACATGACATTGCGATCCGCTGCGTTGCTTGGCGCATTGGCGCTGGTTGGGTTTGCCGGGCCAGCCTCGGCCCAAGCCTACCGTGCCGATGAGATAAAGAAATCCGTCAGCCTGGCCGATCTGGTAACGATTGTCGGCGCAATCGGCCACACGGTCGTCGAGAAGGGGTCCACCCCGGAAGTCTATGTGCTGGGCGAGACCGAAACCGGGTTCATGTACTTCCTGCAGGGCTCGGCATGCGACATGAACAATGTCCCCGGGTGTCAGGGGATCATGATGCAAGTCCGTTTTGAACTGCCCCCCGCGACCACCTATGAAACCGTGTCCAAAGCCAATCTTGTGCAAGCCGCGCTCAACACTTCGGCCGATTTTGACGAGGGAACGCTGGTCTTTACCCGCTATCAGGTGCTCGATCACGGGGTGACAATGGCCAATATCCGGGAAAACGTGGTCGTGCTGCTGAGCCTTGTTCCAGAGACTTTTCCGATCGCTGCAGGCGAGCAATAGCGCTTACAATTCGCCTGCCCGCTCCGGGTCGGGCTCCAGCACACGCCCGCGTTCGTTCTGGTTGATCGCCAGCGCCAGCCCCGCCAGCGCGCCGAACTGGCGGGCGGCGGCTTGCGCATTGGCGTGGTCGTCTGCGGCTTCCATCGATCCGCTTTCGAACATGTTGTCCGCCTCGACCGCGATGATCACTTCGCCCTTGGTGAACAGCGCGCGCAATTCCTGCGCCTCGAACGCGCTTTCGAGCTTGAGCAGGTGTTCGACATAGGTCGGGTGGACCAGCACCCGCGCTTCGACCTGATCGTCGCTGAACAGCGCAAACACGTCGCCGAAAGCCGGGTGCACCTGATCGACGCGGGACAAGCGGTGGCCGTCAAAGTCGACATGATCGCTCGCCCCGCCAAGGCCCAGCCACTTGCGGTGCTTGCCTGCGCGTTCGAGCAGAGTGGTGGAGTGGAACGTCCGGCCAAAGCCCATGTGGATCACAGGGCCGCGGAAAACCGTCACCCAGCGCTGGTTCTTGCCCGATCCGCGGCGTTCTTCGAGATGGGTTTCATAGAGGTTGAACGCATGGCCTTCGAGCGTGCCGAACCAGCGGTCCTCGAAAGCGGCGCGGTCATAGCCGGGGACAAGGCCATAGGTGCGCGCGGTCTCGAACTCGTCGCCGGGTTCGACTTCGTGTTCGTACGCGACGCCGTAATTGGCGGCGATGGCCGAATTGATGCCGATCTTGATCGCCTGCTTGGCTGCTTCGATCGGGCGGTAACCCCACCACGTTATCAGCGCGGCTGCCACAAGGGTGACGAACAGCCGCGCCTGGATCCCGATAGCGGGGCCGAACCACAGGAATGCCAGCAAAGGCAAGGCAATCGCCGCACCCCATGTCCAGCGCGAGGCCGCCTGCTTTTTTGCGCTTTCGCGCATAGCCGCCTGCCCGGCGAGCCATTGGTCCAGGCCGCCCTGCATCAGGCCGTCAATCCCGTTGCGCATTGCCTCTCCCGCGCGATTCGTTAACCTGTGTCAGCACAAATAACCCGGTCAGGTAAAGGGGATGCGTATGAGTCTGGCTGTCTGGATTGCCATTGCCGTGGTCGCAATTGTGCTGATGCTGGTGATCGGCATCTACAACCAGCTCGTCGGCCTCAGGCAGAGCGTGCGGCAGGGCGTGGCCGATATTGATGCGCAGCTGCGCCAGCGCCATGATCTGATCCCCAATCTGGTCGAGACAGTGAAGGGCTATGCCGGACACGAAGCTGAGACACTTGAAGCCGTGATTGCGGCGCGCAATGCGGCGGTGGGCGGGGCGCCGTCATCGGGCACAGAGCAGCAATTGCGCGGCGCGCTCGACAATTTGCTGGCGCTGGGTGAGGCCTATCCCGATCTGAAGGCGAGCGCGAACTTCCAGTCGCTCCAGCATGAGCTTGCCGATGTCGAGGACAAACTGGCCGCTGCCCGCCGCGCGCTGAACGCTGCGGTCGCCCGCTTCAATAGCGCGCGCGAATCCTTCCCGGCCGTGCTGTTTGCAGGGGCGCTCGGATTCGCCGAGACCGATTTCCACCGGCTTGATGCCAGTGAGAAGGGCACTGTCGATCAGGTGCCCAAAATCGGCTTCTGAGACGCCGGAAACCGGCGGTTTTCCGTCACATTCCGGTCGTGATGGGTGAGGTGTCTTCGAAAAGAAACATTTCGCCCCGCCGGGGTGCATTTTTCGTTTGCATTATCCCCCCCAAGCCCTAGATGCGCGCTTCCGCTGCCCCAAGGGGACTTCCAAACCGCAAGGCAGCTTGTCGTTTTATGGTTTTCAAAAACCGTTTTGGGGGTCCCTTGAGTTGCACATTTACCCTGACGCACTGGCTGTAGTTCGCGCCCTTTCGCCGGACGAACCCGTCATTCTCAATCGCCCGCACGCCGCGCGGCGCGCCGCCCGTTACTTCGTCGAGAAGTTCCCGGGCAAGGTGCTCTACGCGGTCAAGGCCAACCCCGCGCCCGATCTGATCGAGGTGCTGTGGGAGGCTGGCGTGACCCATTATGACGTGGCCTCGATTGCCGAGGTCCGGCTCGTGCGCGGCATCCTGCCGGGCGCGGTGCTGTGCTTCATGCATCCGGTGAAGACCCCGGCGGCCATCTCCGAAGCCTATTTCGATCACGGCGTGCGCACCTTCAGCCTCGATTCCGTCGAGGAGCTGGAGAAGATCATCGACGCCTGCCGCAACCGCGAAACCGGCGAAGCGCCGCGCGATCTGCGTCTGTGCGTGCGGCTGCGCGTGTCGTCGGAATATTCGGAACTCAGCCTTGCGTCGAAGTTCGGCTGCGACCTGATCGAAGCGCCTGCGCTGCTGCAGGAAGCCCGCCAGCATTGTGACTGGCTGGGCGTGTGCTTCCACGTCGGCAGCCAGGCAATGACCCCGTTTGCCTTCGTTCAGGCGATGGACCGCACCCGTGCGGCAATTGCCGAGGCTTCGGTGGTGATCGACATGATCGACGTGGGCGGGGGCTTCCCGAGCGCCTATCCCGGCCTCGAACCGCCGCCGATGGAAGATTACTTCGCGATCATCGCCCGCCACTTCGAAGCCCTGCCGATCGCCTACAACGCCGAGCTGTGGTGCGAGCCCGGCCGCGCGCTCTCGGCTGAATACAGCTCGATGATCGTGCAGGTGAACAAGCGCCGCGGCGAGGAACTCTACATCAATGATGGTGCCTATGGCGCCCTCTACGATGCCGCCCACGTAGCGTGGCGTTTCCCGGTGAAGGCGCTTGAGGACGATCTGATCGAGGAGGAGGCGGATTTCGCCTTCTACGGTCCGACCTGTGACGATGCCGATTACATGAAGGGGCCGTTCCGGCTTCCGGCGGATATCCAGGCAGGCGACTACATCGAGATCGGGATGCTCGGCGCTTATGGCGCGGCGATGAAGACCGGCTTCAACGGCTACGGCAATGCCGCCGTCGTGACCGTTGCTGACGAGCCGATGATGAGCCTGTTCAACGGCACCCGCGTGCGCGAGGCGACCGATAACGTGGTGTCCCTGCGCTGACCCCTTTTGCCGCCGTCCCGCATCCAGTGCGGGGCGGCGGCCAAGCGGCACGTGCAGGCGCTTTGTCAGGTCTTGAAGGCCTGCCGGATGGCGTCGCTGCGCGAATTGACCTCCAGCTTGCGGTAGATCGCCTTGACGTGGGTGCCGACGGTGTGGGGTGAAATGCCCAGCGCCCGCGCGGCTTCCTTGTAGCTCTTGCCGTCGGCAAAGGCGCGCAGCAATTCGGTCTCGCGGCTGGTCAGGCGGTCATCGGTGCTGGCGGTCGCTGGCTGAGCGGGGCTGGCTGCGGGCGCGCGCAGCAGATCGAGCAGATAGACCGCCGCCGCCGGGCTGACCGGAGCGCCGCCATCCAGCGTGATGGCGATCCCGTCGAGGATTTGCTGCGGCGTGCTGTCCTTGAGCAGATAGCCGTCAGCCCCGGCACCCAACGCTGTGACCACCGTTTCCCGGTCCCCGAATGAACTGATGATCAGCACTTTCGCGCTGCACCCGGCCTTGATGTCGGGCACCAGATCATAGCCATTGCCGTCTGGCAGGCCGATATCCATCAGGAACAGGTCAGGCTGCAACCCGATCAGCCCGCGTCCGGTGGCAAGATCGGGCGCCATGGCGATCACATCATAACCTTCGGCCTGCCCCATGATCTGCATGAAATAGCGGCGCACCGCCGGTTCATCCTCGATGATCGCGATGCGTACCGGGGGGGAGGGCTGGGGATCGGTCATGGCGCAGCGCTATCATGGGCAGAAGGCGGCGAATATCCCATGATCCGGCCGATTATATGGGATGCGCGGCAAGGCTTGATGCGGGCAGGGCAAGGGTGACCTGCGTCCCCTTGCCGGGCGCGGATGCGAGCGTGTATTGCGCCCCCACGGCCCTTGCGCGGGTGCGCATGTTGACCAGCCCGCGCCCGGCATCGCGCGTGTCCCCTTCATCGCCGCAGCCTTGGCCATCATCGGCGATGGCGATGGCGACCGCCCCATCGACGTGCGGCGTGATGGTGACGGCAATTTCTGTCCCCCCTGAATGCTTGAGCGCATTGGTCACCGCTTCCTGCATAATCCGGAACACCTGCAAGACATCACGGGGGCCAAGTCCGGTGGCAGGCAGGGCGTCAGGCTGGCTCCAGCGGAAGGCAAATCCGGCGGCCTCGATGCGCGGCTGGATGCGGGCGCGGAAGGTGGCGAGGGCAGCATCGAGCGATTCGCCGACTGAATCCATTGAATCCACCATCAGCCGCATCTCGTCGATGACGCTTTGCAGCCCCTCGGCGACCTTGGGGGGATCAGCTTCGCCCAGCCGCGCGGTCAGCATCATCGTCATCAGCTGGCTGCCCAGGCCATCATGCAGATCGCGCATGATCCGGCGGCGCTCCTCGTCATGGGCCTGCGCACGCACCAGCGCCTGTTCACGCACTGCCGCTTCGGCCAGCTCTGCCTCGCGCTCGGTGATCTTGGCCTGAAGCATTGCGTTGAGCGTCCCCTGCGACTGGAACAGCCGGAAATTGCGCGCCAGAAACGCCGCTGTCATCGCCAGCAGCAGGAACACCGCAGAGTAGCGCACATTGCCCGCCTGAAGGTGCTGCTCGGGAAACCACGCCGATGCTGCATCCATCACCAAGGCGGCCGCCATCACCGTCAGCAGGGCGCTTTCCAGCAGGCGGTCTTCGGTGCGGGTGGCAAAGTGCCAGACAAGCCGCAGCGCGACCGCGACCGCCGATATGCCGAGGTGCCAGATCCAGATCACGGTCGGCACGTCGAAGCCTTCGGGCATGGGGACGTAAAGGATATGCCAGGCAATCGCGCCCAGCGCGGCCAGATAGACGGCCATCGTCACGGGTTGCAACCACGGGATCGGGCGGCCCGTCCAGCTGTCGATAAAGCACAGCATCGCCGCCGGGATCAGCTGCGAAATCGCGAAGAAGGCGATCATCCGCCCCCAGCCGTCCACTGGCGGATCGAGCCACAGGAAATAGCCCGCATTGGCAACGAAGGCCGCGCATAGCAGGCTGAGCCATGCCGCAAACCGCCAGTCGTCGGACCGGAACACCATGATTGTCGCAATCAGCCCGAGCAGGCCGAGCAGCCCGCCAGTCAGCAGATTATAGCCCGAGGCGAGGAACAGGCTGCGCGCGCTGTACGCCTCAAGCGCGGCGTAATCGGCGATTTTCGGCTCAAGCACGTCGGTGTAGGGAAATCCGTCGCGCAGGGTGATGTAGGTCAGCGTATTCGCGCCGGGCTTCAGCAGGCCCGACGGCATCCGGGTGAGGGTGCGGATCTGGCCGTGAAAGCTGCCATCGCCCGGCTCCATCCGCCCGCGTGCGACAATCGTCGTGCCGTTGACCGCGAGCAGATAATTGTCAGCCTCAAGATAGGAGATGATCCCGAGGCCATTGGCCGGGACACTATCGAGGGTGAAGGTCATCCGCACAGCGAACACCGCCGTATCGCAGCAGTAGGTCCACGGCAGTTCGGCAGGCTCGTACTGCGCGGTCGCCGCTTCGGCAAAGCTTGGCGCTGTCAGGCGCGCAACCTCCACAGCGCTGATCGGGGCGAGCGGCGGAGCCTCGCCCGGGTCGGCCCGGAACAGCGGCTGGTCGATTGCCAGCCAATAGATTGCCTGCACAAGCGCCACGACCGCAAACAGCTTGCCCAGCTGCCGCCAGTTGATCCGGCCGATAATTGTCCCCACGCGTCCCCCCGTCCCCGCGCAACCGATGCCGCAACCGTTGGCGCTTGGAAAGAGGACAAATGTCAGTCGCGTCCGAGATATGGCACCATGAAATGATCCATCCCCATCATTGATACACAAGCCTAAGATACGGCCGCGCCGACGACACGGGCAGCATGGAGGGCATTATGCGACATTTGCGGCAGGGCTGGATGGCGATCGCGGCGTTGGCGCTGCCGCTTGCTCCGGCAAGTGCCAATGACACCGAGGCGAACACTGCGCTCGGCGGGCTGATCTTCGAACGCAACGATCAGATCAGCATGGACAGCGAAGACCTGTTCCTCAGCCTTGACGAGGTGCGGGTGCGCTACACCTACACCAACCACGCGTCCGTGCCGATCACGCTGCTGGTGGCCTTTCCGCTGCCCGATGTGCCGCTGCCGGGCCGCGATCCCGACTGGGTGGAGGTGGCCTATCCTGATTGGGATGATATCGGGATGGAGACGCGGGTGGGTGGCAAGCCCGCCGGACTGCTCAGGATCGACATCGCCAAAGTCGCAGGGGTCGATGTCGACGCGCGCCTGAAGGCCCTGGGCTGGCCTGCATTGCACTGGAAAGACCCCGGTTTTCCCGCGCGCCTCGCCGCGCTGTCCGCCGATGAGAAATCTGCGCTGGTGGCTGAAGGCCTGCTGACCACCGACGGCATAGCGGATGGTGACGCACGGCCTGCCTGGAGCGTCTCCACCAGCTTCGTGCGCACCCAGACCTTCCCGCCTGGCGTGCCGATCACGGTGGAGCACCGCTATCGCCCGATGCAGGGCGGCACTGTCGCCAGCGCACTCGACCGCGATGGACGGGGCCAGCCGCTTCATCCTGATACCGAATACGCCGCGCGCTACTGCGTCGATGAAGCCTTCCTGCGCGGCTATGATCGCAAGCGTTACCGCGCCGATGGCAGCGTGAACGATGCTGTCTTCCCGCTGGAAAACTGGATCGGCTATAGCTTGTCGCCCGGTGCCAATTGGCGCGGGCCGATCGGGCGGTTCCGGCTGACGGTGGACAAGGGCTATCCCGATCGCCTCGTCAGCCTGTGCATGGACGGGTTGAAAAAGATCAGCCCGACCCGGTTCGAAGTGATCAAGACCGATTACGAGCCGACCCGCGATCTTGACGTGCTGTTTGTCGCGCTGATCCCGGCGGAAGGCGGCCAGTAACGCCCCCGCCTTTGCGCGGCATCCCATGATATGGGAGCCATACCCCATGGGATGCCGCACCGCTGCACCTCCGCCTAACCCTGTTGCCACCGAATGACGCAGCAACAGGGAGTTTGTCCGATGACCCGCAACGAAAACCGCAGCCGCCTGCTGATCGCTGGCACACTGAGCATCGCCAACCTTGCGCTCGTCGGCAGCTTGGCGCTGGCCGGGCTGAGCGTGCCTGCCAACGCGCAGGGCCAGAACCGCGAAGGCGTGGCCAAGACCAGCAAAGCGGTTGCCTGCCCCAGCGGCTGGAGCAGCACCATGAACAACGAGACCGACACCTCGATGTGCTTCCCGCAAGGCACCCTGTCGCCGAAGATCTACGCCAAGAAGGAAAAGGAAACCTGCGCAGACGGTTACTACGAGGTCCACCGCCTGTGGTGCTCGACCAAGAAGCCGTGATCGGCTGACCGCGACTTTCCAGCATTTCAGGAGTTTCACGACATGAAGATGATCACCACGCTCGCCTCCGGTGCGGCCATGGCTTTCGCCGCCATTCCCTTTGCCAGCCCTGCCATGGCGCAGGGCACCACAGGCGTTATCGGTATCGCCGGAAACGGCAGCTGCCCGGACGGCTATACCCGAGGCTCGTCGACGGGCAACAAGGCCAAGAAGTATCCCAACCCGGAACTTTGCTATCCCGAGACTGACAACCCGCCTTCGGTCTATAAAAAGAGCGCTACCGGCGATGCGTGCCCCTCGGGAATGCGGTCGGAAAGCAGCACTTCAGTGTGGTGCACGACGCAAAAGGCGTCAGCAGTCTACACGCCTCCAACCTATGGCTCGATCAAGAAGGCCAACGCCTTTGATCGTTGCCCAGTTGGCTACCACACGTCCGAACCCGATGTGATGGAGTGCGTGTCCTATGACTATGCGGCGGGCAAGCAGCCCTTGACGCGCGCCAGCAAGGGCAAGCCTTGTGCAGCAGACGAAGTGGACGAATGGGGCCTTTGGTGCACATCCAAGGTGACCCAGCTCACACGGGCCGAAGCCGAAAACGAAGCCATTGCCGACGTCAATCATATCTTCCCGCGTGACGGGAAGGGCGGTAACCAGGGCGCGAATTACGAAAACACCCCCGGCATTGTTGGGATCTTTGGTCCGAAGGTTAGCGCGAAGACTGCCGCCACTTCCCCCACCTCCGGCGATCAGCCCGCAGCCCAGCAGACCGCACAGTGCACCACGGACAGCGGCGCTGCCGCCGGCGCGGCGATCGGCGGCGCAGTGGGCGGCGATGCCGGCGCAGCGATTGGCGGAATGCTGGGCGGCCTCGGCAAAAAGAAGAAGAAAAAGACCTGTTAGAGGCCCTTGCGACCATTCCGGGTGAGCACCCGCATTCGGGGGGCCGGAATGGTCACAAGGAACTCGAAGCGCACTGGTTCAATGCGACCCGGGCCAGCGCGTTCGACTAGGGGGCGCAGACGCGACTCTGCGCCCCCATTTTTCCCGTTTCGAGAGGTAAATGCGATGCGCCTGCTGGCCTGTGCCCTGCTGATCGCGGCGCCTGTCACTATCCTGACGGCCCCACCTGCCGCTGCGCAGAATGAAGCCGCCGCGACCCTGCTGGTCAGCTCGTCGCCTGCCAAGGATGCCAGCGGCAAGGATGCGGTTGCCGAAGTCTCGCTGGCCTTTGCCCGCAAGGTCGAGCTGTTCAGCGTCACCATCACCACGCCTGCCGGCGAGGAAGTGGTGCTGTACCAGACCGATTATTCCCCCGGCACGCCCAAGCTGGCGGGCAAGGACTTCGCCTTCACCCTGCCAGAGACGCTGACGCAGCCCGGCAGCTATGCGATCAGCTATCTGCTGGAAACCAAGGGCATCAAATCGCTCAACGGGTTCATCAATTTCACCATAGAGCCCGAATTTCCCGCCCCGCGTGTGGTCACGATCACGCCTGCTGCAGGCGATGAACTGGCAGGGCCGGTCACTGTGCTGGAGCTGGAACTGGACGGGGCGGCGGACCTTGTGTTGTTCGATCTGCAGCAGCTGACCATGCAGGACGGCGAGGTGGCCGTGACCACCATCCAGTCGTTCATCGACGACAAGGCTCCCGAAACGTCGATCCGCAACGCCGCCAGCTTCGCCTTTCCGCTGGCCGAGCCACTGGCAGCGCCCGGCGACTATGCGATTGTCTATGGCTACACCGTGACCAATCCGGACGGCACGATGTCAGCTGTCACCGATCAGGCCAATTTCACGATCAGGTGACGGCTCAAGCAAAACGGCGCGGGAGTTTTCCTCCCGCGCCGTTCTGTGTTTCAATCGGGAAGAGCGTTCCTCAGAACACTTCGAACAGGCCCGCCGCGCCCATGCCGCCGCCGACGCACATGGTGACGACGACATACTTGGCGCCGCGGCGCTTGCCTTCGATCAGCGCGTGGCCGGTGCAGCGTGCGCCGGTCATGCCATAGGGGTGGCCGATCGAGATCGAGCCGCCGCTGACGTTGAGGATGTCGTTGTCGATGCCGAGCTGGTCGCGGCAGTAGAGCACCTGCACGGCAAACGCCTCGTTCAGCTCCCAAAGGCCGATGTCGTCCATCTTGAGGCCGGTCTGCTTGAGCAGCTTCGGGATCGCGAAGACCGGGCCGATGCCCATTTCGTCAGGCTCGGTCCCGGCAACCGCCATGCCGACATAGCGGCCGAGCGGCTGGAGGCCCTTCTGTTCGGCCAGCTTGGCTTCCATCAGCACGGCGGCAGACGAACCGTCCGACAGCTGCGAGGCGTTGCCCGCAGTGATGGTCATGCCCGGGCCCATCACCGGGTTGAGGCTTTGCAGGCCTTCCAGCGTGGTTTCGGGACGGTTGCCTTCGTCCTTGGTCAGGGTGAATTCGACCTGGCTGACTTCCTTCGTCTCCTTGTCCATCACGTTCATGGTGGTGGTGACGGGGACGATTTCCGCATCAAGACGGCCTTCGGCCTGCGCGGCAGCGGTGCGCATCTGCGATTGGTAGGCGTATTCGTCCATCGCATCGCGGCTGATGTTGTACCGCTTGGCCACCGTCTCGGCGGTCTGCAGCATCGGCATGTAGACATTGCCGTGCATGGCGAGCAGCGACTTGTCCATCGACACCCGCATTTCCGGGGTCTGCACCATCGAGATCGAGTCCTGACCGCCGCCGACGACGATATCCATGTTGTCGACGATGATCTGCTTGGCCGCGGTCGAAATCGCCATCAGGCCCGACGAGCACTGGCGGTCGATGGTCTGGGCCGAAACGCCCACGGGGCAACCGGCGCGCAGGGCGACCTGTCGGGCGATATTGCCCGACTGCGTCCCTTGCGTGAGGACCGCGCCCCACACCACGTCGTCGATCGCGCCGGCTTCGATGCCCGCACGTTCAATCGCGGGGGCAAGGGAGAGCGCGCCGAGCGTGGCGCCGGGGGTGGCGTTGAAAGCGCCCTTGTAGGCACGGCCAATGGGCGTGCGGGCGGTGGAGACGATGACGGCGTCACGTGCCATGATTGGGGTATCCTTGTTATCGTTTTGTCAGCGCCACCCCGCGCCGGGGGAGGCGTGCGGTGCGGTCACACGAAGAACATCGTGATCCATTCGCAGATCAGGGCGGGCTTGTCCTCGCCTTCGATCTCGATGGTGATCTCGACGGTCTGCTGCCACTGGCCGGGGCGCTTTTCGTCCATTTCGACCAGCTTCCAGTGGCCGCGGATGCGCTTGCCCGAACGGACGGGGGCGATGAAGCGGGTCTTGTTGCCGCCGTAGTTGACCGCCATCTTGATCCCGTCAACGCGCGGCATATCGCTGTTGGCGCTGAGATAGGGGATCATCGACAGCGTCAGGAAGCCGTGGGCGATGGTGCCGCCGAACGGCGTCATCTTGGCGGCTTCTTCGTTGATGTGGATGAACTGGTGATCGCCGGTGGCATCAGCAAACTGGTTGATGCGCTCCTGGCTCATCTCCACCCACTCGCTGGTGGCGAATTGTTCGCCGACCTTGGCGGCGATTTCCTGGGGGGTCATAGGCTTCCTCCTCGTTGCGTGCGCGCGGGATCCCGTGCCCGCAGCTTTGCATGTGCGGCGCGCTTCATGGCGCATCGCAAAAGGGGATGCAACGCCCCCCGCGCCAAGGGCTTCTATGCCGCTACGGCACCTTGCATCTTGTCAGCGACGGCGGCCCTGCGCGACGTGCTGCGCGCCAGCAGGCCCTTGGCCGAATCGATCCGCAAGCAATAGGTGTTGAGCCCGATCTGCAGACCGACCAGCATCAGCATCACCGGCTGGTAGCCGATCCCCTGGAAGGTCGCGCCGACAAGGTAGATCAGCGCGCTCATCTGCAAGGCCGCCGCAAAGGGCGCGATCCAGCGCGTCGCCTCGTCCTCGGCCTTCTTCCAGCGGCGCTGGATGCGCTCCATGTGCCAGATCCCCAGCGCGTGCAGCGTCAGCCAGATGATAAGCCCCGGCCAGCCCTGTTCGCCCAGCATCTCGAAGAAGGATGAATGGTAGGCCCGCCCCTTGTCCTCGACCGCCTGATAAGTGACCGTGGTGGTGTTCCCGTCGGTTTCCTTGACCGGCATGACATAGTTGAACTTGTTCGACCGGTAGGCATCAAACCCGCCGCCGAACGGCTTTTGCGCGACATAATCGAGCGTCCATTTCCACACCGCCACCCGGGTCGAGGCGCTTTCATCGCCGCTCGGCTGGGCGAGGGTGGACATGCGCTCGTAATAGGATTGCGGCAGGAAGGGCAGGGCGGCCATCCCCAGCAGCCCCGCGCCGGCGATGAACAGGAAGCGCCGCTTGGTATAGCGCAGCATCAGCCCGCCCAGCGCCGCAATGCAGAGCAGGCCCGTGCGCGCTTCGGTGCCGATGGGAACGAGCAGGCAGGCAAAGGTCAGCGCGACGGCAAAACCCGTCACCAGCCAGTGCGGGCGGAAGATCGTGCCGTGGCGCACAAACCACCACAGCATCGGAATCAGCCCGATCGCGACCGTGGCCAGCGTCGAGCTTTCATAAATGCCGCTGTTGTCATTCACGAAGAACTTGAGGTTCTGGTAGCCCCCGCCGCCGAGGATGGTCTTCATCCCCGTCCCGATCACGATGGTCGCGATCGACAGCAGCAGCACCAGCGCCAGCCCTTCGATCCGCGCGCGGGTGGTGAGGGTCAGCGGCAGGAAGATCGCGAACAGCAGCGCCTTCCACACCCAGTCCCACTTGGTCGCCGCGTCGATCGGAAAATCGGCATTGCCTGTCGTCCAGAAGCAATAGAGCAGCAGCACCGCCATCAGCCCCTGCCGGAGCGTGAAGCGCGCGCCCTCCTTCCGGTCAAGCGCGATCCATCCGCCAAAGGCCGCCGCAAAGGCGATCAGCGAGACGGGCAGGCTGGCAATCGCGGAATAGCCGATCCGCTGCGGCGCCAGAATGTCGATATAAACATAAAGCAGCACCCACAGGAACGGGCGCCTGAGGCCGAGCACCAGAACGTATCCGATAAAGGCAAGGAAGACGAGATCGAGCATCGGCGGCGCGCTATCCTGCGTCCGCTTCGGAGCCGGGCGTGTCGCCACCGTCGCCGGGCGCCGCACCGTCACGCGCGCGCCGGGCTGCGTTGCGGCCTGACACGCTGGCCGCCTTGCGGTTGCTAGCCGTTTCGGCCTTGATCTCGGCGATCAGCGGGTCGCTATCCAGCCCTTCGCGCATCATCAGACGCAGCAAGGCAATGGCCAGAAGGCCATGTCCAAGAGCAAGCGCGAAATAATCGATCATCGGTCAGAGGCTTTCCGGGCCGGGGCGGTGCGTCACTCATACCCGCAGCCAGTTGACGCGGCGTTAAGCACGCCTGCGATAGATGGGCGTGTATGACCCGCGTTCTTCACGTCCTCGATCACTCGCTGCCGCTCCACAGCGGCTACACCTTCCGCACCCGCGCGATCCTGAAAGCGCAGGAGGCCCACGGGCTGGAGGTGCGCGGGATCACCGGGCAGCGGCACAATCTGGAGGCGGCGCTGAACGGCTCGCCCGAAGAGGCCGATGGCCTGCTGTTCCACCGCACCCCCGGTGCGCCTGCTGGCCCGCCGGGCTTTCGCGAGATGGACGAGATTTCGGCCTTGGCAGCGTCAATCCATGGTGTGGCGCAAGACTGGCGGCCCGACATCATCCATGCCCATTCGCCCGCACTGTGCGGCGCGGCAGCGCAGCGCGCGGCGGCGGCGCTAGGTGTGCCGTTTGTCTATGAAATCCGCGCCTTCTGGGAAGATGCCGCCGTCGGCAACCTTACCGGCACTGAGGGCAATCTCAAATACCGCCTGACCCGCGCGCTGGAAACGCAGGTGGCCAAGGCGGCCGACGCCCTGTTCACGATTTGCGACGGGCTCAAGACCGATCTGGCGGCGCGCGGTATTCCGCAAGACCGCATCCACGTGATGCGCAACGGGGTTGACCTCGACCTGTTCGGCGATCCCCCGCCGCGCGATACGGCGCTGGCGGGCGAGCTTGGCATTGCCGATGGCGCGCCGGTGATCGGCTATATCGGCAGTTTCTACGCCTATGAAGGTGTCGATGATCTGATTGCCGCAATGCCATTGCTCAGGCGCTCGCACCCCGATGCGCGGCTGCTGCTGGTGGGAGCAGGGCCGATGGAAGCCAGTTGGCGCGCGGCAGCGGCGGCTTTGCCCGAGCCGGAAGCCGTGATCTTCACCGGGCGCGTGCCGCATACGCAAGTGGAGCGTTACTATTCACTGGTCGACGTGCTGGCCTATCCGCGCAAAGGGCAGCGTCTCACCGATCTGGTCACGCCGCTGAAGCCGCTGGAAGCGATGGCGCAGCGCCGTCTGGTCGCGGCCTCCAGCGTCGGCGGGCACCGCGAACTCATCACCGATGGCGAAACCGGCACCCTGTTCGCACCCGATGATCCCGCCGCCTGCGCCGCCGCGCTCGCCCGCCTGCTGGATGCGCGCGAGGGCTGGGAAGCCATGAAGGACCGCGCCGTCACTCATGTGCGCAGCCGCCACGATTGGGCGACCAATGCGCGCGATTATCTCTCTGTTTACCATCTCTTGCTAGCCCGAGGTGAAAGTGACGGCGCGCTGCGCCGTGCGGCCAAGGCAGGATGATCAGCGAATGAAATCGGGGCAAAAGGAGCAGAGGGCGCGGCGCAAAGGGCGGAAAGGTGCGTCCGGATCGCTGGTAGCGCACCGGGTTTTTGCGCCGATGCTGGGCTTGTGGGGCGCGCTGCTCGGCGGGCTGGCGGTGATGGTTGTGCCGTCCGATCTCATGGAAGCGGCAACCCGTGGCACCGCGGTCGCGACGCTTGGCGGGTTGGCGCAGCCTGTGATTGCCGGTCTTGCTGCTGTGTTGCTTGGTTGTGTGCTGTTTGTGGCTGCGGCCGCGGCGAGCCGCCGTGCGCGCCGCCGTGCATCGTCGCCATCGATTGCCGAACTGGCGGTTCGGCGGGTCCGGCCGATCGATCCGGCCCGCGATCTTGGCAGCTTCAGCCTTGATGATCCGATCGAAACCGCGCCCTTTGCGACGCCCGCGTGGCGGGATGCCGAAACCAGCGAGCCAGAACCCGAAGCCGAGCCCCGGCTCGCATCTGCGCCGCGCGAACTTGATCTGGCGCAGTTTGCCGAGTTTCCCGGCCGCAATGCCGTGTGGGTCGAAGAACCGGCTGTGACCGAAGCGCCGTCCGCAGCCGTTCCCGAAGCTCAGCACGAAGCGCAGCCCTACACCCTGACCGATGCTCTGCCGGTCGAAGAACCGGTCGCCAGCGCCCCGGTGACTTTGCTGCGCGAGCCTGAGCCGCTGCCCGAACCCGGCACCGCCGCACTTGCCCGGCTGCGCGCTGTCCCGACAAGCGAATTGAGCATGGCCGAAATGGTTGAACGCTTCGCCGGCGCGCTCCACGAACACCGCGCCAGCCCGCCGACCCGGGCGCTCTCTGCCGCCGATCTTGCCGCGCGCGAGGCTGCTCTGGCCGAGGCGCTGAAGGCGCTTGCGGCGCTGAGCGGGGACGATGCCTCGGACAAATCGCGCGAGCCGTTGCGCGCCGCTCTGGCGCAGCTTCAGGCGCCGCGCAATGTCGGGGGCGTGGCGGCCTGAACGGCGCATCTGGCGCAAAAGCTGCAACCGACCCGGCCAGTCGATGCGTGCCGCGCAATCTAACGATAGTTTGAATAGGTCTGCGAGAAATATTACTTCGCGCGTGACCCTTGCCAAACCCGCTTCCTGTCGGCATGAGGGGCCCGAAAACGGGCAAGAGCAACCCTGAAAGGGGCTGGGCGCGCCCGATAGACCTGCCCTTAGGCGTGTCCCCTGCGTGAGCGTGTCTGCCGCAGGGTTCGCGCCTGTCGGCATCTGACAGATCGGACTAACGCCATGGGATACCCCTCCTCCCAGGGTCTCTATGACCCCGCCAACGAACATGACGCCTGCGGCGTCGGCATGGTTGCGCATATCAAGGGCGCCAAAAGCCACGCCATCGTTGCGCAGGCGCTGGAGATTCTCGACCGTCTCGATCACCGCGGTGCGGTCGGTTCCGATCCCTTGCTGGGCGACGGAGCGGGCATCCTCATCCAGATTCCCGATCCGCTGATTCGTCGCTGGGCCGACGCTGCCGGCCATGATCTGCCGCAGCCGGGCGAATACGCCGTGGGCATGTGCTTCCTGCCGCAGGACGCTGCCGCACGGGATTTCGTCAAGGCGCGGATGGAGGCCTTCACGGCCAAGGAAGGCCAGCGTTTCATCGGCTGGCGTGATGTGCCGACCACCATGGACGGTCTCGGCGAGGCGGTGATCGCGTCGATGCCCGTGATCGAAATGGCGGTGATCGCCCGCGGGCCCAATTGCGCCGATCAGGACGCCTTTGAACGCAAGCTGCTCACCATCCGCAAGCAGGTGCAGAACCCGCTGGCGCAGTTGGCGGAAAAGCACAGCCTGCCGGGTGTGACCGAAACCTATATTCCCAGCTTCTCGACCCGCACTATCGTCTACAAGGGCCTGCTGCTGGCGACGCAGGTGGGGAGTTTCTATGACGACCTGCGTGATCCCGATTGCGTGTCGGCACTGGGCCTCGTCCACCAGCGCTTCTCGACCAACACCTTCCCGAGCTGGCGGCTTGCCCACCCGTTCCGCTTCATCGCCCACAATGGCGAGATCAACACGGTGCGCGGCAACGTCAACTGGATGAACGCGCGCCGCCGCACGATGGAAAGCGAGCTGCTCGGCCCCGATCTCGACAAGATGTGGCCGATCATCCCGCATGGGCAATCGGACACGGCCTGCCTCGACAACGCGCTCGAACTGCTGATCGCGGGCGGATACAGCCTGGCCCACGCCATGATGATCCTCATCCCCGAGGCGTGGAGCGGCAATGCGCAGATGACGCCCGAGCGCCGCGCGTTCTATGAATATCACGCCGCGCTGATGGAACCGTGGGACGGCCCCGCTGCCGTGTGCTTCACCGATGGCCGCCAGATCGGCGCGACGCTGGACCGCAACGGGCTGCGGCCTGCGCGCTTCTGCGTGACCAAGGATGATATCGTCTGCCTCGCTTCGGAAAGCGGCGTGCTGCCGTTCGCCGAAGAGGATATTGTGCGCAAGTGGCGCTTACAGCCCGGCAAGATGTTGCTGATCGACCTCGATCAGGGCCGCATCATCGAAGATGACGAGCTGAAGGCCGACCTCGCCAACGCCGAGCCCTATGCGGAATGGCTGCATCAGGCGCAGTACAAGCTGGCGGACATTACCGATGTCGTGCCGGAACTGGCCGCGATCCCGGCCGAGGAATCCACGCTGCTGCAACGCCAGCAGTCCTTCGGCTACACGCAGGAAGACATCACCCGCTTCCTTGAACCGATGGCGGTGGACGGTGACGATCCGATCGGATCGATGGGGACTGATACGCCGATTGCGGTGCTGTCTGACCGTGCGCGCCTGCTGTATGATTACTTCAAGCAGAACTTCGCGCAGGTCACCAACCCGCCGATCGATCCGATCCGCGAAGAACTGGTGATGAGCCTCACCAGCATGATCGGCCCGCGCCCCAATCTGCTGGGCCGCGATGCAGGGACGCACAAGCGGCTTGAGGTCGATCAGCCGATCCTGACGAACGAGGATCTGGCCAAGATCCGTTCGGTGGAAGAAGCGCTGGACGGCGCGTTCCGCTGCGCCACCATCGACATGACATGGGATGCCAGCACCGGGGCCGAAGGCCTTGAAATGGCGCTGAAAGAAATGTGCTGGGCCGCAACCGAAGCGGTGCTGCAGGATCACAACATCCTCGTTTTGTCCGACCGCGGGCAAAGCGAAGCTCGCGTGCCGATGCCCGCGCTGCTGGCGACGGCGGCGGTGCACCATCACCTCGTGCGGCAGGGCTTGCGGATGCAGACCGGGCTCGTGGTCGAAACCGGCGAAGCGCGCGAAGTTCATCACTTCTGCGTGCTGGCAGGCTATGGCGCGGAAGCGATCAACCCCTATCTCGCCTTCGAGACGATCGAGGCGCTGCGCGTGAAGCGCCACGCCGATTTGCCCGCCTACAAGGTGCAGCAGAACTTCATCAAGGGCGTGGGCAAGGGCATCCGCAAGGTCATGTCCAAGATGGGCATTTCGACCTACCAGTCCTATTGCGGCGCGCAGATTTTCGACGCCGTTGGCTTGTCGACCGAGTTTACCCAGAAGTACTTCACCGGCACCGCCACCACCATCGAAGGCATCGGCCTTGCCGAAGTCGCCGAGGAGGCTTTGCGCCGCCATGGGCAGGCTTATGGTGACAACCCGCTCTATGACGGGATGCTCGATGTTGGCGGGATCTACCAGTACCGTCTGCGCGGTGAGGAACACGCCTGGACCCCGCAGAACGTCGCGCAGTTGCAGCACGCGGTGCGCGGAAATGACCCGAAGAACTATGCCGAATTCGCCGCGAGCATCAACGAACAGTCCGAACGGCTGCTGACGATCCGCGGCCTGTTGGAGTTCAAGAAGGCCGACAAGCCGATTCCCTTGGACGAGGTTGAACCGGCCAAGGACATTGTAAAGCGGTTCTCGACCGGCGCGATGAGCTTGGGCTCGATCAGCCACGAAGCGCATTCGACCATGGCGATTGCGATGAACCGCATCGGCGGGCGGTCGAACACGGGTGAGGGCGGAGAGGAACCGTTCCGGTTCAAGCCGATGGCGAACGGCGACTCGATGCGTAGCCGCATCAAGCAGGTCGCTTCCGGGCGGTTCGGGGTGACCACGGAATATCTCGTGAATTCCGACGATATCCAGATCAAGATGGCGCAAGGCGCAAAGCCGGGCGAGGGCGGTCAGCTGCCCGGCCACAAGGTCGACAAGCGCATCGGCGCGGTTCGCCATTCGACGCCGGGCGTGGGCCTCATCTCCCCGCCGCCGCACCACGACATCTATTCAATCGAAGACTTGGCGCAGCTGATCCACGACCTGAAGAACGTGAACCCGGTCGCGCGGATTTCAGTCAAGCTGGTGTCCGAAGTCGGCGTCGGCACGGTCGCGGCGGGCGTCTCCAAGGCGCGCGCGGACCATGTGACGATTGCAGGCTATGACGGCGGGACGGGCGCTTCGCCGCTCACCTCGCTGACCCACGCGGGATCGCCGTGGGAGATCGGCCTTGCCGAAACGCAGCAGACGCTCCTGCTCAATGACCTGCGTGAGCGGATCGCGGTGCAGGTCGACGGCGGCCTGCGCACGGGCCGTGACGTCGCCATCGGCGCGCTGCTTGGGGCGGACGAGTTCGGCTTTGCCACCGCGCCGCTGATTGCGGCGGGGTGCATCATGATGCGCAAGTGCCACCTCAACACCTGCCCTGTCGGCGTCGCCACGCAAGACCCTGTCTTGCGCGCGCGCTTCACCGGCCAGCCGGAACACGTGGTCAACTACATGTTCTTCGTCGCCGAGGAACTGCGCACGATCATGGCTGAGATGGGCATCCGCACTGTCGCCGAGATGGTGGGCCGCGTCGATCTGCTCGACACCCGCCGGATGGAGCGTCACTGGAAGGCGCGCGGGATCGATCTGGGCCGCATCCTGCATCAGGTGCCGCTGAAGGAAGGCGCGTCGCTGCGTCAGCGCGGCACCCAGGATCACGGGCTCGAGGGCGCGCTCGACAACCGGCTGATCGCCGATTGCCGCATCGCCATCGACACCAAGGCACCGGTGCAGCTTGCCTATGACGTGCGCAATGTGAACCGCACGGTCGGCGCGATGCTCTCGGGCGAGATTGCCAAGGCGCACGGGCATGAGGGCCTGCCGACCGATACGATCCGCATCAATTTGACGGGTGTTGCGGGGCAGAGCTTCGGCGCATGGCTGGCCCACGGGGTAACGCTCGATCTGGTCGGCGATGCCAATGACTATGTCGGCAAGGGGCTTTCGGGCGGGCGCATCATTGTGCGCCAGCCTGCCGAAGCCCCCCGCGCCGCGCAGGACAACATCATCGTTGGCAACACCGTGATGTATGGCGCCATCGCCGGCGAGGCCTATTTCAACGGCGTGGCGGGCGAGCGTTTCGCGGTGCGCAATTCGGGCGCCATCGCGGTGGTCGAAGGCACCGGAGATCACGGCTGCGAATACATGACCGGCGGCGTGGTGGTGGTGCTCGGCAAGACCGGGCGCAACTTTGCCGCGGGCATGAGCGGCGGGGTCGCCTATGTCTATGACCCGGAAGGCGCGTTCAAGCATCTGGTGAACCATGCGCAGGTCGATCTGCTGCCCATCTCGGGCGAGGCTGACGCGGATGAAGGCGCGGGCCGTCCGGCCCAGCGTCCGCGCAGCGTCAATGATTTCGGCATGGGCGACATGCTGCGTCACGATGCGGAGCGGCTGCGTATCCTGGTCGAGCGGCACCAGCTCCACACCGGCTCCAAGCTGGCGGGCGAGCTGCTGGCGGACTGGGACGCGGCGCTGGGCCGTTTCGTCAAGGTGATGCCGCGTGACTACGCGGCGGCGCTGAAACGGCTCGAAGCGGAACGAAACGAAGCCGCCAGCGTCGCTGCGGAGTGAATTGCCAATTTCGTCATCCCCGCGAAGGCGGGGATCCAGCTGCCACCACGGCAGCGTGCAACATCAAAGTCAGCTGGACCCCCGCCTTCGCGGGGGCTTCGGCCAAATCGGAGATTTGACCTCGTGGGCAAGGAAACCGGATTTCTCGAGCTGGACCGCCGTGAGCGGGATTATCTCGATCCGAAAGAACGGCTGAAGAACTACCGCGAATTCGTCATCCAGCCGGATGAAGGAACGCTGGCGGGCCAAGCCTCGCGCTGCATGAATTGCGGGATTCCGTACTGCCATAACGGCTGTCCGGTGAACAACCTGATCCCCGACTGGAACCACCTCGTCTACGAGGCGGACTGGAAGCGTGCGCTCGACATGCTCCACAGCACCAACAACTTCCCCGAATTCACCGGCCGCATCTGCCCCGCGCCGTGCGAGGCGGCCTGCACGCTCAACATCATCGACCAGCCGGTGACGATCAAGTCGATCGAATGCGCGATCATCGACCGCGGGTGGAAGGAAGGCTGGGTCAAACCGCTTGTGCCTGCCAAGAAGACCGGCAAATCGGTCGCCGTGATCGGCTCCGGCCCGGCAGGCCTTGCCTGCGCGCAGCAATTGGCGCGTGCGGGCCACTCGGTCACGGTGTTCGAAAAGAGCGACCGTCTGGGCGGCTTGCTGCGTTACGGCATCCCCGACTTCAAGATGGAAAAGCACCTCATCAACCGCCGCGCCCAGCAGATGGAAGCGGAAGGGGTGACGTTCAAAACCTCGAAGGAGGTCGGCGTCGATATCTCGTTCAAGTCCTTGCAGGAGAACTTCGACGCGGTGGTGCTGGCAGGCGGCGCGGAAGACGCGCGCCAGCTGCAGATTCCCGGTGCAGAGATGGCGGGCGTGCGGTTGGCGATGGAATTCCTGACCCAGCAGAACAAGCGCGTGGCGGGTGACGATGAACTGCGCGCCGCCCCGCGCGGCAGCCTGACCGCGACCGGCAAGCACGTCGTGGTGCTGGGTGGCGGTGATACGGGGAGCGATTGTGTCGGCACCTCGAACCGGCAGGGCGCGCTCAGCGTCACGCAGCTCGAAATCATGCCCAAGCCGCCCGAAAAGGAAGACAAGGCGCTGACCTGGCCCGACTGGCCGATGAAGCTGCGCACCTCATCCAGCCACCAGGAAGGCGTGGAGCGCGACTGGGCGGTGCTCGCCAAACGGGTTCTGGGGGACGGCGAGAAGGTCACAGGCCTCGAATGCGTGCGCGTCGAGTGGGTCGGGGGCCAGATGCAGGAAATGGCGGGCAGCGAATTCACGATCCCTGCCGATCTGATCCTGCTGGCGATGGGCTTTGTCGGGCCGAAGAAGGCTGGCTTGCTGGAGCAGGCAGGCGTGAAGCTCAGCCCGCGCGGCAATGTCGATGCGGACACCGAAAGCTACGCCACCAGCGAACCGGGCGTGTTCGCCTGCGGCGACATGCGCCGCGGGCAGAGCCTTGTGGTCTGGGCCATCCGCGAAGGCCGCCAGGCTGCGCGCGCGGTGGACGAGGCGCTGATGGGGGTGAGCGAACTGCCGCGATGAGCGCGGTGTTTCTGTGAAGGCTTGTTCCTGCTGATTGCTGCTATGTGGCCTACCACCCCTTAGCGGGGACAATGGGTGGTGCTTCGTTCAGTTGGCTCTGAATCCAGAGTTCGTTTTTTGCGCTATATCCCGGCCTAAACATTGTTTATGCTGGCGAAATCGCAAGAGGCTGCGCAAAGATGCAGATGGATCGCTTGAGGGCGATTGGTGGTGGGATTAAGGCGGCGGCTATGGTCGCAGGCGCGCTGTTCGAAGCGCAAGCCGGGCCAAATCACAAGCTTCTGTTGGAACGTCACGCTGAAGAAATCGTCGAAGCAGAATCCGGTCTGCGCGCGGCGCGCCGTGATTTGCCCGAATGCGCAGATGGCTGCCTGACCCCCAGTGAAGCCGTAGCGGTTGCCTTTTCCGCTGGCCCCGATCAGCGCGTGAAGGGCCGCTTTGTCCTCGATGTCAGGGGCGGGGGAGGCAGCAATTGGCGTGCTCCCGAAAACCTGTTTTTCCTGAACAGCGAGCGCAATTATCGGGTGTTCGGGGCATTGACGCTGGCCATCAAGCCCGAGGCCATGATGCAGTTGTTGAACCCGCCACGGGCCAAGACGCGCGAACCGGTCGAGGACGGCGATATCATCATTGAGGCGGAGCGTCCGCAGGTGGAACTTAACGTCGCGAACATGATGGCGCGGTTCGAAAACCGCCGCCTCATCATCGACGGCGAGGTGGGTCTGCAGTGGATCAGATACAACGGCACGCCAGGGATCGAGGGACAGCGCGGACAAGGATACTATCAGGTCTGGATCCGGATCACGTCTCCGGCCCAGGTGACGATCCTTGAAGGGGCACCTTAGGGTTACGGGCTTGGCGGCCCGCCATCAAGAACAGTGGCTGTTCGTCCGAGATCATCGCGTTTCGCTTTGCCGCGCGAACCCGCAACGTCCGTTTCGTAATGCGGCGTTCAATCAAACCCCACAAACCGCGCCGCTTCGTCAACGCTCTTGCGCAAGGACACGACCGCGTTCGCCGGGAAGTCCGGATCGGGCCAGCCCATCGCGACGGCCTTCATGATGACCTGATCGTCCGGGATGCCAGCATGTTCGCGCACCACCGGGCTCTGCGTGATGCCCTGCGAGTTGATCACGCAGCCCAGCCCCTTGCTCCAAGCCGCGTTTACCAGCGCCGTCGTCACCGCGCCGCAATCGAAGGCGGTGTCGTCGGAGCCGGAAAGCTCGCGGTCATAGGTGACGATCACGCAGACTGGCGCGTCGAACTGGCGGAAGCCGCGCAGCACCCAGTCCTGCCGCGCGTCCTTGTCGTCGCGCTCGATCCCCATTGCGCCGAACAATTGCTTGGCGACTTCGACCTGGCGGTCGCGGTGGACGCCCGCGAAGGCCTCACCCCGGCGGAATTCGCGGCTGTCGGGGACGCCGGCGAGGATGTTCTCGGTGTTGCCCTTGCGGATGCGGTCCAAAGGCTCGCCGGTGATGACGTGGAAGTGCCAGGGCTGGGTGTTCATCGACGTCGGCGAACGCATCGCCATCGTCAGGATCTCTTCGATCAGCGCACGCGGCACCGGCTTGTCGAGATAGCCGCGGATGCTGCGACGGCCGAGCACCACCTCGGCGTAAGTCTGGTCAGGCGTGCCGCCCATATGAAGTCTCTCCCTTGCGTTTCGCTGATGCGGCTAGCGCAAGGGAGAGGCCGTGGAAAGCGCCTGAATTGTCAGCTTTGCGGCAGCAGGAAGGCTGTTGCGGCAACCGTGAGCCGCCGATTGGAAGCGTCATCCTCGATCATGTCGAAGGTGACCACCCCTTCGCGCCCGCGCGGCCCGAAGAAGCCGCCTGCGATCGAGCCCCTTGCGACATTTCCGGTCGCCAGCAGCAGATCATTATAGCCGCCGCTGGTCGTGCTGACATCGGCCGAAGCGGTATAGACGCCGAAGCTCGTGTCCTCGGTCGAAACGGTCGATCCGGTGACCAACCGCCCCTTGAGGTCGAGATTGATCGTCACCCGCCCGGTGGCAGGGTTGGCGACGAGGCTCAGCACCGTGGGCGTCATCACATAGGTGGACCGCGCGCCGTTGCCGTTGTTTTCGGTCCGCGTCAGGCTGCCGAAGATCACGCTGTTGCGATAGGTCACGCTGGCGGCCGGCACATCGGTGACAAGTGTCGGCACGCCGAATGCGCAGAAGTTCGTCTTCACCTCGCTCGAAACGAGAGTCGAGACCTGGCCGAAGCGCACATATTCGTAAGGAACGCCGCCCGCGCCAAGCGGGGTGTTGACCGAGAAGCGATCGGTAAAGCCGTTGAGCCCGGCCTTGCTGTAACGCTCGGTATTGGGGGTCGTGTCCCGGTTGGTCTGATCGAAGCTGAGTTCGAACCTTTCTCCCGGCGACTGGCTGACCGTGCGGATCACGTAGTTGGGAACGGCCCGGTCGGACTGGATGGTGATCGCCTGACCAAAGCTCGACGAGATCTGCGGCAGCAACCGCGGGCCGGAACTGCTGGTCCCGCTGCAGATGGCGTTGAAGTTTTGCGCGCCGGTCAGCTGGTTGAAGGTCTGATAGGTCGGCGTCGGCGTCGGGCTGGGCGTGGGCGTCGGCGTCCCCCCACCGCCACCGCCTCCGCCACCCGTCGGAGGCGGGGAGCCGCCGCTATCCCCTCCACCGCATGAGGCGAGCAGCGCACAGCCGATGACGAAGGCGAGACTACGTGAAACAAGCATGATGCAACCCCCGGCTAACGAGCGAAGGGTGAGCGACCCACCCCCACGAGCCAAGAATTAAGCAAAGAAATCATCGGAAAAAAAGGAATTTATCTGCAGATATCGAAATATTCGCAAATTGTATAAAACCGACATGATTCCGGATGACGGCTAACGAATCTCGCTGCCGCGCGGCACCCGCGACGGCCCTTGCGCCGAATGGAACGAAGCCCTGGATCCGGTTTGCGCCGGGCGAATGGACCTGCGCGGCGCTGGCGTCAGGCGGCCTTGGCCAGCCCCAGTTCGAGCCGGTCCCAGATCTCGACCAGCGCCTCGGTCAGCTCCTCCATCATCGCATCGGTGTGATGCGGACCGGGGGTGAAGCGCAGGCGCTCTGTTCCGCGCGGCACGGTGGGGAAGTTGATCGGCTGCACATAGACGCCGTATTCGGCGAGGAGGATATCGCTGATCTTCTTGGCGCGGATCGGATCGCCGACCATCAGCGGGACGATATGGGTGACAGAGTCCATCACCGGCAGGCCCGCTTCGGCAAACTTCAGCTTGAGCATCGCGGCAGCGCGCTGCTGGGCGTTGCGCTCAACGCTGCTTTCCTTGAGGTGCCGCACCGAGGCGAGCACGCCCGCCACCAGCACAGGCGACAGGGATGTCGTGAAGATGAACCCCGGCGCGTAGGAGCGGATGCAGTCCACCACCTTGGTGCTGGCCGCAATATAGCCGCCCATCACGCCGAAAGCCTTGCCCAGCGTGCCTTCAATGATGTCGATCCGGTGCGCGGCGTTATCGCGCTCCGAAATGCCGCCACCGCGCGCGCCGTACATGCCGACCGCGTGAACCTCGTCGATATAGGTCAGCGCGTTGTATTTGTCGGCCAGATCGCAGATCGCGTGGATCGGGGCGACGTCGCCGTCCATCGAATAGACGCTTTCGAAGGCGATCAGCTTGGGCGTTTCGATGTCCACTGACGCGAGCAATTCTTCCAGATGCGCCACATCATTGTGGCGGAACACCTTCTTGTCGCAGCCCGAATTGCGAATGCCCGCGATCATGCTGGCGTGGTTCAATTCGTCAGAGAAGATCACGCAGCCCGGCAGCAGCTTGGCCAGTGTGGACAGCGTGGCATCATTCGACACGTAACCGCTGGTGAACAGCAGAGCTGCGTCCTTGCCGTGGAGGTCGGCGAGTTCGTTTTCCAACTCGACGTGAAGGTGCGTGTTGCCGCCGATATTGCGCGTGCCGCCGCTGCCTGCGCCGACATCATGCAGCGCAGCTTCCATCGCGCCGATCACCTTGTCGTGCTGGCCCATGCACAGGTAGTCGTTGGAGCACCACACCGTGATCGGCTTGGGGCCATTATGGCCATGAAAACAGCGCGCGTTGGGATAGGCGCCCTTGTTGCGCATGATGTCGATGAAGACGCGGTAACGGCCTTCCTCGTGCAGCCGGTCGATCGCGGAATCGAAAATCTGGTCGTAGTTCACTCGCGTCTCGCTGCTCTGCTCTCGCCGTCACCCCTGAGGGTGGGCGCGGGGTTCTTGGCCGGTTTTGTCCCGCCTTAACGAGCCAGCGGGCGGTTGGTTTCGCGCGAATATCTAGGGTGCAGGTGCAGATTTTGCCACAGCGATCTTTGCGAGCGTCTCGCAAGGGTTTCGGCGCGGTTCAGAAGACCTCCGCCGCGCCGAAACCGCGGGCGGTCAGTGCAGGCGCAAGCCCCTCGGCACCGCTGGCAGGCCCGGTGATGACAAAGCGGTTGGGGCCGGATGAAGCAAAGTCCTGCCCGCTCAGAAGATGTGCGATCCGTCCTGCGATCCCGGCCGCGCCGTCGATCTGGGCCACCTGCGGGCCAAAGGCTGCCGCAAGCTCGTCGGCCAGCAGCGGAAAGTGCGTGCAGGCGAGCACGAGCGTGTCGATATCCCCGCCACCGGGCATGGCGGCGAGGCGGGCATGAACATCCGCAATCAGGGCCGGATCGACAGGCTGTCCGCGCAGCTTCGCCTCGGCTGCCGCGACAAGGCCGGGCGCGGCGACCCGCAGCAATCGCTTGTCGGCGGCAAACTTCGCCTCGAGATCGTCGACATAGGCCTGCCGGATGGTCGCTTCGGTGCCGACGAGGCCGATGGTGCCGGTCTTCGTCAGCGCGGCGGCGGGCTTGATCGCCGGCACAGTGCCGACCACCGGAATCTCCAGCACATCGCGCACCATGCCCAATGCGATGGTGGAGGCCGTATTGCAGGCAATGCAGGCAAGGCGCGGCTGATACCGCTCGGCCATGCGCCCCAGCAGCCCGGAAACGCGCGCGGCAATCTGCGCTTCGGTCTTGGTGCCATAGGGCAGGCCGGCAAGATCGGCGGCATAGATCACCGGCGCCTGCGGCAGCACCTTGCGCAGCGCGTCATAGACGGTCAGCCCGCCGACGCCGGAATCGAACAGCAGAATGGGGGAGGATGGCGTCACGAAAATCCCTATACCGTTCACCCCGCGCTTGTCGAAGGGTCGTTCTTGCTTCTATCGCAGCGCTAGAAGGAAATGCGGCGCTTGGACAAGCTCGGCATGAACGGGATGGGCATTGATGGAACTGTTTTTCGCCGCGCTTTTGGGCTTCGCGCTCGGCTCGATCCCCTTTGGCCTGATCCTGACCCGCGCGGCGGGGCTGGGGGATGTGCGCAAAATCGGCAGCGGCAGCATCGGGGCGACCAATGTGCTGCGCACCGGCAACAAGGGGCTGGCGGCAGCAACAGTGCTGCTGGACGCGGCCAAGGCGGCGGTGCCGGTGCTGGTGGCGGGCGCGGTCTGGCCCGGAATGGAGGGCGTGGCAGGCGTCGCTGCGGTCGCCGGGCATTGCTTCACCCCGTGGCTCAAGTTCAAGGGCGGCAAGGGCTTTGCCAGCGCCGCCGGAGCGCTGCTGGCGCTGGCCTGGCCGGCGATGCTGGCCTGCGCTGCGATCTGGGCGATCACGCTGTTTGTCAGCCGGATTTCTTCGGTGTCGTCGATGGTGACGGTGCTTGCATCTCCGCTGGTGGCGTGGGGTATGGGCTTTCCGCAAGCGATTGCGCCGCTGATCGCGATTGCCGCGATCGTCATCGTCCAGCACCGCGAGAATATCGGGCGGCTGATGCGGGGGGAGGAGCCTAAGATCGGCGCCTCGGCCAAGCCGTAATGCAGGGCCGCATCTGATGGAGCAACAGGGGTCGCAGCCGGTGCTCAGCCAACAGGAAGCTTTCGCGCGGATCCGCCTGCTGCGTTCGCCCAATATCGGGCCAATGAGCTATCGCCAGCTGATCGCGCGCTTCGGCAGCGCAGGCGCGGCGCTGGATGCGCTGCCCGATCTGGCGAGCCGGGGGAGGGGACCTTACCGGCCCGCACCGGCCGAAACCATCGAGCGGGAGGTTATGGCTGTGCGCAAGGCCGGTGCGCGCTACCTGTTCCACGATCAGGCCGATTACCCCGCGCTGCTGGCCGAACTTGATTCAGCGCCGCCGATTGTCACCTGCCGGGGCAGGCTGGCGCTGGCGTCCGAACCCTGCGTCGCTTTGGTCGGCGCGCGCAACGCCAGCGCCGCTGCGGTCAAGCTGGCGCGCGATTTCGCCGCTGCTCTGGCCGAAGCGGGCTTCACCGTCGTCTCCGGCCTTGCGCGGGGGATCGACGGCGCAGCGCATGAAGGCGCTTTCCCGGCCACCATCGGCGTGATCGCCAGCGGGATCGACATTGCCTACCCGCCGCAGCACGCCGGGCTTCAGGAGCGTATCGCCACAGACGGCCTGCTGATTGCCGAACAGCCCCCCGGCACCGAACCACGCGGGCGGCATTTCCCGTCGCGCAACCGCATCATCGCAGGCCTCGCCAGCGGCACGCTGGTGATCGAGGCCGCGCCGCAATCAGGCAGCCTCATCACCGCAAGGCTGGCGGGAGAGGCGGGGCGCGAGGTCATGGCGATCCCCGGCTCACCGCTTGATGCCCGGGCCTTGGGCTGCAACCAGTTGATCCGCGAAGGCGCGGTGTTGGTGCAGACGCCCGACGAGGTTGTGGAACTGCTGCAAAGCTTCACCGGTGCGCCGCGGTCGCGCTTCCGGGTGTCGGAAGGCATGACGGATTTCGACTACGCCGAACTCGCCAAGCTCGACTGGGGCGAAGCGCGGGCCGACCTCAGCACCGACATCGCCAGCCTGCTGACCAACGCGCCAGTCGCGGTGGACGAACTCATCCGCCAGTCAGCCGCCACCGCCGCCGAGGTGCATATGGCGCTGCTGGAACTGGAACTGGCAGGCGATCTGGTGCGCGAGGCGGACGGGCAGGTGCGGCGCGCAGGGTAAGCAGACCATTTGCACAACCCGCTTGACGCTGTAAGCGGCCCGGCTCCACCCTCGCGCGTACACACGTAAGGGACACCGCGTCACCATCATGCAGCTTGTCATCGTTGAATCCCCCGCCAAGGCGAAAACCATCGAGAAGTATCTCGGCAAGGACTTCAAGGTTCTCGCATCCTATGGCCATGTCCGCGATCTGCCGCCCAAGGATGGCAGCGTCGATCCTGACGCGGACTTTGCGATGGAGTGGGAACTCTACCGCGACAAGCAGAGCCGCTTCAAAGAGATTTCGGACGCCGCCAAGGGTGCAAGCCGCCTTGTGCTGGCGACCGACCCTGACCGCGAAGGCGAGGCGATCAGCTGGCACGTGCTGGAGCTGCTGAAGAAGAAAAAGAGCGTCCCCGCCAACGTTCAGCGCGTCACCTTCAACGCGATTACCAAGCAGGCTGTGACCGAGGCGATGGCCAAGCCCCGCGAGCTCGATCAGCCGCTGATCGACGCCTATCTGGCGCGCCGCGCGCTGGACTATCTGTTCGGTTTCACCCTCTCGCCCGTCCTGTGGCGCAAGCTGCCCGGCGCCAAGAGCGCAGGCCGCGTGCAGTCTGTGGCGCTGCGGCTGATCGTCGAGCGCGAGCGCGAGATCGAAGCTTTCCGCGCGGATGAGTACTGGAGCGTCGTTGCGCGGATGATGCACGATGGCACCGAGTTCGACGCGCGCCTCGTCAAGTTCCGCGGCGAGAAGCTGGAGAAGCTGAGCCTCGGGGCGGAAGGCATCGCGATGGAAGCCAAGGCTGCCGTGGAAGCCGGGCGCTTCACCGTCGAGGGTGTCGAGACCAAGCCGGTCAAGCGCAACCCCGCGCCGCCGTTCACCACCTCGACCTTGCAGCAGGAGGCCGCGCGCAAGCTGGGGTACTCCGCGCAGCACACCATGCGCCTCGCGCAGAGCCTCTATGAAGCGGGCGCGATCACCTACATGCGGACCGACGGCGTGCAGATGGACATGAGCGCGATTATGGCCGCGCGCGATGCCATCACCGCCCGCTTCAGCGAGGATTATCGTCCCGAAAAGCCGCGCTTTTACAGCACCAAGGCCAAGAACGCCCAGGAAGCGCACGAAGCGATCCGTCCCACCGATTTCACCCGCGACCGTGTGGGCAGCGGGGACGAGGGGAAGCTGTATGACCTGATCTTCAAGCGCGCGATGGCGAGCCAGATGGCGACCGCGCAGCTGGAGCGCACCACCGTCACCTTCCGCGATGCCACAGGCCAGCACGAATTGCGCGCGACAGGTCAGGTGATCCGCTTCCCGGGCTTCCTCGCCGTCTATCAGGAAGGCTTTGACGACAGCGAAGATGATGAAAGCGGGCTGCTGCCGGTGATGAGGTCAGGCGATAGTCCGGCCAAGCGCGCGGTCGATGCGACCCAGCATTTCACCCAGCCGCCGCCGCGCTTCTCCGAAGCGTCGTTGGTCAAGCGTCTGGAGGAGCTCGGCATCGGGCGGCCGTCCACCTATGCCTCGACCATCCAGACCCTGCGGGATCGCGCCTATGTGCGGATGGAGAAAAACCGCTTCTTTGCAGAAGAATCGGGCCGGTTGCTGACGGCGTTCCTCGAACGCTTCTTCCCCACCTATGTCGCCTATGATTTCACGGCCGGCATGGAGGACGAACTCGATGTCGTCTCCGACGGGCGCGAGGATTACAAGCTGTTGCTCGCCCGGTTCTGGAAGGACTTCAAGCCCAAGGCTGACGAGGTGATGCAGAAGCTGCCCTCGGAAGTGACCGAGGCGCTGGACGAATATCTTGCCGATTTCCTGTTCCCCCCGCGCGAGGACGGGTCCGATCCGCGCGCCTGCCCGCTTTGCGCCAGCGAGGGCCGCGCCAATGGTCGCCTGTCCCTGCGCGGCGGCAAGTTTGGTGCCTTCGTCGCCTGCGTGAACTACCCCGAGTGCAAATTCACCCGTCGCTTTGCCCAGCCGGGCGCGGATGGCGCGGACGGGGCTGATGATGGCGTGATCGGCCAGCACCCCGAAACGGGCGAGGACATTCACCGCAAGACCGGGCGCTTTGGCCCCTATGTCCAGATGGGCGACGGCAAGGAAGCCAAGCGCGCGAGCATCCCCAAGGACCTGGATGACTTCGATCTCGATTGGGCGGTCAAGCTGCTCGATCTGCCGCGCATCATCGGCGCGCACCCGGATACGGGTCTGGAAATCGAAGCGAATATAGGGCGTTACGGGCCATATTTGCGGCATGACGGCAAGTACGGGAAGCTGACGAACACTCGCGATGTGTTCGAAGTCGGCATGAACCGTGCGGTCGCGCTTCTGGCCGAGGCCGCCAATCGTGGCGGGGCAGCGCGCGGCAAGTCGGAACCGGTGGCGACGCTCGGTGCGCACCCGATCAGCGGCGGCGAGATCAAGGTCATGCCGGGGCGCTTCGGCCCCTATGTCACCGACGGCACCACCAACGCCACGATCCCGCGCGACACCAAGCCCGAGGACGTGACGCTGGAAGCCGCGATCGAATTGATCGACGCCCGCATTGCCAAGGGGCCTCCGGCAAAGAAGGGCAAGAAGAAAGCCGCACCCAAAAAGGCTGCCGCCAAGAAGCCGGCCGCCAAGAAAGCGCCGGCCAAAAAAGCGCCCGCCAAAAAGAAGGCTCCGGCCAAGCAGGCCTGAGGGCGAGACGAACCGAGGGCCGGGGCGGTGTAAAATGCCGCTCCGGCGTTCCGGCGTTTGCAAATAATAAAGCATTTGGACCTTACCACGGTGGCCGGAAAAAGGGCTGCGCCGTGATTGAAATCGAAGTCCAGAACGAGACTCACCAGACCCAGGCACGCATCCGCTTTGCCGCGGTGCCGCGCATCGGCGAGGGCATTCGCCTGCGCGAACCGGACGGTTTGTGGGCGAGCTATGATGTGCTCGACGTGTGGTACCAGAAGGCCGAATTCGGCGACGTGTGGATGCCCTATCTCCACATCCGCATGACCCCGGGCGAGGCTGTCGGCACGCTGGACGAGGCCGATCCCTACTCGGATGATTTCGCCGCGCGGGCCTATGAAGCAAGCTATTCGGCTGTTGGCGGAGCGCGATAATCATGCAGAATCTGATCAAGCGCAATTCCGGCCCCAACCGCCGCACCGGCCTTGAAGGCAAGACGCTGGCGGAAAAGCTGGCGCAGAACGAGGCCATGCTGGCGGCGGCTGCCGATGAAGACGCCGCGCGCGTTGCCGCTGCCCCGCCGCGCCCCGCCGAGGCTGTGCCTGCGGCGCCTGCGACTGCGGGGGAAACGGGCGACACTGCGGCGATCGTCGCTGCTGCCAAGGCCATGCGGGGCCGCTACGGCGATGCCCCTGTGCCTGCTGCGGCTGCCAAGACCTGCCTGATCGTCGACGACAGCCGCGTGATCCGCAAGGTTTCCAGCAAGATCGCGCTGAGCCTCGGCTATGTTCCGGTTGAAGCCGAGAACGGCGAGGAAGCGTTGGCGCGCTGCAAGAAGTCGATGCCCGATCTGGTGCTGACCGATTGGAACATGCCCGAAATGGACGGCATCGAATTCGTCACCAAGCTGCGCAGCATCCCCACGCCCAAGGAGCCGGTGGTGGTGTTCTGTACCTCGAACGGCGAGGCCAAGGACATCCACGATGGCATCGCCGCAGGTGCGGACGATTACATCGTCAAGCCGTTCGACGAGGCAGCGCTGAAGGCGAAGCTGGAGAAGCTGGGGCGGGGGTGATTGCGCGCCCAACCGTCACCCCAGCGAAAGCTGGGGCCTAGGGCGGTAATGTACCTCCATCGCCAGCGTGGCACCAAGCCGATCTAGGTCCCAGCTTTCGCTGGGATGACGATGATATTGGCAGTGTCCCCCTTTTCCCTGCCATTTTCTTGCCTTACCCCTATCGCTACATCCGACGTGATTGGGGCTTAAGACATGAATTCTGCTTTTCCTCGTACCCTCGCGGTTCTTCTTGGCGTGGCTTGCGCGGGCTGCGTGACGTCAGCCTCGGTTCCCAAGGGCGCGGCCTTCGGACCAGACTTTGCGGAAGCGACCTTCGAAATGGGCGTCAAGGATTCGGTCGGCTTCGGCCATGCCACGAATCAGGAATACCGGGTTGGCGACGTTGCGCGGATCGAGGACGCGGACGTCGTCAAGATATTCACCTGGGCTGCGAAAAAGCCGAAGCCGTTCCTGCTGCAAGCCGGCAAAGAGGTCACCGTCTTCGCCAAGATGGACCGCACGACCGGCGCTCCGGGGATCACCAGCACGACCGATAACTGGTGCATCAACGCCTCGCGCTTCACTCCCGCACCCGCGACCCGCTACCGGGTGGTGCAGAAGGGCAGCGCCTTCGGTAGTTGCGAGCTGACCGTGGTGGAAGCCCAGAGCGGGCGTGTGCCAGACGGTCTTGAAGTGATCCTCTTTCCAAGCAGCGATGGTCGTCAGCAGGGCGCGCCCTAACGCACCCAGTCGAGCCCCATCTCCTCGAAAATCTCCTTGTCCTCGGCCCAGTTTTCCAACTGCTTGACGTGGAGATAGAGGTGCACCGGTACGCCCAGCACTTCGGACAATTCCTTGCGCGCGGCCGCGCCGATCTGCTTGATGCGCGACCCGCCTTTGCCGAGCACGATCGCGCGCTGCGTCTCCCGCGCCACCACGATCTGCTGGTGGATTTCGATGCTGCCGTCCTTGCGCACCTCGTATTTCTCGGGCCGCACCGCGCTGTCATAGGGCAGTTCCTCGTGGAGCTGCTGGTAGAGCTGTTCGCGGGTGATTTCGGCGGCGAGCAGGCGTTCGGACGCGTCTGACACCTGATCTTCGGGGTACATCCATTCGCCTTCGGGCATCATCCCGGCAAGCGCGTCTTTCAGTTCCGGCACCCCGTCCCCGTTCAGGGCCGAGACGAAGTAGATTTCGGCAAAGTCGACCTTGCCCGCCAGCTCCTGCGCCAGCGCCAGCAGGGGCTCCTTCTTGGCGCGATCGACTTTGTTGAGGACCAGGATCTTGCGTTCGGGCCGGTTCGCCAGCGCTTCGAGCAGCGGCTCCAGTTCATGGCGTCGCTGCTTGATCGGATCGACCAGCAGCAGCACCGCGTCCGCGCTTTCCGCGCCTTCCCAGGCGGCGCTGACCATCGCGCGGTCGAGCCGGCGGCGGGGCGCGAAGATGCCGGGGGTGTCGACGAGTATCATCTGCACCGGGGTGCCCGCCAGTTCATGCAGCGCAATGCCCAGCATCCGCGCACGGGTGGTCTGGGCCTTGGCGCTGGTGATCGCGACCTTCTGGCCGACGAGCTGGTTTACCAATGTCGATTTGCCGGCGTTGGGCGCGCCGATCACGGCAACCATGCCGCAGCGGGTGGGGGAGGGGGTGTCCGTCATGATGGCAACAATATCCGTTTGGGTGAAGCTTGTCGAAGGGCAGAATGGGTTCGGGTGCGGTTTGGGCCGCCTTGACCCGGGTTAAACGCTGGCAAGCCAAGGGTGTGTCGGCACCGCAGTGCCGTGTTTCACGTGAAACATTCAGGGAACAAATCTCACCCGTACCGTTCCAGAAACGCCTGGGCAGCCAGCCTCTCGGCCTCGCCCTTGCTGGTCGCGGTCGCTTCGGCAGAGCCGACATTGCGCACGGTGACCTTGACGGTAAAGCGCGCCGCGTGATCGGGGCCGCTGCGGTCGGTGACTTCGTACAGGGGCGGCGCGCGGCGGTTGCCTGCGGCCCATTCCTGAAGCGCGCTTTTCGGGTGCTTGGCCTTGCCGACATCGCCGTCCAGCTCCTGCGCCCACAGCCGGTAGATCAGGCCTTGCGCGGCATCGAAGCCGTTTTCGATGAAGCAGGCACCGATCAGCGCCTCCATCACATCACCAAGGATCTTGTCGCTATCCGCCCCGCCATCGTCGCGCGCCTGCTTGCCGAGGCGGATATGCTGCGGAAGGCCGATATGGCGGGCAATCCGCGCGCAGGTCGCCCCGCTGACCAGCGCGTTGAGGCGCTGCGACAGCTTGCCTTCCGGTGCATCGCCGGCGCGGAACAGCCAGCTCGCCACGGACAGGCCCAGCACCCGGTCCCCGAGGAATTCGAGCCGCTGGTAATCCGCCGCCACCTCCCCCGAGCCGTTGAAGCTGCCGTGGGTCAGCGCCTCAAGCCAGGGCGCTTCGCGGGTGACGACAAACCCTTGGGCTTCCAGCCATTGCCGCGCTTCAGGATCCAGACTGCTCACAAGGTGTTTCCTATCCGGTCCCAGCGCGCGGCAGAAAACCATGTCCAGGGCCTGCCCCAGTCGGCGCTGCCATCTGTCGACCAGACAATGATCGCAGCGCGGCCGACCAGCAGGTCTTGCGGCACCATGCCGACGCCGTCACCTGCTGCCGCGGCAAAGCGGCTGTCGCGCGAACTGTCACGATTGTCGCCCATCACGAATAGCGCGCCCGCCGGCACGACCTGTTCGGCAAAACCATCATAAGGGGTGAGGCCGAAATCGAGCGTGGTGAAGGATTTGCCGCCCGGCAAGGTCTCACGGAAGGCGGTATAGTGGCACACCGGCACATCGCCCGCTGCCACGCCCTGCTCTCCGCCCCACGCGCAGCCGGTGTTGGGCGATTGCGGCACGGCCATGTCGGCGATCCGTGTCCGGGGCATGCGCGCGCCGTTCAGCACCACTTCTCCGCCGATCACCGCGACCCGGTCACCCGGCAGGCCGATCACCCGCTTGATATATTCGCGCCCGTCGACCGGATGCTTGAAGATCACGATATCCCCGCGTTCAGGCGTGCCGGGCAGCAGCCGTCCATCGGGCAGCGGAAGATCAAAGGGCAGCGAATGGCGCGAGATGCCATAAGGCCACTTTGCCGCAAGCAGATAGTCACCGTTCATCAGGCGCGGCAACATGCTCTCCGAAGGGATCGAGAAGGGCGAGAATACGAATACCCGAAATGCCAGCACCGCCAGCAACAGCTTGATGAGAAACCAGACAAATCCGCCCCAGCTATCGCCAGAGTGCGCGCCTTCGGCGGCAGGCGGGGTTGCCTCAAGCGATTGGGTCTTAACATCCATCGCCTCTGCCCTTACTCGCACCGGCACACTTGCGCAAAGGGGAACGGCGATGAGCATTTCGGATGGGTCGACAGGCGAAGCAGCAATCGCGGCGGCGTGGGCTGCGGTGCGGGCCTTGCCGCAGCCGACGCTGGCGGAGCTGTTTGCCGCTGATCCTGATCGTCCTGCTGCACTGACCCGCCAGATTGCATGGCCGATCGAGCCGGGCAGCCCTGCCGAGACGGGGATGCGGATCGACTTTTCCAAGACCCATCTGAGCAATGACGCGCTCGCCGCCTTCGAGGCCCTGGCCGATGCATCGGGCTTTGGCGCGGCGCGTGAGGCGCTGTTCGGCGGCGGGATCATCAATGTGACTGAAGGCCGCGCCGCCACCCACGGCGCGCTTCGGGGCAGCGGCACGCCCGCCCAGATCGACGAGGCCGAAGCATTGCTCGCCCGCATGGGGATGCTGGTCGAGGCCATCCACGAAGGTGCGCTGGGCGAGGTTCGCCATTGCATCGCGATCGGCATCGGCGGCTCGGCGCTTGGCCCGGCGCTCGCCATTGACGCGCTGACCCGCGATCTGGCGCTGGTCGATGTCCATGTGGTGTCGAACATTGACGGGCTGGCGCTGGAACAGGCGTTCCGCGCCTGCGATCCGGCGACGACGCTGATCGCGGTTGCTTCCAAGACCTTCACCACCATCGAGACGATGACCAATGCCGCCAGCGCGCTGAAGTGGCTGGCGGATAACGGCGTTGAAGACCCCGATGGCCGCGTTGTGGCGCTCACGGCCTCGCCCGAAAAGGCGGTGGAGTGGGGCGTCGACGAAACCCGCGTGCTGCCTTTCGTCGAAAGCGTCGGCGGGCGGTATTCGCTGTTTTCCTCGATCGGCTTCCCGGTGGCGCTCGCCATCGGCATGGACGAATTCCGCGCGATGCTGGCGGGTGCCAAGGCGGTGGACGATCACTTCCGCGCGGCGGAAGGTCGGGCCAATGCGCCGCTGCTCGCAGCGTTCGCTGACCAGTATTACACCCGTCTGCGAGGCTGCCAGACCCGCGCCGTGTTCGCCTATGACGAACGCCTCGCGCTGCTTCCGGACTATCTCCAGCAGCTCGAAATGGAATCGAACGGCAAGAGTGTGAAGGCCGATGGCAGCCCGGTTGACGGGCCGACTGCTGCAATCACCTGGGGCGGGGTGGGGACAGACGCGCAGCACGCGGTGTTCCAGCTGCTGCATCAGGGGACGCATCTGATCCCGGTCGATTTTCTGGTCAGCATCGCGCCTGGCGACGAGCTTGATCCGGCGCATCACCGCATTTTGCTGATGAACTGCCTTGCGCAAGGCGCGGCGCTGATGGCTGGCAAGCCGTCCGATGATCCGGCACGGGCCTATGCGGGAGACCGGCCGTCGACCACATTCCTGCTGGACGATTGCGACGCCGCAGCGCTGGGCGCGCTCATCGCGTTCCACGAACACCGCACTTTCGCCAACGCCGTGTTGATGGGAATCAACCCCTTCGACCAGTTCGGTGTCGAGCTGGGCAAGGCAATCGCCAAGCAGATCGAGAGCGGCGAGGGCGCGTTTGATCCGAGCACGCGGGCGCTGATGGCAGCAGCAGGGCTGGCCTGACGCGCCAGCCTTGGTGCAGAATCGCAACACCCCGGCGCGGCGATTGCGCGGGTGTGTTGCGTTATTCCGCGACTTGGTTGCAATAATTCAGCACGATGTAAGATACTGTCTTTGCATTTCGCTGTCCCGTAACAATCTGCTGATTTGAACGGCTTGTCGCGTGGGATTTGCACACCTGCCGCATTTCCGTATTGTTGCAGTCATCTGGCGTTAATCAACATCGCCGCCCCTGATGATCAGCAAGGCTACAATCATGAAATCCGCGTCTGTTCTCACAGCTTTCGCTGCATTCGCAGTGGTTTCGGCCCCCGTCGTCGCGCAGGAGCAGGCGCAAAATGACGGGACGGCCCGTTCCAGGGTCAAGCCTGCCCGCTTGATCGAATTCACCGGCGACCGCGAGTTCCTGAAGGAGTCCTCGCGTCTGCGCGTGTGGCGCGGCGAAGTCGGCTACACGCTTGAAGTCGATGCAGCCGGCCAGCCGATCGATTGCGAACTCGCCGAGAAATTCCGGATGAACTACGTGAACGACAAGCTGTGCGAAGTGCTGATGAAGCACCACAGCTTCGAGCCTGCGCAGGACGCCAGCGGCGCTCCGGTCGAAGGCAGCTACGAAGGCCGCCTCAACTTCATGGAAATCCGCCAGAAGGATTGACCTGAACGAGGAACTGTGTTGTATTTCAGGCGTTTCCATAATCGCAGAAATGGAAAGGGCCGTATATGACACGAATCTCTCTCAGGATTGTCGTAACCCTCGCTACGTTGACCGGTGCCATGCCCCTCGCAGCCGAAGCACCGCTTCCGCTGGCTGTGGAGTTCAGGGCTGTATCGACGATGGACCGCGCTTCGCCCGCGACCCCGCAACTGGCCTCCATCAATTACGAACGGCTGTATCGCCGTCTGGTGCAGGCAGGTATGATCTCGCAGGTGCTCGGCTACACGCTGACCGTCGATGCCGAGGGTAAGCCGGTTGGATGCAGCTTTTCGCGCGACTTCCGGATGCTCGTGACGGAGCGAGACGTTTGCCGCTCGTTCCTGCGTTCTGTGACCTTCGAACCGGCCCGCGATGCGCAGGGCAATCCGGTGGCAGGGCGCTATTCGGGTGAGATCGAAGTCGCGTCTTTCTTCCAGCCCAACCTATAATCCTTTGACATTCCGAGGCGCAGGCCCCACATGCCTGCTATCGAAGCGCGCTAGCCATGCGTGAAGCGGCGGAAATCTAAAAGCATCCGCCCCGGCCGCGCCTCGGTTTTTTCCCAAGACTTCCCTTTTCACGCGGGCGGTTTCAACCCCCGCGCCGCGCGTGGCGTGCCTTTGGACCATTTGCGTCAAAGGCAGCCGAGCGCGCGTCGCAGACTATTTGCGAGCTTTTTTCACATGACGACTTTTGCTGACCTCGGGCTGTCGCAGCCCGTGCTCCAGGCCCTTGACCTCAAGGGCTATTCCACCCCGACCCCGATCCAGGAACAGGCGATCCCCGCCGTCCTCAAGGGCCGCGACCTGCTCGGTATCGCGCAGACCGGCACCGGCAAGACCGCCGCCTTCATGCTCCCCAGCATTGACCGGCTGCGCGAAGCCGACAAGCAGATCCCCTTCAAGTCCTGCCGGATGCTGGTGCTGGCCCCGACCCGCGAACTGGCGGTGCAGATTGCCGACAGCGCCAAGGATTACGGCGCGCTGGCCGGGCTGAAGGTGCAATGCATCGTCGGCGGCACCAGCGTGGGCAAGGACCGCAACAAGCTGCACCGCGGCACCGACATTCTTGTCGCCACCCCGGGCCGCCTGCTCGATCTGATCGACCAGAAGGCGCTGAATCTGGCCGGCATCGAAATTCTGGTGCTGGACGAGGCTGACCAGATGCTCGACCTCGGCTTCATCCACGCGCTGCGCAAGATCCGCGAGCTGGCCCCCAAGGACCGCCAGACCCTGTTCTTCAGCGCCACGATGCCCAAGGCAATCAAGGAGCTGGTGAGCGGCTTCTGCAACAACCCCGTGCAGGTCTCGGTCACGCCGGAAAGCACCACCGCCGAGCGTATCGACCAGTACCTCTTCATGGTTCAGCAGGACGAAAAGCTGAGCATGCTCGAAATGATCCTCAAGGGCCGCCACACGGTGCCGGGCACGATCGAACGCGTGCTGATCTTCACCCGCACCAAGCACGGCGCAGACCGCGTGGTGAAGAAGCTGGAACAGGCGGGCATCCCGGCCAACGCGATCCACGGCAACAAGTCTCAGCCGCAGCGCCAGCGCGCTCTGGATGAATTCCGCAAGGCCCGCGTGCCGGTGCTGATCGCGACCGATGTGGCCGCGCGCGGGATTGACATTCCGGGCGTCAGCCACGTGATCAATTACGAACTGCCCAACGTGCCGGAACAATATGTCCACCGCATTGGCCGGACCGCACGTGCCGGCAAGAGCGGGATCGCGATTGCCTTCTGTGCCGAGGACGAACGCGCATACCTCAAGGATATCCGCAAGGTGACCGGCGCCGAGCTTGAGCGTCTGCCGCTGCCGGACAATTTCCGTGCGGTGGTGGAAGGCGAAGGCCCGACCAAGCCGGCCGCCCGCGTGCCGATGAAGCGTGTCAACCCGCGCCCGATTGGCCAGCGTCCTCAGGGCCAGCGTCCGCAGGGTGACCGCAAGCCACAGGGTGACAATCGCGGAGAGCGTCGTCCCCAGCAGGGCGATCAGCGCCGTGCTGAAGGCGAACGCCGCCCCGCACCTCAGGGCGAACGTCATCCGGCACCCCAGGGCGAACGTCGTCCGCAGGGTGATCGCAAGCCGCAACAGGCGCATGGTGCTGGCGGACAGGGTCGTCCCGGTGGCAACGGCGGGGGTGGCGATCGTCGCCAACCCGGCAGCGGTGGTCGTCCCGGCGGCAATGGCGGCGGCGGCAATCGCGGCCGCGGTCGTCCCGGCGGCGGCGGCGGTGGTGGCGGTCGTCCCCGCGCAGCCAGCGTCTGACAGGATAAGCAACACAAGGGGCGGGAGCGACAAACTCCCGCCCTTCCTTTGTCTGAAATAGACCATTTCGTCCGCGCAAGGTTGCCGCGTCCCCCGCGCGCCGCCATATGCGTCCCCGCCACGACGGGAGCAGCACATGGCCGACGCATACGACTTTGACCTTTTCACCATCGGCGCAGGTTCGGGCGGGGTGCGCGCCAGCCGGGTCGCCGCCGCGCATGGCGCGCGCGTGGCCGTGGCCGAGGAATACCGCGTCGGCGGTACCTGCGTCATCCGCGGCTGTGTTCCCAAGAAGATGCTCGTCTACGGCGCGCACTTTGCCGAGGATCTGGTCGATGCGCAGAATTTCGGCTGGACCATCGAAGGCAAGAGCTTCGATTGGGTGGCCTTGCGCGATTCCGTCCAGAACGACGTTACCCGGCTCGAAGGCCTGTATGGCCAGACGCTCTCCAACCACAATGTCACCGTCTTCAACGAACGCGCGACGATCACCGGCGATCACCAGATCACGCTGGCGAGCGGCAAGGTGGTTACCGCCGGGCATATCCTGATCGCCACCGGCGCACGGCCCTTTGTGCCGCAATTTCCCGGCAGCGAGCATGTCATCACCTCGAATGAGGCGTTCCACCTCGATGCCCTGCCGCGCCGGATTCTGATTGCGGGCGGCGGCTATATCGCCAACGAGTTCGCGGGCATCTTCAATGAATTCGGCTGCAAGGTGACGATCGCCAACCGGTCGGACACGATCCTGCGCAGCTATGACGCGAGCGTCCGCGACCGGCTGCTGCAGATCTCGATGGTCAAGGGCATAAGCTTCCTGTTCCACGCCGAGTTCGAGAGCATCGGCAAGCAGGACGATGGCTCGCTGCTGGTCAAGCTGACCGGGCAGGAGCCGTGCGAATATGACGCGGTGATGGTCGCCACGGGCCGCGTGCCGAATGTCGAAGGGCTGGGGCTGGAGACCATCGGGGTCGAACTGGGCCAGCGCGGCGAGATCGTGGTCGATGCCTTCAGCAAGACCAACGTCGATTATGTCTATGCCGTGGGCGATGTGACGGACCGCGTGCAGCTGACGCCCGTGGCGATCCGCGAAGGTCAGGCCTTTGCTGATTCCGTATTCGGCGGGGTGGAGCCCTATGCTGTCGATCATTCCTGCGTGCCGAGTGCAGTCTTCAGCCACCCGCCCATCGCCGCCGTCGGCATGACCGAGGGCGAGGCGCGCAACGCTCTCGGCAACGTCAAGGTCTATCAGGCCGATTTCCGCCCGATGAAGAACGTGGTGGCGGGCCGCAACGAGCGCAGCCTCTACAAGATGGTGGTCGATGCGGCGAATGACCGGATCGTCGGCATTCACATGATCGGCCCCGAAGCGCCCGAAATCATGCAGGCCGCCGCCATCGCGGTGAAGGCGGGCCTCACCAAGGCCGATTTTGACGCGACGGTTGCGATCCACCCGACAATGGCCGAGGAACTGGTGCTGTTCAAATAGGCGGCGCGCACAGGGGATATGCGATGAACGTGACGGGCAAGACAGTGCTGCTGACCGGAGGCAGCGCGGGGATCGGACGCGAGATTGCGCGCCAGTTACAGGCCAAGGGCGCGGCTGTGATCCTCACCGGACGTGATCCGGCGCGGCTTGCGGCGATGGAGGCCGAGGGCTTCGAGGCGCTCGCCGCCGACCTTTCAAACGCCGCAGGGGTCGATGCGCTGGTCGCGGCTTTGGGTGATCGGCCCATCGATGTTCTCATCAACAATGCCGGGCTCGGTGTGCCGCATGATGTTCGCAATGCCTTGCCCGATCCCGACGAGGCGGACGGGTGCCTTTACGCCAACCTATCCGCGCCGATCCGGCTGATCACCGCGCTTCTCCCCCGCCTGCGCGCCCGGCCCGAGGCGGCTATTGTCAATGTCACGAGCGGTCTGGCGATTGCGCCCAACACCGCAAGTTCGGTCTATTGCGCGAGCAAGGCGGGTCTGCGCAGCTACACCATGGCGCTGCGGGCGCAGCTGGCGGGCGAGCCGATCCTGGTGGTGGAGGCGCTGCCGCCGGTGGTCGACACCCAGATGACCGCCGACCGCGACATGTCCAAGATGCCGCCGCAGGAATGCGCGCGCCAGATCATCGCCGCGCTGGAAGGCGGGCAGGGCGAAGCCAATGTCGGCATGGTGAAGCTGCTGCGCGCGGTCTATTCGATCTCGCCGGCATTGGCGCGCAGCGTGATGCGGCGCTTCTAGGCACCAAGCCGCGCGGGGGCGAACGTTTCGAAGCCGAGGCCCGCTTGGGCGCAATCTTTGGGGAAGGGCAGGCCCAGCGCCGCCGCCGCTGCGATGCGTGACAGGGCAGGGGCGGTCTGGAACCCCGCTCCGCCTTGCCCCGCGCACCACACGAAGCCGCTTGCGTCTGCCGCCTCGCCGATCACCGGCAATTCGTCCGGCGCGAAGCTTCTGAGGCCCGCCCAGCTGTGGCTGATGCGGCGGATGGGGAGGGTAGTCGCCTGTTCCACCCGATCAGCGGCGATGGCAATGTCGAGTTCCTCGGGCGCGGCATCGCATGGCTCGCAAGGGGTCTGGTCCATTGACGACGCGAGCACCTGCCCCCGGCCTTCCGGTAGCAGGTAGAAGCCTTCACCGACGGTCTTGGTGAAAGGCCACGCGCTCACATCCATCCCCTCGGGCGCGGCAAAGCTGATGACGCTGCGGCGACGCGGCTCGATGCCGATGGGGGTGACACCGGCGAGGCCTGCAATAACGTCTGCCCATGCCCCGCCAGCGTTGACGAGGATCGGCGCGGCGTAGTCCTCCCCGCCGGCCTCGACCCGCCAGCCCCCGCCATCGCGCGCAATCGCAGCGACCCGCGCGCCGGTCACCAGCGTCCCGCCCGCAGCTTTCAGTGACGCCGCATGGGCTTGCAGCATCGCATGGGTATCGAGCTTCAGCGATCCGTGATCCACAAGCGCCGCGTCGCAGGCACCGGGCCGCAGGGCAGGCATCAGCGCGCGAGCTTCATCCGCGCCGATCCGCGCATAATCGCACCTGTACTGGCGATGCACTTCTTCCAGCGCATCCAGCGCCGCTGTCTCGTGGCCCTGTGCGATATGCAGCGCCGGATGGACCACCCCATGCTCCGCCAGCGCGCCCATGCTCAGCGCGGTCAGGGTGCGCACAGGCTCATTGCCCAGGCCATAATGGGCAAAGGCGACGCTGCGGCCCGAGGCATGATATCCCGGCGCGCTTTCGCCTTCCAGCACGATCACTTTGACCTGCGCCGCCAGCCGCGCGGCCACGCTCAGCCCGGCAATCCCGCCGCCGATCACCACTACGTCCGCTGTCTGCATTGCTGCCCTCGATTAGACCGCCACTTTTGCCACGTTGACGCTTTGGGCGCGCTAAGGCAACGCATCGCGCAAAGCCATTGAGAGAGGAACTCCATTGTCCGCCAATATCGCCGAAATGGAACGCCGCCGCGAAGCCGCCAAGATGGGCGGCGGGGCCAAGCGCATCGAAGCCCAGCACGCCAAGGGCAAGCTGACCGCGCGCGAACGGCTCGACGTGCTGCTCGATGAAGGCAGCTTCGAAGAGATCGACACCTATGTCGAGCATGACTGCATGGACTTCGGCATGGAAACCCAGCGCATCCCGGGTGACGGGGTGGTAACGGGTTCTGGCACCATCAACGGGCGGCTGGTTTACGTGTTCTCGCAGGACTTCACCGTGTTCGGCGGCTCGCTGTCAAAGCGCCATGCCGAGAAGATCTGCAAGGTGATGGACACCGCGCTGAAAGTCGGCGCGCCGGTGATCGGTTTGAACGATTCGGGCGGTGCGCGTATTCAGGAGGGCGTCGCCAGCCTCGGCGGCTATGCCGAAGTGTTCCAGCGCAACGTGCTGGCGAGCGGCGTGGTGCCGCAGATCAGCCTCATCATGGGGCCGTGCGCGGGCGGGGCGGTGTATTCGCCCGCGATGACTGATTTCATCTTCATGGTGAAGGACTCCAGCTACATGTTCGTCACCGGCCCTGAAGTGGTGAAGACCGTCACCAACGAGGTCGTGACGCAGGAAGAGTTGGGCGGCGCGATCACCCACACCACCAAGACCAGCGTCGCCGATCTCGCCTACGAAAACGATGTCGAAGCCTTGCTGGCGACCCGCCGCTTCTTTGACTTCCTGCCTTTGTCGAACCGTGACGAAGCCCCGATCCTGCCCACCGGCGATGCGTGGGACCGGATCGATAACAGCCTCGACACGCTGATCCCCGATAACGCCAACCAGCCCTATGACATGCACGAAGTCATCGCCAAGGTGCTGGACGAAGGCGATTTCTTCGAGATCCAGCCGATGCACGCGGGCAATATCCTGTGCGGCTTTGGCCGTGTGGAAGGCCGCACCGTAGGCGTCGTGGCGAACCAGCCGATGGTGCTGGCGGGTGTGCTCGACATCAATTCCTCGAAGAAAGCCGCGCGCTTCGTGCGCTTCTGCGACGCGTTTGAAATCCCGATCATCACCTTCGTCGACGTCCCCGGCTTCCTCCCGGGCACCGCGCAGGAACTGGGTGGGATCATCAAGCACGGCGCGAAGCTATTGTTCGCCTATGCCGAGGCTACCGTGCCCAAGATCACCGTGATCACCCGCAAGGCTTACGGCGGGGCCTATGACGTGATGGCCTCCAAGCACCTGCGCGGCGATTTGAACTACGCCTGGCCGACAGCGGAAATCGCGGTGATGGGCGCCAAGGGCGCGGTGGAGATCATCTTCCGGCAAGACCGCGACAACCCCGAGAAGATCGCCGAGAAGACCAAGGAATATGAAGATCGCTTCGCCAATCCCTTCGTGGCGGCCTCGCGCGGGTACATCGACGAGGTGATCCACCCGCACTCGACCCGGCGGCGGATTGCGCTGGGGCTACGCAAGCTGCGGACGAAGCAGTTGGAGAACCCGTGGAAGAAGCATGACAATATTCCGCTGTGAGTGAGATGTTGGAACGCTTGGAACTGCTTCTTTGGGAAGAGTGGGACCCGATTGGGGTGAATGACATGGAAGATGCGATGGGGGAGTACGATTCCTACGCATCGAACGTCCTCGCTTTGCTCAATGAAGGCAAAACTCACGCCGATATTTTAGCGTATCTAGAATGGGTTGAGACTGAATATATCGGCCTTGGTTTGTCCGGTAAGAGCCCCCGAGTTGTTGATCGAATCTTTGAGATACACGAGGGTAATCAATTGATGATTGGCCATGACAAGCACACCGATGGTGACCCGCCAAAAACACCTTCGTCACCCTGAACTTGTTTCAGGGTCCATCCCGCCCCATGCACCGGCGGAGCGGACCGCAGAATGGATGCTGAAACGAGTTCAGCATGACGGGAATTGAGAGAGGAATGCGCCAGTGAAGCTGGGAAGACTGAACCACATCGGGGTCGCAACGCCCTCCATCGCTGATGGCATCGCCTTCTACCGCGACGTCATGGGCGCGACCAAGATCCACACGCCGTTCGACCTTGAGGAGCAGGGTGTGAAAGTCTGCTTCGTCGACACCCCCGGCGCGGACGGGGCTATGAATGGCACCCAGATCGAGTTGATCGAGCCGCTGGGTGAAAACTCCACGCTGGCGGGCTTCATCGCCAAGAACCCCTTGGGCGGGCAGCACCACCTGTGCTTCGAGGTGCCCGACATCGCCGAGGCGCGCACCGAATTCGAAGCGATGGGCAAGCGCATCCTCGGCCCCACGCGCATCGGCGCGCACGGCACCCCTATCTTTTTCGTCCATCCCAAGGACATGGGCGGCATGCTTACCGAGATCATGGAGACGCCGCGCGAGGATGCGCACTGGTCGAACTGAAATTGAACCGTTCGGGCTGAGCCTGTCGAAGCCCTGCACTTTTTCTTTCCGCCGAGCCCAAGAGAAGGACAGCCCTTCGACAGGCTCAGGGCGAACGGGAGTTGATTGAATGTCCTACGAAACCATCCGCGTCGAACGTGACGGCCCGCTGCTGACCATCACCCTCAACCGCCCCGAACGCCTCAACGCCATGGCGCCGCAAATGGCGGACGAATTGGGGCAGGCGTTCTATGACCTCGGCGATGCGCGCGCGGTGCTGATCACGGGTGAGGGCAAGGGCTTCTGCTCGGGCGCGGACCTTTCGGCGCGCGGCTCCGGCTCGGCGCTGGGCGGCAAGGGCGGCAGCCACGAGGCGCTGATCAACCACTACAACCCGGCGATCAGCCAAGTGGTGCGCGCGAGCGTGCCGGTGATCTGCGCGGTCAACGGCCCGGCGGCGGGCGTGGGGTGCTCGCTGGCTCTGGCGGCGGACTTCACCATTGCGGCGAAGAGCGCCTATTTCCTCCAGGCCTTCGTCAATATCGGCCTTGTGCCCGACGGCGGCTCGACCTGGCTGCTCGCCCGCGCCGTCGGCCGTGCGCGCGCCACCCGCATGATGATGCTGGGCGAGAAAATCTCGGGCGAACAGGCCGAGGAATGGGGCCTGATCTACAAATGCGTCGATGATGCCGACCTGATGACCGAAGCCCGCGCGCTGGCCGAGAAGCTCGCGAACGGCCCGACGGTCGCCTACGCGACGATGAAGCGCAACATCGCCACCGCGCTCGACCAGAACCTCCAGATGGTGCTGCTCGCCGAGGCCGAGGGCCAGCGGATTGCGGGTGCGACGAAAGACGCGATGGAGGGCGGCATGGCCTTCCTCCAGAAGCGCAAAGCCGAGTTCAAGGGCGAATAGACCGGTAGGACTTTTCGCCCGCAGCCCCCGCGCAGGCGGGGGCCCATCGCGGCTCTCGTACGTTAACGAGAGTAGCTGGACCCCCGCCTTCGCGGGGGTGACGATTGTGTATAGGCTATGACATGACCGACAAACCGACCCTCGAAGACTGGAACAGCCTCGCCGCCAAGGAGGTGCGCGGGCGCGACCTGACGTGGCAGACACCCGAAGGCATCGCGGTCAAGCCGCTCTATACGGCGGAAGATCACGCAGGGTTTGACCCCGGCCTCCCCGGTTTCGCACCTTTCACCCGCGGAGTGAAGGCTTCGATGTATGCGGGCCGCCCGTGGACGATCCGGCAGTACGCAGGCTTCTCGACCGCCGAGGAATCCAACGCCTTCTACCGCCGCAATCTGGCGATGGGGCAGAAGGGCCTGTCGGTCGCCTTCGATCTCGCCACGCACCGTGGCTATGACAGCGATCACCCACGGGTCGTCGGCGATGTCGGCAAGGCGGGCGTGGCAATCGATACGGTTGCGGATATGCAGATCCTGTTCGACCAGATCCCGCTTGATGCCATGTCTGTCTCGATGACGATGAACGGCGCGGTGATCCCGGTGCTGGCCTTCTTCATTGTCGCCGCCGAACGTCAGGGCGTGTCGCAGGACAAGCTGGAAGGCACGATCCAGAACGACATCCTCAAGGAGTTCATGGTCCGCAACACCTATATCTACCCGCCCGAGCCTTCGATGCGGATCATCTCCGACATCATCGCATATACCTCGGCCAACATACCGAAATTCAACTCGATTTCGATTTCGGGCTACCACATGCACGAGGCCGGAGCGACGGCGGTGCAGGAACTCGCCTTCACCATCGCCGACGGCAAGGAATATGCGAGCCGCGCGATGGCGGCAGGGCTGGATATTGATGCCTTCGCGGGCCGCCTCAGCTTCTTCTTCGGCATCGGCATGAACTTCTTCATGGAGATCGCCAAGCTGCGCGCCGCGCGCACGCTGTGGTACAAGGTGATGGACGATCTTGGGGCGAAGGACGAACGCTCCAAGATGCTGCGCACCCACTGCCAGACCTCGGGCGTGAGCTTGCAGGAGCAGGACCCCTACAACAACGTCATCCGCACCACGGTGGAAGCGATGGCGGCGGTGCTGGGCGGCACCCAGTCGCTCCACACCAATGCGCTCGATGAAGCCATTGCGCTCCCCACCGATTTCAGCGCCCGCATCGCGCGCAACACCCAGCTGGTGCTGCAAGAGGAAAGCGGCATCTGCAACGTGGTCGATCCGCTCGGCGGCTCGCACTATATCGAGGCGCTGACCGCCACGCTGGTGGCCGAGGCCGAGGCGATGATGGCCGAGGTCGATGCAGCGGGCGGCATGACCGCCTATGTTGCCACCGGCGCGCCCAAGGCCGCGATCGAGCGCGCGGCGGCGGAAAAGCAGACCAAGGTCGACAAGGGCGAGACGGTGATCGTCGGCGTCAACAAGTACCGCAAGGACGCTGAGGACGCGCTGGAGACGCTGGAGGTGGACAACCAGATGGTCCGCACCGGCCAGATCGCCCGCCTCGCCAAGGTGCGTGAAGGGCGTGACGAGGCGGCGTGCCGCGCGGCGCTGGCGGCGCTGACGTCGGGCTGTGCGGACGGCGCGAACGTTCTGGCACTGGCGGTCGAAGCCGCGCGCCACGATGCGACGCTGGGTGAAATCTCCTCGGCGATGGAAGAGGTCTTTGGCCGCCACGATGCGACGCCCGCGCCGGTCAGCGGGGTCTATGCCAGCGCCTATGAATTCGACCGCCGTTGGGCGCAGGTGACCGACGGCGTCGAAGCCGTGGGCCGCCGTCTGGGCCGCAAGCCCCGCATCATGATCGCCAAGATGGGCCAGGACGGCCATGATCGCGGTGCGAATGTGATCGCCAGCGCCTTCGGTGACATGGGCTTTGATGTGGTCAGCGGCCCGCTGTTCCAGACGCCCGAGGAAAGCGCGGCGATGGCGCTGGAGAAGAACGTGGACGTGGTAGGCGCGTCGAGCCTTGCAGCGGGCCACAAGACCCTGATCCCCGAACTGATCCGCTTGCTGCGCGAAGCCGGTCGCGGCGACATCAAGGTCACCGCAGGCGGCGTGATTCCCCCGCAGGACTACGACTATCTGCGCGAGGCAGGGGTGCAGGGGATCTACGGCCCCGGCTCGAACGTGGTGGAATGCGCGGCGGATATTCTGGTGCTGCTCGGCCACAATATGCCGCCACTCGGCGAAGGGCTGGACGAGGCGGCAGAATGAGGCTTGCTGCCCTCCCCCTGGCACTGGCTGCCGCGCTCCTGGCGCTCAGCAGCGGCGCGAGCGCGCAGCGGTCTGCAAGCGGCGGTCCCTCGATCACGATCTACGCCCTCGACAGTAATGACGATCCGGCGGTTATCCGTCCTGCGCGGGCCGTGTCCGGGTATGAGGAGTGGCTCAAGCCAGCGGACCTTCCGGCAGAGGCCTTTGATCCGGCGCGCCTGCGTTACTACCGGATCAGGCTTGTGGTCGGGGTAGATGACAGCCTGACCGATTGCCAGCCGATAGACGCGCCAGCCGAAATCGCCGCGCGGGCGTGCGAGGCGTTCCGGGCGCGCGGGCAGTTTCTCCATGCATTGGATGCGTCGGGAGCGGCGGTGAGCGGAGCACATGTCTTTGGCATTGTGCTGCAGGTGCTGGAACCGGGCGACTGGGGCGGGCTTCCGCCTGCGCCGATGCTGTCGGGCTATCGGAACACCAAGCCGGTCATCCGGGATGCGACGCTGCTCCAGCTTCCCGCCGACCGGCAAAAGTTCATCGTGTCTGAACCCAGCCTGTGGGCCGACATCAATGCCAAGGGCCGCGTCACCCGCTGCCGCATCCGCACCTCCACCGGCACCGATGCCGGGGACGCCGAGATGTGCCGCCGCATGGCCAAGGCCAAGTTCGATCCCGCGCGCGATCCGCAAGGCAAGAAGGTGCCGGCGCAGGGCGTCTATCTCACGCTGAAGGTGGCGGCGTGACAATCGGCGCGGGGCTGCACGAGGCGGCGGAGTGAGGAAGATCGTCCTGATTTCCATGATGGCAGTCGCGCTGGCTCTGCCCTTGCCGGTACTTGCCTGCCGCACTGGACCAACAATTTCCGACTTTGAACGGTTCGACCAATGGCTCCGAAATCAGTCCGAGGTCGAGGGTACGATCGTTTTCCGCAACTCCGAAACTGCGGATGATCCCGATAATCCGGATTATCAGGCCACGGTAGTTAATGCGACGATCACCTCTGCCAATGACGGGAAGGTGGAGGTAACCTTATTCAATCCCGGGTTGATCACCGTTAATTGCGGTGTCCGCGCCATCATTCCAGCCGATGGGGCGTCTGGCTTCTTCTACGTCTCCGACCTAGGTCAGGTCGTGCATTGGAGCGAACAACGCCTGCCTCCACCCGTAGCTTTTGATTTCGGCCCCGAGAGTTCGATCGAACCGATGTCAGCCGATATTCCGACGTTGGATGAGAATGGAAGTCACTGAATGACCCACCCCCGCACCGACTGGACCCGAACAGAAATCGCGGCCCTCTTCGACCTGCCGTTCACCGAGCTGCTGTTCCAGGCCGCCAGCGTCCACCGCGCATACCACCCCGCGACCGAAGTCCAGCTGTGCACCTTGCTCAGCATCAAGACCGGCGGGTGTCCGGAGGATTGCGGCTATTGCTCGCAGTCGGTGAAGGCGGACTCGGGCGTCGAGGCGACCAAGCTGATGGACGTGCAGGCCGTGCTCCAGCGCGCGGCGCAGGCCAAGGATGCGGGCTCCCAGCGCTTCTGCATGGGCGCGGCGTGGCGCAATCCCAAGGACCGCGACATGCCCGCGATCGTGGAGATCGTGAAGGGCGTGCGCGACATGGGGCTGGAAACCTGCATGACGCTGGGGATGCTCGAACCGCATCAGGCAGCACAGCTGGCCGAGGCGGGCCTCGATTACTACAACCACAATATCGACAGCTCGCCCGAATATTACGAGCGTGTGATCTCCACCCGCGATTTCCAGTGCCGATTGGATACGCTGGATCACGTGCGCAAGGCGGGGATCAATGTGTGCAGCGGCGGGATCGTCGGCATGGGCGAGACGCGCGAGGATCGGGTGGGCTTCGTCCACACCCTCGCCACCTTGCCGCAGCATCCCGAAAGCGTGCCGGTGAACGCGCTGGTGCCGGTCAAGGGCACGGTGCTGGGCAATATGCTGGCCGACACGCCGCTCGCCAAGATCGACGATATCGAGTTCGTCCGCACGGTCGCGGTGGCGCGCATCACCATGCCGCGTTCGATGGTACGGCTGTCGGCGGGACGCGAGTCTATGTCCGAGGCGACGCAGGCGCTGTGCTTCCTTGCAGGCGCGAACAGCATCTTCACCGGCGACAAGCTTCTGACCGCGCCCAATGCTGGCGATGACAAGGACGGCGCGCTGTTCGCCAAGCTGGGCCTGACGGCGCTGAAGGGCGAGGAGCCCGCGCGGGCGTGCAAGGCGGCGGTGCCGGCGGAGTGATCGGGCTGCTGGCCCTCGCGCTGGCGGCAAGCGAACCGGCGCCGCAAGTGACCCGGGGTTGCGAGGAGCGGGCGCCGATCCGCGACCCTGCCGTCTGCGCGCCGTTGTATGACGACGGTGAATTCGTGATCCAGAACATGGAGAGCGTGGCCGTCGGCTCGATCGAGGAGATGCAGCGCGTCCGCGAAATGACGCGGCATTGTGGCGTTGCCAACCGCATTGACGGGGTCGGCGACGTCGATGTCGGAGTCTACGATATCTTGAATGCGACAGAGGTGTCGCGCGCATGCGTGCGCGACTGGATCCGCGCTAATGCGCCCGAACTCGCCTTTTCCGAGCAGCGTTTCGACGAGAGGTTTGAAGCTGCGCGCTTGCTGCCGCGACGGGACATCCCATGACACTTGGTGTCCGCGCGCGCTGGCCCCTCGCAGTCATGGCCGCACTGGCGCTGAGCGGGGCGGCAACCGCGAGGGCCGATGCGCCCGCGCCCCAACCCCTCACCATCGGCGAGACAGTGACGCTGGAGGCGCTGGGGCAAGCCCGTGAGGTCAACATCGTCCTTCCACCCGATTACGCCAAGGACCCCGAAAAGAGCTGGCCGGTGATCTACCTGCTTGACGGCGCGGTGAAGCAGGACCTGATGATGGGCGCGGGACTGATGCGCTGGGGCGCGCTGTGGGGCCGCTCTCAAGATGCGATCATCGTCGGCATCGAGACCAAGGACCGCCAGCGCGAACTGCTCCCGCCGACGGGCGACACAGCCGAGCGCAAACGCTGGCCCAGTGCGGGCGAGAGCGCCGCGTTCCGGGCGTGGATCGCCGGAACGGTCAAGCCGATGATCGAGGCGCGCTATCGTCATGATGGCAGTGCCTTCCTTGTGGGCGAAAGCGCGGCGGGGCACTTCGTGGTCGAGACATGGGCGCTAGCGCCCGGCCTGTTCACCGGTTACGCCGCGATCAGCCCGAGCCTGCAATGGGATGGCGAGGCGCTGAGCCGCCGCTTGCCCGGCGCAGACCCGCGCCCGCCGCTCTACCTCAGCCTCGCGGACGAGGGCGGGGCGACCGAGAGCGGTATGATGCGCCTGCTGGGCGTACTGCCGAAGGACCAGCCTTTCTGCTTCTCTGACCGCCGCAAGCAGTTGCGCCACGCTACCAGCTTGCACGGCCTCTTGCCCGAGGCTCTGCAATATCTGATACCGACCAAGGCAGACTGGCTGGAGGAATACGGCATGATCCTGCGCTGCGACAGGCGAGGAGGGGCGTAGTGATCCGCCGCGCCGCCCTGCTGCTGGCGCTGGCTGCCTTGGCAGCACCGAGTGCCGCCTTTGCATGCAACGTCTCGCCGTCGCCCGCAATCAGGGCGGAGCAATACAAGGACGATCCCGAAAACCGCCGGGTCAAGGGCCGTTTCACTGTCACCGAGACGCTGATTGATGGGTATGGTCGCGGCATCATTCGCGGACGGATCGAAACCGCGCGGGGCACCGGCTGGGATGTGTGGGTCGACTACGACGAGTTCATGATCGACTGCGTCTATTTCTTCGCGCCCACGATCGACGCGACGGGCGCTTTCTGGATCGCGCGCCGCGCGGTCGATGGGCGCTACGAAATCCGGCTGTGGGAAGGCGAATACACCCCCGAAGCGCTCGAACGCCATCGGCGCGAGCAGGAACAAGCCGAAGTGCAAGAGTCGGCGTCATGAGCCTCGGCTTCTCCGTCGACAGCCTGCTCCCCAAGGCGCGCGGGGGCGGGCAGCTGCGCATGGGGTTGGTGAAGCTGGAGGAAAGCGAGTGGCTCCAGCCTCAGCCTGATCTGGCGGCGCGCGCGGCGGGGTTTGCTGACTGGCCGCAAGGGGTGCAATTGACGCCCGAGGTGGACGCGCCGGGCCGCGAATTGGCAGCGATGCTGGGCGTGGAGGGCGCGCTCCCTGAGGCCGCGCTGGCGGTGCATGAAGACCTCTGCCTGTTGACGAAGCGCCAAGACGAGGACGTGTACCGGCTGATCGGTGCGGCGGTCGCATGGCCTTCTGACTGGCACCCGGCGCAGAAGATCGGCCTGCCCTTGCGCGCGCTCCATGCGCCCATCGCAGGGTACGAGGAGCAACTCGCCACCGGGGTCGACCGCTTTATGGAAACCCTGCGCCCCGGCCCGATCTACGCGCGCTGCAACTGGTTCATCGCTGCTACCGGAGAGCGCCGCTGGCTCCCTGACCGTCCGCCACCGCAAGCCTTTGCCCATGTCACGCCGGACAACGCAGGCGAGACCCTGTTCGTGCGCTCCGAACGCCAGACGCTCCGGCGGTTGCCCCAGACGGGCGCGATCCTGTTTGGCATCGGGATTTATGTCGAACCGCTTGGGCGTCTCTCCCCCGCCAATATCGCCATGCTTGGCAAGGCGGTGCAGACGCTGGTGAGCGGCGAGGGCGACAGGCGCGGCGCTCCGGCCTATGCGGCGAGCCTGATTGCCTTTGCCCAAAGGAATGCTGCATGATCGCCGCGCTCATCCTCCCGCTGCTGCTGCAATCCGCTAAGCCGCCCGTGCCCGGCTGGAACTGCGACGATCCGATGGTGCAGCAGGAGATGAACTGGTGCGCCGGGCAGGACTACGCCGCGGCCGATGCGGAACTGAACGCGCAGTGGAAAATCATCGCCGGGATCATGAAGGAGCGTGATGCGGGGATGGAAGCCGATTTCGGCCCGCTAAACCCGGAGACCCCGCGCGAGGATGCGGCGGCGCGGATGGCCTATACCGGCCACTTTCAGACCTTGCTCGAAGCCCAACGCGCATGGCTCGCCTATCGCGATGCACAGTGCCGGTTGGAGGGGTACAGCTTCCTCGGCGGGTCGGCGCAGCCGATGATCGTATCCGGCTGCCTCGCCATGCTCACCCGACAGCGCACACAGGAATTGCGCGATCTCGTCGAAGTCCTCGGCTGACAGCGCAAATCCGCTAGCTTGCTTGCCTTGCAATCCCTCGGCATAGCCCGGTTAGAAGATAACGCATCTGCACGAGAGGTTGTTCGCCTTGTTCTCGAAAATCCTGATTGCCAACCGCGGCGAAATCGCCTGCCGGGTTATCACCACCGCGCGCAAGATGGGGATCAAGACCGTCGCGGTCTATTCCGATGCCGATGCGCGCGCGCCCTTTGTCGCGCTGGCTGACGAGGCGGTGCATATCGGGCCTTCTCCGGCAGCAGAATCCTACCTGATCGCTGACAAGATCATCGCCGCATGCAAGCAGACCGGGGCCGAAGCCGTCCACCCCGGCTACGGTTTCCTGTCGGAACGCACCTCCTTCGCCGAGGCACTCGCCAAGGAAAACATCGCCTTCATCGGCCCGCCGGTCGGCGCAATCGCGGCGATGGGCGACAAGATTGAATCCAAGAAGCTCGCCAAGGAAGCGGGCGTCAATGTCGTCCCCGGCTTTGTCGGCGAGATCGAGGATACCGAGCACGCGGTTCGGATCTCCAACGAAATCGGCTACCCGGTGATGATGAAAGCTAGCGCCGGCGGCGGGGGCAAGGGGATGCGCCTTGCCTATAACGAAGCTGACGTGCGCGAGGGCTTCGAGAGCGTGAAGCGCGAAGGCCTCAACTCCTTCGGCGACGACCGCGTCTTCATCGAGAAGTTCATCCTCAACCCGCGCCACATCGAAATCCAGATCCTCGGCGACCAGCACGGCAATATCCTCTACCTGAACGAGCGCGAATGCTCGATCCAGCGCCGCCACCAGAAGGTGGTCGAGGAAGCGCCGTCGCCCTTCGTCACACCGAAGATGCGCAAGGCCATGGGCGAGCAATGCGTCGCTCTTTCGCGCGCGGTGGGATATTACAGTGCAGGCACGGTCGAACTGATCGTCAGCGGCGCGGACCCGACAGGGGAGAGCTTCTACTTCCTCGAAATGAACACCCGGCTTCAGGTCGAACACCCCGTCACCGAGGCGATCACCGGCATCGACCTTGTCGAGCAGATGATCCGTGTCGCGGCGGGCGAGAAGCTGGCCATGACGCAGGACGATATCGGGATCGACGGCTGGGCGATCGAAAACCGCGTCTATGCCGAAGACCCCTATCGCGGGTTCCTGCCCTCGACCGGACGGCTGGTGCATTACAGCCCGCCGCTCGCTGGCTGGAGCGAGGACGAGACGGTGGCGGGCAAGGCGCGCCGGGGTGTGGCCCGCGGCACCGGCTCGGTGCGCGTTGACGATGGCGTCTACGAGGGCGGCGAGGTTTCGCGCTTCTACGATCCGATGATCGCCAAGCTGATCACTTGGGCGCCGACCCGCGACGAGGCTGCCGATCTCCAGATCGAGGCGCTCGATCATTTCCGTATCAAGGGCCTCGGCCATAACGTCGATTTCCTGAGCGCGATCATGCAGCACCCGCGCTTCCGCTCGGGCGAGCTGACCACCGGCTTCATCGCCGAGGAATATCCCGAAGGCTTCCACGGCGCGGCGACCAGCGATGATGTGAAGCGCATCCTTGCCGCCGTGTGCGCGGGCAACGAATTCTCGCTGCAATCGCGCGCGCGCCGGATCACCGGCCAGCTCGATGGACCGCTGCCGGTCACCAGCGAATGGATGGTGAAGCTGGGCGATGAACGCTATGACGTCACGTTGGGTGAAGGCCATGCGATGGTCGACGGTGTGCGGGTCGAGGGCACCTGCAACTGGCTGCCCGGCATGGTGCAGGCCGAAGCCACCGGCAAGGTGGGTGAGGGCGTGGAGCACCGGCTCGGCCTGATCGTCGAGCGCATTGGCAACCAGTGGAAGGTCACCACCCGCGGCGCAGGCCACACCGCGCTGGTGCTGCCGCTGCGGCTGGCCCGGCACGAGAGCCTGATGCTCGAAAAGGTGCCACCCGATCTGTCGCGCCTCCTCATCTGCCCGATGCCGGGGATGCTGGTGAAGCTCCATGTGGCCGAGGGTGAGACCGTCCAGCCCGGCCAGCCGCTTGCCACGGTCGAGGCGATGAAGATGGAAAACATCCTGCGCGCCGAAAAGGAAGGCGTGATCGCCAAGATCAACGCCGCCGAGGGTGAAAGCCTGGCGGTCGATGCGGTGATCCTCGAACTGGAGTAACAGGTAGGCTGGTCGCGGATTGACTGGCAGCGTGACCGCGCAAGGTTTGCGTCAAGGCGATTGATTGCTGCGCTACGCAGCAATCATCATGCGCGCTGCGTTGTAGTTTTGCGCCAGATTGATGATTTCCGGCACAAATTTCGTGGCCACCCTGTCCTGCACGGCCGTGTGTGAGAGAATCCGAAGCTGCCGAGTCGCGGTATTCCCCGCGCCTGCGGATTGAATCTCAGTGGGAGGATTTGATCATGGCACATACCGGAACCGGTTTTTTCGACCGGAAGGGCAACTTCTTCAAGACCGCGCGCGATGCGACCGTGAGTGATCTGGCGGGCCTGTTGGGGCAGATCGGCGAGGGCGAAAGCCTTGCGCCGGGGATTGCCTATATGCTGTTGGAAAAGCGCGGCGAAATCGAACGGCTGTTCGCTGAGCATGACCAGATGCTTGATGAGGAAGCTGCGATGAAAGCCGCGCGGACGGCGGCAGAGCCGTTGGGTAACGTCGCCAAGCTGCCGAGCCGCCCGGCGCATTGATTTGGTGTGATCAATCCAGAGCCAGATGCAGGCACTGGTTGAAGTCGGTGAGGGCGTAGTCCGCGAAAGCCGCGCCATTGGCAAAGCCGCGCCGCCGGTAGAGCGCCAGCGCTGGTTCGAAGGCAGGCCCGCTGCCGGTTTCGAGACTGAGCAGTGTCAGCCCCTCGGCGCGGGCATGGGCGATGATCGTTTCGAGCAGCGCGGCCGCCAGTCCCCGGCGCAGGAAATCGGGATGGGTGCGCATGGATTTGACCTCGCCGCGCGTGTCATCCAGCCGTTTCATCGCGCCGATCGCCGCCACTTTACCCTCGGCGCGCACTTCCCAAACGGTTACATTTTCGGCCTGCAACCCGCTGAGATCAAGTGCGAAACTCAGGCCCGGCGGTGAGCCTGCAAGCATGGCCTGCTGGTGAAAGGCAATCAGTTCGCGCACCCCGGGATCGGCAAGGTCGGCGCGGTTGATCTGCATGGTCAGTCCGCCACCATCGCCACTGCCCGGATCCAACCCGCGCTGGCGCGTTCGATCTTCACCGGAAAGCAGCTCACCATGAACCCATGGGGTGGCAGGCTGGCGAGATTGCAGAGCTTTTCGATCTGGTAGTATGGCCGGATGCGCCCGGCCTTGTGGCCTTCCCAGATGATCGCCGGATCGCGCGTCTCGGCCCAGCGTTTCGCCGTGTGGCTGAAGGGCGCGTCCCAGCTCCAGGCGTCGGTGCCGACCACCTCGACGCCCTGTCCGGTGAGCCAAAGCGTCGCTTCTGCGCCGAGCCCGACGCCCTGATCGGTGAAGCCCTCGCTGCCATAGACGGCGCCCGACTGGACCAGCACGATGTCGAGCGGATCGAGTGCGTAACCGATCCGCGCCAATTCTGCCTGAACTTCGGCTGCGGACACGACATGGCCGTGGGGGAGGTGGCTGAAATCGAGCTTTACGCCGGGACGGAAAAAGCGGTCGAGCGGGGCTTCGTCGATGCTCGGGGCGGGGGTCGCGCCTGAATCCGTGGTTGAATGGTAATGCCACGGCGCGTCCATGTGGGTGCCGTTGTGGGTCGACAGTTCGACGAATTCCACCGCCCAGCCTTCACCATCGGGCAGATCTTCGCGGGTCAGGCCGGGGAAGAACATCGCGATCTGTTCCCACGTCGTATCGTGGGTCATGTAGGTGACTTTGGGACGCATCACCTCCGGGTCGGAGACGACGTTATTGGTGATCGGGATCGACAGATCGACAAACCGGGTCATGCGGCAAGCTCCCCGTCGAGGAAGGCGGCGATGTCAGCCAGATCGACGTCGCGCGCCACGTAAGCCTCCCCCAGCGACCGTAGCAGCAGGAAGGGCAGGGTGGCTGCCTCCGCCTTCTTGTCGTGGCGCATATGATCTACCAGCGCCGCGCCGTCGCAGGTCAGGCCCAGCGCAGCAAGGCTGGCGGGCAGGCCGACAGCCGCTATCGCACCTGCCGCCCGCTCGGCATCCTCATGCGAAATCTCGCTCCGCCGCGCCGAATAGCGTGCCGCCAGCACCATGCCCAAAGCCACCGCCTCGCCGTGCAGCAGGCGGTCGGAAAAGCCGGTTTCGGCCTCCAGCGCATGACCGAAGGTGTGGCCGAGATTGAGCAGGGCGCGCAGGTCTTCCGTCTCGCGCTCATCCGCGGCGACGATCCTGGCCTTCATCGCAACACTGGTGGCGATGGCGTGTTCCAGAGCGGCCGGTTCGCGCGCCAGCACTGTGGTTCCATTGGCTTCCAGCCACGCAAAAAAGCCCGCATCGCCGAGCAGCCCGTATTTCAGCACCTCGGCATAGCCTGCGCGCATCTCGCGGTCCGGCAAGGTCGCCAGCACCAGCGGGTCGATCAGCACCAGCGAGGGCTGATGGAACGCGCCTATCAGGTTCTTGCCTGCCGCGGTGTTGATCGCGGTCTTGCCGCCGACCGACGAATCCACCTGTGCCAGCAGCGTCGTGGGCAATTGCACAAAGCCGCAGCCGCGCTTCATAATTGCGCAGGCAAAGCCGACCAGATCGCCCACCACCCCGCCGCCGAGCGCAAAGACATGATCCTTGCGGGTGATGCCGAGCGCCAGCAGCCAGTCGCACAGGCGTTCAAGCACGCCCCAGGTCTTGGCGTCCTCCCCCGGCTCGACGACGAACCAGTCGGGCGTGAAGCCGTGTGCTGCCAGATTGGCCTCCACGCCGGCACCGTAAAGCCGGTGTGTGTTGGTATCGGCCACAAATGGAACGCGCCGCCCGCCAGCATAGCTCTTGAGGAACGGCGCCGCAGCCTCTGCCAGCTGTTGCAGCAGGCCTTCCTCGATCACGACATCATAGGGGCGCCCGGCCAGCGCGACGGGAATTACAGCCATTGGTCAATCGCCTCGATGATCGCGCGCGCGGTATCGGCATGGGGGCCCGTTTCGCTGACGACGCGGATGTGGGCCTGCGCATAGAAGGGCGCGCGCTCCTTCGCCAGCCGGGTGAGGATTTCATGCGGGTTGCCCTGCTTCAGCAAGGGACGATTGCCGCGGCGCGAGGTGCGTTCGACCAGCGTGTCGATATCGCAATCGATCCACACCGCGATCCCGCGTTCTAGCACGGCAGCGCGGGTCGAGGGATCGACGAAGGCCCCGCCGCCGGTCGCGATCACGCCGTGGCCTTCTTCCATCAGGCGGGCGATGACGCGCCGTTCACCATCGCGGAAATAGGCCTCGCCAAAGGTTTCGAAGATTTCGGGGATGGAGCGCTGGGCGGCTTCCGCGATCGCTTCGTCAGCATCGACGAAATCGCGATGCAGCAGGTTGGCGAGTTTGCGCCCGACTGTCGACTTGCCGACGCCCATCAGGCCCACCAGCACCACCGGGCGGGTGATGCGCGCGGCGATGGCGGCGAGCGCGGCAGGATCGTTGAGAGAGCGCGTGGCGGACATTGCCGCAGGGCCTATAGATGGGCTAGGGCACGCGCAATATGCGAAACTCGCGCCGCCTCTCGCGTCTCCCCCCGACCGGTCTTGAGCAGGCCTCTGCACCGTCCGTTCCGGCGGGACGGCGCAGGATCGTGATTGCGGGCGTGGTGGCAGCCGCTTTGCTGGCGCTGGCATGGTTCGACGGCGGAGAGGAACCGCTTCACCCGATCGCCGAGGATGTGGCGTTGCCGGAGCAGGGACAATGACGGGCAAACGCTTTGGAGCCAGTGTGCTGGCGCTGGCTGTGGCAGGCGCGCTGGGCGGGGCCGGTATGGCCGGTTTCGCCGCGGCGCAAGGCAAGCCCGAATCGCTGTTGCCTCCGGGATTTGACGATCCTGCGCCTGCGCCAAGCCCGCGTCCGAGCCCTGCGCCCGCGCAGCAGCCTGGCACAGCGCTGCCGCCTTCCGCGCAGCCCGGCGCTGTGCCGCTACCCGGGGGCGTGGCGGTTGATCCGGCGACTCTCCCTGAAATGCCGACGATCACGCGCGACGATCTGGCGCGCCTGCCGAGCCTCGAAGAACTTGAAAACATGTCGACCGAGGAGCTTGACCAGCTGCTCGGGTTGAAGCCCAAGTCCGACATTCCGGCCGGCGCGCAGCGGGCATTGACCCGCGTCGGCGTGCTGGCGGCGGAAGAGGGCGGATTGCCGCCAGTCGCGCTCGCCAACCAGTCGGACAAGCTCGTGCGCGCGGTGCTGGCCGGCACGCAGGGGCAGATGGTGTCGCGCTGGGGCCATATCCTGATGCGCCGCGCGCTGGCGAGCCGTCTGGCTGCGCCGCTCGGGATGGACCCGATCGAGTTTGCCGCCCTGCGCGTCGGCGTGCTCAATCGCATTGGCGAATTCGCGACCGCCCGGGCCGTGGTGCAGGATATCGACAGCGCCAAGTGGTCGGCCGCTCTGACGCAGGAGGCTTTGACCGCCTATCTCGGCAGCGGCGACATCACCGGGGCATGTCCCGCCGTGCGGCTGCAAGGCTCGGCGCGCGAGGATGGCGAGTGGCAGATGTGGCAGGCGATCTGCAACGCCTATGCCGGTGAAGCTGCGTTGGCGGCCTCGCAGCTTGACCGGGCGCTGTTTCGCGGGGTTGCACCGCGCATCGATGTGCTGCTGGCGCGGCGTTTCGCCGGAGCAGCGGGGCGCGGCCAGCGGGCGGTGCAGATCGAATGGAAGGGTGTTGAGGAACTCAACCCGTGGCGCTTCGGCCTTGCCACGGCGCTGGGAGAACCGCTGCCTGAAGGCCTGCTTGACGGTGCAATGGCAGCGCGCGGCGGAGCCTATTATGCCCGCTCAGGGGCGCTGTTGCCGATGCTGCCTGCGTCCCAGCGCGCGCCTTTTGCCGGGCGTGCGGCGCGTGAAGGGATCATGTCGGCCGATGCGATGGTCGATCTCTATTCCGAGGTTTATGCCGATCCCGCCGCAGCCGGCGATCCCCGGACCCATGCTGCGGCTTTGCGCGAAGCCTATCTCGCGACCGATCCGGCCGCCCGGATCGCTGCAATGGAGCGTCTTTGGGCTGCGGGTGCGGCGCTGGGCGGCGGGGATGGTTACGGCGCGCGGGTGCTGACAGCTTATGCTGCTGCGCGCATTCCCGCGAGCGAGGCCCATGCCGATGCTGCGGGCGATCTGATCGCGGCGATGCTGGCGGCAGGGCTTGATGCCAATGCGGGGCGCTGGGCCAATGTGGTCGAGGAGGGCTCGTTTGGCTGGGGATTACTGGCAGTCGCAGCGCCGAATGGCGGCACGGTCGGGCAAGGCGCGGTCGAGGGCTTTATCGGCAATGATGACAGCGCGGCCTCGCGCAAGTCGGCTTTCCTGGTTGCGGGCCTCGCCGGGCTCGGGCGGCTGAGTGAAAGCGATGCGGGCGCGCTGGCGGGTGATCTCGATGTCGATCTTGCACGGCAGACCCGCTGGAGCCGCGCCATCGCCCGCGCGGCCGAGGTCGGCAATCCGGCGCTGGTCGTGTTTCTGGCAGGGCTGGGGATGCAGGGGTCGAGCTGGGAGCAGATGACGCCGCTGCATCTCTATCACATCACTGCCGCGCTTAACCGCGTCGGGATGCAGGCAGAAGCCCGGATGATCGCCGCCGAGGCCGTGGCGCGCGGGTAATGTCCGCCGCGACAGAGGCGTTTCTCGCGATGCTCGCGGCTGAACGCGGCGCCGCGCTCAACACCCTTGCCGCTTACCGCCGCGATCTGGCGCAGGCGGAGGAAGCGATTGGCGATCTGGCCGCCGCGTCGCGCGATATGGTCGCCAGTCTCGCCGGAGAATGGGCGAGCCTTGCTCCTGCCAGTGTGGCGCGCAAGGCTTCGGCGTTGCGGCAGTTTTTCGGCTTTGCGGTGGACGAGGGCTGGCGCGGTGACGATCCTTCGGGCGCGCTGCCCGCCCCCCGCGCGCGCCGTCCGCTGCCCAAGGTGCTGGGCCATGACCAGATCGCGGCCCTGTTCGCCCGTGCCGAGGATGAGGCCGTTGGCGATGATCCCAAGGCGGTGCGGTTGCTGGCGCTGATCGAATTGCTTTACGGATCGGGCCTGCGGGCGACCGAGCTGGTGGCTCTTCCGCTCAGTGCTGTGCCGCGCGATGCGCCGTTTCTGACTGTGACGGGCAAGGGCGGCACGACGCGGCTGGTGCCGGTGGGAGCGCGCGCGCTTGAGGCATTGGCGCGCTGGCTGGCGCTGCGCCCGCAGGTGCCGGCGTCGCGCTATCTGTTTCCCTCGGCAAAAGGTCAGGCGCTCAGCCGGGTGCGCCTGTTCCAGCTGATCAAGGGGCTGGCGGGCCGGGCCGGGCTCGATCCTGCCATTGTCAGCCCCCACGTGCTGCGCCACGCCTTTGCCACGCACTTACTTGAGGGCGGCGC
>JAUMAX010000030.1:0-34216 GCA_032116115.1 Porphyrobacter sp.
GATGAATATGCGCAGGCGATCGATCCTGCCGATATGGGCCTTGCGCTGGCACTCGCCGGGCAGCCCGAGCGCGGCGTGCATGTGCTGATCAACGCTGTGCGCAACAGCGACCAGGTCACGCCCAAGCTGCGCCAGAACCTTGCCTATACCTATGCGCTGGCCGGTAACTGGCGGGCTGCGCGGGTGATGGCGGCGGAAGACGTGCCGGCCGACCAGCTCGAAGCGCGCCTGTCGCAATGGGGCGCGATGTCCGCGCCCGAGATGTACCAGCAGCGCATCGCCAGCCTGCTCGGCGTGACGCCGCGTTCGGACAGCGGCCAGCCGCAGAGCCTCGCGCTCGCCAATTTCCCCGGCGAGGGCGTGATGCTTGCCGAAGCTGCGGTGTCCGCGCCGGTTGAACTGGCCGCTGCCGAGCCTGCTCCGGCGCCCGCATTTGCCCCGCTTCCGATGCCGGTTGCCCAGCCCGCACCGGTCACCACCTTCGCACAGGCCTTTGCGACGCCCGAACCGGCGATCCGGGCGGCCGAACCTTCGGGCTCGGGCATCCGCTTTGTCTCGAACCCGGTGGTGCAGGAATTGCCGGTGCGCGCTGCTCCGGCGCCGCGCCCTTCGACCCGCGTCGCCGCGGCTGCGCCGCAGCGCCGCATGGCGGCCACTGCCGCTGCTCCGGCCCCGAGCGACAAGGCCGCCGCGTCGCATCTCGTCCAGCTCGGCTCGTACACCAGCAAGCTTGAGGCCGAACGCGGCTGGAATGTGCTGAAGGCGAAGTTCCCGCAGCTCAAGGATCACAAGCCGGTGATCAGCGAAGCGGTGGTGAACGGACGCACCTTCTGGCGCGTGGCCGCTTCGGGCTTTGGCCCCAACAGCGCCCGGTCGATGTGCGGCACAGTCAAGTCATCGGGGCGCGGTTGCTTTGCCTACGCCGCCTCGACGCCGCCGGCTGGCGCAGTGAAGCGTGACGTGCAGATGGCCTCGCGCACGCGCTGACCCGCAATCTTACCCAGTTATGAGCACCTTGCTCCCGGACCGCCACCGCGCTGTCCGGGAGCTATTTTATGGTCGATGCAGAAAGTGGATGCGCGCGGGCGCGGGATGCACGTGTCCGGCAAGCCGCCGCTTTACACGCCGAGCGCTAATCCGCCCTTCCACAGCCCCAGCACCCGGCCCTGCGCGCCCTGACGGTCGAACGGGGTGTTATCAGCGGTCGCCTCCATCTTGCGGCGATCGATGATCCAGGGCGCGTCGGCGTCGATGAGGGCAAGATCGGCCTCCAGCCCCGGCGCCAACTCGCCTGCAGGCACGCCCAGCAGGCGGGCGGGATTGCGGGCGGTGAGGTCAAAGGCCCGCTCGGTCGGGATGACTTCGTCACGGACCAGCCCCAGCACCATCGCCAGCAGCGTCTCGGCCCCGGCCATGCCCGGAGCGGCATCGGCGAACGGCAGGCGCTTGTCCTCCGGCCCGCGCGGATCGTGGCCGCTGGCGATCACGTCCACCGTGCCGTCGGCAATCGCGGCAAGCGCTGCCTGCCGGTCAGCCTCGGCGCGCAAAGGGGGCGAGAGGCGGGTGAAGGTGCGGAAATCGGCGGTGGCGAGGTCTGACAGCAGGAAATGCGCCGGCGTGATCCCGCAGGTCACGGCAAGGCCGCGCGACTTGGCCGCGCGCACCAGATCGAACCCGCGCTGCGTCGTCACCTGCCGGATATGCAGCCGCGCCCCCGCCAGCTCTGCCAGCGCAATATCGCGGGCGATGGCCAGCGCCTCGGCCTCGGCAGGCGCGGCGGGCAGGCCCAGACGGGTGGCGATTTCGCCCGAGGTGGCAGCAGCCTCTCCGGTCAACCCGCCATCCTCGGCATGGGTGACGACCACCAGATCCAGCATCGCGGCATATTGCAGCAGCCGCAGCATCACGCCCGAATCGGCGATCCAGCGCCGCCCGGTGGCAATCCCGCGCGCGCCGGCGTCCTGCATCAGCGCGATCTCGGCGAGCTCCCGCCCCTCAAGCCCGCGTGTGGCGGCGGCAAGGGGGTGGACCCACAGATCGGGCTTGCCGCTCTTGGCGATAAAGCCGACCCGGCTCGGCAGATCGAGCGGCGGGGACTGATCGGGCATCAGCGCCGCGCGGGTGATCCCGCCGAAATGGAACGCAGGCTTGTCGACCGCGAAGACGCCCAGATCGACGAGGCCGGGGGCGAGCAGCTTGCCGCGTGCGTTGACGACCTCGTCACCAGCCTGGGCCGCGACATCGGGGCCGAGCGCAAGGATAAGCCCATCGGCGCAGCGCAGCGCGCCTGCGGTCACACCGCCGGGAGTGACCAGTTGCGCGTTGATGATCGTGAGAGGCCGCGCCTGCTTCATGCCGCCCAGCCCTTCACGCCGCGCGCCTCACGCGTGAGGATATCAAGGCACGCCATGCGGATCGCCACTCCCATTTCGACCTGACGGGTGATCAACGAGCGGCCCGCCAGATCGGCGACCTCGCTGTCGATTTCGACCCCGCGGTTCATCGGGCCGGGGTGCATCACCAGCGCGCCGGGCGCAGCCAGCGCCAGCCGCCTCGCCGTCAGCCCGTAAAGATGGCGGTATTCCCGCGCCGACGGGACGAACTGGCCGCTCATCCGCTCGGACTGGAGCCGCAGCATCATCACCACTTCCGCGCCGTCCAGGGCGGCGTCGAAATTGTGGAACACCTCCACGCCCATCGCCTCGACCCCCGCGGGCATCAGCGCGGGCGGCGCACAGACGCGGACATTTGCGCCCAGCGCGGTCAGGCAAAGGATGTTCGAACGCGCGACCCGGCTGTGCAGGATATCGCCGCAGATCGTGACTTTGAGCCCGGTGAAGTCCTCCGCCGCCTCGCCCCGCTCGGCCAAGGCATGGCGCAGGGTCAGGGAATCGAGCAGCCCTTGGGTGGGGTGTTCATGGCTGCCATCGCCCGCATTCAGGACGGGACAATCGACCTTGTCGGCAATCAGCCCGGTCGCGCCGGACGATCCATGCCGGATCACGATAGCATCGGCGCGCATGGCATTCAGGGTGATCGCCGTATCGATCAGCGTCTCGCCCTTCTTCACGCTCGAGGTGGCGGCGTGCATGTTGACCACATCCGCCCCCAGCCGCTTGCCTGCGATCTCGAAGCTCAGCAGCGTGCGCGTGGAGTTTTCGAAGAAGGCGTTGATGATCGTCAGGCCGGCCAGCAGATCGGTATGCTTGGTGCTCTGGCGGTTGAGGGCGACCCATTGTTCGGCCTGATCCAGCAGATACAGGATCTCGTGCCGCTGCAACTGGCCGATGCCGGTGAGGTCGCGATGCGGGAACGCCAATCGCCCCGCCGGGAAGCGGCCCTGATCGGTCGAGGCATCGCGCGTGCTCATCAAGTCAACGCCCCTAGTCGAGCACCATCCGCTGCTCAACCCATTCCGGCAGCGGTTTCCCGTGGAAGTTGTAACCTGCAGTGCCTAGATAGGGACCAAGCGTGAACACAGGGGCGTCTGAATGAGTTTCGTCGGTAAAGTGTGGAAGATCCTCGTGGGGATCAAGGACGGCCTTGTCCTGCTGTTCATGCTGCTGTTTTTCGTCGCCCTGTTTGCCATTCTATCGGCCCGTCCCAATCCGGGCGAGGTGCGCGAAGGCGCGCTGCTGATCGAACTCGGCGGGGTCGTGGTCGAGGAAAAATCCGTGCTCGATCCGATCGAGGCACTGTTGTCCAACAGCGCACCGGTCGAGGAATTCCGCGCCCGCGATATCGTCCGCGCGCTGGATGCGGCGGCAACCGATGACCGGATCAAGGCAGTGGTGATCGATCTCACGACCTTCCTTGGCGGGGGGCAGGTGCATCTGACCGAGATCGGCGATGCCATGGACCGGCTGCGCAAGGCACAAAAGCCGGTGCTGACCTACGCCATGGGCTATGCCGATGATCACATGCTGCTGGCCGCCCACGCCAGCGAAGTCTGGCTCGATCCGCGCGGGCTGGCGGTGATTTCCGGCCCCGGTGGCAGCAATCTCTATTATGCCGCACTGCTCGAAAAACTCAGCATCAACGCCCGCGTGTACCGCGTCGGCGAGTTCAAGTCGGCGGTCGAGCCGTGGTCGCGCAGTTCGATGTCGGACGAAGCGCGCGCGAACGCCAGCGGCCTCTACGGCGCGCTGTGGGAGGAATACAAAGCTAACGTCACCAAGGCGCGCCCCAAGCTGGCGCTGGCGCGGATCACCGCTGACCCGAAGGCGTGGATCGAAGGGTCGGGCGGCGATCTGGCCAAGGCAGCGCTGGACGCCGGGCTGGTCGACAAGCTCGGCGACCGCGTTCAGTTCGGTGCACGGGTGGCCGAAATCGCGGGCAAGGACCGCTGGAGCGAATTGCCCGGCAGTTTCGCCTCCAGCGATCTCGGCGCATTTCTCGCCGATGTCGGCAAAGAGCGGCAGGGCAAGGCCATCGGCGTCGTGACGATCGCGGGCGAAATCGTCGATGGCGAAGCCGGGCCGGGCATCGCAGGCGGCACCCGCATTGCCGATCTGCTCGACGAGGCGCTCGACGATGATCTGGCGGCGCTGGTTGTGCGGGTCGATTCGCCCGGCGGTTCGGCGACGGCCTCGGAGGAAATCCGCCGCGCGATCCAGCGCCACCGCAACCGCAAGATCCCGGTCGCTGTCTCTTTTGCCAATGTCGCGGCCAGCGGCGGATATTGGGTCGCCATGTCGAGCGACCGCATCTTTGCCGAGCCCGAAACCATCACCGGCTCGATCGGGGTGTTTGCCGTCATCCCGACCTTCGAACAGGCCGCCGCGCGGATCGGGGTCAATGCCGATGGCTATCGCACCACGCCGCTATCGGGCCAGCCGGATTTCGTGGGCGGATTCTCGCCGGCGATGGATTCGCTGTTCCAGACCTCGATCAACGGAACCTACACGGATTTCCTCGGGCTGGTGGCCAAGGGACGGGGGATGCCGGTCGAAAAGGTCGATGCCATCGCGCAGGGCCGGGTGTGGGACGGCGGCACCGCGCGCCAGAACGGTTTGGTCGACGAATTCGGCGGGCTTGACGCAGCGCTGGCCTGGGCGGCGGGCAAGGCCGGCCTCAAGGACGGCGGCTGGCACGCCGTATTCCTGGGCGAGAGCGAGGAGAATTACGATTCGCTGATCCGGCAGCTCGCCACGAGTGAGGCCGCGCGTGCGCAGACGGTGCAGAATGGCGATCTTTTCGCCATGACAGCGCAGCGCAACGAGAACCTCGGCGCACGGCTGGCCCGCGATGCAGAGCGCCTGATGGGCACCCGCGGCATTCAGGCCTTCTGCGCCGAGTGTCCCGCCAGCCGCGCCCTGCCCCGCCCCCGCAGCGAGCGGCCTGAAGGCATGCTTGCACTATTGGCGTGGCTCACCGGGGGTTGAGCCACAGCGAAATCGCATTGCCCGATGCCGCGAGCGCTTGCCAAGTCCGAAAGCCCCCATTAAAGGCGCGCCCCTGTCCGGGCCAAAAAGCCCCACGGACGGGCGCGTAGCTCAGCGGTAGAGCACACCCTTCACACGGGTGGGGTCACAGGTTCAATCCCTGTCGCGCCCACCATTTCCCCCTCCCTCGTGCGGCTCGGCGGAAATGGATGGCTGTCTCCAGTCCCATCCTCCGTCATTCGCCCCTCCCCGCTTGACCGGGCCGCGCTGTTCGCGGCAAGGCTTGTGCCTGCGCCTCAGGGCGGTCATGCGAGGAACTTCATGCGGAACACATTCTGGGGGCGGTGGCTCGTCGTGCTGGCGGCCATGACGGGCGCGGGCCAGCCTGCTGCGGCGCAGTCCTTCATCGAAGGACAATTCGATCCCGCCATCCCGACCCTGACGGCAACCGCAGGCCATGCGCCGGGGGCGCGCATCACCTCGCCCGACCAGACCTATGCCTATCTGAAGGCGCTGGCCGAAGCCGCACCGGACCGCGCGCGGCTGGTGCAATATGCGGTGAGCTGGGAGGGGCGACCGCTCTATTACCTCGTCCTGTCCGCGCCTTCGAATATGGCCAAGCTGGAGGCGATCCGCGCCGACATGGCCAATATCGCCGCCGGGCGCGCGGGCAATGGATCGGCGCTGCCGGTGACCTGGCTGGCTTACGGCGTTCACGGCAACGAGATTTCCTCGACCGATGCCGCGTTGATGACCGCCTACCATCTGCTGGCGGCAAAGGACGATACGCGCGCGGCCAAGATCATGGCGAACACCATCGTGGTGATCGACCCGATGCAGAATCCCGACGGGCGCGCGCGGTTTGTGAACAATTTCCTCGCTTCGACCGGGATCGCGCCTGCCGCCGACCGACAGGCCGCCGAGCATGACGAGCCGTGGCCCTCGGGCCGGGTCAACCACTACATGTTCGATTTGAACCGCGACTGGTTCACGCTCTCCCAGCCGGAAACCCGCGGCAAGGTCGCCGCGATCCGGCAATGGAACCCGGTGGTGGTCGTCGACCTGCACGAAATGGGCGGGGACGAGACGTACTTCTTCTCGCCCGCCGCACAGCCGTTCAACCCCAACCTCTCGGCCGCGCAGATCCGCAGCTATGAACTCATCGGACGTTACAACGCCGCCGCCTTCGACGCGCGGGGCGAGCCCTATTTCACGCGCGAGGTCTATGACCTGTTCTACCCCGGTTATGGCGACACGTGGAACGCCCATCAGGGGGCGATCGGCAGCACCTATGAACAGGGCTCGGCGCGAGGCTTGGTGTTCGCGCGGCGCGACGGGACGGAGCTGACTTACGCCGACGGCATCACCAACCACTTCACCGCCAGCCTTGCGACAGCCGCGGCGGTGGCCGACAATCCGGCGCGCTTCATCAGCGATTTTGCCGCCTATCGCAGCGGCAATGCCGGCGGAGCTGCCGGACGCGGGGCCTATGTAATCGATCTGTCGAAGCGGCGCTGGAATGCCGAGCGGCTGGGTCGCCGCCTTGCCGAGCAGGGCATCACCGTGCTCCGCCGCGAAGGCAGCGCGAGCGTCTGCGGCAAATCCTATCCCGCAGGCTACCTCGCCGTGCCGCAGGCCCAGCCCGCCGCGCGGCTGGTCAAAAGCCTGCTCGACCGTGACACCCCGCTGCCGCCCGATTTCCTCGCCGAGCAGGAACGCCGCCGCTCGGTCGATCTGCCGCATGAGCTTTACGATGTGACCGCATGGTCGGTCGGGCCGATGGCGGGCGTCGATGTGGCGCTGTGCAATGCGGCCGTCAGCGGCGATGCGATGGGCGCCGATGCGCCGATTGCGGCCAAGGCTGAAGGCGCTGGTAGCTTTGCCATTGCCGTGCCGTGGACCGACAGCGGGCAGGCGCGGCTGGTCACGCTGGCCTTGCGCGAAGGGATCGACGGGCGCGTCACCGACCGGGCGTTCACCACGGCGGGCCGCGAATTTCCGCGCGGCACGGTGGTCTTCCCCGCCGGATCGAACAGCCCCGACAAGATGGCGCGCCTTGCCGCGCTGGCCCGCGACGTCGGCGCGCATACCGTGGCGCTCGATAGCGGCTGGGTCGACAGCGGGCCGAACCTCGGCAGCGAACGGTTTGTGCGGCTGACCTTGCCCAAGGTCGCCGTGGCATGGGACGACGGGGTTTCGCAGCTGAGCGCAGGCGCGCTGCGTTATGTGCTGGAACAGCGGCTCGGCCTGCCGGTCACGCCGATCCGCACCAGCCGCCTCGGCCGGGCGGATCTCAGCGATTACGACGTGCTGCTGATACCGGAAGGCAATCCGGCAAGCGTGCTCGGCGATGGCGGTCAGCGTGCGGTGCGCAGCTTTGTGCAGCGCGGCGGGGTGCTGGTGGCGGTGGGCGAGAGCCTTGAAAGCTTCAGCGGCGGGGAAAATCCCCTGCTCGCCGTCAAACGCGAAGCCGCACTGGGTCGCGAACCGTCCGAAGCGGGCGACGAAAAAGGCGAGCTGGCCGAAGCCGTCGCGATTACCAATGACTCCGAATATCGCGAGGCGATCAAGGATCAGGCTGCCCTGCCCGATACCCTGCCGGGCGCGCTGCTGAACGTGGTGGGCGAGCCGGACCACTTCCTGTCGGCCGGATATGATAATGGCGCGGTGGTGCTGGCGACGGGGACGCAGATCTTCACCCCGCTCGACCGGGCCACCGGGATCAACGTGCTGCGCTTTGCCGCACCGGGCAACCTGATCGCCAGCGGCTATGTGTGGGACGAGAACCGGCGGCAACTGGCCTACAAGCCCTATCTGATGGCGCAGCCGCAAGGGCGCGGTCTGGTGATCGGGTTTGCACATGATCCCTCGACCCGCGCGTACCTCGAAGGGCTCGACCTGATGATCGCGAACGCGGTGCTGGTCGCGCCGTCGCGGGTGCGGTGATGGCGCTCTAGGCTCAGGCCTCTAGGCGCAGCGCGGCGATTGTGGCATCCTGACGGCGATGGCGCTATTTGAAGCCCTTGTTGTCGTCCATGTCGTCACCGGAGCGGTGGGGCTGACGGCGTTCTGGGGGCCGATCGTCACCCGCAAGGGTGCCGCCAATCACCGCAAGTGGGGCCGGGCGACGTGCTATGGCTTTCTGGGAGCTGGCACGCTGGCGATTCTGATGGCGCTGCTGTCGCTTTACGGGCCGGAATACCGCCACCCCGAAATCACCGACCGCGCGCTGTATGAAGGCCTGTTCGGGTGGATGATGCTCTACCTAGGGGTGCTGACCATCGGCTTTGTCGATTATGGCCTTGCCGTGGTGCGTCACAGCCGCGACCGGCGGGCGCTGCGGTCACCGCGCTATCAGGCCGTCATCGCCGCTGTGGTGATCTCCGGCGCGTGGTGCGGGATTTACGGCTACACAGTCGGTCACCCGCTGATGATGCTGGTTGCATTCATCGGGATTGTCGCGATGCTGATCCAGCAGCTTTACATCTGGCGCCCCGCAGAGCCGCTCCGCACAACTTATGTGGGCGAACATTTCCGCGCGCTGATCGGGATGGGGATTTCGGCCTACACCGCTTTCATGTCGGTCGGGCTGATCCGGCTGGTGCCCGAACACGTCTTCAACCCCGCAATCTGGGCCGGGCCAAGCGTCATCGGCGTAAGCCTGATCCTGTATTTCACGGTAAAGGGCAAACGCACCGCTGCCCCGAAGAAGGCCTCAACTGCGCGCCCACATCCGCAATAGGTTGGCGATAGTCTTGTCGAGCGTCAGCAGTTCGGCAGACTGGCTCGGCAGTTGCTGGCGCAGGGCGGTGCGCAAGTTTTCCAGATCGAACAGCATTTCGCGCTGCCCCCCGTCGGCGACGAGGCTTTCGATCCAGCCGATGCAAACGATCCGTGTTCCGCGTGTCACCGGCTTGACCTCGTGGATGCTGCCCGAAGGGTAGAGCACCAGATAACCCGCCTCGCCCTTCAGCTCCTGGGTCATGCCCGCAGCATGGACCACCAGTTCGCCGCCGTCGTATTCGTCCGGCGGGGTGAGGAACAGAGTGAAGGACAGATCGGTGCGCAGCCGCTGCCCGCCGCGCCCCATCAGCGCATTGTCGACATGCGCGCCATATTTGCCGCCCACGCCGGTCTTGCTGATGATGATCGGCGAAAAGCGGCGCGGCTGGGCGGCGGCCTTGATGACGGTGTTGTCCGCAACCAGCCGCGACAGTTCATCCTGCAAGGCGCGCCCCGCAGGACTATCCATCGCGCCCTGCTCGTTGCGCTTGACCTCGCGCGCGACAGAGCCTGCCGTCTCGCGCCCGTCGCGCCATTTGAGCAGCGCGATCCGCTCGGCGATGGCTGCGCGGTGATCGGCTTCGGGGATGGCGTTGATGACAAGGATCATGGGTAGGCGGTCTAGCGGCGGGCTGCGCTGCCAGCAAGACAGGCGGCGGGCCTGCAGCCAGCTTGCCGCGCCCTAACGCTTCATGACGCCCTCGGCGAGCAGGCGGTTGACGCCTGCCGCCACTTCCTCAGGCCCCATCTCGGCCCCGCCCCACACCACATAGCGAAGTCCGACAAACACGTTCATGCCCATCAGCGCCCAGGCCTCCAGCTCGCCCATCCCGTCGCGGAACTCGCCCGCTGCCGCCCCCGCGCGCAGGCGGTCGGCAATGCGCGCGGCGATGGTTTCGTAATGCTGGCGGTAGCTTGCCGGATCGACGAATTCCGCTTCATCGATGATGCGGTAGATTTCCTTGTGCTCGGCAGCAAAGCGCAGGAACGCGGCCAGCGCCGCCCGCTCGATCTCCAGCGGCCCCATGCCATCGGTCAGCGCCGAGCGTGCGCTGGTGCGCACCTTTTCGCTCATGTCGCCGACAAGCGCGCGGAACAGCGCGTCCTTGCTGTCGAAATAGGTGTAGAAACTGCCAAGCGCCACGCCCGCGCGCCGCGTGATCGAGCTGACCGAAGCCTCGTGAAAGCCCTTCTCGCCAAACTCCTCAGCCGCCGCATCCAGCAGCTTGCGCAACGTCCGCCGCCCGCGCTCCGTGCGCGGCGCCTTCGCATCGCCGCAAGCGGCGTTTGCGACCCCAGATACGACCTTTGTCGCGGCTTCCCGAGTGTTGCCCATCAGCTACTCCCTCCACGCTTTCGGTAGGCGGCGCAAGAGTCGCGCACAAGTCTAAACTTGAAAGGTGGTTCAACTTTCAATATTGATCACGCCAGAAGAGGGCCAGGAGAGGAAACACCCCATGACCAATAGACTTTATACCCGCGCGTTGCTGCTCGCCGGAACCGCAGGACTTGCCGCCTTCGCCGCACCGCTCGCCGCGCAGGACAGCGCCGCCGATGCTGCCGCCGACGCGGTGGCTGCTGCTGCGGAGGACGAAGGCACCATCTACGTCACCGCGCGCCGCCGCGAGGAACGCCTGATCGATGTGCCGCTGTCGGTCACGGCGCTTTCGGGCGAGGATCTGGTCAAGCAGGGGGTGCAGGATCTGGTCGCGGTCGCCCAGCAGGTGCCTAACGTGACGCTCGAAGTCAGCCGCGGCACCAATACCACGCTGACCGCCTTCATCCGCGGCGTCGGCCAGCAGGATCCGGTTGCCGGCTTCGAAGCAGGCGTCGGCCTCTATATCGACGATGTCTATCTCAACCGCCCGCAGGCCGCCGTGCTCGACATCTACGAGGTCGAGCGCATCGAAGTTCTGCGCGGACCGCAGGGCACGCTCTATGGCCGCAACACCATCGGCGGCGCGATCAAGTATGTGACCGCCAGCCTGCCCGATGAAACCGCGGTCAAGATCCGCGGCACCTACGGATCATACGATCAGGCCGACCTGATCGTCAGCGCATCGACCCCGATCAGCGAGAACCTGAAAATCGGTGCCAGCGGCGCACGCCTGTCGCGCGGGGGCTTTGGCGACAACCTCACGCTCGGCACCGAAAACTACAACAAGGACGTGTGGGCCGCGCGCGGCACGATCGAATTCGACAACGGGCCGGTGATGGTCCGCCTGTCGGGCGATTACATCAAGGACAATTCCGAAGCGCGTCAGGGCCACCGCTTCATCCCCGGGCTGCGCAGCGGCGCGCCGGTGCTGGACGATGTGTTCGACACCCGCGCAGGGCTCAACATCGTCGATCAGGAGGTCGAGGCCTATGGCGGCGCGCTCAACATCGCGATCGAGCTGTCCGACACGGTCACCATCAAGTCGATCACCGGCTACCGCGAGGACAAGTCGACCACCCCGATCGACTTTGACAGCCTTCCCGCCGTCGATCTCGACGTTCCGGCAGTCTACAACAACGACCAGCTGAGCCAGGAACTCCAGTTGCTGTACGAAAGTGACAATCTGTCGGGCGTGCTGGGCTTCTACTATCTTGATGCCAACGCCTTTACCGCTTTCGACGTCGCGCTGTTCACCACGGTCAACGGCCTCACCGCGCAGACGCTGGGCGATGTGAACACCAAGACCTGGTCGGTCTTCGGCGATTTCACCTATGATCTTTCCGATACGATCAGCGTGTCGGTCGGCGGGCGTTACACCAATGACAAGCGCACCAGCCAGGTGCTGCGCACCACCTTTGTCGGCGGCTTTTCCAACCTGTTCGGCGGCACCGGCGTGGCAGCGGCGGTCACCAGCAATTTCAACGGCAGCGCGACCTTCAAGGATTTCAACCCGCGCGCGTCGATCAGCTGGCAGCCGAACGCCGACAACAATGTGTACTTCACCTATTCGCAGGGCTTCAAGGGCGGCGGCTTCGACCCGCGCGGCCAGACCACGGCCTGCCGCAACGCGCGCGGCGGCGCTTGCACCGCGGACGAGGTGTTCGACTTCATGAGCTTCGATCCGGAAACGGTCGATTCCTACGAATTGGGGTGGAAGTCCTCGCTGCTCGACAACCGGCTGAACATCAGCGTTGCGGCCTTCCTTGGCCAATACAAGAACGTGCAGATCCCCGGCTCGGTCGGCTTCGACGCCAATGGCGACGGGGTGAACGAAAGCTTCATCGGGATCACGTCCAACGCGGCTTCGGCTGACGTCAACGGGATCGAGTTTGAAGGCACGGCGCTGGTCGGCAAGGATTTCGCGGGCGACGGCAGCCGCTTCACCGTGAACTGGTCGCTGGGCGTGCTCGACGCCAAGTTCAACACCTTCATCGACAATTTCGGCCGCGATGTGGCGAACCAGCGCGTGTTTCAGAACACGCCCGACGTCACCGCGCATATGGGCTTCAACATGGGCCTGCCGGTCGGCGGCGGGATGATGGATGTCATCGGCCTCGCCTCGCTCCGGTCGGATGCAAGCCAGTTCGAAGTGCCGAACCCGTTCCTCGATCAGGATGGCTTCGTGCTGGTCGATGCGAGCCTCGTCTACACCGCCGATAGCGGGCTGTGGTCGCTCGGCCTCCACGGCAAGAACCTGTTCGACAAGGAATACATCGTCGCAGGCTACAACTTCGTGGCAGGCGGGGTCGGCGGTGCGCCGTTCGTTCCGACGCTGGGCCGTGAAGGCACGCTGACGGGCTTCTACGGCGATCCGCGCCGCGTGTTCGTGACCGCCCAGATCAACTTCTGACGCGGGGCTTTCCCCAAAGGGGCGGCGGCCTCTGAATTTCCACCGCCGCCCCTTTCTCCATTACCGGGTTACTGCTGGACGGGAGCAGACGGCGGGGTGGGCTTTTCGGCCTGCTCCGCCGCTTTCTTGTCCATGAAGCGCTTGGCGACATAGCCGCCGGCTCCCAGCACGATCATCGCCGGCAGGCTGACGCGCGAGATGATGAAGGGTACGGCGGTGGCCAGCACAACCCCAGTCGCGCCACCTGCGGCCGGGTGCTTTTTGGCAAGGCTCGCGCCGATCGCGGCGCCAATCAGTTTACGGATCATGTTCGCGTTCCTCCTGCCCCCTCAAACCCCGCGCCGTGGCGGGAAGTTCCATCCGATTGCGGCTTTTCTTGGGTGGCCGGAGCGGGCATAGCGCGGCCCATGCACGATATAAAAACGATCCGCGAGCACACTCTCGAATTCACAACAGCCCTCAAGCGTCGTGGTTTGGAGACGAAGCTCGTTTCTAGCATCCTCATCCTTGACGCCAAGGTACGCGGATTAAAGGCTGAGATACAGCGCTTGCAGCAAGAGCGAAACGAACTAGCTGATCTGCAGAGAGAAACGCAAATAAAGCTAAAAAATTTCAGAAAAGAGATCGAACATCATAATAAGCTCGCGGCGAGTGGCGAAGTCTCCGATGATGATCTTCGTAGGGCGGAAGCAAGATTGTCGCTCCTTCAGAGCATGATTCCTGATGCCGAAGCTTACAGCTCGAGAGCGCAGACTGTTAAGGCGATTCTTCCATTTCTCGAAGCGGGGCTAAAGTCAGCGGAAGCGGAGCTGAGAGGAACACTCGAAGGTTTGCCAAATCTCCCGGGCGCCGACGTGCCCGATGGCGCGGGCGAGGAGGAGAATGTCGAGGTGTCGCGCTGGGGCGATCCGCGCGCGTTCGACTTCACGCCCCGCGAACACGCAGACATTGCCCCTGCGCTCGGCATGGATTTCGAGACCGGCGCCCGGCTCTCGGGCGCGCGCTTCACCTTCCTGCGTGGGCACATGGCCCGACTGCACCGCGCGCTCGGCCAGTTCATGCTCGACGTGCAGACGGGCGAGCATGGCTATGCCGAATGCAATCCGCCGGTGCTGGTGGGCGATGATGCCATGTATGGCACCGACAAGCTGCCCAAGTTTGCCGAGGACAGCTTCAACACCACCAACGGCCGCTGGCTCATCCCCACCAGCGAAGTCAGCCTCACCGCCAGCGTCATGGGCGAGTTACTCGACGAGGCCGCCTTGCCGCTGCGCCTCACCGCGCTGACCCTGTGCTTCCGCTCCGAAGCGGGCGCGGCGGGACGCGATACGCGCGGGTTCATCCGCCAGCACCAGTTCGAAAAGTGCGAGCTGGTCAGCATCGTGCGCCCTGAGGACTCCGAAGCCGAACACCAGCGCATGGTGTGTGCGGCGGAGACGATCCTCGAACGCCTCGCCCTGCCCTATCGCAAGCTGCTGCTCTGCACCGGCGACATGGGCTTCGGCGCGCGCAAGACCTATGACCTCGAAGTCTGGCTGCCGGGGCAAGGCGCTTACCGCGAGATCAGTTCGTGTTCGAACACCGGCGACTTCCAGGCCCGCCGCATGAACACCCGCTACCGCGTCGCGGGCGAAAAACGCACCGAGTTCGTCCACACCCTCAACGGCTCCGGCCTCGCCGTCGGGCGCACGCTGGTGGCGGTGATCGAGAATTACCAGAACAAGGATGGCTCGGTGACGGTGCCGGATGTTCTCAAGCCGTATATGGGCGGGCTTGAGGTTATCACGCCGCAATAATCCCCGTCCGCCCTGAGCTTGTCGAAGGGCTGTCTTTCTCTATGCTCCCCTGCGCAACCGAAGGAAAAGCAGTGCTTCGACAAGCTCAGCACGAACGGATCGGGGGGTTGGCCTCGTGAGAATCCTCCTCACCAATGATGACGGCATCCATGCCCCCGGCCTCAAGGTGCTGGAGCAGATTGCGCGGCAGTTCTCCGACGATATCTGGATCTGCGCCCCGTCCGAGGAGCAATCGGGCGCGGGCCATTCGCTGACCCTCACCCGCCCCGTACGGCTGCAACAGCTGGGCGAGCGGCGCTTTGCTGTCACCGGCACGCCCACCGATTCGGTGATGATGGCGCTGCGCACGGTCATGCCTGACGCGCCCGACATCATCCTGTCCGGCGTCAACCGCGGCGCGAATCTGGGCGATGACATCACCTATTCCGGCACGGTCTCCGCCGCGATCGAAGGCGCGTTGGCGGGCATCCGCTCCATCGCATTCAGCCAGGTCTATGCCCGCGAAGGGATGGGCGATGACGTGCCTTTCGGCGCGGCGCTGGAATGGGGGCCGAAGGTGCTCAGCCGTCTGATCGACGCGCCGATGGCAGAGCGCACGCTGATCAACGTCAACTTCCCCGCGATCCACGCCGACGAGGTCAAGGGCATCCGTGTGGTCCGGCAGGGCTTCCACGATTACTCGCGCGGCACCATCGTCGAAGGGCGCGACCCGCGCGGCTACCGCTATTTCTGGTTCGGGCTCGATCCGATCGAGCACACGCTGGACCACGGCACCGATCTGGAAGCGGTGGATGACGGCTATGTCGCGGTCACACCCTTGCAGCTTGACCTGACCCACTATTCGACCATCGGCATCCTCGCCGACCGGTTCAGCGACTGATGGCGCCGGGAACGGACAGCGCGGCCAGCCGCAACCCGTTCAAGCGCAAAACGCTGCTGGCCGACCAGTTCCGACCGCTGCGGCGGCAGGTCAAGATCCCGGTGTGGGGCGATCTCGGCATCCGCATGGGCCTTGCGCTCGGGCTGATCCTGCTGGTGATCGCGATCCACTGGTGGGACCGCGCGGGGCTGAAGGACAATTACGACGACCACATCAGCTTCATCGATGTGGTCTATTTCACCATGATCAGCATCACCACCACCGGGTTCGGCGACATCGCCCCGATCACGCCCCGCGCGCGGCTGATCGAGGCGGTGATCGTCACCCCGGTGCGCATCGCGGTCCTGTTCATCTTCGTGGGCGCGGCCTACGATTTCGTCATCAAGCGCAGCTGGGAGAAATTTCGCATGGCCCGCATCCAGGAACAGCTGACCGATCACGTGGTGGTGCTGGGCTTCGGCGTCTCCGGCTCGCAGAGCGTGGGCGAGTTGATCGAACGCGGGGTCGATCCGCGCTGCATCGTGGTGATCGACCCGTTGGAAGAACGCCTGACCGAAGCGGAGAAGCTCGGCGTCAACGTCATGGCCGCCGATGCGACGCGTGACGAGACGCTGAAAGCGGTGCGCATCGCGCAGGCCGCGAGCGTGCTGGTCAGCGCCGGGCGTGACGACACCTCGATCCTGATGGTGCTGACCGTGCGCCACCTCGCCCCCAAGGTGCCGATCAGCGTGGTGGTGCGCGCCGAGGATAATGAACTGCTGGCGCGGCAGGCGGGCGCGAACAACGTCATCAACCCGGTGCGCTTTACCGGCCTGCTGCTGGCCGGCAGCGTCAAGGGCGCGCATATCGCCGATTACCTCGCCGACCTCGCCAGCGTCGGCGGCCGGGTCCAGCTGGTCGAACGCGAGGTGACGGCGGCGGAATGCGGCAAGTCGATCACCGATCTCAAGAGCGGCGGCCAAGGCCTGCGCGTCTATCGCAATGGCCGCGCGATCGGGTTCTGGGAGGACGAATGCCAGATGCTCCAGCCCGGCGACGTGGTGGTGGAAATCGTGCCCACCGCAGGCAGCGAGGGCGGCTGAACGCCGGGCGTCGGGGGCTTTGCCCTGTGCAAGGGCGGCAAACTGTCGTTCGGGAAGCGACCCAATTGCAGTCACGGGACCGAGGCCATATCAACAACATCATGAAGCGATCCAAGCCGCTTAGTGTCGTGTGGTTCGACTGGCTCTACTGGCTATCATTTGTCATATTTTGTATCGACGAAGGCGTGAAGTTTTCCGGTTTGACCAACCCTGAAGCACGTTGGTGGCTGATGGGTACTGTCCCGAATATGCTTATTGCTATCGCAGTGTGGTTTTTCGCATCGGTGGGGCGCAGTCATATCGCGCTGATGCTAATTGCTGTGATTGTCGCCGGCCGAATTTTTTATTTTTTGTCGATCTATCAGATACCAGACTTTCTCTGGACGAGCCCGATGCTGTCCTTTCTCAAGATCGGTCCATCATTGATCCTGGTTCTGGCATTGGCTTTGATGATGACCCCGTCTGCCACCGCATGGCGCAGACGCGAAACGGCTTACCCGGTCGAGATCTTCGAGTGATTTACGCGCCCATCTTGTGAGGAAGCAGAAAGGCAGATTCCAACCCCAAAGCTGCCTACGCGGCTTGCCGAAGACTATCGTCGTGGTTTGTGAAGCCCGCAATCACCGGGTTCTGTGGCCTCAACCCCGAAACCACACGAACACGCCGCCCATTGCCGCCATGCCGACCAGGAAATGGCCGGCATCGATCAGGAACAGCGCGAGCGGTTTCCTCTGGTGCAGGTAGTTGATCCCGATGGCCGGGATCATCACGCCTACGGCAAAGCCCACCGCCATCATCATCACCACAAAGCTGGGGGGATCGGTTCGGGCGATCAGGTGCCACAGCACCATCGCGATCAGCATTTCAAAGGCAAAGGTCAGGCCGAAGATCAGCCCCATATTGCCCGCTTTGAGCTGGGTGTTGGAAAGCCCCGCCGCACGCTGCCACGGCTTGGCGAAGATCACGCCATACCACAACGCACCAACCGCGAAGAAAGCGAGCGTTCCCGCCAGCACCGGCCACAGGGCAAAATCGTTCATTGCCAGTCTCCCTCCATGTCCGGCCATTCGAGCGCAAATGCAGCATTTTCGGGCGCGTCGCGCCACTTGTCGAGAAAGGCATTGAGCGCGGAGCGGATCGCCCCCAGCTTTTCGGGCATGCCCGCGGGCGGGGGGACATGGGAACCGGCCCAGGCCGGCTCGGCCATCGCCATGATCATCGCATCATCGGCGCCGCCGCCCCAGCTCGCCGCCTCGAAACACTCGACCAGACGCTCGGCCTGTAGCAGCGGGACAATCGCCGGATCTGGCTCGGCGGCGCGCTTGGCGCTGGCATGGCCGCCGGCCGCTGCAATCGCCTGCACCGCATCGGGCTCCATCCCGCTCGCCACCAGCCCCCAGAACCCGGTCTGGAATTTCAGTTCGCGCTCGATGAAGAAATGGAAGGCGTCGTGCGGATAGGGGCCCTTTTTCGGAAAGCCGAAAGCCGCGCGCGAGCCATCGCTACGCTCCACCGCGACACGATCCTGATTTGCGCCCTTGGTGATTTCGATCTTCATGTGCGGCACCTAGCCCAGTTCGCAGCGCGCTTACAGGCCCGATGCTGCCGGAGGTGCGCTCAAAGGCGCAGCCTTGCCTAGATCACGTAAGCGAATTCCTCCGCCTCGGGCGTAGGCTTGCGGCCGCGCATTTCGGCGTCGAGCTGAACGACCGTGCGGCTGGCGGTCTTGACGAACAGGCCGGGGATGAGAGCGTGAACCATGCAGGCGGCCCCGCCCACCACCATGCGCCAGCCAAAGCTGAGCGCCGTGCGGGCGTGCTGGCCATAGGTTTCGCCGATGGTGCGGGGATGGTCAGTAAAGAGCTTTGAGAACATGGTTTGCTCATGCCCGCCCTGAGTAATCATCGTCAAGTCTGGCGCGCAGGCCACACACAGTGTAGGGGCGCGCCGCTATGTCCACCTCCGCAATCACTTTGCCCGACCAGAAGACAATCGGCATGGTCAGCCTCGGCTGCCCCAAGGCGCTGGTCGATTCCGAGCGGATCCTCACCCGCCTGCGCGCCGATGGCTATGCCTTCGCCGAGGATTACGCTGGCGCCGACGTGGTGCTGGTCAACACTTGCGGCTTCCTCGATTCCGCCAAGGAGGAAAGCCTCGCCGCGATCGGAGAGGCCATCGCGGAAAACGGCCGCGTGATCGTGACCGGCTGCATGGGCGAGGAAGCCGACGCAATCCGCGCCGCGCATCCGCAGGTGCTGGCGATCACCGGCGCGCATCAGTATGAACAGGTGGTCGAGGCCGTGCACATCCATGCGCCGCCGTCGCAAGGCCCTTTCATCGACCTCATCCCGCAGCCTGACATCAAGCTCACCCCGCGCCATTACAGCTACCTCAAGATTTCCGAGGGCTGCAATCACTCCTGCGCCTTCTGCATCATCCCCGATCTGCGCGGGAAGCTGGCCAGCCGCCGGATCGATGCTGTCTTGCGCGAAGCGGAGAAGCTGGTCGCGGCGGGGACGAAAGAACTGCTGATCATCTCGCAGGACACCAGCGCCTACGGGGTCGATATCCGGCATGAGACCCGCCAGTGGAAGGGCCGCGACGTGCGCGCCCACATGACCGACCTTGCCCGCGAACTTGGCGGCCTTCGCACCCCCGAAGGCCACGCGCCGTGGGTGCGGCTGCACTATGTCTACCCCTATCCCCACGTGGATCAGGTCATCCCGCTGATGGCCGAAGGGCTGTTGACGCCCTATCTCGATATCCCGTTCCAGCACGCCAGCCCCAAGGTGCTGAAGCTGATGCGCCGCCCCGCGAACGAGGCCAAGGTGCTCGAACGGCTGAAGTCGTGGCGCGCCATTTGCCCCGATATCGCGATCCGCAGCTCCTTCGTGGTCGGCTTCCCGGGCGAGACCGAGGAGGATTTCCAGTACCTGCTCGACTGGCTGGAGGAAGCCCAGCTTGACCGCGTGGGTGCCTTCCGGTTCGAGCCTGTCGAAGGCGCAGCGGCCAATGCCCTGCCCGATCACGTGCCCGAAGAAGTGAAGGAAGAACGCTACGCCCGGATCATGGAAGTGACCGAGCGCATTTCGGCGGCCAAGCTGACGGCGAAGGTCGGCCGCACTCTCCCCGTGATCATCGACGAAGTCGGCGAACCGGACGAGGATGGCGATATCGGCGCAACCGGGCGTTCTCAGGCCGATGCGCCCGAGATCGACGGTGCGGTTTACTTGCGCAATGTGCCTGAGACGCTGGTGCCGGGCGCTATTGTGCAAGCCACCATCGAGGATGCCGACGCGCATGACCTGTTCGGGGTTATCTCCGATCGGTGAAGGCGAGAAGTGGGGTAATAATATTCCTCCACCTTGTAATATTTAATCACGACCTTACATTGTAACGATACCCCGGCTCTTCAATTTTCATCGGCATTTTCCTTTGGCCATTGACCGTCGTCAGATCGGGCAACCTGCCCGCTCGGCACCAAAGGAAAACTCCATGAACAGATTTACCGAAATCTCGGCCTTCGCCCTGCTCACGATCGGTCTTGCCGCCTGTGCCGGATCGGCCAGTTCCTCGATGAATGCCGGCCAGCGGATCAGCGAGCGCGGCGATGCGATCACGCAGTATGGCGATGAATGGAGTGCAGGGAACAAGTCCGTGCGCGAGGGCCAGAAACTGGCTGCCAAAAGCTCCGACCAGATCGCCGACGCCCGCAAAAAGCTGGCCAAGGCCGAAGACGATCAAGCCAGATCGCAGCAGATGATCGCCGACGGCACCACCCGGATGCAGCGTTCGGAAGCCGATTACGCGGCTGTTCGCGCCGGCCCGGCTGCCGTCCGCCCGCCGCAGACTTGAAGCAGGCCCGCGTTAACCCCTCATCCGCCGCCGTCCCCGCAAGGGACGCGGTTTGGTTAACCGCTGGCACGCGCGCGGCTTACGCGGCATAATCGCTGTCATGATCCGCACCCTTGCTCTCCGCTTCGCCCTTGTTGCCCTTGCCGCGCAGCCCTTCGCTGCTGTGGCCCAACCCTCTGCGGGCGACACTGCTCGTGCAGCGGAGGCGGTTGCGGTGCGGGCTACGGGCGCATTCGAGCGGGTTGATCCCGATAGCGAAATGCCCGCAAGCGACGATGCCGCCGCCGTATATGCGGGCCTCCCGCCCCTGACGCGCGAAGACGTGCCGGCGCCTGCCATGGCCGCCGAGCAGGAATTGGCCGAAGATCTGCCCGAAGCCCCGCGCGGCCCCGCCGTGCGGATGATTGCTGCCGAAGCCGCGCCGCCGCTTCCCGCCGCAGCGCCCGCTCCTGTGGTGGTCGCCGCACCTGCGCCGACAGCTCGGGCCAACAATGATCCCTTCGTCATCAAGTCGATTCTGCCGATCGAAGGCAGCATCCGGTATGGCGACTGGTTCTGGGACGAAAGCGCAGCCCCGCGCACCGGCAAGCTGGTCATCACCGTCGATCTGGAAGCGCGCGTCATCAGCGCCTTTCGCGATGGCCACGAAATCGGCACGGCTGTGGTGCTGGTCGGCACGCAAGATCACCCCACCCCGCTCGGCACCTTCCCGATCCTGACCAAGGAGAAGGACAATGTTTCCGAGAAGTACAACAATGCCCCCATGCCGCACACATTGCGCCTGACGTGGGACGGTATCGCGATCCACGGTTCGCCGGTGATGAACGGCTATGCCAGCCATGGCTGCATCGGCGTGCCGGATGAATTCGCCGCGCTGCTGTTCAACGCCTCCAAGCGCGGGGACAAGGTCATCATCACCCGCGGCCGCATGATCGGGCTTGGCGACAAGGTGATGTGATTACGGGCTAGTTGACCGCCCCGCGAACAGGTTCCGGCCTGAACCGCCAGACGCGCATCGGGACGCCGACCTTCTCGACCCGCTCCACGCCTGCCACGGCCAGCACGCCGCCCAGCGACGCGTTCTCGCCCGCCCACAACCGGTCCCACGCACGCGCGGCCTCGCTGCGGGTGGCGTGACCGCCGAGTTCGCGGATGATCTTCACGATCGTCTCGATGGCAATGATGCGCGGCACATTGGCGCAATAGGTATAGCCCAACCCGCCCGGCGCGTCGGCATCGCGCATGACCATCTCGTGCCAGTCAAGCTCGGCATACCAGTCCAGCGCCTGCCAGCCTTCGGCAATATGCGCGGCGCTGGTCGCCAAGGCGACCGGATCGAGCCAGTCGGCCTCTGCCAGCGCAGCGCGCAGGCGGGCGCGGTCGAAGGCGGGGTTGATGTTGGACGGGTCAGCGGCTGCCGTGATCCCGGCCTCTGCCACCACCGCCGCCAGTTCGGCCTTGCGCCAGCCGAGCAGCGGGCGCAGCAGCGTGACCTCGCTCCCCTCGATGGCGCTGCGTGCGCGGACGCCCGCCAGCCCCGCTAGCCCGCTCCCCCGGTTGAGCCGCATCAGCAGGGTCTCGGCCTGATCGTCGGCATGATGGGCGGTCGCAACCGCACCCAGCCCCTTGTCATGCGCCCACGCCGCAAGCGCTCCATAGCGCGCCTCGCGCCCGCGCGCCTGCGTATTGCCGGGGACGAGCGTCACAGTCACCGGCGTGAAGGGAATGCCCCGCTCCCCCGCGATCCGTTCGACCAACGCGACCTCGCCCGCAGCTTCCGCGCGGAGGCCATGATCGATGCTGCACACGGCGATCTGCCCGGGCAGCGCAGCATCGGCCAGCAGCAGCAGCGCCAGAGAGTCCGGCCCGCCCGATACCGCCAGACCCAGCGGGCCGCTGCGATCATCCTCGGGCCAGAGCGCCGCCAGATCGGTAGCGAAGCGCGCCTTTAGCTGCACTTCACCTGGGCAAGGCTGGCCTTGTACTCGTTGGCCAGCCGCCCGGTCGCGACCAGCGGATAGGTCTCGCCGAATTCGGCCAGCGCGATGCACGCCTTGCGGGTGTCGTTCATCGCGATCATCGACCGGCCGAGATACAGCAGGCTGTCAGGCGCACGGTCACCGGCCTTGTTGGCCTGATAGTTCTTGAGGAACCACTTGGCGGCTTCCTGCGGCATCTTGTCGTCGAGGAACGCGCGCCCCAGCAGATTGCGGCCAAAGCTGATGCGCGGATGATTGGGGTATTGTTCGACGAATTTGGTGAGCTGCTGGCGCGCTTCGGGGAAGAACCCGGCGCTCCATAGACGGAACCCGTAGGAGTATTCATCATCCCCGGCGTCAGCGGTCTGCGGCTTGGCGATGGCCTGCACTGCGGCAAGACGCGAAGCGCTCGGTGCGGCGATCGGGGCTGCGGCGGCGGGCGCCGGAGCCGGAGCCGTCTGCACTGGCGGCCGTGCGGCAGGAGTCGTCACGGCGGGCGCCGTGGTGGCGGCAGGCTGCAGCACCGGAAGGGTCGGCGCAGGCGCGATCGGGGCATTGCCTGCCGTTTCCAGCGCCGTCAGCCGCTGCTCCATCTGCGACAGCGCATTGGCCTGTTCTTCCGAACGGGCAGTCAGCGCACGCAGCTGCATTTCGAGCGCGTCAAGCCGCACCAGTACATCGGTCACCGCCGTGTTCGAAGGGGCCGCAGGCCCGGTCGCGGTCGTGGCGGAGGGGGTGCCGGGGGCGATCTCGGGTTCGAAGAAGCGCCCGTCACCGCCGGGAAAGACCTTGCGCTGCAGAGCGCGGATCTCGGCCTCGATCTTGCGGATGCGGGCTTCGGCGGCGCTGTCCTGCGCAAAAACGGGAGCGGGAGCAGTCACACCCACGCCCACAGTCACGGCGGTCGCCGCAGCCAGCAAGACACCTGCAAGGCGAAGCGAAGAGGGGCGTTTGGCAGTGTTCCGCAAAATCGGGGTCATGGCGCGTCAGGCTCCCTGGCAATGGCCGCACATTCGTGGCGCGGCGCACATGAATACTTCCGTAAAAACCCTGCCGCCTGTCGCCGCCCAAGTCGAGTGCGGCAAAGCGCCTAATCAACGGGAAAAGCGTTAACGCCCGGCTGTCGGGGCAGGATCGCTCGCGGGCGCAGGATCGCTGACCGGCGCGGCGGGAACCGTTTCGCGCGGCGCGGCGTCCTCGGCGGCAGGTGCGCGCGCCGGAGCGCGGCGCGTCACTGTGCGCGGGGCGGGCGTTGCGACGCCTTCGGCCGGCGTGGCAAGGCCGGTCGGCGCAGGGACAGCCGCACGCGCCAACAGCGCCGCAGCCGACACCTGCACGCCCGAAATCGTGGTGGGCCTGTCCGACAGCTTGGCAACCGCTTGCCCGCCCACGGTCAGCGACAGCGCATCGGGTCGGCCGGTGTTGATGCGCGGGTCAGCCGCAGTGGCGGGGACTGTCACAGTCTCGCCCTGTGCCAGCGTGCGTTCGAACAGTCGCTCGCCGCCTTCTTCGTAAAGCCGGAGCCAAATCCCGTTCTCAAGCGCGGTCAGCATCACCGGGCCGTTCGCCGCAGGGGTGGGTGCCGCCGATGGCGCAGCAGCGACCGGCGCGGTGCTGGCGGCAGGGGCCAGCAAGGAACCGGGTTCCGTCCCGGCCGCAAAATAGCTCTGGTAGAAGGCGCAGATCCCGACAGCGAGCACCAGCACAGCCGCCGCCGCTGCCCAGGCCAGTCCCGCCGAAGGCAGGCGCGCAGGATCGCCCGGCTCCATGCTTGCCGAGGGCGCCGCGCGCCGCATCGACCCGTCGGCGAGTTCCGCCCGCACAGCATCGGTGATTTCCGCCGGGTCCAGCCCGACCGCCTTGGCAAAGGTGCGCGAAAAGCCGATCGCATAGGCGCGCGAAGGCAGGCTTTCGAAATTGTCTTGCTCGATCGCTTCGAGGTGGCGCAGCGGAATGCGGGTATCCGCCGCAACATGCGCCAGATCGAGCCGCAGCGCCTCCCGCGCGCGGCGCAGGGTTGCGCCCGGCCCGGAAAGGGGCAGTTCCGGCGCATTGTCTGCGCTGTTGAGATTTTCGCTATCCATGACCCGGGTCCGCGCCTTCTTACGAGGCATGCTTGAGAGAAACTGCGTGAATTGTCCTTGAACGGGACTCACCCGTTGCGGGCGCTCCTGTCAAGCATTGCCATAGCATGCTGCCGCATAGCACGCACGTGTCTCGGCAGTCCGTGCGTCAATCGTACTCGATGTCACGCGCGTCAGCCCATGCGGCCAGCTGTTCGCGCAGGTTGAGGGCGGGATCGGCGAGCCAGCCGGTCATGGCCGCGGTCAGCTCGGCCAGATCGACCTTTCGCACCAGCTCCTTGATCGGGCCGACGGCAGCGGGCGTGATCGACAAGCGGCGGTAGCCTATGCCCATCAAGGCCAGTGCCTCAAGCCTGCGCCCGCCCATTTCGCCGCAGACGCCGATATCAACACCGCTGCCGACAGAGTTCTGCATCACCCGCCGCAGGAAGCGCAGGATCGACGGGCTGAGCCAGTCGTAGCGTTCGGCGAGCTTCGGGTTGGCGCGGTCGGCGGCAAACAGGAACTGCGTCAGGTCATTGGTGCCGATCGACAAGAAGGAGAGCTTGGGCAACAGCAGATCGAGCACTTCGGCCAGCGCCGGCACTTCCAGCATCGCGCCGAAGTGGATGCGTTCGGGCAGCAGCTTCTTTTGCGCGCGCAGGTAAGCGAGCTGTTCGTCGAACACCGCCTTGGCCGCATCGAATTCCCACGGTTCACTGACCATCGGGAACATCACATAAAGCGAACGCCCGCCCGATGCCTCCAGCAGGGACCGCGCTTGAATCTTCATCAGCCCTTCGCGTTCCAGCGCGAGCCGCAGCGCACGCCAGCCCATCGCCGGGTTTTCGTCCTGCGCGGCGATTTCGGACGCGAGGTAAGGCACCGACTTGTCACCGCCGATATCGACCGTGCGGAAGATCACCGGCTTGTCGCCCGCGGCATCGAGCACATCGCGATAAAGACGGATCTGGCGTTCGCGCTGCGGCAAGGTGGCCGATACAAGGAACTGGAACTCGGTGCGGAACAGGCCCACGCCGTCCGCGCCGGTCATGGCGAGCGCGCTCATATCGTCGCGCAGGCCGGCGTTCATCATCACCTGGATGCGGGTGCCGCAGCGGGTGAAAGGCTCCACATCGCGCAAGGACGCATAGGCTGCCTGCTTTTCGCGGCTCTTGGCAAACCGCGCCTGAAACGCATCGGCCACCTGCGGCAAAGGGCGGACGATGGCATTGCCGACAGTGGCATCGAGCAGGATTTCGTCGCCTTCGCGGATCGTGCCGCGCACGCCGCCGCTCTTGTCCTTGGCGATGCGCCCGATCACCGGCACATTCATCGCACGCGCCACGATCACGACGTGGGCGGTCAGCGATCCTTCCTCAAGGATCACGCCCTTCAGGCGCCGCTTGTCATATTCGAGCAGTTCGGCCGGGCCGAGATTGCGCGCAATCAGGATTGTGTCACGCCGCAGCCCTTGCGAGGCCGCCGTGCCCACCTGACCGGCGACAATCCGGACAAGACGGTTAGCCAGATCCTCCAGATCATGCATCCGGTCTGCCAGCAGCGGATCGTCGATCTCGCGCATCCGCATCCGGGTGTGCTGCTGCACGCGTTCAATCGCGGCTTCGGCAGTCAGCCCGGAATCGATCGCTTCGTTGATGCGCCGCGACCAGCCTTCGTCATAGGCGAACATCTTGTAGGTTTCGAGCACCTCCTCGTGCTCTCCGCCCGCGCCGAATTCGGCCTGACTGGCAAGCGTGTCGATCTGTTCGCGCATCTTGTCGAAGGCGCGATAGACCCGCTGACGCTCGGCCTCGGTATCCTCGGCCATCACCTGCGTGATTTCGACACGCGGCTGGTGATAGACGGCAAAGCCAGCGCCCAGCCCCTTCACCAGCGTGAGGCCGGTCAGGGTCTGCGGCCCGGTCTGATCCTGCGTCAGCCCGCGCGCTTCTTCCTCGTCGACCAGTTCGGCATTGGCGATCAACTCGCTCAGCACCATCGCCGTGGTCTGGAGCGCCTCGATCTCGACCTCTTCATAGCGGCGCGGTTCGACGTGCTGGACGCAGAGTACGCCCACCGCACGGGCGCGGTAGACGATGGGGACACCGGCGAAGGAATGGAACTTTTCCTCGCCCGTTTCGGGGCGGTACTGGAAGTCGGGGTGGGCCTTGGCCTCGGCCAGATTGAGCGTTTCGACCTTTTGCGCAATCGCCCCGGTCAGGCCTTCGCCAATCGCCATGCGGGTGACGTGCACCGCGCTCTGGTTGAGGCCGCGGGTGGCGAACAGCTCCAGCATGCCTTCGCGCAGAAGATAGATCGAGCACACCTCGCTCGACAGGCATTCGCCGATGATTTCGACCACCTGATCAAGCTTGCCCTGCGCGTGCATACGCGAGGCCATCACCTCGGTCAGGCGGGTCAGGATCTGGCGGGCGGCGGCTGCGGCGGTCATTACCATTGCGGTCTATTCATTCCGCGCGGCAATTGCAAAACTCCTGTGCCCAGCGCGCCGTCCGCCGCCCTTGAGGGTCGGACGATCCGCGCCGCTCAGCAGGCTGCGATCTCTTCCTTCAATCGCAGTTTCTGCTTCTTGAGAGACTGGATCATCGCGGTGTCAGGCACGGGCCGGGCCATTTCTTCGCGCAGCCGGGCTTCGAGGCCAGCGTGCTTGCTCTGAAGGGCGTGGAGGTGGGAAGACACTGCGATAGATGCCATTATGCGTTCTCCTGTCCTGCGGGGGGATGCCCCCGGAAAGGCGACTCGGCACATCGCGGCCGAGCCGCAGGTTTCAGTGAAACCACAGGCAGCCTAGCTTGCAAAGCCCTGATCATTCCTTAATCGCCGCATCCGCCCCTGCGCACGACGAACCGCACACGACGAACCCGCGCCAAGGTGTTTCGCGGAGCGGTGTGAAATCTGCACGGGCCATCTACCCAAGGCGCTCGGGAACGCGTAGCGGGGCGGGAACGTCTCGTGGGACGGGGCATTGGGCGCAGCGGTAACGCAAAGAAGATCAGGGGCGAACATGACCGAGCAAGAGCTCAGGAAAAATCTTGAGTTGCTCAAGACCGAGCATCGCGACCTCGACGCCGCGATTGCCGCCCTGACCGAGGCGGGCCGCGGCAACGCATCGGCCGACCAGCTCCAGATCGCAAGGCTGAAAAAGCGCAAGCTGCGTTTGAAGGATCAGATCGCGCTGATCGAGGACACGCTGCTGCCCGATATCATTGCGTGATTGAGCGATCGCGCTGACGCGCGATGCCAACCGCCCGCCGAGGGTGGCCACCAAACAGACATGGTTATCAAGCCGTCAATTCTGTGCCCGCGCGGGACGGGATGAAGAATTGCTTGGAAAGTAACCATAGTCATGTGGCGAAGCAGCGCACGGCGGCGTAGCTTGCCCCCGTCATGGCCCGCACCACCAATCTTTCGCGCCCGATTATCGAGGCGCTCTACACCGAAGCCCTCGTTCTGGCGGACGAGGTGCGCGCGGTGTTTGCCGCCGGCACGCGTGAACCGCTGGCGGGAGAGGACGCCTATGTGCGCCTCGCCCTATCGACCGAGGGGCTGAAGACCACCACCCGGATGATGCACGTTCTCGCCTGGCTGCTGAACCAGCGCGCACTGTTTCAGGGCGAGCTCAGCGAAAATCAGGTGCGCCTGCATGGCGCCTTGCCGCCGGATCGCGGATCGGACGAGGCTCAGTTGGCGCTGCTCGAACCGGAAACCCGCGCGTTGATCGCCGATACCGAAAAGCTGCACCAGCGCATCGCACGGCTGGACGAAGCGTGGCGCCAGCATTTTGCGATGACCTCTCCGGTGCGCGATTTCCAGGACCGGTTGGGGCGAGAGCTAGGTCGTTTGGGTTAGGCGGCAGCCAAGGCTTTTCGCCAGGCTGCCAGCCGCGCGTCCCTGACATCAGCATCCATCTGCGGCTCGAAGGTCGCCAGCCGTCCGCGCATGGCCTGTGCTGCCGTGCCGAGATCGGGGTACATCCCCACCCCGCAAGCCGCCAGCATCGCTGCGCCCAGCGCCGTCGTCTCGACAAAGCCGGGCCGCTCGACCGGAATCCCGAGCATGTCGGCCAGATCCTGCGCCATCCAGTCATTGGCCGCCATGCCGCCATCGATCCGCAAGGTCTGCCACGGCGCTCCGTCGGCGCTGAAGGCCGCACACAGATCATGCGTCTGATGCGCCATCGCCTCCAGCGCGGCGCGGGCGAGCTGCGCCTTGCCGCTGGAGAAGCTGAGGCCCGCAATCACCCCGCGTGCATCAGCCTGCCAGTGCGGCGCGCCAAGACCTGACAGTGCGGGCACGATCACCACACCTCCGCTGTCGGGGATCGACCGCGCGAGCGCTTCGGTCTCTTCGGCCACCTGCACGATGCCGAGCGAATCCCGCAGCCATTGCACAAGGCTGCCCGCGACAAATACCGATCCTTCGATGGCGTAGGTGCGCTGGCCGTCAAGCTGGGTCAGCACCGTGCCAAGCAGACGGTTGGTCGAGCGCGGAATCTTGCGCCCCTGACAGGTCAGCACGAAAGCGCCGGTGCCATAGGTCGCCTTGGTCTGTCCGGGCGCAAGACAGGCCTGCCCGATAGTCGCTGCCTGCTGGTCGCCCACCAGACCCGTGATCGGAATCGCGAGGCCGAGCAGCGCAGGATCAGTCATGGCGAGCGGCCCGGCCATGTCGACCACCCCCGGCAGCGCAGCCATCGGCACGCCCAGCAGATCGCACAGGCCTTCGTCGAATTGCGGATCCTCCAGCCCCATCAGCAGCGTGCGGCTGGCGTTGCTGGCGTCGGTGATGTGCGCAGCCCCACCCGTCAGCTTATATGTCAGCCAGCTTTCGACCGTACCGAAGGCCAGCGTGCCCTTGTCCGCTGCAGCGCGCACGTCCGGCACATTGTCGAGCATCCAGCGCATCTTGGTGCCGGAGAAATAGGGATCGAGCAGCAGGCCGGTGCGCTCCTGCACGCCCGCTTCGTGGCCGGCCTCCCGCAGCGCCGCGCAGAACGGCTCGGTGCGGCGGTCCTGCCAGACGATCGCGTTGGTCAGCGGCTCGCCGGTGCTGCTGTCCCAGGCCACCACAGTCTCGCGCTGGTTGGTGATGCCGATGGCGGCAATGCTTGCCGCCCCGCCCGCCTTGGGGATCACCTCCAGCGCACAGGCGAGGGTCTTGTCCCAGATCTCGCGCGGATCATGCTCGACCCAGCCGCTTTGCGGGTAATGCTGCTCAAGCGGAGCCTGCGCGCTCGCAACCAGCACGCCATCGGACGCAAACAGGATCGCGCGGGTGGAGGTGGTGCCTTCGTCGAGCACCAGAATGTAGTCGGCCATGATCCTCTCCCAAATTTTTTCTGTCTCCTAACCGGTCGCGCGGCGACCGCAAGCCCGCCAAAAGGTTCGGGGCGGGCGCCCGCAGCGTTGCGACCTTCAGGTCGCATGAGCGAGGATAGCCAAGCGCGCGGATGCGCGCGCCGGCGCTTGAGGCGCAGACAAAAGGCGACCATATGCAAGGCCATGGTGACGATCCCTCCCCAACCGTGGCCCACCGGGCTTGCCGAAGCTGTCGAGCCGCTGGTGGTGCGTGTGCTCGCGCCCAACCCCTCGCCCTATACCTTTACCGGAACCCAGACCTATGTCGTCGGGATGCCGGACGGGCCGGACTGCGCGGTAATCGATCCCGGCCCGAACGAGGCCGAGCATATCGCCGCAATCATCGCCGCTGTCGCCGGGCGCACAGTCACCGCGATCATGTGCACCCACACCCACCGCGACCACTCACCCGCCGCCGCTCCGCTGGCCGAGATGACCGGCGCGCCGATCGTCGGCTGTGCGCCGCTGATGCTGCAGGTGGCAGGCCCGCGTTCGGACGAGGCGTTCGATCCCACCTATTCCCCTGACCGCGTGCTGGCCGATGGCGAGGCGATGCGCGGCACCGGCTGGACCCTCACCGCCGTGGCGACGCCCGGCCACACCTCGAACCATCTGTGCTTCGCGCTGGAGGAATCGGGCGCGCTGTTTACCGGCGATCACGTGATGGGCTGGTCGACCAGCGTCGTCATCCCGCCCGACGGCGACATGGGCGATTACATGGCGAGCCTCGAAAAGCTGATGGCGCGCGATGACGTGCGCTACCACTCGGCCCATGGCGCTGCGATCGAGAAGCCGAAGCAGCTGGTCCGCGGCATGATCGGCCACCGCCGCCAGCGCGAGGCGCAGATCCTGCGGCTGCTGGGTGAAAGCCCCCGCTCCGCCAGCGGTTTCATCCCGGATATGTACAAGGGCCTTGATACACGCCTGATCGGGGCTGCCGAAATGAGCGTGACCGCGCACTTGCTCGATCTGGAGAAGCGCGGGATGGCGGCGCGCGATGGCGATATCTGGCGGGTGACGTAACGCGGCACTTGCACCCTCTGCCTATCCGTGTTCCATTCCATTCCGGGGCGCGAAACGGGGGGCGGGATGGCCACTTTGGCACAACGCGGCGCGCCGGCAGAAGGCACGCGCTTCTATCTGATCATGGCCTGCGTCATGGCGCTGGTGATCATCGCAGGGTTTTCGGTCAATCTGGCGATGGGGCGATCCAGTTTCGCTTTGCCGCCTGCGTTCCATGTTCACGGCGTCATCTTCATGGGCTGGCTGGGGCTGTATCTGGCGCAAGCCCTGACCATCGCGACCGGCAACCGCGCGTTGCACCGCCAGTTGGGCAAGCTCGCCTATGTCTGGGTTCCGGCGATGGTGGCGGCCGGGGTGATGATCATCCTTGTTGCGGTGCGCGGGACGGGCGGGCCGTTCTTCTTTGCGCAGAACGAATTCCTGATCAGCAATCTGGCCGGGCTGCTGGTGTTCGGCGGGCTGGCGCTATGGTCGCTCAAGGCGCGGCGCTACACCGGCTGGCACCGGCGGCTGATGCTGGTGGCGATGAGCGTGCTGACGGGGCCGGGCCTTGGCCGCCTGCTGCCGATGCCGCTGCTGATCCCCAACGCATGGACCATCGCTGTGACCGCGAGTTTCATCTTCCCCGTGATCGGGATGCTGGCCGACTGGCGCACGCGGGGCCGGGTGCATCCGGCCTATTGGTGGGGCATGGGGATCAATGTCGGAGCGTTCGTCGCCTCAATGCTGCTCGCCTGGTCACCGCTCGGATATGCGATCACCGAGTGGGTTATCGCCGGCACGCCGGGGGCCGAGCGCCCGATGGCCGCCTTCCTGCCGCCGGGCTTCGCGATGTAGCTTTTCGCTCGAAAATCGCGGGCCACGCCCTATATCGGCGTCTCCTGAGACTATGGGGACACGACCAATGAGCCTGCTGACCCGCAACCCCACCGGCGCCGATCTGCTCGCCGAGATCGATCGCCTGCGCAAAGAGCGCAACGCGGTGATCCTCGCGCATTATTATCAGACGCCGGACATTCAGGACATTGCCGACTTCGTGGGCGACAGCCTCGAACTCTCGCGCAAGGCGGCGGCGACAGACGCGGACGTGATCGCGTTCTGCGGGGTCAAGTTCATGGCGGACACCGCCAAGATCCTCAGCCCCCAGAAGACCGTGATCCTGCCCGACATGGATGCCGGGTGCAGCCTTGAGGACTCCTGCCCGCCCGAGAAATTCCGTGCATTCCGCGAAGCCAACCCCGATCACATCGCGCTGACTTACATCAACTGCTCGACCGAGGTGAAAGCCCTGTCGGACGTGATCGTGACCAGCTCCAGCGCCGAAACGATCCTCGCCCAGATCCCGCCCGAACAGAAGATTATCTTCGGCCCCGACCGGCACCTTGGCGGCTACCTTGCCCGCAAGTTCAACCGCGAAATGCTGCTGTGGCCGGGCGTCTGCATCGTCCACGAGGCGTTCAGCGAAACCGAATTGCTCAAGCTGAAAGAGCAATACCCCGGCGCGCCCATCGCCGCGCACCCGGAATGCCCGCCGACGATCATCGACCACGCGGATTACGTCGGCTCGACCAGCGGCATCCTCAGCTTCGCCAAAACCTTCCTCGGCGACACCCTGATCGTCGCGACCGAGCCGCACATCATCCACCAGATGCAAAAGGCCCTGCCCGAGAAGCACTTCATCGGCGCGCCGGGGGCGGACGGGAACTGCTCGTGCAACATCTGCCCCTACATGGCGCTCAACACGATGGAAAAGCTGTATGTGGCGCTCCGCGACCTGACGCCGCAGATCGAGATTGAGGAGGGGATGCGGTTGAAGGCCAAGCGCAGCCTCGACCGGATGCTCGAGATGGCGAGCGGGACCGTGGGGATGGGAGATTTGGGGAAGGTCGCGTTTTCAGGGGATTAGGGCGGATTTTTCGCGCCTAGGGAAGCGGAATAGCAAGGGGTTCAGCGGCCCCGTAAACTGCGGGCATGAAGCACATCTCAGACATCGTTCGCGCCTTTATCGACGCCGGAAGCCCCTCACACGGCCTCGCAGCCTTGGCCATTCATCGCCTGCCCCATGCGGCAGTGCTTGTCGCCCTAGGTGCCAGCTTGCGCTGGCATGACGTTGAGCGGGTATGGGCCTTGCTCCCTTAATTCGTCACCCCAGCGAAAGCTGGGGCCTAGGGCGATCATGTGCTAAGCTCTTGAAATGGAGCGGGGCGGCTACGTCTACATCATGACCAACAGGCGCTACGGTGTGCTCTACACTGGCGTGACCAGTGACCTCCCTGCCCGCGTGATGCAGCACCGTGAGGGCAGGGGCGGCACGTTCACATCGCGCTACAAATGCACGCGGCTCATATATGTCGAGCACTACCCGACCATCGAAAACGCCATCGCCCGCGAAAAGGCGATCAAGGCTTGGCAGCGGATGTGGAAGATCGCGGCGATCGAAAAGCAGAACCCGTCTTGGGATGATCTCTTCCTCACTCTCAACGCATAGCCGCCCTAGGCCCCAGCTTGCGCTGGGGTGACGAGAGAGGCTAGGTCGCCCTCGCCCGCGACACAGCCAAAGCCGCCCCCACCAGCACCATCCCGACTATATCCATCCCCGACAGCACCTCGCCGAACGCCAGCCAGCCGTAGATTGAGGCGACCGCCGGCTGCGTCAACAGCGCCAGCCCCACCACCAGCGGTGGGAAGTATTTGAGCGCGAACACCATCAGCCCCTGCCCGACCAGCTGGCTGAGAACGAACAATCCCACAATCGGCCCCCACGCCTGCGGCCACACCGGCTCACCCAGCGCCAAGGCAATCGCCAAAAGCACCGGCGCGCCGAACAGGCTCACCCACACCAGCAGGCTCCACGATCCAAAGCTTCCCCGCGCGCCCTGCAACGTCAGCAGGTACACCGCATACAGCAGCCCTGCCGCCACGCTGAACAGGTCGCCGATCAGCGTTTCATCCGATATCTCCAGAGAGCGCCCCATCAGGATCGCCGCGCCTGCAAGCGCAAAGACAATCGCCAGCCACTCCAGCCGGCCGGGCAGCGTGCGCGCGACGAGGAAGCCCCAGAACAGCAGGACGATGGACCCGGCATTGCCGAACAGCGTCGCATTGCCGAGCCGCGTCATGCCGATGCCGATATGCCAGCTCGCCAGATCGAGCGCGAAGGTCACCGCCCCCAGCGCCACCAGCGCGAGCGTCTTGGCCCCCA
>JAUMAX010000031.1:0-1634 GCA_032116115.1 Porphyrobacter sp.
AGGCCTTCGGCGCTGTGCGGCATGTGCAGCTTTATGCCTTTGCCGACGGCGGAACGGTTTCCAATCTCGCCCAAGGCCTCGGCGGCGGCACGCTGGCGTCCAGCGGAGCGGGCCTGCGGACCGACATAACCCGCGATCTCGACCTCGATTTCGAAGTCGCCGTGCCGCTGACCGAAGACCGTTACGACACAGGCGACAATTCGCCGCGCCTGAACCTCAGGGTCAGCCAGTCGTTCTGAGAGCGGGGCCGCAGCTGGCCAGCGATCAGGCCTTGTGCTTGTCCAGTTCGTCGCCGGCCACACTGACCACGTGGAGCAGATTGGTCGCCCCCGGCGTCCCGAACGGCACCCCGGCCAGCACGATCAGCCGCGTTCCCGCTTCGCTGAAGCCATGGCGCAGAGCCATACGCTTGCCCTTGCCGATCATCTCTTCAAAGCTGCCGATATCCTTGGTCGCCACCGCGTGCGCGCCCCACAGCAGCGCCATGCGGCGTGCGGTGCGCATTGACGGGGTGAGCACCAGCACCGGGGTCGCCGGACGTTCACGCGCCACCCGCCGCGCGGTCGAGCCGCTGGTGGTGAACACGGTGATCGCGCTGATCGGAACGGTATCGGCGATGGTCATGCAGGCATGGGCCAGCGCGTCAGAGGTGGTCGCATCGGGCGGCGTGTCGAGGAAGCGCACCCGCTCCTTGTAGCCTTCGTCGCGTTCGACCTGAATGGCGATCCGGTCCATCATCGCGACCGATTCTTCCGGCCAGGCACCCGCCGCGCTTTCGGCCGACAGCATCACCGCGTCCGCCCCGTCATAGACCGCATTGGCCACGTCGGAGACTTCGGCGCGGGTCGGGGTCGGGGCCTCGATCATCGATTCGAGCATCTGCGTTGCCACGATCACCGGCTTGCCCGCCCGGCGCGCGGCGTTCACGATGCGCTTTTGCAGCGGCGGGACTTCGTAAGGTTCCAGCTCCACGCCCAGATCGCCGCGCGCGACCATGATGCCGTCAGCCAGTTCGATGATCGCATCGAGCCGCTGGACAGCCTGCGGCTTTTCGATCTTGGCGCAGATCGCGGTGCCGTGGGTGCCGATCAGCTTGCGCGCTTCGGCGATATCCTCGGGCCGCTGCACGAAGCTGAGGCCGATCCAGTCCGCCCCGTGCTCGGTGGCGAAGGCGAGATCGCGGCGGTCTTTCTCGGTCAGAGCCGGGATCGGCACTTCGGCGTCGGGGACGTTGACGCCCTTGCGGTCGGAAATCACCCCGCCAACTTCGGCGGAGCAAAGGATGCGGCTGTCGTCCGCTTCCAGCACCTTCAGGCGGATCTTGCCGTCATTGATCAGCAAGCGCTGGCCGCGCTCCATGATGCCGAACAGTTCGGGATGCGGCAGGCAGACGCGGTTTTCATCACCCGGCGTCTCGTCACGGTCGAGCACGAAATGGCCCGAATGGCGGATCACCGCCTGACCATCCTTGAAGGTGCCGACCCGCAGCTTCGGTCCCTGAAGGTCGGCGAGGATCGCGATCGGCCGCGCGAATTGCTTCTCGAGCGCCCGGATGGCGATGACCGCCGCCTCGTGATCGGCGTGCGCGCCGTGGCTCATGTTGAGGCGGAAGGCGTCTGCGCCAGCGCGCACCA
>JAUMAX010000032.1:0-110755 GCA_032116115.1 Porphyrobacter sp.
CGCATCGGCCACCACTTTCATCATCCGCGGCTTCGGCAACGGCGATAACAACTTCGGGATCGAGCCTTCGGTCGGCGTGTTCATCGACGGCGTGTTCCGTTCGCGTTCGGCCGCCGCGCTGTCCGATCTCAACATGATCAGCCGCATCGAAGTGCTGAACGGGCCGCAATCGACCCTGTTCGGCAAGAACGCTTCGGCCGGTGTGATCTCGGTCGTCACCAAAGAGCCGCAGTACGAATTCGGCGGTATCGTCGAAGCCAGCTACGGCAACTACAACGCGCTGGTGCTGCGCGGTGAAGTGACCGGCCCGATCACCGACAACGTCGCCTTCGCGCTGGACGGCAGCTACAACCGTCGTGACGGCTATGCCCGGATCGTCAACCTCGACGAGGATCTGTCGGACCGCAACCGCTGGTCGGCCCGCGGCCAGCTGCTGATCGAGCCGACGGCGGACTTCAAGATCCGCATGATCGCCGACTACGGCCGCATTGATGAAGTGTGCTGCCAGGTCTCGACCCTCGTCGCTGGTCCCAGCGCGCCTGCAGTGTTTGCTGTCGGCGGTGCGCTCGATACCAACTTCTTCAGCTACAACACCTTCCTCAGCCAGGTTCCGCGCAACACCGTCGACAACTACGGCGGGTCGATCCAGGCTGACTGGAACTTCGGTAACCTGAGCCTCACCTCGATCACCGCCTATCGCGAGCTGAAGAACTTCCTCGATCAGGACGTCGACTTCACCAGCGCCGACGTGGTGAGCGAAGTGCGTGATCAGGAAGTGACCACCTTCACGCAGGAACTGCGGCTTGCTTCGGACTTCGACGGCCCGATCAACTTCCTGCTCGGCGGATTCTACTTCGACGAATCCATCTCGCAGGACAGCCGCCTGACCACTGGCGCCGATACCCGCGCGTTCTTCAGCCTGCTGGCTGGCAACCCGCAGGTGTTCAACGGCGTCGAACAGGCCCTTGGCCTTCCGCAGAACTCGATCTTCTCGCCCGGCCCGCTGACGGCTGAACAGTTTGCGATGGACAACAAGTCGTGGTCGGTGTTCGGCACGGTCGATTTCGAGCCGGCTGACGGCCTCATCTTCACCGCCGGCTTCAACTACACCGATGACCGCAAGGACTTCGCGCTGGCGCAGCAGTCGTTCGACGAGTTGGCCAACATCAACCTCGTCGATGCCTTCATCACCGGCGCGACCCGTGCGAACCCGAACATTCCTGACGTGTTCAACCGTGCGCAGTTCCAGGCTCTGCCGGGCGCTGTCCAGCAGCAGCTGCTGGCTGCGGCGACCAACCCTGCAACCAACGCGCTGCTCGGTCTGGTGCCGTTCCAGTTCCAGCCGCCGTTCCTGACCATCCCCAACTCGGTCGAGCCGGGCCGCACGCAGGATGACCAGTTCACTTACCTGCTGCGCGCTGCCTATCAGGTCTCGAACGAGGTCAACATCTACGCGAGCTACGCCACCGGCTTCAAGGCAAGCTCGATCAACCTGTCGCGCGATAGCCGTCCGGCTTTCGGTGACTACATCCCCGGTCCGGGCCGCTCGAGCTTTGCCGCTCCGGCTTCGCCGATCACCAACGCCGGGCTGGGCGTCGCCAACCTCGGCACCGGTTCGCGCTTCGCCGGTCCGGAAGAAGCGGAAGTCTACGAACTGGGCATGAAGGCACAGTGGGACGGCTTCGGCTTCAACCTCGCTGTGTTCGACCAGACCATTCAGGGCTTCCAGAGCTTCCTGTTTACCGGCACCGGCTTCCAGCTGAACAATGCCGGTCAGCAGTCGGTTCGCGGCTTCGAAATCGATACCACGATCCGTCCGACCGACGGTCTGGTGTTCACCATCGCGGCGACCCACCTTGATCCGAACTTCGACGACTTCGCTGAAAGCCCGGTGGGCAACCTCACCGGCTTCCGTCCGGGCGGCATCCCCGCCTGGTCGCTGGCGACTTCGGCAACCTACACGCACGAATTCGGCAGCAGCGGCAACAAGCTGATGACCCGCATCGACTACGCCCATGAAAGCAATGTCGATATCAACAACGGTCTGCCGACCTTCAACGGTCCGGTCACCGCACGTCGTGACAACCGCATCTTCCAGCGTGAGACCAACCTGGTGAACGCCTCGATGATCTTCCAGCTCGAAAACGGTCTGGAAATCGGTGCATGGGCGCGCAACCTGCTCGACGATCAGTACATCATCACGGTGTTCGACGGCGTGGCGCAGGCCGGGACGGTTTCGGGTTACCCGAGCCAGCCGCGCACTTACGGCGGTCTGGTGCGCTTCCGCTTCTAAGCAGAGCGACATCGGCTTTGCAAAAGGGCCTCGCACCAGTGGTGCGGGGCCTTTTTCTTTGGGGAAAGCGAGGGGGCCGGTGGCTTGCGCCGGGCCGCTGGTCGAGGGATGACAGGGCATGATCGCCCTGATGTTCCAGCCCTTCCGGCGCATGTTCGATTTTCGCGGCCGCGCGCGGCGCACCGAATACTGGCTGTTCGTGCTGTTGCAGCTGGTGGTGTTCGTGGCGGCCTTCGTGGCGGGCTCCAATGTCCTGCCCAAGGACGACAAGTTCGAAAGCCTGCTGGGTCTGCCGCTGCTGCATGTAGCGGTGTTCGGCCTGCCCATGCTGGCATTGCAGGTGCGGCGGTTGCACGATTCCGACAAGTCAGGCTGGTGGGTGCTGGTGAGCCTTGTTCCCTATATCGGGCTGGGCTGGATCCTGTGGCTGATGGTGCAGCCCGGCAGCTGGGGGCCGAACCGCTTTGCCGATGATCCGCGCCGGATGTGGGAAGGCGATCTGTTCGATTAGGCGCATGGGGACGGGGCGCGGGGGCTTTTGCGTTTGCCTCGGCTGTTTGACCTGTGCATTCTGCAAGCGCGGCAAGGGGATGACCGCCAGGGGGGCTGAGTGCAATGGATATCGGGCGCGTGTTTTCGACCAGCTTTGCCATGTTCCGGCAGCGCTTCTGGCTGCTGCTGGGGATGTGGGCGGTGTTTCTGGTGATCCAGATCGCGGCCTTCATCGTGCTGATGATCGGGATCGTGGCGGTGGGATTGACCGCCGGCCTCGACGCCGGCCTTGAAGACCCGGCGGCGCTCACGGGTCTCGGGGCCGGGATGATTGCGATGATCGTGCTGCTCTATGCCGCCTATTTCGTGATCCTGATCGCGCAACAGGCGGCCATGGTGACGATCGCATCGCCGCTGGAGGAGCCCGTGTTCGGGGCAGCCATGGTGCGCGGATTCAGAAGCGCGCTGCCGTTCTTTGGAATCGGGTTGATCATGGTGCTTGCCGGCTTGGTGCTGTCCTTCGGCATCACCGCCGTGTTCGGGGTATCCGTGACGCAGAGCAATTCGGCTGGCGCGGTGATCGTGGCGATCCTGCCGCTGCTGTTGCTGCCGCTGCTCATTTACCTCGGCTGCCGTTTCAGCGTGCTGATCCCGGTGGTGGCGGTTGATCAGGTGTTCAACCCGTTCACAGCCCTGCGCCGCAGCTGGTCGGTGACGCGCGGCAAGGTGCTCAGGATCCTGTTGGCGCTGATCGGCTTTATCGTGCTGTCGGTGCTGGTGCTGGGCGTGCCCTATGCGGTCCTCTTCGGTGCGGCCTTTGCCGGGAACGACTTCCCGACTGCCAGCATCGGCCTGATGCTCTTCGGCTTCCTGATCTTCGTGCCGCTGCTGATCGCCTACACGATGTTCACCTCGGCCTTCACCGCTGCACTTCACTGCGAGGTCACTGAGGGCGGAGCGGAACGGCTGGAAGAGGTCTTCGCCTAAAGCTCGCGCCCTAAAGTTCCCTCAGCGCGCGCGCCGGTTTCGCCCGCAGTAGCGGCAGTGAACCGGCGAGCGCGAAGCCGAGCACCAGCGCCACGCCAAGGCCCAGCACGCCGAGCACCTCGCCCCAATCGGGCAGCCAGTCGAATTCGAACAGCTGGGTGATCACGACCCAAGCCAGCCCCCCGCCAAGCCCCAGCGCCACCAGCGCCAGCACAGCTGCGAGCAGGCCATATTCGGCGAGTTGCAGCAACAGGATCTGCCGCCGGCTCGCGCCAAGCACCCGCAGCATCACCGTGTCATAGGTGCGCGCTGCCCGCGCCGCTGCAATCGCGCCCATCAGCACGGCCAGACCCGCCAGCACTGTCACCGCCGCCGCTGCCAGCGTGGCGAGGCTCACCTGTTCCAGCAGCTTGCGCGCCTCGACCAGAATCCCGCCGACCTCGATCACCGAGGATGAGGGCATCTCTTTCACCAGCGCCCGCAGCAGCTTGCCGCGCGCAGCGGTGTCCGCGCCTTCGGGCAGGTCGATCGTCGCCGAAAGGTTGTGCGGCGCATCGCTGATCGCATTGCGGCTGAACACCAGCGCGAAGTTGAAGCCCATGCTCTCCCAGTCGATCTCGCGCAGGTTGGCGACCCGCGCGGTGCGCTCCACGCCGAGGATGCCGATGGTGAGGTAATCGCCCACCTCCAGCCCCACGGCGCGGGCGAATTCCGCATCGACCGAAACCAGCGGTTCGCCCTTGTGGAACGGGCTCCACCATTGGCCTTCGACCACGCGGTTGCCTTCGGGCAGCGTGTCGGCATAGGTCAGCCCGCGCTCGCCCCGCAGGGCCCATGCGCCGTCGGGAATCTCCTTCAAGTCGGCGACGCGGACCATTGTGTCCTTCGGCCCGTAAGCCAGCACCGCGCCGCGCATCGTCGGCACGGTGCGGATCCCTGCTTTGGGGAAGTCCTGCTGGATCAGTTCGAAGAAGCGCGGCTCCTTGGCGGGCGGCACGTCGAGCACGAAGTAATCCGGCGCGGCCTTGGGGACGCGTTGGGCAATATTGCCGTCAATCGCGCTCTGCACAGCGGCGAGCAGCACGAAGGCGGCAAGGCCGAAGCCGAGCGCCGTCACCAGCGCTCCAGTCGGCGCGCCGGGACGGTGGATATTGGCGAGCGCGCTCCGCAGCAGAGGATTGCGAGGGCGCGGCAGGCGCCGGGCGAGGGTCTGGATCGCCCAGCCAAGCCCCGCCAGCAGCACCAGAGCGCCGCCCGCTCCCAGCAGGAACCCGCCCGACAGCATCGGCTGATCGGTGGTCAGCAGCGCCAGTGCGCAGATCGCGGCGAGGCCCAGCGCGGTCGCCAGCAGCGCGCGCTTGTCACGCGACAGCGGCACGATGCCTGACCGCATCAGCGCCATCGCCGGGAACGTCCGCGCGCGCAGCAAGGGCGCTGCGGCAAAAGCGAAGGCCACCAGCAACCCGTAACTCGCGGCCAGCAGCAACGCGCCCGGTGCGATAATGAAGCCGCTTTGCACCGGCAGCAGCCCTTGCAGCGCGCCCGCCAGCAGCGGCGTGACCAGCACGCCTGCCGCCAGCCCCGCGATACTCCCCGCCAGCGCCGCAACGCCGATCTGCATCGCATAGATGCGCACGATATCGCCCGAGGTCGCGCCCAGCACCTTCAGCGTCGCGATGCTGGTGCGGCGCTGGTCGAGATAGGACGACACGCCGCCCGCAATTCCGATGCCCGCAATCACCAGCGCGGCAAGGCCTACCAGCGTCAGGAAGTCGCTCATCTGCCGCACGAACCGGTCCGCGCCGGGGGAGGCGCGGTCACGGGTGCGGATGTCGAACCCGGCAGTGGGGAAAGCCTTGGTCAAAGCCTCTTCCACAGCCTCCGGGTCACGCGCCGGATTGGCAAAGGCGATGCGGTGCTTGCTCTGATAGAGCGAGCCGGGCTGCAGCAATCCGGCCTTGGCGGGGATATCCTGCGCGACGATGATCGTCGGGCCGAGCTGGAAACCTTCGGACAAGCGATCCGGCTCGTCCTGAATGATGCCCGCCACGCGCAAGTTGGCTGTGCCGACCTTGAAGCTGTCGCCGACCTTTATGCCGAGCCGCTCCAGCGCGGTCTGGGCGATCCATGCGTCGGTGCCGCTGGGCGCGCTTACCTTGCGGCCATCGGTCAGTGTGAGCGTGCCGAACATCGGCCACTTGGCGTCCACCGCCTTCAGTTCGATCGGCGCGGCGGCATCCGGCGTGCTCGCCATTGCCTGCAAGCGATAACCGCTGGAGACCTCGCCAAATTCGGCGATGGCGGTGCGTTCATCGGGCCTCAGGTCGCGCTGCCACACTTCGACCTCAAGGTCGCCGCCGAGCAGCTCCTGGCCCGAGGATGCCAACTCGCGCTCGATCGCATCAGTCAGCGTGCCGATTGCGGCCAGCGCAGCCGTGCCGAGGAAAATGCACACCAGCAGCAGGCGCAGCCCCTTGAAGCGCGCGTTGAGATCGCGGCGCGCGATGCGCCACGCCGTGCCGATGGGCAGGCTCATGCCTTGCTGCCTGCCGTGTCCGAGACGATCACACCGTCCGCCATGGTCAGCACCCGCTCGCAGCGCGCGGCCAGTGACGCGTCATGGGTGATGATCAGCAGCGTCGCCCCGGTTTCGGCGCGGCGCGCGAACAGGAGGTTGATGATTTCCTCTCCGGTGGCGGCATCGAGGTTGCCTGTGGGTTCATCGGCAAAGATCAGATCGGGGCGCGGCGCGGTGGCGCGGGCGATGGCGACGCGCTGTTGCTCGCCGCCGGAAAGCTGGGTGGGGTAATGGCCGGTGCGATGGCCGAGGCCGACGGCTTCCAACTCTGCCAGCGCACGCGGGCTGGCGTCAGGCATGGCGGCCAGTTCCATCGGGGTCGCGACATTCTCGGCTGCGGTCATGGTGGGGAGCAGGTGGAAGGCTTGCAGCACAATCCCGATCCGGCCCCGGCGTGCAGCCGCAAGCCCGTCTTCTGTCAGGTTGGTGAAATCCGCGCCTGCCACAGTCAGGCTGCCGCCGCTGGCACGTTCAAGCCCGGACAGAACCGCCATAAGCGAGCTCTTGCCCGAACCCGAAGGGCCAAGCAGCGCGACGACCTGCCCCTGTTCGATATCGAGGTCGATACCTCGCAGGATCGTCACCGGCGCAGCTTGGCTGCCGAGGGTGAGGGTGAGATTGCGGGCGCTGATTGCGAGAGAGGGGCTTGTCACGGGGTTCCGATTGCATAGGTGGGGGGTGCGGGCAAGCTACAGCTAAGGATGGAGTGCGGATGCACAAGCGCGGTTGGTCGATTATTGTCGTTGGTGCCTTGGCGCTCGCCGCGTGCAGCGATGCGGCGGACGATGCTGCGCCTGCCGCCGAGGTGGCCGAAGACGGCCAGCCCGCGCTCCCCGCAATTCCGGTGATGGGGCCGGAGCGCACAATCATCGCCTTCGGGGACAGCCTGTTTGCCGGCTACGGCCTCGACCCGCGCGATTCCTATCCCGAGAAGCTGGAAAACGCGCTGCGGGCCAAGGGCGTGAACGCCGATGTGATCAACGCGGGCGTTTCGGGCGATACGACAGCAGCAGGGCTCAACCGGCTGGAGTTCACGCTGGCCGCGCAAGAGGTGCCGCCCGCGCTCTTCATTCTGGAACTGGGCGGCAATGATCTGCTGCGCGGCCTCTCGCCAGAGGAAACCCGGGCAAACCTCGCCAAGATGCTCACCATTCTGCAGGGTCAGAAGGTGCCGGTTCTGCTGATGGGGATGCGCGCGCCGCCCAATGTCGGGCCTGAATACCAGGCGCGGTTCGATGCGATGTACCGCGATCTCGCCAAGGAATATGGCGCAGCGCTGATCCCGTTCTGGCTTGAGGATATCTACCGCGATCCGGCGCTGTTCCAGTCCGACCGCATCCATCCGACAGCCGAGGGGATCGAGCGGTTGGTGTCCTCGACTTTGGGCGAGGTTGAGGGCGCCTTGCCTGCGCCCGAGGGCAGCTAGAGCGGGACTAGACCCGCCCTAGACCCGCGTTGCCTGCCCTTCGCTGACGCGCCAGATCGCGGCTTCGTTGCGGATGGCATCGAAGGGGGCGAGTTCTGTCCCGGTCATCCAGACCTGCGCCTTGCCTTCCCTCAGGCGCCGGAACAGCTCGGTGCGGCGGACCGGATCGAGGTGCGCGGCGACTTCATCGAGCAGCAGCACGCTGGGGCGGCCAGCAGCGGCGAGGATGCCGTGGGCAAGGGTAATGGCGATCAGCATCGCCTTCTGCTCGCCGGTTGAACAGGCCGCGGCAGGCTGACCGGTCGAGGCCATTGCGACCTCCAATTCATCGCGTTGCGGGCCTGTCAGAGCGCGGCCCGCAGCCCGGTCACGCGGGCGGCCTTTGGCGAGTTCGGCGCGCAAGGCGGTCTCGTCCAGCGGCCCGCCGGGGCGGTAGGTGAGGGCAGGGCGGGCAAAGGGTTCAGGGGGCAGGGCCGAAAGCTCGTCCGCAAGCCGCAGCACCAGATCTGCGCGGGTGCGCCCGACCGCCGCGCCATGGTCCGCCGCCTGCGCCTCGATCGCATCCAGCCAGCGCGGATCGCCGCCCGTTTCCAGCAGCTTTCCCCGCTCTCGCAGCGCCGTTTCCAGCGCATTGACCCGCCGCGCATGATCGGGCGCGATGGCGAGCGCCATGCGGTCCATGAACCGCCGCCGCGCTCCGGCGCTGTCGGTGAAGAGCCCGTCCATTGCGGGGGTCAGCCAGCTCATCGCCAGCCATTCGGCAAGGCTCGCCGCGCTGGCGGGGGCGCTGTTGACCCGCACCAGCCGCCGCCCCGGCTGCCCGGCCTCGGTGTAAGTGCCGATCCGCGCCGATACGGTCCCCGCCTCGGTCAGGCTGGCTCCAATCGCGAAGGGCAGCGGAGCGTCACCCGGCACGGCCCGCCGCGCCAGATCGCCAAGGTTGGCGCGCCGCAAGCCCCGCCCCGGCCCGAGCAGCGACAATGCCTCCAGCAGATTGGTCTTCCCCGCCCCGTTCTCGCCCACCAGCAGGTTGAAATGCTCCGTCTCGCCCAGCGTTGTCGCGGCGTGATTGCGAAAGTTTTCGAGGGTGATCCGGCTGAGGCCCATGGCCCTTGGGCGGGTAGCGGGAGGGCCGGTATTTGGCCAGAGCGCGTGCGCCGAAATCGCCAATCCCAACCCTTGGCGGATTTTCCCAAGCTTTCGGTTTGATGAATAACCTGTTTGCGGGCTGAAAGGATCGAAACGGCGGAATTCAGCCATTTTTCGAGTTTGGCACGCCCCATGCAAAGTGTTCTGCATCCCCGGGATGGTCCCGGAAAACACCAGAAACACTCAAAGGAGACTTCACATGTTCGCCACCGAAACCACCAACCGCCTGTTCGCCGCTGCTTTCTCGGTCGTCATGTCGGCTGCCTTCTTCGCCTACGCGATCATCCCCGCCAGCCCGACCCTGATCGCCTGATCATCACCCTGACCAACCATTCGACCAAAAGGACCCCATCTCATGTTCGGCTCTGAAACCATCGCCCGCCTCACGTCCGCTGCCTTCGCTGTCGTTCTGACCGTTGCCAGCTTCGCCTATGCCATCGTGCCTGCCAGCCCCGGCATGATCGCCTGACCCGCCCACCGCCTTTAACGAGAGACTGACTGACATGACCAACATCACAGGCCATTCCGGCAGCAAGCCGCCCAGCGCTGGCTTCCGCCTCGACAAGACCAACGCCAAGGTCTTCGGCGTTTGCGCCGGGATTGCCGACTATTTCGGGATCAACCCGATGCTGGTTCGGATCGGCTTTGTCGCCGGCACGTTGCTCGGCTTCGGCAGCTTCTTCCTGATCTACCTCGCGATCGCGCTGATCGCGGACTGACCCCACCGGCGAGCGGGCGACGTTACGTGTCGCCCGCTGCCAGGTCATCACATGGCCGAAATGCCGCCATCCAGCTTGAGTTCGGCGCCGGTCATAAAGCGGCTTTCATCGCTCGCCAGATAGAGCACCGCATTGGCGATATCATTGGGTTCGCCGACGAATTTGAGCGGGATCTGCCGCGCCAACTTCTCCAGCAGCACACCCTTTTCGAGCGAGGCCGCCTTGGCCGTCCCGTCAAGGATCGGCGTATCGACAAAGGTCGGATGCACCGAATTGCAGCGGATATTCATGTTCTTCTTGGCGCAGTGGAGCGCGATCGACTTCGACAGCATCCACACCGCCGCCTTCGACGCGTTGTAGGCCGGCATCGTGTCGCTCGCGATCAGACCGGCAATCGACGAGATATTGATGATCGATCCCGGTGCGTGTTCGCGCATCAAGGGCAGGGCCTTCTGGCAGCCGTGGAAGATCGAATTGACGTTGATGTCGAAACAGCGCTGCCAATCTTCGAACGCGCAGGTCTCGATATTGCCCGCAACCCCGATCCCGGCATTGTTGACCAGCACATTGAGCCCGCCGAGATGCTCGCGCGCGGCGTCTACCGCAGCTTCCCATTGGACCGGGTCCGTCACGTCATGGGCGATGCCGAAGGCGGTGCCAGCGCCCATTTCCGCGTTGATGATTGCGGCGGTTTCCTCAGCCCCCGCACCGTTGATGTCGGTCGCCAGCACCCGCGCGCCTTCCTGCGCCAGCCGGATGCAATGCGCACGGCCCAGGCCCTGCGCCCCGCCCGTGACGAGGGCCATTTTGCCCGCTACTCTTCCTGCCATAGTTCAATCCTCTCCCAAGTATCCCGGTGTAAGCAGCATCGCTATGCGCACATCGACCGCGTGGCCTGCGCGCCGCCACTCGGCCACGAAGCGCGACAGATCGCGCAGCGCAACGCGGTGGACGGTGATATTCTCGTCCGGCAAGCCGCCGCCTTCGCCGACCCGTTCCAGCCCGGTGGCCTTCAGCAGCGTGAAACATTCCGAGACCATGCCGGGCGAGGAGTAGAACTCCCCCAAAACTTCGAGGTGTGCGGCCCGGTAGCCGGTTTCCTCCTCCAACTCGCGCGCGGCGGCGGCGGTCGCATCCTCGCCTTCGCTTCCCGCATCATCGCCGACGAGGCCAGCGGGGATTTCAAGGCTGAAACGCGAAAGCGGCACGCGGTACTGGCTGACGAGGATAACGTGGCGCGTTCCGTCCGCGTCCTCGTCCAGCGCGATGATCGCAGCGGCGCGGATGCCGCGCGCGCGGCTGACATATTCCCAGCGCCCCCGCATCTTGGCGGTGATGAAGCGGCCTTCCCACATCACCTCTTCGGGCAGATCGGCATCGCGGTCTTTGATCAAGGGAGGCTCCGTCGGATGAGGCTGGGAGGCGCTCTTCGACAGGCTCAGGGGCGATGGGTCAAGGGGCTAAATGCCTAGACCTCGATCAACCGGTCCGGCAGTTCGTTGTCGTCATCGCTGCCGCGGGGAAAATGCTCGGCAAGGACATGGCCGACATCGCTGATGCCCACCGCCAGCCCCTCGGCCACCTGCCCCTTGCGGATCAGGCTGAGCATATCGCCCATCGCCTCGCCCCAGACCTCGGCGGGCACCTTGGCGGCGATGCTTTCATCCGCGACGATTTCGGCACGGTGCTCGCGCATCGAAAGGTAGATCATCACCCCGGTCCGCCCCGTGGTGCGGCGTTCCGCGCCGACCTTGAACTGGCGCACCGCCTGATCGTGGACGCGCATCGTCTTGAGCGGGCCGGGGATCAGGGCGAACTTGAGCGGCTCCCATTGCTGCACCAGCATCACGGCAAGGAATTTTGCGAGGCCAAGGGCAATCACCAGGCTGGCAAGCTCGCCTGTGGTCCATTCGTGGTCCCAACCGCCGAAGGCCGCGTCCCATGCATCGAGGAAGGGCTGGGGGAAGGCCGCGAACACGCTCATGGCGGTGAAGGCCGCGCCCGCCGCCCACAGCAGCGCCACATCGGTATAGCCGTCGGAACGCTCGGCGAGCACGGTCACGATCTCGCCCGAAGTCGCGCTTTCGGCCGCAGTGGCCGCTTCGCTGACCAGCTTGCGCCCGGCATCGTCAAGATAGGCCATGCGCTACCATCCCCCCGAGGCGCCGCCGCCTCCGAACGAGCCGCCACCGCCCGAAAAACCGCCGCCGCCGCCAAATCCGCCGCCGCCACCACCGCGGCCGCCGCCGCCCGAGATGATGCCGCGCGCAATCGCGCTGCCGACTTCCCACAGGATGACATCGCGCGCCGTGTCGCCAAGCCCGCGGCTGCCCCACGGGCCAGCACCTTTGGAACGATATCTCCGCCGCCGCCCGCGTCCGGCCATGATCGGCAGGACAATGAAGAAGAACAGGAAAGCGATCCAGATCAGCACGCCAAACGGAAAGCCCCCGTCGCTTTCGCGTGTCTGGCCCGCTTCGGAAGCGACCCTGGCGGCTTCCTCGGGCGGCAATTGCAACTGGGCAATGATCGCGTCGGTTCCGGCGTTGATCCCGCCGGGGAAGTCGCCGTTCCGAAACGCGGGCAGGATCTGGTTCTGGATGATCAGCGAGGACAGCGCATCGGTCAGGTAGCCTTCGAGGCCATAGCCGACCTCGATCCGCACCTTGCGATCATTGGGCGCGACGATCAGCACCGCGCCGTCATTGCGGGTTTCATCCCCCAGGCCCCAGGCGCGGCCCAGCTGGTAGCCGTAATCGGCAACCTCGTAGCCTTGCAGATCGGCAATGGTCGCCACCACCAGCTGCCGCTGCGATTGCGTCTCCAGCGCTGCAAGCTTGGCGGTCAGCGCCGCCTCGGCTTCGGGCGTGAGGATATCGGCATTGTCGACCACCCGGCCGGTCAGCGCAGGAAACTGCGGCTGCGCAGCGAGCGGCGCGGCGATCAGGGTGAGGAGGGCGGCGAGGAGCAGGCGGATCATGATGCGCCGTCCTCGCCGAAAGGCGCGCCTTCGAGCGGGGGCGGGGCGCCATCGCGCTCCAGACGGCCCTCCAACGCATCGACCCCGGCGCGCAGGCCGCCTTCCCAATCGCTGGCCTTGAAGTAGGGCGTTACCGCCGCATCAAATGCCGTTCCCAATTCCTGAATAAACCGGTTGCGGGTTGCTTCATCCGCATTCCTCAGCGCTTCGGTAGCATCCTTGTTGCTGGATGAATAGGCAAAGCCAAACTCCCTGCTGGCTGGCACCAGCATGAACACGACCCAGTCGCGGTTGGTCTTGCCGGTCAGCTTCTGCATCTGACCTATCGCTTGCGCGAGCCTGTGCGACTCCACGTTGCCCAGGGGAGGAGCCGTCATCACCAACACGGTCACCTCGCCGCGCTTGTGGATCGCAGTCAGACGGGCCCTCACCTCTTCGATAAAGGCGGCCGAGAGCACGCCGGCATTGTCGCCGACGAAACTCTGGAGCGACAGCTTCATGCTCTCGTTCGCCGCCGGTGCGGCGGCGGCGGGGGTGGCGAGGCTTGCCGCCAGCGCGGCGAGCACCATGAAGAGCGACCGCAGCATGGCCGGTCAGTTCGGCGTCATGTCAATCTGCGGTGCGGCTTCGGCCCCGGCGGTCACCGCCTTGTACGGCACCATCGGTTCGGCCCCGTGGATGATGTTCGCGCCGATCGAATCCGGGAAGGTGCGGATCGTGGTGTTATACTTGCGCACCGCTTCGTTATAATCGCGGATGGCGACGGCGATGCGGTTTTCGCTGCCTTCAAGCTGGCTTTGCAGGGCGATGTAATTCTGGTTCGACTTGATGTCCGGGTAGGCTTCGACGCTGACGAGCAGGCGGCCGATCCCGGCGCTGAGCTCGCTTTGCGCGGCCGCAAATTGCTCCATCTTGGCCGGATCACCCAGATCGTCGGCCGTGATGTTCACGCTGGTCGCCTTGGCGCGGGCCTCGGTCACGCCGGTCAGGATGGCGCGCTCGTTCTGGCCTGCGCCCTTGGTCACTTCGGCAAGGTTGTTCACGAGGTTGGCGCGGCGCTGGAACTGCGCTTCGACATCGGCCCACTTGGCCTTGGCCGCTTCCTCTGCGGTCGGCACCGAGTTGATCCCGCAAGCCGCAAGGCTGAGAGCGGCGAGGGCGGCGAATGTGCCGCGCAGCTTGGTGGAAAATGACATGGCGTGATCCCTCCTCGGCGCCCGGGCGGACCCGGCTGCGTGTTCTGTGTATTGTGAATATAGCACACCACTTGGACGGTTCAAGCGGTGGACGGGCTGCGCGCACGGCTTGGCAGACACGCGCGAGAGTGCCAGAACATGGTAAACAGCGGCAACAAAGGGGATCAACATGCTGTCGGAATTCAAGGCTTTCATCGCCAAGGGCAATGTCATCGACCTGGCGGTCGGGGTGATTATCGGCGCGGCGTTCGGGGCGATCGTCAAGTCGCTGACGGACGAGATCATCATGCCGATCATCGGCGCGATCGTCGGCAGCATCGATTTTTCGGACTTCTACATCGTGCTTTCGGGCGAGGTTGCCCCCGGCACCCCGCTCGCCGCCGCGCGTGAAGCCGGGGCCGTTGTGCTCGGGCTGGGGGCGCTGGCGTCGGTGGTGATCAACTTCCTGATCCTCGCCTTCATCATCTTCCTGATGGTGCGTTACGTGAACAAGATCACCGCGAAGATGGCCCCGCCCGCAGAAGCCGCGCCCGCTGGCCCGACCGAGATCGAGCTGCTCGCCGAAATCCGGGATGCGCTGAAGAAGTAGGGCGGTTGTCTCCCCTCCCGCTTGCGGGAGGGGCCGGGGGTGGGAATGCCATTGGCGCAGGCGTCGCAGCCCCACCCCGCTGCGACTAGACTGCTTCGCAGCCAAGTCTTGCTGCCCCTCCCGCAAGCGGGAGGGGGTTACTCACTTCACATTCAGGAATGCCGCGCTATATCAGCCGTGCCGGTTTCGACCGGATATGGCGATAAATTGCTGCGTATAATAGATGCAACGGACCCGGGGGCAGTACCCGGCGGCTCCACCATCTGGGCCGATGCCACTGGGTCGACACGCGTGAAGCGTGCCGACCGAGCGGCTCAGCTGGAGGGGCCGAACCAGGATCGACGTGTGTTGAAAAGCGTAGTTTTTGCCCGGGCTGAGTAACCCGCATAAGGCTCAAAAACCATAAGTGCCAACGATAACGAAGCACTCGCAATGGCTGCGTAATTGATGGGCTAACGCCCTTCTTTTACTAGGTTAAAAAGCGCGGTCGGACCGAACCGGGCAACAGAATCGGATACCGGGGGCCCGGGGGAGCCTAGCAACAGAATCCCCCACCTTCCCGGCATATCCATTTCGCAGCGCCATGTTGCGGTGACGTTTGTTCACTGGAAGCTCAGGCCGGAGCCTAATCGGACGAGGCAGCCTCGCCGCGCAGCAGCGCCACTTCCCGTTCCAGCTTGATGCAATCGAGGATCTTGGCGCCGGCCAGGAACACCGCGCCCGTGGTCGCGAGGAACAGCAGTTGGCCGCCGAAGCCGGGATATTCGTGCAGATAGGCCATGCCGCGCGCGCATGATCCCAGCGCCAAGGCATAGATGATCAGGAACGCCTCAAAGCGGTTCTTGATCACGAACAGCCTTCCGAGCTTGCGCAGCATGGCGTCTCCCGAACCCTCTTGCGACTGCCGTTTGGCTGAGTCGCTTTAACATTGGGGTAACCTTACGCCCGCATCGGCGTCCCGCCAAACGCGTTAACCAAGCTGTTTCAGATCGAGAGCCTCCAGCAAGGCAAGTCGTGCAGCGATTACGCTGTTCCTCAGCCTATCTGACCCAAGATCGGACGGGTCGATCTGTTCGGGCCAGTGCGCGGCGATGGTTCGCTCGATCAGGTCAGCCTTGGCCTCGTCCAGCATAAAGCGCGGGTCGACTGTAGCCGGATCGCACACCACCCGCAGGCGCAGGCAGGCGGGGCCGCCGCCATTGGCCATCGACTGGCGCACATCCACGGGGATCACCTGCCGGATCGGGCCGTTTCCGGCGAGCATCGTTTCGACCCAGCCCCACACCGCCGCGCTTTCGCGGCATTCCTCGGGGACGATCAGTGCCATTTCCCCTGAGGGTAACGTCAGCAACTGCGCGTTGAACAGATAGGTGCGGATCGCCTCCTGCAAGGTCACGGCGCTGGACGGCACCTCGACCACTTCGAGCGCGGGGAAAGCGGCGCGGATCGCGTCGTAAGCGCCTCGGCTGTCGGCGAAGGCCTCGGCATGGGTGAACAATACGCGGCCATTCGCCACAGCGACCACATCATTGTGGAAAGCGCCGGCTGCGATGGCTTCGGGGTTCTGTTCGATGAACACGGTCCGCGCGGGATCGAGACCATGAGCGCGGGCGACGATGCGGCTTGCCTGTTCGTGCTGGCGCGCAGGGAAGCGGCCGCCCGTCTTGCCATAGACAAACACCTCGACGCCCGGGCTGTCATGGCTTTCGCACAGCCGCATGTGATTGGCCGCGCCTTCATCGCCAAAGGTGGGCGGCACCGCGTCGTGGATTGCGAAGTGGCGGGTGTCACCGAAAGCGACCGCCAACTGGCGCTTGGTTTCCGGCCACTCCTGCGCACGGTGGAGCATGGTGACGAGGTTGGCGGGTGTCAGGTGGCAGCGCCCGTCGGCGGTATCCGGCGCGGGCGAGACGGTCGCCGCATTGGCGGTCCACATCGACGAGGCCGACCATGCTGCGGCGCGCAGCTGCGGCAACTCGCTGCCATCAAGCGCGAGCGCGTCCAGCAGGGCTTGGTTGGGCCGTGGCAGCGGCAGCAAAAAGCCCTGCACGCCCAGCCGCGCCAGATTGCCGCGCATCTTGGCCACGCCCTGCAGCGCCGCCGCGCGCGGGTAGGACGGATCGCCTGCATTGTTCGCGCTGGCGATATTGCCGAGGCTGAGGCCGGCGTAATTGTGCGAGGGCCCGACGATCCCGTCGAAATTGATTTCGGTCATGCTCATCGCGCCACACTCCACACCATGTCGCCTTCACACACGTCGAGCAGATCAGCGCTGGCCGAATCGATCGCAATGCCGCCTTCCGCATCCAGCACCCGCGCCCCGAAGCAGGCGCGGAATGTGCCGAGCCGTCCGGTCGCCAGAATCGCCCGCTCGCCCTCGCTGACCGACATCGCGGTGACTTTGCGCAAGGAGCTGTTCTTGACGCTGGTGACGCTGTCGGTGCGCGCGACCATGGTCGGCCCGCCATCGAAGATGTCGACATAGCCTTCGGCGCGGAAGTTCTCGTCCTCCAGCATCCGCATCGCGGCGCGGCCGGTGGGGTGGGGGACGCCGATGACGCTGCGCGCGTCCTCGCTCAGCATCGCGATATAGACCGGGTGCTTGGGCATCAGATCGGCGATGAACTGGTTGCCGTTGATGGCGTTGAAATAGTCCGCGTCCTGGAAGCTCATCCCGAAGAAACGCCCAGCGACCCCGTCCCAGAACGGTGATCCGCCGCGCTCGTCGATTATGCCGCGCAGTTCGGCGAGGATGCGATCGGCAAAGCGTTTGCGGTGCATCGCCACGAACAGATAGCGCGACCGGGCGAGCAGCAGGCCGAGGCCGCCGGCGCGCTCGTTCGGGTGCAGGAACAGGCCGCCGACCTCGCTCGACCCTTCCAGATCGGTGACGAGGCTGAGGAGTTCGGCCCGCACCGTACGGTCGAGTTCCTGCGAATACTGGGTCAGGGTGTTGAGGCGATAGGAATAGAACGGCCAGCGCTGGCCGACCTGGCTCATCAGCTGGCAGGTGCCCCGCACAGCGCCGGTGCGCGCATCTTCGAGCACCAGCACGAACAGTTCGTCGGCGAGCGTTTCGGTGTCCTGCGCGAAGGAGGCCTCCGCGCGTTCGAGCTTGCTCTTGAGCGCCGCGCGGTCGGGCGGCAGGTTGGTGAACCCCCCGCCGGTCAGCTTGGCCATTTCGTAAAGCGCTTCAAGATCGGACGTCCGGGCAGCGCGCAGGCGGAAGGTCAAGACAAGGCTCCTTGAGCAAGTCGGGTGATCACGCGGGCCGATAGCGCCGCGCGGGTCACGAGGCTGGGGACGATGAGATATTCGTCCGGACTGTGGATGGCGCCCCCGCGCACGCCCATGGTGTCGACCACCGGGACGCCGCAGGCAGCGATGTTGTTGCCGTCACACACCCCGCCGGACGCTTGCCAGCGGATGTCTTCGCCCAGTTCGGCGCCGCAGGCGCGGACCAGATCGAACAGCCTCTGCGCCTTGGCATCGACTTTCTTGGGCGGGCGGGTGACGCCGCCGTGGCGATGCGTGGCGACGCCGTGCGCGGCCTGAATGTCGATCAGCAGGTGGCTGAGCGCATGGTCGAAAGCCGCGCCTGCCTCGACCGTCTTGGGACGGATGTTGAAGCGCAGGACGGCGTGATCAGGCACGACATTGTTGGCCGCCCCGCCTTCGAGCTTGGCCGGGTTGATGGTAATGTCGGGCGTTTCCAGCGCCTTCAGCCGCAAAATCAGATCAGCCGCCGCGACGATAGCGTTGCGCCCTTCATGCGGGTTGCGCCCGGCGTGGGCGGACTTGCCGGTGACAGTGATCGAGTAATTGCCCGTCCCGCCGCGTTCATGCGCCAGCGTCCCATCGGGCAGTGCGGCCGGCTCATAGGTCAGCGCCGCCAGCTTGCCCGCCGCCAGTTCGGCGATCAGGGCGCTGCTCGCCAGCGAACCGGTTTCCTCATCCGAATTGATCAGCACGTCATAACCCAGCGCGCTCGCGGCAGAGGTCTGTTCGAACGCCATCAGCGCATGGAGCATGATCGCGATCCCGCCCTTCATATCGGCAACGCCGGGGCCGTTCAGCGTCTCGCCATCGAGCCAGCGCAGCCGCTGGAAGGCGTGATCTGCGGGGAACACCGTGTCCATGTGGCCGGTCAGCAGGATCCGGCGGTTCGCCTGCGGGCGCACCCGCACCACCAGATGCTGGCCATGGGGCTTGTCGAAGGCGGAGCCGTCAGCGGCAATCGCGGTCACGGGGGCGGGATCGACCAGCTCCACTGTGCCGGGCAGCACCGCGAAAGCCTCGGCCAGCGCAGCGGCTTGGCTTGCCAGCCCGGCGAGATTCGCAGTGCCGGTGTTGATTGCGCTCCACGCTTCGACCTGGCGCAGCATGGCCGCGCCGTCGATGGCTGTCAGGGTCCCGTCCTCTCTCATGCACCCCCTCTAGCCGCGCACGCGCTTCAGTCCAACCCGTTGCAATCAGGCTTTCCCTGAGCCATAGCGCCAGCCGTCCTCTCCTCCCCAGGCCACGCCCTTTGCTAGCCCCACGAGGACACCAATGACTGACATGACCACCCGCGCCGGTTTCACGATCGATTCCCGGCTGGCGAGCTTCCTTGAAGCCGAGGTTCTGGGGCCGCTGGGCCGCGATGTGGAGGCCTTCTGGCACCGCCTCGCCGCACTGCTGGCGGAGTTCGCCCCGCGCAATGCTGCGTTGCTGGCGAAGCGTGAAGCGTTACAGGCGCAGATCGACGCATGGCATGTCGAGCGCGCTGGAAAGCCTCATGATCCAGTGGCTTACAAGGCATTCCTCGAAAGCATTGGCTACCTTGTCCCCGAACCGGGTGACTTCCGGATCGGCACGCAAAACGTCGATCCCGAAATCGCGACCATGGCCGGCCCCCAGCTGGTGGTGCCGATCCTCAACGCCCGCTTCCTGCTCAACGCCGCCAATGCGCGCTGGGGGAGCCTTTACGACGCCTTCTACGGCACCGACGCGCTGGACGCTGCGCCCGCCAAGCCCGGCGGCTATGACGCGGTGCGCGGGGCGGCGGTGATCGCGCGCGGGCGGCAGTTCCTCGATTCCGCTTTCCCGCTCGCAGGCGGTGCGAGCTGGGCCGGTCTGGCAGGCCGCGATGGCATCACTCTCGCCGATCCGGCACAGTATATCGGCGAGACCGAGAAGGGCTTGCTGTTCAAGAATAACGGTTTGCACATCGAAGTTGTGTTCGATTCTAACACGCCGGTGGGCGCCACGGACACAGCCGGGATCGCCGACATCATCGTCGAAGCCGCGCTCACCACCATCGCCGACTGCGAGGATTCGGTCGCGGCGGTCGATGCGACGGACAAGCTGGTCGCCTATACCAATTGGCTCGGCATCATCCGCGGTGATCTGTCCGAGAGCTTCGAGAAGGGCGGCAAGACGCTCACCCGCACGCTGGCGGGGGACAAGACTTACACCGCGCCCGACGGCACGCAGCACACGCTTTCGGGACGCAGCCTGATGTTCGTCCGCAATGTCGGCCACCTGATGACCAACCCGGCGATCCGCCTTCCCGATGGCAGCGAAATCCCCGAGGGCATCATGGACGCGGTGTTCACCAGCGCCATCAGCACGCTGGACGTCGAGGGCAAGGGCACATTCGGCAACTCGCGCTGCGGCTCGATCTACATCGTGAAGCCCAAGATGCACGGGCCGGAAGAATGCGCCTTTACCAATGACCTGTTCGACGCTGTTGAGGATCTGCTCAAGCTCCCGCGCCACACCATCAAGGTCGGCGTGATGGACGAAGAGCGCCGCACTTCGGCGAACCTTGCCGCCTGCATCCATGCGGTGAAGGACCGGATCGTCTTCATCAACACCGGCTTCCTCGACCGCACGGGGGATGAAATCCACACCTCGATGCGGGCCGGGCCAATGCTGCGCAAGGGCGCGATGAAGGGTTCGGACTGGCTCAAGTCCTACGAGGCGCGCAATGTCGCCATCGGCCTCAAGCATGGTCTTTCCGGCAAGGCGCAGATCGGCAAGGGCATGTGGGCCGCGCCCGATTTGATGGGGCAGATGATGGTCGAGAAGATCGCCCACCTGCGCGCTGGTGCGAACACGGCATGGGTGCCGTCGCCCACCGCCGCGACGCTCCACGCGCTGCATTATCACGCCGAGGACGTCTTCGCGGTGCAGAAGACCCTGCCTGAACCGATGGGGCTCGACGCGCTGCTCAGCATTCCGCTGGCGGATGGCATCAACTGGTCCGAGGCCGAGATCACCGAGGAGCTCGACAATAATTGTCAGGGCCTGCTCGGATACGTGGTGCGCTGGGTCGATCAGGGCGTGGGCTGTTCCAAGGTGCCCGACATCAACGATGTGGGCCTGATGGAAGACCGCGCGACTTTGCGCATCTCCTCGCAGCACATCGCCAACTGGCTGCTGCACGGGGTCGTGACCGAGGCGCAGGTGCTGGACTCGCTCGCCCGCATGGCGGCCAAGGTCGATGCCCAGAACGCGGGCGACCCGCTCTACGAGCCGCTCACCGGCAACGAAAGCGGGGCGGCCTTCAGCGCGGCGAAGGAGCTGATCTTCTTGGGATGCGAACAGCCGAGCGGCTACACCGAACCGCTGCTGCACGCGTGGCGCTTGCGCAAGAAGGCGGTGTAAGTCAAACTCTTGGCCATGCGCCGCGCTATGGTCATGTCCCTTGGTCTGCTGGCCTTGGCAGCCGCCTCGCTGGCGGGTGTCGGCGACATGGAACACGCGCCCAATGATACGGGGCCAAGCTCTGCCGGCGCGTTCAACCGCTGGCTGTTTGCCGATAACCCGCACAACGCGGGTTGGAAGGCGCAGGACTACGCCGCCTTCCAGCGAATGCTGGAGGACGAAGGTGTCGCAGGGGTTGTCCCGACCTGGCAGTTGTGGCGGGTCGATGCGCAATATGCCGCGCGCTGCGGCACGGCTTTTTTCGCGATGCCGCCCAAGGAACAGTGGCGCGAGATCGTTCCGGCCCTGCGGCTGCTGCGGTCCAAAGTGATTCCGGTGACCGGTCCGCTGGAGGTGGTGTCCGGCTGGCGCTCGCCTGCGATCAACACCTGCATCGGCGGTGCGGCCCGCAGCGCACATCTGGATTTCAAGGCGCTCGATCTGGTTGCGCCGTCGCGGGCCTCTAACCGGCGCAGGCTGTTCGCTGATCTATGCGCGATGCAGCGCAAGGCGGGGCCGGGGTCGCAAATGGGGCTGGGGGCCTATTACCGCCCGGACAAGCCGGAGGTGAACCTTGAGGGGCGGTTCCATATCGACGCCCACGGCTATCGCACCTGGGGCTCTGATTACACCAGCAAGACCAATCCCTGCCCCGATCTTGTGTAGGGCAGCTCCCGCGCCAAGCTGACTGGCTCGGCCCGCCGGTCAGCTGGGGGCATAGCGGCGGTTTCCTACTCGTGCCGATCTTGGCAGGCTGCTCCGTATGGCCAGCCGCGCTCCCTTGTGTCCCACATCAGACGCACCTTTGCGGGGGCAGGTTTTTTGCTTCTAGGGAGTGTCTCATGTGTCTCCAACAGGGTGTGGAGGGGACGCGAATCGGGTGCAGCGTCGGCTCTGCTGTCAGGCGGTCAACGCCCGCGCCAATGCCGTGAACTCCGCCACGCTTACGGTCTCTGCCCGCCGCGTCTCGTCAATGTCGAGATTGGCAAGCGCCTCCAGCGCGCCCGGCACGCCCTTCAGGCTCTGGCGCAGCATCTTGCGGCGCTGGCCGAAGGCAGCTTCGGTGAGGCGTTCGAGCATCCGTGCGCTGACGCCTTCGGGCATGGGGGCGGGGGTTACGTGGACAATCGCGCTCATCACCTTGGGCGGCGGGGTGAAGGCGCTGCGGTGGACCTTCATGGCGAGCTTCGCCTCGGCCCGCCACTGGGCCAGCACGGCGAGGCGGCCATAGGCGTCCTCGTCAGCGCTGGCGACGATCCGGTCGGCGACCTCGCGCTGGAACATCAGGGTGAGCGATTGCCACAGCGGCGGCCATGCCTCTCCGCCGAGCCAGCGCACGAACAGCGCTGTGCCGACATTGTAGGGCAGGTTCGACAGCACGTGGAACGGCTGTCCGCCCATCAGCGCATTGTGATCGAGCTTGAGCGCATCGCCTTCGATAACGGTCAGTTGCCCGGGGAAGCTCTCGCCCAGTTCCGCCAGTGCGGGCAGGCAGCGGCGGTCCATCTCGATCGCCGTCACCCGCGCTCCCGCCCGCAGCAGCGCGCGGGTGAGGCCGCCGGGGCCGGGGCCGACTTCAAGCACCTGTGCGCCCGACAGATCGCCCGGCAGCGCCGCGATGCGCGCGAGCAACTGTTCGTCGAGCAGGAAGTTCTGCCCCAGCGCCTTCGATGCGGCGAGGTTATGGCGCCCGATAACCTCGCGGATCGGGGGAAGGTCAGGCACCTGCTGCCTCACGCGCTTCGGCCATGTTCGCCGCCATCACAATCGCTGCTGCCATCGCGCCGGGATCCGCGAGGCCTTGGCCGGCGATGTCGAAGGCGGTGCCGTGATCGGGCGAGGTGCGGATGATCGGCAGGCCCAAGGTGACATTGACGCCTTCATCAAACTCCAGCGCTTTCAAAGGGATAAGTGCCTGATCATGATACATGCACAGCGCCGCATCATAGTCTGTGCGCGCTCTGGGGGTGAACAGCGCGTCGCCCGGAACCGGGCCGACCGCATCGATCCCCTCGGCCTGCAAGGCGGCGATGGCAGGGGCGATAATGCGCGCTTCCTCGTCACCGAACTTGCCGCCTTCACCCGCGTGCGGGTTCAGCGCGGCAATCGCAAGTCTGGGCTGCAACACCCCGAAATCGCGGCGCAATCCGGCAGCGACAATGCGCGCCTTGTGGGTGATCAGATCGGCCGAGAGCAGCCCCGGCACCTCGGAAAGTGCGACATGGACGGTCAGCGGCACAGTGCGCAGGCTCGGCCCCGCCAGCATCATCACGGCGTCGCGATAGGGGCGGCCACACGCGTCTGCGAGGAATTCGGTCTGTCCCGGATAATCCCATCCGATTTCAATCAGCTGTGCCTTGGAAATCGGTGAAGTGACGATCCCCGACGCCACCCCTGAAATCGCAAATCTGACCCCCCAGCTCAGCGAGGCCAGCGCCAGTCTGGCGCCGTCAAGGGAGGGGCTACCAGGGGTCAAGGCCCCGTCCAGCCCGGCCAGCACCGGCAAGCCCGCCGCGGATGCGAACATCGCCTCTGCAGGATCGGCAATCGGCACGATCGGACAGTCGATCCGCAAGGCCTCGGCCAGACCCCGCAGCAATTCCGGTCCGCCGACCACGAACGCGGGCGGCGCCCGGCGCCCGGCCCGCAACCGTGCCCAAGCGCCAAGGATGACCTCTGGCCCGATGCCCGCCGGATCGCCGAGCGTGATCGCGAGCGGTGCTTTCAAACCTTGCAAGCCGTCAATTGTATTCGATGTAGGCATCGTTGCGCAGATCGCGCAGGAAACGCTGGGCGCGCTTGTTGACGCGCTCTTCCTCGATCTGGTTCATGACCGCTGCAAATGTCGGTGCGCCGGCATCCTTGGGATCGTCGCGTCCGCACAGCATGAACACGCGCACGCCTTCCTGAATGCTGCCGAAGGGCGGGGTGGTCTGCCCGATCTGCAGCTGAAGCAGGATGTCGCGCAGCTGCGCCGGCAGGACTTCGGCCTTGATCTGTTCGTTGGTGACAACCTCCGCGCCGATCCGGGCCGCGCCCGCATCAACATCGCTGCAACCGCGCAAGCCTTCGATAAACTTGCCGAATTCATCGACCTTCGCTTCGGCCTGGGCCTGCGTTACGCCGGCCGCAAAGCTTACCGAGATCTGCTTGAGGTTCAGCACAGCCTCGTTGGGATCGGCCATCAGCACCTGACGCTTGTTGATCAGGTAGAGGATCGAGAACCCGCCGGGGATTTCGATCGGCCCCTGCAACTGTCCGGAGCCCATGGTGCGCACGGCGGCGGCAAGCTGCGGGGGGAGCTGGCCCAGTCGCACCCAGCCCAGATCACCGCCAACCACAGCCGTGGTCGCTTCGGAGTACTGGCGGGCATAGCCGACAAAGCTGCCGCCCTGCTGCAACTGCTGCACGATCGCCTGCGCATTGGCGAGCACTGCGGCGCGGTTTTCGGTGGTGGCGGACAGGAAGATTTCGCCCAGCCGGTATTCATCGGTGCCCTTGGCCTCGTTCATGCGCTTGAGCACGTCGTTGACCTCTTCGGCCGAGACGTTGACGTTCGGCATGACATTGCGCCGCAGCAGGTTTTCCCACGCCACTTCGCCTTCGATCTGGCGCTTCAGCGAAGCGGGCGAAGACCCGATCGAGAGGAGATATTCGTCCATCTTCTTGGGGTCGCCGGCAAAGTTCTGCCCTGCCAGCTGCGCGTAGGTCTGCTCGACCTCCTCGCGCTTCACTTCCATCTCGGCAGCGGCGGCAGCCTGGATCTTGAGCGTTTCGTCAATCAGGTTGCGCAGCACCTGCACCCGCAGGCGCAGCATTTCCTCTTCGGGGACAGGGGCATCCGATGCTGCTGTCACCAGCGCCACACGCTTGTCGATATCGGTGCCGGTGATGACAAAGCCGTTGACGATCGCGGTTGCGGTGCGGCGATCAGGGTCGGCCGTGCGGAACAGGGTGATGTCTTCGGGCAGGCCGAAGGGATTGTCTGCGGTCGGCACCGCAACGGTCTGGGCAGGCGCGGCCACTGGCATCAGCGCAAGGCCGGCGATTCCCGCCGCCGCCAGCGCGGTTCCGGTTCGGGCAAACAACGCCTTGGAAAACAGCTTTACACTCACTCGCAAATTCCCGTTTTGTGGCCCGCCTTGTGGCCCGAAAAAACCGCGCGACCCCTCACGCAATGTCCCGCCTGTGTCCTGCACCGGCTGAATGGAAGCTGAGTTTCGCATGATCCCGCATGACGAGGCCAGCCTGTCTGTGGCGCTCCCTTAACGCCATTTGCCGAGCCTGCCAATTCGTGCAGACTAACGGGACCGCAGATTGCGCGGCGACGATCAGCGGAACCCGAGGTTCCGCAGGGCGAAGAACAGCTGGAACGCATTGCCGCGCCGCGCATCGCCCGCATCGATGAAGTCGCGCCGCCAGGTTGCGCCGAATTCGATGCAATCATCGGCATAGGCAATGCCCAACCGGGTGCGGATCGGTTCGAAGCCGTCGGGCTGGAAGATCGGGTCTTCGTCCGCATCGGTAAGGTTGAACACCCCCGAACCGAACACCGACCACTTGCGCCCGATGGCGACACGCGCTGCAGCCCGCAGTTCCTCGCGGTCGCGCAAATCCTCCACCGTGGCGATGTTGCGGTCGAGCCGCAGGTAGCCGACTTCGAGATAGGTGCGGCGCGAACCGATGGTTGCGTCAATCTCGTTCCGGCGGACGGCGAAACTGTCCTTGTCGAGCCGGAAGCGGTGGGTGAAGCTGACAAGGTTGCGGAAGCGCACTTCGGTGCGGCCGACGAAATCGGTCACGCGCTCTGACAGGCCGGTGCCTTCGGGGAAGAGCCCGGGGTCGGGTGCCTGCAGGCGGAAGGACTGGCCGATGGTCGATTTCACCCGCCAGCCGGGGCGCTGCAATTCCCAGTCGACGCCCCATGTCACGCGGCTGCCGTCCTCGACCCGGTCATAGCCGGGGAAGCGGTTGAGCGCGAAGAGGTTGGAATCCTCAAGATCGATGGCGCGCGCGTCTTCATTGGGGACGGCAAGGTTCTTGATATCGGGGCTGGCGACCAGTTGCAGGCGCGGTTTGAACACCTGCGTGCCGCCGAAAGCCTCGCCGACGAAAGGCCATTCGATATCGATTGCCGCCGTGGCAATGCCGCGCGTCGTCCAGCCTTCCGTGCCGCGATAGGCGAGCGTGGTGGTCGAATCGATATTGTTGGTGTTGTAGACATCGCCCCGCACCAGCGCTGTCAGGGTGACGACCTGCCCCATGCCGGTGAGCCGCTTCAAATCCCATTGCGCTCCGGCAAAGGCACGCTGGGTGTCCTGCCCGTCATTGCGCAGCAGCGCGAGGCTGTTGGCCTGCACCATCAGGTTCCCGCCGAGGATGCTGTTCCCGATCTTCTGGCGGAAGTCGACCGCGGGGAGCGCCAGCGGCACCTGCCCCTGATCGGCGTTCAGACGCAGCGTCTGGGTCGCCCAGCCGGCGATGGACAGGTAGGAGCGATCCGTAATCCGCTCCAGATCGATGGTCGAGCGCAAGCGGTCATCGCGGCTGAGGTCATAGCGGCGCAGGAAGGTGCGGTCACTCGCCAGCCGGATCGATCCGGTCAGGCTCCAGTCGGGGGAGAACTGGAAGCGGCCATTGGCATCGAGGTATCCGCGCGGATCGCTCTGGAAGCTTTCCGCGCCGGTGAAATCGGTCAGGCGGTCGCTGAACGTGCCGAAGCCGGTGATCTGGTAGGCGCCCTTTTCAGTGAGGTGCCGCCACTTGGCGCTCGCCATCGGGGCGACGTTGGAAAAGACATAGGCGCCCAGCGTCAGATCGCGGTTTTCGGCAAGGCGCCAGTAATACTCGCCCGAAAGCTCCAGCCCGTTGACCTGCGTGACGCGGACATCGGGGACGAGGAACCCGCTTTCCGCCTTGCCATCGGTACGGATGGCGAGACCGGGCAGCGGCAGGATGCGCGCGCCGAACAGTTCGAGCATCGCCCCTTCGAAGCTGATCCGGCTTTCCTTGCGGTCATAGATCACGCGCCGGGCGGTGACGCGCCAGCTGGGATCCTTGGCGCAGCCCTCGGCATCGACCACCGGGCAAGCGGAATAGGCAGCATCGGTCATCACCGCATTGCCATCGGCGCTGCGCTCTGCCGAACGCGCGGCGAGCCTGCCTCCGGCGCGCAGAGCGATCAGCAGTTCGCTCATGGCGCCAGTGTCGAACTCTTCTGTCAGTTCGACCTGATCGGTGAACAGCTGGTTGCCTGCCTCGTCCACCAGCCGGATGTTGCCGCTGGCGATGATCCGGCCCGATTTGCGGTCCCACGTCACCTCGTCAGCGCGCACCGAGCGGTCTTCGGAACGCAGGATGACATTGCCACGCGCGGTGACGGTATCGGTTTCGTTGTTGTAGCTGAGCTCGGTCGCCTCGAAATCGATCTGGCGGGGCGCGGGGGCGAGATCGTCGGCGGTGATGGCGACGGGTTCTGGCAGGTCTGGGGGTGGGCGGTGGCCGTAACCGATGAGGTCCTGCTCGATCCGTTCGTCGAGCGAACGGTCATCGGCCGGGGCTGAAGCGGGAGCAGCTTTCTGCGCAGCCAGCGGAGCGGCGACCCACAACAGGGCCAGTGCCAACGCCGAACGCGATGCGCCAACCCGCGCCGGGACGCGCTGGGCATGGCACGCGCCCTTGCGCGATCCGTCTGACGAGCCTCCCGACATGGCCTTGCCTATTGCACCGCTCGGCCCTAATCGCAATCGGCATTGCGCCCTGTGCGCGCGGCCCCTCGCTCGGTTCGTCGCACGTGTCGGACACATCGCAGCCGCACTGGCCTTTTGCTTCTTCGGAGTACCCATGCAGATCCATTTCACCGCCACCCCGCCCGCCGATGTCCGCCTTCATGCGCGGTTGGTCAATCAGGGGGCGGCGCTGACCGGGCTTGATGCGGTGATCGTGGAAGGCGCAGCGGCTTCGGCTTTTGCCGGGCGGGCCGCGCAGGTGTTCGAAGGGTTTGCCAGTGTTGGCGGCGCGGTAAAGCGGATCGCGCTCGCCGGTGCGGGCGAAGCGGGCGCTGCCGATCGCCGCGCCAACCTTGAGCGCGCAGGCGCGGCGCTGACGGCCAAGTATCTGGTTTCGGGCGAGACGGCGATGGTGGTCGATCTGGCGCACGCGGGCCTTTCGGCGGATGATGCGGCGGCGGTGCTGCTCGGCCTGCGTCTGCGCGGATGGCGGCACGACAAGTACCGCACGCGTCTGGCGGCGGACAAGCGCCCCTCGCTCGCCACGGTCCACGTCACCGGCGCGCCCGAAGGCACCGCCGCAGCGTGGGAGCGTGAAGCCGCGCTGGCCAAGGGCGTGGAATTCACCCGCGGGCTGGTGACCGAGCCTGCCAACATCATTTACCCCGCCAGTTTCGTGGCCGCGTGCGAGGAAGCCTTTGCTGGCACCGGCGCGCAGATCACCGTGCTTGGCGAAGACGAGATGGCCGCGCTCGGCATGGGCGCGCTGGTCGGCGTCGGTCAGGGCTCGGAGCGCGAATCGAAGCTGCTGGCGATCCGCTGGAACGGCGGCGCGGCGGGCAACAAGCCGACGGTGTTCGTCGGCAAGGGCGTGACCTTCGACACCGGCGGCATCTCGCTGAAGCCGCCGCCGGGCATGGAAGACATGAAGTGGGACATGGGCGGGGCCGGCGCTGTTGCAGGCGCGATGCTGGCGATTGTCAGCCGCAAGGCCAAGGCCAACGTGATCGGCGTGATGGGCCTTGTCGAGAACATGCCCGATGGCAAGGCGCAGCGCCCCGGCGATGTCGTCACCACCATGAGCGGCCAGACCGTCGAAGTGCTCAACACCGATGCCGAAGGCCGGCTGGTGCTGTGCGATGCGCTGCACTGGGCGCAGGAACAGTATGACGCGGCGCGGATCGTTGACCTTGCCACGCTGACGGGCGCGATGATCATCAGCCTCGGCAATGAATATGGCGGGATGTTCGCCAATGACGATACCCTCGCGGCTCAGCTCTCAGCGGCGGGTCTGACCAGCGGTGACAAGCTGTGGCGGATGCCGCTGGGTGCGAATTACGACAAGCTGATCGATTCGCCGATTGCCGACATCAAGAACGTCGGCCCGCGCGAGGCAGGCTCGATCACCGCAGCGCAGTTCCTCCAGCGCTTCATCAAGAATGGCACCCCTTGGGCGCATTTGGACATCGCGGGCATGGTCTGGTCGAACAAGCCCGGCCAGACGTGGGACAAGGGCGCGACAGGATACGGCGTGCGCCTGCTCGACCAGTTCGTGCGGGATGTGGCGGAAGCGTAAGGATCGTGCCTCATGCCGAAAATGAGGCGTAAGTCCGACCTGCCGACCAAGACCTGCCTCGCCTGCGGGCTGCCCTTCACATGGCGCAAAAAGTGGGAGCGGGACTGGGACAATGTGAAGTATTGTTCCGATCGGTGCAGGCGGGGGAAGAATCCGGCATGATTTCGCCGATCGCTCATCCCATCCTCAAGTAGCGAAGCGGTAGGATGGGATGAAAACGAAGCTCGATTTCTGGCAGGTCACGGACGATCCCGTCGAAAAGGTCGTCGCTCTCATCGCCAAGCGCGCGGTGGGGGAGGGCGAGCGGGTGCTGGTCGTGTCGGCCGATCCCGAACAGCGCGCCGCCATGTCCCGCGCGTTGTGGCAGGCAGGGCCGGAAAGCTTCCTCGCCAATGGCGAAGCCGATGCGCCAGGAGCCGAACTCCAGCCGATCCTGCTGTCGGCCGATATCGCCGCCACCAACGGGGCGAGCCACCTCATCATCGCCGATGGCAGTTTCCGGGAAAGCACCGGCTTTGCCCGGGTCTTCCTGCTGTTCCCGCCCGACGCCGCCCCGGCTGCGCGCGTCGCATGGCGCGCTCATGACGGGCGCGAGGATGTGACCCGCGCCTATTTCGCGCAGGAAGACGGGCGCTGGGTGAAAAAGGGCTGAGGGCTTGCGCCGCTGGCAGGGATGGGAGATGCTGGCGGGCGTGATGTGAAGGGGGAGAGCGAAATGCGCAAATTGGCATGGGTTCTGACAGGCGGTGCAGCTGTGATGCTGGCGGCGTGCGGATCGGAAACCTCGGGCGAGTTCACGACCGAAAGCGGCGAGAACGCCGAATACACCATCAACGAGGACTCCGGCGAAACCAGCATGACGATCAAGGGCGAGGATGGCGAGGCCACCTTGCGATCGGGCGCGGACGTGCCGGTCACGCTGCCGGACGGGTTCACGCTGTTCCCCGGATCAAAGGTCGTCACCAACACCGTCGTCGATCAGCCCGACGGCAAGGGCACGATGGTGACATTCGAGACCGACGCTCCCGCCGAAAAGGTCGTCGCCCATTACCGCGATGCGGCCAAGGCGGCCGGTTTCGACATCCAGCTCGAAATGACCACCAATGGCACGATGATGGTCGGCGGCGAACGCAAGGCGGATGGTTCGTCTCTGTCCGTGACGGCGACCGGCGGCGAGCCGACCACCGGACAGATCATCATCGGCACCAAGAAGCCGGGCTGAGCCGCCACAAGGTTCCGAAAAACGTCGTTTGTCGCAGCAGGTGCGCCGCCGGTATGCGGCGGTGCGCGCGGGTGCTTGCCATTTTGCAGCGCAGCATCTAACGCGCGCGGCCAATAGCCCCCTCCCATAAAATGACGTTCACAGGAGCATAATCATGGCGGTCACCCGCACCTTTTCGATCATCAAGCCCGACGCGACCCGTCGCAACCTGACCGGCGCTGTCACCAAGATGCTGGAAGACGCCGGCCTGCGCGTCGTCGCCTCCAAGCGCATCCACATGACCCGCGAACAGGCCGAAGGCTTCTACGGCGTTCACCGCGAGCGTCCGTTCTTCGGTGAACTCGTCGATTTCATGATGAGCGAGCCGGTGGTGGTGCAGGTGCTTGAAGGCGAAGACGCCGTCACCCGCAACCGCGACATCATGGGCGCGACCAACCCGGCTGACGCTGCCCCCGGCACCATCCGCAAGGAACTGGCGCTGTCGATCGGTGAAAACACCGTCCACGGTTCGGATTCGGAAGAAAATGCGGCGATCGAAATCGCCTTCTTCTTCAACGAAGACGAAATCGTCGGCTGATTGTCCGACCCGCTGAAATGCCAAGGGCCGCTCCGCAAGGGGCGGCCCTTTTGCTATCCGGTTTGCGCAAACCGCGCGAGCTGCGCCGCATGGGCGTGGTGGTGGCCGCCTTTGCTGGCTGCCATGACCTTTTGCATCGCCATCAGCGCCGCGCCGGTGAGAGTGATGCCGAGATCGGCATAGCAGCGCGCAATCGCGCCTTCCCAATCGGCGTTGAGCTCGTCGAAGGTCAGCCGTGCGACCGGCCCCCGCCAGCCGGAAAGCACGCGCGCAACGCGCTCTTCACGAAGGGCAATCTTGTGCTGCCAGCGCGATTCGATGGCGGCGAGGTCGCAGGTGTCCGATTGCAACGCCATCTGGTTCGCGGCGAGGCTGACCGCGCTGCGTAGCACGGCGTCATGAGCGCGCTGGGCGTGCACCAGCCGGGCTTCGGGCAGCAGCTCCAGCAGGGTGGCAAGATCCTCGGCAAAGGCGGGAACTTTGAGCACACGGGGCTTGTCCGCCACAGCGCGGCTGGCGGCATCGGTGCGCAGGATGCGGGCGAATTCGCGGTAAACGGGGGCAGGATCACGCGCCTCGCTCCATGCCGAATAGGCCGGGATATGCCACTGGGATTCGTAGATCGAATGGTGGAGCGCGGCGGAAAGCCAGGCCAGCTCCTCCTCCACCCCGCTAGCCGTCATCGGGTGGATCGACTGCATCCACGGATTGAGCGCGCCGAGCATCGCCAGTTCCAGCGCCGCCTTGACCCGGTTCATGCCGAGCCGCGCGGGAACGGGGTGATAGGCGTCGCAATAGCGGGTGTGCGAGTGGGCCGGATCGGCGGCGAGCAGCGTGTGGATACGGGTTGTGCCGCTGCGCATATGGCCGATGACGATGATCGGTGGGGCGAGGGGTGTTTCCAGCAGCTCCGGCCGGTCCAGCCACAAGGCGCCGAAGGCCAGCCGGTTCTTTACGACCCGCGACAGCTGCCCCCATGCCATGGCACGCCCAAGCGGGTTGAGATCGGCCTCTTGCGCCGCCGCCGCAATCAGGCGCGTGAGCCGCTCGCGGAAATCGGCGACGTCCTCGTCCGAGCGCCCGCCATACTCCACCGCGTCGGCCCGCGCGCCATAGGGCTTGGCGGCGAGCGCCCACAGCGCGTCAGGATCAAGCGCAGGCGGAGGCAACCAGCCGCGCTGCCATGCCTTGCCAAGAAAGGCGTTGGCGCGGGTCGCTAGCGGGGCTCGGGCCAGCAGGTGATCGCGGGTGGGCGGGGGCGACCTCACGATCCTATTTCGGCTTACGGTCGACCACGTACCACGTGTGGAACGCCTCGAAGATGGCAGCAGTGAAGGCGCGTGAATAAACTCGCGAGCCAAATGCGAAAGCCCACGCCAATGCGATGAACAGCAGGCCGAGCGGGAGATTAAAAGGCGATGCCGGAACGCAGAATAGGTAAATGAGGGCAAGTAGCGCCGAACCGACGAAAAGCGAGCGACAGAAAATCTCGAGCGAGCTGAAGAGACTTATCCGCACTCCATAGCCGCATTTGTCAGCAATCCCGTAGCAAAGTCGCCACGACTCTCGGCTGATGGCGAGCCCGAAAACGTCGTTGTAGGCCTTCCCAAGCGCTACCAGTTTCTCGTCTGTGCCTTCGACAGCATTGGAGTCGCGGCGGTTCAGCAGAGTTTTATCGATTGACTGCGAACTCCACGACATAAGGTTGAACACGACGCCGAGGGTATAGCTCAGCGTGATGAACAGACCTGCCAGCAACACTGGGTCAGCCAGATTCGTGAACTTGGGAAGCGAGTCGGTCGCGACCGGTGGCATAACGACTAGAATGCCGACAAAGGCGGCGCCGGGCATCAAGCGTTCGAGAATTTCCAAGAAGGAAAACGGCAGGTTCATCGAGCGCGACCTGCCTCATCAGCGAAACAGCGGTCAACTTGTTTCGGACGCCACGAGCGTTTCGGCTTTTGAGAAGTAGCATCGACTGCGCAAAAAGTCAATAATTCTGCCATCAGAATTCGTCCGCGACGTCCATCATCCGGGTCAGCCGCTTGGGTGCGACGCTGCGCCAGCTGCGTTGGAGCCAAGCCTCGACATCGCCCCAGTCGAGCTCGGGCCGGTCGAGGATGATCCCGACCCAGCCGCTCGCCCCGTAGAAGGCGGGTTTGAAATAGACCTCCGGCTGATCTTCCACGAGGGCGCTCAGTTCATCCATTCCGCTGGTCTTCACCAGCATGGCGATGCGATCATGTCCGTGGGGGCGGTCAGAGAAATAGGCGAAGTACTTGCCTGATTTCCCTTCGCCGACGCGGAAACCGGCCGAACCGAAGCTGTCCTGCTCGCTTGTTTCTGGCAGGGCGAGGGCGCGGGTGCGCAGTTGCTCCAGCAGCCATGCGGGGTTGCGCCAGCGCGACACGTAATCGGCCACGGCGCGCGGGTAGAGCTGATGTTCGGCCAGCTTCACCCGTTCGGCAAGGCTGTCTGGCGTATCGCCCGCGACGATCGGCACGCGCACCTGCGCCAGAACCTCGCCAGCGTCCAGTTCGGGTGTAACCAGATGCACGCTGGTGCCACCGTGGCTATCCCCGGCGGCAATTGCGCGGGCGTGGGTGTCGAGCCCTTTGTAGAGCGGTAGCAACGAGGGGTGGATATTGAGCATCCGGCCCGCCCAGCGTTCGACGAAGCTGTCGGACAGGATGCGCATATAGCCCGCAAGCACGATGTACCCCGCGCCCGACTCCAGCACTGCGGCCTCCATCGCGGCGTCATGCGCCTCACGGGTGAGCCCCTTGTGCGGGTGGGAAAAGGTCGCGATGCCCTCGGCCTGCGCCAGCGCAAGGCCCGGGGCCGCAGGATCGTTGCTGGCGACCAGCACCACCTCATAAGGGCAGTTCGCGATCCGGCTGGCATAGACCAGCGCGGCCATGTTGGTGCCCGCGCCCGAGATCAGAACGGCGATGCGGGCCTTTTCAACCAAGATGCGTCGCGCTCCAGTCAGCTTTCGCCGCCCACGTCTCCACCGATCCGCGCACGGTGCAGCCCTTGTCACCCGCCTCGATCCGGCCGACCGCGAACACGGTCTCGCCCGCTGCTTCAAGCCTTGCGGTCACCTCCGCCACCTTGTCCGCTGCGACCGCCAGCACCATGCCGACCCCGCAGTTGAAGGTGCGCGCCATTTCTTCCGGCTCGATATGCCCAGACGCTTGCAGGAAGGCCATCAGGCGCGGCTGCGGCCAAAGGTCGGCATCGACATGGGCGTGGGCGCCGTCCGGCAGAATGCGCGGGATGTTTTCGAGCAGGCCGCCGCCGGTGATATGGGCCAGCGCGTTGATGTGACCTTCACGGATCAGCGGCAGCAGGCTCGCGACATAGATGCGGGTCGGCGCGATCAGGGCATCGATCAGCAATTGCTCCTGATCGAACAGGGCAGGGCGATTCAGCTTCCAGCCCTTGTCCGCCGCCAGCCTGCGCACCAGCGAATAGCCGTTGGAATGCACGCCGGAGGATGCAAGGCCAAGCAGCACGTCACCCGGCGCAACCTTGTCGCCGGTCAACTGTTCGCCGCGTTCGACCGCGCCAACGCAGAAGCCTGCAAGGTCGTAATCCCCGGCGGCATACATCCCCGGCATCTCCGCCGTCTCGCCGCCGATCAGCGCGCATCCGGCCATCTTGCAGCCTTCTGCAATGCCCGCAATCACGCGTTCGGCCACGCCGTTCTCCAGCTTGCCAGTGGCGAAATAGTCGAGGAAGAACAAAGGCTCCGCGCCTTGCACGATCAGATCATTGACGCACATCGCAACCAGATCGATGCCGACCGTGTCATGGCGGTCATGCTCGATCGCCAGCTTCAGCTTGGTGCCGACACCATCATTCGCCGCGACCAGCAGCGGATCATTGTAACCGGCCGCCTTGGGGTCGAAAAACCCGCCGAACCCGCCGAGCTCACTCGTCGCGCCGGGGCGCGCGGTGGCCTTGGCCAGCGGGGCGATGGCCTTCACAAGGGCATTGCCTGCTTCGATCGAAACGCCGGCCTCGGCGTAGGTGTAGGGTGAGTTCTTGCCGTTCATGCCCGAGGCTTTAGCCTTTCGCGCTTGGAATTCCACTCGCCATTGGGCAAAGGACAAGCGATTTTCCCCATGAGTGCGTCTCTTTCCCTTCCCGGCCCCGGTGCTTCCCCGTCTCGCCCCTCGCGGCGATGGCTCGGCGGTGCGGCTTTGGCGCTTGCCTTGCTGGGCGGGGGCTATGCTCTGGTCGCGCAGGTTGCAGGCGACCGCGGCATCGCGCCGACGGCTGCCAGCGCCGATATCGAGGTCAAGGGCATCAGCGTCGATGTGCAGGGTAAAAGCGCCGAGGATGCCCGCGCCAACGGCTGGCGCGAAGCGCAGCGCAAGGCGTGGGAGAAGCTGAAAGGCCCGAAGCTGTCGGACAGCCAGCTTGATGGTCTCGTCTCCGCCATTGTGATCGAGCGCGAGCGGCTTGGCCCCCGGCGCTATATCGCGACACTCGGCGTGGTGTTCGATCGCCAGCGGGCAGGCTCCTATCTTGGCGGTGCGGCGCAGGTGGTGCGCTCGGCGCCCTTGCTGCTGATCCCGGTTCAGGAATCGGGCGGCGCCTATATCACGTTCGAACAGCGTAACCCGTGGCAGCGCGCCTGGGCGGAGTTCAATCCGGGCACGAGCCGGATCGATTACGTGCGCCTCAGCGGGGCGGGCGGCGATTCGCTCCTCGTGAATTTCGGGCAGGCCAACCGGCGCAGCCGTGCCTGGTGGCGTTCGACGCTCGACCAATATGGCGCGACTGATGTGCTGATGGCCTTTGCCCGGCTCGACCACCAGTTTCCCGGCGGGCCGGTGAGCGGCACCTTTACCGCGCGTTATGGCCCCGACAGCCGTCCGCTCGAAACCTTTACCTTGAAGGCCGAGAACCCCGATGGCGTGCCCGCCATGCTGGCGCAGGCGGTGGAGCGGATGGACGGAATTTTCACCGCCGCGCTCAGTTCGGGCAAGCTCCGGCCCGATCCCAGCCTCAGGCTCGGGGCCGGCGGCGAAATCGACCCTGCAATCCAGCGCCTGATCGAAATCGGGCGTGCTGCACAGGCCCGCCGCGCTGCCGAGGCTGCCGTGGCCAGCGGGGCCGTGCCGCGGATCGAGGCGCAGCCTGTCACCGGGATCGAGCCGGGCGAGGCGCCGCTGCGGGTCATCACCGTCCAGTTCTCCACCCCTGATGCCGGAACCTTCGATTCGGCGCTGGGCGCGGTGCGCGGGACCGGCGGCGTGCGCGGTGTCGGGGTTACCAGCACCGCGATTGGCGGCACGTCGGTGATGGCGGTGACCTATGCCGGATCGCTCGAGGAACTGGCCGCGGCCCTCGAATCGCGCGGGTTCAACGTGCGGCGCGGGGCAAACGCGCTCGCCATCAGCCGCTAAGCCGCGGGCAGGTAACGGCGCGATGGCCGAGCCTTCCCAGATTGCCCTGCCACTGGCAGCGCGCGCGCACGGCGGCGCACAGCGGATCGTGGTCGGCCCGGCCAACGCGGCCGTGATCGAGGCGCTCCAATCGCCGGAGCATTGGCCCTTCCACGTCGCCGTGCTCACCGGCCCGCCGCGTTCGGGCAAAAGCCTGCTCGCGCGCTGGGCGCAGAGCGTTCACGGGGCCGAGCGGCTCGATGTCATCGACGATGCCGAAAAGCTGGACGAGACCGCGCTGTTCCATCGCTGGAACGCGGTGCAGCAGGGCGGGACGAAGGAAGGCGGAGCGCTGCTGCTGGTCGCCAATGCCGATCCGGATCACGGCGGCTGGCGCATCGCGCTGCCCGACCTTGCCTCGCGCATTGGTGGTTCGTTGCAGCTTGCCATCGCTGCGCCCGATGATGTCATGGCAGGCGACCTGATCCTTGCCCATGCGGAACATCGCGGGTTGAGCCTGCCCGATGGCGCCGCTGATTATCTCGTTCCGCGCAACGAACGCAGCTTTGCCGCGATCGAGGCACTGGTGGCGGCAATCGACCGCATCTCTCTTGAACGCCAGACGCCTGCCACCATGTCTGTGTGGCGCGCGGCGCTTGAGGCCCTGCACGGCCCCGAGCAGCAGCGACTGCTGTAGTGGCCGATTGCATTGGCCTTGCTTTGGTGGGAATGTGACGGGCCATGTTTGACCGGCTGATCAGCTATCTGGACTCGGTCCGCGCGCGCGATCCGGCACCGCGTTCGCGGTGGGAGATCCTGCTTTATCCGGGCGTGCTGGCGCTGGGGCTGCACCGCGTCGCTCACTGGCTGTTCGAGGCGCGGCTGTATTTTCTCGCCCGTTTCGTGAACCATTTTTCGCGCGCGCTGACCGCGATCGACATTCATCCCGGCGCGACGATCGGCAAGAATTTCTTCATCGACCACGGCTTCACGGTGATCGGCGAGACGGCCGAGATCGGCGACAATGTCACGATCTACCAATGCGTGACGCTGGGCGGATCGAACCCCACCAACGGCAAGGGCGGCAAGCGCCACCCGACGCTGCAAGACAATGTCATCATCGGTTCCGGCGCGCAGATCATCGGCCCGATCGTCGTCGGCGAACGCGCGCGCGTGGGTGCCAATGCGGTCGTGACCGAAGATGTTCCGGCAGGTGCAACGATGATCGGCCTGAAAGCCCGCTCCACGCTGGTTCCGGCCGAGGAGTGGCTGCGCGAATTCATCCCATATGGCACGCCTTGCGATGATCCCCCGTGCGATGACATGGGCCGCCCACGCGGGGACTGCGTGGAAAAGCTCGAAGCCGAGATTGCCGCGATGCGCGAGGAAATGGCGCTGATGAAGGCGATGCTGGCTGAAACGCACGCGGCACCCGCTGCTGCACCCGAACCAGCCGCCGCTCCGATGCCCCTGCGCAAGCGCGCGGTGAAGGATTAGCCGATTGAAGAACGCAGGTCAGAGCCCGGGTGTGGGCGGACAGGTGGTTCCCTTTCCGGCACGCAGCGCGGACCAGGTCGGGTTCGAGCGCGCCGAGCTGATGCGCATTCTCGATCTGTATGGGCGGATGGTCGCGGCGGGCGAATGGCGGGATTACGCCATGGATTTTGATCGCCATGCCGCCACCTTTGCCGCCTTCCGCCGCGCGGCAGAGCGGCCTCAGGCGCGGGTGGAGAAACGCCCTGCGCTCCGGTCAAAGCAGGGGATGTGGACGCTGTTCGGCGAGCACGGGCAGGTGCTCAAGCGCGGCCATGATCTCGCCAATGTCCTTGCGCCGATGGAGCGGCGGCTGCTGAAGGCGGTCGAGGAATAGGGCTATTCGAACATCGCCAACTGGGCCGATCCGCTCAGCTGGTTCGCCGTCACCTGCCGCACCACCTTGACGATGTAGAACGCCGCGCCCGCATAAAGCAGCTGGCCGAGTAGCAACAGGCTCATCACCGCCCACAGCGGCGTTGTGACGTAAACGCCGGGGATGGCGTCGATCACCAGCGTGATGGACACCATGATCCCCACCACCATCGACACGACAAAACAGCTCCACCAGCTGGTGACGTCATCCACGCTGCTCTCGGCGAATTCCTCCGGCTCGCCCGCGCTGCGGTTGGCCAGTTCGCGCATGGCAACGAAGGGGACGAACAGGTTCATGACCGGCACGAAGAAGCTGAAGGTCGCCCAGGCGGGCGAATGGCGCAGCCCCGGCACGCCGGCCGCGCGCAGATTGGCGTGGGCGGTGTAGATCCACAGCAGAATGGGAATGATCGACAGGAGGCCGAACATGTTGGCCCCCGCGCTCGCCAGCCAGATCACAGCGAGGAGCGGGCTGAACGGCCCCTGCGGCTCGGCTGAGGCGAGCCAGTAGGCGATCAGCACCGCCATCATCAGCGCCAGCGCGCATACGATCCATCCGGCGATACTGGCGAGCAGCGCGTAAACGCGCAGGTTGCTGTCTTGCATGGTGGCGACCCCCTATTGAACCGGCCTGCCGTGTCCGCCCCCGGACAGCGCAAGGCCCGGCACATTGTGACCGGGCCTTGGCAATTTGCAAGCGATTGGTGAGGCTTGCTTCTGTCTTATGCCGGGCTGGCGGTGGTGCCGGGCATGTAAACCGCCTCTTCGGTCGCAGGCAGCATGGCTTGAAGCCCGTCCGGCAGCAGCGTCACCACCGCGCGCCGGATCGGCTGCCAGAACGCCGACAGGCTGAGCAGCGCCGAGCCGATCACCAGTGCGGTCAGGGCGAAGTTCAATTCCACCGCGCCGAATTCCTGGAACAGGAAGGTCAGCGCGAACAGGACATAGACCAGCGCCGACACCAGCAGCGCGCGCCGGTCGGTCGCCAGCGCGACGAGGCCGAAAGCGACGTAAACGCCGATGACGCCGAACGCCGCGCCCATGCCGGGATTGTCGCCATCGGTGACGCCCAGCAGCGCGAAGATCGGGTGCGCGATCATCGGCGCGGCGGTGAGGTGAAGCCAGAAGGCGACATCGGAGCGGCGGGTGGTGCGCGCGCGGTCCGAGATGTCCCAGCGCATCGCGAAGGCGAACACGGCAAGGCCAGCGCCCAGCACCAGTGCGAGCATCACCTTCTCGCCCAGATTATCCGGGCCGATGGCGGCCGCGAGAAGCGCCAATATTGTGCCGGCAATCGCCGCCGATCCCGCCGCGACCGTGATCGGCACCATGAACCGCCGCCAGTGCAGCCACGCCGCGCCCGCTGCCGCCAGCGCTGCGCCAGCCAGCAGGACCGCACCGAGCGTCTCGTTGTCGTTGCTTTCCGTGACCACCACCATCACGCCGCCCGCGCCAATCGCGAATACCCCGCCGACAAAGGCAAGCAGCAAAATGATCGAAGGCAGGGCCATACGGCGCTTTGCGGTGAAGAATGTCGCCAGAGGCCATGCGGCGGCCGCGACAAGCAGGCCTGCAAACGTCACGGACAGCGATTGCGTGACGGCGCGCGCCGCCCTCCACTCGGTCACTGCCGGACTGTCAAAATCAAAGGGACTCGAAACATTCGGGAAAGGCGGCACCGGCGCAATCACTCCTGCCAGCGCCTGTCCAATCGCACCCAGTGCCACCAGCAGGATCACGATCCCGATGCTGACGAAGATGTCGTTGAACGAATTGAGCAGCCGGAAATCCTCTTCCGAGGCATGTGGCAGATGGCGCATCGCGCTCATATGAGCGCGGAAATTCGCGGCAGCCTCGGCGCTCAATGCGCCTGCGGCCACGGCGGAATTGAGGTCTTCGTCGCTATACACCGGGCATCCCTCCCCCTTGAATTGGCGGAAGAATGAACCCGGTGTCTTAGCTTGTCAATACAGTGTGGGCTTAGCCCCGCGCGCTGGCGGGGCCGGTGCCGGTGACCTTCTGCATCGCGCGAAGGATGTTGCCCGACTGCTCGGAACCGGACTGCGGAGCGATGAGGTTGGTGAAGGAATTGATCTCTTCCCAGCGGGCGGCAAAGCCTTCCACTGTGCGGTCTTCGTCCTTCAGCCACACGGCGTCGTTCATGACGGTCCACGAGGAGTGGAAGCCGCCAGCGCCCGCGCCGACGATGGCGTTGCTCGGCGCGTCTTCGCTGACCAGGAACAGCGCGGCCGGGACCACGTTTTCCGGCGCGAACAGCTTGAAGGCTTCTTCGGGGAACAGGTCTTCGGTCATGCGGGTGCCCGCGACCGGCGACAGGGTGTTGCAGCGTACGTTATACTTCGCGCCTTCCAGCGCCAGCGTCTTGGTGAGGCCAGCAAGGCCCAGCTTGGCCGCGCCGTAGTTCGCCTGACCGAAATTGCCGAACAGGCCGGTCGAGGACGCGGTCATCAGGATGCGGCCATAGCCCTGTTCGCGGAAGGTTTCCCAGCACGCCTTGGTGGCGAAGGCCGAGCCGGTGAGGTGCACCTTGACCACGAATTCGAAGTCGGCCGGTTCCATCTTGGCGAAGGTCTTGTCGCGCAGCACGCCCGCGTTGTTGATGAGGACATGCACGCCGCCCCACTTCTGCTTGGCGTCGGCGACCATCTTTTCCATCTGCTCGAATTCGGTGACCGATCCGCCATTGGCGATGGCTTCGCCGCCCATCGCTTCGATTTCCGCGACGACCTGCGCGGCGGCGTCCGAAGTGCCGGTGCCGTCACGCGAACCGCCGAGGTCATTGACGACAACCTTCGCGCCGCGACGGGCGAGTTCGAGCGCATAGGCCTTGCCGAGCCCGCCGCCGGCACCGGTGACGATGGCGACCTTGTCCTTGAAGCTGATGGTCATGGGTGTTTCTCCTGTCCAAAGATGCGGCGCGGTTTACGCCTGCGTAAAGCAAAATGCGGGCGCTGCGTGGCACTTTCGCGCGATGCTTGCAACATCCGAACTGACAGGGTGCGATGCCGTAGGGTCAGGCTGGTGGCTGAAGCGCCGCCAGCGCGGGAATCAGGTCGCCGAACGAATCGATCACCGCGTCCGCGCCCAGATCATGCGGGGGCTTGTCGCAATAGCCATAGGCGGCCGCGATCACCGGAACGCCCGCCGCCTTGGCAGCGCGCACGTCATAGGTGGAATCGCCGATGAACACGAACCGGCCGCCTCCCAATGCCTCGCGGGCGGCAAGCACGGGGGCAGGGTGGGGCTTGGCAAGGAACTGGCCGTCCGGGCCTTTGCCCATGGAATCGCCGCCGATCACGGTTTCGAAGGTGTCGATCAGATCAAGCTGGGTCAGCACGTTGCGGGCGAAGGCTTCGAACTTGTTGGTGACCACCGCCATGCGCACGCCCTTGTCCGCCAGCGTCGCCAGCGCCTCGCGCACGCCGGGGTAGGGGGCGGTGTGGACGGCATTGTGGCCTTCGTAATAGGCCAGCATCGCCTTGTAGAGCCGCTTGAACTCGTCCTCTGCCACGCCGCCCTGCGCCTCGATCGCGCGGGCCAGCATGATCTTGGCCCCGCCGCCGATCAGGTCCTTCGATGTTTCCACCGACACCTCGGCAAAGCCGCCGAGCACCAAGGCATGGTTCACCGCCGCGCCCAGATCGCGGAAGGTATCGAGCAGGGTGCCGTCGAGGTCGAAGCCGATGGCGTCAAAGGGGATCGTTTTCATGGGGGATCGGTGGCGGATGGTTCTTCAAACCGCAAGCATTTGCTGGCAGGCGCGGGTTTGCTTACAGGGGCTTTCATGACCACCACGACGACACATCCTTTCGCCGCCATCATCCTTGCTGCGGGCAAAGGCACCCGCATGAAGAGCGACACGCACAAGGTGCTGCACAAAATCGCAGGCCGGGCCATGCTCGAACACCTGATGGCGAGCGTGGCCGAACTCGGGCCGGAGCGGCTGGCAGTGGTCGTGGGTGCTGGGCGTGACCAGATCGAAAAGGCCGTCGGGACGCGGGCTGCGACCTGCCTGCAAGAACCTCAGCTCGGCACTGGGCACGCGGTGCAGCAGGCCGAAGGCGCCTTGCAGGGCTTCGCGGGCGATGTGCTGGTGCTTTATGGCGATGTGCCCTTCGTGAAGGCGTCGACGATGCGGGCGATGCTGGAGCGGCTGCACGCCCCCGATGCGCCCGCTGCGGTCGTGCTCGGGTTCGAGCCTGCCGATCCGCTCGCCTATGGCCGGGTGATCGCGGATGATGCCGGGACCATCCTCAAGATGGTCGAATTCAAGGACGCCGATGAAGGCGAGCGCGCCTGCCACCTGTGCAATTCGGGACTGCTGGCGGCGCGCGCAGACGACCTGTTCGCATTGCTGGCGCGGGTCGGGAACGACAATGCGCAGGGCGAATACTACCTTCCCGATATCGTCAACATCGCGATTGCCGACGGGCGCGGCTGCGCTGTCATCACCGCATCGAGCGAGGATGAAGTCGCCGGGATCAACTCGCGCGCCGAACTCGCGACCGCCGAAGCGCGCTGGCAGGCGGCGCGGCGGGTGAAGGCGATGGACGAAGGCGCGACCCTGATCGCGCCTGACACGGTGTTCTTCGCTTACGACACCCAGGTGGGCCGCGATGTCACGATCGAGCCCAACGTCTTCTTTGGCCCGGGCGTGGTGATTGCGGACAACGTCCTTGTGCGCGCCAATTCCCATATCGAGGGCGCGAGCCTCGCCAGCGGGGTCAAGGTCGGTCCCTTCGCGCGCCTGCGCCCCGGCACGGTGCTGGAGGAGAACAGCTTCATCGGCAACTTCGTCGAGGTGAAGAACGCGGTGCTGGGCGAGGGCGCCAAGGCGAGCCACCTCACCTATCTGGGCGATGCCACCATCGGCGCGGGCGCGAATATCGGTGCTGGCACCATCACCTGCAATTATGACGGATACTTCAAGTACAAGACCGTGATCGGCGCGGGCGCCTTCATCGGCTCGAACTCGTCGCTGATTGCGCCTGTCACCATCGGCGCCGACGCGATTGTCGCGGCAGGATCAGCGGTCAGCCGCGATGTGGCTCCGGGCGAACTGCGCATGGTGCGCGCCGAACAGCTGGTGAAGGACGGCTGGGCCGACCGCTTCCACGATGCGATGAAGAAGAAGAAGGCGGCGGAGAAGAAGGGGTGAGGGGCTGATGCGGGGACATCGAAGGGCGCTTTCGGCGCTGGTACTGGCGGCGGGCCTGTCTGCCGTACCCGCATCTGCACAGGCAGATCAGGCGCCTTGCGAACTCCACGTCTGGCCGACGCGTCAGTTCTACGCTGTCTACCATGGTGCCAGCTCCGGCGGATGGCTCAATGGCCCCGTACTCAACCTGACGCTCACTCCCATGGAAGAGGTCGCCAAGCGTATCGGCCTTGCTGCCGATCCTGAAAGTCAGGTGCGCAAGATCGCGGAGATGAAGCTGGAAGAAAGCGCGGCATTTCAAGGTTACCAGATCGTTTTCCACGAGGCGCCCGAGGTTTCGCCTTTTGCCAATTGGATACAGAAAGGTATTGCCAAGGGACCGCGATACGGGGATTCGACGGCGGCTTGCTATGCCGAGTTGCATGTCGTCTTCGTCACGCTGTTCCGCACGGCGATCAGCAAGAAGATTCAGACGGCTTTCGTGTTTCGCGAGTTCGGGCCGACGGGGAATACGACCTTCGATTTCATTGATGCAGGCAGCACCGGTGCGCCCGAATTCGACACTGGAGCGCAAACCGACACCGCCGCAGCGCGCGCCAGTGTTCAGGATGCCTTCGCCGAAAACCTGCGCATCTTTCTCGGCAAGAAGAAGATGCGTGCCCGTTTGGGTAGCAAATAAATGGGCAGGAGCAGGGTGATGGACGAGGATGAGAAGACCCTCACCTGCTGGCTATGCGGCCGTCCGCTCGGCGATATCGTCCAGTGGCATCACCCGGTGCCCAAGGCGAAGAAGGGCAAGGTCAAGGTGCCGATCCATCCGATCTGCCACAAGACCATCCACGCCAACTTCACCAACAACGAGCTCGCGCGGATCGGCGAGGATGCGGAGAAAATCCGCGACAACGCCGCCATCAACAAGTTCGTCGCCTGGATCGCCAACAAGCCCGCCGATTTCGACGCGCCGACGCGTTAGTTCGTCGCAGGCGAGGGAACTTTCGCGGCCTCCAGCGGCTAAGCATACGGGGGCCACATAAAGGAACACGCAATGCGCATCGGACGATGGATCGCCGCCGGACTTGGAATCGCCGCTTTGGGAGCCGCTGCCGTGTATGCCCAGTACCGCCAGACCGAAGAGCCCGAATTCGCCGTGGTCAGCGCTGACGCGGATTTCGAACTGCGCGATTACCCCTCGCTCGTGGTCGCCGAAGTCAGCCACTCCGGCAGCCGCGAGCGTGCCAGCGGAGCGAGCTTCCGGCGTCTGGCTGCCTATATCTTCGCGCAGGATCGTCCCGCAGGCGGCGAAAGCATCGCCATGACCGCGCCGGTCTTGCAGGATGAAACCCAGCCGGGCGAATGGCGGATGCGGTTTGTGATGCCGTCGAAATACACCCTCGATACCCTGCCGCCTGCACCTGCCGATATTGCGCTGACACAGGTTCCGGCGCGGCGGATGGCGGCGATCCGGTTCTCCGGCAATGGATCGGCCCGCGATCTGGCGCTGATGGAAGCGCGGCTGCGCGACTGGATGACGGGGCAGGGCCTGATGCCCGCTGGCGAGGCCGAATTCGCGTTCTATGATGCGCCGATGGTGCCGGGGCCGCTGCGCCGCAACGAGGTGCTGATCCCCGTCGCAGCGCAATAGGCACCAACGGCCTTCGGGCGGTCACGCCTCCTGCATCGGCCCGTTATCGGCGGGCGCGGTGGCAAGATAGTCCGCCTCCCACTGTTCGAACTCGCTGCGGCTGAGCAGATAGCGGGTCCGCGCCTCGTGGAAGCTCATTGCCCGCTCACGCACGGCGCGCACCACTTCGTCCTTGCGCGCCTTGGACCAATGGACGCGGTGGGTGCGGGGCAGGGCGTTGTAGCTCTTGATCGCATCGGCGATCGAAATGTCTCTGGGGTAGGCCATTACTGTGCTCCTCGTCGCTCGTGCTCATCGCCCCCGATGGCTTGAATGTTGACGCGAAGCCCTAACCAGACCTTTCCAGCTATGGTTAATCCGGCGTTGATGAAACGCTCCGTGCTGTGGGTGCGACGAACCGAAAGCAAAGTGTCGGCTTGTTTTACAGGCAGTTGGGTTGGCTCACGCGGTTAACGCAAAAAGGGGCGGCCCCGTTTCGGCGCCGCCCCCTTGCATGTGTTGTTCAGCGGATGCTTACTCGCCCTGCGCAGGCCCCATCAGGCGCTGCATCAGGTAGATGAATTGCAGCGCCTGAAGCTTGGCGCGCTGGTCATTGTCGACCCCGCCGGAGTGGCCCCCGGTGGTATCCTCGAAGTAGTAGTACTGCTGGCCGAGCTCTTTCAGCTTGGCCGCGCCCTTGCGTGCGTGGGCGGGGTGGGTGCGGTCATCCGCGGTCGAGGCCCAAAGGAACGGCGCAGGGTAATCCACGCCCGCCACGATCTTCTGATAGGGCGAATAGCCCTCGATCCACGCGCGCTGCTCAGGGATGCGCGGATCGCCATATTCGCCGATCCACGAAGCCCCGCGCCCGATCAGGTGATAGCGCAGCATGTCGAACAGCGGGATCTGCACGATCGCCGCGTTCAAAAGGTCAGGGCGCTGGGTGAAGAAGGTGCCAACCAGCAACCCGCCCTGCGAGCCGCCCTGGATGCCAAGGTGTGCGGGAGAGGTGAAGCCGCGCTTCACCAGATCCTCGCCCACCGCGATGAAATCGTCCCAGGTGCGCTGCTTGTTCTCGCGGATCGCGCTCTGGTGCCACATCGGCCCGAACTCGCCGCCGCCGCGCATATTGGCGAGCACATAGGCGCCGCCCTTTTCGACCCACAGCTTGCCGGTCGAGCCAAGGTAGCCGGGCAGGCGCGGAACCTGAAAGCCTCCGTAACCGGTCAGCAGCGTCGCGGTGGTGCCATCCAGCGTCATGCCCTTGGGCTTGACGATGAAGTAGGGGATCTTGGTCCCGTCCTTGCTGGTCGCCTCGTGCTGTTCGACATCCATCCCGGCAGCATCGAAATATTCCGGTCCGCGCTTGACCTGCTCAAGCGTGGTGCCGTCCTTGGCGTAGAACCACGTGCCGGGGGTGAGGAAATCGGTCGAGGTGAACATGATCTCGTCCGTCTCGTCCGACGAGGCAGCGATGCCGACCGTTGCATTGTCGGGCAGGGCGAGCTGCTGGCTGGTCCACTTGCCATCGGCGTAATCGAACTTCAGCACCCGCCCGCGCACATTGTCGAGCAATTCGACGAACAGGCTGTTCTTGGTGCTGGTAGCGCCGGTCTTGGTTTGGCGGTCACCCGGCGCCCAGACCAGTGTCATGGGGACGCCGTTGGGATCGGCCTTCCACGCTTCGAGGTCCGCCGAAACCAGCGAATCCGCCGGGAAGGTCTGATCGCCGCGCTTCCATTCGACATCGGTCGAGAACAGGATCTGCCCGTCGATGATGCCGTAGGGACCGGCCTTGGTGGGCAGGTCGAGTTGCAGCCATGCGCCGTCCTTCTCGAAGAAGAACAGCCGTTCATGGAACGAGATGCCGCGATAGGCGGTGCGCCCGTGGATCACGGCATTGCCGTCGCGCAGCAGCGTTGCGCCGGAGGAGACATCGGTCTTGTCGCCGCGGAAGATTTCGGGCGCGTCCTCGATTGCGGTGCCGCGCTTCCACAGCCGGGTGGTGAAGGGGTATTCGCTTTCGGTGGTGGTCTCGGGCGAGAAATTGCGGCTGATCAGCATGGTATCAGCGTCGAGCCATTCCGCGCCGCCCTGGCTTTCGGGCAGGGCAAAGCCGCCTTCGACGAAGCTCTTGGTCGTCATGTCGAATTCGCGGCCCAGGCTGGCATCCTTGCCGCCGTCAGACAGGTAGACCATGCAGCGCGTGCCGGCAGGCGGCAGGCAGGACATGCCGCCATAGACCCACTCCTTGCCTTCCGCCTTGGCCAGCGCGTCGATATCAAGGATGGTCTCCCACTCGGGCTTGTCCGTCCGCCAGCTTTCCAGCGTGGTGCGGCGCAGCAGGCCCTTGGGGTTCTTGGCGTCCTGCCAGAAGTTGATCATGCCGTGCGGAGTGAAGCCCACCCCCGGCACCCGCTCGTCCGAATTGAAGATGGCCAGCGCCTCGGCCTTCAACTGCGCATAGCGCGGATCGGCCTCGAACGCGGCGAGCGTGCGTTCGTTCTCCTTGGCCACCCAGTCCAGCGCCTCGGGGCTGCGGGCTTCCTCAAGGAAGATATAGGGGTCCTGCTCGGGGCCGGGGACGCCGTCGACAGGAGCCTCCTGCGCCGCTGCGGCGCCAGTGGTTGAAAGGGCGGTCATTGCGAGTGCCAGTGCGAAAGTGGAGACAAGTTTCAAGCGTCCTCTCCTCGAAGGAATTCAGACGCCTGTTGTGCCGAGGGACGGATGCAAAGGGAAGGGGATACAAACAAAAAGGGCGGACCCTGCGGCCCGCCCTTTTGCTTATGCTGTGATCGGGGCGATCAGCCCTCGACGTGTTCGGCAAGGACGGTGAGGCCCTTCTCGTTCACCTCGGCAAAACCGCCGCGCACCTGAATGATCTCGGGCGCGGCGTTGGCAGAGGCGAAGACCTGCACCGCGCCGTCGCGGATGGTGCTCATGAAAGGCGCATGGCCTTCGAGCACGCCGAATTCACCCTCGGTGCCGGGGACGACCACCATGTGGACATCTTCCGACCGGACGAGCTTGGCGGGGGTGACGAGTTCGAAGTGGAGGGGCATGATTAATCCTCGAGGAGATATTGCTGGATGATCAGCGGACCATCGGCGTTGCTGCCAGTAGTATCGATGAACTGAATGCCAAGATAGACCCCGTCAATCGCAGGCGTGCGAAGCGAGACCATGCGCAGAGCAGGGTTGGGTGAGGTCGCCGCTGCATCGGGGACGAACGTGGGATCAATGTCCTTCGCCCCCGTCAGCAGGGCTTCGAACGCCCCTCTTGCCCCGGTACCCTCGAGTCCGACCTGACACAGTGACGCATCGCGCGAATTGGCAATCCAGATGGTGCCATCATCAGCGGTCCGCGTCACCACATCGAGACGACCAGCGCGCGGATGGTTGCGGCTTTCACCGGCGATGTACCCACGCGCCTTGATCGATTGATCTTCTGCGAGCGGGGTCTCGATCTCCATAAGATCAGGACAAAACTCCCGCACAGCCTCGGGCGCCAATTCCGCCAGCGTTGCCGCCTTGGCAGAGGCGGGCGTGGCCGCCAGCACGGCAATTGCCGTGAAGAAAGCCACGCCGTGCTTCATTACGCCTCTTCGGCCATCTTCTTGGCCTTCTCGACGACCTGTTCGATCCCGCCGACCATGTAGAAGGCCTGTTCCGGCAGGTGGTCATATTCGCCGTCGACCACTGCCTTGAAGCTCTTCACGGTGTCTTCGAGCTGCACGAACACGCCCGAGATGCCGGTGAAGACTTCAGCGACGTGGAACGGCTGGCTGAGGAACTTCTGCAGCTTGCGCGCGCGGGCGACGATCAGCTTGTCCTCTTCCGACAGTTCATCCATCCCGAGAATGGCGATGATGTCCTGCAGGCTCTTGTACTTCTGCAGGGTTTCCTGAACGCGGCGGGCGGTTTCGTAATGCTCGGCGCCGACGACGCGGGGCTCAAGCACGCGGCTGGTCGAATCCAGCGGGTCAACCGCCGGATAGATGCCGAGTTCCGAGATGGCGCGCGACAGCGTGGTGGTCGCGTCAAGGTGAGCGAACGAGGCAGCAGGCGCAGGGTCGGTCAAGTCGTCCGCGGGAACGTAGATCGCCTGCACCGAGGTGATCGAACCCTTGGTGGTCGAGGTGATGCGCTCCTGCAGCTTGCCCATGTCGGTTGCCAGCGTCGGCTGGTAGCCCACCGCCGACGGAATACGACCGAGCAGCGCCGACACTTCCGAACCGGCCTGCGTGAAGCGGAAGATGTTGTCGACGAAGAACAGCACGTCCTGGCCTTCGACGTCACGGAAGTATTCCGCCATGGTCAGGCCCGAGAGAGCGACGCGCGCGCGGGCGCCCGGGGGCTCGTTCATCTGGCCGAACACCAGCGCCACCTTGGAGCCTTCCGAGGTCGCATTGCCCTCGGCATCCTTGGCGATAACGCCGGCGTCGAGGAATTCGTGGTAGAGATCGTTCCCTTCACGGGTGCGCTCACCCACGCCGGCGAAGACGGACACGCCGCCGTGGCCCTTGGCGATGTTGTTGATCAGTTCCTGGATCAGCACGGTCTTGCCCACGCCCGCGCCGCCGAACAGGCCGATCTTGCCGCCGCGCGCATAGGGAGCGAGCAGGTCGATCACCTTGATGCCGGTGACAAGGATCGCCGCTTCGGTCGACTGGTCGACGAACAGCGGAGCTTCAGCGTGGATCGGCATGGTGCTGTCGGCGCCAATCGGGCCGCGCTCGTCGATCGCTTCGCCGATCACGTTCATGATGCGGCCCAAGACCTTGGGGCCGACCGGCACCGAGATCTGCGCGCCGGTGTTCACGACTTCGCTGCCGCGCACGAGGCCTTCGGTGGCGTCCATCGCGATGGTGCGGACGGTGTTTTCACCAAGGTGCTGGGCGACTTCGAGCACCAGCGTCTTGCCGTTGTTCTTGGTTTCCAGCGCGGTCAGGATCGCGGGCAGTTCACCCGGGAACTGCACGTCGACGACAGCGCCGATCACCTGCGAAATGGTGCCGTTGGTGGTCTGGTTGAGAGCGGGGGCGGTGGCCATTTTTCGTTCCTTAGCCTTCAATTAGAGCGCTTCTGCGCCCGCGATAATTTCGATGAGTTCGGTGGTGATCGCGGCCTGGCGGCTGCGGTTGTACTGGATGGTCAGCTTCTGGATCAGCTCGCCTGCGTTGCGCGTGGCGTTGTCCATCGCGGTCATCGAGGCGCCCTGTTCGGAGGCCTCACGCTCAAGCAGCGCGCCGAACAGCTGGGTGCGCACGTAACGCGGCAGCAGTTCTTCGAGGATTTCCTCTTCGCTCGGCTCGTAATCGACGACCGAATCCGCTTCGACCGCGATAGCCGGAGCAGGGACGGGGATCAGCTGGTTGACCGTCGGGTCCTGCGCCAGCGCCGACTTGAAGGTCGGGTAGATCAGGTGCGCGACATCGAACTTGCCCGCGTCGAACATCGCGATCAGATCGTTGGCGATGGCTTCGGCCTCGGCAAAACCGGGGGTCTTGACCGTGCTGGTGTCGAAGCCCGCGCCGATCAGGGTCGGGAATTCGCGCTTCAGCGGCGCGCGGCCCTTCTTGCCGACGAGGTAGAATTCGACCGTCTTGCCAGCGGCCTGCAATTCGCGGGCCTTCAGCTTGGCAGCCTTGACGAGGTTCGAGTTCAGACCGCCGCACAACCCCTTATCGGTGTTGACCACCACGAGGAGATGACGCTGATCCGATCCGGTGCCGCCGAGCAGCTTCGGCGCGGAATCACCCGACACCTTGCCCGCCAGCGACGCCATCACCGCAGCAAGGCGCGTGGCATAGGGACGCCCGGCCTCGGCCGCAGCCTGCGCACGGCGCAGCTTCGCGGCCGCGACCATCTGCTTGGCCTTGGTGATCTTCTGGGTCGACTTGACCGAGTTGATCCGACCTTTGAGTTCCTTGAGACTTGGCATCTTGCCTTAATCTATCCCTTGTTCGTCATGCTGAACTTGTTTCAGCATCCATTTTTCCGACTTGGTGCGGACCCGTCGTGATCCGCGCTTGGTTGAAACATGGACCCTGAAACGGGTTCAGGGTGACGATGGTTGATGGGTGGTCCTCTGACTTACGCGAACTGCTTGCCGAAAGCCTGCAGCGCAGCCTTGGTCTTGTCCGCCACTTCGCCTTCGAACTTCTTGCTGGTGCGGATCTCGGTCAGCACCGAAGCGTGTTCGCGGCGCATGTAGTCGAGCATCTGGCTCTCGTACTCGTTGACGCGGTTCACCGGGATGCTGTCGAGGAAGCCGTTGGTGCCGGCGTAGATCGACACGGTCTGCTCTTCGAAGGGCATCGGCGAGAACTGCTTCTGCTTGAGCAGCTCGGTCAGGCGCGCACCGCGGTTCAGCAGCTTCTGGGTCGCCGCGTCGAGGTCCGAGCCGAACTGCGCGAAGGCCGCCATTTCGCGGTACTGCGCGAGGTCGAGCTTCATCGAGCCCGAAACCTTCTTCATCGCCTTGGTCTGGGCGGCACCGCCCACACGCGACACCGACAGACCGACGTTGATCGCCGGACGGATGCCCTGATAGAACAGGCCGGTTTCGAGGAAGATCTGGCCGTCGGTGATCGAGATCACGTTGGTCGGAATGTAGGCCGACACGTCGCCCGCCTGCGTTTCGATGATCGGCAGCGCGGTCAGCGAGCCGTGGCCGTTTTCCTCGTTCATCTTCGCAGCCCGCTCAAGCAGGCGGCTGTGGAGATAGAACACGTCGCCCGGATAGGCTTCGCGGCCCGGAGGACGACGCAGCAGCAGCGACATCTGGCGGTAAGCCACGGCCTGCTTGGAAAGGTCATCGTACACGATCACGGCGTGCATGCCGTTGTCGCGGAAGAACTCGCCCATCGCGCAGCCGGTGTAGGGCGCGAGGTACTGAAGCGGCGCGGGCTCCGAAGCGGTCGCGGCAACCACGATGGAATACTCCATCGCGCCGTTTTCTTCGAGCTGCTTGACGATCTGCGCCACGGTCGAACGCTTCTGGCCGACGGCGACATAGACGCAGTAGAGCTTCTTGCCTTCGTCGTCGCCCTGGTTGGCTTCCTTCTGGTTGATGAAGGTGTCGATGGCGACAGCGGTCTTGCCGGTCTGGCGGTCACCGATGATCAGCTCGCGCTGACCGCGGCCCACGGGGACCAGCGCGTCAATTGCCTTGAGGCCGGTCTGCACGGGCTCGGAGACGGATTCGCGCGGGATGATGCCGGGGGCCTTCACTTCGACGCGGCTGCGCTGGGTGGTTTCGATCGGGCCCTTGCCGTCGATCGGGTTGCCGAGCGCGTCGACCACGCGGCCGAGCAGGCCCTTGCCGACCGGCACGTCGACGATGGTGCCGGTGCGCTTGACGACATCGCCTTCCTTGATTTCGGCGTCCGAGCCGAAGATCACGACGCCGACATTGTCGGCTTCGAGGTTGAGGGCCATGCCCTGCACGCCATTGGCGAATTCCACCATCTCGCCGGCCTGCACCTGATCGAGGCCGTGGATACGGGCGATCCCGTCACCCACCGACAGCACGGTGCCGGTTTCGCTGACTTCGGCCTCGGTGCCGAAATTGGCGATCTGGTCCTTGATGACCTTCGAGATTTCTGCGGCGCGGATTTGCATGGGTAGTGTCCTTTAAGCCTGCATGGCTTTGGCAAGCGAGTTGAGACGGGTGCGGATCGAGGCATCAATGCGCTGCGAGCCGATGGTGACGACGAGGCCGCCCAGAAGGTCGGGATCGACCGAGGCGGTGAGCATGACAGTGCGGCCTTCGCGCGCTGTCAGCTTGGTCTTGAGTGCGGCGAGCTGGTCGTCCGACAGCGGGTGCGCGCTGGTAACGGTCGCGGTCACTTCGCCGCGCTGGGCAGCGGCAATCGCCTTGAAGGCGCTGATGATCGCTGGCAGCTTGGCCAGGCGACGGTTGCCGGCCAGCACGCCAATGAAATTGGTGGTGAGCGGGCTGAGCTTCAGCTTCTTTGCCACGGCAGCCATCGCCTTGCCCTGCACATCGCGGGCAAGTTCGGGGTTGGTGGTCAGCGCAGCCAGATCGTCCGATTCGGCCAGGGCAGCGCCCAGCGTCTCGAGATCGGTCTCGACAGCCGTCACCTTGCCGTTTTCAGCGGCCAGATCGAACAGGGCCGAGGCATAGCGTCCAGCCAGGCTGGCCTTGATACCGGCGGAAATATCCACGCGTGTGCAATCCTCTTGCGAAGCTTCAAAGAAGTAATGCTTGGGCCTTGGGAGCGGGGGATGCACAAGGGCACCCTTCAAGGTTGGCGCGCGCCTAGCAATTGATTCCCGCTCGTGCAACCCGCGGTGCTTGCCAACGGGAAGGATTCTCTGGACACGGTCGCTCCGGCGCGACAGATTGCGGCCCACGAGGCGCATAGCCCGAAGGGAGAGGATCGATGGAAATGAAGGCCTTGGCTCCGCGTTGCGGGGTCGAGATCGGGGGCGTTGCCCTCAAGGATTGCAGCGCCGCTGACATGGCCGCGATCAAGGCAGCAATCTACGACCACGGTGTCGCAGTGTTCCGTGATCAGGATTTTTCGCCCGAAGATCATATCGCTTTTGCAAAAGCCTGGGGCGGGATCGACCTCAACAACTACTTCCCGTTGGATCCGCGCTGGCCGGAAATCGCGCTGGTGGCCAAGGCTCCCGATCAGACCACCAATATCGGCGGGGCGTGGCACACCGATCACTCCTATGATCCGGTTCCGGCGATGGGTTCGATCCTGGTTGCCCGCGTGCTTCCACCTGCCGGGGGTGACACGCTGTTTGCGCATATGGGCGCAGCCTATGACGATCTGGATGACGAGACGAAGGCCGCGATCGAGGGGTTGAGCGCCTTCCACACCGCCGATCACGTCTACAAGGCAGACGGGCTTTACGCCCAGACCGATCAGGGCCAATCCCTGCGCGGGCAAGACATCCGCACCGGCGCGGTGCACCCGGTGGTGATCCGCCACCCGGTGACGGGCCGCAAGCTGCTTTATGTCAACGGCGCCTTCACGATCAACTTCGTCGGCCAGACCCGCGAGGAAAGTCTGCCGCTGCTGTCAAAGCTGCTCGCCGCGGCGGTGGGCGAGGACAACCAGTGCCGCGTCGAATGGCGGCCGGGGACAGTGACGATCTGGGATAACCGCACCACCTGGCACAATGCCTTGAACGATTACCACGGCCACGCCCGCGAAATGCACCGCATCACCCTGAGCGGGGAGGCACTGGCGGCCTAGGGCGCGGCGATTGCGGTGCGGCTTGCCTCCGAGGCCTGATAGTCGAGATAGCGCAAGCCCATCCGGCCGCCCAGCACCAGCACCAGCACCGCCGCGATCAGCGCCAGCCAGCCCTTCCGGCTCACCGAGTCACTGCCTTTGGTGAGCAGGAGTAAACCAGCCGCTCGTTCGGCCGTTCGGGCAGCTTGGCGATCAGCGCCGACTGCTGTTCGCCCAGAGTGCGGGCCGCATCGCTCACCCCGCAGGCGGGCGGGGTGTAGGCGGCGCGGGCATCGCGCGCGGCGGCCAGCGCCTCCTGCCCCAACAGGTAACGGTCCGTGCGCAGCGTGCGCGTTTCGGGGTCATAGGTGTTGACCGCGACCGCTGCATCGTCCTGCGCGGCGAACACGCGCTTCCATTCGCCGCCTTGCCCGAGGCCGTATTGCGTGCGCCCGTTGACGCAGCCATCGGCTGACCAGTTGAGCGCAACGTCATCGGTCCGCGCGGCGGTCACCCGGCTGCGTTCGGGTACCAGCGTGCAGATCAGTGCGCCTTCGGCGGCCTGCCCGCCGGCAGGGGCTGCCTCGGGCGCGTCGCCCCCTTCTGCCTTGGCGATGGCGGCAGCGACCCTGTCCTCGATTTCGGCGAGGCCCGGGCGTGTCACCCACAAAAGCCCCGCCACCACCAGCGCGCCTGCCGATATCGCTGCGGCCATCCGGGTGTGCGTCCTGCGCGTTTCGTCTCCGCGCCAGATCGCGGCGGCATAGCCTGCGCCAATGGCGGCGATCAGCGCGATCAGAGCCAGCGCCATGCGGTTCTCGCGCGCGGCCAGCACGTCCATCTGCGCGGTCAGCCGCGCCGTTTCGCGCACTTCGCGCAAGGTCTCGGCGCGGTCTGCCAGCCGTTCGCGCGCCTGCGATTGCTCCGCTTCGAGCCTTTGGCGTTCATCGGCGTTCAACTCGTCGATGGACCGGCAGGGGAGGGTGTTGGTCACCGGCTCCACCCCGTTGTCGCGCAGGAAAGGCAACAATTCGCGCAAGCTCACCGCGAAATAGAACTCCGCCTCGCCGCTGTTCGAATCCGCACTGAAGCTGTTCACCCCGATCACCCGCCCGCACGGATCGAGCAGCGGCCCGCCCGAATTGCCGCGCGCGATGGGGGCCGTGTGGAGGATCGTGTCGAACTGCCGGCTGGGCCGCTCGCCCGACAGGAACCCGCGCGATTTGACCGGCGGCTGCGCGCGGAAAATATCGGCGATATCAAGACCCTGTGCCAGATCGACATTCATGGGATAGCCGACCGCCGCCACTTCGCCAAGATTGCCTAGCGCCCCGCCTGCCAGCGCCAGCGGCGGCAGGCGCAAGGACCCCTTGGCGATTTCCAGCAGGGCCAGATCATTGCGCGGGGATATCGCGATCACCCGCGCAAAGGCGCCGCCTGCACCTTCGGGCGGGACTATCCCGATCCGCAGCGTATCATCCTGTGCCGCTTCGCTGACCACGTGGGCATTGGTGACGATCCGGGTGGGCGAGACAGCAAAGCCGGTGCCGTGGCTGACGGGGGCAGGCTGGCCGTTCTCCTCGCCGATCAGCACCACCCGCACCACGCCGCGCGAGGCTGCCTCGACATCGCCGGGATCGGCCGCCGCAGGCCAAGGGCCGGACAGCACGGCGATCAGCAGCATCAGACCCGCCGCCAGCCTGCTCCAGCCCATCACCCGCGTCGAAACTGCATTCATCAAAAAAGTCCTTGTGCGCGCGGCAATTGGTGCAATGACCGGCAGACACTATCGCTTAACGCAGGGGAGCTGCAGCAGCAATGATCGGCGCACGTCACCTGGCAGGGGTTCTGCCTGCTTTCAGTCTCGTTCTGGCGTCAACACCTGCCTTGGCCCAGACCCCCGAGCAGCACCAATTCACCATCGACACCTACACCTATACGGTCCCGGTCCCGGACGGATTTTGCGTGCCGGTGGATGGGCAGGTGGCCTTGGCCGAACAGGTCGCAGCGCTCGACGCGATGAATTTCACCCACGCCGCCTTCGACCGCTGCGGCAGTTTCGGCGTGGACTACGTCCACATCAAATCGCCGCGCGAGTCCGAGCGGGTTCCGCTGACCAAGCCGATGTTCATCGATCTGGCCGCGCGCCAGATCCAGAGCGCTGCGGGCCAGCAGATGATGGACGATGCGATGGCTCAGGCCGGTCGCAATATTTCCGAAGGGACGAATAACGCCGTGGCGCTCGGCACCCCTGTGCCCCGCTTTGCCGGGCAGGACGCGGATTGCGCCTACCTTTTCATCGCTGCCGATGTGGTGATGGGCGACAAGACGGTGGCGATGATTTCGGCCACCTGCCTGACGCTGGTGGAGGGACAGTTCATGTCGGTGCATGCCTATGCCACGCGGGAGACCGGCGTGACCGAACAGGAGCTGAAGGAACGCAGCCGCGCGATTGCCGCCGCCATTATGCCCAAGCCATGATTGCACGACATTGAGCGCAATTCCCGGGGGTGCAGGGGCAGGCGCTGTGTGGCAGAATGTTTCACGTGGAACATTTTAAGAACATCACCGATGATGACCGCTGGCAGCGCGTGCTGGCCAAGGACCGCCGTTTCGACGGGGCGTTTGTCACAGGGGTGCATTCAACCGGCATCTATTGTCGCCCTTCGTGCCCGGCACGCGCGCCTTTGCGCAAGAATGTGCGGTTTTATGCCGGTTCTGCCGAGGCCGAGGCGGCAGGTCTCAGGGCTTGCAAACGCTGCTCCCCCAAAACCCAAAGTGCCGAGGAGGCCTGCGTTCTGGCCGCCATCGCCGCGATCCGCGAGTCCGGGGCGATGTCGCTGGAGGCGCTGGCCGACCTCACCGGTTACACCCCGACCCACTTCCAGCGCCTGTTCAAACGCACCGTCGGATTATCGCCCGCCGCCTTCGCCAAGGCGTGCCGCGATGAGCGGGTCCGGGACGCGTTGAGCAGCGGTCTGGCGGTGGGCGAGGCCCTGTCCAGCGCGGGCTATGGCGGGGCAAAGCAATTCTACGCAGAGACGAAAGGCAGGCTGGGAATGGCGGCGAGCGACTGGAGCAAGGGCGGCGCGGGCCGGGTGGTGCATTGGGCGGTCTTGCCGACCTCGCTCGGCGATATGCTGGTGGCGGCTACGAGCAAGGGCGTGTGCTGTCTGGCGTTTGGCGAAGGCGAGGCGGAATTGCGCGCCCGCTTTCCCCGGGCCGAGTTGGTCGCAGCGGGCGAAGACTTCCGCGATCTGTTTGCGCGAGTTGTCGAGGCGGTCGAACAGCCCGGCCCGGGCTCTGCCGCGATCCCGCTCGATGTGAAGGGCACTGCCTTCCAGCAGCGCGTGTGGGAAGAACTGCGCCGCATCCCTTCGGGCGAGACGCGGTCGTATGGCGAGCTGGCGGCGGCTCTGGGCAACCCCAAGGCCAGCCGCGCGGTCGGAGGGGCGAACGGGGCGAACAATGTCGCGGTGCTGATCCCCTGCCACCGCGTGATTGCCGCCGACGGCACGCTGGGGGGCTATGCCTACGGGCTGGCAATCAAGGCGGAGTTGTTGCGGCGGGAGGGGGTGTGATGGGGCTTTGGATCGCAATTGCAGTGACTTGGTCTTGGCTATTCTTGCCGTCTGGCGGTGTCTAGCGTAGCCTTAGAAGATGAGTTTTAGTCGCCCTATTGTTCCCCCGCGCGAACCTGAACTTTTCTTGTTCGGCTTTGCCGCGCTAACCTTTCTTCTCATGGGGGCGTATTTCGTCTGGTCGGTAACCAGAGGCTTGGGCGCATGGGGTGACATCCCCGCATGGCTGGCTCTGGTTGCAATTGCGGAAGTCCCGATGCTTGGTGTTGGCATCTTTCTGCGCTGGGCGCGGCATCGGAAGTTGGCCGAGTTGCGCGAGTACGAGCGTGTTCTGGCAAGTCTGGTCGACCAAGGCTGAACACAGCGGGCCCCCGGCGTGGGGCCGGGGTGACGCTTGATTTTCGCCCCATCTTTTGCGTCTGGCGTCAACCCAGCGAAAGCTGGGACCCAGGGCCTCATAGTGCTGTCTTTGGCCGCCCTAGGCCCCAGCTTTCGCTGGGGTGACGGGAAGAAGACAATCAATCCAGCTTGGGCGGCATTCCCGGTTCGCACTTCGCCATGGCCGCCTGATACGCCGGGCGTTCGCCAATCCGCTTCAGGTAGGCTTGCAAATTGGGCATCCCCTCAATGCTCATCCCGCTCATCGCGCGGCTGGTGGTGAGCTGGAAGCCCATCATGATGTCCGCCGTGGTCAGCTGCGCGCCGCCGAAATACTCGGCCTCGCCCAGCCGCTTTTCGACGATCGCCCAGCCCTTCTGGACGCGGTCTGCCACGAACGGCGGCAGCTCCTTTGCGCCCATGAACTGCGCCACCAGCGCCATCATGCCATTGGTCATGAAGGTCGCGTTGGCCCAGTGGAGGTAGAACAGGTGGTCTGCAAAATCGGGATGATCCACGCCCGGCACCAAGGCCGTATCGGGGGCATACTTGGCGATGATGTAATCCATGATCGCGCCGCTTTCGCCCAGCACCAGATCGCCGTCGGTGATGACGGGCGCGATGCCCATCGGGTGCAGCGCCTTGTATTCATCGGGCGCGAGGCGGTTGTCGGTGCGGCGGGTGTAAAGCTTGAGATCGTAGTCCAGCCCCAATTCCTCGGCCAGCCAGACGATGCGTTCGGATTGCGACAGGCGCAGGTGGTGGACGGTCAGCATGGCTCTCTCCCTATTCGTTTCTCGCCCAACCTTTGCGGGCCGGTTCCAAGCTGTCGAGGAATTTTTCGGCGCTTTGCAGATATTCGCTCTGCTTGGCCTCGCCCATCCGGTCCCAGGTGGCAAAGATCCGGCCGATGCGGTGATTGCTTTCCAGCCGGTCGCGGTTGCGGTCCATGAAATGCCAGTAGAGCGGATTGAACGGGCAGGCGTTCGGCCCGGTTTTCTGCGCCACCTTGTAACGGCACTTGCCGCAATAGTCGGACATCTTGTTGATGTAGTTGCCGCTCGCCGCGTAGGGTTTGGTCGCCAGCCTGCCGCCATCGGCATAGAGCACCATGCCCGCCACGTTCGGCAGCTCCACCCATTCGAAGGCGTCGGCATAGACCGCGAGATACCAGTCCTGCACCGCGCGCGGATCGATCCCGGCGATCAGGCAGAAATTGCCGAGCACCATCAGCCGCTGGATGTGGTGGGCGTGCGCGTCTTCCCGCGTCGTGCGGATGCAGTCTGACAGGCAGCGCATATCGGTTTTGCCGGTCCAGAAGAACTCCGGCAGCGGGCGGTGCGCGCCCAATTCATTGGCATCGGCCAACCCGGGCATCGCGTGCCAATAGAACCCGCGCACATATTCGCGCCACCCGATGATCTGGCGGATGAAGCCTTCTACGGAGTTTAACGGAGCCCTGCCTGATTTGTAGGCAGCCTCGGCCGCGCGGCACAATTCCAACGGATCCAGCAGCCCGATATTGAGGCTGGTCGACAGCATCGAGTGATAGAGATCGTCCGACCCGTGCACCATCGCGTCCTGATAAGGGCCGAACAGGCTGAGGCGGCGGGCAAAGAAGGCTTCGGCGGCTTCCAGCGCCTGTGCGCGGGTGACGGGCCAGCCGAAGGGCTCAAGATCGCCAAAATGATCGGCGAAGCGGGCAGCGACCAGCGCAATCACCTCATGCGTGATATGGTCGGGCGCGAACTTGGGTGTGGGCGGCGCGCGCAGGCCTTCCTTTGGCGGCTCGCGGTTTTCCGCATCGAGGTTCCAGACGTCGCCCTCCGGCTTGCCGTCGTCGCGCATGAGCAGACCCGTCTTGCGGCGCATCTCGCGGTAGAAATACTCCATCGTGAGGTGCTTGCGGCCCTCGGCAAAGCGGCGGAAATCCGCGTGACTGGCCACGAACCGCGTGTCGGGGAGGATGCTGACGGGGCAGGGCAGGCGGCCCTCCCATTCTAGCATGGCCTGATGCACCCGCCACTCGCCGCTTTCGGTGACACGCACTTCGCTGGCGCCGTGCCGTTCCACCGCGCGGGCGACTTCGCCGGCGAAGCTGCCGGTGTTGGCGGGATCATCGAGCGCCACGTAGTCGACCTCAAAGCCTTCCGCCCGAAGCTCCTCGGCAAAATGGCGCATTGCCGAAAAAATGAGCACGATCTTCTGCTTGTGGTGTTTGACGTAGGTCGCCTCGTCCCACACCTCCATCATCAGGATGCGGCTTTCGGCGGGGGCAAGCCCTTCAAGGCTGGCAAGATTGCGGGACAGCTGGTCGCCAAGGATCGGCACAAGGATGGGGCGGGTCATGCGGAGGGTTACGCTGGGGGCCCCTGTTTGGTTTCGTCAGACGAAGGAATAGGGGTCGATATCCACGCCCACCCGCACGCCGGGGGCAAACTGCACCGAGCCGATCCAGTCGCGCAGCATGGCCTGCAAATTGGCGCTGCGCTTGGCGTTCACCAGAAAGCGGTAGCGGTATCGCCCGCGCAGCATCGCCAGCGGAGCGGGGGCGGGGCCGAGGATCTGGACATCGGCGAGGCGCGGACGGACATCGCCCAGCCGCACCGCTGCCTCGCGCGCCTCCTTTTCGTCTTCGCTCGACAGGATGATCGCCGCCCAGCGCCCGAACGGGGGCGCGCCTGCATCGCGGCGGCCGGCGGTTTCGGCGGCGTAGAAGGCGTCGCGGTCGCCATCCGCAAGCGCAGCGATCACCGGAGCGTCCGGGTGGCGGGTCTGGATCAGCACTTCGCCCGGCTTGGCCCCGCGCCCGGCGCGTCCGGCGACCTGCGCGATCTGGGAAAAGGTGCGCTCGCCTGCGCGCAGGTCTCCGCCTTCAAGGCCGAGATCGGCGTCGACTACGCCCACCAGCGTCAGTTCGGGGAAATGGAAGCCTTTGGTGACCAGCTGCGTGCCGATGATGATATCGATCGCCTTGGCTTCTGCCTGCGCGATGAAGTCGGCGGCGCGCTCGGGGGTGTTGAGCGTATCGGAGGTCGCCACCGCCACCCGCGCTGCCGGAAACAGGTCGGCGACCTCGGCGGCGATGCGCTCCACGCCCGGCCCGCAGGCGACGAGGCAATCGCTCTCCCCGCATTCGGGGCAGGCGTCCGGCACCCGCGTCTCGAACCCGCAATGGTGGCAGGCGAGGCGGGCGGAAAGGCGGTGTTCGACCAGCCACGCGCTGCATGAGGGGCATTTGAAGCGATGCCCGCAATTGCGGCACAGGGTCAGCGGAGCATAGCCGCGGCGGTTGAGGAACAGGAGGCTCTGCTCGCCCTTGTCCAGCCGGTCACGCAAGGCATCAACCAGCGGCCCGGCGAGCCAGCGCTGGCTGCCGGGCTTTTCTTCCGTAAGGTTGACGAGCCGCACCGTCGGCAGGCTTGCTCCGCCGAAGCGGGCGGGCAGATCCAGCTTCGTGTAGACGCCGATGTCGGCCATGTGCAGGCTTTCCAGCGCCGGGGTCGCGCTGGCGAGGATCACGGGAATGCCCTCGAACCGCGCGCGCATCACCGCCACATCGCGGGCGTTGTAGCGCACGCCGTCGTCCTGCTTGAAGCTGATCTCGTGGGCTTCATCGACGACGATCAGGCCGAGGTTCGCGTAAGGCAGGAACAAGGCCGATCGCGCACCGACCACGACTTGCGCAGAGCCATCGGCAATCGCGCGCCAGGCCCGCCGCCGCTCGGTCGATTTCAGCGAGGAATGCCACAGCACCGGCGCGGTGCCGAACCGGGCGGCAAAGCGGCTGAGGAAATTCTCGGTCAGCGCGATTTCGGGAAGCAGGACGAGCACCTGACGGCCCATCCGCAGGCCTTGCGCCACGGGCTCGAAATAGGTTTCGGTCTTGCCCGATCCTGTCACCCCGTCGAGGAGAAAAGGGGCAAAGGCGCGCGCTGTGACCGCATCGGTCAGCGTGGCAGCGACATCGCCTTGCAGCGGCGAAAGGTCGGGCTGGTGATGATCGGGATCGGCTTGCGGGTAGGGGCGGTCGACATTCACCACCACCGGTTCGAGCAACCCCGCGCCCGCCATCCCGCGCAGCACGCCTTCCGATACGCCCGCCAGCGCGGCCAGTTCGCGCATTGTGCCCTGTTCGCCGCCGAGCTTTTCCATCGCGGTCTTGCGCTGCGCGGTCAGCCGCCCTCCGGCTTCGGCTCCCGTCAGGCGGTATTCGGTCATGGTTGCAGGCCCGCCCAGCGCGCCGCCGCTCGACAGGGCCATGCGCGCCACGCTGGCGAGCGGGGCGCAGTAGTAATCGGCGGTCCATTCGATCAGCCGCCGCAACGGCGCGGGCAGGGGCGGGACGGGCAGCACTTCAAGGATGGGGCGCAGGCGTTCGAAGGCGATTTCGTCCCCCGGCAACCGGCCTTCGTCCCACACGATCCCTGTCACCTTGCGCGGCCCGAGCGGCGCAATCACCACGCTTCCCGCAGGCGCAGCCACGCCTTCAGGCAGCCGGTAATCCAGCGGGCCAAGCGCGGCGTTCAAAACTAAGAGGCGAACCCGGTTCATCTTGCCGCCATATGGGGCTTGGCAAAGGACAAGGGCAAGCTTGGAGACCCGAGAAATGAGCGCATTCATCACATCCCGTCCCACCCGCCGTCACCTGCTCGCGGGGGCCGCCGGCGCAGGCGCGTTGCTGCTGCTGCCCGGATGCGCCAGCACCGGCGGGTTCAGCATGGTCGAAGCGGTGCGGCGCTTGCTACTGCTCGCGTCGGAAAACGCCTTTGCGCGCCTGACCGCGCCGGGCGGTTTCTGGGATGAACAGGTCGCGCAGCTTGGCCTTGCCAACCTGATGGGGACGCGCGGCGATGTCTTGTCGCGCATTCTCACCTCGGCGCTGGTCAAGGACCGGCTGGAGGAACGCTTTGCCACGTTCGCGATCGATGCGAGCTTCCGCGCCGCGCCGGTGGTGACCGACGCGATCCAGATGATCGGATTCGACAACGCGATTGCACTGGTGCGCGGCGGGCCAGATGCGGCCAGCACCTTCCTGCGCGGCGAAGTCGGCCCGGCGCTGGTTGATGCGGTGGTGCCGGAACTGGGCGAGGCGATCCGGCTGAGCCGCGATCCGTTGATCGGGCAGGCGCTGTCAGCGTTGACCGGAGTCGATGCCGCAGGGGTCGCCGACCGGGTCGGGCGTGCAGTCGATGATGCGGTCTGGACCGAGATCGCGCGCGAGGAAGCCGCGATTCGCGCGCGGCCCGAAGACACCCGCGATCCCCTGCTGATCGGCGTGTTCGGCCTCGGCCGGAGAATTTAGGGACGGGCGAATCTAGAACCTGTAAGTCACTACCGCCTGAGGGATGTGGCTGACCCGTTCAGGGCGCTCCCCGCGCGGGAACGACACCAGCCAGTAGATCGCCCCGACGTCGAGATTTCTCGTGACGCGGTGGATAACGGCCGTCTGGAACCGCCATTGCTCGGTTGAGGAGCCTTCGTCCGCGTTGCGCGATTGGACCAGCCCGAGCCATTCCACCCCAGCGCTCGCCCGCCAGCCTTCGGCGATCGGCTGGTTGTAAGTCACGCGCTGGCGCAGGCGCAGTTCCATCTGGTCTGCACCATCAAAGAAGCGCTGTTCCAGCCGGGTCCGCGCTTCGATCCGGCCTAGAGTAAAGGTCACCTGCTGGTGGGTGCGGATTTCGGTGAGGCCGGCGGTGTCGAACAGCATGATCCCGCCGCCGATCCGGGTGTTATCGGCGACCCGCTGGTCCACCATGACCCGGATGGTCTGCTGGTCATTGCCCACCTCGTCATCGCCGCGCCAGCGCTGGGTTGCATCGACTGTCAGGGTGGTGCCTTCGCCAACCTTTCCCGTGGCTATGGCGTTAAGCCAGAATTGCGTGTCTTCTTCGCCCGCAGATGCTTTGGATGGTTGCCAAGCCGCGAGCGTGGCGGCAAGCAGCACCGCGAACCGGATCGGCCTTCGAGTCATCCCTGCGCGTCTAGGTCGGCCATGGCCTGCTGGCTATCGTATTTTACCGGAGTGAACCCATGAAATTCTTCGTCGACACCGCCGAGATCGAACCGATCCGCGAACTCGCCGCCACCGGCCTGCTTGACGGGGTGACCACCAACCCCTCGCTGATCGCCAAGTCGGGGCGGGATTTCATGGAAGTGACCCGCGAGATTTGCGGGATCGTGGATGGCCCCGTGTCAGCCGAGGTCGTCGCGCTCGATCACGCGACCATGATGAAAGAGGCCGAAGTGCTGCGCAAGATCGCGGACAATGTCTGCATCAAGGTGCCGCTGACGGTCGACGGCCTCAAGACCTGCAAGGCGCTGACCGGCGAAGGCACGATGGTCAATGTCACCTTGTGCTTTTCGGCCAACCAGGCGCTGCTGGCGGCCAAGGCGGGGGCGAGCTTCATTTCGCCCTTCGTCGGGCGGCATGACGACAACGGCTTTGACGGGATGGACCTGATCGAGGACATCCGCCTGATCTACGACAACTACAATTTCGCCACCGAAATCCTTGTCGCATCCGTCCGCCACACCACCCATGTGCTGCAGGCTGCCAAGATCGGCGCCGACGTGATGACCGCGCCGCCCAAGGTGATCCACGATCTGTTCAAGCACGTGCTGACCGACAAGGGCATCGAAGGTTTCATGGCCGATTGGGCCAAGACCGGGCAGAGCATCCTCTGACGCGCTCCAACGGCCTGACGTTTTTGCGGCTTTCGCTTGTCATCTTAGTTGCTAAAGAAAACGGATAATGGCTGACCAGTCCCCGCTCGATCTGTTCAAGCAGGCGCTTACCGGCGCGAGCCGTGCGATTGCGCGCGATGCCGAGGTGGAGGTCGCGTGGAGCGCGGATGTGCCGGGCGCGGCGGGCAACCGTTTCCGCGTGCCGCTGCCGGGGCGCGATCTGCCGGCCGATCAGGTGACCGAGGCGCGGGGGTTTGCCGATAGCTTCGCCTTGAAGCTGCGCCATCACAACGCCGCGCTCCACGCCAAGTCCGCGCCGCCCGAACCCATCGCGCGGGCGTGCTATGACGCGATCGAGCAGGTGCGTTACGAAGCCTTGGGCGCGAACCGCTTTGGCGGCATCCGCGCCAATCTCGACGCGGCGACCGAAATGCGCACGGCGGGTGACAAGATCGTGCGCGCGCAGAATTCGTCCGAGGTTCCGCTCCAGACCGCGCTTGCGCTGCTGGTGCGCGAGGCGCTGACGGGTGAGGCTGTGCCTGCCAAGGCGCAGGGCGGGATCGAGCTGGTGCGCGATTTCCTCGAAGAGAAGGTCGGCGGCGATTTTGCCGCGCTGGCCGAGACGGTCGGCGATCAGGAGGCGTTCCAGAAGCTTGCGCTCGACATGCTGCGCGAACTCGATCTGACCCGTCCCACCGAAGCGCCGGACGAAAGCGACACCGACGACGCCGACGATGATGACGCGCCGAGCGACGACAATCAGGGCGAGGACGAAAACCAGAGCGAGGGCGATCCGCAATCCGCCGAAATGGCGGGCGACATGGCCGAAGGCGACGGCGAGGGCGAGCAATCCTCCGACGCCGAAACCGATAGCGACATGTCCGAAGGCGAACCGGGCGAGGAAGGCGATGCCTCCAACGCGCCCGTCCGCCCCAACCGCCCGCAGGCAGACATCCCCGCCAGCGTCGATTACAAGGCCTTCACCACCCGCTTCGACGAGGAAATCGCCGCGCCAGACTTGTGCGACGCGGAGGAACTCGACCGGTTGCGCGCCTATCTCGATAGTCAGCTGACCGGCCTTCAGGGCGTGGTGACGCGGCTGGCGAACCGGCTCCAGCGCCGGTTGATGGCGCAGCAGAACCGCAGCTGGGATTTCGACATGGAGGAAGGCGTGCTCGATGCTGCGCGCCTCGCCCGCGTGGTGATCTCGCCCGGCACAGCTTTGAGCTACAAGGTCGAGCGGGACGTCGAGTTCAAGGACACCATCGTCACCCTGCTGATCGACAATTCGGGATCAATGCGCGGCCGTCCGATCAGCATCGCCGCAATCAGCGCCGACATTCTGGCGCGCACCTTGGAACGCTGCGGCGTGAAAACCGAGATCCTCGGCTTCACCACCCGCGCGTGGAAGGGCGGGCAGAGCCGCGAAGCCTGGCTCGCCGATGGCAAGCCGCAGAACCCCGGGCGTCTGAACGATCTCAGGCACATCATCTACAAGCAGGCCGACGAACCATGGCGCCGCGCGCGCCGCAATCTCGGGCTGATGATGCGCGAGGGCCTGCTGAAGGAAAACATCGACGGCGAGGCGCTGATCTGGGCGCACAGCCGCCTGCTCTACCGCCCCGAAGAACGCCGCATCCTGATGGTCATTTCCGACGGCGCACCGGTGGACGATTCGACCCTGAGCGTGAACTCGGCGGGCTATCTGGAAGCGCACCTGCGTTCCGTGATCGAGTGGATCGAGAAGGTCTCGCCGGTGCAGCTGGTCGCGATCGGGATCGGGCACGATGTGACGCGCTATTACCGGCGCGCGGTGACAATCATGGACGTGGAACAGCTCGGCGGCACGATCATGGAGCAGCTCGCGGAACTGTTCGAGGATGAGAAGGGCGGGAAGGGGCGGCGGTAATCCGGTCGCCTGTCATTGCCGCAAGTTTAGCTGGACCCCCGCCTGCGCGGGGGTGACGAGGGGAAAAACATGAACGTCACCGAAGCCGTTACCACCCGCCGCTCGATCCGGGCCTTTCTCGATACGCCGGTGGACCTCGAAACGCTTACCCGCGTGATGGACAAGGCCCGCTGGGCGGCCTCAGGCTGCAATTACCAGCCATGGGAAGCGAGCATCGTCACCGGCCAGGCCTTGAAGGACTTGCAGGCGAAGATCATCGCCAATGGCCCGGGCGCGGCGGAATATGACTGGGCTGCCCCCGGCACCGAAGAAGCCTACAAGAAGCGGCTCGACGGGGTTTCCGCCGGGATGTTCGGTGCGATGGGCATTGCCCGCGATGACGGCGCGGGGCGGATGGCCGCGATGGCCAAGAACACCACCAGCTTCGATGCGCCCGCCGTATTGTTTGTCTATTTCCCGCGCCTGATGAAGGAACCGCAATGGTCGGATGTCGGCATGTGGCTGCAAACCGTCGCACTGCTGCTGCGCGAGGAGGGGCTGGATAGCTGCTTCCAGGAATTCATGGCGCTTTATGCCAACACTATCCGCGACTTCCTCGGCCTCGATCACGAACGTTACATGTTCTTCTGCGGCATGGCGATCGGCTACCGCGATGCGGACTCGCCGGTGAACAATTTCGAGCGCGAGCGTGTGCCGCTGGAAGAGCATGTGAAGTTCATCGGGTTCGAGTGAGACCCGTCACCCCGGCGCAAGCCGGGGTCGCTGGCTGCACGGGCCGGGGTTGCCGCAAGCGATCCCGGCTTGCGCCGGGATGACGGAATAGGGCAAAGGCCCCGCCCATGACCGACGCTCCGCTCAAGCTGTTCAACTCGCTCACCCGTTCCATCGAGGTGTTCGAGCCCGTCCACCCGGGCGAGGCGCGCGTCTATACCTGCGGGCCGACGGTCTATAACTACCCCCATATCGGCAATATGCGCGCCTATGTCTTCGCCGATGTGCTGGGGCGCACGCTGTCCTGGAAGGGCCTGAAGCTCACCCACGTCATCAACATCACCGATGTGGGCCACCTCACCGATGATGCCGATGCGGGCGAGGACAAGATGGAGAAGATGGCGGCGAGCCAAGCGCAGTCGATCTGGGACATCGCCGAGCATTACAAGCAGGCCTATTGGGCCGATGTTCGCGCATTGAACATCCGCCAGCCGGCGCAGTGGACGGTCGCGACCGACTACGTCCCGCAGATGATCGAATTTGCGAAGGGCATCGCGGACAAGCACTGCTACGAGCTGGATAGCGGGCTCTATTTCGATGTGTCGACCGTTGCCGATTACGGGCGGCTGGCGCGGGCGAACACCGAGGAAGGCGAGGGCCGTATCGAAGCCGTCGAGGGCAAGCGCAACGCCGCCGACTTCGCGATCTGGCGCAAGACTCCGGCAGGCGAGACTCGCCAGATGGAGTGGGATTCGCCATGGGGTAAAGGCGCGCCGGGCTGGCATCTCGAATGCTCGGTGATGAGCGGCGAGGTGCTCGGCTTTCCCTTCGACATTCACACCGGCGGGATCGACCACCGCGAAATCCACCACCCCAACGAGATCGCGCAGAACCAGGCGCATTGCTGCACGAATGGGCTCGACGATCCGAAGAATTCGGGCGCGCGGATCTGGATGCACAACAACTTCCTCGTCGAGCGGTCGGGGAAGATGAGCAAGTCGTCGGGCGAGTTCCTGCGGCTGCAATTGCTGATCGACAAGGGCTATCACCCGCTGGCGTATCGGCTGATGTGCTTGCAGGCGCATTATCGGTCTGAGCTGGAGTTCTCGTGGGAAGGCTTGGGCGCTGCACTGACGCGGCTGAAGCGGATGGTGATGGCGGTCGAGCAACTCAAAGCCCGTCATGCTGAACTTGTTTCAGCATCCATCGAACCGCAGGCTCCGGTGATTGCGGAGAAATGGACCCTGAAGCAAGTTCAGGGTGACGATTGGGGCAAGTTGCAGCCTGCGCTCGACAAGTTCGATGCTGCGTTGGCCGACGACCTCAATACGGCGGTCGCACTGACCGCGCTCGATGATGTGCTTTCGGCGAAGAAGGTCGATCCCACCCAGAAAGCAGAACTGGTTGCGGCGATGGACGCGGTACTGGGGTTGAACCTGTTCAGCCTCACCCGCGCCGATCTGCGCATCCGCCCCAAGGCGGCGACCATCACCGAGTCCGAAATCGACACCGCGCTCGCCCGCCGCAAGGAAGCGCGCGCGGCGAAGGACTTCGCTGCCTCGGACGCGATCCGCGATGAACTCGGCGCCCAAGGCGTCGAAGTCATGGACGGCGATCCGCTCGGTTGGGAGTGGAAGCTGACTTAGCCTTCCCGTCACCCCGGCCCCCGAGCCGGGGTCCCGCTGCCCTCAACCGCGCCAGGTACGAAGCGGGACCCCGGATCAAGTCCGGGGCGACGAGAGGTAAAGCTTGCGCCGTATATCGCCGACGCTAAACCAGTTGCATGATGCAACCGATTCTCTGGCTGATCCTCGCTGCGATCCACGCCATGCCCGCGCTCGCGCTGTTCCGGCCCGCGACCCTGACCTCGCTCTACCGGCTCCAGCCCGATAATCCGTTGTTCCTGCTTATGCAGCACCGCGCGGGTCTGTTCTTTGCGGTGTTCGTCGCCTGCATTTTCGCGGCTCTCGTGCCCGAGGGGCGGCGGCTGGCGGTGCTGGTGGTCGGCATCAGCATGGTGAGCTTCCTGCTGCTCTACTGGCAGGCCGGATCGCCCGCACCCTTGCGCAAGATCGCGCAGGTCGATCTGGCGGGATTGCCAGTTCTGGCAGGGGTGGCGTGGCTCGCTTTCCGGCAGTAACGCGGTCGCCATGACCATCCTCGCTATTTCCGGCCTGATCCGCCCGATGCTCGAACACCGTCTGCCGCAAGGCCTCGACGTGCGCTGGTTCATGACGCACGAGGAGGCGATGGCGGCGGTCGCGGAGGCGGAAATCGGCTGGTTCGACATGAACGATCAAGCCGCGATGGCCGAAACCCTGCGCGCGGCAAAAAAGCTCAAGTGGCTCAATTCGATCTATGCTGGCCTCGACTTCCTTCCCATGGATGTGCTGATCGAGCGCGGCATCACCGTCACCAACGGGGCCGGGATCAACGCCATCACCATCGCCGAATATGTGGTGATGGGGATGCTCAATATCGCCAAGGGTTATCGCGATGTGGTGCGCGCGCAGGAGCGGCGCGAGTGGTTGCTCGATTCGCCGGGCAAGCGTGAACTCGCCGGATCGAAGGCGCTGCTGTTGGGCTATGGCGCGATCGGCAAGCTGATCGAGCCGCGCTTGGCCGCCTTTGACGTCGAGGTCTCCGTCGTCCGCCGCTCTGCTGGCGAAAACACGCTCGGCCCGGATGAATGGCGCGCGCGGCTGGGAGAATTCGACTGGATCATCCTCGCCGTCCCGGCCACGCCGGAGACCGAAGGCATGATCGGCGCTGAAGAACTGGCGGCGATGAAATCCGATGCGGTTATCGTCAACATCGCGCGGGGCAGCGTGATCGATCAGCCCGCACTGGTCGAAGCGCTTGAAAAGAAAGCCATCGGCGGGGCTTTCCTCGATGTGACCTCTCCCGAACCTCTGCCCGCCGATCACCCGCTGTGGGCGCTCGACAACGCGCATATCACCATGCACCTGTCGGGCCGCGCGCAAAGCAAGATGTTCATCCGCAGCGGCGACCGGTTCCTCGACAATCTCGGCAAGTATCTGCGCGGCGTGCCAGTCGCGCCGGTGTTCGATCCCAGCCTCGGCTACTGAATCCGCCCGCGCCCAAGTTGGCGCTGTGCGGTTTGGCGCTTTTCTGCAATACGAGTTGCAATCGTTGCGTCATCACGCAGCGACAACAGGCGCGCGCCAGTCCAGCAGGACACACCGGCGCGGCGACTGTCAGCCGGGGGGCTGCGCACAGCAAAAGGGGGGATTTGCGAGCATGAGCGATACCAAGAAAGCATCGGACGTTTTCATCGAGTGCCTCGAAGCCGAGGGCTGCGAGTACATTTTCGGCGTTCCGGGGGAGGAGAACCTCGATTTCCTCGACTCGCTCAGCCGGTCGAAACAGATCAAGCTGATCCTTACCCGCCACGAACAGGGCGCGGGCTTCATGGCCGCAACCTATGGCCGCCACACCGGCAAGACCGGCGTTTGCGTCGCCACATTGGGCCCGGGGGCGACCAATTTCGTGACCTCGGCCGCCTATGCGCAATTGGGCGGGATGCCGGTGCTGATGATCACCGGGCAGAAGCCGATCAAGAAATCCAAGCAAGGCCGGTTCCAGATCGTCGACATCGTTTCGCTGATGAAGCCGATCACCAAATACGCGATCCAGATCGCCGCTGGTGACAACATTCCCAGCCGCGTGCGCGAGGCCTATCGCCTCGCCGAGGAGGAAAAGCCCGGCGCGACTCTGATCGAGTTGCCCGAGGATATCGCCGAGGAGCCCACCACCGACTGGAAGCCGCTGCCCAAGAGCATCGCGCGCCGCCCGTCAGCCGAGCCCAAGGCGGTGCGCGCTGCGGTCAAGGCGATCGAAGCGGCCAAGAACCCGGTGCTGGTGATCGGCGCGGGTGCGAACCGCAAGCTGTGCGGGCGGATGCTGGAACAGCTGGTCGAGAAGACCGGCATCCCGTTCCTCACCACCCAGATGGGCAAGGGCGTGATTGACGAACGCCACCCCAAGTTCCTCGGCTGCGCAGCGCTGTCGGCGGGCGACTTCGTCCACCGCGCGGTCGAAGCGTCGGACTGCATCATCAATGTCGGGCATGATGTGATCGAAAAGCCGCCCTTCTTCATGAAGGATAACGGCGTCACCGTAATCCACGTGTCGACCCGCACGGCTGAGGTCGATCCGGTCTACTTCCCGCAGATCGAAGTGATCGGCGATATCGCCAACGCGATCTGGCAGATCAAGGAAGACATCAGCCCCAACCGCAGCTGGGATTTCGATCACATGCTGGCCTATCACCAGGCCGAGATCGATCACACCAGCGCGCTGGCCGCCGATACCCGCTTCCCGATCTTCCCGCCGCACCTCGTCCAGCAGGTGCGCGACGCGATGCCGCGCGACGGGATCATCTGCCTCGACAACGGGGTCTACAAGATCTGGTTCGCGCGCGGTTACACCGCCTATCTGCCCAACACCGTCCTGCTCGACAATGCGCTGGCGACAATGGGCGCAGGCCTGCCGAGCGCGATGATGTCGGCCATGCTTTACCCCGATCGCAAGGTGATGGCGATCTGCGGCGATGGCGGGTTCATGATGAACAGCCAGGAGATGGAAACCGCAGTCCGGCTCGGCCTCAACCTCACCGTGCTGATCCTGCGCGATGATGCCTACGGGATGATCCGCTGGAAGCAGGCCAACATGGGCTTTACCGATTTCGGGCTGACCTATGGCAACCCCGATTTCGTGAAGTATGCCGAAAGCTACGGCGCGACGGGCCACCGTGTGACCTCGTCTGCGCACCTTGCCGAGCTGCTGGCCCAGTGCCGCGACACGCCCGGCGTACATCTCATCGATTGCCCGGTGGATTACACCGAGAACGACCAGATCCTGAACATCGACATCAAGCGGCTTTCGAAAGAGCTTTGACCTTCATGTTCCCCTCCCGCTTGCGGGAGGGGCCAGGGGTGGGCGCGGCTTGCACTATCCCTCGATTTCCCACCCCGACCCCTCCCGCCAGCGGGAGGGGGGAAGGAAGTGACCATGCTCAAGGACGTCTACCCGCTCTACCTCAACAACAAGGCGGTGCAGCCCAACACCGATCTTGAGGTGACTGACAAATACACAGGCGAAGTCGCCTTCCGCACCGCGCTGGCGACGCCCGACGTGATCGAGGAAGCCATCGCCGGAGCCGTGCGCGCAGCCGAGCCGATGGCGCGGCTGGCGTCTTACGAGAAGCAGAACGTGCTGATGCACTGCGTCGCGCGTTTCCGGGAGCGGTTCGATGAACTCGCCTATGCCCTGTGCGTCGAGGCGGGGAAGCCGATCAAGGATGCCGAGGGCGAGGTTACCCGCCTGATCGACACCTTCCGCATCGCCGCCGAGGAATCGGTGCGCAATTACGGCGAGGTGCAACCGCTCGACATTTCGGCGCGGGCTAAGGGTTACATGGGCATGTGGAAGCGCGTGCCGATCGGGCCGTGCAGCTTCATCTCGCCGTTCAACTTCCCGCTGAACCTCGCCGCGCACAAGATTGCGCCTGCGATTGCGGTCGGCTGTCCGTTTGTGATGAAGCCCGCGAGCAAGACACCGCTCGGCGCGATCATCATGGGCGAGGTGCTGGCCGAATGCGACGTGCTGCCGGAAGGCGCGTTCTCGATCCTCCCCGCCAGCCGCGACGGGGCGGATCTGTTTACAGAGGACGAGCGGCTCAAGCTGCTCAGCTTCACCGGATCGCCGGGCGTGGGTTGGGATCTGAAGGCCAAGGCTGGCAAGAAGAAGGTTGTGCTGGAACTCGGCGGCAATGCGGCGGTGATCATCGACAAGGACGCTGATCTGGCCGACGCGCTCGAACGGGTGATCTTTGGCGCGTTCTACCAGTCTGGCCAGTCCTGCATCGGGGTGCAGCGCATCCTGATCCATGATGCGGTTTACGATACCTTCAAGGCGATGCTGGTGGCGCGCGCGGGCAAGCTGATCGCGGGCGACCCCAAGGACCGTGACACCTTCATCGGCCCGATGATCTCCAACGGGGAGGCCAAGCGGCTGAAGGGCTGGATCGACGAGGCAGTCGCGGCGGGCGCCACCCTGCTATGCGGCGGGGGGCTGTCGCGCGGCAATATGCTGGAGGCGACACTGCTCGAAGGCGTGCCCGATGATGCCAAGGCCAAGAACGAGGAAGCCTTCGGCCCGCTCGCCATCCTGCAGCGCTTCCATCACTTCGACGAGGCTTTGGAGGAGGTCAACAACTCCAAATTCGGGCTTCAGGCGGGCATCTTCACCCGCGACCTGTTCCAGATGTTCGACGCGTGGGACCGGCTCGATGTCGGCGGCGTGGTGATCAATGATGTGCCGAGCTACCGGGTCGACAACATGCCGTACGGGGGCGTGAAGGACTCAGGTCTGGGGCGTGAAGGCGTGCGTTTTGCCATGGAGGACATGAGCGAGATCCGGAATCTGGTGGTCAGAAGAACTTGAGGAAATACGTCTCCCCGGCTCGGGCGCCGGGAAGACGGAATTCTGAAAATCACACCTCCTCCAGCAGCAAGAGCACCGCCGTCACCTCCAGCCGCTCCATCGCGCCGAAGCGGTGGTCGACCTTGGTGATGGTGGCATCGGCGACCAGCTGGCCGGGCAGGGTGAATTCGTGATCGGGCAGGCGCTCGATAAGCTCCTCGCCCGCCGCCACAGCCTCCGCGCCGCAGAATTCCAGCACCACCTCGTGGCGGGTGCCGGAAAAGGTGATCGAGGCCCAGGCCTTCTCGGAGTGGCCGAGCATCGTGCCGCGCCCGCCGGTCAGCTGCATCAGCGCGGTGCGCACGCGGTCAGCCAGGGTACGGCGCGGGCGCAAGGGCGCGCGGGTGAGGGCGGGGGCCGACTTGACCTCGATCTCGCTGAAATCGGCGAAGATGTGGGCGAAGGGATCACGCAAGCTTTTCGTCAGCATCATGCAGCCTCCTTGACCTGAACCGCCGAACCGTCGGCGTAGCCTTGCATCCACGCGCGGGTGCGCAGTTCGGTGTCGGGGCGCGGGATGCGGCCCATGCGCAGATCGAGCACGAAGCGCGGGTCATGGGCAGCGAGCCGCCCGAATTTGGTGGCGGGCATGGCGTGTGCCCTGAGGAAGGTTTCGATGGTCCGAAGCAGCATGGTTGTGCGTCCCTGAAATTTGCTGGTTGGGTTGGCGATCACCGGGTGATTCGCCCGATGTTCCTGATTTGTTTCAAAACATTTCCTACTTGTCTAGGAAAAATCCTTCGTGTAGGAAGTATCCATGAAGGAAACCCAACAGAATTCTGCCGAAGCGCTGTCGGGCCCGCGTGCGCGGCTGCTGGAATTGTCCCAGGCGAGGGGAGTGAGCCTTGCCGCCCTGTCCGAATTGGTTGGGCGCAATCCGACCTATCTTCAGCAATTCATTCGCAAAGGTTCACCCCGCAAACTCGAAGAGCAGGACCGCGCCACGCTTGCCCGCTTCTTCGGGGTGGGTGAGGAGGAATTGCGGGATGCGCAGGAAAATTCCTACGTAAAGCCGCCTAAGCGGCGCGATTCGGGTGATTGGGTGGAAGTGCCGCGGCTCGATCTCGGTGCCTCGGCGGGGCCGGGCAGGGTGGCGGGCGCGGAGGCGGCGTTCGACACCTTCCGCTTCTCGCGCCGCTGGCTGGAGGAACAGGGCCTTGCACGCGCGCAGCTATCGGCGATCCGGGTCGAGGGGGATTCGATGGAGCCGTTGCTGAATGACGGCGACGAGATCCTCGTCGATTGCTCACCCCGCCCGTTCCGCGACGGCATCCATGTTGTGCGATTGGGCGACACGCTGATGGTGAAGCGCGTCGCCAGCGCCGGGCCGGGGCGGGTGGCGCTGCTCTCGCAGAACTTCGCCTACCCGCCGGTGGAGGTGGCGGCGGATGAGGTCGCGATTATTGGCCGGGTTGTATGGAAGGGGGGGCGGGTTTAGCGTGTTCCGATGATCTCGCTGCGCCGTCTTGCTCTGGCTATCCTTCTGGCATCGCTGGTAAACACACTGCTGTTCACGAGCTTGTTTCGCGATACCGATGCGCTGCTCCATGGCGCGGCGCTTACTGCGGAGTACTGGATGGTGCCCCCGATCGGGCTGGTTGCCGTCGTTGCCTGCTTCTCACTCGCATGGACCTCGGCTGGACTGCTTCTGCTGCTGGCGGTGGGCCTTCTGGCCATTCCGCAAGGCATGGCATCACTGGCTGCCAAGCTGCTGTTCATCGGCATGGGTACAGGAATCGGATGGGTCCTGTTCGGGTTGTTGCTCGACAGCCCATTGTCGATGACGGTGTTCGGCGCAGTGAGCGCGCTCATTTTTGTCTTGACCTGTCCGCAATGGTTCGCGGCGTGGGACAAGAGGGCACTTGCTGAAAGTTGATCGGCGTTTCATGGATTGCGCATGACCGACGCCCCAAAACCGCTCCCGCCCATGCGCGCCGCAATCATTCCGGTGACGCCGCTCCAGCAGAACTGCTCGCTGATCTGGTGCACCAAGACCATGCGCGGGGCGCTGGTCGATCCCGGCGGGGATCTCGACAAGCTCAAGGAAGGCGTCGCCAAGGCGGGCGTCACGTTGGAGAAGATCCTCGTCACCCACGGGCATCTCGACCATTGCGGGCAGGCGGGGATGCTGGCGGACGAGCTGGGCCTCGACATCGAAGGCCCGCACGAGGATGACCGCTTCTGGATCGACCAATTGGATGATGACGGCCCGCGCTGGGGGATGGTCGCGAAAAGCTTCACGCCGACCCGCTGGCTCAAGCATGGCGACACGGTGACGGTGGGCGAACTGACGCTCGATGTGATCCACTGCCCCGGCCACACGCCCGGCCATGTGGTGTTTTTCCACGAACCCAGCCGCTTTGCGATTGTTGGCGATGTCCTGTTTCAGGGCTCGATCGGTCGCACGGACTTCCCGCGCGGCAACCATCAGGACCTGATCGATTCGATCACCCAGCGGCTTTGGCCCTTGGGCGAGGACGTGATGTTCATCCCCGGCCACGGCCCCACCAGCACCTTCGGGCGCGAGCGCAAGACCAACGCCTTCGTTAGCGACTATGCGCTGTCCTGATCCTCGGCCTTAGCCGCCTCGCTCAGCGCCTTGCTCTCCTTCTTGAGCGGGCGCGAGACGGGGCAGACCTCCTGCACATAGCCGTTGAGCGTGTTGGCGAGGTTTTCCCGCACCAGCCGGTAATGCACAAACTGCCCGCGCTTTTCGCTCTCCACCAGCCCGGCGTTTTGCAGGATGGTGAGATGCTGGGAGACGGCCGGTTTCGAGATGTCGAACCGCTCGGCGATCTGCCCCGCTGTCAGCTCGGATTCCGACAGATAGGCGAGAATCTTGCGGCGCACCGTAGAGGCGAGGGCTTCGAACACTTTCTGCATGGGCAGGCGTATAAGCGCTTGCTTAAATGCTTTCCAGTGATATCCAGTAATTAAGCGATGCATTAATTACCTACAGGATAGCAAGGGGCAGGCGATGGAGCAGATCGGCAGGCGGGACCGGTGCGAGGTCAACTGGATTGTCGAGACGCCCGACGCCGATCCGCTCACCGGCAAGGTGCGCTGGGACATGGGCCACAGCCTGTGGAACGGGGGCATGGCGCTGGCTGCGGTGGCGCTGACGCCGTTCTTCACCACCCCGGCAGCAGTTGCGGCGGGGCTGGGGCTGACCGGGCTGATGTTGTTGCTCGGCCATTCGGTCGGCTTTCATCGCCTGTTGATCCACGGCAGCTTTCGCACGACGCCGGTGATGCGCAAATTTCTGGTCTGGTGCGGCACGGTCGCCGGGATGAGCGGGCCATTGTGGATCGTGAAAACCCATGACCTGCGCGATTGGGCGCAGCGCCAGCCCGCCTGCCACGATTACCTGGCCCACCGCCGTCCGATGCTGATCGATGCATGGTGGCAATTGCATTGCCGACTCGATCTGGCCCATCCGCCGCGCTTCGATGTTGCACGGCTGGAGGCAGACCGTTTCATCCTCTGGCTGGAGCGGACGTGGATGCTCCAGCAATTGCCGGTGGCGGGCGTGTTGTACCTGCTGGGCGGCTTGCCCTTTGTGGTGTGGGGCGTGTTCGTGCGGGTGGCGCTGACAGTGCATGGCCACTGGCTGGTCGGCCACCTTGCTCACCGCCGCGGCCCGCAAAGCTGGCAGGTGGCAGACGCAGGCGTGCAGGCGCATGATGTGCCCTGGGCAGGCCTGCTGACAATGGGCGAGGCGTGGCACAACAACCACCACGCCTATCCGGGCAGCGCGCGTATCGGGCTCCAGCCGGGACAGAGCGACTGGGGCTACGCCTTCATCGCCGTGCTGGAGCGGTTCGGCCTCGTATGGGATGTCTGCTTGCCCGCCGACATGCCCGGGCGGGCGGGCAAGCTGGTCCGAGTCGGTTAGAGCACCCCTGCCGCCACCAGCACCGCGACCACCGCGAGGCCCAGCTGCACCAGCATCGTGGTCAGCGTGCCGACCATCCGGCCCCAACCCCAATTCCCGCCGTCCATGCCGAAGCCATGCGCCACCCGGCCAAGGAAATAGATCGCCGCCACGTAAGCCAGCCACCAGCTGCCGCGTCCCGCCAGTTCGATTGCGGCCAGCAGGATCAGCACGAAGGCGGTGTTCTCGACATAGTTCAATTGCGCGCGCATCCGGCGTTGCAGCGCATCGCTGCCGCCATCCCCGATGCTGATGCTCAGCGCGCGCCGCACCGCGCCCACCCGCAGCGACAGCCAGATATTGAGCACAGCGGCGGCCGCCGCCGCAGCGAGCGTGACAGGAAGTACGGTCATGGTAAGATCCCCTCGATAATGTGACAGCGTTGCTAGGGCGCACGCACGCGGGTTGCAACGCGGGAAATTTCCGCTATAGCGCGCGCCTTCCCGCCGCTGCTGGCCAAGGAATGCACGCACCGGCTTGCCGCTTGTGCGCGCTGTTTCCTTGCCGTAAGGGCGGCCTTCGAGAATCAGGGCGCCGGTGGCGCAAACGCATAATTATTTGAGGAATTGGTGCCACCATGGCTGTCCCCAAGAGAAAAGTATCGCCCTCGCGTCGCGGCATGCGTCGTTCGCATGATTCGCTGAAGGTCGAGGCGTTCCACGAATGCCCGAACTGCGGCGAGCTGAAGCGCCCGCACAACATCTGCGGCCACTGCGGCTACTACAACGGGCGTCAGGTCGTTGCCGTCGGCTGATTGCCGGTGGCCCGTACAATAGACCGGAGTAGCGCATCATGAACCTCCCGCGTATCGCTGTTGATGCGATGGGGGGCGATGAAGGCGTGCGCGTCATGATCGAGGGCGCTGCCTTGGCGCGGCGGGATCATGACAAGTTCAAGTTCCTGCTGGTGGGTGATGGTGCGCGGATTGAAACCGCGCTCGAGCACCACCCGAATTTGCGCGCGGCCTCCGAAATCCTGCATTGCGACGATGTGGTCGGCGGTGACGAGCTGCCGAGCAAGGCGATCCGCCGTGCCAAGACCACCTCGATGGGCCTTGCCGTCAACGCTGTGAAGACCGGCGATGCTGGCGCTGCCGTCAGCGCCGGGAACACTGGCGCGCTGATGGCGATGAGCAAGCTTGCCCTGCGCACCATGCCCGGGATTGACCGTCCCGCACTCGCCGCGATCATGCCGACCTTGCAGGCGCATGACGTCGTGATGCTCGATCTCGGCGCCAATACCGAGGCCGATGCCCGCAACCTTGTGCAATATGCGGTGATGGGCGCAGCCTATTCGCGAATTGTCACCGGCTTCGACAAGCCGGTTGTCCGCCTGCTGAATATCGGCACCGAGGAAATCAAGGGCACCGAAGAGCTGCGGGATGCCGCAGCCATGCTGACCGCGGCGGCCGCCAATGGCGGGCTGGCGCTGACATTCGACGGCTTCGTTGAAAGCGACAAGATCAACCGCGGCGAAACCCATGTGGTCGTCACTGACGGTTTTTCCGGCAATATCGCGCTGAAGGCGATCGAGGGTTCGGCCCGCTTCGTTACCGATCTGCTGCGTCAGGCTTTCACCTCCTCGCTGCGCTCGAAGATCGGTTTTCTGGTCTCGCGTCCGGCGACCGAGCTGCTCAAGCATCACCTCGATCCGAACAACCACAACGGCGCGGTGTTCCTCGGCCTCAATGGCGTGGTGGTCAAAAGCCACGGCAGCGCCACGGCCAAGGGCGTGGCCCATGCGGTCGCGGTCACGGCGCGCCTGCTCGAAAACAAGCTGACCGAGCGGATTGCGCATGATCTGTCGCAGCTGGGCGAAGAAACTCTCCGCAAGAACGGCCGCGGTGCAGCGTCCAGGGACAGCGAGACCCCCGCGTGACCCAAGGTGGCGTGATCGGTTCGCGCATCCTTGGCACGGGATCAGCGCTGCCGCGCCGCGTCGTGACCAATGCCGAGCTTGCCGAACGGGTCGACACCTCGGACGAGTGGATCGTCGCGCGCACCGGCATTCGCCAGCGCCATATTGCCGAAGCCGATGAAACCACCGCGACGCTTGCCACGGCCGCCGCGCGCGCTGCGCTGGCGGATGCCGGGGTCGAAGCGTCGAGCATCGGGCTGATCGTCCTCGCGACAGCCACGCCCGACAACACCTTCCCTGCCACCGCCACCAAGGTGCAGACCGCGCTCGGTTGCAACGGCGGCGTCGCCTTCGATGTCGCGGCGGTGTGTTCCGGGTTCCTCTACGCGCTCAGCGTGGCCGATTCGCTGTTGAAAACCGGCATGGCCAAACGCGCGCTGGTGATCGGGGCGGAAACCTTCAGCCGGATCCTCGACTGGGAAGACCGCACCACCTGCGTGCTGTTCGGCGACGGGGCAGGGGCTGTTGTTCTGGAGGCCCCCTCGGCCGAAAACGCCGGGCCGGATGCGCCCGGAATTCTCGGTGCGCGGCTCCACGCCGATGGTTCGTGCCACGATCTGCTCTATGTCGATGGCGGGCCGTCAAGCACGCAAACGGTCGGCCACGTCCGCATGCGCGGCCCCGAAGTGTTCCGCCACGCGGTGGTGAACCTTGCCGAAGTCTTGCGCGAAGTGATTGAAGATACAGGTATTTCGGTTGAGGATATCGACTGGGTCGTGCCGCATCAGGCCAATGCCCGGATCCTTGACGCCACCGCGCGCAAGCTGGGCATTTCGCCGGACAAGGTGATCGTCACGGTGGATCGCCACGCCAATACCTCGGCGGCATCGGTGCCGCTGGCGCTGGATGTCGCGCGCAAGGACGGCCGGATCAAGCCGGGCGATCTGGTCATGCTGGAGGCGATGGGCGGCGGCTTCACCTGGGGCGCGAGCCTGATCCGGATGTGATGCGCAACCGCAAATTCCGTGCCGTTCGCTAACACAATTGCTGAAAACACAACATTCTGCGCGGCATCGCGTTGCAAATGCGTAGAAAATTGGTAAGTTGAAGATCTTCTTTCGGGTCGCGCCGGCAAGGAGAATACGCATGATGCGTTCGGTTGGCACTTTGACTCGCGCCGATCTGGCGGAAACCATCAACCGCAAGATGGGTTTCAGCCGTGCAGAGTCGCTCGATATGGTTGAGGCGATCCTCGCGAAGATGAGTGACGCTCTGGCCAAGGGTGAAAACGTCAAGATTTCGGGCTTCGGCAGCTTCGTGCTGCGTGACAAGAATGAACGGATCGGTCGCAATCCCAAGACCGGGATCGAAGTACCGATCACGCCGCGCCGGGTGATGACCTTCCGCGCGAGCCAACTGCTCAAGGAACGGATCGCCAAAGGGTGATGCCAACGGGTGAGGTTTGATGACCGGTTTCGATGACGGCAAGGACGAGGGCGCGCTGCGCACCATCGGCGAAGTCAGCGAGGCGCTCGGCATCAAGCCTCACGTTTTGCGTTACTGGGAAGCGCAGTTCCCGCTGCTCAAGCCGTTGAAGCGCAGCGGCGGGCGGCGCTATTACCGTCCCGCCGATGTTGCGCTGGTCGAAACGATCGACCGGCTGGTCAACCGCGAAGGCTACACCCTCAAGGGTGCTGAAGCGGTGCTTCGCGCCAGCGGGAAGTCTGACCTCGACCGCCGCAAGGATGACCGCCGCAGTGGCGACCGCCGCGCCGATGCCGAGCCCGATGGTGCTCCCGGTGTCCGGCTGATGGTGTCCGACGGTCCCGATATGGCCGAGACGATTGCAGGGCTCAAAGCCATCCGTGCAAGGCTGGCGCGCGCGCTGGAGGCTTAGGCTACTCCGCCGCCAGCAGCGCGGCCTCTCCCAGATCGACGCTGACGAGGCGCGAGACGCCTTTTTCCGCCATTGTCACCCCGAACAGGCGATGCATCCGGCTCATCGTCACCGCGTTGTGCGTGACGATCAGGTAGCGCGTCTTGGTCGTCTGCACCATCGACTCCAGCAGATCGCAGAACCGTTCCACATTGGCATCGTCCAGCGGCGCGTCGACTTCGTCGAGCACGCAGATCGGGGCGGGGTTGGTGAGGAACAGCGCAAAGATCAGCGCGGTGGCGGTCAGCGCCTGCTCGCCGCCGGATAGCAAAGACAATGATTGCAGCCGCTTGCCCGGCGGTTGGGCGTAGATTTCGAGGCCGGCCTCCAGCGGGTCGTCGCTGTCGACCAAGGCGAGATGAGCCTGTCCGCCCTCGAACAGCCGGGTAAACAGGACGCGGAAATGGCCGTCGACTTCCTCGAAAGCTGCGCGCAGGCGCTCGCGGCCCTCGCGGTTGAGGCTGCCGATCGACCCGCGCAGCCGGGCAATGGCCTCGACCAGTTCGGCCTGTTCCTGCGCGCTGGTGCCGTGCTCGCCCTCGATCCGGGCGAGTTCGTCGGCTGCAACGAGGTTGACTGGGCCGATCCGTTCACGCGCGGCGGTGAGCTTTTCCAGCTCGGTGGATTCCTCGGCTGCTGGCGCCAGATCATCCTCGCCGAAGCCGAAGCGTTCCCCCAGCAGGGGCGGCGGGCATTGGAAGCGTTCGCCAGAGATGCGGGCCATTTCGGCGCGGCGCAGTTCCTCGTTTTCGGCCCGCGCGGCAAGGCTGGCGCGGGCCTCGCGTGCCTGCGCTAGCGTTTCGGTGCGTGCGGCAAGGGCAGTGTCGGCGGCGCGGCTGCGCGCTTCGGCCTCGCGCATGACGGCATCGGCAGCGGCGAGTTCGGCAGCAAGGCGCGTGCGGGTCGATTCGCCTGCCTCGATCTCGGCGGTGAGCGCGGCAGGCTTGGCAGCGTGGATTGCGTGGTCCTCGGCGATCTCGGCGAGCCGCCGCGAGGTTTCCGCCATCCGGCGTTCGGCGTCGCTGGAGCGGGCCTGCCATCCGGCGTGATCGGCCTGCTGGGCGGCCAGTCGCTCGCGCGCGACCGCCATGGCCTGATCCTGCGCGGCAAGTTCGGCAAGGGCGGCTTGCACGGCAGCGCGGGCGGCGGCGTTCTTGGCCTGAGCGGCTTCAAGCGCGGCGCGCTCCGCATCGCGGGCCGGGAGGGACGAGCGGGCTCGCCGTGCCGCTTCAACCTCGGATGTCGCAGCGGCGATCTGCGCGTCGATCTCGCCTGCGCTGACGGCAAGTTCCGCAAGGCGGGCGGCGAGACGTTCCTTGGCGGCTTCAGCCGAATCGAGCCGGCGCAACGCCTGGCGTTCCGCCTCGATCGCTCCGGCAAGCTCGCGTTCCTGCGCGACCAATGCGGTCTGCAACCCCGCCAACTCCTCGCGCACGGCCTTGTCCTCGGCCTCGGCAGCGGCGGCGGCGGCGCGCAAGGGGGGAAGGGCGGCATCGAGCTCGGCAAAGCGGTTGGCGGCTTCAAGCTGGGCCGCTTCGGCGGCGCCTTCGCCGCGGGCGACAAAGCCGTCCCAGCGGCGCAAGTGTCCGGCGCGGGTGACCAGCCATTCGCCGGGGCCAAGCGCGCGGCCATCGTCTGTCTCAACGCACTGCACCAGCGCGAGGCGGGCAGCGAGTTCATCGGGGCAGGCGGTGAGGCGCGAAGCCAGGCTGTCGGCGACTGGCGGGGGCGCGGTGGCTCCTGTCCAGAATCGCCCGTCCTGCGGGCTCGCCGGCGCGCCGAGCGGCGACTTGCCATCGCGCCCCAGCACCGCGGCCAGCGCGCGTTCGTAACCCGGCGCAACGCTGACCCGGTCCAGTGCGGTCGCCATGCCCTGCCGCCCGGCCTCGCGCTTGGCGCGGGCTTCGCGGTCGCGGGCCAGCGCGGTGTGCTCGCGCTCGATCCCGGCAAGTTCGGCGCGGGCCGAGGCGAGCGCGCTGGCGGCTTCGTCCCGCGCGGTCTGCAAATCGGCCTTGCGCGCCTGATTTTCGGCGAGCTTGGCGCGCATCCGGGCGACCTCGCTGGCGGCGTCTTCGGCGGCGGCGCGCGCGGCGATGACATCGGCTTCCGGATCGCTGCTGGCGGCAAGATCGGCGCGGGCGCGGGCGATGCGGGCGGCTTCGGCTTCGATCCGGGTGAGGCGGCTTGTCGCCTGTTCGACCGCCGCTTCGGCGACGCGCCATTCGGCCTCGACCCCGGCGTGATCGGCGGTCGCCTTGGCCAGCGCGAGTTCGGCGGCGCGATGTGCGCGTTCGCGGTCTTCGGCCTTGTCAGCCAGAGCAGGGCGGGCGGCTTCGGCGGCCGAGACAGCGGCGCGGCTGGCGGCGAGTTCGCCCGTCAACCGGCCCAGCGCCTCGACTGCGGCAGAGGTCAGCCGGTCAGCATCGGCGCGGTCTTCCTCCAGCCGCTTTTGCTGGCGGGCGAGATCGGAAAGCCGAGTTTCGGCCGCTTCAAGCTTTTCGGCAAGCGCAGCCATCCGGTGCCCATGCGCGCTGGCATCATCGCGCCGGTCGGTGAGTTCATCGCGCGCATCGGCCAGCGCATGGGCAGCGGCGGCTTGTTCGGCCTGTGCGATTTCGACAGCGGCCTGCGCTTCGGTGACCTGTGCATTCGCAGACTCCGCCGCAGCGCGCGCGGCCTTGGCAGCGGCGGCGGCCTCGCGCCAGCGGGCGAACAGCAGCCGGGCTTCGGCGGCCTGAATGCGCTGCGTGAGTTCGGTGTAGCGTTCCGCCTGCTTGGCCTGCCGTTTGAGGCTCGCAATCTGCGCGTCGAGCCCGGCCATCAGGTCTTCAAGCCGGGCAAGGTTCGCCTCGGCCCCGCGCAGCTTGCTCTCGGCATCCTTGCGCCGGACGTGGAGGCCGGCAATCCCGGCGGCCTCTTCGAGCATCGCGCGGCGCTCGGCCGGCTTGGCGGCAATCACGGCGGCGATCTTGCCCTGACTGACGAGCGCGGGGGAGTGAGCGCCGGTGGCGGCATCGGCGAAGGTCAGCGCCACATCCTTGGCGCGCACATCGCGGCCATTCACGCGGTAGGCGCTGCCCGCGCCGCGCTCGATCCGGCGGGTGACGACCAGCTCGTCGCCGCCGTCATCCTCGGCGTGGAGCACCACTTCGGCAAAGTCGCGGGGTGGCCGGGTGGAGGTGCCCGCGAAGATCACATCCTCCATTCCCCCCGACCGCATCGACTTGGCCGAGGTTTCCCCCATGACCCAGCGGATCGCTTCAAGCAGATTGGATTTGCCGCAGCCATTGGGGCCGACAACACCGGTCAGCCCGGGTTCAATGCGCAGTTCCGCCGGCTCGACGAAGCTCTTGAATCCGCTGAGCTTGAGCCGGTGGATCTGCATCAGGCTGACGTTCGCCCCCGCCCGTCGGCCTTAGCGCGCGCCGGCGCTTTTAAGCAGCGGTTCGAGCTGCGGCCACTGCGTCACGTCAAGCTTCTTGCCGTTGAGGATGAAGGTCGGCGTGCCGGTGATCTTGAGTTCTTCCGACTGCTTGTTCGACGCATCGGCGATCGCCTGCACCTTGGCGGTGTCGGCAAGGCAGGCGCGCGACTGATCGGCGCTGAGGCCGCGGGCGGCAAAGAATTCGATCAGGCCCGCAGCCTGCGCGATGGTGACGAAGCGCTGATTGACAGGCTGGTTGGCCGACGCTTCGTAAAGCGACTGGTTGGCCTGCACTGCGCCAAAGATCGCTTCAAGCGAGGCCCAGGCCTGATCGGACAGCGGCTGCATATTCTCCTTCGCCCCGCAACGCACCAGCGTCGCAATGCTGAGGTCGATCGGATCGCGCACCAGATTGCGCAGTTCGAAGCTGACGACGCCGCTGGCGACATATTTGTCCTTCAGCACCGGCTTGCCGGTGGCAGCGAAACCGGCGCAGGCGCCGCAGGTGTGCGAGGCATATTCGACCAGCTTGAGCGGCGCATCGGGGTTGCCGATCCGGTAACCGCCTTCAGGCGTGACGGCGACCGTATCGGCCCACTGGGTTCCGGCAGGCGCGGCAATCGCGGGCAGCGGCTCGCCCGATGCAGCGCCATCGGCGGTGGCGGCATCATCGCAGGCAGCCAGCATCAGCGGGGCAAGAGCAAGCAGAGGAAGCGAAAGCAGACGGGTAGCGGTCATGGGTAAGGACATCCTTGGCGGGTCGAACAATGGGACGTTAGCCCCTGCCACCCCTGCGCAGCAAGCGCGAGAGGGCAGGGCTGTGAACAGCGGGATCAGCCCGGGCCAGCGGAATCGCCGGCCTGAGCGGGGGTGAACTTGGCCGAGAGCACCGGATAGAGCGCCTCCCAGCTGTGGACTTCGCTCAGCAGCTTGCCGTCCATGGCAAAGCTCGGCGTCGAATTGACAGCGAGTTCGGTGTAATCGGCGCGGCCGTTTGCGACCAGCCGCTGGGCTGCGGCATCGTCCATGACGCAGGCATCGAGCGTGGCCTGCGATTCGCCGCGGGCGACCAGCATCGCGCTGAGGCCAAGCGCGCTGGCAGCGTTCATCCGTCCGGCCTTGTCGCCGCGCAGCCAGATCTGTTGCTGGGTCTGGGGCGCGGCGCGGGCCTTGCCCAGCCAGTCAGCCTGCGACAGCATCAGCGCCTGATGGCGGCCCTTGAACCCGGCGGGATCGCCGCACTGGGCCAGCAGCGTCACGGTGAGGTCGATCGCGTTGCGGATCACCGGGCGCACTTCGAGGCTGATCTTGCCGGGCATCAGCAGCACGATTTCCAGCGCAGGCTCACCGCGTGCGGTGAAATCGGCGCAATGCGGGCAGGTGTAGCTGATGAATTCGATCAGCCGCGTTTCGGCCTTGGGATCGCCGATCAGATGGCCGCGGTCCGTCCGGGCGATCGTGCTCTGCCAATTGCCGGGATTATCCTTGGCCTGGAAGGAACTGTCCGGGCGCGAAAGGTCCTGCTGGGCAACAGCCGGGCCTGTCGCCAACGCCAGCACGGCGGCCGTTGCGGCAAGGAGGAGGGGCTTGATCATTGCGGGTCGTCATCCTGAGTGCGGGCAGTTTCGCTGTTGCCGAGGCTGCGGGCGAGCGATTCGAGCACGGTGCGCAGTTCCGGATCGCCGATATCGCGCAAGCTGTCGCCCAATTCCAGCGGGATCGGCTTCAATGATGGCGGGGGCTTGGCAGGTCTGCCGTCAGCCGGCGGTGTGACCGCGCCCTGCCGCAGCTTGACGCGGGCGACAGCACGATAGCCGAAGAAGCGGTTCACCCGCTCGATGATTTCCGGAATGACCTGGCTGATGAGCGGCGCATGGGCCGGGACCACCACCAGTTCGAGGATGCCTTCGGCTTTCTCTCCGGGAGGAAAGCGGATCGCTTCGGGGCTGCACACGCGGGCGTGATTGGCCCCGACGATTTCGGGCCAGCGGGTGACGACCGAGCTTTGCACAAAGCCGAAGCGGCGAAAGGCGGTGCGGCCGATTTCGGGCATGAGATCGCCGATGGCGCGCGCGCCGGCTCCGCGCGGGCGGGTATAGGGTTTTACTTCACCCTTCTTTGCCGGAGGTTTCTTGTCGCTTCCCATAGTCGCTTGCCCCATGCCATAGGCGGCGCGTGACTGCCAGCATCTCCGACAATCTGCTCGCGTGGTATGATGCCCATGCCCGCGATCTGCCGTGGCGCTTGCCGCCGGGCGCTGCGCTGCCCGATGATCCTGCCTGGCCGTACCGCGTGTGGCTGTCCGAGGTCATGCTCCAGCAGACCACGGTGGCGGCGGTGAAGCCCTATTTCGCCAAGTTTACGCAGGTCTGGCCCACCGTCGAGGCGCTCGCCGCCGCGCCGGAGGATGACGTCATGGCGGCGTGGGCGGGGCTGGGCTATTATTCGCGGGCGCGCAATCTGGTGAAATGCGCGCGCGAAGTTGCGGCGCGCGGGGGTTTTCCCTCGACCGAAGCGGGGCTGCGCGCGCTGCCCGGTCTTGGCGACTATGCCGCCGCTGCCATCGCCGCGATTGCCTTCGGGCAGAGGGCGGTCGTGGTCGATGCCAATGTCGAGCGGGTGGTGGCGCGGCTGTTTGCGATCGGCGAACCGCTGCCCAAGGCGAGGAAGGCGATCCGCACAGCGACTGACGCGATAACCCCGGACAGGCGCTCGGGCGACTTTGCGCAAGCAATGATGGATCTGGGCGCACACATTTGCACCTCGCGCGCCCCGCGCTGTCTGCTCTGCCCGCTGTCCGACACCTGCGAGGGCCGCCGCGCGGGCGAGCCGGAGCGCCTGCCGGTCAAGCCTGCGAAAAAGGCCGTGCCTGAACGGCGCGGTATCGCCTTCTGGATCACCCGAAACGGGGGAAGCGAAGTCTGGCTGGTGACCCGCCCGGCCAGCGGGATGCTGGGCGGAATGCGCGCTTTGCCCGATGATGGCTGGACCGCCCGCGCGGACGGATCTGGCGAGGGGCCGCTTATGGGCGAATGGCGCAGTCTCGGCGCGGTGCGGCACGGCTTTACCCATGCGCAGCTGACCCTGGGGGTCATGGCGCTCGAAACGTCAGCGCCGCCGGAAGGGGAGGGTGTGTGGTGGCCGGTCAGCCAGATCGGCGATGCCGGGCTGGCAACCCTGTTCGCCAAGGCCGCGCAGCTGGCGCTGGCGGCGGATTAGAAGATACCGCCGCCCAGGGTCAGGCGCACGCCTGCGATCAGCAGAACGACCAGACAGAAGTTCCGCCCGCCGTCCTTGGACGACAAGGCCCCGATGATGATTCCCACCACGATCAGCGGCAAGGCGAGCCAGTTGGCCCAGCCGAAGAACGGGATCTGCGCCGGAATGACGATGACCAGGCTGACAAGGCCGACGAGATAGGCAAGGGCGTTGAGCATGTGTCTTATATGAGCAAGACACCTCACGATTGCAACCCCCACGATTGACCCGCGCTGCCACCTGCCGCAGACACTGCAGCAAACCTCGCTTCGGAGATTCTGCCCCCATGCCTTCCCACCAGATCGCCTTGCCCGCCCTTTCGCGCCGTGCGCTGTTCCGGCAGAGCGCGCTGCTCGGCGGCGCGGCCGCGCTGACCAGCTTGCCCTTCGGGCGGCAGTTGCTGGCCCATGATGTCTCCGAAAACTGGCCCACTGTTGCGGCAATGGCCAACCGCTACGTTTCCGAACGCAAGCTGGCCAACCTGCTCCTGACCTTCGGCTGGGGACAGGAAGATCACGCCCACACCGTCGGCGGCGGCAACCTTTCGCTCGCCAAGCCGGGGGCAGTGGATGAAAACTCGCTCTACCGGATCTATTCGATGTCGAAGCCGATCACCGGGATGGCGACGATGATCCTGATCGACGAAGGCAAGCTCGGCCTCGATCAGCCGGTGGCCGAGATTCTGCCCGCATTCCGCGATATGCGGGTGCTGGTCGATCCGGCAGGCGCGCTGGAGGACACGGTTCCGGCGAACGGCCCGATCACCATCCGCCAGCTCCTCACGCACACGGCGGGTCTGGGCTACCAGATCGTGAGCAAGGGGCCGCTTCAGGCGGCTTACAACCAGCAAGGCCTTGTCGGCGGGCGGGTGAGCCGGATGCCGATCCCGGGCTTCCCCGTTGTCACCCCCGCACCCGGCCTTGCCGCATGGGCCGACCGGCTGGCGGAGCTGCCGCTGATGTATCAGCCGGCGACCAAGTGGAGCTATTCCTGCTCGATCGACCTGCTTGGCCGGGTGATCGAAGTGGCGAGCGGCATGGAGTTCGAGGCGTTCCTCAAAAAGCGCATCTTCGACCCCTGCGGCATGACCAGCACCTGGATGCAGGTTCCGCAAAGCGAAGCGCACCGCCTGACTGACAACATCGGCGTGCTGGGTGGCAATGTCTTCCCGCTCGACCCGGCAGGCAATTCGATCTTCTTCGACAAGCCCGAAGTGCCCGCAGGCGGCGGCGGGCTGGTGTCGAGCCCCAAGGATTACGACCGCTTCCTGCGGATGCTGCTCGGCTATGGCCGGATCGACGGCAAGTTCGTGATGAGCGAGGAAGCGGTGCGGGTCGGCACGTCGAACCTGCTGCCTGCCACGGTCGATCTGACCGGCAGCTGGCTGGAGGGCGAGGGCCACGGCGCAGGCGGCCGTTCGACCGGCGCGACCTTTGGCTGGGGCGGCGCGGCTGGCACGCTGGCGGCGGTGGACTTCGACCTCAACCTGCGTTCGTGCCTGTGGACGCAATACATGCCGTCCGAAGCCTATCCCATCCGTGATGAATTCATCGCGGCGATGGAAGCCGATCTCAAGGTGATGCGCGCCAAGAAGAAGGCAGCCTGATGCACGGGCCAGCCGCTGCACCCCTGATGGCCTTTGCCGGCTCGCCGCTTGACCGGGCGGATCATATCCGGGTGGACGACGAGGCGCTGGCCGGCCTGATGAACTGGCGCGCGCGGGTGCTGCTGCTCGACGGGTTGCTGCCGGGCGTGGACGAGACGGGCGGGCTGGTGTGGGGCAGCCTTGCCGATGTGCCCGAGGATGCCGAGCTGGTGTTCCTCGGCATGCTCGACGGCAAGGCGCATTTCGCGCCTGTGCCGGGCGAGGGCGCGGATGGCCCAGCCTATGCCATGCCGCGTGCTTGGCAGTTGATGACCCAGCTTTCGCCGCCCGATCTGGCGATCTATGGCGGCGCGCGCAGCCTGGTCGATTGGCACGCGCGGCACCGTTTCTGCGCGCGGTGCGGATCTTCGACCAAGCCGGTCAAGGGCGGCTGGCAGCGGCATTGCGACAATTGCGGCGCCGATCACTTCCCCCGCACCGATCCCGTCACGATCATGCTGGTCGAGCATGAGGACAAGCTGCTGCTGGGCCGCCAGCCGCGCTTTCCGCCCAAGATGTATTCCGCGCTGGCGGGCTTCGTCGAACCGGGCGAGACGATCGAGGAGGCCGTGGCGCGCGAAATCCACGAGGAAGCAGGCGTGCGGGTGCGCGATGTCCGCTATATCGCCAGCCAGCCATGGCCCTTCCCGAGCCAGCTGATGATCGGCTGCACATCGGTCGCGGATGACCCTGAACTCACCATCGATACCACCGAGCTGGAAGACGCGCGCTGGTTCACCCGCGCCGAGCTGGAGGAAGCCCGCGCGGCGGGGGAGGCGGGGACGGACCTGCTTTACTTCCCGCGCCCCTTCGCGATTGCGCATCACCTTGTGACATGGTGGCTCGACAAGTGACACAGCAGCTCACCATCGACATCTATTCCGATGTCATGTGCCCGTGGTGCCTGATCGGTTACGGGCAATTGACCAAGGCATTGGGCGAGTTGGAGGGCGAAATCGCCGCCGAAATCCGCTGGCGGCCGTTCGAACTGAACCCGGATATGCCCGCCGGGGGTGAGGAGCAGGAAGCGCACCTCCAGCGTAAATATCGCCGTCCGGCCGAAGAGGGCGCACGCCTTCGCGGGCAGATGAAGGCGATTGCCGAAGGGGCGGGGGTTTCGCTTTCCTTCGAGGGTGAAGGTGACGCTCCGCCTGCGATGATGTGGAACACCCGCGATTGCCACAAGCTGCTCGCGCTCGCGCTCGAACAGGCCGGGCCAAAGGCGCAGACCGCGCTGAAGCTTGCGCTGTTCAAGGCCCATTTCAACCATCGCCGCAATCTGGGCGACCGCACGGTTCTGCTTGATATCGCAGCAGAAAATGGCCTGCACCGCGAAGCTGCCAAAGCCGCGCTGGATGATCCCGAGCTTGAAGCCCGCGTCGCTGCCGAAGAAGCGCAGGCGTGGGACATGAACATCTCCGGCGTCCCTGCCATGATCGTTGAGGGCAAGTTCCTGATCCCCGGTGCGCAGGCGCCCGAGGTCTATGTCAACGCGCTGCGCCGGGTGGCGGAAAAGAGCCGGGCGGGCGCCTGACCCCTTACATTTCGGTCAGCCCCAGCCGCGCTGCACGCCGCGCTGCTTCGGCCCGGTTCGAGATACCAAGCTTGGCATAGATCGACTTGATATAGCCTGCGACCGTATGCGGGGTGAGGTTCAGTTTCTCCGCCACTTCGGAATTGCGAAGGCCGCGCGCGACCAGTGACAGCACTTCGCTTTCGCGCGGGGTCAGCAGGCCGGCATCCTCGTCCGGTACGAAGGCGGTGGTAGCGAAATGCTGCATCATCAGCCGCGCAACCGAGGGCGACAGCGCCGGATAACCGCTGCGCAATTGCGTGAGCTGCGTGACGAACAGATCGGCCGGGCTGTCCTTGAGCAAATAGCCATGCGCGCCGGCCGAGATCGCGGCGATGATCGAAGTGTCGTCACCCATGACGGTGGCCACTACCACCAGCGCGTCCGGATCGTGGCGGCGCAGGGCGCGCACCACGTCCAATCCCGATCCGTCGGGCAAGCCCAAGTCGATCAGCGCCAGATCATGCCCCCCGGTGCGTGCTGCCGCCAAGCCTTCGCGCAGGGAGCTTGCCTCGGTGATGGAGCAGCCGGGAAAGGCCTCTTGCACGATCCCGCTCAGCCAGCGGCGCGTTTCTGCAAGATCTTCGAGGATCAGGACGCGGGCGATGCTCATGCGCTGGCGAGCCTTGGTTGGCCGCGGGGCGGGGCCATGCCGATCCGTCCCAAAGGCAGGGTCGCAGTGATGCGCGTCCCGCCATCCACTGCGGCGATGGCGAAATCGCCGCCCATGCTGACGAACCGCGTGCGCATATTGGCAAGGCCGTGACCGCCGCTTTCCGCCGCGCCGTCCGCCAACCCGCGCCCGTCATCGGCGATGGTCAGCTGAATCGCGCCTGCGTCCAGCACCACGGACACGCGCATCCGGCCCGCGCCCGAATGCTTGATGACATTGCTGGTCGCCTCGCGGATCGCGGAGCGGAGCGAATGGACCTCGGGCTTGGCCAGCGTCATCCCGTCCGGCACCGCGTCCTCCCAGTCCAGGGCGATGCCGTGCTGTTCCAGCCGCTCGCCCGCTTCGGCGCGCAGGTCGGCCAGCAGCGCCTCAAGCGGTAGCTCTGCGCCTTGCGAATTGTTGATGATCTCGCGCAGGTCAGCCAGCGTGTTGCGGATCATCGCGTCCTTGCGCGTGCCTTCTTCGGAATGGAGCGCCTGCATCAGTTGCGCGCCGATATTGTCGTGAATGTCACGCGCGATCCGCAGCCGCTCCTGATTGACGCCTTGGTCATAGGCCGAACGGCTGGTTTCGACATATTCGGCCAGCGTGACAAGCTGCTGCGCCAGTTCGGCATCGCGGCGGGTGAACAGGGCTTGCCCGCGCTGCTTGTGGCGCAGCACCAGCGGCGGCGCGCCGAGCACGGCGGGCAGCTCCAGCGTCGCGCCATCATCGCCCAGCCTTGCCTCGGCAAGGGCCGGATCGCTCTCGGTCATTTCGAGCGGTTCGAACATTTCGCCCGCCAGCGCGCGCCAAGCGGCGGCGCGGGTTTCGGGGGTGGGGCGCAGCACCGATTGCACCACGCTGGCAAACACCGCCGCCTCGTCCACGCGGCGGCGGCGCATGATGCGGCTCCACACGAAATCGCGCAAAGGCAGCCATGTCAGGGCCACCAGCCCCAAGGTCGTGGCAAAGGCCGCCGTGGGCGAGAGCGCGAGCACGCTGATCAGCGCAAAGTCGAACAGCATCAGGCCTGCGCCCGCCAGTGCGTAGAACAGCAGCCCGTATGCCCAGGTGCCGAGGTCGAACAGGCGGTAGCGCATCAGCCCGATGGCGATGCCGACATAGAACAGCAGGAAGGAGGCAAAGGCGAGGTTCTCGTCCACCAGCGAAGCAAAGCCGAAGGTTAGCGGCGTCGCGACCAACCCGATGAACGGCCCCGCACCCACCAGCACCGACAGGCCGAGCCACACCGCAATCGCCCTCGCGCCGGGATCGCGCCACGGACGCAGCGCCTGCGCCAATGCCAGCGCCATGATGCCCAGCATCTCGAAAAAGGTGATCGCCTGCACCGCGCCCAGACCCTCTGGCGGGCCGAGCAGCACCGCGATTGTCCACCCGCCAAACCCCAGCACCGCGCCTGCAAGGATGGCCCGCGCAAAGGGCAGGGGGGCAGGGTAGGTCGCAAACAGGGCGATGATGGCGATGCCGAAGCCCGATGCTCCGGCGGCGTTGATCCGGGCAGAGGCGATTTGCGCCGTATCGCTCACCGGGATTGCCAGCGCCGAGAAGGTGCCGGCAAAGGTGAAGGCCAGCGTCATCACGCCTGACAGGGCAAACAGGCGGATCGCCGGATCGTGAGGCCTGAGCGCGAAAACCCAGGCCGAAACCAGCCACGCGCCAAGGCCCACCGCCCATGATACCCAGAAGCCGGCTGGCAGATCGCCAAAGCTGCGCAGATTGGTCAGCGTCCAGTAGGGCGGCTCGGCCGGTTGCAGCATTCCGGCCAGCAAGCCGCCCGCCAGCAGCACGCCTGCCAGCACCAGCACGGCCAGACGGGCGGCTGGCGTGGTTAGTGCGCCGTTGTCGAACATAGCCCGTGTGTCGTGCGATGATGCCCCATGACGACCGGACTTAGCACGCAAGGCTGGCGGGTGCGCCCCCCGAAACAGGGGATGCCCCAACCGGGATCACACCAGCCCCAGCCGCTCCAGCTTCATCGCCAGCTTGCCGGGCAGCGCGTCGCCGATATCCTCGCCCTCGGCCAGATCCTTGGGGGCTTTGTCTTCGGTCAGGTAACGCCAGCCCTGATGCGCGCGTTTGGCCTGCTGGTGGACGCGGATCAGGCGCGGTTCCAGCACGATGTCCCAGCGCCCGTCCTCGGTCTTCTCGAAGCCGAGGATCCGCGAACGGGCGACGATGGCGTGGTTGATGATCCAGTAGAGCGATCCGCCGACGCATTCCTCGTGGCGGGTCGGACGGTTGCGGGTGGTCAGCGCGATGGCGCCGCGCCCTTCATACCATCCGGCCAGATGGTCATAGCTTTTCGCCCCGAAGGCGATCTTGGTCAGGTTGAGCGGCATTGGTCCAATGTGGGCCAATGCCGCTGCCGATCAAGCGATAGATAGGCCCCCGTCCACAATGAAGGGCGCGCCGGTGGCGAATTTGCTTTCGTCGCTGGCGAGATAGACCACCAGATGCGCGATATCATCGACCTCGCCCATGCGGCCGATGGGCTGGGCGATGGAGAAGGCGGCGCGGGTGGCGTCAGGGTCGGGCGTTCCGGCAATGACGCTTTCGACGTTGGGGGTAAGGATCGTGCCGGGCTGCACAGAGTTCACCCGCACCCCGTTCTGCTCCCGCGCGCAGTACAGCGCGATGCTCTTGGTCAGCGTCACCACCGCCGCCTTGGCGCTGTTGTAGGCGGCCAGATCGGGCGAGACCTTGTTGCCCGCCGCGCTGGAGAAATTGACGATGGAACCGCCGCCGGACTTCGCCATCAAGGGGATCGCCGCCTTGCAGCCCATGAAGATCGAGTCCACATCGACCGTGTAGCAGCGCTTGAAATCTTCGGGGCTGATGTCGGCGATCGAGCCGAACACGGTGATCGCGGCATTGTTGACCAGCACGTCGAGCCTGCCGTGGCTCGCCTCGACGGCGGCGATGATGGCCTGCCAGCGCGGCCAGTCGGTGACGTCCTGATGGAGGTATCCGCAGCCGAGTTCAGCCGCGGTGGCGCGGCCTGCCGCCTCGTCGATATCGGTGATGATGACAGTCGCACCCTCGGCCATCAGCGCCTTGGTCGCTGCCTTGCCCAGACCCATCGCGCCGCCTGTCAGCAGCACCACCTTGCCCGCTACCCGTCCTGCCATGCTCTCTCTCCCTTGTCGTTGGGAGTGAGGGTTAGAAGGTGGCCAACCCCATCGCCACTGCCAAACCTAAGAAGGCAAAGAAGCCCATCGAATCCGTGATCATGGTGACGAACACGCTGCTCGCCACCGCCGGGTCCTGATCCAGCCGCTCGAAAATCACCGGCACCAGCACGCCCGCAAGGCCTGCAATCGCGATGTTGATGATCATGGCGAGCGCAATCACCACGCCCATCATCGGCGAGAACAACATCGCTGTTGCCGCGCCGATCAGCAGGGCAATCGTCCCGCCGTTCATCAGGGCGACGCGGAATTCGCGCCACAGGATGCGGCGGGTGTTGGACCGGGTGAGCTGGTTGGTTGCAATCGCGCGCACCGCCACGGCCATGGTCTGCGTTCCGGCATTGCCGCCGATGCTGGCGACAATCGGCATCAGCACAGCGAGCGCCACCAGCTGTTCGATCGCCCCCCCGAACAGCGCGATGATCGAAGAGGCGACCACCGCTGTCCCGAGGTTTGCGATCAGCCAGCGCACGCGGGCGGAATAGGCTTCGCGTAAAGGCTCGTTGATGTCGCCATCGCCTGCGCCTGACAGCAGCAGCGCATCCTCGCCCGCTTCTTCGGAGATGATGTGGACGATATCATCGACCGTCATCTGCCCGACCAGCCGCCCGCTTTCATCCACCACCGCGGCGGAAATCAGCGCATATTTCTGGAACATCAGCGCGGCTTCTTCCTGATCCATCGTCACCGGGATCAGGGTCTGGTCGCGCTTCATCACATCGGTCAGGCGCACGCCGCGCGGGGTGGTGAGGATCCAGCTTAGCGCGCAGGTGCCGACCGGATGGTGCCGCTCGTCAATCACGAAGACTTCGAAGAAATCATGCTCCAGATCGCCGTTTTCGCGCAGGTAATCGATCAGATCGCCCACGCTCATATGTTCCGGCACCGCCACAAAGTGGCGGCTCATCAGGCGGCCGGCGGTTTCTTCGGGGTAGGCGAGCGCGCTGGAAACCGCGGCGCGGGTTTCCGGCTCCAGCTCGGCCATGACCGCGCGTTGATCGGCCTCGTCGAGATCCTCGATCAGCTGCACCGCGTCATCGGTGTCGAGCTGTTCGGCGATGGTGGCGACGGCCTGCGCGGACAGCGTGTCCATCAGGTCTTCGCGGACGTAATCATTGAGTTCCGCGACCACGTCGCCCGTCATCAGATCGCTGATCGCGGCGGCAAGCTGCGCGCGCTCCGACCGGTCGAGCAGCTCGATCAGGTCGGCGATGTCGGCGGCGTGGAGCGGTTCGACCAGATCGTAAACCGCGCCCTTGTCACGCGCGGCCAGCGCATCGTGGACCGCGCTTACATATTCGGGCTTCAGCCGGTTTTCGCTGTCGAGCCGCTCGTCATCCACACGGTCATCGGGGCGCACCTCGGCCTCGCCGCTGTCAGCGGTCAGCAGATCATCATCAAGGGTGCGATCCTCGGCCATAGAGAGGCGTTTACGGAGCGACCTATGAAAAGCAAGCGGGGAGGGTGACAGGCGGCGATTGGCTGCTAAAAGCGCGGGCAAATTCTGTCAGGAGACACCAAATGTCCGATACTCTCACCTTCACCCTCGACACCGGCGACGGCGCGCATAACGATGTCGTGATCAAGCTGCGCCCCGATCTGGCCCCCGGCCACGTTGCGCGCATCACCGAACTGGCGAGCGAAGGCTTCTATGACGGCGTGATCTTCCACCGCGTCATCAACGGCTTCATGGCGCAGGGCGGCGATCCGACCGGCACCGGCATGGGCGGCAGCGACAAGCCCGACCTCGCGGCGGAATTCAACGCCGAACCGCACGTCGAAGGCGTGTGCTCGATGGCCCGCGCACAGAACCCCAACAGCGCCAATTCGCAGTTCTTCATCTGCCTTGATGATGCGCGCTTCCTCGACAAGCAGTACACCGTGTGGGGTCAGGTGGTCAGCGGCATGGAACACGTCCACGCCCTGCCCAAGGGTGAACCGCCGCGCGCTCCGGGCAAGATCGTCAAGGCGACCGTGGGGTAATGCCGCGCAAGCGCCAGCGTTCGCCCGGCGAGAAGAAGGCGCTGTCCTATGCCAAGGACCGGCGCAACTGCTATCGGGCGAACGACAAGGCGTCGCGCAAGGCGATCCCCTTGCGAAAGGCCAAATCGCACCGCGCCGACCGTCGCAAGGCGGCCGGCGCGCTTGCGACCTATGAAACGCTGGACGAGGAAACGGCGGCGTTGACCGAGAACGCCCTCGTCAAGGACATCGGGCGGACAAAGCGCTGGGCCAAATCCCCGGATCAACCGCTCGCCGACCACATCGCTGACCAGCAGGTGCACCGCGCCCACCGCGAGGGACGCAAGCAGTGGGTCCGGCTGCAGTTCGAACTGGCGAAGAAACGCGGGCATTCCGGCTTCAGCTGGCAGTGGCAGGGCGATCCGGAAGCCTCGCGGTTCGACTCCAAGTGATGGCGTCGCGGGCAGCATGAACACTCTCGCGCCGCCCCCGACCGACCGGATCGGGCGCGCGATTGAACGCCTTGCGGATATGGAGTAGCGCCAGCGCACACATGACCATTCCCGCACCCCTGAACCGCCGCCGATGATGCCGAGGCCCCTGCGCCTGATCTTCGTCACGCTGCTCGCCCTCGCGCTGCCTGCCTGCGCCACGCTTCCCGATATCACCCAGTCGCGTTCGCCCTGCCAGCTTGAGCCGGGCGGATGGTGCAGCTTTGTGCGCGATGCGGCGGTGGATGCCTTTCCCTACGCGCTGGCATCGACCAATGCCTATACCGGCGATGATGATCTGTTCGCCAAGCCGGGCCGGGTGTTGCAGCGCATCGAGCATCTGCCGATCGCGCCCGAGGATGCGGACAAGGGTTTCAGCTATGAAATCTTCAACCAGTTCGCGCCCGGATCAGGCAGCGATCCCGGTCGCCAGCCGATCGCCCGCATCCTCGCCTTTCGCGGGACCGATCTGACCGGCCTCAGCGATATCTTCTACGGCACGCTGCGCAGCGACCAGATCGAACTGGCCTTGCGCTATTTCGCGGCGGAACGGGCGCGGCTGGGAACAGAAGTGCCGTGGATCGTGTCCGGCCACTCGCTGGGCGGAGCGCTCGCGACCGAGGTGTCACAGGCCCACCCGGAAGTGCGCGCCTATATGTTCAACACATCTCCGTTTTACCGCAACGAGGTGAGGGAGAATGCCCTGCGGCGCACCGTCTTCAACGAACGCGGGGAATTCCTGCGGCGGTTTGCGCGCTATGATGAACCCCCGGCGGCCAATGTCTTCACCATCAATTGCGAGCCGCAAAGGGGCGCGCTGTTCAAGCACAAGGTGCGTCCGCTGGCCGATTGCATCACCTGGATCGCGGCCTATGCCAGCCCCGATGCGCTTGCGGTGGTGAAGGCCAATGGCATCACCAAGCCCTATGTCGAATGCGGTCCGGCCGATCAGCCGCACCCCGGCCCGGGCGCAAAGCCGGTGCAGCCCTGCATCCACATGGCCCGCCGCCGGGACGAAGGCGAGGACAAGGACAAGCCCGGGAGTGATTGAACCGCGCATCCATCGGCGCTAGAGTCCTGCGCCGTCATGAAACCCGCCCTGCCTCCCCAACATCCCCCCCGGACCTACCGGGTCAAAAGCTTCGGCTGCCAGATGAACGTCTATGATGGCGAGCGCATGGCCGAGCTGCTGGGCGACCGCGGCATCGCGCCCGCGCCCGAGGGGGAGGACGCCGATCTCGTCATCCTCAACACCTGCCACATCCGCGAGAAGGCCGCCGAGAAGGTCTATTCGGACATTGGCCGGCTGGTCTTTGCGGGCAAGCAGGCTGAGGCCAAGGGAGGGAGGCAGCCGCTGATCGCGGTCGCCGGCTGCGTTGCGCAGGCCGAGGGCGAGGAGATCATGCGCCGTGCGCCTGCGGTGAGCATCGTGGTCGGCCCGCAGGCCTATCACCGCCTGCCGGAGATGCTCGACAAGGCTGTGCAGGGCAAGCGGGCGACCGATACCGACATGCCCGCCATCGCCAAGTTCGACGCGCTGCCCCAGCGCAAGAAGCGCGGGCCGAGCGCGTTCCTTACGGTGCAGGAAGGCTGCGACAAGTTCTGCACCTATTGCGTCGTGCCCTATACCCGCGGCGCGGAAATCTCGCGGCCCTTTGCGCATCTTGTTGCCGAGGCGCACAAGCTGGTCGAAGCTGGCGCGAAGGAGATCACGCTGCTCGGCCAGAACGTCAACGCGTGGCGCGGCGAGGATGACAAGGGCAGGGCGGTGGGTCTTGCAGGCCTGATCCACGCGCTCGCCCGGATCGATGGGCTGGAGCGCATCCGTTACACCACCAGCCACCCTAACGACATGGAAGACGCGCTGATCGCCGCGCATGGCGAGGTGGACAAGCTGATGCCGTACCTGCACCTGCCCGTGCAGGCCGGGAATGACCGCATCCTCAAGGCGATGAACCGCCAGCACACGGCGGAAAGCTACCTCAGGATCATCGAACGCTTCCGCGCCGTGCGCCCCGACATTGCCCTGTCTGGCGATTTCATCGTCGGCTTTCCGGGCGAGACCGAGGCGGAGTTCGAAGAGACGCTCAGCATCGTCGACGAAGTGCGTTACGCCCATGCCTTCAGCTTCAAATATTCCCCGCGCCCCGGCACGCCCGCTGCGACAATGGACGGCCAGATTGCGCCGGTGGTGATGCACGAACGGCTCCACCGTTTGCAGGAGCGCCTCGCGCAGCACCAGTATGCCTTCAATCAGGCGAGCGTCGGGCGCACTTGTCAGGTGCTGGTCGATCGCACCGGCCGCGATCCCGGCCAGTGGCTCGGGAAGTCGCCGTGGCTCCAGAGCGTCTGGTTTGCCGAAGAACAGCCGGGCGATTACGCCATCGGCGATCTGGTCGAGGTCACGCTTGGGGCAGCCGGGCCGGTTTCGCTGCAGGGCCTAGTTGCCGCCCGCGTCTGAACGCTCTGCTGCCACAGCCGCGCGGGCGATATCGTTGAACACCCGGCGCGGCTTGGCGTTGCGCGAGGCATCGTAAAGCTCGCGCACCAGCGCGCGGTCGAAGTCGGTCAGCCCGGCGGGTGCCTGCGGGTCAGCGAACAGGGTGAGGATCGTCGGCGCAGGCGTATCGCCGTCCGGCGCCCCGGTGCCGAGCAAGGTGCGCATCGTGGCGTAATCGGCAAGCTGGCCAAGGGTAAGGCCGTCCGCCGCATCGCGCGCGATCAGGACGGCGGCGGCGGTGATTTCCGTGGTGATGATGGGATCGGTGGCGCTGTAGGGATCGAGAAAAACGATGTCGGGATTGCGTGCCTGGTCCCCGAAGGCCCGCGCCGTGGAGAGCATAAGCGGCTCACCGTTGAAGTCGCGCACCACCACCCGGTTCCACGCCCTGACCGGCCCGCTTTCGGCCAGCACCCGTTCGCGCTGGTAATTGGCGAGGTGGGCGAGTTGGGGGGACTCCATCGACAGCCACTCCGCCGCCGGGCCAGCCGCCGGTGCCATGAAGGCGACGCGCAAGGTGGGCACGCAATCGGGCTTGGGATCGGCGCCCACGCCCAGTGCCTCTGCGTTTTCGCGGATACGGGCGGCGATCACGCCTGCGGCCTCCGCTTCCAGCCCGAGAACCTGCACACAAACCGGATAGAAGAACTTCGCCACCGGCTGGTTCATTCGCGGCGGACGGATCACCTCGCGCGTGAAATCGCGCAGCTGCTTGTGGCGCTCGGCTTCGGTCGGCGGCGGGCGCACGATGATCGGATCGCCTTGGACTGGCGGTGGCTCGGCGCGGATCATTGCAGGCTGGACGAGCGCGGCAGTCAGGGCCGCGATAACAGAGATGCGCGCTGTCATGGCCTCAGCCCCCGCCGCGTGATGCGTCGGCCTCAGCCGCTGCCAGCACCTCCTCGGCAAAGGCCGTGCGCGGCAATGTGTAGAGCGAACTGAGGTAGGCCTGGTCAGCGCGCGTCATCTGCGCCGGAGCAGCTGCTGGCGCGGCAAAAAGCGAAAGGATCGTCCCGGACGCTTGCGGGCCATCGGCGGCGATCTCACCTGTCTGGGCGAGCAGGCGCAGCGTCGCATAATCGGCCAGCTGCGTCGGGGTTGCATCCCCGATCGTGCCATTATCGATCACAACCAGCGTGGTCACCAGATCCTGCGGGGTGCGCAGGTAGGAGCGTTCCTTGGTCCAATAGACCATCGGACCATCATTGAGGACGGCATCGCCTTCACCCCATCGTGGCGTCGCTTCGACCGCCTGGAAGACATAGGCAGGATCGCGGCCGGACAGTGCAGCGTCAATTTCCTTCTCGCTCATGCTGCGAAAGAACCTGTGGCCTTCCGCCCGGCGTAGCGCGATCTGTTCGACGGCGTTTTGCGAAAATGTGACGAGCGCGTTGGGCGTGCACCCGGACCGGTGCAAGGGGACGCCTGCGGCCTTGGCGTTTTCGGTGATGCGTTCGGCGACGGTGCGGCCAAAGGCCTCGTCCGGCGCTGCCACCATCAGGCACAGAGGATTGCGCAGTCGGGCAAGCGGGCGCCGCGCATCAGGCCCGCCTGCTATTGCGCTGACCAGCGCGGCATTGTCGGCGGCGAGGGGTGTGAGCGGCGCGGGCTCATCTGCCGCAGCAAGACTGGCGGTGCCGGCCAGTGCGGCGAGAACGGCGAACTTCAGTGTCATGCGACTCTCCTGTGCAAGATCATTCAACCCTCGTCCGGCCCCCCGCGTGCAACCTCCAGCACCGCTGCGCGCAGCACCTCGCGCGAGAAGGAACCGGGCGGCATCCGGTAGAGCGCGGCAAGATAGGCCCGGTCAAAGCGGGTCATTTGCTGCGGCGCGCTGGCAGGCGCGGCGAACAGCGTCATGATGGTGCGCGGTGCGTCAGCCCCGGCCACCTCGACCTCTCCCGTGGGGGCGAGCAGGCGCAGGCTGGCATAGTCGGCGATCTGGATCGGGCCGAGCCCTGCGACAGCGCCATTGTCGATCACCACCAGCGCGGCCAGCATATCTTCACGGGTCAGACGGGAGAGCCGGCCCATCCCATAGACCTTGAGCACGGGCGCAACATCGGGCTGCGGCCGCAACAGCGCCTGTCCCGAGGCTGCGGTGGTTGTGCTCGACTGGAACACATAGACCGGATCGCGCGCGCCCAGCGCTTCATCGAGTTCGCGGGCACTGAGCCCAGCAAACAGGCGGCGGCCGCTGGCACGAATCTCGCGCAGCTGGGCATGAGCGTCATCGGAGAAGGTCACGAGGGCATTGGGACGGCACCCGCTACCGCGCACCTTCACCTTGGCGGCCTTTGCATTGTCGATGATCCGTGTTGCAACCTCGCGGGCAAGATCGGCGTCGCCAGCCGCCACCATCAGGCAGAGCGGCTTTTCAAACCGCGCCAGCGGACGGTCTGCGCGGGGGTTGCCCGCCAGATCGCGGGCGAGACCGGTGAGGGCGTCCTCGGTCTGCGGTTTCTCGCCTTCGACCACGATTGGCGGAGGATCGGCCTCCTGCGCGGCAACTGGCGCTGCGCTCGCCGCAACCAAGGCGAACAGCGCCGCCTTCACATGCCCTCGTCAGCCAGAGCAAGCTTTGAGGCGCGCGCCATCACGGCCTTTGCCGAGCTTCCGCGCGGCATGGCGTAAAGCGAGCGCAGATAGGCGCGGTCGAATTCGGTCATCTGGCGCGGCGCGCCATCAGGGTCGCTGAACAGGGTCAGGATCGTTGCCGCGCCCTCCGGGGCCTCCTGCGGCGTCTTGCTGGCATTGATGGTCGGCGCCAGCAGGCGAAGCGTCGCATAATCGGCGATCTGCACCGGATCGAGCCCCTCGGTCGCTGCCTGTTCGATCACCACTGCCGCGCCGAACACGTCCGGCTGGCCGATCACCTGGCGCTGGCCCTGAAAGACCTCGGGCCCCATCCACAGCTGCATTTGTTCGTGGAAGGCAAAGCTGGCCGTTTCGGTTTCGAACATTTCGTCGAGCTGCCCGATATAGTGCGTGCCATAGAACTGGAGGTAGTTGTTGCGCATTTCGCGAAGCTGGCCGACGGCGTCGTCGGTAAGAGCGATCAGCGTGTTGGGATCGCAGCGACCACGCTTGACAGCGACACCCGCTTCCTCGGCATTGTCGACGACGCGGCGGGCGACGGCTCTTGCGAAAGCCTGATCCTCGGCGGCGACCAGCAGGCACATCGGATGCCGCAGCTTGTGGAGCTTGCCTTCCGGCAACACGTTACCGGCCAGAGCCAGGCCCCAGTCGACCACGGCATCGTTGGCCCGGGGCGCATCTTGTGCGGCGGCGGGGGTGCTGAAAGCAGTGGCCAGCGCGGCGAAAACGGCAAACCTCAGTTTCATGCGACTCTCCTTTGCAAGATCACTCACCCTTGTCCGCGGCTCCGCTTGCAGCCTCCACCACTGCGGCGCGCAGCACTTCTTTTGAGAATGAACCTCGCGGCATCCGGTAAAGCGCCGCGAGGTACGCGCGGTCGAAGCGGGTCATGGTGGCTGGCGCGCTGTCCGGCGCGGCGAACAGGGTCATGATGGTGCGCGGGCCGCCGGCTTCGGCCACGTCGACCTCGCCGGTGGGGGCGAGCAGGCGCAGGCTGGTGTAATCGGCGATCTGGATGGGTGAGAGGCCTGCGGCAGCGCCGTTGTCGATCACCACCAGCGCGGCGAGCATATCCTCGCGCACTTCGCGCTTGATGCGGCTCATGGAAAAGACGCGGTTTTCGGGGCCGGGCATGCCATTTGGCCCGGCGGCTTCGGGACTGGCGACAATCTCTTGCCCTGTGGCCGAAGTCTCGCGGCTCGCCTGGAACACATAGACCGGATCGCGCGCACCCATCGCCGCATCGATCTCGCGCGCGCTGAGCCCTGCGAACAGGCGGCGGCCGCTCTTGCGGATTTCGCGCAGCTGGGCCTGGGCATCATCGGAGAAGGTCACCAGCGCATTCGGGCTGCACCCGCTGCTGCGCACCCGGACCTTGGCGGCCTTGGCGTTTTCGATGATCCGGGCGGCGATCTCGCGGCCCAGTTCCGGGTTTCCGGCCGCCACCATCAGACAGAGCGGCTTTTCAAACCGCGCCAGCGGACGGTCCGCGCGGGGGTTGCCGGCCAGATCGCGGGCGAGACCGGTGAGGGCTTCCTCGCTCTGCCGTTTCTCGACCTCGACCACGATCGGCGGCGGATCAGCATCCTGCGCGGCGGCAGGGATGGCCAGAACCGCTGCCACAGCTAGCCCGGCGGCCTTCATCTACTTGCCCTCGTCAGCCAGAGCGATCTTCGAAGCGCGCGCCATCACCCGCTTGGCCTGCGGACCGCGCCCGAGGCTGTAGAGCGATTCGAGATAGGCGCGGTCAAACCGGGTCATTTCGGCGGGCGCAGCCTCGCGGTCGCGCATCAGGGTCAGGATGGTCGCGGTCGCCTGTGTATCGGCATCGGCGGGCAGAGTGCGCAGATCGCCGGTCGGGGCGAGCAGTCGCAAGGTGGCGTAATCGGCCAGCTGCTTGACTGTCAGCCCTTCGGCCGAGGCGGCATCGACCACCACCAGCGCCGCCGCCATGTCCCCCAGCGCCGGGTCGGTCGAAACCACTCCGCCGGCCGCGCCAGTCGAGACCACATCTTGCAGCTGGAAGGCAAAGCCTTCCCGTTCGGTTTCCAGAAGCCGGTCAAGCTGCGAGGCATAGAGCGAGCCGTAGACCCGTCCGGTTTTCTCCCGCACTTCGAGCAGCTGTCCTTGCGCATCCGGCGCGAAGGCGATCACGGCGTTGGGGCGGCACTTGCCGCGCTTGGTCCTGACCCCTGCTTCGCGCGCGTTCGCGATGATGCGCTTGCCGACCTTGGCGGCGAAGTCCGGATCGTCTGCGGCGACAAGCAGGCACAAAGGCTCGCGCAGGTTGATCAGGGGCAGGTCGCTTTCGGCATTGCCCGCCAGGGTGTACCCCCACTGCATCAGCGTGGCGCGATCCGGCGCATCCTCGGCTGCGGCAGGGGCGCTGATGGCGGTGGCGGCGAGTGCGGCGAAGATAGCGAGGCGATGCTTCATAGGGTGCGACTCCTTCATCGAAATATCAACACTTTACAGCTTAATCCCGAATGAACGCAATGGTTCCGGTCCGGCAGGGTTGCGCCCGCCGGGGCCTTCGCTTTGCGGCGTTTCAATGACTATCCACCGCCATCTCGTGGCAGCCTGCTTGCTTTGCGCGCCCCCCCGCTTACCTTCCCGACTCACGGACGAGGGATTGTCCCTTGCCCGCAGCCAAAGGAACCTATGGGCCGACGACCCTCTCGTGCCGGACACCCGGCGCTCTCGCCCGATCCGCGCGGCATCCCTGAACCACGGCGCGCGCGTGTCGATCTGACCTTCGAGAACCAGGCCCTGCTGGGGCCGTTGTTCGGGCAGTTCGACGCCAATCTGGTGCAGGTCGAAAACCGGCTCGGGGTCTATATCCATGCACGCGGGCATCAGGTGGTGATCGAAGGGCCGGAGGATGACGTCGCCCGGGCGCGCGAGACGCTGAAGACCATGTATGACCGGCTGGCGCGCGGCGAGGCGCTGGACAGCGGCGCGATTGAATCGCTGATCGCGATGTCGTCCGAACCGACGCTCGAAGGGATCATCGCGGGGGATATGGACGGCCCGCCGATCATGATCCGCACGCGCAAGAAAACCATCGTCCCGCGCTCGGCGACGCAGATCGAATATATGCGGTCGCTGGCCAAGGACGACATCATCTTCGCGCTTGGCCCGGCAGGGACGGGCAAGACCTATATCGCGGTCGCGCAGGCCGTCAGCCAGCTCATTACCGGTTCTGTCCAGCGCCTCATCCTGTCACGTCCGGCGGTCGAGGCGGGGGAGAAGCTCGGCTTCCTGCCCGGCGATATGAAGGAGAAGGTCGATCCCTATCTGCGGCCCCTTTATGACGCGCTGAACGACTGTATGCCGCCCGAACAGGTCGAGCGGCGGCTGGCCAATGGCGAGATCGAGATCGCGCCGATCGCCTTCATGCGCGGGCGGACGCTGGCGGACAGCTTCATCATCCTCGACGAGGCGCAGAACACCACGCGCGAGCAGATGAAGATGTTCCTCACCCGCTTCGGCCAGAACAGCCGCATGGTGATCTGCGGCGACCCGCGGCAGGTCGACATTCCCGGCGGCCCGAGGATGAGCGGCCTCAACGACGCGGTCGAACGGCTCGAAGGGGTGGAAGGCTTCGGCACAATCCGCTTCACCGCCGCCGACGTGGTGCGCCACCCGATCGTGGGGCGGATCGTCGAGGCCTATGAGGGCGGCGGCGAGGACGGGTAGCGGCGAGCGGGCCTGACGCGGGGCGTCCGGTTTCAGGGGTTCCGGCCTAAAAGCTGCCGTTCGGGAAGCGAGCCCGAAGCGGTCATCACCTACCGCGACGCAAGGTTTCTCTTGATTGGGTATTCAAAGCAAAGGGATTGACGAGGCGCCAGGCTTGTTGCCCGGCGCCTCGCAGCGTTCTTGCCCTACCGCAGATCGAAGCGGTCGAGCATCATCACCTTGTTCCAGGCCTTGGCAAAGTCCTGCGCGAACTTCACCTCGCCGCCTGCGACAGCATAGGTTTCCGCCACGGCGCGCAGTTCCGAGTTGGAACCGAACACCAGATCAACCTCGGTCGCGGTCCACTTGAGCGCGCCGGTCTTGCGGTCGCGGCCCTCGTAAATGCCCTTGGTTTCTGCCGGCTTCCAGGTGTTGCCCATATCGAGCAGGTTCACAAAGAAGTCGTTGCTCAGGCTCCCCGGCGTGTCGGTGAACACCCCGTGCTTCGCCCCGCCGGTGTTGGCGTCGAGCATCCGCATCCCGGCCAGCAGCACCGTCATTTCCGGCACTGTCAGGGCCAGCGTGTCAGCCTGATCAACCAGCATCTGCGTGGGCGTCAGACGGGCCTTGTCGCTGTAGAAGTTGCGGAAGGCGTCCGCCGCCGGGCGCAGCAGTTCGAACGAAGTGGCATCGGTATGCGCGTCGGTTGCATCGACCCGGCCCGGCGTAAAGGGAACGGTGACGGTGTGACCCGCCGCCTTTGCCGCATCTTCCACCGCGACCACCCCGCCGAGCACCACGAGATCGGCGATCGAAACCTTCCTCGCCCCGGCGCCAGCATTGAAGCGCGCCTGCACACCTTCGAGCGCCTTGACGACCTTGGCGATTACCTCCGGATCGTTAATGCCCCAATCCTTTTGCGGGGCAAGCCGGATACGCGCCCCGTTGGCACCGCCGCGCATATCGGTGTCACGGAAGGTGACGGCGGAAGCCCAGGCGGTACGCACCAGTTCGGAACGGCTGAGACCGGTGGCGCGGATCGCTTGCTTCAGTCCGGCAACATCGCCCGCCTCGATCATGGCGTAATCAGCCTTGGGCAGCGGATCCTGCCAGATCAGGTCTTCGGCAGGAACCTCCGCACCGACATAGCGCGCCTTGGGGCCAAGATCGCGGTGGGTCAGCTTGAACCACGCGCGGGCAAAGGCCGCATCCATTGCCTTGGGGTCTTTCGCCCAACGGCTGGTGATGGCGCCATAGGCCGGATCATAACGCAGCGCGAGATCGGTGGTGAGCATCACCGGCGCATGGGTCACGTTGGGATCAAAGGCATCGGGGACAACCTTCACGTCCGCCGCATTGACCGGCTCCCACTGCTTGGCGCCGGCCGGGCTGGTGGTCAGCTTCCATTCGAAACCATACAGGTTGTCGAGGTAATTGCTGCTCCACTGGACGGGCGTAACCGTCCACGCGCCTTCAAGTCCGCTGGTGGTCGCGTCCTTGCCAACGCCGGTGCCGCATTTGTTCTTCCAGCCCAGACCCTGCGCCTCGACACCTTCGGCAGCCGGTTCCTTGCCGATGCAATCAGCGGCTTTGCGCGCCCCGTGCATCTTGCCGATGGTGTGCCCGCCGATCACCAGCGCGGCGGTTTCTTCATCATTCATGCCCATCCGGCCAAAGGTGGTGCGGATCTGCTGGGCGGACTTGAGTATGTCGGGATTGCCTTCCGGCCCTTCGGGATTGACGTAGATCAGGCCCATTTCCGAAGCAGCCAGCGGGGTGTCGAGGTTTTCGCCCGCGGCGTTACGTTCTGACGTCAGGAACTTGGTTTCCGGCCCCCAGTAGACCAGCTCCGGTTCCCACGCGTCGGCGCGGCCACCGGCAAAGCCGAAGGTTGTGAAGCCGGTGTTTTCCAGCGCGACGTTGCCTGCAAGGATGATAAGGTCGGACCATGACAGGCTGGCGCCATACTTCTGCTTGACCGGCCACAGCACGCGGCGGGCCTTGTCGAGATTGCCGTTGTCAGGCCACGAGTTCAGCGGCTCGAAGCGGATTTGTCCGCCGTCCGAACCCCCGCGCCCGTCGCCTGAACGATAAGTGCCGGCCGAGTGCCAGGCGAGGCGGATGAACAGACCGGCATAATTGCCATAGTCAGCTGGCCACCATTCCTGCGAATCTGTCAGCGCGGTGTTGATGTCCGCCTTGACTGCCTTCAGATTGAGCTTTGCGAACTCTGCGGCGTAATCGAAGTCAGGCCCGTTAGGGTCGGGGTTGTATTCGTTCTGGCGCAGGCGGGTAAGGTCGACCACGTCCGGCCACCAGCCTTGCACATTGCGCGGGGCGGCTTCGGTCTGCGGCATAGCGGCGCGGCCCATACCGGGTTCGTTGAACCCCGGAGGCGTTGCGGCAGCAGGTGCTGCAAGCAAAAGGCTGGAGGACAGGAGCAGCAGCCCCTTCAGTCTATTCGTCATGGAAAAGCCCTGTCTATATCGTTCGTTGGTAACGCCCTGACCGGCGACCGAGACCTATGTCCCGAGCGGTGCGGCCCTATGGCTTGCAGGCGGTTAGGGCAGGTCGCCGCCGTGTGAAAACGGCTTGTCGCGATAACTGTGATGCGGTTTGCCGATGATCGCGGTGGCTGGAGCACAGTCATACAAGACGTTCAGCTCTCCACCCACTTGCGGCGATGAGCGGGCGTGCGTCGGGATCCCGAAAGCCGTAGGGCGGCTTTGCGTCGCTTCTGAAAAATTCCTGCCGTCCGGGAAGCGACCCCCGTTTGCGAGGTTCCCGTCACCCCAGCGAAAGCTGGGGCCTAGGGCCTCATGGTGCAGCGCTTGCCGCCCTAGGTCCCAGCTTTCGCTGGGATGACGTAGTGGGCAACTAATCACCCAATCCTGGCCATTCTCCCGCCCCAAGCACCCTCCCGAACACTGGCACAGCGAGCCGCGCCTCACCCTTGCCGCTTTCCTACCGGGGCGTTTTCGCGCTATCGCCCCGCGCCATGAACCGCGCTGCTTGCCTGCCCTTGTCCCGCCTGTCTGAACGGCCTTCGTGCCGGGGCGGTTTTTCTGTTCCTGGGGAGTGTCTCATGTGTCTCCAACAGGCCCGCCATGCAGCTTGATATCGACATCGAGGATTGGCCTGCGGGAGAATGGGACGCGCTGGCGGAACGTGCTGCCGGGGCCGCGGGGGAGGGCGAAGCGCTGCTTGCCCACCCGCGCCTTGTCGCCAGCGTGCTGTTCACGTCGGATGCCGAGGTTCACACCCTCAACCGCGAATGGCGCGAGCGGGACAAGCCGACCAATGTGCTCAGCTTCCCGATGCTGGAGCGCGACGAGCTTGAAGCCCTCGCACCCGCTGGCCCGCCCGAAATGCTCGGCGACATTGCGCTCGCCTATGAAACCTGCGCCCGCGAAGCCGCCGAGAAAGGCGTCTCTCTGGAGGCCCACGCCACCCATCTGATCGTCCACGGCCTGCTGCATCTGGCCGGTCACGACCATGTCGACAGCGACGAACAGGCCGAGGCGATGGAGGCGCTGGAGACTGCAATACTTGCCAAACTGGGCATCGCTGACCCATATGGCGCTTGAAACCTCTTAGGAGCCACACGCAAGGCCATGGCCGATTCCCATTCGTCTGCCCCCCCGTCGGGAGAAGCGGACAGTAGCAGCGGGCTTTGGCCTGCGCTTCGCAAGATCCTCGGGCTGGAAGGCGCGCGTTCCCTGCGCGAACAGCT
>JAUMAX010000033.1:0-2250 GCA_032116115.1 Porphyrobacter sp.
TCACCAGATCCTGCCGGAACACCCAGGCCCAATGCCCGCGCCGCACCAGTGGACCGCCCACCAGCAGCCGCACCGGGCCGTCCCCGCCGTCCCATGCCTTGACCATATCCCGCAGACGCCGCAGCTGGCTCGTGCGCCCGTTGGCATCGTTAGCGACCCATGCGCCCAGCAGTTCGAACCAGCGCAGGAACTGCTCCACCACCTTGCCCTCGATCGTCACCGACAGATCGCACCAGCCGTTATCGGCAGGGACGGCAAAGTAATGGTCCGAGACATTGGCCCCGCCGGTCATCACCCTGACCTCGTCGACGATCACGAACTTCTGGTGATTGCGCACCAGATAGCGCTTGCCCCATTTGGGCGAGAAGATCGCGAAGCTGCCGCCCGCCTCCTCCAGCGGCGCAAAAAACTCGGCGCCCGCGTCATTGCCGAAATCATCGACGATCAGATCGACCGCAACCCCGCGCCGCGCCGCCGCGACCAGCGCATCGCGCACCATCGTGCCGGATGTGTCGCTGTCGAACAGGTAGTAGAACACCTTCAGCGAAGCTTGCGCTGACTCGATCAGGGCAATCAATGCCGTCAGGCGGTCCTGCCCGTGGGGATAGAAGGTAAAACCATGCCCCGCCGCATGGACCTCGAACGGGTCGGGATCGCGATATTGGGGGGCTTGCCCGCCGGACTCGGAAGCCTTGGCGGCGGGATCGGGTGCGGTGGCCATGCCGCTTTGTAACGCGGCATCGCGCCAAAGCCACAGGCCGATGCGACGAAGCGCGGCAGGCGCGGGATTTGTCACCCGTGCTCTGGTGTGATGCGTTTGACTAGGTTCACATTTCAGTCAGAAAAGCCAAGCAATATCAGATCATCATGCGGATCGTAGCATATTCTGGCTGGGTTTTGGCCATTGCACTCGCTGCAGCTCCGATCATCGCGCAGGATGCCCCGCAAGCAGACAGCGAGATCATCGTGGAGCGCGAGCAGATGGTCGACATTGGTGCAGCGGGCGAGGTGGCCATGGGCACGCCGCGCACGATCATGACGCTGTTCGTTGCGCCTGACACCGCCCCGCCTGAAATGACCCGGATCGACCGCGCCTATCTCGCCGCATTCTACCGCCTGCGCAACAACGCAGCGGCCATCGAGGTATTGCTGGCCGCGGCCCGGCCAATAGCGGGAGAAAGCACGAGGCGGCGGTAGAGGTCCGGCCGGATACTGCTGGACGCCGCTAAACCCTGCTAGGCGGGAGGATCAAGCCCGAGCGCGGCTTGCCAGCGGGCGTTTACAACCCCGGCTTCCCCCGTTCCGAACACGTAGCGGTCAGGCCGCACCAGAACCGCGCTGACCGCTTCGTGATCAAACCATGCACGAAGGCCACTGGCGAAGGGTGCCAGGCGTTCCTCGCCAAGATCGTCCCGCGCGATCAGCCAGGCATCCGGCCCGAGCACATCGTCGAGCCTGCTGCCATCTCTGGCGACCACTTGCGGAAAGTAGCTCCCGGCTGCTGGCGATCCAGCCCAGATCGCGCCGACGGTAATCGGCGGATAGGCGGGCGGGCCATCCGGCAGCTTGCCGAGCATGCCTGCCAGCGCGAACTTTGCATCGCGTATCGCTGCGCCCACGCGGCTGGTGGTGCAGACCATCCGGCCCATCATGATCGCCATGTCGATGGTGGCGCGCAGGTTTGGTGCGCGTTCGGGCTGGTAGGTGTCGAGCAGGGCGGCACTCGCCTCCCCCTCGGTCACGGCCGCCAGCTTCCAGGCGAGGTTAGCCGCATCGCGCAGTCCCGAGCACATGCCTTGTCCCGCAAAAGGCGGGGTCTGGTGCGCGGCGTCTCCTGCCAGCAGCACGCGTCCCTTGCGCCACTGTTCGGCGATGCGGGCGCGGAAGGTATAGACGGCGGTCCGCTCGATCCGCACCGCATCCAAGACATTCCAAGGCGCGAGCAGGCGTTCGGCGCTTTCGGGGGCGCTGATTGTTTCCGGGTTCTCGCCGGGCAGGATCATGAACTCCCAGCGGTGCCGACCCTCACCCATCAGCACGCAGGTGGTGGGTCGGGCGGGATCGCAGATCTGCAAGTTGGCGGTGGGCAGGCGCGCAGGGTCATCGACCAGCGCATCGACCACCAGCCATGGCTCCTCGAAACCGAGATCCTCGAAGCTGATCCCGCAGGCCTTGCGCACCGGACTGCGCGCGCCGTCAGCGCCGACGAGCCAGCGGGCACGGATGGAGCGTTCGCCTTCGGGCGCGGCG
>JAUMAX010000033.1:2260-5646 GCA_032116115.1 Porphyrobacter sp.
AAATCTGCGGTGATGCCTTCGCTGTCCTGGGCGAAGGACAGCATCTCCCACCCGGCTCTGAGATCCGCGCGCTCCTGCTGCTGCAAAGCCTGCCGCAAGGCCACCTCGACCGAGGGCTGGTGGATCATGTTGGCGATCGGCCAGCCGCCGGGGCCGGTCTTCTCGGCGCCGCCAAAGCATAGCAGCACGCGGCCCTTGGCGTTGCGGAACTCGTAGCGGTCGGCGCGGCGGCTGGTGGCCATCACTGCCTCGGCCACGCCAGCCTCTTGCAGGATGCGCATGCCTTCATGGTCGATATGCGCCGCGCGCGGGAGCGGGTAGATGTCCGCCTCCTTCTCGGCGACGATCACGCTGACCCCGCGCTTGGCCAGAAGCGCCGCCAGCGTCACGCCGGTCGGCCCGCCGCCAATGATCAGCACATCGCAATCAAAGGCTGCGGTCACAACGCGTCAGCCTTCTGCGACCATGGTGCCTTCGATGTGGCCGATCCCGTCGATCTCGGTGCGTACCACATCGCCCGCCTTCAGGAACTGGCGCGGGTCCATCGCCGCGCCGATCCCGCCGGGGGTGCCGGTGAACAGGCAGTCGCCCGGCTCCAGCGTCATGCCGACCGACAGGTGCTCGACCTGCTGCCAGACATTGTAGACGAGGTGCTGCGTGTTCGAATTCTGCCGCTCCTCGCCATTGACGTAGCAGCGGATGCCGAGATCGTGGGGATCACCCAGTTCCTCGGCCGTGACGATCCACGGGCCCATCGGCGCGTGGGTATCGAAGCTCTTGCCCAGCGCCCATTGCGGCACGGCGTGCTGCCACATGCGTTCTGTCACATCGTTACCGACCGTATAGCCGAACACCGCGGCAGGCGCATCGGCAGCGGCGATGTGCTTGCCGCCCTTGCCGATCACTGCGACCATCTCTGCCTCGTAGTCCGGCGTCATGGTGCCGCGCGCGATCAGGATCGGATCATAGGGCGCATTGACGCTGGTCTGCGCCTTGGTGAACCACACCTGCCGCTCGGGCGTGCCGAGGCCGCTTTCGGCGATGTGATCGGCATAGTTGAGCCCGATGGCGAAGATCTTGCCCGGGCGCGGGACGGGCGCTTCGAGCTTCACTTGCGCCAGCGCAATACCCTCGCCGGTCGCGGCCTTGGCTTCGAGGCCGGGCTTCAGATCGTCCCAGTCGCGGATCAGATCGATCATCGTGCCGGGCACGCCGGTTTCGACCACTTTATCGCCGACCACGATCCCGGTGCGGGTCTTGCCGTCATGGGTGAAGGTGCAGAGTTTCATCGGTCAGGCTTCCTTGGGTGTGCGGGAGAACAGGCGCTTGATGCGCAGTTGCGTGGCGGTGAGATAAGCGACAAGGCCCGGCGGCGGCGCGAGTTTGCCGGCAAACATCGGATGGGGTGCGCCCCATTGCACGGCGAGCAGCGCCTGCATGGTCTGCTTGGCAGGCGGATCGGCGGCGGTGAACAGATCGCCGTCGGTCCAGTGTTCGAGCTCGTTGCCGAAGGGGTCCTTCCAGTAATCGAAGATCTGGCTGCCCATGATGTGGCGGCCGACGCCCCAGGCGGCCTGCCGCTCGCGGGCTTTCAGATATTCGTGACCAAGCATCAGGTCATCGAGGCTCTCCACCTCGAAGGCGGCGTGGAGCAGGCCGAGCGCGCCGGGCAATTGCGCGAGGAAAATCGTGTGGTGGTCCGAAGGCACATCGCCCCGGTCGCAGCGCATGAAAGCGCCCAGCGGCACATTCGGCGCGGCTTCGATTTCGTCGGAGGTGATGAAGCCGAAGCGCGCCTTCCACCACGCTTCCGACGCGCGGAAATCGCTCACCTTGAGCACGGCATGGCCGATGCGGCGGACATGGGCGGGGGCAGGATCGAGCCGGATCGTCTCGCGCTGGCGCGGCTTGGCGGCGGCAGAGTTGAACTGCGGCGCGGCGCACGGTGCGGGGGCCTCGCATTGCTGGCCTGCGACCACCTCGACCACATAGCCATCGGGATCGGTCAGGCGCAGCACCATGCCGCCGCCCGGTTCGTTCAGTGGCTCGGGTGTCAGGCCGTCATGCGCGGCCAAGGCTTCGAGATCGGCGATGCTGGCCGCCCGCAACCCCACACCAAGGAACCGCGCTTCCCCCTTTTCGGTCACATGGACGAATGGCCGCCCGTCGCTGCCCTTGCCATAAAGCCGCCCCGCATCCTCGAAACAGGTGAGGCCGAAATCCTCCAGAAACCCGCGCATCAACGCCAGATCGGGCGCCGCAAACCGGACGTGGGCGATATCCTCGACCTTGATGACTGGCATGACACCCTCCTGTCGATCCGTTGCGATTCGTATCTGACTATTTGGTCAAGTAACTTGAAAATGACTATTCGGTCAAGTAAGGATCGGGCATGGCCAGCACAGCATCCGCCTCGCCCCGCTCGCAACGCACCCGCGCGGCCCTGATTGCTGCCGGGCTGGACCTGCTGGTCGATCGTCCGATCGACGCCATCCCGATCGACGATCTTGTCGCGCGCGCAGGGGTCGCCAAGGGCAGCTTCTTCAACCACTTCACCGACAAGCATGATTTCGCCGCAGCCGTGGCCGCCGAGGTGCGGATGGAGGTCGAGGCTGCTGTCGCTTGCGCCAATGCAGAGGTAACCGATCCGGTCGTCAGGATCGCAGGAGGGATGGCGGTCGCTGCGCGGTTTGCGGTCGATGAGCCGCGCCGGATGATGGTGCTGCTGCGCAGCCAGATCCCCGCGACCAGCCAGACGCACCCGCTCAATCGCGGTCTCAAGGAGGATATCGAGGCCGCTCTCGCACAAGGGCTGCTGCACCCCGAGGCACGCAATGTCGGGCTATTGTACTGGCTGGGCCTGTGCCAGATCCTGATGGCTCACTTCATCGAAACACGCCCGCCGCGCGCCATGGCAGCACAGCGGTTCCGTGAAATGCTGCTGCTGGGCCTTGCAGGGCTCGGCGTTCCCAGGGCACGAGCGGAAGACATTTCTGGCATCGTTCTGCTGGCCGGCAAGAACTAGCCCTGCCGGTTCTTGGCCGGATGCATTTGGCCGGTCAGTTGGGCCAGTAAATGTACTCAGCCTCCGGCGAGAAGCGGTCGGCCAGCGTTCTGTCGATCATCACCGGCATATCGAATGTGCTGGGATAAAGCGGCGCCTTGCGCCCGCGATGATGCGCGGCGAGCAGCGCTTCAAGCTCGGCGCGTTTGGCCGGATTGCGGGCGATCAGGTTGGTTGTCTCGGTCGGGTCGGCCGCGAGGTTATAAAGCCACGCCTTGCGCTGCTTTTCGTTGACCTGAAGCTTCCAGTCGCCCGCGCGCACGGCTTTGTAATAGCCGCTATTCCAGAACAAGGGCGCATCGCTGCGCAGGGCGGCCCCTTG
>JAUMAX010000034.1:0-317 GCA_032116115.1 Porphyrobacter sp.
CAATGACCTCTCCACGTTTCGCCTTCACCCTCCACGCGACTGACGGCAAGGCCCGCACTGGCACGATTGCCATGCAGCGCGGCGAAATCCGCACGCCTGCCTTCATGCCAGTCGGCACGGCGGCGACAGTCAAGGCGATGAAGCCCGAAGCTGTGCGCCAGACCGGCGCCGACATCATCCTCGGCAATACCTATCACCTGATGCTGCGCCCGGGCGCGGAGCGGGTGAACAGGCTGGGCGGGTTGCATAAATTCATGAACTGGGATCGCCCGATCCTCACCGACAGCGGCGGCTATCAGGTGATGAGCCTGTCGGAA
>JAUMAX010000034.1:327-125785 GCA_032116115.1 Porphyrobacter sp.
TCACCGAACAGGGCGTCGAATTCCGCAGCCACATCGACGGCAGCAAGCACATGATCACGCCGGAACGCTCGATGGAAATCCAGCGACTGCTCGGCTCCGACATCGTCATGGCCTTTGACGAATGCCCCCGTGCGGATCGTCCGCGGGACGAGATCGCCGCCAGCATGGAGCTTTCGATGCGCTGGGCCAAGCGCAGCCGCGAAGGCTTTGACGTGGGCGAGGAGCACGCTTCTCGCGCCGCATTGTTCGGCATCCAGCAAGGCGCGCTCCACGAAGACCTGCGCCGGATCAGCGCGGACAAGCTCACCGATATCGGCTTCGATGGTTATGCCGTCGGCGGGCTGGCCGTGGGCGAGGGGCAGGAGGCGATGTTCGGCGTGCTCGACTATGCCCCCGACATGCTCCCCGTCGACCGCCCGCGTTACCTGATGGGCGTGGGCAAGCCCGATGATCTGGTCGGCGCGGTCGAGCGCGGCATCGACATGTTCGATTGCGTGCTTCCCACCCGATCGGGCCGCAATGGTCAGGCCTTTACCTGGAACGGCCCGCTCAACCTCAGGAACGCCCGCTTTGCCGAGGACACCGGCCCGCTGGATGATCGTTGCACCTGCCCGGTCTGCACCACCTATAGCCGCGCCTATATCCACCATCTGGTAAAGTCGGGCGAGATGCTGGGCGCGATGCTGGTGACGGAGCACAACCTGAGCTTCTATCAGGCCTTGATGCAGGGGATGCGCGATGCCATTGCGGAGCAGCGTTTCGCCGATTTTGCCGCCACGTTCCGGCGCAATTACCTTGGAAGTTCCGTTTGATGCCGAAAATGCCCGAAGCCTGCGAGACCATGATCGAGGTGCGCGAAGGCGTCGATGCGCTTGACCGCGAGCTGGTTGCGCTGCTGGCGAAACGCTTCGGCTACATGCGCGCCGCCGCCCGGATCAAGCCAAGCCGCGATGCCGTGCGTGACGAAGCCCGCAAGGCCAGCGTGATCGCCGCTGCTGTGGCAGAAGCCGAGGCGCATGACATTCCGGGTGATGTGATCGCCGACATCTGGGAGCGCCTGGTCGAAGGCTCGATCGCCTATGAATTCGGCGAATGGGACCGGACGCGGGGCTGAACTCCTCCGGTGATGCCAACGAAAAAGGGCGGCCCCGCAAGGCCGCCCTTTTCGTATCCGTCACTGCCCGAAGGATCAGCGCGAGTAGAATTCCACCACCAGGTTCGGCTCCATCGTGACCGGGTAGGGCACTTCATCGAGCTTCGGCACGCGGGTGAAGGTGATCTTGTCGTTGCCATCGGGCTGGACGTAATCAGGGATGTCACGCTCGGCGAGGCCCTGGGCTTCGATCACGAGCGCCATTTCCTTGGCCTTGCTGCCGAGGCTGACGACGTCGCCAATGTTCACGCGGCGCGATGCGATGTTGCACTTCACACCGTTCACATAGATGTGACCGTGGCTGACCATCTGGCGCGCCGAGAAGATCGTCGGTGCGAACTTGGCGCGGTACACCACCATGTCCAGACGCTGTTCGAGCAGGCCGATCAGGTTCTGGCTGGTATCGCCCTTCATGCGCGAAGCTTCGGCATAGGTGCGCTTGAACTGCTTTTCGGTGACGTCGCCGTAATAGCCCTTGAGCTTCTGCTTGGCGCGCAGCTGCAGGCCATAGTCGCTCATCTTGCCCTTGCGACGCTGACCGTGCTGGCCGGGGCCGTAGGAACGCTTGTTCACCGGGGAATTCGGGCGACCCCAGATGTTTTCGCCCATCCGGCGGTCAAGCTTGTACTTGGCGCTTTTGCGCTTCGACATACGTCATCCTTCAAATTGCTGGGCCACCCCCATTGGGCAGCCATCTAACCCGGTATCGCTCCATCACACCAAAAAGGCGGGATGCGGCCACTGCTTCACCGGGATGCAGGGCCCATTTGCGAAGGCGCGCGCATAGCAGGATGACCGGTAAGGTCAAGCTTTGCGCGCGCCGGAGTGTCAGTGGAGCCCGATCAGGTCGGGATGTTCAGGTCGCGCCACTCTTCCATGGTGCGGCAGACGCGGGTCTTGCGGCGGCTCGACGGGTCAGCGCGGACCGACTTGCAGACCACCTTGTCTTCTTCGGCGGTGTCTTCCTTGGCCGTTTCACCGTCCGGCTTGGGAGCAGGGGTCTGGGCCACGGGCGGGGTTTCGCCGGTCTGGCCTTCAGACTGAGCGGCAGCCGCGAAGGGCAAAAGCAGCAGGCCGCCGGCACAGGCCAGCAGGAAGCGGCGCACGGGAATCATTAGCAATCTCACTTGTTTGGAGGCGGGGAAGCGCAAGGCCTAACCGATGGCGACAGGCTGTCCAACGCCATTCGACGAACGACGTTACTCGATCCGCCCGCGCTCGATCGTGCTCAATACACCACGCAAGGTGCGCACTTCGAGATGGTTCCAGCCCGGCTTTGTCAGCACGCCGCGCAGTGTGCGGCGGGTGGCTTCGGCGCGCCCTTCGAGGCGGAAGTAGCCACGCGGGGTGAGCAAGGCTTCGAAATGGGCGATCAAGCCTTCCAGCTCTTCCTGCGGGGCAGGGGGGAGGATCTCCTCGACCGTCGGCTGCACCAGCGTACCGCCGGCATCCGGGCCCGCTCCTGCAATCTCGCGCCCGATCCGGGACCATTCATAGGCCACCAGAATCACCGCCTGCGCCAGATTGAGCGAGCCGAATTCGGGGTTGATCGGAATGGTCAGGATATTGCGGGCAAGCGATACGTCTTCGGTCTCCAGCCCCGAGCGCTCGGGGCCAAAGATGATCGCGTGGCGGCCGGCTTCGGTATGGACCAACCGTCCGGCCTCGTCGGCGCCGATCACCGGCTTGGTGACACCGCGCTTGCGCACCGTGGTGGCGTGGACGTGCTGGCAATCGGCGACAGCCTCGGCGGTGGTGGCGTAGACCTTGGCCTGTTCGAGCACGATGTCCGCACCCGCCGCCGCCGGCCCGGCAGAAGGGTTGGGCCAGCCATCGCGCGGGGCCACAAGCCGCATCTCGGTCAGCCCGAAATTCAGCATCGCGCGCGCTGCCTTGCCGATGTTCTCGCCCAATTGCGGGCGCACCAGCACGATCACCGGCTTGCTGAGGTCGGTCATGTTCCGCTTATTCTTTCGCAGCTTGCTGGACAGTGCTGGCAAATTCTTCGAAGTCGCGTGCTTCCGAGAAGTCGCGATAGACGCTGGCAAAGCGGATATAGGCGACCGAATCGATCTGTCGCAGCCCTTCCATCACCAGCTCGCCGATATGCGAGGACGGAACTTCCGGTTCGCCCGAGGTTTCCACCTGGCGCTGGATGCCCGAGATCAGCTGGTCGAGCCGCTCCTGATCGATCCCGCGCTTGCGGCAGGCGAGCGAGACCGAATGTTCGAGCTTGGAGCGGTCGAAAGGTTCACGCCGCGCCGCATCACCATTGGCGTCGGATTTGACCACCACGACCTCGCGCAATTGCACGCGCTCAAAGGTGGTGAAGCGCGCCCCGCAGGACGAGCACTGTCGCCGCCGCCGGATCGAGGCATTATCCTCGGTCGGGCGGCTGTCTTTTACCTGGGTATCGTCATGGGCACAAAAGGGGCAGCGCATTCAGGGATTTATTTCTTGATTCTCTGATACAATGCGAAGCCCGCACCGGCGATCAGGCCCAAGGGCCACGACACGATCGGCAACACCAACCCCGCCACCGCGCCAATCGCCGCGCCAGTCAGCACCGGTCCGGTCGAGGGATGGTTGATCCCTTCCTTCGCCATGCCGGTGACTTCGGTCTTTACGTCCTCGACCCAGTCGGGGCCTTGGCGCGGGTCCTGATCATTCATCGGATGCTCCTTACATGCCCGGATAGACGGGGAAGGCGGCGCACAATGCGCTGACCCGCTGGCGGACGCTCTCTTCGATCTGTGCGTCGCCTTCGGGGCCATTTTTGGACAGGCCTTCAACCACTTCGGCGATGAGCTTGCCAATCGTGCGGAACTCGTCCGGGCCGAAGCCGCGGGTGGTGCCGGCGGGCGTGCCCAAGCGGATGCCGCTGGTGACGAAGGGCGAGCGGGTGTCGAAGGGAATACCGTTCTTGTTGCAGGTCAGCCAGGCGCGATCGAGGCCCTTTTCTGCGTCCTTGCCGGTCACGTCCTTCGCGGTCAGATCGACCAGCATCGAGTGGTTGTCCGTGCCGCCGCTGACGATGCGGAGGCCGTGTTCCTCAAGGCTTGCGGCCAGCGCGCGGGCGTTTTCGACGATGCGGTGGGCATAGGCGCTGAAGCTCGGGTCGAGCGCTTCCTTGAAGGCCACCGCCTTCGCCGCAACGATATGCATCAGCGGGCCGCCTTGCAGGCCGGGGAAAACCGCCATGTTGAGGGGCTTGGTGAACTTCTCGTCATTCCACAGGATGATGCCCGAGCGCGGACCGCGCAAGCTCTTGTGGGTGGTCGAGGTGACGATGTCGCAATGCGGGAAGGGCGAGGGGTGCGCGCCGCCAGCGACGAGGCCGGAGATGTGGCTCATGTCGCATAGCAAAATCGCGCCCACTTCATCGGCGATGGCGCGGAAGGCGGGGAAATCCCACTGGCGCGAATAGGCGGTGCCGCCGCAGATGATGATCTTCGGCTTGCTTTCCCGCGCCTTGGTGGCGACCTCGTCCATGTCGATGGTCTCCGTCCCGGGCGAGACGCCGTAGGAGACCGGGTTGAACCACTTGCCGCTCATGTTGACCGGCGAACCGTGGGTAAGGTGGCCGCCCGAGTTCAGGTCGAGCCCCATGAAGGTGTCGCCGGGGTTGAGCAGAGCGAGGAACACCGCCTGGTTCATCTGAGAGCCACTGTTGGGCTGCACATTGGCAAAATTGCAACCGAACAACTGCTTGGCACGCTCGATAGCGAGGGTTTCGACCACGTCGGCATAGTCGCAGCCGCCATAGTAACGCTTGCCCGGATAGCCCTCGGCATACTTGTTGGTGAACACGCTGCCTGCGGCTTCCAGCACCGCGCGGCTTGCGATGTTCTCGGATGCGATCAGCTCGATCTTGTCGCGCTGGCGGGCGAGTTCCTTGCCGATCGCAGCCGCGATTTCCGGGTCGGCGTGGGCAAGATCGTCATGCCAGAAGCCATCCATCGGAGCGGCGGCGGTGCGGGCGGCGAAATCAATCGGGGCAGTGCTCATTGATGGGTCTCGATATGATCAGGCTGGAACGGGGGCTTGCCGAGCTTGCCGACGCGGCGCTGGTGACGCCCGGCCGGATCGCCGGCATCGGCGAATTCGGTATCAAGGAAGGTGGCGATGCAGGATTTGGCCATCTCAATCCCTACGAGACGCGCGCCCATTGCGATGCAATTGGCATCATTATGTTCGCGGGCGAGGGCAGCGGACAGGGGTTCGCTCACCAGGGCGCAGCGCACCTGCGGGTGGCGGTTGACGCTGATAGAGATGCCGATGCCAGAGCCGCACAGCGCGACGCCGAACTCAGCCGTTCCTTCGGCGATTACTTCGGCAAGGCGGTAGCCGTAATCGGGGTAATCGACGCTCACCCCCGGCTCCGGGCCGAGATCGGCGACGTCGTGGCCTTCTTCGATAAGCCATTCGGCGAGTTCCGCCTTAAGCTCGGTTGCGGCGTGATCTGAGGCTATGGCAATGCGCATGGCGTCCCCATAGTCGTATAGGCGAGGATTCTCTACCCCTGCACCAAAGCTTTTCGACCGGCGGCTTGACCCTGTGAAAAACCCCGCCGAAGCGGGGCCTTTCTTGAATTACTGATCGAGGAACGACCGCATCTTGCGCGACCGGCTCGGGTGCTTCAGCTTCCGCAGCGCCTTCGCCTCGATCTGCCGGATACGTTCGCGCGTCACCGAGAACTGCTGGCCGACTTCCTCCAGCGTGTGATCGGTGTTCATCCCGATGCCGAAGCGCATCCGCAGCACGCGCTCTTCACGCGGGGTGAGGCTGGCCAGCACGCGGGTGACGGTTTCCTTGAGGTTCGCCTGAATCGCGGCATCCACCGGGATGATCGCGTTCTTGTCCTCGATGAAATCGCCGAGGTGGCTGTCTTCCTCGTCCCCGATGGGGGTTTCGAGGCTGATCGGTTCCTTGGCGATCTTCATCACCTTGCGCACCTTCTCCAAAGGCATGGAGAGGCGCTGCGCCATTTCCTCAGGGGTCGGCTCGCGGCCTTCCTCGTGCAGGAACTGGCGGGAAGTGCGCACCAGCTTGTTGATCGTCTCGATCATGTGCACCGGAATACGGATGGTGCGGGCCTGATCGGCGATCGAGCGGGTGATCGCCTGCCGGATCCACCACGTGGCGTAAGTGCTGAACTTGTAGCCGCGGCGGTATTCGAACTTGTCGACCGCCTTCATGAGGCCGATATTGCCTTCCTGAATGAGATCAAGAAATTGCAGGCCGCGGTTCGTGTACTTCTTGGCAATCGAGATCACCAGACGCAGGTTTGCCTCGACCATTTCCTTCTTGGCGATACGCGCCTCGCGCTCGCCCTTCTGGACCATGTTCACGATGCGGCGGAATTCATTGAGGCTCATGCCGGTCTGCGCCGCGATATCGGCGATCTCGGAACGGATGCGCTCAATCGGGTCTTCCTCGCGCTCGGCAAAGGCGGCCCACTTCTTGTCCTTCTTCGCGCGTTCCTTGATCCAGGCGTCGTCCATCTCGTTGCCGACATAGGCGCTGAGGAAGTCGACGCGCTTGACCTTGTGACGCTCGGCAAGGCGCAGCATCTGGCCGCCCAGCGTGGTCAGGCGGCGGTTGAAGGCATAGAGATTGTCGACCAGAAATTCGATCTTGGTCGCATGGAACTGGACGCTTTCGACCTCGGCGGTGAGGTCTTCGCGCAGCTGTTCGTACTTGGCTTCCTTGGCGGGCGGGAAGGCATTGCCCACCGCCAGCGTATCGACCCGTTCGCCCTGAAGCTTTTCGAAGGCGTTGAACAACGCGGTGATGCGCGCGAAACGCTCCAGCGCCTCGGGTTTCAGCGCGGCTTCCATCTGGGCGAGGGAGAGGGTGTTGTCCTCCTCCTCTTCCTCTTCGCGCTTGGGCCGGCCTTCGCCGTCTTCGTCATCATCGCCGTCGGCATCAGGCTCATCGGCGACCTCGTCATCCTCGCGGATGGTGGGGCCGGCGGTGGCTTCGGAGATTTCGCCGTCGTCGTCATCATCCTCGGCGCCTTCGGCCATCTTGTCGGCCGGCGGCTCCTTCGAGAGCATCGCGTCGAGATCGAGTATCTCGCGCAGCTGCATGTCGCCGTTGTTGAGCGCTTCGGACCACTGGATGATGGCGTGGAAGGTGATCGGGCTCTCGCAAAGCCCCATGATCATCATATCGCGCCCGGCCTCGATCCGCTTGGCGATGGCGATTTCGCCTTCGCGGCTGAGGAGTTCGACCGCGCCCATTTCGCGCAGGTACATGCGCACCGGATCATCGGTGCGTTCGCCGGTGACGAGCTTGCGATTGCCAGCGCGGGCATCCTTGGACGGCCCCTTTTTCTCGCCGTCATCATCATCGTCATCATCGTCGTCAGCGACGACTTCCTCGGCATCGCCTTCTTCGCCTTCGGCTTCGGCGTCTTCGTCGCTTTCGACGATCTGCACACCCATTTCGCTAAGCGCGGTCTGGATGTCCTCGATCTGGTCAGGACTCATCTCGCCCGAGGGCAGTGCCTCGTTGAGTTCGTCATAGGTGACATAGCCGCGCTTTTTCGCCTTGCTGATCAACTTCTTGATAGAAGAATCATTGAGGTCGATCAGCGGGGCATCTTCCTTCTCGGCCATATTTCGTCACGTTTCCGTTGTCCGGCGGTCCGCTGCCTTGCGCAAGGCGAGGGGCTGCCTGTTAATCCCATATCCGTCCGTCAGACGGTATCGTCACCCGTGCTGCCCGCGGCCGCTTTGCGGCGCCCGAAGGCCTTGAGGCGTTCTTCGACTGCCATGAGCTGTGCACGCAGGCGGGTCTGCTCGGCAAACGATCCTTCCGGATCGCTGTCGAAACGCGCGATAGTGGCCGCAAGCGCAGCCTCAAGCGCCGGCCGTTCGACCAGCAGCGACACAGCTTCAGCCAGTTCCTCACACGCAGCGCCGGGATCGTTGCCTTCATCAAGAAAGGCGTAGCGGATATCTGCCGGCGGGGCAGGTTGGCCTTGCGAGGTGCATATGGCGGTTGCGCTGTGCGAATCAAGCGTTTCTGCAAGTTCGAACAGCGATTCGATCAAAGGCGCGGTTGCGCGGTCGAGCCGGGCAAGGCTGGAGAGGGCCTCTGCGTGGCGTGCAATCTCGTGCGGGAAGCGGGTCAGGCCGGTGATGACAGCCTGCAAAAGCCCCTGCCGCTGGCCGCCCGCCATCATACCTGAAAGCTGCACGCGCGCACCTTCGGACAGGCCTTGCGGCTGCGGCGGGCCGCCCTTCCACGGCGCGCGCTGACCGGGCTGGAAAGCGGGACGGGGCGGGCGGGGAGGATAGGCGAAGGCGGAGAACCGGTCGCTGAGCTCGCGCCGATACAGGCCCTTGATCTCGGGATCGGCGATGGTTTCCACATGCGCCATCAGCCGCGCTTTCAGTCCCGCCTTGGCCTCGGGCGTGGTGAGGGGCTGGGCGTCACGCTCGAATTCCCAGAGCGTCTCGATCAGGCTGGCGGGGCTGGCGAGCAACCGCTCCATCGCGCCCTTGCCTTGCGCTTTGATCAGATCATCAGGGTCGAGCCCGGCGGGCAGGCGCACAATGCTGAGTGATCGCATCGGCGCCAGCAGCGGCAGCGCCCGCGCGATTGCCCGCATCGCCGCGCGCTGGCCCGCCGCGTCGCCGTCAAAGCACAGCACCGGTACTTCCACCATGCGCCACAGCAGTTCGAGCTGCATCTCGGTCAGTGCTGTGCCGAGCGGGGCGACCGTATCCGCAATCCCCGCATTGGCGAGCGCGATCACGTCCATGTAGCCCTCGACCACCACCACCCGCCCACTCTGGCGCGCAGCAGGGGCGGCACGGTGGAGGTTGTAGAGCGTGCGGCCCTTGTCGAACAGGTCGGTATCGGGGGAGTTCAGGTATTTGGCGACCCCGTCGCGCTTATCCAGAATGCGCCCCCCGAAGGCGATCACCCGCCCGCGCGCGTCCTGGATCGGCAGCATCACGCGGCCCCGGAAGCGGTCATACCTTTCGCCCTGCTCGTTGCTCGCGCGCATCCCTGCGCCTTCAAGCATATCCTCGCCGAACTGCATCAGCGCGCGCGGCAAGGCCTGGCGGTCATCGGGTGCCCAGCCAAAGCCGAACTCGCGCATCACCTGCGCCGAGAAGCCCCGTCGCTCAAGATAGTCGCGGGCAACGCGGCCGCCCGGACCACCGAGGCTTTCGACGAAGAACCGCTGCGCCGCTTCTGTCACGTCGATAAGGCTGGCGCGCTGTTCGGCCTTCTGCGCCATGACGGGATCGGGGGCGGGAACCTCCATGCCGGCCATGCCCGCCAGCTCTTTGACGGCGTCCATGAATTGGAGGCCCTGCTGGTCGACCATCCAGCTGATCGCATCGCCATGCGCCCCGCAGCCGAAGCAGTGATAGAACTGCTTCTGGTCGTTGACATAGAAGCTGGGTGTCTTTTCCTCGTGGAAGGGGCAGCACCCCTTCCATTCACGCCCGGCGCGGATGAGTTTCACCGACCGCTGGACAAGCGTCGAAAGCGTGATCCGCGCACGCAGTTCGTCCTTCCATTGCGGGGTGATGGCCATGGGCTTTAGGTGCGCTTGAATGCATCTGCGTTCAAGCGCGACCTGTGGATGGCTCTGTGGCTTAGCCCGCCTGCCAAGTTACGAAAGCGCCGCCTTCACCAAAGTGCTTGCCAGCTTCCCATCGAGCACCGCGCCGTGGCGGGCCTTCAGTTCGGCCATCACGGTGCCCATATCCTTCATGGTGGCAGCGCCGGTTTCCGCCTTGATCGCCTCGATCGCAGCCTTGGTGGCTGCTTCGTCCAGCATCTGCGGCAGGAATTCCTCGATCACGGCGAGTTCCGCGCGTTCCACGGCGGCGAGTTCGGCCCGGCCGCCCGCATCATACATCTCGATCGATTCGCGCCGCTGCTTGGCCATCTTTTGCAGCACCGAAGTCACCAGCACATCATCGTCGGTGATCGGCGAGGTGGCGGTGCGCTCCTCGATATCGCGGTCCTTGATCTTGGCGCTGATCTGGCGGAGCGCGGCGGTGCGGTCTTTCTCGCCCGCTTTCATCGCGGTGATGGTGGCGGCCTTGATATCGTCGCGGATCATTCGAGTGTTTCCTGTGGATTGAACTTGTCCGCGCGCCCCTAACGCAAATCAGGGGCCAAGCCTAGGTTGACGCGGGGGGGACACGCGCCTAGCGGACAAAACTTAGCAACATCGCTGGCTTTACCCTCGAACGGAGCGCCCCATGGCCGACCCCGCATCTTCCCGCGCGCAACCTTCCGGCGCGACCGGAGTCCTTGTTCTGGCCGACGGGACCGTGGTCTGGGGCCGCGGCTTTGGTGCGGCGGGAGCTGCCGTGGGCGAGGTGTGTTTCAACACCGCCATGACCGGCTATCAGGAGGTCATGACCGATCCCTCCTACGCCGCGCAGATCGTCACCTTCACCTTCCCGCATATCGGCAATGTCGGCGCCAATGGCGAAGACCTGGAGAGCCGGGTGGAAGGCGCGGTCGGCTGCATCGTGCGTGAAGACGTGACCGAGCCGTCGAGCTTCCGCAGCATTGAACGGTTCGCCGACTGGATGGTGCGCAATGGCAAGATCGGCCTTGCCGGCGTCGACACCCGCGCGCTCACCCGCCGCATCCGCCAGTCAGGCGCGCCCAATGCGGTGATCGCCCATGCACCGGACGGCAAGTTCGATATTCCCGCGCTGATCGAGCGCGCCAAGGCGTGGCCGGGGCTGGAGGGCATGGACCTCGCGATCCGCGTCACGCGTGAGGCGCAGGAAGGCTGGGAGGGCGGCTACTGGACACTCGGCAAGGGCTATGGCCGCGCGCCGTTCGATGCCAAGCCGCACGTGGTCGCGATCGATTACGGCGCGAAGGACAATATCTTCCGCAATCTGGTGAAGGCCGGCGCGCGGGTGACGGTGGTTCCCGCCAAGACCTCGTTTGACGAGGTGATGGCCTTGCAGCCGGACGGCGTGTTCCTGAGCAACGGGCCGGGCGATCCGGCGGCGACCGGCGAATATGCCGTGCCGGTGATTGCGGCGCTGCTGGAGGCGGACGTGCCGCTGTTCGGCATCTGCCTCGGCCACCAGATGCTCGCGCTGGCGGCGGGCGCGAAGACGATCAAGATGCACCAGGGCCACCGCGGCGCCAACCACCCGGTTCAGCGCGTCGGCGAGGGCTGGGGGGAGACCACCGGCCTCGTCGAGATCACCTCGATGAACCACGGTTTCGCGGTGGATGTGGATACGCTGCCGGAGAATGTCGAGCAGACCCATGTCTCGCTGTTCGACGGGACGAATTGCGGGATTGCGATCCGGGGGAAGAAGGCGTTTGCGGTGCAGTATCACCCTGAGGCATCGCCGGGGCCGCAGGATAGCTTCTACCTGTTCGAGAAGTTTGTCGGGGGGCTGGGGTGATTGTCACCTCGCCCCGTCTGTTCGTTCACCCTGAAGGAAGAAAGCCGATGGGTCGCACCATGATCGCCGCTTTGCTTTTGATGCCAATGCTTACAGGCTGCGTTGAAACAAGTGCCGGAGAAGGTTCCGTCGTCAGCGTCGAAGCCTGTCAGGAGCGCCTCGCCGAACCGAAGCAGGCGTTCAAGGGTGTAACCGTGAAGGGCACCTTCGTTTACTCGGCAGCGGACGGCAAGGACTTCCGTTCGTTGTTGCCCGAAGACCTGGTCGCGGCGGGGGTCACTGGCTCCGCGGTCATGGGCAACGGCGAAAGCACGCGGCGCAAGTTTCTCGCCGAGCCGGCGGGTGATGCACCCGCGATCTTAAACATTGACCCAAGCTCGCTCGTCAAGATCGGCTTCGGCCCAGCCAAGGTCGAAGACGTAATCGCTGCGGGTTGCGGACGTATTGCCAAGACAATCGTTCTTGAACACGCGCGGCTCGACCGCGTCGAGGCGGAACCGTCACAGGATAAGAGCACCTAATGCCCAAAAGAACAGACATCTCCTCGATCCTCGTCATTGGCGCTGGCCCGATCATCATCGGGCAGGCGTGCGAGTTCGATTACTCCGGCACGCAGGCGATCAAGGCGCTGAAGGAGGAGGGCTACCGCGTCATCCTCGTCAACTCCAACCCCGCGACGATCATGACCGATCCGGAATTCGCCGACGCGACCTATATCGAGCCGATCACGCCCGATATCGTCGCCAAGATCATCGCCAAGGAGCGGCCCGATGCGTTGCTCCCCACGATGGGCGGGCAGACCGCGCTGAACTGCGCGCTGGCGCTGGATGCGGATGGGACGCTGGCGAAATACGGCGTCGAAATGATCGGGGCCAAGGCCGATGCCATCGACAAGGCGGAAAACCGGATGCGGTTCCGTGATGCGATGACCTCCATCGGCCTCGAAAGCGCGCGTTCGGGCATTGCCAACACGCTGGAAGAGGCCCGCGTGATCCTCGAACGCACCGGCCTGCCTTCGATCATCCGCCCCAGCTTCACGCTTGGCGGCACGGGCGGCGGGATCGCCTATAACAAGGCGGAATTCGACCAGATCGTGCGCGAAGGCCTCGATGCGTCGCCCACCACCGAGGTGCTGATCGAGGAATCGCTGCTCGGGTGGAAAGAGTTCGAGATGGAGGTGGTGCGCGACCGCAAGGATAACGCGATCATCATCTGCGCCATCGAAAACGTCGATCCGATGGGCGTCCACACCGGGGACTCGATCACCGTCGCCCCGGCGCTGACGCTGACCGACAAGGAATACCAGATCATGCGCAACGCGAGCATTGCTTGCTTGCGTGAAATCGGGGTGGAGACGGGCGGTTCCAACGTCCAGTTCGCGGTCAATCCCAAGGACGGCCGCCTGATCGTGATCGAGATGAACCCTCGCGTGTCGCGTTCATCCGCGCTGGCATCCAAGGCCACCGGCTTCCCCATCGCCCGCGTCGCGGCCAAGCTGGCGGTTGGCTACACGCTGGACGAACTCACCAACGAGATCACCGGGGCAACGCCGGCCAGCTTCGAACCCACCATCGACTACGTCGTGACCAAGATCCCGCGCTTCGCCTTTGAAAAGTTCAAGGGCGCGGCGACCGATCTTTCGACCGCCATGAAATCGGTCGGCGAGGTCATGGCGATTGGCCGCAATTTCCAGGAATCGATGCAGAAGGCCCTGCGCGGGCTGGAGACGGGCCTCGACGGGTTCAACCGTGTGCCGGAACTCGAAGGCCAGCCGCGCGACGTGATCAACGCCGCCCTGTCGCGCCGGACGCCGGACCGCTTGCTCAAGGTCGGCCAAGCCTTCCGCGAAGGGCTTTCGGTCGAGGACATCGCGGCCGTCACCTTCTACGACCCGTGGTTCCTGCGCCAGATCGAAGCGATCATCGCTGCCGAGCGCGAAGTCCAGAAGGACGGCTTGCCGCGCGATGCCGCCGGTCTGCGGCGCTTGAAGGCGATGGGCTTTTCCGACCGCCGCCTCGCGACGCTCGCCGTGCGCTCCGTCGGCGTGGCGGGCGGAATGGGCGAGACGCAGGCCAAGCGTTCGGGCCTGCTCCACGATGCGCTTGTCGCGATGGCGGGCGCAACCAGCGCCGCCGAAGTGCGCGCCCTGCGGCACAAGCTCGGCGTGTTCCCGGTGTTCAAGCGGATCGACAGTTGCGCTGCCGAGTTCGAAGCGATCACGCCCTATATGTACTCGACCTACGAAGCCCCCAGCTTCGGTGCGCCCGAATGCGAATCCGCGCCGACTGATCGCAAGAAGATCGTCATCCTCGGCGGCGGGCCGAACCGGATCGGGCAGGGCATCGAGTTCGACTATTGCTGCGTCCACGCCTGTTTCGCTCTGGCCGAACAAGGCTTCGAGACGATCATGGTCAACTGCAACCCCGAAACCGTCTCGACCGATTACGACACCTCGGACCGCCTCTATTTCGAGCCGCTGACCGCCGAAGACGTGCTGGAAATCCTGCGCGTCGAACAGCAGAATGGCGAGCTTGTCGGCGTGATCGTCCAGTTTGGCGGGCAGACCCCGCTGAAGCTGGCGCAGGCGTTGGAGGATGCGGGCATACCGATCCTCGGCACCTCGCCCGACGCGATTGACCTTGCCGAAGACCGTGAACGCTTTGCCAAGCTGGTCAGCAAGCTCAAGCTGAAGCAGCCCGACAACGGCATCGCCCGCAGCCGCGATGAAGCCGCTGCCGTGGCCGCCCGCATCGGCTATCCGGTGCTCCTACGCCCGTCCTATGTGCTGGGCGGCCGGGCGATGGAGATTGTCGACAGCGAAGCGCAGCTCGACAATTACATCGCCACTGCCGTGAACGTCTCGGGTGACAGTCCGGTGCTGATCGACCAGTACCTGCGCGACGCCATCGAATGCGATGTCGATGCGCTGTGCGACGGCGAAGAAGTCCGCATAGCGGGCGTCATGCAGCACATCGAGGAAGCCGGCGTCCATTCAGGCGATAGTGCCTGCACGCTGCCGCCCTATTCGCTGCCGCCCGAAATCATTGCCGAGATGGAGCGTCAGGCCGAATTGCTGGCCCATGCGCTCGGCGTGGTCGGGCTGATGAACATCCAGTTCGCAGTGAAGGATGGCGAGGTCTACCTCATCGAGGTCAACCCGCGCGCCAGCCGCACTGTGCCGTTCGTGGCGAAAGCCATCGGCCAGCCGGTCGCCAAGATCGCCGCACGGGTCATGGCGGGCGAAAAGCTTGCTACCTTCCCGCCGTTCAAGCGCGATCTGCCCTATATGGCGGTCAAGGAAGCGGTGTTCCCGTTTGCGCGCTTCCCCGGCGCAGACCCGGTGCTCAGCCCCGAAATGAAGTCGACCGGCGAAGTGATGGGCATCGATGCCAGCTTCGAGGCGGCTTTCCTCAAGTCGCAGCTGGGCGCGGGCATGGTGCCGCCGCAATCGGGGACGGTGTTCGTCTCGGTCAAGAACACCGACAAGGCAGTGATTGTCGCAGGTGTCCGGCGGCTGATCGAACATGGCTTCCGCGTCATCGCCACCGGGGGGACCCAAAGCTACCTTGCGGAACAGGGTCTTGCGGTCGAGCGGGTGAACAAGGTGGCGGAAGGCCAGCCGCATATCGTCGACCGGATTATCGACGGCGATATCGCGCTGATCTTCAACACCACCGAAGGTTGGCAGTCCTTGTCGGACAGCAAATCGATCCGCCAGGCGGCCTTGGCGAACAAGGTGCCTTACTACACGACGGCGGCCGGATCGGTCGCGGCGGCCATGGCGATTTCGGCGATCCGGCCGGACCAGCTTGAAGTCCGGTCGATGCAGGACTATTATAAGGACTGATTTTGCTTCCCCCCGACATTCAAAGTGCCTGTAGCCGTGCGGATCGAACGGCCGGGATCGCTTTTCCGGGTTGCTGGCAGAAGGTCTGAAAAAACAAAAGCGAAAGAACGAAACACGATGGCGACGATGGACAAGGTGCCGATGCTGGCCGAGGGGTATGAGCGGTTGACGGCCGACCTCAAGATGCTGCGCGAGGAACGCCCCAAGATCGTTGAGGCCATCGAAGAAGCACGCGCCCACGGCGACCTTTCGGAAAATGCCGAATACCATGCCGCCAAGGAACGCCAGGGCCAGGTGGAAGCCATGATCGGCGATATCGAAGGCATGGTCAGCCGCGCCCAGATCATCGATCCGACCACCTTGTCGGGCAACAAGATCGTGTTCGGCGCAACCGTCACCCTGCTTGACGAGAATGACAAGCCGATCCGTTACCAGATCGTCGGTCAGACTGAAGCGGACGCCACCAAGGGCCGGATTTCCTACACCTCGCCGCTCGCGCGGGCGCTGATCGGCAAGCAGGTGGGCGATGATATCGAAGTCACCGTGCCGTCGGGCGAAAAGTTCTACCACGTCGACAAGATCGAGTTCATCTGAAGCCCAAGGAGACGAGGATGGCGGTGCCGCCGGTCAGGCCAATTGCCGAACGGCGGGTCGCGCAGCATTTCCTGCAGGTGGGCGCGGTCAGCATGGCTGATGCGATTGCGTTTGTGCCGGGCAGCCCAAGCCGTCAGCGCGCCTTTGAACGGCTGAAAGGCGCAGATGTTCTCAGGACTGACGGGCAGGACAAATGGTGGCTTGACGAAGAACGCTGGTCTTCGCGTCGTTCGGACCGCCGGACGCGGGTGGTGATGACGATGCTGGCGGTTGCCGCCGCAGGAGCATTTGCCGCGCTGCGGTGAGGGACTTCACGTCAGCCGCTTTTCCATCGCATAATTGTGGATCGCGACCTCGCCGTCGGCTGCGGGAATGGTAAAGTCGCGCCGGCCGAGCAGGGCGTATCCGGCGCGGGCGAACACCGGACGAGCCAACTCGCTTGCCTCGGCATACAGCCGGATGATGCCCAGCGCCCGCGCGGCGACTTCCGCTTCCGTCAGGAGCTTGAGGCCAAGCCCTTGTCCGGCGTGAAGCGGATCGCAATACAGCATGTCGAGATGCCCGTCCGCTTCAAGCACAGCATAAGCCGCAGGCCGGCCAGCGGGGTCAGCGGCGACGAGGATCACATCGCCCCGCGCCGCGCTTTGACGCAAGCGGGCAGGGGAGTAGCGCGCTGACCACGCGGCGACCTGCGCGGGCGAATAGGCCCGCAGCGCCGTCTGCCGGATTGCTGCCAGCGTCAGAGCGGCAATGGCGTCGATATCGTCCTCGCGAAAGGCACGGATCGCCGCCATGCGCGTGTTAATCCTCGGGCGTCAGCAGCTTGTGGATGTGAACCACCACATACTTCATTTCCGCATCGTCGACCGTGCGCTGGGCTTGCGCGCGCCATGCATCGACCGCCGCATCATACGAACTGTAGACGCCGACGACGTGGATGCTTTCCGGGTCCTGGAATTCAAGCCCGCGCGGATCGGTCACGCGGCCGCCCATCACGAGGTGGAGCCTCTGGGTGGGTGTGGTTTCTGCCATGATATTGTGTCCCTGGGGAGGAAAGATGGGCGCGCCTTTAACGCCTTGCGCCGCAAGGGCAAGCCTTCAGGGAAGGTGGCAGGCTTACCGCTTGGTCTTGCGTCCCAGATCGCGCACCACGCCTGCCGCTGCATCAGCGGTCTTGCGGGCCAGAGCGCGGGTGCTGTCTGCGGCGGAACCTGCGGCTTCGGTCGTTCTGGCGGTGATTGTCCTGGCCTGCGAGGCGGCTGCATCGCCAATCTCGCCCGCGCGTTCCTGCCCGGCGCGAGCTGTGTCCAGCACCTCGTCGATCATGGTCATGGCGTAGCTGACCAACGCTTGGCCAACCATCTGGCCAAGCCGCGATCCGCCGCGCGACGCGACATTGCCGACGCCCGAACGCGCGCTTGATGCAGCGCCCGAGATAGCATCGCTGGCGCTGTGCGCGACCTTGCTGGCGACGCGGCGGCCCGGGCGGGTGAACAGGCCGACAAGAAGCCCCACGGCAAGCGCACCGCCGATGACGGTCAGCGGATTGGCGCGGGTGTAATCGACTAATGCCGTGGCCGCCTCGCGTGCCTGATCAGCAATTGTCCGGTCGGCATTGCGGCGCTCGGCAGCCTCGATCCGGGCACGCAGGGCATCGCGGCTGTCAGCGGCAGAAATCGGGGTGAGCTCGGTCATGCGGGGTCTCCTTGCGTATCGCCTTCGGGAGAGGCGACGTCGGCTGTTTCAAATTCGTCTTCGGTATCGGCCTCGGCAAATTCATCGAGCCATTCGAGGATCGGCCCGCGCGCGAACCAAAGGACAATCGCACCGACCAGCATCGCAAGGACGCCCTTGTGATCGCCTGCCTGCGCGCGTGCCTGGGCCAGCACATCGCGCGCGCCAGTGCGGATGCGCGAGGTGATGGTGGAACTGACGCCGGATGACACGCGGCTAGCAATGCCCTCTTCGCCGAGGTTGGCGCGCAAACGCTCGATATCCTCGGTCAGCACCGCAAGGGCGGCATCACGCAAGCGCCGGTCTTCGATGAAGCGTTGGGGGAGGCGGGTCATGCATCGTCTCCCGCGCTGAACATCGCCGACAGCGCCTTGCCATCACCCGCCGCGCTCCACACCAGCAGCGCAACACCGATAAGCAGCACGCCAACCACGATCGCAATCGCGCCCCAGATCGTCACCAGCGGCGCAAGCGCGATCACTGCGCCCACAGCGAGCGCGATCAGCGCGATGTGGAGCAGCACCAAAGCCAGCACCAGCAGCACCAGCGCCCGCCCGGCCCGCTTTCCGGCGAGGCTGGCGCGGGTCTTCTGGAAGGCGATTTCCGCCTCGGCATAGGTGCGCGCATCTTCCACCAGCGCCGCGACATCATCGCGCAGAGCGGTAAAGCCGGACGCGTCCTCGTCCGCCATGTCCGCGTCCGGCGTCAGCGCCGGATCGGGAAGGCGGCTGTCAGAGCCGTCCTCGGGCGGGCGCGCCGCGCCGGGTTCGGTATCATGCATAGTGCCAGCTTTCAGGCGCGATCAGCGCTTCTTTCCGCCCAGCATCCGCGCAAGGAAGAAGCCCACCACAGCCGCAATCCCGACAGCGACACCCGGGCTCTTGCGGACCATCGCGCGGGCATCCTCGCCCAGTTCCTCGACGCTTTTGGCTTCCAGCTTGGCAGAAGTTTCCTGCAAGGTGCGCGATGCCTTGCGGGCGTAGTCGCCATATTGCTCGCCCAGCTTCTCGTCGATCTGCGGGGCGGTTTCGCCGACCACCTTGCCGAGCGAGGCGATGGCATCGCTTGCGACCTGCTTGCCCTCGACCGCCAGTTCGCCAGCCTTGCCCTTGGCCTGTTCGCCATAGTTCTTGGCTTCGGCGACCAGATCGGTGCCCTTGCCCTTGGCCTGCCCGCTGACGGCCGTCAGGCGGTTTTCAGCCTCCGCACGCAGAGCGGCAGCGCCGGCCTTGGCTTCGTCGAGCGCGGCGTTGAAACGGCTCTTGGCTTCGGCAACCGGGGCAGGGGATGCGTCGGCACCCTTGGCGGTCGCTCCGGTCTTCAGCGGTTCGGCCTTGGTGGGGGAGGTCGTCTTGGTGGTTGCGCCCTTGGCCGATTTGGCCGGGGCCTTCTTGGCGGGAGTCTTATCGGTCTGCGGGGTGTCTGCCATCGGGATACTCCTTCATGTTTAGGCCGATCCGGCCCGGTCCGCACCATCCGCTTTCACGCGCTTGCACCATGGCAATCGCGCGCATAGGGACGTTCCGCGTCCGGCTTGGCTGGAATCATCCAACCAGAATCATGCCGTTCCCATTATCATAGTGTCGAAGTGTCTTAACACCCTAAACCACATTACAGCCGGAGCCAAACATGACCGCGATCATCGACATCCACGGCCGCGAAATCCTCGACAGCCGCGGCAATCCGACCGTCGAAGTCGACGTGCTGCTCGACGATGGCAGCTTCGGGCGCGCCGCCGTTCCCTCGGGCGCATCGACCGGCGCGCATGAAGCGGTGGAACTGCGCGATGGCGACGCGGCCCGTTATCTCGGCAAGGGTGTCTTGAAGGCGGTGGAAGCGGTGAACACCGAGATCCGCGAACTGCTGACCGACAATTTCGATGCCGAAGACCAGCGCGATATCGATTTGGCGCTGATCGCACTGGACGGCACGGCCAACAAGGCGCGGCTTGGTGCGAACGCGATCCTCGGAACGTCGCTTGCGGTTGCGAAGGCGGCGGCGAATGCGCGGGGCCTGCCGCTCTATTCCTATCTCGGCGGCGTTTCGGCCCATATGCTGCCGGTGCCGATGATGAACATCATCAATGGCGGCGAGCACGCCGACAACCCGATCGACATTCAGGAATTCATGATCATGCCGGTCGGCGCGGACAGCATCGCCGAAGCTGTGCGCTGGGGCGCGGAGGTGTTTCACACTCTGAAGAAGGGACTGGCGCAAAAGGGCCTCGCCACCAGCGTTGGCGACGAAGGCGGCTTTGCGCCTGACCTTGCCAGCACCCGCGCCGCGCTCGATTTCATCATGGAAAGCGTTGCCAAGGCCGGGTTCAAGCCGGGCGAGGACATCGTCCTTGCGCTGGATTGCGCGGCGACCGAGTTCTTCCGGAACGGCAAGTACGAAATTTCGGGCGAAGGGTTGAGCCTGACTCCGCACGAAATGGCCGATTACCTCGCCAAGCTTGCAGCCGAATACCCGATCCGTTCGATCGAGGACGGCATGAGTGAAGACGATTTCGAAGGCTGGGCGGCGTTGACCGCCAAGTTGGGCGGCTCTGTGCAGCTGGTGGGCGACGATCTGTTCGTCACCAACCCTGCCCGCCTCAGTGACGGGATCGCCCGCGGGCTCGCCAATTCGCTGCTGGTGAAGGTCAACCAGATCGGTACGCTGACCGAAACGCTCGCCGCAGTCGATATGGCGCACCGCGCGGGTTACACCTGCGTCATGAGCCACCGTTCGGGCGAGACCGAGGACGCGACCATCGCCGATCTGGCGGTTGCGACCAATTGCGGGCAGATCAAGACTGGCTCGCTCGCGCGGTCGGACCGGCTTGCCAAGTACAACCAGCTGATCCGCATCGAGGAAGAACTGGGCGACAGCGCGGCCTATGCCGGGCGCGGGTGTTTCGGCGCGCGGGCTTAAAGCACCAGATCGGCCGCATCGAAGAAGCGTTCCATCGCCGCGCTCCCGGTCCGCGTCAGTCGGACAAGGACGCGGCGATGGTCTTCCGGATCGTTTTCACGCACCACCAGACCTTCATCCGCCAGCACGCCGAGCCAGCGTAGCCCGGTGGTTGCGGGCGAAGCCGAGCCGATACACGCGCTCGACACCGAAACCGCCTTGCCTTCGCCTTGCGCGATGAACAGATCCAGCAGGATGTCCCATGCCGGTTCCCCGAACAGATCCGGATTGCCGAAGATCGCGGACCGCTTGCGCCGCAGCGCGTAGGCCTTTCGCGCCAGCACAAGGTAGGTGTGGGCACTGCGGTGCGGACGCGGGCGATCTGTCGTCTCGCTGACGGGCGTTGCCCCATCACCCGCCGCGGCGTTCCGCAACCGGGCCGCGATCGCCATCAGTTCATCGGCGAGCGGATGCAAAACCGACACGGGTTCGGACATTTCCGAGCCATCCGGTTGGCACTCTGCCTCGCGTGATAAGTCGCTCATTCATTCGCCTCTGGGAATGTCTCGCCCGCTAGTCAGTCGGGACGTTTCCTAGGGGTTACGATAGGGATTCGGTGAGCGAATGGCTTTACGGGTTAATACGCAGGTCCCTCTTTTCATGAGAGAAATGCGACCCGTCGAAACCTGTCAGCTCCGCGCCTGATCAAGCCGCAATTGCTGGATCGCCGCATCGAGATGGGCGGCCGCAATGTGCGAACCGAGCCGGTCAAGCGCGACCAGTTGCTGTTCGAGTGCCGCCAAAACGGCCTGCGCGCCGGTATCGCACGGCGCAGACGGTGAGTGGTTTTCCAATGCCAGATCCCAAGTTTTCCATAGCTGCTGTGCTAACCAGTGCGACCTCCAGGCGACAGCAGATGCTGCTCGGGTATCGCGTTAATGCCCTACGGAAAGCTACAGAGGGAAAATACGTAGTTGAGGTCCAGCATCAGAACGGGACAAGTGGCCCGGCAAAGCTCACTATGCGAAGCGATCCTGCAGAGCCATTAGCGCCAGCGCCGCCTTGGCCGCCTCGCCGCCCTTGTCCTTCTGGGCAGGGTCGGCCCGCACCAGGGCCTGGGCTTCGTTCTCGACCGTCAGGATGCCGTTGCCGATGGCGATGCCGTCCATCGTCAGGGCCATGATCGCGCGCGCGCTTTCGCCTGCGACGATCTCGAAATGATAAGTCTCGCCGCGGATCACCACGCCGATGGCCACGAACCCGTCATAGCGGTCACTTTCCGCGGCCAGCGCGATCGCGCCCGGGATTTCAAGCGCGCCGGGAACGGTCAGCACTTCGACCGTGTGGCCTTCGGCTTCCAGAGCAGCGCGGGCGCCGGCGACCAGCATGTCGTTCAGATGGGCGTAGAAGCGCGCTTCGACGATGAGAATGTCGGCCATGGGGTGATTACTCCGGAATGGGGTGGAAGTCGGTGATGATCAGGCCATAGCCTTCAAGCGCCACCAGATCGGGGCGGCTGTTCGACAGCAGCACCATATCGCTGACACCGAGGTCAACGAGGATCTGCGAGCCGATGCCGATATTGCGCAATTCTTCGTCCGGGCGCCATTCGCCGGTACCGACGCGCCCGGTCAGGATCACGATCACGCCCGAACCATGCGCGCCAATCGCCTGCATCGCGCGCTGCAAGGTCCGCTTGCGCGCTCCGGGCGCGCCCAGCACATCGTCAAACACCGAAATCGGGTGAACGCGGGCGAGGGTAGGTTCGCCGGGAATGACATGGCCTTTCTGGAGCACATAGGCTTCATTGCCTGCCACCCGGTCGCGGTAGGTGATCATCCGCCACTGGCCGCCGTAATCGGAGGTAAACGCGCGCTCGCTCAGCCGCTCGACCAGATGATCATTGCGCATCCGGTAGGCGATCAGATCGCGGATCGTGCCGATCTTGAGGTCGTGCCGCCGCGCAAACTTCACCAGATCATCGAGCCGGGCCATTGTCCCGTCCTCGTTCATGATCTCGCAGATCACGCCAGAGGGGTTCAGACCGGCGAGGCGCGAGATATCGACGGCCGCTTCGGTGTGGCCGGCGCGCACCAGCGTGCCGCCGTCGCGCGCGGTGAGCGGGAAGACATGGCCCGGGGTCACCAGATCATCGGCGCCCTTGGCCGCATCAATCGCGACCGAGATCGTCCGCGCACGGTCCGCCGCCGAGATGCCGGTGGTCACGCCTTCCTTGGCCTCGATCGAGATGGTGAAGGCAGTCTGCATCGATTCCTTGTTGTTGCGGCTCATCGGTTGCAGCCCGAGGGTATCGACGCGGTCCTTGGTCAGCGCGAGGCAGATGAGGCCGCGCCCGTGCATCGCCATGAAGTTGATCGCCTGCGGGGTCGCCATCTGCGCCGGGATGATCAGGTCGCCCTCATTCTCGCGGTCTTCATCATCGACAAGGATATACATCCGCCCGTTGCGCGCCTCGTCGATAATCTCCTCGATCGTGGCGAGCACCGGCTTGTCGGCGTTCGCCTCAAGGAAGGACTCCAGCTTGGCGAGGGTTTCGGCGGTGGGGTTCCAGCTGTCCTCGGTGCAATCGCGCAAGGTGTTGGCGTGGAGCCCGGCAGCGCGGGCAAGCCCGGCGCGGGTCATTGTGCCGGATGTGACAAGATCGCGAACGCGTGTGATTAGGGATGTGTCCATGAGCGAGCAATATCACATCAAGATGTGATTGCAAGGCAAGCTGCCCTCGCGAATGTGATAAGAAGGTCCAGCGCAATCAACTTGCGCGGGGGAAGGCACGACCAACGTGAGCCGCTAGATGGCGCCCGTTGCCGGCAAAATGGGAGGGAATGGTGGACGCACTAGGGCTCGAACCTAGGACCCGCTGATTAAGAGGGGCCTCGCGGGGCCTTTCTAATCACACTCCAAGCTACGCTAAACTACGCTCAAAGGCTTGAAACGGTTGGATTAATTCCGCCGTGGATTACCTTAACCTACGCCACGGTTTTCCCGCAAATGATTACGTGGCGATTACGTGGGAGCGTGAAAATCATGCCCAATCAGTCGATCACCTTGCGCACAATCGAGGCTGCCAGGCCCAGTGCATCGGGCGATGTATACACTTGGGACACCGGCCTCAGAGGCTTTGGATTGCGGGTCACCCCGCGCGGGGTCAAGAGCTATGTGTTGCAGTACCGGGTTGAGGGTGGCCCAGCGCGGCGCAAGACCATCGGCATCCACGGGAGCCCATGGACAACGCAGACAGCGCGCCGCGAAGCCGAACGTCTGCTCATGCTGGTCCGGCAGGGCATCGACCCGGTCGAGCAGCAACGCGAGATGAAGCGCCGCGACAAGGCGCTCAACTTCTCGGCCTATTGCGATCTGTTCGTCGAACTGTACCTGCAGGCGAACTGGCCCGACACTTGGCCGGAAGCCATGCGCATCCTCGAGAACATCGCCAAGCCGCGCTGGGGCAAGCGGCCGCTGTCGGCGCTGAAACGCAGCGACATGGTCAAGCTGATGGACGACTATGCCGACCGGCCCGGTCAGCGCAAGGCCGTACACTCGCTGCTACGCAAGCTGTTCAACTGGGCGGTCGACCGCGAGGACATCGAGGTCTCGCCCTTGGCAGGCATGAAGGCGCCCAAGGCTGTCGCATCGCGGCGGCGGGTGCTGGGACACGAGGAAATCGTCTGCCTGTGGAAGGCCTGCGAGCATGTTGGTTGGCCATGGGGCGCTTATGTTCGCCTGCTGATTCTGACGATGCAGCGTCGGCAGGAGGTCGCCGAGATGGATTGGAGCGAGATCGACCTCGAGGCCAAGACGTGGACCCTCCCGCCTGAGCGCACCAAGAATGACGAAGCCCATGTTGTGCCGCTATCGTCGCTCGCGGTCGACCAGTTGCGGGCCATGAGCCCAAAGCGGTCAGGCCTGGTGTTCACTACCACAGGCAAGACCCCGGTATCGGGCTTCTCCAAGGCCAAGCGGACCCTTGACGAGCATATGTTGCGCATCATCACAGAGCGCTTTGGCCATCTGAATGTGGAAATGATCCCGATCGTGATCCCTGAATGGCGTTTCCACGATATCCGCAGGACGGGAGCAACCAACCTTCAGGCGCTTGGCATTCCGATTGAGGTGACCGAAGCCGTGCTCAATCACATCAGCGGAACGCGGGCAGGGGTAGCTGGCATCTATAACCGGTACAAATATGACGCGGAGAAGCAGAAGGCATTGGAGTTGTGGGACCGAAAAATCACAGAATTACTGAGTGCTAGTCCAATATGCCAAGGCCGTAATGGCGACTTGCAAATGAACCTCATGAGGCTGATCGCCCCGGTCCCATCAGGATCAACCCTGCTCCGGCGAGACAAATTGCAGCGCCAATGACATCCCAGCGGTCTGGTCGCGCGCCTTCGACACTCCAAAGCCAAATCAGTGATGCTGCGATATAAACGCCGCCATAGGCTGCAAATGCGCGGCCTGCGGCGGGCGTATCGACCAGCGTCAGCAGCCATGCGAAGATCGCAAGCGAAACCATGCCCGGCGCAACCCACCAAGGAGATTTGCCGAGCCGCAGCCATGCCCAAAACGAGAAGCAACCGGCGATTTCTGCCAGTGCGGCGAGGGCATAAATTAGTCCGGTTTGCAGGGTCGGCATGGTCATGAATTGATCCGTGGAGGTCGCGGGCCTGTCCAGACCATCGCTTCGTGTCGCAGTATCGTCAACGCCGCCTGCCGCATGCATGAACGCGAGGCCGAAGCAGCGTTGTCGGTGGAGCGATCGTCCATCACTTCGCGGGCACAGTGCGCGGGGCCAGGGTCTCGATGATCTTGCAATCGGCCACCGTCCCGTGACGGCAGGAACCGATCACCCGGTCAAGTTCGCCGCGCAGCGCGGTCAGATCGGCAACCTTGCGGTCGATTTCGGTGAGGTGGACGCGCGCGATACCATCAACTGCATCGCAGGATTGGGCCTTGTCATCCGATAGCGTGAGCAGTTCGCGTACCGCTTCGAGCGTGAAACCGAGATCGCGGGCGCGGCGGATGAACGACAGGCGAGCCAGATGATCATGGCCATAGGCACGGTAATTGGCACTTGTCCGTGCGGGTGGCGGCAACAGCCCGATCTTTTCATAATAGCGCACCGTCTCGACCTTGGTCGCCGTGGCGCTCGCGAGCTCGCCAATCTTCATTGCCACTCCTTCGGGCTTGACCCTGTAGTTGCTACAGGGTGTAGATAGAGTGCCGACTCGGGATTTGTCGAGAAGGCAAGATGATGGCTGATGATTGCTGCAAGGCCGCGTGCGGGACGACGGCAACGCTGAATGACCCGCGCTGGCGCAGGGCCTTGTGGATCGCGCTCGGCGTCAACGCCGGCATGTTCGCTGTCGAGATGGCGGCAGGTGCCGCTGCTGACAGCCGTGCTCTGCAGGCGGACGCACTCGATTTTCTGGGTGATGCTGCCAATTACGCGATCAGCCTACTGGTTGCCGGGATGGCGCTGGCGTGGCGGGCACGGGCTGCCCTTGCCAAGGGGCTTACTCTCATCGGCCTGAGCGGTTGGGTGATGATCACAGCAGTGTTGGCGGCATTGGGCGGAGCTGCACCCCGACCGGAGCTGATGGGCATGATCGGCGCGCTCGCGCTCGCAGCCAATGCTGGCGTTGCCATCATGCTCTACCGCTTTCGTACGGGTGATGCGAACATGCGCTCGGTCTGGATCTGCTCCCGCAACGACGCGATCGGCAATATCGCCGTGATGGCTGCTGCGCTCGGCGTGTTTGGCACCGGCACCGCCTGGCCCGATCTTATTGTCGCTGCGCTCCTGGCGCTGCTCGGCATCAGCGGCGGCATTCAGATTGTCCGGCAGGCACTGGGTGAGCTGGGGAGTGTTGCGACATGAAGGTTTCCAGTTCGACACATATCGCGCTCAAGCCGGAAACTGTCTGGGCAGAAGTTCAGACGGCGGGCTTGTTGCAGCATATCGCCTGGCCGCTGGTGCGCTTCATCCCGGTCGATGACGCGGCGTTCGAGAGCTTTCGGCCCGGCGGGCGCTACCAGGTTAAGCTCCGGCTGTTTGGCATGATCCCCTTCGGGACCCAGTGGATCGTGAGCTCGCTGCATGAAGCTGACGGCACCCAATGGCCCAAGCGACTGCGTGATGACGGCTATAGTGCCCTTATCTCGAAGTGGGATCATTGGATTACGGTCGCGCCGGACAAGGACGGCGGGACGCGCTACCACGACGAGGTCGAAGTTTCGGCCGGAGCCCTGACCCCGTTCATCTGGGCCTTCGCGCAGATCTTTTATTGGCACAGGCAGCGACGCTGGCGGGGTCTTGCCAAGAGCCTTGCTACGCGGCGGGTGATCGCGGCCGAGATGGCGGCATACCGTTCAGTTGCAGAAGCCGGCGACGATGATCGTGCGTGGCACCATCTGGAGCGGGTTCATATCGTTTCGCAGCCCTATCTTGGCCCACATCTCGCCAGTCATGGCGCCATGCTGGGGTTTGCGATCCGACGGCGCGATTGGAGCGAAGTTCTGGGCCAGATGGTCCGGATCATTTTGGCCCCGCTCGGTTCGCTGACGGGCCGGCTACCTGTGGGTAACACCGGGCGATCTAATGTGAGCGCGTTTGCGCCGATGCCGATACCTGCCGATCTGGCGGAATCGTTGCGCCAGCAGGACATGATTTCGTGACATCGCAGCTGTCAGATTGCTTGATTAACCCTTTCAAGCTAGTGCAGCCGTAATGGCGCGCGTGCTTCTTCTGTTTTGGCTGGCGATTGGACTGGCATTTGGCGGGGTTGAATCGCCGTCGATGGCGCACGACGCTCTGCCCTACAGTGCTGTCAACGCTGCGTCCGATGTAAGCAGTCATGCCGAAGCAGCGCATCGCGACCATGCTCCCGATGACGAAAACGCTCCCTGCCACGCCATGGTTCATCACCATTGCAGCGTGGGTCTTGATGCCGGCGCGCCGGTCATGGCCGAAAGCCTGTCGCTGGCCCGTGTCGCGATGCGGCCACAAGACAGCGCCATCCTGAGCTCTTTGGCGCAAGCCCCGCCGCTTCAGCCGCCTTCCGCCTGAACTTGCACCGCACCAGCGCAGAGGCCCGTGGGTCCGCGCGCTGAACGCATGTCAGGTTCAGGAGTTTTCCATGCCCATATCTTTGCGCGCCGCCCTTATGGCTGCGGCGCTGGTCACTGCCTTTCCGGCCTTGGCCGAACCCATAACGCTCGAGACTGCGATCGAGCGAGCCATAGCAAGCCAACCGCGCCTTGCTGCAGCTGCGGCGCGTGTCGACGCTGCCGAAGCGCGCACGCGTCAAGCCAATGTCGGTCCCAATCCGCAGGTCAGCCTCGAGGTCGAGGATTTCGCCGGAAGCGGTCCCTTCCGCGGCTTGGACAGTACACAAACCACGCTGGCGCTTAGCCAGCAGCTCGAGATCGGGGGTCAGCGAAGCGCCAGGCGGTCCGTTGCGGCAAGCGAGCGTGATGTGGCGGGCCTGGCCCTGCTGCGCGAACGCATTGATCTGGTTCGCGATGTTGAACTGGCTTTTGCCGAGCTGGCGGCGGCGACGGATCAGGCAACGCTGGCGCGCGACAATGCTGCGCAGGCGTCATCGCTTGCCAACACCGCGCGCATTCTGGTCGAAGCGGGCCGCGATCCGCCGCTCCGGCAATTGCGTGCCCAAGCGGCACTTGCCGAGGCCCGTGCCGCCGAGGTTGAAACATTCAGTCTCATGCTTGCCGCGCGTCGAAACCTCGCGGTGCTGGTCGGGTCAGATGATCCGGAACTGACGGCCGCAGAGGGCGCGCCGAAGCAATTTCGACCAACGAACGATCCTGCCTTTATCGGCATCGACGAGCGGCTTGCCGAGGCGGAACGCCGCGCTGCTGCGGCGCGGGTGGCGCTGGCGCAGTCGGCCGCTGTTCCCGATGTAACTGTGAGCGGTGGGCTGCGGCGTTTCAATGACGGGCGCGATACAGCGTTTGTTGCTGGCGTATCGCTGCCAATTCCGATCCGTGATCGCAATCGCGGCGGGATCGAGGCGGCGCGAGCGGACGAGACCGCAGCCGAATATCAGGCAGAGCGGGTGCGAGCCGAGGCGCGGCGTGACAGGGCGCAGGCACTAATGCTGGTTGAAGCTGCCGAGACGCGGCTTGCCGCGCTTGAAGGACCGGGCCTTGCCCAAGCCGAGGAGGCGGTGAGGCTGGCGCAGGTCGGCTACAATGCCGGGCGCTTCTCGCTGCTTGAATTGCTCGACGTTCAAGGCGCGCTGACGACGGCGCGCCGTTCCATCATTGAAGCCCGGCTCGACCGGGCCCGCGCGATTGCCGCGCTCAATCGCGCCTATGCGCGCGAGGAGAACTAATCATGACGATTGACCGGAAAATGCTGGCCCTGATCGGCGGGGCCGCGATCATTGCCCTTGTAGGTGGCGGCGCGGGCTATGTGCTGCGCGGCGACGGAGCACATAGCGACGAAGCTGCCCAAGGCGTTGAGACTGGCGGCGATGCAGAAGCCGAGGCGGCGCCAGGGGAAGGCACCATCATGGTGACCGAAGCGCAACTGCGCACAGCAGGGATCGTGGTTGCGGCAGTCGGAGAAGGCTTTGCCGGGGGCGAAGTGACAACGGCGGGCGTGCTCGTGCCGCCGACACAGTCGGTGGGTCATGTCACCGCACGCACATCGGGCGTTGTCGTGCGGATCTTGCGCCAGCTTGGCGACCGGGTCGCGGTAGGTGATGCGCTCGCTGTCATTGACAGCCGCGAGGTTGCCGAGGCGCAGGGCGCATCGGCACGCGCACGGCGCGCAGCCGAAGCCGCACGCACTGTTCTTGCGCGAGAGGAAAGTCTGTTCCGCCAGCGTGTCACGGCACGTCAGGATTATGAAGCAGCGCAAGCCGCCTATGATGCGGCGCGAATTGATGCGCAGCAAGCCGAGCAAGCCTTGCGCGCGCTGGGTGCAGGGACGGGAGGAGGCACCACCCGGCTGATGACGCTGCGCTCGCCGGTTGCGGGTGAGGTTACTTCGGTGACCGTTACGCCGGGTGAATATGTTCCGCCCGAGCGCGAGCTGTTTCAGGTTGCCGATCCGCGCACGGTCTGGGCGGAATTGATGATCCCTGCGCGCGATATCCAGCGCGTTCGGGTCGGCCAGACGATGATGCTTTCTGTTCAGGGTAGCGATCACCCGCACACGGGCCGTATCCGGTTCCTCTCTCCCGCTGTTGATCCGGCCACCGGGGCGGCCAAGGCGATCGCCACCATCGACAATCGCGATGGCGACCTTCGTGTCGGCCAGAATGTCAGTGCGCGGGTCACGACGCCCGGGAGCGATGGCCAGCGGGTGCCAGTGGTGCCGCGCAGCGCGATCCAGGAGGTTGACGGGCGCAGTGTTGTTTTCGTGCGCACGCCGCGCGGCTTTGTCGTGCGGCCGGTGACGGTGGGCACTGGCAGCGATTCCGCCGTGCCGATCATCTCGGGTCTGCGCGTCGGCGAACGCGTCGCGACCGTCAATGCCTTCGTCCTCAAAGCGGAACTCGGCAAGGCCGAGGCCGAACATGATCATTGAGAGGACGAACCATGATTGAAAAAATCCTCGCCTTCGCCGTCGAGCGAAGGGTGCTGGTGGTCCTCCTGACCGCGTTTGCCGCCATTTACGGTGCGACCCAGCTTGTACAACTGCCTGTCGATGCGGTGCCCGACATCACCAACCGGCAGGTGCAGATCAACGCCGTCGCGCCCTCGCTCGGGCCGACGGAGATGGAACGCCAAGTCAGCTATCCTATTGAAACTGCCATGGCGGGCATGCCCGGCCTCGTTGAAACCCGCTCGATTTCGCGCAACGGGTTTGTGCAGGTCACGGTGATCTTCACCGATGGTACCGATCTCTATTTCGCCCGCCAGCAAGTAGGTGAGCGCTTGACGCAGGCGGCGGGCACGTTGCCGCCGGGGGTGGATCCACAGATCGGACCGGTATCTACCGGCCTTGGCGAAGTGCTGATGTGGACGGTCGACTTCGCGCATCCCGACGGGCGCGGGGCACCGCGCGCGCGGGCCGGGCAGCCGGGCTGGCAAATTGACGGCAGCTATCTTACTCCTGAGGGACAGCGGCTGACGACGCCGGAAGAGCGGCTGACCTACCTGCGCACGGTCCAGGACTGGATCATTCGGCCACAGATGCGTCAGGTTGCCAATGTCGCGGGTGTCGATGCCATCGGCGGTTTCGTGAAGCAATATGAGGTCGCACCCGATACGGTGCGTCTGGCCGCCGCCGGTCTTTCGATGACCGATCTCGTCGACGCGCTCGAACGTGGCAATGTATCGAGCGGTGCGGGCGTGGTCGAGCGCAACGGGGAAGGACTTGTGGTTCGCGCCGATGCCCGGGTGTCACGCGGGTCTGAAATTGCCAATATCGTGATTGCCCAGCGTGGCGGGGCGCCGGTGCGGGTCATTGATGTCGCGACCATTTCGTCGGGTCGCGAGGTCCGCACGGGTGCAGCCAGCGTCAATGGTCATGGCGCTGTGGTTGGCACCGCCCTGATGCTTGCAGGTGGCAACAGCCGCACGGTGGCGGCCGAATCCGCCGAGAAGCTCGATGAGATCGGCGCGGCCCTCCCGCCCGGTATTGTCGTCACGCCGGTGCTTGATCGTTCGGTGCTGGTTGATGCGACGATCAGCACGGTGGCCAAGAACCTGACCGAGGGCGCGCTCCTTGTTATTGTCGTCCTGTTTCTGCTGCTCGGCAATTTCCGCGCTGCCATCATCACGGCGCTGGTGATCCCGCTGTCGATGCTGCTGGCGGCAATCGGGATGGTCAAAGGGGGTGTTTCAGGCAATCTGATGAGTCTCGGCGCACTCGATTTCGGGCTGATTGTCGATGGCGCGGTCATCATCGTTGAAAATTGCCTGCGCCGTCTGGCCGAGCGTCAGCAGCATGAAGACAGGTTGCTCAGTTTGCAGGAGCGGCTTCACGAAGTGATGGTTGCGGCGCGCGAGATGATCCGCCCGTCGGTGTTTGGTCAGGCCATCATTATCTTGGTGTATCTGCCGCTGCTCGCGTTCGACGGGGTGGAAGGCAAGATGTTCGCGCCGATGGCGATCACGGTGATGCTGGCACTGGCCGCAGCCTTTGTCCTCTCGCTGACCTTCGTGCCAGCGATGGTGGCGCTGCTCGTGACTGGCAAGGTCGAGGAGAAGGAGCCGCGCGTGCTGGCGGCGACGCGGAGCCGTTATGAGCCATTGCTCGACAAGGCGCTGGCCCGGCCATGGGTGGCCATCGGCTCGGGAGCGGCAATTTTCCTTGTCGCGCTCATCGCTTTCACCAGCCTTGGTCGCGAGTTCATTCCCCAGCTCGACGAGAAGAATTTCGCGCTCCACGCGATGCGGATCCCGTCGACGAGTGTCGAGCAATCGGCCTCAATGCAGTTGCAGGTTGAACGGGTGATTGCTGGCTTTCCGGAGGTCGCGACGGTCTTTTCAAAGACGGGCACGGCGGAAGTTGCGACTGACCCGATGCCCGGCAATGTGTCCGACACTTTCGTGATCCTGCGCCCACGAGAGGAGTGGACCGATCCGTCCGAAACAAAGACCGCGCTGATTGCCCGGGTGGAAGCCCGGCTGAACACGCTGCTCGGCAACAATTATGAGTTCAGCCAGCCCATCCAGATGCGCTTTAACGAGCTGATTTCGGGCGTTCGATCCGATGTAGCGGTCAAGGTCTATGGCGATGATTTTGAAACACTCAATGCCACGGCGCAGCGCGTTGCAGCTGCGCTGCGCGCGGTCGACGGTGCTTCGGATGTCAAGGTTGAGCAGACCGATGGATTGCCGGCGCTGGTGATCGATTTCGACCGGGCGGCGATTGCAGCCTATGGTCTGTCAGTTGGCGACGTGACTGATGTGGTGCAGATCGCGCTCGGCGGCCGCGAGGCAGGGCTGGTGTTCGAAGGCGATCGGCGGTTTGATGTTGTCGTGCGCCTGCCCGAAGAACAGCGGCGCGATCTCGATGCGCTTGCGGCCTTGCCAGTTGCATTGCCATCGGCAGATGGCACGGCGCGGTCCGTGCAGCTTGGCCAGCTCGTTCGCTTCCGCATCGAAAACGGTCCCAACCAGGTCAGCCGCGAAAACGGCAAGCGCCGGGTTGTTGTGCAGGCCAATGTGCGCGGGCGGGACTTGGGCTCGTTCGTTGCCGATGCGCAAGCCGCGGTCGCTAATGATGTGCAGATTCCTCCGGGTCTGTGGATCGACTGGGGCGGCCAGTTCGAGAATCTCGAACGTGCGCAAAACCGCCTCAGTATCGTGGTGCCACTTGTCTTCGCGGCGATATTCGCCTTGCTTTACGCAGCGCTGGGGTCGGCAAGCCGTGCGGCGATGGTCTTCTCCGCTGTCCCGCTCGCGCTGAGCGGGGGCGTGCTGCTGCTATGGCTGCGCGGGATGCCCTTCTCTGTTTCGGCAGCAGTGGGATTCATCGCTCTGTCGGGCGTGGCAGTGCTCAATGGGCTGGTCATGATGTCGAGCATCCTTGCGCTGCGTCAGAACGGCAAGGGCGTGCTGGAATCGGTGCGCGAAGGCGCGCTGATGCGGTTGCGACCCGTGCTGATGACGGCATTGGTTGCCAGTCTCGGTTTTGTGCCGATGGCGCTGGCGAGCGGCACGGGGGCAGAAGTGCAGCGACCTATTGCCACTGTCGTGATCGGTGGGCTGATCTCGGCGACTTTGCTGACTTTGGTCGTCCTGCCCGCGCTGGCCCGGCTTGTGCTCGACCGGGAAGCCAGGCGCTTTTCAGATGATGAGCCTCAGCCGCTTTCGCCCGTGATGGCTTAGATGAATGACCAGTAAAATAGACCAAAGATCAGGAGATACCCGATGAACAGCAGCGGTAACCGAAGTGCATCGGCTCCTGGCGGTCCTTGCAATGGCTCCTTGGTGGCAAGCTGATGGGCGCGGGTCACGATGATGGCAATGCCGGTCACCAGGGCCACAGCCATGGCGCTGGTGCCAGCACCCGTCGCCTTGCCATTGCACTTGGACTGACCACGACGTTCCTGATCGCCGAGTTGGTCGGTGCCTTTGTCTTTGACAGCCTGGCGCTGCTTTCCGACGCTGCGCACATGTTTACCGACAGCGCGGCGCTGGCGATTGCGCTGGCGGCGGTGAAGATCGGCCAGCGTCCGCCCGATGATCAGCGCACCTTCGGCTATCGGCGATTCGAGATATTGGCGGCGGCGTTCAACGCGATCCTGCTGTTTGCGGTCGCCGGATACATTCTCATCGAGGGGATCGGGCGGTTCTTTGCACCACAGCCCGTCGAATCCGTGGGCATGCTGATTGTCGCAACGCTGGGGCTGCTTGTGAACCTCATTGCGATGCGGATCCTCGCCGTTGGCAAAGAGGACAGCCTGAACCTCAAGGGGGCCTATCTCGAGGTCTGGGCCGATATGCTTGGCTCGCTTGGGGTCATCGCTGCCGCCGTCATGATCTATTTCACCGGTCTCAACTGGATTGATCCGTTCGTCGCGATTGCGATCGGCCTCTGGGTTCTACCCCGCACGTGGATATTGCTGCGCGACACTACGCATATCCTTCTGCAAGGCGTGCCGCGCGGGTTTGACCTCAAGGCCATCCGCGCCGCGATGGGCGAGATTGCCGGCGTCACGGGAGTGCATGACCTGCACCTGTGGTCGGTGGCGGGCGATGACGCCAGCCTGACCGCGCATGTTGCGATTGGTGAAGGGGAGGATGCGGAGAGGGTGCGCCGCGCCGTGGCAGACATGCTGGAAGCGCAGTTCGCAGTCCATCACGTCACGATTCAGACAGAAGCTGTTCCGTGCACTGATGAGACGGCGCTGCATCGCTGAATATGCGATCTTCGCTCTAGGTCATCATCCACACTGCCATGCCGATCATCATCAGATTTTCGGTCAATGATACAAAGCCCAGCGGCACATTGCTGTCTCCGCCGACGCAAGCGCATTTGAGTTCGCGTCGGTCGATATAGACGGCTTTGAAGACCGAGATCGCACCGATCGTGCCGATGAACAGCGCCACCGGTATCGATAGCCAATGCAGTTGGCCCGAGACCATCAGCACACCGGCGAGGCCCTCAGCGAAAGGATAAAGGGTCGCATAAGGCACCCAGCGCTTTGCCAAGAGGTCGTAATTGAGGAACATGGTCGCAAACTTGTCGACGTTCTGGAGCTTGAGCAGCGCCAAGACGCACATGCTGAAGGCGATAAACCACTCCGCAACGCGAACACTCAGAGACGTGCCATCGACCGCGATGCCGGCCGCAATTGCCATCGCTGCGGTCATGGCGAAGAGCGCGATGATCGGGCGATAGCTGGTTGCAGCAGGATCCAGGACCTTGATCCCGAAGTATCGCCGCAGGTCGTCATGCCCGCCAATGCGCTCGCCATCGATGAAAGTCTGAGGGGTGGTTGCAACGCCGTGTTCAGCCTTGAACGCGTCGGTCTGTTCGCGCGTGGTAAGGTGCCGATCATCGACCTTGTAGCCGCGCGTTTCGAGCAGATGCTTGGATTTCAGGCCATAAGGACATGTGTGATTGGGCATTACCATGCGGTGGAGCACCGCGGTTTTTATGGGCTTGGGCATTGGAGATTTCCTTTGGATCGCAGCAATGCAGCCCATATAGGTCCCGTACCATGGTACGGAATCAAGGGTGAAAATGAAAATTGGTGAATTTGCCCGCGCAGGCAGGGTCAATGTCGAGACGATCCGCTATTATCAGCGGCGCGGATTGCTGGCGCAGCCTGCGCGGCATGAGGGGCCACGCCGCTATACGCGCATCGATCTTGGCCGTTTGCAATCGATCCGCTCGGCGCAGACTGCGGGCTTCACGCTTGACGAGATCGCGACCCTTCTTGCTCTCGATACGGGCGATCGCACAGCGGCGCAGAATCTGGCACGCGTTAGGATCGCGGCTCTCGATGAGAAAATCGCGACGTTGCAAACCATGCGGGGAGCCCTCGTCAGGCTCGCAGATGACTGTGCGTCGGAACAATCCGGACCCTGTCCCATCATCGATGCTTTCAGCTTTGACCAAGAAAATGCAGGATCGAAGGTGGCAACATGAGGGGTATTTGCCGCGCCCGCGTATACAATCCTGAAGGAGCTTCATGATGGACCTCGACGCAAATCTCGCCCGACTGGCCGGGCTTCCCGTGCCGGATCTTTCCGCCCTTGACGGCGGAAGGCTGGCGGCTCGCGCGCAGAACGAGGTGCGGCAGACGCGGGCTATGCTCGGACTGGGGCTCGTTGTGTCGTTGGGGATGGGGGTCGTCGGCGGGCTCCAGGTGCCAGCACGCGCCGAGGTGCCCCTGGCTGCCTTCGGGCCGCCTTCTTCGCTTACGCCCTTGATTGCATTGGGTCAGGAATGAACCTTCGTCGTATCGCCTTGGCGGCAGGCCTGATCATTGCGCTCGCGCTGGTCGGGGTGTGGCTTGGGCGCATGCTTCAACCCGCACCGCACCATGGTGGGGCTGAACTCCATGCCTTGATTCATGGTGAGCTCGACCTTAATCCGGCCCAGGAACAAGAACTGACCGCACTGGAGCGCCAGTTTGCTGCGCGGCGCGAGGCGCTCGAAGACCGGCTCAGGCGAAGCAATGCACTCCTCGGCGACGCCATCGCCGCCGAACATGAAAATGGTCCCCGCGTTTCTGCGGCGGTGGACGATACGCATGATGCGATGGGGGATCTCCAGAAGGCGACGCTCGAGCATGTTTTCGCGATGCGGGCCATTCTTCGTCCCGATCAACAGGCGCGGTTCGATGCGGTGGTTAGCAAGAGCCTCGCTACACAGCCGCAGTGACCTCAGACAATCTGGATGCGGCGCTTATACGCGACGCGCGGGCCGGAGGGTCCGGCGCGCAACGTGCGCTGGTTGAGCGCTACCGTGAGACCGTCTACCGGCTTGCGCGCTCGGCGACGGGCGATCCCGAAGAAGCCTTCGATATTGCGCAGGAAGCGTTCGTCGCCGCGTTTGCTGCGCTCAACCGCTATGATCCCGAGCGACCTTTCAAGGCCTGGATCAGCGCCATTACGCTGAACAAATGCCGGGACTGGGCTCGTCGCCGCGCGGTCAGGCGGTTCATCGGCCTGCCGATGCCCGAGCACACGGCGGACTGGATCGCTGATGATACGCCTTCTGCGGAAACACTTGCTGCAGACCGCGCCGAGCTTGCCGCGACCGCCAGTGCGATCGCGGAGCTTCCGGCCAAGCTGAAAGACGTGTTGATTTTGTGCACGGTTGAGGGGTTGAGCCAGCAGGAGACAGCAATGACGCTGGGCATCAGTGTTAAGGCGGTCGAGACGCGGCTTTCTCGCGCGCGTCAAAAATTGGTGGGCATTGTGAGGGGTGGCCCGGACACGCGCGTATAGAAGCGTATGAACAGTCCGAACCTTACACGACGTCACCTGATCGCCGCCCTCGGCGCGGGATCCGCCTTCGCTGCCATGCCGGCCTGGGCGCAAGGGCATAGCGTCCACCGCAGCGGCAGCCATGGGCGCGGCGGCCCGCGTATTCCAGCAGGCTTTGGCGAGCTATCAGGCGATGTCATCGATCTGACCGTTGGCAGCGGCCACCGCATTGTCGAAGGGCGGCGCGGCCCGGGCATTGCCGTCAATGGCAGTGTCCCCGGCCCGCTGATCCGGCTGCGCGAAGGGCAGAATGTCCGCCTGAATGTCACCAATAACCTGGAGACCGATACGTCGGTCCACTGGCACGGCTTCCTTTTGCCGTTCCACATGGATGGGGTGCCGGGCATCAGCTTTCCCGGTATCAAACCGGGCCAGACCTTCACCTACGAGTTCCCCATCCGCCAGTCGGGCACCTATTGGTATCACAGCCATTCGGGTCTGCAGGAGCAATCCGGCCATTACGGCCCGATGATCATCGATCCGGCAGGGGCCGAGCCGGTGCAGTTTGATCGCGATTACATCCTGCTGCTGAGCGACTTCACCGTGCTCGATCCGCATTTCATCATGAGCCGGTTGCGCACGGGCGAAGGCTATTTCAATCGGCAGCTGAGCACCTGGACTGACCAATATCCGATGTCGGGTGAAGAACGGCGGATGTGGGCCGAAATGCGGATGATGCCGACCGACATCATGGATATCGGCGCGCCGACCTACACATTCCTCGCCAACGGGCGCGGCCCAACCGAGGGGATGGAATATCTGTTCCGCGCCGGAGAACGCGTGCGGCTGCGCATCATCAATGGATCCGCGCAAAGCTTTTTCAATGTTCGCATTCCAGGCCTGCCGATGACTATCGTCGCTGCCGATGGCCAGAATGTGCGCCCGGTTGAGGTCGACGAATTCCAGATCGGCACGGCTGAAATCTATGACGTGATCGTCACTCCCGGTGAGGCTGATGCCTATGCCATCGTGGGCGAATCGATGGACCGATCAGGCATGGCGCTGGCGATGCTGGCGAGCCGCCCCGGCGCGCGCGCTGCGGTGCCGGCCCTGCGCGATCCGCCGCTGTTGACCATGGGCGACATGGGCATGAACCACGGCTCTGATGGCATGGATCACAGCATGATGGATCATGGCGGCGCCGCCGCAGATGCTGCAGCAAGCGAAATGGACCACGCCGCCATGGGCCATGGCGATCCGGCCGTACCTGCTGACGCCGCCGATGGCGCAATGGCGGGCATGGCGATGGACGGCATGAGCATGGACGGGATGATGATGCGCGACACCACGCTGCTACCGCCCGATGTCGCAGTCGGCCCGGGCGTGGACATGGTGTCGATGGCGCCGGTCGACAAAATGGGCGATCCCGGGCTTGGCCTGCGCGATGTGCCGCACCGCGTGCTCAACTATCGGATGCTCACCGCGCTTGAGGCCAACCCCGACACGCGCGAGCCTTCGCGGCTGCTCGAACTCCACCTGACGGGCAACATGGAGCGCTACATGTGGTCGTTCGACGGACGGATGTATTCGGCCGTCAGCGACGTGCCGATCCGTTTTGCATGGAACGAGCGGGTGCGGGTGAAGCTCATCAACAACACGATGATGGCGCACCCCATCCATCTGCACGGCATGTTCTTCGAACTGGTCAACGGGGAAAGCGCTGCGCATCAGCCGCGCAAGAACGTCGTGATCGTCCAGCCCGGCGCCAGCGCGCAATTTGATCTCACCGCCAACGAACCCGGCGACTGGGCATTCCACTGCCACCTGATGTATCACATGCATGGCGGGATGATGCAGACCGTGACCGTGGTCGGTCCGGGCGGCGGCGCATGAGCGTGCGGTCTGTCCTGTCAGCGGCCCTGCTCGGGAGCGCGATGATCTCCGTCCCGGCCTTCGCGCAGCATCAAGGGCATGCAATGCCTGCGCCAGCGCCAGCGCCAGCGCCGACACCTGCTCCAGCGCCCGGCGATCCCCATGCCGGGCACGGCATGCCGGCCGCGCCGACTACGCCCGCGCCTGATCCGGCCGATCCGCACGCGGGGCACGTAATGCCTGAGCAGCCTGCGACCGCTGAGCCAATCGACCCTCACGCGGGCCATGACATGACGGGTGGGCCGGCTGCGCCTGCCGATCCGATGGCTGGCATGGACCACAGCACCATGGATCATGGCATGATGGACGACGCAGCGTCGGCATCGCCTGGACCTGCCATGGAAACCCCGCCGCCACCTGAGGCCGGAAGCGGTCCACCGCGCGCTGCCGATGCCCTTTGGGGCGCCGATGCGATGCGGGCTTCGCGCGAGGATCTGCAACGCACCCATGGCGATTTCCCGGTCTTCTGGTTTCAGGGAGATCGTTTCGAGACGCAGGTGCGCGACGGCCGCGAGGGCTATCTGTGGGATCTTCAGGGCTATTATGGCGGGCCGACGAGCCGGCTGTGGTTCAAGAGCGAAGGTGAAGGTACGTTCGGCGAACCGATTGAACAAGCCGAGGTTCAGGCGCTCTACGCGCGGGCCATTGCGCCCTTCTGGGATCTGCAGGCGGGCGTGCGGCAAGACCTCGGCGGACCCGACACCACACATGCAGTGATCGGCGTGCAAGGACTTTCGCCCTATATGTTCGAAGTCGACGCCGCATTGTTTCTGTCACAGCGCGGCGATCTCACGGCGCGGATAGAGGGCGAGGTCGACCAGCGCATCACGCAGCGTCTGATCCTGCAACCACGCGCCGAGGTGAACCTGTCGGCGCAGGACATTCCGCGCCTCGGCATCGGTTCAGGGATCGACTCGGTCGAGGTCGGCGTGCGGCTGCGCTACGAATTCATCCGCGAGTTTGCCCCCTATATCGGCATCGAACAAAGCTGGCGCCTCGGCGGCAGCGCCGATTATGCCCGCGCGCGCGGCGAGGATTCCAGCGTTACCAACTATCTTGTCGGCATCCGTTTCTGGTTTTGAAGCAAAGGAATACCCCATGAAATTCGCATCTCTCCTCGCCGCAATTGCCATGATCGCTGCGCCGCTTGCGGCCCCGTCGATCGCGCTCGCCCATACGCGCGTCGTCGCCTCGACTCCTGCTGAGGGCGCAACCGTTGCGCGCCCGCGGGCGGTGACCCTCACATTCAGCGAAGCCTTGTTGCCGCCGACCGCCGCCGCCAGCATCGTCATGACCGCGATGCCCGGGATGGCGAACCACGGCGAGATGGTGATCCGCAATTTCACGACGGCCTGGAGCAATGGCAACAAGACCATGACGCTCACCCTACGACAGCCGCTGCGCGCCGGAACCTATGAGGTGCGCTGGCAGGCCGCGGGAGCCGATGGGCATCGCATGAACGGCACCGTCAACTTCATCGTCAGCTGACAACAGCGTGGGGGGGCTGGCCGAACCGGGGTTGCGATTTGCGCATTATGGCGCGCTGCTTTGCCTGTTCGGTTGGACGGCGTTCCGGTCGCTGAAGCTGCGCCACCTCGAGTGGGTGTCGCAGGATGAGGGCAGGGCTGCTTTGACCCTCGTCGCCGTTTCTGCGCCGCTGGCGTCAATCGCGCTGATGCTGGTGTCGATTGCAGCAATGATGGGCGCGCCGATTGCTTCGCTCGACTGGCCGATGATCGAGGCGATGATCATCGGCACCGAAATGGGCATGGCTTTTCTGATACGCCTTGCGCTGCTGATCGCCGGCCTTTGCGCGATACTTGCAAGCCGAGCAGGAAGGGAAGCCACGCTGATTGCGGCCATGTGCTTCGCTGGCGCATTGCTGACGCTTGGCTGGAGCGGCCATGCGGCTGCGACTGAAGCCGGATTGGGCCTGTTCCACCGCTTGAACAATGGCGTCCATCTGTTGGCGACCAGCCTGTGGCTGAGCGCAATATGTTGGTTCCTCATGCTTACGGTCAAAGCCCACCGGCAGCCCGATCTCATCCCTGCCTTGCCGCTGCTTCGCGTGATGCACGGGTTCGCGCCGCTAGGCGTCGGCCTGGTCGCTGCAGCTGCACTGACGGGCGTGATCAACGCGCAGTTGATCTTTGGACTGGAGAACAGCGTGGCGGTTTTGGCCACGCCTTATGGCATCTTGCTGATCGCCAAGGTCCTGTTGGTTGGCACCATGCTGGCGTTCGGCGCGCACAACGCCGCGATCGGACGCAGCGAGGTTTTCGACCAACGCCGCGAGAATGCGGTGCCCTTTAACGCATTGTCGCGCCTTCGCAAAAGCCTGGCAGGCGAGCTGCTGCTGGCCGGCGGTGTGATAGGTCTGGTTGCGGTGCTGGGCACGATGTCGCCAATGATGATGTAAATGCAAACGGGACACAGGAAGGAACAGGGTCATGTTCAAGGGTGAAGTGGGAGAATTGGCTGGGCGCCGCGCGGCGCGTCTCGCTGCTATGGTAGCGATCGGGCTAAGTCTGACGGCTGCGCATCCCGGGGCGCACGATGCGCCGCGAATCCCGGTCTCGGGAGCGCCGAGCGCCACTATCGACGCGGCAACACCGGTCGGAACTGTCATGGCCTTCCACGCTGCACTTGCCAGCGGCGATACGGACGCGGCGCTGATGCATCTCGCTGAAGACGTCGTCATTTTCGAATCTGGCGGCGTTGAAAACAGCCGCGCCGAATATGCCAGCCATCATCTGGAAGCCGATGCTGCCTTCAGCGCCGCAGTGCCGCGAACCCTGGTCAGCCGCACGCATGGTATGCAAGGCGATATGGCCTGGGTCATGAGTGTTGAAACGGTAACCGGAACGTACCGCACGCGTGCGATCAACAGCCAGTCGGTCGAGACGATGATGCTCCGGCAAGTGAATGGGCAATGGCGGATCGTACACATTCACTGGTCGTCGGCCGATATATCCTGAACTGACCTTCGTTTCACATCGGGCAGGAAATCTGAGGTCTCGAGCGAGATGACCCATAGTGAATGAATGGGTGCGGAGAGCACGAATACGTGCTTGTAGCGGCAGCGATCTTGCCCGCTGGTTATTGAAGACATTGGAAAAATTTGGGTGATCCTGATTATTGGTGATAATACGGCCGGGGAGAAGATGATAAAGGTCGCGTAGCCTATGATCGAAGTGCGTCAGCTCAGGTTTGCTGTTGCGACAGCCGATGCCCAGAATTTCTCACGCGCCGCCGAAGCATTGCGGATCAAGCAATCGACACTGAGCAGACGCATAGCCGCCCTGGAAGCCCGCCTCGGGATCAAGCTCTTTGAACGCAGCACGCGCGGTGCAATACCGACCGAACAGGGCAAGGCATTCCTGAGCGTTGCCCGGCGCATCCTCACCGATATCGACAATCTTCAGACGACAGCCCGCGCCGTCAGCTATGGCGAGGAAGGCAGGATCGCGGTCGGCTTTTGTGCGTCCCTGATGGCCGGTAATATGCGTGCGACCATTGGCGAATATATGCGGCGTCACCCCGACATTCAGTTTGACGGGATCGAGGCCGATCCCGAGCGGATGCTCAGCGACCTGAAGGCACGGATCATTGACGTGGCTCTGATGCCGTCAGACGCACACGACGCTGGCATCTCGCGGCGCTCCGCCTGGTCGGAGCGATTGCTTGTCGCTTTGCCGAAAGACCATCAACTGGTCATGTCGGACCGGCTTCACTGGAGTGATTTGCGCCGACAAGTTTTCGTGCTGCCCAGCCAAGGCGTGGGACCCGCCATGGCCCGAACCCTGAAGCGTCGATTGTCAGATCAGGGCTATCGTGCCCACCTGATCATGCAAGACACAAGTCTCGAAAGTGTTTTGAGCACGGTGCCGTTCGGGCGGTACATCACGCTGGCCACCGAAGCGTCGATCGGTGTGCATTGGCCGGAACTGACGTTTCTCGAAATCATGGACCAGGGTGGCCCTGCGCGGCTCGACTATGCCTTCTACTGGCGCGAGGATAACAACAATCCGGCACTGAAGCGTTTCTTCGAACTGATCAGCGAGCGCTACCCGGCCTGACTCGAACGGCGCAATCTGGCGAAGGACCGATCGGTCGCAATGAACCGCTCGATCATCGGCGGGATCAGTCGCTCGGGTGTGGGAGCATCTTTGGTATCGCCGCCGTTGATCGCCAAGCCATAGGCGAGCAGTTCGCGGTGTAGGCGCGACGAGAGCTCGATGGTTACCTTGACCGGCTTTTCGTCGGCAAGATCGGCCAGTTTCAATCGGGTCATGATCCTCCTCCCAGTATCAGATCACGGGTCACCAGCACGCGCACGGGAAAACCCGGACGGATGGTCAATGTCGGCCGGACGTCGAGCTCGCGGCTGACCACCTGTTCGCCCGCGCGGCCGATGCTGTCCTGCGAGCCGCGACGCAGCGCGCGGGTGAGATTGTCGTCATTGCCAGCGCCAAGCTCGCCGCCAACACCCAGCAGGGTCGAAACCAGCGCCGCGCGCAAAACGCCGCCCCAATGAAAGTCCACGCCGTCCTGCAACCCGGCAAAGCCGGACGGGTCGCCGCCGGGTTGGCGTTCGAGCACGATCGACCGGCCATCGGGCAGAATCAGGCGATTCCATGCAAGCTGCACCCGGCGCTGGCCGAAGGATACGTCGGCATTATAGTCGCCGATCAGCCGCGAGCCCTGGGGCACGAGCAGGATGCGACCGGTGACGCTGTCATAGACAGGTTCGGTGACCTGCGCGGTGACCTGACCCGGAAGATCGGAGCGGATCCCGGTGATGAGGGCAGCAGGAATGATGCTGCCAGCCTGCAAGACATGGGTGCCCGCAGGCGGTTCGATCCGACTGGCTGATACCGTCCGGCGCTCGGCGGGGCGGTCGGCAAAGGCGGGACGCGGTGGCTCTGCTGCAAGCTGCGGCGCCGGCGGCCCACCGCTGGAATCGGCAACTTCCGCTCCGTAACCGGCAGCAGCTGCCCCCGCACCGCCACCAAAGAACAGGCGGCTTTCGCGAGCGGCGCTGCGTTCCTGCACAAGCCGCTGCCGTTCGGTCTCGGCTGCCGTTTGCGCAGGCGTTGGCGCAGGGCCAGAGGGCGGCGCAGCACCGATCGGCGGAAGTTCGGCGACATCGCCGCGCTGTTGTGCCGCCAGGATCGGCGCGCCGAGATCGCCGGGCAGGGGCGGGCCCAGCTTGGGGACATCACCATAGTCGCGAGGGGCATCAGCCAAGGCATCGGGCCGCGCCGCGCCTTCGGTGTTGAGCAGCTCCTCGCGCTCGGCCAGGCTCGCGGGCTGCAGGGCATAGATCAGCGCACCGCCAACAAGGGCAAAGCCGCAGGCCGAAGCGACGCCGATGGCCTTGCGCGACAGCCGCATAACGCGCGGCGGATCGCCGCGCAGCTTGACCGCCTCTTCTGGCGTTGGGGCAGCTTCGTCGCTCATGACGGCGTCCTCCGGCGTTCCTTGCGGATTTCGACGCGCTGCTGCGAACGGCGGTCGCCAAGGCGCAGTTCGGCGCGCTCGAGCAGCCGATCGACGATCATAAAGCGGCCTGACACGCGGTAGTTGAGGAGCTCGGCCTGATTGCCTTCGCCAAGCCCGAACAGCGGCGGCATCTGACCTTGCGCCACGCTTTCGGGAAACTCGATGAAGGTCTGCCGCCCATCATCGAATACGCGGACTGGTCGCCACGCAGGCCGGTCGCCCGACAGGCGGTAGGCAAAATTGAGCGCCTCAATCGGAATATTGGCGGCAATCGGCGCGGCGCGCGCTTCGGCTTCCTGCGCCTGTTGCAAGGCGATCAATTCGTCCTGCGGATAGGTCCAGGAGACCGACGCCATGTAGACCGACGGATTGGCGCGCAGCTCGATATGATAGGTGCGCCGGTCGGTGTTGATGACGAGGTTGGTGGTGATGTCGGAGCGGACCGGCTTGACCAGAATGTGGACGCGGGCGCTGGCCCCGCGTCCGCTTACGGTGTCGCCGATCAGCCAGCGCACGGTATCGCCCGCAGCGACAGGTCCGGCGCCAACCAGCTGCTCGCCTTCCTGTAGCGCAATGTCGGTCACCTGTCCCGGCGCGGTATAGACCTGATAGAGCGCGCCGGGCGCCCAGGCATAGTTCTGGATCGCGTTGATGAACTGCTCGCCCTCGGGCTGCACGCGCGCGGCGGCGTTTGCCGCTCCCACCCTATCCCGGGGGGCGGATGGCTGGGAGCGGCGCGCGGCGCGGGAGGGGGCTCGCCGCGGTTCGGATTGCGTCTGCATTGTTGCGGTGGACGCCGCATCGACGACCACTGGTGCCGGTTCTGGTGCCACCGCTTGAGCTGAAGCCGGACAGGCGGTTGTTCCAAGCAGGACGGGCAGGAGGGTCACCGCAAGGCGACCGGGAATGGGCGAGATCATGAGCCAAGTTCCTTTGACCAGTTGATGGCATTGACGAAGATACCGAGCGGGTTCTTGCGCAGGGCATCGGGAGTGCGCGGGGTCTGGACGGTGATCGTCAGGATGGCGGTCCAGCGACTGGTCTCGGCAAGGCTGCCATCGCGGTAGCGGCGTTCGACCCAGGCAACGCGGAAGCTGGTCGGCGAGGCGCGGATAACGCTTGTGACATCGATCCCGACTTGCTCGCGGCCAATCAGCGCAAAGGGATCGTTAGTCCGCGCATAATCGTTGAGCACCAGCGCGCCGCGGTCGGTGACAAAGTCATAGGCGCGCAGCCAGTTCTGGCGGACGATGATCGGATCGTCGGGAATGCTGCGCACTTGCTCGATGAACCGCGCCAGGTGGAATGCGATCTGCGGGTCGCTTGGGTCAAAGTCGCTGACCGCAGGGGCGACGGCTTGGGCTTCGCCAAGCTTGTCGACCTGCACCACCCAGGGAATGATCGAGCCCTGCGAACCCTGCCAGACGATCCCCGCAGTGAGACAGGCGGACAGGCCAAGCGCGCCGAAAAAGGCATAGCGCCAGCTTCGCGCCTGTATCCGCGCCGAGCCGATGCGCTCGTCCCAGACCTGCGCCGCGCGTTGGTAGGGTGTTTCAGGCTCGGGGGTCTTGCCATAGCGGATCGAAGGGCGTCGAAACATGGATTCAGTCCTTTTCTGAGGTGTCGACCGAGGCGCCGCCGCCGTGGCTGTCGCCCGATTTGAGCGTGTGCGCAGCAATGCTCGCGCCTTGGGAGATCGTCTGCCGGTCCTTCATCGCCTTGGCCCACGCGGGCTGGCCTTGATCGGCAGCTGCGGGCGGAGGGGGCGGCGGCGTATTAGGGCCGGGAGTGATCGTTCCGCCGGTTTTGGTGATGGCGTCGCGGCTGCCTTCGCGGAAGGATTGCTTCACGCCGTCACCGGCCTTCCTCAGCGGCGATGTCGCAGCGCTGGCGGCATATTCGCCGACGGCACGCGCGCCGCCTGCGACTGCTGCGCCGCCCGACTTGCCTGCAGAGCCGAGGGCGTAGGCCATGGTCGCGCCGCCTGCGGCGCGCGACGTTCCTTGCGCGACATTGGAGGCAGCACTGGCCACCGCGCCGCCCGCCAGTTTTGCTCCGGCAACGGCACCTGCGGCAGCGCCGCCCGCGAGCAGCGCGGTGCCGGCTGCGGCGCCTGCGCCAAGCTGCGGCCCGCCCGAAACAATGCCATTGGCGATCCCGGGCCCAAAAATGCCAAGGCCGAGCAGCGCGAGGCTTGCCAGCACGATCGACAGCGCGTCTTCAATCGTGGGTTCGCCCGCGATGGCGGTGGTGAACTCGGAAAAGATGGTCGAGCCGATGCCAACGATCACCGCGAGCACCAGCACCTTGATGCCCGACGAGACGACATGGCCAAGCACGCGCTCGGCCATAAAGGCGGTCTTGCCGAACAGACCGAACGGGATCAGCACGAAGCCGCAGAGCGTTGCCAGCTTGAACTCGATGAGCGTGATGAACAGCTGAATCGATAGAATGAAGAAGGCGATGATGACGATCGCCCAGGCGACCAGCAGGATCACGATCTGCAGGAAATTCTCGAAGAAGCTGACAAAGCCGAGCAGTTCGGAGATCGACTCCAGCAAGGGATAGGCGGCATCGAGCCCCACTTGCGCGACCCGGCCCGGCTGCAGCAGTTCGGCCGCTGTAAACCCGGTGCCACTGGCCTTGAGGCCAAGCCCGGCGAAACTTTCGAACACGATGCGCGCGAGGCTGTTCCAGTTGCCGATGATGTAGGCAAAGATGCCGACAAACAGGGTCTTCTTGACCAGGCGGGCAAGAATGTCGTCCTGCTCGCCCCATGACCAGAACAGCGCTGCCAGCGTGACATCGATGACGATCAGCGTGGTAGCGATGAAGGCAACTTCGCCGCCTAGCAGACCAAAGCCGCTGTCGATGTAGCGCGAAAAGATGTCGAGGAAGCGGTCGACGACGCCGGTGCCACCCATGTCAGCGATCCCCCGGCATATCGAAGGCTGGATCACCGCTGTTGTCAGCCACAGGGGGCACGTCCGCCGTATCGCGTTCGGCTTGCCCCAGGAACCGCCGGCGTTCCGCTGCCCAGGCTTCGGTGCAGATATCGTCCGATACCGCCTCTAGGCCGAGCGCTGCGCAATAGGCGAGGGTGGCCTTTGCATGGTCTCCGGCCTCATTTGCCGCAGCTATCGCAGCGCTAGGCGGCGGCGCAGGCTCTTCGCGCAGTTCGAGCACGGCCATGGTGATGGCGATGGCGACGAAGGCGCCGGCCCCAATCCGCGCAAAGAGCTTGCTGTCCATCGCTTCAGTTCCCGAACAGCCGGGCATTGCCCGGGACATAGGGTCGGCGATCGCCAAGGAAGCGCCGCAGCTGCTCGCGTGCCTGCGCCTTGGCTGCCGCTTGTGCAGCGGCGTCGAGCGATTGTGCGCGCGCGAGCGAAGCGACCGTGGCGGTCAGGTCCGCGAGTTGCTGCGCCTGCACGGCCAGCAGCTGATTGCCAGCCTGAGCCGCCTGAAGCGCGCCGGTTGCTGACTGGCTTGAGCCAACGAGGCTGTCGATGGCGCCGCGCGTGCCGTCGATATTGCCGACCACGCCGGCCTGAACCCGTAGGGCATCCTCGAAGGCGCCGACGCTGTTCTGCCACCGGGCTTCGGCGCCCTGGACCAGCATTCGCTGCGGCCCTGTCATCGCGCCCGCGCGATAGTTGTTCTGGAACTCGCGCTCGATCTGGCGGACATCGTAAGCCACGCGCTGCGCCTGCCCGAGCAAGGCCTGAGTCTGCCGGATCTGCGCCTGAAGCGGTTCGAGCACGGTGAGGGGTAGCGATTGCAGATTGCGCGCTTCGTTGACGAGCGAGGTGGCCTGGTTCTGGAGCTGCCGGATCTGGTTGTTGATCTGCTCGAGCGTGCGCGCGGCGGTCAGGATGTTCTGGGCATAGTTGCGCGGGTCGAACACCACGCCGCCGATCTGTGCGCTGGCAGCGGTCGGCAGCATGGCGCCGACGCTGACCGAGAGAACTGCGGCACTGGCAGCAAGCATCGAGACGAATTTACGGGCTTTCATGGGCACTACTCCTGGGGTTGGTCCGGCAACGGGCCGGGCTGGGGACCGGGTTGGGAAAGGGGAGACGGGGCGGGCAGCAGCTCGGCTGCCCAGCCAAGGCCGCGATGGCGCAGCCAGCGCGCTGCAAAGTCGGCGCAGCCGTGCGCCGCCGTGATCGCATCGATCGCGAGTTGGTCAGCCTTTGATGAGGTGGCGGTGAAGGCGAGCGCGACTTCGCCAAGGCCAAGTTCGAACAATCGGTTGCCGCGCGCCGATTGGCAGTAATAATCGCGCTTCGGCGTTGCCCGGGCGATGATCTCGATCTGCCGGTCATTAAGGCCGAAGCGGCGATAGATCGCCAATATCTGCGGTTCGACCGCGCGTTCGTTGGGGAGGAAGATGCGGGTGGGGCAGCTTTCGATGATCGCGGGCGCAATCGCGCTGGTCTCGATGTCGGCGAGGCTCTGGGTCGCGAAGACCACGCTCGCATTCTTCTTGCGCAACGTCTTGAGCCATTCGCGCAATTGTGCGGCAAAGGCCGGACTGTCGAGGACGAGCCAGCCCTCGTCGATGATGATCATGGTCGGCGAGCCGTCGAGCCGGCCTTCGATACGGTGGAACAGGTAGGAGAGCACGGCAGGCGCTGCGGCCGAGCCCGTCAGCCCTTCGGTCTCGAAGGCCTGAAAGCTGGCCTCGCCCAGATGTTCGCTCTCGGCATCGAGCAGCCGCCCGAACGGCCCGCCAATGCAATAGGGCGCGAGCGCCTGCTTCAAGGCCTGCGATTGGAGCAGGACGGCCAACCCGGTGAGCGTGCGCTCGGCCATGGGCGCGGTGGCGAGCGAGGTCAGCGCCGACCAAAGATGCTCCTTAGTCGCGGGATCGATGGTTATGCCCTCGGCAGTAAGGATCGCCTGAAGCCATTCGGCCGCCCAGTTGCGTTCTGCCGGCTCGTCGATCCGCGCCAGCGGTTGCAATAGCACCGCGCCAGCGCTGTCTTCGGCCATGCCAGAACCGGTCAAAGAATTGCCGAGGTCCTGCCAGTCGCCGCCGCATGCCAGCGCCGCAGCCCGGATTGATCCGCCGAAATCGAAAGCAAAGACCTGCGCGCGACCATAACGCTGAAACTGCAGCGCCATCAGCGCGAGCAGCACCGACTTGCCTGCTCCGGTCGGGCCGACGATCAGAGTGTGCCCGACGTCGCCAACATGGAGCGAAAACCGGAATGGGGTCGAGCCTTCGGTCCGCGCATAGAATAATGGGGCGGCGTTGAAGTGATCGTCCCGTTCCGGCCCGGCCCACACGGCGGATAGGGGGATCATGTGGGCAAGGTTGAGCGTGGAGATCGGCGGTTGCCGGACATTGGCGTAGACATGGCCGGGGAGCGATCCAAGCCAGGCCTCGACCGCGTTCATGCCTTCGACGATCACGGTAAAGTCGCGGCCCTGGATGACCTTCTCGACCAGACGCAGCTTCTCCGCAGCCAGCGCCGGATCCTCGTCCCACACCGTCACCGTCGCGGTGACATAGGCCTGGCCGACAAAATCCGATCCGAGCTCCTGCAGCGCGGCATCGGCATCGGCGGCCTTGTTTGAGGCATCGCTGTCGAGCAGCGTCGAGGCCTCGTTGGTCATCACCTCCTTGAGGATGCTTGCGACCGATTTGCGCTTGGCGAACCATTGGCGCCGGATCTTGGCGGTCAGCTTAGTGGCATCGGTCTTGTCGAGCATCACCGCGCGGGTCGACCAGCGATAGGCGAAGGCGAGCCGGTTGAGCTCGTCGAGCAGACCCGGGAAGGTGCTGCTGGGGAAGCCGACCAAGGTCAGCGTGCGCAGATGCGCGCGGCCCAAGCGCGGCTCGAGGCCGCCGGTGAGCGGCTCATCGGCCAGCACCGCGTCGAGGTGCATTGGGGTTTCGGGAACGCGGACACGGTGGCTGCGGGTGGAAACGCAGCTGTGGAGATAGGTCAGCGTCTCGCCGTCGTCGAGCCATGCCGCCTCGGGCACAAAGCCATCGATCAGACGCAGCAGGCGCTCGGTGCGGTCGACGAAGAGGTCGAGCAGCTCCTTGGGATTGATGCCCTTTTCGGCCTTCCCCTCGTAGAGCCAGCTTTCGGCGCGGGCGGCGTCTTCAACGGGTGGCATCCACAGCAGGGTCAGGAAATAGCGGCTCTCGAAATGTGCACCTTCCTCGGCAAACTGCGCGGCACGTTCACGCTCGACCAGTGCCGAAGCTGGATCGGGAAAGTCGCTATCGGGGTAATCCAGCGCCGGGCGGCGCACCGCCTCGACGAAGATCGCCCAGCCTGAACCCAGTCGCCGCAGCGCGCTGTTGAGCCGCGCGGTCGTCGCGATCAGCTCTGCGGGCGTCGCGCTGTCGAGATCGGGTCCGCGAAAGCGGGCGGAGCGCTGGAAGCTGCCGTCCTTGTTGAGCACCACGCCGGGCGCGACCAGCGCTGCCCAGGGCAGGAAGTCGGCAAGCCGGTCGGCCTTGTTCCGATATTCACGAAGCGAGAGCATGGGCTCAGACCCTCAGAAACGTGGGAAAGCGCAGATGCCGCCGCGCGACATCGACGAATTGCGGATCGCGCCGCGCCGCCCAGACCGAGACCATGTGGCCCAGCGCGAAGATCACCACGCCGGCGATCCACAGGCGCAGGCCAAGCCCGATCGCGGCGGCCAGCGTCGCATTGGCGATCGCCAGCCCGCGCGGTGCGCCACCAAGCAGGATATGCTCGGTCAGCGCGCGGTGAACCGGAACGACAAAGCCCGGCACGGCTTCTGGCGCCGCGGTCTCCATCAGACCCCTCATCACACCAAGGCCCCGCCGCCGAACGAGAAGAACGACAGGAAGAAGGATGAGGCGGCAAAGGCGATCGACAGGCCGAACACGATCTGGATCATCCGTCGCGCGCCGCCCGAGGTGTCGCCGAAAGCGAGTGCTAGACCAGTCGCAATGATGATCATCACCGCGACGATCTTGGCGACGGGCCCCTGGATGGACTCGAGGATCGACTGGAGCGGCGCTTCCCACGGCATCGATGAGCCCGCCGCATGGGCAGGGCCCGTAATGGCAAGAGCAACGAAGCCGCCGAGCATGGCAGCGGAGAGGCGGGCACGGGCGCGCGATAGGGTGCGGATCACGATGAAACTCCTGTGGCTGGGGGTGTGATTGGTAGGATCTGGTAGTCGCCGCGATCATCGAGCCCGGTGGCCTCAGCGAGTTCGGCGAGCCGCCGTCCGGTCCCGTCGCGGACCAGGACGGCGATCACATCAATGGTCTCGGCGATCAGCGCGCGCGGCACAGTGACGACGCTTTCCTGGATCAGCTGCTCCATGCGCCGCAGGACCCCAAGCGCCGATCCTGCGTGGATCGTGCCGACGCCTCCGGGATGGCCGGTGCCCCAGGCTTTGAGTAGGTCGAGCGCTTCGGCTCCGCGCACCTCGCCGATCGGGATGCGGTCGGGCCGCAGGCGCAGGGCCGAGCGAACCAGGTCGGAGAGCGTGACCACGCCGTCTTTGGTGCGCAGCGAGACAAGGTTGGGCGCTGCGCATTGCAGTTCGCGCGTGTCCTCGATCAGGACCACGCGGTCGTCGGTCTTGGCGACTTCGGCCAGCAGCGCGTTGGTGAGGGTGGTCTTGCCGGTCGACGTGCCGCCAGCGACCAAGATGTTCTTCCGGGCCGCAACGGCGCGAACCAGCGCGTCGGCCTGCCATGCAGACATGATGTTCGCTGCAACGTAATCTGCGAGCGTGAACACCGCGACGGCGGGCTTGCGGATCGCGAAGCTCGGCGCTGCCACCACCGGCGGCAGCAGACCTTCGAAGCGCTCACCCGTATCGGGAAGCTCCGCCGACACCCGCGGCGCCTTGGCATGAACCTCGGCTCCGACATGATGCGCCACCAAGCGGATGATCCGCTCGCCATCGGCAGCACACATCCCGCTCCCCGTATCGGCGATCCCGGCTCCGAGCCGATCGATCCACAGCCGTCCATCGGGATTGAGCATGACCTCGATGACCGAGGCATCTTCAAGCCAGGCGGCAATCTCCGGCCCGAGCGCAGTGCGCAGCATGCGCGCTCCGCGCGACGATGCTTGCGACTGGATGGGGATGACGCTCATGAATTGCCTCGTGTCGGCGAGGCAACCAATCATCGGCTGCGCTCGTGAGGCAGATCAAAGAGACATCAAAGCGGGTGAATGCAACAGCGAGTTGCGGGCGGCGTATCTTAGCGGAAAGGCAGAAAGGCTAGCGTAGTATGAGCCTCAAATGACCGCTTGATTGGACAATCCGGAAAGTCGGCTTTTAAGCTGTGGAGGGGCTACGCGGCCCTCCGCTCATAAGGCAAGCATCTTGGCAAGTAAGTCGGCGGAGGCACGTGCACCGACGCGATCAACTGGCGCTTTGCGCGCGCGCAGCGGGCAGGAGATTTGGTGACGCCTGCCGCGGTAACAAGCTATACTTGGGCGGCAACGAAGCGGTTGGTCTATGGCATTCAAAAGAGTTGATCAGATTCTCACGGCGGACGCTCGCTATGCAGGACTTGTCGTCGTCGACGGCGACGGCGCTCGTCCGATCGACCTGCCCGCGCACCACGCCGCCGTCGCGTCCGTCACGCTGCGCGGCACCGCGCCGGGCGAGGTGCGGGATGCATTCGACCGTGCGCGCAATCTCGTCATCTATGCCTATTTCGATTATGATCTATTGGTGAATGCCGAAATCCAGGCGCTCGGCGCGGTCGAACTCGCGTTTCGATTACGGCTGGCGGGGCAATCGAGCGACACGTTGCACAACCTCGTCGAGCGCGCGCGCAAACACGCTATCTTTCCCAAATGGTCTCGCGCGCAACCGATCGATCGCGCGCAGTCGCTGGTCGCGATGCGCAATGGCCTGTCGCACGGCACCACCGACATCCACACGCCGGGAATGACGATGATCGTACTCGAAGGCTGCGCCTGGGCGATCGACTGCGCCTTTCCTTGATCGGCGCTCAGTGTTGGGGATAGCCGAGCTTGCCTAAGGGAAGTCCGGGCGGCGCGAATCGCTTCTTCGACAGGTCGAGCTCGCCCAAGGTCCGCAATTTGTCTTCAAGGCGTTCGTCGATCCACGCCCGCGATCGGTCGGTGAGCACCATGCCCGGTTTGCGGTTATAGGCGATCATCGGATCGATATTGCCCCTGCCTGCCGCAGCGTTTCGCTGCGTCGAGGCGAAGCTGTCCGATTTCATCGCCGCCATCATCGCGCGGAACGACACGCCATCGTCGAGCGTCCCGTCGAGGAACCGAGTATCGTGCACCCGCACATAATTGGCCCAATTTTGCTTCCACGGCCGCAGGGCGATCTCCGCCCTGCTGGCGACATCGACATCGTCACGATGTTCGCGGCCGATTGCCTTGCCGAAGATCATCAGATCGTCCGGGCTATGGACGAGGCGCCCGAGATACAGAACGTCGCCGTCCTTGACCTGCCGGGGATGGATTGCGCTGGGATACGTGAACGCCCAATTAGCGCCCGACTCCGCGACGACATCGTCGGTGCGGAGATCACGGCTTGCCTTGTTGTCACCCGTTCCTGAGAATTTGACAAAGGCCTGATTGGCAAAGGAGGGCGTGGCCGCAGTCGACGTGACGAACGGACTGTCGGCGGGAACCTTCGCGCCGAAATCGGGGAGCGATTGCTTGCGCTTTCCCGGATTGGCGACGCGCCGCGCTTCGAGGATTTTCTCCCACTCCTTGAGCTTCACCGGGGTGAGATCGGCGCCGGCCAGCTTCCATAGCCGCTCGAAATAGTCGCCGCAGGTCGAGACGATCGCGGGATCGCCGGCGGCGAAGCCGAATTCGTGGTTTCGCCGCATCGCCGCCTCGGTGACGTTGGCGCTCGTCGCGATCACGCTGGCGTTGCCGAACAGATAGAGCTTCGCGTGCAGCCCGCGCACGCCGCGCACCTTGCCGCCCGCCGCCAACACCGCGCGCAGTGCCGCGATGTCGCTGACGCCCTGGTCGAAGCAGTTTAGATCGAAGCGCGTGATCAGTTCGATGTTCTTGGCCGTGCCCTCGCGGACGATCCGTTGTAGCGCCGTCGCCTTAACGAACGGGCAGACGATCCGGAGACCGGAAGGATGGGCGCGTCGCGCCGCCACGAGCTCGCGCTCCCACGCCTCGCTGATCAACCGAAAATCCGCCATCCGCCCCCTCTTTCCCACAACCCCCGGCGTCATGCCTGGATATACCATCAGGATGGTAGCAGGATATAGCCACTGGTGGCCGCGACCACCAAGGCGATCACCACGCGCGCCGCCCATTTGCCGAGTTCCTCGACGAACGCGCCGGTGAACCGGTCGATCGGCCTGGGCTCGCTCGCCATCAGTCGTCCTCGGCGAAATAGTCGGCAAGCATCTGCTGCTCGTCGACCCGAGCGTCTGCCCACAAGATCGGGATCGTCCCTGCGGCGGGATTTGAGCGGCGCGAGCGCACCGCGAGGAGCGCTATCGCGATCGGCTCACCGCCGTGGGTCGGTTCAGCGTCATAGGTGCCGGTGAGGATCGCCGCCGCGTGCGTGCGCTCGATCCGCTCGACACAGGCGAGGAGGTCGCGCCACAGCGGCCTGACTCGGAAGTCGCGCTCGGGCTTGCGCCCGATCAGCCCGAGGCGTTCGGCCTGGACGAAGGACGCGAGATCGAGCCATTCGCGCAATTCTGCGAGGTCGTCAGCGGCATCCAGCCCGAGATCGGATTGAAAAAGCAGGCTGTGGGTGGCGAGCATCGCCTTGAGCTGTAGTTCGCTCCGAAATGGTGCCACCGGTACCGGTACGCGGCCCTCGGTCCAAGCGAACATCTCCACGAAATTGGCGGCGGCCTCTTCGGCCGTGGGGCGCATACGCGGACGAAGGAATTCATCCTCGGGCTGGCGCAGCGCGACGGCGATTTTGCGGAGCTGCGCTGGGCGCACCCGGATGCCGCGCTCGACGCGCTGCACCGTCGCGAGCGAGACACGGGCTTCGCATGCCAGCGTTTGCTGCTTCCAGCGGAAGAACATCCGCTGCAATTTCACGAAATTGGCGATGGCGGCGCCGTCGAGGACAAAAGTCGCTGAGGGATCGATCGTGGTCATGGCTGTCAGTATGATGCAGTTTGTCTGTAAATTAGAGAGTGATATGCACGTCAGTTTGGTCACCCAACCCCCGTCCGAAAATCCATGCGGGAGCCACCCCACGCCGGCGAACGGATCGATAAGGACGTCACGGTGGCGGTGAAGCGTCACGTCATTGATACCAACTATCTCGGCCAGGATGACTTGGCCGCGTTTCTTGGCCGCTCGACCGACAATTACGCGGTGATCGCGGAGATGACATTGGTCGAGGTGCACAAGAAAGCGGCGGCGTTCCAGGCGCGCCAGCTCCTCAAAATCCTGTGTCGGCACCCGCGCCAGGTCATCATCCTACGCAGCACGCTCGATCTCTATCGCGATCGGGGTGACAGCAAAGGGCTGGTCAACCGCCTCATCGAGCCGAAACAGACCAGGTCATTCGGCGAATATTGCCGCACCGTGATTGACGTTCCCGACGACGAGCACGTCGATGCGCACTTCGCGCTGATGGAGGAGCAGTCGCGCGCGCAGGTCGCCGACCTGCAAGCGTCGGTCGGCAACATCCTCAACCTATTCGAGCGCTGCGTGACGATCTTCGAGCGTGGTGAGCTCGACAGGTTGCGCAAGCGGATTCCTTATTCGGAAGCGTTGCAGCGCAAGCTCATCCACCTCAGCATGGACATCCACAAAGTGTTGCTGCGATCGCTCAACATCGAGCAGCGCTTCTACCCCAAGACGACGCCATGCGCGCTTAACACGTTTGTGTTCCGCTACGCACTTTGCGTCGTGATCTTCCTGACACGCTGGATCCGTCACGGCGAGGCCAAAGAGATTCGAAGAGCGGCTCGTCAACCACGTGATGGATTTGAAGACGGCGGCGGTCGCGACCTTCTTCGACGGACTCAAGACGCATGACGAAATGCCCAAGGACGTCCATCTCGAGGCGAAATATGTGCTATCGGCGATCGGTGCCTATACCAATTGCGGCAAAGGCGGATGGCGATGACGCCCAGACGCACCATGCAGCGGACGATCGAGATTGCTGACTTTGAACTGCCGCGCGGGGCGGTGTCGATCCAGCAGCTGATGGCGATGCCGCGGTCGGTGTGGGATCATCTGCGCAGCGAGATAACCCGCCGCCGTCAGACCGATCCCGCGCATCCAATCGCGCGGTGCCGCTTGTGCAAGGGGCCGATCTTCATTCGCGCGCATTTCGCCGGCGGCGAACATGCACCGGTCTTCGCACACTATCCCGAGAGTCCGACCGACTGTCCCTGGTATCAGGGCGTCAACCTGAAGCCCGACGACGCGCGCGCCGCGCAATATCAGGGTCATCAGGAATCGGCGCTGCATCGCTGGCTGTGCGAGACGATTGCCGAAGTGCTCGGCAAAGACCCGCGCTGCCAGCTCGTCACCGTAGAAACCTACCGGCGCCCCGCAATCGCGGCCCGGGGACGTTTTCCCGATGTCTATGCCGAGTTGGACGGGCTCGGAAAATTCGCGATCGAAGTACAGCTCTCCAAACCCTTCGCGCCCGAGATCATCGCGCGTCACCTTCATTATGAAGCCGAGGGCGTGGCGCTGCTGTGGGTGTTCCGCGAACTTCCTCCAGAACTGCCGCAAGGCTTTCACGATGTCATCACGCTCCAGCGCGGCAACGTCTTCCTGTTCGACGACGCGGCGCTCGCAGCATCGATCGCGCAGGGCAAGCTCGTGCTGACCGCCCTTCTCGAGACCGATCGCGGCGGATTTCTCAAACCACGGCAGGCATCGCTCGACGACCTCGATCGCAGCACCGGGCGCGCTGTCTTCATCGAGGATCGTCGCTCGGACCGACTGCTCGAGTATTGCCGCCTCGGCCGGGAAAAATGGTGGGAGGCATTTCGCGAAGCGCCGCCGTCGGATTTCGACTTTCCGTTCAGCGAACCCTGCTTTCATCGCGCCTGGGATTCGATCAAGGGTTTCGTGCCAGCGCTCAGCCCGTGGAAGCGCGAATGCTGGTCGACGCAATTCATGCGGGGTGATCAGCATTTTGCGGAACTGGCGGCGATCCTCTTCTCGATCGCCCGAACCGCCGCGACGGCCAAGGATCGCGTCTACGTCACGCGCTATACCGGCGAGGGCGCCTTGGTCGCGATGCTCAATGCCAAGCTCTCATCACAGTTTTTCGCACCCTATGCGTCATTGATCGAGACCATGCTTCGGGCCGGACCTGCGCGCGATCGTCTCGATCGCGCGTCATTGAAGACAGCGTTCGCCAAAGCCGCGGCGATGGCCGAGCAGGTCAAGTCCGGCCATCCCGTCTGGGCGGGGGCCGCGCGACTGTTTCCGGAGGTCTTCGACGGGCTGCGGCGCGCGGAGCTCGACGATCTCGGCAGGCTGCCCGGATGGGCGGGCGGAGCGGAGCAGCCGACTTAGGCCCTTTCGGCGGGACGCAGGAACGGCGGCACTTCTGCTGGCTGCTGATGGAGGATCAGCGTCACGACGTCCTGTTCAAGCGCGCGATCGAGCGCAGCCGTGAAATTGGTGATGCTTGATGCCACCTTGTCTCGGCGGATTGCGTGCCGCCAGTTGATTTGTTCTCCCGGTTGCTGCCGCCAGGCGATGAGCTGGACCAGCGCCATATGGCCGAACATCATCCCCTCTTCGCCGGCCTGGAAGGCGATGTGGATATGCGTCGGAGTGAAGGTCTGCCGCTCTTCCAGATCCCAAGTCGTGAACAAGGTGGCGACGTCTTCGTGGATATCGTCACGCGGCTGCCCGCCGCTGGCGATAAACCGGACGCGGTCAATCCGCATGCGCCATTGCTCGGTCGTGGTATCCCCGCTGGTTTCGGTTTCGAGCAATTCTTCCTTGAGGCACTCCAAGACGATCCCGGCGCCTGGCGCGATCTTGTAGGACACGTCGCCGGCAAGCACACCGAGCAGGTTCTGCCGCATCGCCTGGTCGAAACGGACATTGAAGTTTTTCCTCGCCTTTCGGAGATGCCGCACCTCGAACAGCATCCAGACGCTGTAAAATTTCCAGGCGATGAGCAGTGGCTTGCCGAGCAGGTCGGCATAGGCGTTCAAGCGGCCGAGATATTCTGGGGTGAACGAGAGCGTCTGGCTCCGCTTCACCTTTACCTCGATCAGGACTGGCCCTGATGACTGAAAGTCGGCGAGCAGGTCGGGAACCTGATAGGTCTCTCGAGACGCGGGTGGCGACTGGTGCTGGTCGAGCTTGTGGATCAACCGGGTCTGGCCGAGCCAGGCGCAGACCGCCATGAATTCGTCCTCAGCAGGCAGGCCGCGGTCGAGTTGGCGGACCTTGTCCGCAATCCGACGCGCATCGCTCGCCCAGCCAAGCTCGGCGAGCACGTCCTGAATCAGGCGGTCGGTATCGTCGGGTTCGGTCAACTTTCACGGTCCTGTTTGTGCGAGCGTCGGTATTGGCCCCATTCTAGGCGGATTGGGTGGTTGACGCACCCCGCGCGCGGCATAGAGCGTTATATTTTGCGCGCACTCTATGCCCCTTTGGGCTACGTTCTTGCCAATAAATATAATAGTCGTTATATCCAGTGCTCGAAACATCGCATCTGGAGCGACGAAATGCGCGCAAACTATAAGTCGAAGACACTGGGTCCACGCGCCGCGCAGCTCGTCGTCGAACTGAACGAGCGGCGCAAGACCATCTTTTCGCTCGAGGACGTCACAGAGATCACCGGCCTGAGCCTTCCGTCGGCCCGCAGCCTCGTCGCTAACACCGAAGCGCGCGGGATCGTTACACGCCTCAAGCCCGGGCTCTATAACCTCGTTCCGTTCGAGCGCGGCCGTGACACTGAGCATGTCAGCGACCCTTATCTGATCGCGAAAAGCCTGGTCGGCGACACGCCCTACTTCATCTCGCATGCCAGTGCGCTTGAACTGCATCGCATGGTCACGCAGCCCCAGCTTGCGATTACGGCATCAGTCGCCAAGCGATTGCGCCCCCAGCGACTGCACGGCTATGAATTCCAATTCATCCACGTCAAGCAAGCCAACTTCTTCGGGCTCATGGATCATTGGATCACGCACGAGGAGCAGGTCAGGGTCAGTGATCCCGAGCGAACCATCATCGACGGTCTGAACCATCCGCAATATGTCGGGGGCATCACCGAAGTCGCCAAAGGGCTTTGGATGAAGCGCGACATGCTGCATATCCCCCGCCTTGTCGAGTATGCGGTGCGGATTGATGTCGGCGCCGTCATTCGCCGCCTCGGCTACCTGCTCGAATTCTACGGCCTCGCCGAGTCCCCAGCGCTGGAGCCGCTGCGCGCCAAGCTGACCTCGACCTATCAACGCCTCGATCCGCTGTTCCCCGCCGAAGGCAGGATGCTCGCGCGCTGGCGCATCCGCATCAACCTCGAACCCGATGAACTAGACGCGATCCGGAGCAGCTGATGATACCGCAACGCGACATTTCCCGCATCGCGAACGCACTGTTTCAAGCCGGGGGCGGGCGCCGCATCCCCGAAGCTGTCATCGAGCGCGACTATTGCCTGGCGTGGTTTCTAACTGCGCTGGCCCGGCATCCGTTGCGTGAGCGGCTCGCGTTCAAGGGCGGCACGGCGTTGCGGCGCTGCTGGTTCGAAAACTATCGATTCTCGGAGGATCTGGATTTCTCGTTGATCGAGCCGACCGAGCTCGATGCCATCCTCGCCGGGTTCGCCGAGATCTTCGCCGACATGCAGGCCGCCTCGGGCATCGTCATGGCCTACGACCGGCCCGATCGGCACGGCCATCAAAACACCCACACCTTCTATCTCAATTACAAAGGACCGCTGCCGGCGGCGAGCGACGTCAAGGTCGATATCACGATCAACGAGGTGTTCTGCTTCGGTCTCGTCGACCGGCCGATCCTGCGCACCTTTGACGAATTTGCCGATCTGCCCGAGGGGCCGACGGTGCGCACATACAGCCTCGAGGAGATTTTCGTCGAAAAGCTCGCGGCGCTGTCGGACAAGGCCCGCACCGAACCCCGCGATCTCTACGACTTGTGGAACCTCGTCGACGAACACGACATCCGGCCGGGCGAACTGCTCAGCGAACTCACGGCGAAGCTGGAACTGCGCGGCCGCAAGCCCGAGGGGCTGGCTGATGCGATCGCGGCGAAGGAGGCCCGTCTCGCACGGTTGTGGAAGGATCGACTGTCGCAACAGATGAGCGATCTGCCCGAATACGAGGGAGTCTTCCGGCAAGTGATGCGGGCGCTTCGCGAGGCGGCGCTAACCTAGCAGCCGTTGCGGCCCATCTCGTGCATGTCTTCCGCAGATAAGCCTGAAGGAGCAAATTGAGTGCATGTGTATTCTTAGGAAAGGACGACGTTGATCGAACTGAGCCAGCAGCGGTTTGAAGCCTTGGCCGGTTACACCCGCCTGCCGCAGATCGTTTTGCTGATTCAGGAGGCCGCATGGTTCTCGACGGAGGACGAACGGCTGCTCGGGCTGATAACCTGGGATAGATATGACCGCGACTTCGGCTGGATCGTGTTGGGGCGGGATCAGCGACTTTGCTACCGCGCGATCGATCAGGATGTGTCGCTTCCGACGTTCGTGGCCGCCAGGGAGCGCCTGAGCGAAGCCATCGATCGCCACGCGGCGCTTCCCGACGAAGCCTATCATCAGGGTGACGAACACGGCGCCCCGGTCGATTTCTTTGCGCCGCGCGTGCCTGTTGACCGCCTGAACCCGACCTTCCGCATTCTGACCGAAGAAGCCCGCTATTCACCGGCTCGCGAGCTGATCGCAGCGATGATGAGGTTTCACGAGGATGCCGACGGCAACTTCGTACAGCAATTCCAGACCACGGCGTTCGATCCACGGATTTGGGAACTCTATTTGTTCGCCGCTTTCACCGAGCTGGGCTACGCGGGTCAAGCCGATGTCGCCGTACCGGACTTCGTGCTGGCAGGACCGCGCGGCGAACTGGCGGTCGAGGCGACCACGGTCAATCCGCCCCAGCGCGGTACGGTTCCGCAACCGAAGACCGAGCGCGAGATCCGCGCGTTCGTCGACAATTATGTCCAGATAAAACTCGCGCGGGTGCTGACCCGTAAACTCAACCACCAGCCACCTTATTGGGCGTTGCCGGGGGTCGCCGATATTCCGTTCGTGCTCGCCCTCCAGGATTTCCACGCGCCCGGCGCAATGAGCCGGATCGTGATGCCGGCGACCGAATATATTTTCGGGGTCCGGCATTCGATCGTTGACGGGCAACGCCGGATCGAGCGGCTCGACGAGCATGTCTATGGCCGAAATCGCGAGCTTTCCCACTTCTTCGGTTTGCCGGGCTCGGAAAACGTCAGTGCGGTCATGCTCAATCCGTTGGGCACGATCACCAAGTTCAACCGGATGGGATATATCGCCGGGTTCGGCGATCGGCGCGTCAAGATGGTGCGTTCCGGCCTTCGGCGTGGTGAGCTCGACGACGATGGTCCCGCACCGAAAGAGTTCCGCCAGGAAGTGTACGCGCCTGACTATCGGGAAACGTGGATCGAGGGTGCTGTCATTCTCCACAATCCCAATGCGCGAGTGCCGCTCGACCCGGATCTCATTCCCGATGTGAACCACGAATTTCTGCAACCCGACGGCAGCATCATGTCGTTGCTCCCGCCGTTCCAGCCCTATATCTCGCATACCAGTGTGACGCTCGGCGACTGACAGCTGCACGACATTCCGTGGCGGCGGCGCGCGCTAGACGCTGCTGGCTGCCAGCTCTTCCATATGCGTGCGGATCATTGCTGGGATGCTCGTCGAAGCGGCGGGGGCGCCGGCCAGCAACAACCGCGCGGCCGCGGCCAATGTTCGGTCCGGTTGCGCGAGAATCGCTTCGATCGGCGGCGCGTTGATGGCTGGCATCGCCAAGCGGAACCGCGAATCCTGCACCAATGTCGTCCAGCCGTCGAAGAGCCATGTAATGAACGGGTCGGCGACTCCGTCGCGCAGCATTGAGATACGGGCATGGAGGAGCAGCCAAATCGCTGCCCAGCAGAATTCGGCAGGCCGCGCGGTGAGATTCTGGCGGAGCGCGTTGACCGCAATGGCAGCTCCCTCGCGATCGGTGGTCAATCCGGTGGCGCTGCCGGCCATACGTTCGAGGAGCGGATGTAAGGCGACGAGCTCGGGCGCCGCCAAGCCGGCTGCGATCACGGTGTCGACAGCGGCAAAGTCGCCGGCGATCGCGGTTGCGATCGCAAAGCTCAGCAGATAATCCTCCGCCCCGCGCAGAATCTCCGCGCTGGCATCACCGTCAATCACCGCGAGCGGAATCATGCCGCGCGCGGGATTCTTGAGGTCTTCGCCTAAATCGCGGCCGCCGCCTGATCCCACGATCTCGGACATCGTCGCGTGACGCCTGATCCGCGATACGAAATCGTCGGTGTCGTGCGCACCGATCGCGTTGCGGTCCTGCGCGATGGCGAGCGTAATCTCCGACGACAGGATCGGCCCGTCGGTCAGATAGTCTCGAAACTCGCGATAGAAGCCGGTCGGCTCGGCGAGCGCCTCATCGGCTTCGGCGAGAAAGTAGAAGGCAAGGTCGAGCGCGATCACGGGATGCGACCGGATCGCCTCCAGCGGGTCCGGATTGCTCGCGCATCCAGGGGAATACGGAACCTCCTGGTCCTCACCGGACAGGCGGCCGGTCAGCTCCTTGAACACCCATAGCATCGCGTGGCGCACGACCCGGTGGCAATGGGCTTCGTGCAGCGTCCCCTCGGGATCGAGGCTCGGCAAGCTGACCAGCGCGTCACGCAGCTTCACGATCGCGACATCCGGATGTCCGGCGCGGCATGCTGCATGCGCGGTGTCGGCGAGCAGCCCAACCGCCATCGCCCGCACCGCGGGCAGCGTCAGGGTCGACGCGATCGTCTGGGCGCGGTCGAACCAGTTCTGGGCCGCCGCCCAATCGCCGAGCTCTGCGGCGCTGATGCCGGCTTCGCGGGCGATATAGGCGCGCTCGATCGGATCTTGGCCGCCCTGTTCCGCCGCGGCGGTCAGCAGGGGCAGAGCCTCGGCATGATCGCGCCGGCGCCAATGTATCTTGGCGCGCGCCCGGACGAGAGCTATGTCGAATCCGAACCGCGTCTCGGCATCGGACAGGCAGGCGAGCGCCCGCTCGGCGTCGTTGCCGTTTTCGTCGAGGCAGACCGCCTGGGCGATCGCACAGCGCGCGGCCAGACCCGGGTTTGGCCAACCTATAGCAATGTCCGCGCAAGCGGCGTAGTCGCTGGCGGCAGCTTCCCAATCGAATCCTTCTGTCTTCGATTCCTTGAGCCAGCCATGATTGACGAGGATCAAGAGGTCGCCGCGACCTGGCTGAAAAGACGAGAGGAACCGATCACGCAGCGCGGGCTCCTCACGGTCGAGCCGTTCGATAAGGCTCCGAAATCCCGCGACCGTGCGGATATTGCGCATCTGGCCGGCGAGCAGGACGCCGCTGACATGGGGGTTGCCGCCCGCCTTCGATTGAAAATTACCGCCGGCCGTGGCGAGACGCGGGTCAGTTGCAGTAAGCTTGTCGAAGCGCAGGAGCAGTTCGATCCAGTCGGGGAACAATTCTCCGGCGCGCGGATGCAGCAGCAGTTTCGAGAGGGCCAGACCTTCGAACAGGATTTCGCCCTTAACGTCGCCGCGCTCCCGCTCGAGGGCAGCCCAACATTGCTGCGCCGCCGACACCGAACCGTAGGGCAACAGCGCGAGAAGCTGGGCAAGCCGCAGCATCGCCGACGCCGCGAGATCCTGAGGGAAAATCGGAACATCGCTCGGAAACGATTGCAACTCGCCGACGAACGGGGCGATGATGTCGAGCATTTCGGAGTTGCAGGTGACCACACTGTGAGCGAAGGCGGCCACGAGCGTACCGTCCTCGCTGCAAAGCGCATGGTGCAACACCATTCCGGCATCGAACACCGAGAGATCGCCGCTGCGCATCTTCGTGTCGGCGATGCAGTGATGGATCGCCCGGCACTCGTCGATGCTGAAGACATCCTGCGCCGCGCCTTCGAGCAGCGGCGACACGCGCAGCCTGTCGCGGCGCATCGGCTCAATCCACGGCCCGACAAGGCGGTCGAGTACAAGACCGGCAAGCGACACCGGTGGCGATAGGCTGCCGAGTGCCATCGCCAGTCCGCGGTTGAAACTACCCTCGATCATGCTGGCGCGAAACAGCAGCAGCTGTGCTTCGGCGGGCATCGCCGCGACGAGCCGTTGGCGTACGGCACGTCGCTCTGCGCCAAGCTCGGTGTGCAGCTCGCCACCAAGCACCGCCGCCAGCGACGCGCGCGACCAATTCGCCGCCGAAAGATGCAGGAGGGCCGCCATGGTCAACTGCGGATGTCCGCGAGACGTGGCGCGATAGACGGCACCGGCAAATTTGGCGTCGCCCCCTGTGAACGCGACGAGGTCGGCCACTTCCTCCTCGCTCAGATACGGAATTTCGACCACTGGCGTCGCAGCGGGCGACAATTGGTGCAGCGTAGCGGCGGTCGGCGCGCGGTAACTCGTTATGATCGCCGTTGCATCGCGACGTCGCAGACCGGCCATCACGCGAAGCAGCAGATCGCGGATCGCGGGATCGTCGATCTCGTTCAGATCGTCGAGAATGATGCTCGTCGCGGACGATGCCGCCAATTCACCGAGCAGGAGTTGCAACCGCGCGGATGTATCTGCCGGGCTGAGATTGCGGAAATCGACGATTGCCCATTGGCTATCGGTTGGCGCCGCGACGAGGCGCGCGAGGAGCGATTTACCCAGACCCGTCGCACCGGTCGCAAAGACAAGTCCAGCAGCGCGCCGGGTCTCATCGAGCGCCATCACCAGCGGCGTACGCGGCGCGAGGATCGTGGGCAGCGGCAGCTCGGCGGAGGGGACCAACAGCGACGGACGCGAGAACGCACCGGTCCCCGCCGGCCCTTGGAATGCCGTCGCTAGCTGATCGACGGGCACCGCCACCATCGCCGTCTCGTCGATCAAGGCGAGCAAATCGGCCCGGCGCAATTGGCGGGGACCATCGGATACTGCGGTCATGAGCAGCCGCTCGACGACCGCCGGTAACACCGCCTTACCAACCTGGCTCGGCAGTCGACGGGCCGACGCGACAAATTCGATCAGGCCCGCACCGAGGTCGGCACGGACGTCATCCAGGCCAGGGGCACCGCACGACCAATGGATGCGGGCGAGGAACTCGCGACGCAGCGCCGCGTCGGACAGCGAGGCAATATATGTCTTGGTCGCAGGTTTCAGATTGAGGTCTTCGAGCACCGTGCGCAACGGCGCGATATCGGCGCCAGCCGCCGCTTGGCGCCAATATCGCAGCGCGGATTCGCCGGCGATGCGTTGGTCCTTGCGACGCTCGAGGCCGATTGCCGCCGTCGTCAGATAATGGAGCGAAACAATGCGTCCGGGATTACGTGCGACGAGATCGACATAGGCATCGATCGCTGTGCACACATCAGCGGACTGGAGCGTAATGCTACCGCTAGTGGCCTTTACCTGCGTGCCAATTAGCGCTTCGCGGCTCGCGATGGCATAGTCTTCCGCGACTTCCAGGTAGAGTAGCTCGCCGTCGGCCAAACCCAGCCAGGCAAGACCCGAAGTGTAGAGTTGATATCCGTAGCCGCGCAGAGCAGCGACCGCTTGGCGGGCTTTATCCCCCTGAGGCGCGTCGAGGCGCGGGCCAGATCCAAAGACATTCATCGTAGCGCTCTACACGAACCGGCTCAGCTGCGGCGATCCTAGACTCGACCGTCGACATAAATTTCTCACAAATTGAGAACGGCTAGAATTGCCACCCTGGACGAACGGCTGCTGTCAGGCCGCAGGTCATAACTGCCCAATCTCCAAAATTTTGGCGCCTGCCGTCGATGTCTCCAATCGCATTTTGCATAGCGCCAATCATACGAGATGTCGTCTGATAATAACAATTCGCTAGGCATCGCAGCGCGATGCGAATCTACGCCTGAAGCTCCCCGCCAAGGAATCGCTTCATTCCTCCGTCAAAACTGGCTAGCTCGGGCTGACGGGAGGCGGCGTTTGCATCAAGGTGCTTTATTCACAACAGATTGGCTGACGGAAGGGATCACGGCGACGCCGCAGTGGCTGGCGCTGGATGATGCCCGAATTACGCAATTGTGGGCGCAATCACGCCATTTGCTCGACGAACTTCTGAAGCGCAAAAATCCCACCGAGGCCGATACCGAGCAGAAGTTGATTTACCCGTTACTTGGGCTGCTGGGCTGGGATCATATTTCGGTTCAGCAAAATCTTACCGTCCGCGGGCGCAAAGATGTGCCGGATGCGCTGCTGTTTCCCGATGCAGATGCCGATGCCACCGCTAGTGGGCTGGAGCCGTGGCAGCGGTTCCGCCATGGCTCGGCGCTAGTGGAGGCCAAGCGCTGGGGGCGACCGCTCGATCGGCAAGGCACGGGCGATCAAGGTGTCCCGTCCACCCAAATCATGCACTACCTGCAGCGTGCCAGCGTGGTTACCGAAGGCCGGATGCCATGGGGCATTTTGACCAACGGGCGAAATTGGCGGCTGTATTATCAAAACGCGCTTTCGGTTGCCGAAGATTTTTTCGAGATCGACCTTGGCAAGCTGTTCGGTTTGCCTGGTTGCACACCCGAACTTTTTGACGTCGGCATGTCCCCCGAACACGCCTTCCGCCTGTTCGTTCTAGCGTTCGGGCGTGAGGCGTTCCTGCCGACCGAGCAAGGCCGCAGCTTCCATCTAATCGCGCTTGATGAAACGAAACGCTGGGAAGAGCGTGTCCGAAAGGATCTCGCCGAAACCGTCTTCTCGAACGTGTTTCCCAAGTTGATCGCAGCGATCCCCTTGGCCGACCCCAATCGGCCTGCCGAGATCAATGCGACCTATGCAGAGGAAGTACGCTCCTCCGCGCTGTTCCTTCTCTACCGGCTGTTGTTCATTCTCTATGCCGAAGACCGCAATCTTCTGCCCGATGAGACTGGCCCCTATTCGCCTTATTGTCTCACCCGGCTGCGGCAGGAAATCGAGCAACTGGATAATGAGGGTCGCAAGCCCCTGGAGCGGAGCCACGCCTACTGGTCGCGGCTCGAAACGATCTTCGGGGCTATTGCCGAGGGTGACGACAGCCTTGGCATCCCGCCCTATAATGGTGGCCTATTCGATGCAGCGGAATCTCCGCTGCTCTCGCGTATCCGCTTGCCCGACACCGTGTTGGCTGAAGTCATATTGGCACTGTCGCACCGCCACGAGGACGGGAGACTGCGTTACATCAACTATCGCGATCTTTCGGTGCAGCAGCTGGGTTCAATCTATGAATCCATCCTCGAATATGGCGTGGAGCCAGATCTTGAGGCCCGCAGCGTCAAGCCGCGAGCCGACAATCAGGCCCGCCATCGTTCCGGGTCCTATTACACACCCGAGCCACTGGTTTCGCTGATTATTGAGAAAACGGTCGGCCCGGTAGTTGCGGAAAAACGGGCAGCATTTGAGGCGGCCCACGGACAAGGGCTGAAAGGCGCGGAACTCGCCCAGCATGATCCAGCGATGGCGCTGCTCTCTTTGCGGATTGTTGATCCCGCAATGGGTAGCGGGCATTTTCTGGTCAGCCTGGTCGATTGGCTCTCGGACAAAGTGCTCACCGCGATTGGGGACGCCGAGGAAATTGCGGGCGATAGCTATGCGTCGCCGCTGGTTCAAAACATTGCTGGCCTGCGTGAAGCCATCCTAGCCAACGCGCGCGACCATGGCTGGCCGATTGTCGAGGACCAGCTCGAGGACCGCCACATCGTCCGGCGCATGGTGCTCAAACGCTGCATCCACGGCGTGGATCTCAACCGCATGGCCGTTGAGCTGGCCAAGGTCTCGCTCTGGCTACACAGCTTCACAGTCGGCGCACCGCTGTCTTTCCTCGATCACCATCTGCGCTGCGGCAATTCTGTGCTGGGCGGATGGGTGCGCCCAACAATGGATTGGTTGCAGGCGCGCGGATCGCTAATCGCCAACAATCATCTTGCCCCGCTGGCCAATGTCGTGCGGCATATGGAAACCATTGAGGGGCTGACCGATACCGACCTGACCGAAGTGCACCAATCAAAGCATCTCTTCGGCACCGTCGCGGAATCGAGCCGCCCGCTGAATGCCCTGCTGTCGCTGGTCAAAGCGGACGAGCTGATGGGCGTGCTGGAAACCAACGTAAAGCGTCCGCGCGAGACAGCAGCAGCAATCCGCGCCGATGGCGATAAACGCATCGCCGCCATGCCTGAAAAGACTGACAAGGAAAAAGCTGCCAAGGCCAAGGAAATCGAACGGATCGACCGCGCCGCCACCCGTGCCGCAGAGGCCGAGCGCAAGTTCGATCAGGCCGAAGCATTGAAGCTGGTGTTCGAAGGCAGCTTCGGCGACCCGAGCCGTATCGCCAGCGGCGATCTGGCGATCATGGACGGCGATAGCGATGACGGGGCACAGGCCAGCCTGATGCCCGAAGTCAGGCCCGATGATCGCCGCCGCACAATGGCCAGCGGGATCATTGGCGATGCGCTGGGCCATGTGGCGCAGCAAAATTTCTTCAACTGGGAAATCGCTTTTCCCGGTGTCTGGGCAGAGCTTTCATCGAACGCTCGCACCGGCGGCTTCGATGCCGTCATCGGCAATCCGCCCTATGTCCGGCAGGAAGAAATCAGCGCGATCAAACCCGCGCTCGCCAAGAGCTTTTCGACCTATGCTGGCACGGCCGACCTCTATGTCTATTTCTATGAACAGGGGATCAAGCTGCTGCGGCCCGGCGGGCGTATGGGCTATGTCGTTACCAATAAATGGCTGAAGACCGGCTATGCCGAGGAACTGCGGCGACTGTTTGCCGAAGATGTCTGGATCGAATTCCTCGCCGATTTCGGCCATGCCAAGCATCTGTTTCCTGATGCAGATGTTTTCCCCTGCGTCATCAGCGTGCGCAAGCCGCTCGGCGAGGACGTGCCCGAAGAGTTCGATCTGGCCGTTATCCCGCGTGACGAGGTTCCGCGTGAAGGGCTGGCGCTGGCGGTGGATGCCGCGACCTACCGGGCAGCGCGATCAGACCTGACAGCAGAGCCCTGGGTGCTGGAGCCGCCGGATGTCGCCGCGCTGCTGCGCAAAATCCGCGAGCGCGGCGTGCCGCTGTCCGAATATGCCGGGGTCAGCCCGCTTTACGGGATCAAGACCGGCTTCAACGAAGCCTTCCTGATCGACACTGCGACGCGTGACCAACTGGTCCGCGACCATCCGGCGGCATCGGAGATCATCAAGCCCTACCTGCGTGGGCAGGATATTGGCCGCTGGTCGCCCGAATGGGCAGGGCTGTGGATGATCTTTGCTCGGCGTGGAGTCGACATTGAACAATACCCCAGCGTCCTGAGGCATCTGCAACGCTACCGCACTCAGCTGGAACCCAAGCCGGAGAACTGGGTGCCTCCGACAAAGGGGGCGGAATGGCCGGGAAGGAAAGCAGGGACCTACAAATGGTATGAAATTCAAGACTCCGTCGATTATCATGAGCGGTTCAACGAGCCCAAAATACTCATCCGGCGCATTGCGTTCTACGCGCAAATCTGTGCCGATAATGGCGACAACCTCCTGAATGACTCGGCGCTGATATTGCCGACCACGGACCTTTGGCTACAGGTTTGCATGAATGCCCCAACCGGTTGGTACTTCATGTTCAAGAAGTTCCCGCACAAGAAGGACGAGGCGTTGGCACTCGACATTCCGTACGTGAGGAACTTCCCAATTCCACCGCTGGCTGATGATCAGCGAGATCGTGTCGCGGAATTGGTAGCTCTGGCAAAGCAATCGCAGGATGCGATAAATCGTGCGGAATCGTCATTGGCCGATTGGCTTCAGATCGAGTTTTCAAATGTGCAGGTCAATACCGCCCTCCGCCAAGCCAGCCTTCTCGACAGCGATGGCTTCATTGCCGCTGTCCGTGCCGCTTTGCCGCGCCGCCAGTCGCTGACGCCCACCCAGCTGCGCCAGCTCCGTGATGCCTTTGCCGAAACCGCCGAACCCGCACGCACCGCGCGAGGCGAACTGCTCGCCCACGAACGCGCCCTCGCGGCCATGGTTGAACGTGCCTACGGCCTGACGGAAGACGAAGTCGCGCTGATGTGGCGCACCGCCCCGCCGCGTATGCCCCTTCCGCCTCCTCTTGATTGACGGCTTGGCAGCTTCAACACTTAGCTGACTGGCAGAACGACCCGATTATCAGCGGGGGGAGTGGTCGCTTTAGAGTCGAAAATCGCCCAACCGGGACCGTCCCTCCAATCGGCGCGCGAGTGCCTCGACAAATCCCTCATAGCGCTCCTTGCCCTGCGCTTGCGCTGCGGCAAGGCCAATATCCGGCAGTGGCGGATTGGCTGTAAGCCAGAACCGTACGAACAAGGCCAGGGCCTCGGTGGTGATCTCGGTCTGCTGATCGAGTTGTCCAAGCCGCCGGTCGATGCGGTCAAGGCGGCGGCTGAGCGCTGCTTCGAGCTGCTCAGGATTGTCGGGCGACATGAATGACCGCAGAGCGGCCTCCACCACATCGGGCTGGCCGACGCGCCTGCGCATTGCGAATTCGGCAAGTTGGTCGATCACATCGGGTGGCAGCCGGAAAGTGCGCTTCAGCTTCACAGTTCGATCCCGTCTCCAAGGTCGAGCGAGGCCTGCCGTGCGCCGCGTTCCATCGTGCGCCGGATCCGCTCGTTGTCAGCGGCTGATTGGTCAGCGTCTGCGGCGTCAGATTCGGCAAAGTCGAATTCCGCTGCAGGAGATTTGGGTCGCGCAACCACTTCGACATGTTCGGGTAGGTCAGGTTCGCGCCGCAAGCCACCATTGGCAGGATCGATCCTGCAGCCGCCGTCTTCTGATGATTTGGGGTCTGGCTCAATCGGGGGCAGAGCGCTCCAGTCATCGGTGGCACGCGCTTCGGCGGGCTGGCCGCAGCCCTCGGGGGCGGGCAGTACACGGGACTGCAGCCGTCGGTCGGCATAGTAACGCGCCTTCTTCGCCTTGATCGGCGGCGCCCCTGACAAGAGCACGACCTCGTCGGTCTGCGGCAGTTGCAAGATTTCGCCCGGCGTAAGGAGTGCGCGCGCCGTTTCAGAGCGCGAGATCATCAGGTGACCAAGCCAAGGCGAGAGCCGATGCCCGGCATAATTCTTCATCGAACGCTGCTCGGTGGTTGTGCCGAGTGCTTCGGAGACCCGCTTGGCTGTCCGCTCATCGTTGGTCGCGAAGGCAACGCGAACATGGCAATTGTCGAGGATTGCATTGTTCTGCCCATAGGCGCGCTCGATCTGGTTCAGGGACTGGGCGATCAGGAAGGCTTTGAGGCCGTAGCCCGCCATAAAGGCAAGGGCGCTTTCGAAGAAATCGAGCCGGCCGAGAGCTGGAAACTCATCGAGCATGAGCAGCACACGCTGGCGCTTGGTCGCAGGATCGAATTCTTCGGTAAGTCGGCGGCCGATCTGGTTGAGGATCAGGCGGATCAGCGGCTTGGTCCGGCTGATGTCGGACGGCGGCACGACCAGATAGAGCGACGTCGGTCGGCCGCTGACGAGATCGGCGATCCGCCAATCCGAATGGCTGGTGACCTTGGCGATAACCGGATCGCGATAGAGGCCCAGAAAGGACATGGCGGTCGACAACACGCCTGACCTCTCGTTGTCAGACTTGTTGAGCAGCTCACGCGCAGCGCTGGCCACGACCGGGTGCGGGCCCGCTTCGCCGAGATGCGGCGTCTCCATCATCGCATAGAGCGTGTTCTCAATGGTCTCGTCGGGGTTCGAGAGGAAAGCCGCGACGCCGGCGAGCGACTTGTCGGCACCGGCGTACAGCACGTGAAGGATGGCGCCGACTAGCAAGGCATGGCTGGTCTTCTCCCAGTGGTTGCGTTTCTCGAGGCTGCCCTCGGGGTCGACCAGAATATCTGCGATGTTCTGCACGTCGCGCACCTCATTGAGGCCGCGCCGCACTTCGAGCAGCGGGTTGTAAGCGGACGATTCAAGGCTGGTTGGGTCGAAACGCAGGGTGCGGCTGAACGTGCTGCGGAAACCGGCGGTGACATCCCAGTTCTCGCCCTTGATGTCGTGGACGATCGCCGAGCCCGGCCAGGTCAGCAGGGTCGGGATTACCAGGCCGACGCCTTTGCCCGAGCGCGTCGGCGCAAAGCAGAGGACATGTTCAGCCCCATCGTGGCGAAGATAGTTGTTCTGGAACTGTCCGAGCACTACCCCGGTGTCGGCCAGTAATCCGGCTTTGCGGATGTCATCGCGGGTTGCCCACCGGGCAGTGCCATAGGTGTTGGCATTGCGGTTCTCTCGGCCGCGCCAGACGGACATCGCTATGGCGACCACGATTGCCACGAATCCGCCCGAGGTAGCGATCATCCCCCCGGTATCGAAAATCTTTGGAGCGTATGCGTCGAACGAGAACCACCACCAGAACAGGTCATAGGGGCGGTAGACTGGGTGGCCGAACAAGCGGAACCAAGGCACGCCGAGCTCTGGCTGGAAACTGAGCGCCGAGGCTGTCCACTGGGTTGCGGACCAGACGCTGGCTACAATGATGATCAGCACCGCGAGGATTTGACCCCACAGGATTTTGGCAGCCGACATGGCGCAACTCCGCATCGTTCACGCCTAGGTCGGTGAGCTTCGGAGAGGTTGGCAAGCGGGGAGTTGGGGCGTGCAGGCCTTGGCGTAAAAACGGGAACGTTGGCGCAGATCGTTAGATCGGCTCCCAGGTATAATCGGGCGTACCCGGCCAGGTCAGCCGAACCATCGCGCCTTGCACCACCGACTGCACGACATTCGGCCACAGTGCAGCGATGCAGGTGCCGCCTGCGTGGCGGACCGAGGGGTAGATGATGCCGTTGTGGCCCTCGACGCGTGCCTGCGCGGCGAGAAGATTGCCAGCGGCATATCCGGTCGCGGGGTCGGTATCGAGCGCGGGATGATCCGCTGCCTCGCGCATGTCGACGAACACGCCGGCCATGCTCGCCAGCATTTCGCCATATTCGACAACCGCGTTGAAGTCGCCTGCGTCAGCGAGTGCTTTGGTCAGGTGGTGCCCGACTTCGGCAATGCAGGTTTCAACCGCCAACGCCGCATACCATGCACCGCGGTCTGCAGGGTTGAAGCGCATTGGCTCACGCGGTTTGGCATAGGCGAAGCTGGCATTGATGAAGCGGGCATGAGGCACGCCGTGAACCAGTTCTTCGGGGCTGAGTGCGCCAAGCCCGCGCTCCTCAGCTACTAACCTCCCGCTCGTCGCGCCTTCGATCTCGGCGAGCAGCGCCAACTCGTCGGGGTCGTCGGCCAGCGGCGCGAGCACGGCTTCGCGCAGCCGCGCGCTCGCGACCAGCCGGATGGTGCGGGGGAACGCCTCACGCACCAGCGGCAGGCCGCCTTGCGGCTCAGAGCCCGCCACGCAGCGCGTCGATATACTGCCGGGTCTCAAGCATCCGGGGAATGCCGCCTTCGATCATCGCTTCGACCGGCGACTTTGCGCCGAACACCGGCGCACGGTTGGGCAGGCGCGGCCAGCGGTCGGCCATCCCATCGGCGAACAGCAGGTGCAAGCCCTTGAACACACCGATCAGGGCAGAGGCACGGGTCAGCTGGTCCTGGCTCAGGGTGCCATCCCATTTGCCCGCTTTGATCCGGTCCCATGTGCTCTCGGATACGCCGAGCAACGCGGCGCCTTCGGCATTGCTGCCACCCCAGGCATCGACGAGCCGCAACACGGCCTTGACCGCCGCGCCGGTCAGACGCTTGCGGTCGCTGTCGCCCGAAAAGGTCTGCAGGCCTGCTGCTGCCGGGGCCGCATGATGGGTGGTTGCTGCGCTTGCCATGGTCGTTTCTCCTGACGCGAATATACGCATCACATGGTGCGTTTGTCAAGATTGGACTGATGCCGGTCAGCTTGCCACATCATATCTCGATCGACCTGCTTCGGCCCAGTGTCCATTCGATGCCACCACCCGACCGAGGCTGGCCGCTCACATATTGCCCGAGATGCCGATCGAGTTGCTTTGACCAAGGGACAAGCGAAAACCCAAGGCCATCGTCGATCATCGCAAACCGGCCTGAAGCGAGCTGGACGCGTTGGCGATAGACGCCTGACACCTCACCGGACGATCGGCTTTGGCGATATGGCAGTCCGTGCTCACGTGAAAGTGCAGTACCCGCGTCGGCGAGGTCGCGCTCGCGCAAGGTGCCAAGCAGATTACGGGACAGGGTAAAGCGCTCACCGCGCCGCTGGGCCAAGCCATCGCTTTGCAGATATTCGAGCCGGCGCGTTTTCGCTGCTTCGATTTCACTGCCGAACCCCGGACCGAGCGTCAGCGGCTCCGATGCGATCAATTGCTTGTCGAGCCAGGTGGCTCCGCGGCTACGCTCCTGGGTAGCAAGATCGAGATCAGAATGTGTCAGGAGCGAGGTTTGTTCGCGACCGCGCCGATCAGTCCAGACGCGCAACTCGACGATTGCGCCCGTGGCAGCATCACCGGTCATATCGATGTCGGAGAATTTGCAATGATGGACACGGCCATCGGCGCCGTCGACCACGGCGTAGGCCTGACCGGTCAGCTCATTGTGCAGGCCACGCTCGACCAGTCGTCCGATGACGGGCTCGCTCGCCCTTTCATTATGAAGGGCAAATCGACCCGCTTCAGCGGCAAGGCCGTGCCCGGTCATGGCGCGGTGCATCGTCTTGATAATATCACCTCTGGTGCCAAGCTCCCGCAAGGTCTGCTCAAGTGCTGGCTTTATCCGCCAGCACCCAGGCGCAATCTTGTCTGTCAGACCCATGCGTTCGAGTTTTGTGGCGCGGCCGATGAGATGCTGGTTGGCCGGGCTGGCGATCCGCTGCGGATCGGGGCGCAGGTCGACTACGCCGCCGAGGCCGTCACCAAGCGTTTGCAGCTGGCGATCAAGACCGGTCCAGCGATCGGCCTGCACCTCGCGGGCCAAGCTTCGATCAATGTCCTGCTGGGTCCGTGCGCCCAGTTCCATGGTCACCAGCTGCGCGGCGCGAGCCCGCATGCCCTCGCTGATGTAGCTGCGGTCGATAACCAGGTCGCGGCCATCGTCGGCCTTGCCACGTACCAGAATGTGGATGTGGGGATTGTCGGTGTTCCAATGGTCAACGGCGACCCAGTCGAGACCTGTGCCAAGATCCTTTTCCATCTGGGTCAGCAGGTCTCGGGTAAAGCTCCGCACATCAGCCAGTTCGGCCGTGTCTTCGGGCGAAACAATGAAACGGAAATGGTGGCGGTCATCGGCGCAGCGCTCAGCGAAAGCTCCGCCGTCGACGGTATCGTCGCCGCTGCCGAGCAGCGCCGCATCCTTCCCGTCGCGGGTCACGCCATCGCGCTTGAGATAGGTAAGGTGCTTTGCCAGCGGCGCGGCAGTGAAGCGAGCCCCGCGATGTCGCACGATCCTCGCCTTGACGATCACACGGCGCTGACTTGCGCGTGAGCTTGCCTGCAGGCTTGCGATCCTTCCCCGGGCAAGCCGACCGGTGCTGCGTCGTGACCCGGAACCACCCGCTCGGCCGCCATGTCCTGACCGGTTGGCAAGTGCCCGCAGTTGAGCTTTGAGTGTGCGCGCTTTGCCTTGGCCGGAACTGCGATCTCGGATGCGCCCGGGCCTGATTTCCAGTTCGTCATCACTCATGAGATCAAGCGATGCGATACAGCGGCTGGCTGATCGAATGGCGGAATTGCGACAGTTATCGAGATAGGAGCCAGCCATGGGGCAGGGCGGCTGGCTGTGAAAATCCCGCAATTCTGCGGCCCCACACCCCGGCGGCTGGCTCCGCTTTCATCTTGCCATCCTCCTGACCCATCCTTTCCGGCAACTCCGCTTCCGCACAATTTTGCGCTAGTCCACGCCATGGCGCGCCAGATAGGGAGGGGGCCAGTCACTGGTCGCGGTTCCCCAAAACCGGGACGAACAGGCCGCCATGCGAACGCAGCGAAGCAGGTGGCGCAGCCGATGTATCTTCGCCTGTGTCCGCGTTGGGCGCTGGCTCGGTTGCCGCAGTTCGCGCCGCGAACAACCCGCTTTGCGTCCACGCAATGCGCACTGGCTGCACAGCCGACGCGCTGGCGACGACAGTGGCCGTGCTGTCCGATTGCAGCATCGGTGCGATTTTTGCGACATAAGCGCGGGTCTCGGCAGGAAGCGGGCGGCCGCGATCGCGCCACTCCTGATAGCGCCCGGGGCCTGCATTATAGGCGGCGAGCATGCCATAGGCGCCGTAACTGTCATACATTTCGCGAAGATAGCTTGTCCCAGCCAAGATGTTATCGCGCGGGTCGAACGGATCGCTGCCGAGACGGAAACGGGCGCGCTGGCGCGCCCAGGTTCCAGGCATGAGCTGCATCAGCCCCATCGCTCCGGCCGACGATACCGCGCCGATCCGGCCAGCGCTCTCGGCCCGCATGACCGCATAGATCCATTGCTCCGGGATGCCGAAACGTAGCGATGCCTCAGCAACGTGCGCTGCAATGTCGACGGTGCGCGGCGCTGCCGGGTCGGCAGCGTCCTGCCCAAAGGCAGGCGCGGCACCGAACATGGCGAGCGCAGCCAAGGCGGCAAAGCCCAAGCGGCGTAGCTGCATGGCTCAGTTCGCCTTTTCGCGCCGCGAGGGACGCGACCAAACCAAAACATGGCCGTTGTCATCGCCCTTGAACAGGTTGGCCCGCAGCGGCTGCACGAATGACGGATCATCGATCTGCAAGCTGACATAGTCGCCCGCCTTCTCTCCGACATGCTTCCAGCCTGCGCCGATTTCGCGCGCGCCTTCATCTTCGCCAGCAACCACACGAAAGTCCGGAGCGTTCTCACTGTCCGATGGGTCTGCCGGGACGAGTGAGATCTGAATGCTGAGCGACAGCGTCTGCAGTTGCCCACTGTAGCCGCCGCCGGTGGCACGAAAAGTTCCGATACGCATGGGTTCAATCTCCTTGGGTTGAGGGTAAAGAAGTGTCGGAGGCGCGCGGGTCGGCGAGCCAGACATGGTCGCCATTGCCCGCTTCATCGGTCCAGACTGGGGCCGCGCGACCAATGACATGGGTCAGACGCAGCACGCCGAAATAGCGCCCATCGAAACTGTCGGGCGCTGCCGGGTTCATCACGAATAGCTCGCTGGCGCGCAGCACATGGCATCCCGCCCAGGTCGGCAATGGGCGCCCCAGACGGTCGCGCGGACGCGCCGCGCCGACATGTTGGCCGTCAATCGTGATGCTCAAAGCATCACGGCAGACGCGCTGGCCGCGCACAGCTGCGATGCGCTTCAGCAGCGGGATGCCTGTCGGGAGGTAACGCCGCTCGGCGAGCAATCGGCGCAGTTCGGGCGGCGGCTCAATGGCGACCCGCTCGCCAACATGCAGGCTCGCCTTGCCACGGATGGCATAGAGTCCGGTGGGGACCGAGGCGGTCGCATTCCACACGGCGAAGCGCTCGACTGGCACGGCCAATGTCGCGAGCGTTGCGCAACCTACGATGGCTGCAAATATCATGCTGCGGCGTTTCATGGCAGAAGTGCCTTGCGTTGGAGCCAGGCTTGGTGCCGCGCGGGGGCGTATTTACGCGGGGTTAGTCGGCCCGCCATCCTGTTGTGGATGTGTCGCCAATGTTCCGGAGCAACATCGCAGGGGTCTATGCCTGACGCTTCGATGGCATCGATAAGGCGGAAGACTTGCGCGACCTTGGGCCAGCCATGGACCGAAAGCAGCAGCTCTCCGCCGGGGTCGACCTGCGGCACGGTTGCGCAATGCTCGCCTGAGCTGACAGCTTGTACGATGTCCAAGGTTGAACGGACGGTGCCATAATCGTTGGACGCCCAGCGGACCAAGGCGAACACTTGGCCCGCCAAATAGCTCTCGATCCGCTCGCTACGGCTGACGATCCGTTCGGCAACGGCCTTACCGAATTTGATCCAGTCCTCATGCTGGCCCTCGCGCCAGGCCAGCGTCACATGGGTCAGCTGCGGGTCATCACCGATCCTCGTACCGGCAGGCCTTTCGGGGTACGCCCCGCTTTTTGTCCACAGGCTCGCAGCCGTTAGCAAGAATCCGAAGGATTCTTTGTTAGGATAGTTAAGGGCGCAAATTGCTGAGGTTTTCCGGGGCTTTGGAAGGCGTTTCGGTTCCCGATAGTCCGAACTTCCGGTTCCTGATGGTCCGAGCGGGGCGGTTCCTGATAGTCCGTGCTGCATCATGACATATCCACAGGGTGATGGTTGGTGGAGCGCAGTCCGAGACGGCGCATCGCGGCGTCAAACGGGTCGGGCCGGATAGCGACAAAGTTCAGCCGCTCGCGGCCGAGCGACTGCTCGATGGTGAGCGTGTATCCGGGCAGGGCTTGGCGGCGGACAATGTCACGCAGCTCAAATGCGAAGCGTTTGGGCGGGGAGAGCGCGCCTGACTTCAAATGAAGGTGCTGGAAGTCGAAGCTCCAGCCTCCGCGCTGTTTGCCGCCATGCTTGCGCACGAGGCGGTAAAGCCAGCGCTCCAGACCACCGGTCAGTGCGAAGTAGTCGGCATCAATGGTGAGCACGAGGGCCTGATTGATCACGCCTTCGTAGAACCAGTCAGGAATTATCATCTCGATCCCGAGCGCGCGACCCGAATGGTCGAGACGCTCCTTCCACTCATTGATCCACGAAAAGCGGTGCCGCCGCCGCGCGTCACGCTGGCGGATGGAGGTCGCGATGGTGGTGGATTGCAGGCGATCCAGCCCGGCCTTCAGCCGCTCATAGTTGGCCTTGCCTGTGCCCCGGCGGGTGAAGGCAAGGATCTCGTGCGGGGTCGCGGCGATCAATCGCGAGGTAGGCCGACCGGCATCGCGCGCTTCGACAATCTGGCTCGCTACCCAGATGAGGACATCAGCGTCCCAGATGGTCGCCATGCCATGTTCGGCTGTCGCCTCGACGAGGATCGTAACCTCGCCCATCCGGAAGTCGATCGGACGGACCCGCTTTGATTTGGCGAGGCTGAAGAACGGCCAGGCCATCAGGTCCTGCGCGTCGCGCGCGGCAATATCGCGGCCCTGGGACACGAAAAGGTCAAGCTGCGCTGGCTTGGCTGGGAAGGCGGACAGGCGTCGCATGGCGTGGCTCAGCGCCGGACCGGCGGAGTGTAGCCATCAAGACGCTTGGCTGGGTGGACGATGCCTTTGCCGGGATCGCTGGTTGACCGCCGCAACCCTTGCTCTGCCCATGCGTCGAGATCTGTTACGGCATAGACGATCCGGCCACCGAGCTTGCGATAGACCGGCCCCGTTCCGAAACAGCGGTGCTTTTCGAGTGTGCGGGCCGAAAGCCCGAGGTGCACTGCAGCATCAGGCGTCCGCAAAAATCGTGCAGTAACGGGGGTGGGTCTGGCATCCATGGCAAGGCTCCGGCGAAGGTTGGCAGCGGCAGCGGGCTGTCGCTGGGGTTCGCGAGCTTTGGCGGAGGATTGGCATGGGCAGGGAGTGACCGAATGCGGGTGCCGTAATCTGTCACCCCGAATGTCTCGGTCAGCGGTGTAAGAGAATATCGCGATATCCGCCGGAGACGAGGCTACGCGCTTGGGCGATCAGCCGAAGAACCTGCCGCCGCTCACTCGAGGCTTTCCAAGTCGATCCGACAAGAGGGCGGTGGTTGGGGAAGATCAGGCCGTAGGCGAGGTCACGAGAAGACGCACCCGCTGCGAGGGCATCATGAATGGCAAGGAAGCGGCTCAACCGCAGCCGTTGATTGCGCGTGATGACGTGAGCGCCTTGGGATCTGGAGCTGAAGGCGCGCGTCATCAGATGCATACGCGTGACAGCCGCGATGCGCAGTTCATAGGTCTCATCGCACGGTATGGAGACGGCGGGAACGGGCAGGGCGGCATGGTATCGAATGCAAAGTCGCAGCCTGCAGCTGCCCCTCGTATAAACGAGATGTTTGCCGACTGATGTCGATATCTCTGCCAGCGGCTTCCAGCTCGACAGCCACATCAGCGGGAGGTCTGGGTTAGAAGTTTCGACGATGATCACGTCGGGCGATACGCTGGGCGACCAGTGGGCCGGGCTCTGGCGCGGATTTGCTTGTGGATCGGTGGGGAAAGCTCAGGCCCCATCGCCGGGAAAGGCCCTCCTTTTCATGGTGTTCGACCGATGGAAAGCGAGCAATGCGCTCTTGGGTTTCGGCATAATCGCGGCGGTAATCAGCATTACGGTGCAGGAATTCCTGCGCGAAGTCCGCATAATCGTGATCGCGATATTGATCCGCGGTCGATGGTGACCGCCATGACGAACCACCGGGCATAAAGACCCCTGCAAAGCACAGGCAAAAAGGCCAAGCATCAAGTCTTTGTTAACCAACGGTAAGCCGCAAGTATCAAAATCTGGGGATGCTTATGCCCAGAGGCGCAGAAATTCTGACAGAGCGTTTAGGGCAAGGGGGCCAATCCGTGTCCGAGAATTCAGCCTCTTTGCTTTTTATCGAGCAGATGTCGGTAGCCGTGGGACGTCATCCAGCGTGCTCGGTCGAGGTGGGTCTCATGGACCTGACGCGCCCGGACCGGTTCCAGGGCAGGATCGATCCCAAAGACGATCTGCACAACTTCAGTCCATTCCGCACCTTCGTCGGCGGCGTCAAGTAGCCGCAAATACGCGACAAAATGGCGTTCGTCATACGGCGTTACCGTATCCGAGAGGGGCGGGCTGTTTTCGAAAGAAGCAATCGTCATGGTCCGAGCCTTTGGTTCCGACTCGTTTCTGCATCCACAGTCTCTTACCACCAAGACCCACCAAAATGGGGAAAACTTGGCTTGTTCGACAACGAGCAGAGAATTGTACCTTTTTGCGGATAATCCGTGCGCGTTGCCAGCCTGCTGAACTCAGCCGAATTCCAGTCGTGAAGAGTATACTCCGTGGTTAAATACTCTGCAACGGTGGTGAGTTCGTGCAATGAAATTGCGCGAGGTCCTAGCTGCGAATCTGAAACGCTATCGGTTGGCTGCTGGCCTGTCGCAAGAAGAGCTTGCACATCGGGCCCATCTCGATCGAACCTATGTCAGCAGCCTTGAGCGTGGACGCTATAGTGCCTCAGTCGACAAGCTTGAGCATCTTTCCATAGCGCTCGGGATTGAAGCCTCAGAACTCCTTATGAGAGTGACGTCAGCAGACGAATGAGAATGTCGGAAGCCCCGCCCGGCAGGTGCCGGGCGGGGCTGGCTGTTCGGTCAGTCGCCGTTGGTGCGGCGGGCGCGCGACCAGATCAGGTTGAAGCTCTTGCCGTCTTCGTCATCAAAGAGGTTGGCAAAGATGGGAGCGGTGAAGCTGGGATCGTCGAGCTTGACCGAGAGATACTCGCGGCCTTCGTTGGAGGTCTTGGTCCAGGCGGCGCCGATTTCCGCGCGGCCGACGAAAACCCGGTGCGACGGCGCATTTTCGTTATCGCTGGCTTCGGGGACGATGCGGACGTTCTTCTGCTGCACCGACATGGTGACGATCTCGCCCTTGTATTCGTTGCCGGTCTTGGTGAAAGTTCCGATGTTGGCCATGATGTATTCCTTCAAGTTGGTCGAACCCGCGCCCATCGCGGCCTCGATGGCTGGTTGAAGGCAGGGGCTTGCGCCCGCTGCACCGGAACGGCCGAAACGCAGTGGAGGACGACGGCCAGACGGCTTTCTTGCCTCGCGAGGAATGGGCGGCACGCCCAGGGGAAGAAAGTTGGCGCAGGCGGCGTTGCAGCAAGGGATCAAGCGGCGAAGCCATCCCCTGCCAACCACGGCCATTGACGAGGCAGCAGTGGGCTCGGGTCACACTTGACCGGGAGAAATGGCACTTCCCGGACTTCCAAGACCGAAATGCGATGAGAAAGGTGTCGTCATCGGTGTGCTGCCTAGTGGTCACCGCAATCGCAGATATCGGCAACGGCCATGCGCCAATCCGGGCCTGATTGAGATCAGCGCAATCGGTCCGCCACTGGCCAGCTCAAAACCGGCTGCGAATTCCCGGGCTCGCTCCGCCCCTGCAAACGCCCAGACCGACCTGACCCAAGACGAGGCAGGCAGAAACTGCCACTTGATCACACCGCCTGCCTCGTACCGGCTTAATTGACGGTGAGAGCCCCGCCTAGCACCTGTCGTGCGGGGCTTGGAAGATGTCAAAGCTAAGGGCGGGCGCGGTTCCATTGCGTCCAGGATGCAGCCGCGATTATCGCAGCGCCAAGCAGTGATAAGGCGATTTGCCATGCGCTTGGCGGCATAGTCGCCGCAGTAATGCCGTGGACTGCGTGATAGCCCGCAATGGCTGCGGGCGCGGCAAAGGCGATGCCGACCGTGGCACGTGTCAGGTCGGATCTAGCGAACGTTAGTGCTAACCGGGCTGCAGCGAGCAGGATGATTGCAGATATGGCTGCGGCGGCGAGCGCAGCGATTATGCCGCTGTCGGTGCGGTAAGTCGCCGAACCCGCAAGAAAAGCGACGAACAGCGGAAGGGCGTAGATCGAAAGGCGGAATAGAAGCGCGCAGCACAGGAATACTGCGACGATTATGAGGGCAAAGCCGATCAGCATGGCGTCCTCCTTGGACCCAAGGGCAAGGGACGCGCTCTCCACCTCCACCGCAGCGCAATGTGCATGGAATCCATAGCAGAAATGCGCATCGGCTGGAATACCCGATGGGCATCCAGCCATGCGCCGCAACGCAATCTGACGCGGTCAGGGATTGAACGGGTCATATTCATGGATGACGCTGTCGGCATCGCCATCGAATTCGGCGGTGGGAACGGCGGCATAGCCATTACCGGCTTGGAACAGGGTAACGCAGACCATTAGTGTGCAGGCGAGGCTCCAGGCGTGACGCTGTGCGACGGTGAGTGACATGTTCGAGCTCCTGTCTCGGAGCAGGGACCATCCCCGCTCGACAGGCCCCGGACAGACGGCGCAAAGCCGCAATCACCACGAAGGTGCAGCCGCAGTGGCCGCACGCACAGCGTAGCGGACCCTTTACGGGTTGATTGAAGGAGGCTTGGGGTCGGCCAACGGATTGGCCTTCGAGTGCGGGGTGGGCTCTATGCTTCGAGTTGGATCGAAGTTGTGGCTACGTTATTTTAAGCCAGTCCCAGCCCAGCCAAGCCACCACCCAGAGCGCAAATGCGAATCCAATTGGTTTGATTATAGAAAGAAACGACGCCGTGACGAACGTTCGTGCTCCGAACCCAGCTATTCCCAACATAGCGCTCCAACTGGGCGCCTTCCGAAATTTGCCATTCTCAGCCCGATTGCAAACTTGGCGTAGCAACCAAATCCTCCATCGTTCACCTAGCGTCGCTGTCATATCAATGCTTGAGACATGAGCGTAAGCGACTAAAATCTTGAGATCTCGCTCCATCCCTTCGGCTATTTTTATGCCGCTGGTAGCGCCGATCTGGAGAAACACGTGGTCCTCAAATGTTCGAGCCAAGTCTGATTTGGCCGGATAGAGGATGGTCGCAAATCCAATATCTCCCAAGCTGTACACTAACGTTGGGCCATTCTCGGCTGCGGTCTTCGATCGGTCGATTGTAAGCCGAAACATCGAGCGATTGCCAAAACTCAACTGAAGTGTGTCAGGGTTTGAGCGATCAATCCAAAAGCTATAAATGCGTTCAAGTTCATTGAAACCCGAAACCTGTCGAGCCCTCTGCTGAATTTCTTCATCGCTTAGGCTCTGAAGGTATGAGATTTCGTGCCGCATGTCGCGCCGACGCTGCCACTTTGCTAGGAGCGGGTTGCGTTGTGGTTCTGGTCTTTGTGCACTCATATGCGCTTATTCGAGCTAAAAAGGGGATTATTCAATCGCCCACACTGAAATCCCCAGCTTGCGGGCCTTGTCGACCAGATTGGCATTGATGCCATTGCCCGGACAAGCGACCACGGCCTTCGGAAGGGCTTCGAGCATCTGATCGTTGCGACGGAATGGTGCGGCCTTCTTGTATTTCGTCCAGTCTGGCCGGAACGGGACATGGGTGATCTTGCGATTGCGCGCCCAGAGCGAAGCGATGTGTTCGCCGCCGGTGGGATTGCCGCCGTGGAACAGGACCATGTCCGGATATTTGGCGAGCACCTTGTCCAGCACGGCCCAGATCCGGGTGTGGTTCTGATACTCAGGTCCAGATGTGAACGCGATGCGGGTGCCTACCGGCAGCAGCGGTTCGGTCTCAGAGCGACGCTTCGCGGCCAGAAAATCCCGGCTGTCGATCATGGCGGCTGTCATAGTGCGATGGTTGACGAGTGACCCGGTGCGCGGAGTCCAGGCTTTGCGGAAATGCGCTTCGAACTGGTCTCCGGCAGCATCGCGCATAAATTCCATGGCGTTGCGGCGTTCGATTAAGCCGGTGCCTTCGCGAAGCAGGCGTTCGAGTTCGACCGACATGACCTCGGAGCCATCCTGCTCGCGCTGGCTGCGCTTCTGAGCATCTTCGTTATCGTCGAGCTCGCGCTGGATCCGGGCTTCGGCGCGGTGGAAGAGATTGGCGAGCGACCAGCACAGGTCCTCCAGATCGGGTTCGAGCCTGGTGTCGATCATGGTGGCGATGAGGGCATCGAACATGTCGGCGACGGCGCCAGCGGCGATGCGCTCTTCAGGGAGCGGTCGCGGGTCGGCTTCGTCGGAAAAGGGGCGATAGCCGTATAGGGCGATTTCATCGAGGAGATGGGCGGTGGCTGAGGTTTCGTGTTCGGGTTCTGAATCGGGCGTGATGGTCATTGCGTCGGTCCTTGGGGCCATGGGACCGGGCAACTTGCCCGGCCTTCATGGGCGTCCCTCTGACAGGCTGCCGCGAGGCTGCATCCGCATGGACCGAAGCGCAGCGAAGGATGGCGGGCGGGCGGCTATTTTGGTTCGCGATGGAAAGGCGCGGATGCGCCGCCGGAAAATAGCCGCATGACCGCCATTGCGGCCTCGCGGCAGCCGGTCTCTCGGACGCCGCTCGAAGAAGGACGGGCTGGGCCAGGTCTTGGCTCAAGTCCTATGCACGCCGCCATCGCCCATCCTTCAACCCCGTATCGGCTCAGCCAATTTCGACGGAAAAGCGTGTCTGATCCTGCTCTCGGAGATCATGGCGGACCCGTTCCGCCAGTTCACCAGCGCCGTGCTGGCGGAGGTCGTCATTGAAGTCAGCGAGGTCAGGCATGAGTGATACAAGTTCGATCCCTGCTGCCTGTGTGCGCTCAGTCAGGACGCCAAACGCTGCGTCGCCTGCCGCATCGCGGTCGCGCGCGACATAGAGTTGCCGGAGTGTCGGCGGGAACAAGATCGCTGCGAGGTGGGCTGACGATGTTGCGGCTGCCATCGGCATGGTCGGTAGAACCTCGCGCAACGACAGCATGGTTTCGATGCCTTCGCCTGCGATCATGACATCATCCGCAGATCCGAACCTTACGGCGTTGCCGAGGATGTTGCCCATCGCCCTGCGCGGCGATGTGACTTTGGCCTTCGCGCAGCCGGATGGATCGAGCCAAGTGCGATGGGCGCCGGTCTGCACGCCGTCGTTGTCGGTTACTGCTGCGATCAGTGCCGGGAAAGCGCCAGCTGTTGCTGGATCATCGTCCTCGTTTGGTCTGTAATAGCATCGCGGATGAAAGCGCAGGGCTGGCAGGTCGGATACGCCTGTGATGCGACGTGACCGTAGGTAGGTGCTCGCCATTGATCCGGTTATTGGTTTTGAGGCGGCAAACAGGCGTATGGCAGCGGTCGTGGATCCTGCGCGCGCGGGCGTGGCGAATGACGCGGCACTGCGCTGATCGTCCGAAGGCGATGGTGGCAGGCTGAGGAAGCGTTCGGCTTCCTCAATGGTTTCGGACAGACGCCAATGCCGCTGGTTGAGCCGGATGAGATCAACGAGATCGCCATATTCGCCGGTTGCGGCATCGACCCAGTTGCCGATCACGCCGCGTTCGGTTTCGAAGAGGCGGACATAGAGACTGCGCCCGGGCGTTCCCGCGACATCGCCAACCATCCAGTAACGGCCTTCGCGCCTGCCTGCGGGCAGATAATGGCGGCAAACGGCCTGCACGTTCTGCGCAAGCCGCTCCGACAGTTCTGCTGCGCGAGAGGACAGATTTGCCATGTCAGGCAGCCTTTCGATCAAGAATTCGGGCCAAGGGGTGCCGTTCAAACAGTCGCTCAAGCACAGCCGACCCTGTCACCATGTCGTCAGGCACGAACAGACGCAGTTTCCAGCTGATGATCTCGGAGAAAAGCCCCATGGCCTTGAGCCGGTCGACCGCCGTCGAACCAAACCCGGTGAGTTCGATCCGGTTCACCTGCATGAGCCGAGCCCGGCGCAATTGCAGCCCATCGGCAAGGTCGAGCACCGCGTGCCCTTCACGCAGCAATGCGAGTGCCTGGGGTGGCGATAACACTGGCGCGTCTGGCTTGGCCGTCGCATTCGCTGCCCATGCTGCGGAAACCTTGCGCCCGACGATGCGGGTGCCATCGTCGGTCTGGAGCCGGTAGACACGGGTCGATTCTTCGGGAAGCTGCTTCCAGATGGGGAGTAGCAGGCCGGTGACGATGTGCAGTTCGCTTGTCGTGAATTCATCGACATGCGCCACCTCGTCTTGCCAGATTGTCGCGAATGTCCGCTCGTCCACCTCATCCCAGTGGGTCTCGGGCAGATGGCTATGGGCAAAGTTCAGCCGCTCCATCGGCCGGATCAGCCGGACGCGGCGTTCAACTTCGCCATCGTCGAGCATGACGCTGCGAGCCGGCAGCTGCACTGCAGCGCGTTTCGAGCGAGTGTTGACCAACAGCCGTGCTCCAGGCTCACGCCGAAGGTCGAGCGCCCGCTCGAGCGAGACCGGCTGATTGCGTTGCTGCATTGCAATCGTGAGCAACCGGGTTTCTGCGCCGGTGGCCGGATGGACGTAGATCGGCTCGCTGCCCGTGGCGGTGAAGCTGTCTGCGGTGAGCGTTTCCAGCCCGAGATCGTAACTGCCCGCCGCGATTGCGCTCTCGACCTTGGCGCTAAGCAACTGCTCGAACACCGTGAACAGCACGTTCTGCATATCGATGGTGAGTGCCAGCAGCCGGTTCAGGAAAGTCGTGATCGGCGGCAGTTCGTCCTTGAGGCACCCGCTGCTGTCGGTCAGCGACAGGGCGGTCATGCTTTCGAAGGTCGCGAGCGAGCATCGCTCGACCTTGCCCGCATAGATCAACACATAGAGCTGGCGCAGCGCATCGCGGGCATAGGGACTTTCGAGATTGTCTTCGGGGCGGAACAGCCCCTGACCACCGGTCTGCCGCTGTCCGCGCGTGATCGCGCCCAGTGTGTCGAGCCGCCGCGCGATGGTTGAGAGGAAGCGTTTCTCGGCCTGGACATTAGTGGCCACCGGCCGGAACAGCGGCGGCTGCGCCTGATTGGTGCGATTGGTGCGGCCCAGGCCCTGGATCGCGGCATCGGCCTTCCAGCCTGCTTCCAGCAGATAGTGATGGCGGAGCCGCTGGTTCCTCGCGCCCAGATCGGCATGGTAGCTGCGTCCAGTGCCCCCGGCATCGGAGAATACGAGGATTTGCTTGCGATCCTCCATGAAGGCTTGCGCTTCTGCGAGGTTGGCATGGGACGGCCGATTCTCGACCGCGAGCCGGTCGCCATTGGCATCGACCTTGCGGACGATGCGGCGCGAACGGCCGGTCACCTCGGCCACCATATTTGTCCCGAACCGCTGCACGATCTGGTCGAGTGCGCCTTGTACCGGGTCCATCGATGCCAATTGCTCGATCAGCCGGTCGCGCCGCTGACAAGCCTCGCGGCACTGCACGACATTGCCATCCTCGTCATAGGCTGGCCTCGACGCGAGATTGCCGTCGCCGTCGGTGAAGCTCTCATGAAGCTGGGTCGGGAAGCTATGGAGGAGGTAATCCAGAACATATTCGCGGGGCGTGATATCGACCTGAATGTCGTTCCACTCGCCCGGATCGATGTCGGCGAGGCGGCGCGACAGCAGCGCTTCCCCCGTCGAGACGATCTGCACCACAGCGGCGTGGCCATCGGCGAGGCCCTGCTCGATCGCGGCGATCAGCGTTGGCGTTTTAATCGCCGTAATGAGATGATTGAAGAAGCGCTGCTTGGCGGATTCAAACGCCGAACGGGCTGCTGACTTCGCCTGTGCGTTGAGCGTGCCCTCGCTGCTCGTGACGTTGGCGGCCTCCAGCGCTGCGTCCAAGTTGTTGTGGATGACCTGAAACGCCCCGGCATAGGCATCATAGATGCGGACCTGGTCCGGTGTCAGCTGATGCTCGACCAGCTCATATTCGATGCCTTCGTACGACAGCGAACGGGCTGCATAGAGACCGAGAGCTTTCAGGTCGCGGGCGAGCACCTCCATCGCTGCGACCCCGCCCGCTTCGATGGCCGCGACGAAATCGGTGCGTTTGTCGAAGGGAAAGTCAGCGCCGCCCCACAGGCCGAGCCGCTGAGCATAGGCAAGGTTCTCGACCGTGGTCGCCCCGGTTGCAGAGACATAAACAATCCGGGCATTGGGCAGTGCATGCTGCAGGCGCAGTCCAGCACGTCCCTGCTGCGAGGGGGCGGAATCGCCTCGTTCGGATTTGCCGCCACCGGCATTCTGCATGGCATGGCTCTCGTCGAAAACAATGACCCCGTCGAAGTCGGTCCCCAGCCAGTCGACGATCTGCTGCACCCGGGAAACCCGGTTTTCGCGCGCGTCGGAGCGTAGCGTGGCATAGGTCGTAAAAAGAATGCCCTGCTCGAGCCGGATCGGCGTGCCCTGACGGAAGCGGGCGAGCGGGGTGACCAGCAAGGGCTCTTGCCCCAGAGCCTTCCAGTCGCGCTGCGCATCTTCGAGCAGCTTGTCGGATTTCGAAATCCAGGCACCGCGCCTGCGACCCTTGAGCCAATTATCGAGCAAGATGCCTGCCACCTGACGCCCTTTGCCAGCGCCGGTGCCATCGCCGAGGAACCAGCCCTTGCGGAACCGGACGGCGGTATCGCGGTCATCGGGTGCTGCGTCGACCTTGTCCCAGGTCGCATCGACGGACCATCTGCCGGCGAGATGTCCGGCATGGGCTTCGCCCGCAAAGATCACCGATTCCAGCTGGGCATCGGACAGGAGCCCCTGTTCAACGAGGCCAGCGGGGAGATGCGGGCGATAGCTCGGCTTGGGCGGCGCGACCGAGGACATCGCCGCGGATTGCACCAGTCGCGTCGGATGTGGCTGAGCGCCAGCGATGCGGATCGATTGGAGCGTGTAAGGCTCATAGAGCGTTTCGGAGAGCTTGCCGTCGGTCGAAGGACACCAGTCGATCACATCATAGTCGAGCGGCACGCCGGATGTTGCATTGATCGGGTCTGCAGCCAGTCTCGGCTTTGGGGTCGCTTTGATCGCTTGTGACTTACGGGCAGCGAACAGTGGCTGAAGCGCTGATGCGGCGATGGGCTGACGTGGCGGGAGACTGTCGGCCAACCAGCGCAGCAAGGTCGTGAGATTGGGAGCCATGCCTGGCGATGCCGGAAATTGCGCTGGATTGTCTGCGGGAGCCTTGTCGATCACGGTCAACCGGGTTTCGACCGCGGTGCCGTGCGATGCGAATACGCTGCCCGCAATGCTCGCGCTGAACACGACCCGGGCCTTGTCCTGCATCTGGACGAAACCATCACGCCATGCCTTGTGATCTGGCGCGCAGTTGGCCCCCGTGATCGCGACGAGCCGTCCACCGTCGGCAAGCCGCGCTACTGCTGATGACAGATGCCGGATGGCTGCGTCGGCCACACGTGAATCAACATTCAGCGCTGCCGAGAATGGCGGGTTCATGATGATGCAACTCGGCACCACAGCTGCATCGAGCCGGTCGTGGATCTGTGCGGCGTCGTGCATCGACACGTGCGAGCTTGCAAACAGGCTGCCAAGCAGGGCTGCACGCACTTCGGCAACCTCGTTCACGGCCAATCTGCATCCGGCAAATTCAGCCTGTACCGCCAGCAGTCCCGTGCCCGCAGAGGGCTCGAGCACCAGTTCGCCCGGGAGGAAGCTCGCAGCAAACCCCGCCACCCATGCCAGTCCCAGCGGGGTCGAGAATTGCTGGTAGGCCTGCATTTCCTCGCTGCGCCGGGTTTGCGTCGGTGCGAGCCGGGCAATCCGTTCGACCAGCGTCAGCCGTTCGAACGGATCGGCGGTCCTGGCATGGATCGCCGGGCCGTAGCGGCGCATGAACAGCAATTGCGCGACCTCGACGGCTTCGTAGGCGATCTTCCAGTCCCAGGCTCCGGTCGCATCGCTAGCTCCAAAGGCCGACTGCAAGGCGGTGCGAATGGCGGGCGTGTCGATCCGGCGACCGGCGGCAAGGTGACCAAGCAGGTCATGGGCTGCGGTGATGATCGCGGTCGCGATTTGCTGCGGGCAAGTAGCGGCAAGCGGGCGCGCGGAGGCCCCCGCCAATGGCGAGTTGGTCATGTGGAAATTCCTTCAATGAAGTTGGGGAGGTGGTGGCCGGATCAGGCGGGCGGAATATAGGCCTCGTAAGGATTGCCCGGCGCGAGGTGCCCGAACGGTGTCATCACATAGTCGCCGGCGTTGCGGCCAACTGCGCAAAGAACGTAGCGGGTTTCGCCGCTGGCAACCTCGGTGCATTCCATCAGCGCGAGATCGCCCGCTTGTGCTGCTTGCAGCAGCGTTTCGAAATTGGCGCGGGCATGGTCAGGAATTGCCATGGCAAGGCTCCTTGATCGGTGAGGGGGCAAGACACGCGGGGCGACCGGGGCCGCCCCGCGCGAGCGAAGTTCATTCGGCAGCGATTGCGAAGGCGTCGTCGGCGTCCGCCTGTTCGGCCTCATCCGCGAGGAAATCGGGCAGGTCCGCAATGTCAGCTTCATTTGCTTCGATAACCGGCAACCGCAGGGGTTCCGGCAACCAACCGGTGCCGCCCAGCAGCCGTTCGGCCTCGCGCGCCATGTCACCCTTCTTGAGATGTTCGATCAGGGCGGCGGTCGCATCGCCCTTGGCTTCGCGGACGGCTTCGATGATCCGGGGCTTGGTTACCCGGCCGAGGTAGTTGTCGACCGTTGGCGTCCAGCCAGCCTCGGCCATGTCGAGCCCGACGACTGCTGCCAGAGCATCTGCGGCGGCAATGCGCTGCGCCACGCCATGCGCCGAGATCCGTCCGTCATAGCCCCTGCTCGGCTCAAACAGTGCGTTGACGCCGTGGCTGACACAGTGGGCGAGCAGTGCCATCTGCTCATCCTGCGGCATTGCGGCGAGGGTGTCCCACAGCGGCTGTGGTTCATCCGGCAGCCTTTCTCCCCAATGTTCATGCCGCGCTTGGATCGACTGGCTCCAGACACTCTCGCGCAAATTCGGTGCGACATTGCCGAGCCAGACCTGGGTCACACCGATCTGCACACAGCCATGAGTCCCGTGGGGACGGAACACCGCCAGGACGAGCGCATGGAGAAGGGCGAGGAACGCCGCCTGCGGAGCGTTGGCCAGTGCATCGCGCAGCGCGAGCGTGCGTTCAGCAGTGAGATCGGAAACGAGCCTGTCAGGCAACGGCTTGATCGCCTCGTCTTCGTCGTCGTCACCGCCGATTGGCGCCGCTTGCCCTGCCACGGTGACTGTCGGGCCATCGGACACGTCGGGGTTGGCTTCGTGCGCACCGTCATTCTGGCCTTCTGCGACGGGTTCATCTTCAGGACGGACATAGCCGCGGTCGATCCGCAGGCGACCATCGTGGGTCAGCGAAATGAACACGCCAGCACGCACCATGTCGTCCGGATCGTAGACCGTGGGACGGCTGTTCAAGGCGGTCAGTTCGGCATCGATCTCGGTCAGCCGCGCATCGACTTCGTCGGGAAGGTCGCTGCCATCGCCGTAGTCGTCGCCAATGCGGTCATATTCCTCGACCAGCCCATCGCGCCGTGCCTGCTCGTCGTCGGTCAACGGAACGGTCGTGCCGACGATCCGGCGTTTGCCGCGCTCGCAGCCATAGGGCAGGTCAACGGCGGCCTCGACCCATTTCCAGCCTTCGGCACCGATTTCCTGTGCGAGTTCCGAGAGCTTTTCGCTCACCAGCAAGTCAACGAGGGCAGGATCCTGCAACCAGCCATCATCGTCCGACGAAAACAGATCGCGCATCACATAGCCGCCAGCCTCGGTGTAGGCGTCAATGCCGATGAACTGGACGCGGCGGTCGCTTGCGGAGATCGCATCTTCGGTCAGCAAGCGGCGGATGTGGTAAGCTGGCACATGGTGCCCCTGATTGACCTGTTCCCAGACCTGCTCCTGGCGCGCATGGTTGTCGGTGACCGAGAAGGCCATGAGCTGTTCGAGCGTGATGCCGTCCTCACCATAGATCTCGAGCAGGGTGGGCGAGACCGAGGCGAGCCGCAGGCGCTGGCGTACGGTCGAGACAGAGACGAAAAACCGCGCGGCGATATCTTCCTCGGACAGGCCCGCTTCGATCAGCGCGCTGAAGGCACGGAACTGGTCGAGCGGATGCAGCGCGACGCGCATGACGTTTTCGGCGAGCGAGTCCTCTTCGGCAATCCCGGCTTCACGCACGACGCAAGGGACGGGCTGATCCTTGGCCATCCGCTTGGTCTTCACCAGCAGTTCGAGGGCCCGGAAACGGCGACCGCCGGCGGGGACTTCGAACATGCCGGTTTCCTTGCCGTCGGCATCGAGCACGGGGCGGACGTTGATGCTCTGGAGCAGGGTCCGGCGATAAATGTCCTCGGCCAGATCCTCGATCGAAAGGCCGGCCTTCACGCGCCGGACATTCTTCTGGCTCAGCACCAGCTGCGAAAACGGGATGTCGCGCGAGGAACTGAGCACGAGCTTGGGCAATGTCTTGGTCATGGGGTTTCTCCATGACGGGCCGCCCGAAAGACTCTCTCTCAGGCCCGAACCCGTCACGAAGCGAAGCGCCGCCCTCTCACTCTGAGAAGGCAGCGCAACGTTGGAGTAACACGCTGGGCCCCGGGAGGCTTAGTGCACCCAGTCGAGCAACTTCTTCGCCTTGCCCTCCATGTCGAGCCGGGCGTCCTGATGCGGCTTGGTGCGCGCAAGCGCGGTGATGCCTTGTACGAAATCGAAGATCGATTCCGGCGGGCGGCCTTCCTCGGCCAATACGGTCTCGATGATCCGACCGGTTTCAGCCTTGGAGAATCCGCGCGCCCGCAGGAAATCCTGCCGGTCTTCGTCGCTGCGGGCGACAATTCGCTCCCGCGCGGTCTTGATGCCGTTGATGAACGGCTGCGGCGAGGAATTGGCAAAGTTCAGCAGCGCCGGTTCGGCTTCATGGGCAAAGCGGTTCGCCGCATATTTGCTGTGGCGGATGCTGATCTCTTCGAAGTCCTCCACCCCCCACAGGTTCCGGTTCTGGCAGACCGCGCGCAGGTAGAAGCTCGCCATGCCGAGCGTCTTGGCGCCGACCTCGGAGTTCCAGCAATAAAACCCGCGGAAGTAGAGATCGGGCGATCCGTCGGGCAGGCGCCCGGCTTCGATCGGATTGAGATCATCGACCAGAAACAGGAAGACGTCGCGATCCGACGCATAGAGCGTGGTCGTATCCTTCGAGATGTCGACGTTAGGGTTGTAGACCCCGGTCGACCAGTCGAGCACGCCCGGAACCTTCCAGCGTGTGTCGCCGGTGCCGTTGCCAGCGATCTTCTGCACCGCTTCGACGAGTTCGTGGTCGTAAATCCGGCCGTAGTCGGGGCCTGTCACGGCGCGCAGTTCGAGGCGGCCCCCGGTAATCGGATCGTCGGTTTCGAGCGTCTTGATCTGCTCGGCTCGGTTGGAGGTCAGCCCGTATTGCAGATTGATCGCGGCGAGCGGCGCTGGAAGTTGGCGCAGATAGGCAGCAGGAGCGCCGACCTGGCTGGCCAGTTGCCCAAAGCTCCAGTGGGTTGGCGTCACCGGCACCTCGGCACCCGGCAACATGAGAGCCAGGCGTTCCGGATCATTGCGGTTTGCTTCGACATGGATCAGCGCCGTCTCGACCACGCGCGTCCGGCTCCGTTCAGACCGACCGCGCACTGATCGGGCCAGATCGCCCAGTGACAAAAACCGCTCATCATCGGGGCGCGAGAACCATTCCGAGGACACCCGACCCACGCGCGAGCCGCGCGAGACATCCACCTTGTAACCGCCGCTTGAGTCGCGGCGCGTATCGAGAACCTGCATATCCATGGGAAATCTCCATGACGGCTGGCCGGGAGCCTCTCTCTCGACCCTCATCCCGTCACGGCGAAGCCCGCCAGACTCTCACTCTCAAATCCCGAGGATTGTAGTTGCACGAGCGACCAGCGAGATCGCCATGGCAAAAAGCTGCACCCTGAAAGAGGCGGCGCATCACGCCGTTGCTCGTGCAGGCGGAAAGGCGGGGTCTGTCGGCTTTCCCGGCCTGCACTTTGGGCCATGTCCGCCGGATCAGAGTGCCTGCGGGGCCCCATGCGTCAAACACCGCGCCCTCAGGAGCAGGGCAGATAGCCCTGCGGGACAGAGCGCGTCGCTAGCCCCGCTCCTCGTTTCGGGGCGTTGCGGGGTGTCCCCGCTAAGGTGGGTGTGAAGAAGACGCACAGCGGCTTCGACCAGGGAGGAAACGTCCTCCCGCACATCGAAAATCAAGCCCCTACGCCATGCTACGAAACACGTTGATTACGTGGCGATTACGTGGCTCTCGACAGCCCCTTGGGAGGGGTGTATATTTGCACCTAAGTCGTTGAGAAGTTTGGTGGACGCACTTGGGCTCGAACCAAGGACCCGCTGATTAAGAGTCAGCTGCTCTACCAACTGAGCTATGCGTCCATTCCGACAAGTCCCGCTTGGGGGCCGGAGCGCGAACCAAGTGGCCGAAGCCGTGTCCCGATTCGCGTGAGGCGCTGCGTTTAGCGCGTCCCGATGATATGGCAAGAGCCTAATCGCAGGCTGGCGAAAATCAGACCGTCAGCCCCCGGCGCGGCGCTTCGCGGTTCCAGCGGTTGACCATCATCAACAGGCCGATGCAGATCATGTTGGTCATCATCGACGATCCCCCATGGCTCATCCACGGCAACGGAATGCCCTTGGCAGGGGCCATGCCCATCACCATCAGCAGATTGATCGCAATGTAGAAAAAGATCGTCGCTGTCGCCCCCGCAGCCAAAAGCGCACAAAAGCGGTCCTGGGATTCGCTTGCGACCTTCCAGCCCCAGCGCAGGATCAGGGTGTACATGGCCAGCACGAACAACCCGCCCATCAGCCCCCATTCCTCTGCCATCGTGGCAAAGACGAAGTCGGTGTGGGGTTCGGGCAGGTAGTTGAGGTGGCTCTGGGTGCCGTTGTTGAAGCCCTTGCCGAATATCCCGCCCGATCCGATCGCGATCTTGGACTGGGCGATGTGGTAGCCTGCCCCCAGCGGATCGTTTTCCGGATCGAGGAAGGTCGTCACCCGCGCCTGTTGATAGGGCCGCAGCGCGAAGAAATAGATCAGCGGCATCGCGGCAACCCCGAGTCCGCCCGCAGTCAGGAACCACCACAGGGGAAGCCCTGCAAGGAACATCACCACCACGCCGCCAAACGCAATCGCGACCGATGTGCCGAGATCGGGCTGCAACAGCACCAGCGAAATCGGCAGCACGATCAGCATCCCCGACGGGACGACCGAGCGCCACGATCCGATCATGCCCGATGGCAGCGTTTCATAAAAGCGCGCCATTGCCAGCACCACGGCAGGCTTCATGATCTCGGAGGGCTGGATGCGGATGGGCCCGGCCTCCAGCCAGCGCTGGCTACCGCCGCCGACCTGTCCGACAATCTCGACCGCCAGCAGCATCAAAAGCACCACCAGATAGCCAGGATAGGTCAGCACCCTGACGGCATCGCGGGGGAGGGAGGCGATGATTGCGGCCATCACCGCAAACACCCCGAAGCGGATGAAGTGCGACAGGGCAAAGGGCTGCATCGCTCCGCCGCCTGCCGAATAGAGCACAAGCCCGCCAAAGCTGGTCAGCAGCAGCAGCGGGATCAGCATCTCCCACGGTTGGCGGGCAATCGGCTCGGGCACGATCCCGCGGGCGGCGAGGGTGTTCATTCGCTGGCCTCTGCGGGTGAAGGAGCGGGCGCTGGTGTTGCAGGCTCTGCCGCTTGCGGCGCGGCAGGCGCGCCCGGGGGCGTGCCGGACGGGTTTGCTTCAGGCCGCGGAGCAATCGCCTCGTTGGCAATGGCTTCGGTCTGGGCGGCGGCAACCCGCGCTTCGGCTTCGACCCGGTCGAAGATTTCCTCTTCGCGCTGCGGTGGACGGCTGACGCTGGCGCCGCGCGCGGCGGCATAGGTCGCATAGCGCCCTTCGAGCCGCTGCTGCGCTGTGCCGCCCCATTGCTTTTCCAGCGCGGTCAGCGCCTCCAGCCCCTTGGCAGGATCGAACATGAAGGTCATCACATCGCGCGCAATCGGATAGGCCGCGCCCGAACCGCCGCCATGTTCGATCACCACAGCGCCGGCATAGCGCGGGTTGTCATACGGGGCGAAGAAGATGAACAGGCCGTGGTCGCGGTATTTCCACGGGCCGGATTTGCCGTTCGAGATCGACAGCGAGACGACCTGCGCAGTGCCGGTCTTGCCTGCCAGCAATGTGCCGTCAATCGGCAGGCGCGCGCGCCCGGCCGTGCCGGGGCCGTTGACCACATCGCTCATCGCCTGGCGGACATATTCGACCTGTTCGGCGGGGAAATCGATGGTGTCGAAGCCCTTCGGCTTGGTGTCCAGCGTCAGGCGCGGCATCACGTGCCGCCCGGTTGCCAGACGCGAGGCCATCACCGCCAGCTGCAAGGGGCTGGAGAGCATGTAGCCCTGCCCGATGGTAGCGTTGACGGTGTCGAAGGCCTGCCATTCGCGGCCCCATTTCTTCATCTTCCACGCCGCATCCGGCACGGTGCCGAAGAACTGGCTGGTGACGGGCAGGGGGAACTCCTGCCCCATGCCGCAGCGCCGCGCCATTGCCGCGATCGGGTCCATCCCGACGCGCTGGGCCATGGCGTAGAAATAGACGTCGCAGCTCTGGTAGATGCCCTTGGCCATGTTGACCGCGCCGTGCCCGCGCCGGTTCCAGCAACCGAACACGCGGTTGCCGACGCGCAGGCCGCCGCCGCAAAAGACCGTTTCTTCCGGATCGACGCCCGCCTGCATCAGCGCCATCGACACCATCGGCTTGACGGTGGAGCCGGGCGGATAAAGCCCCTGCAGCACCTTGTTGCGCAGCGGCACGCGTTCATCCTCGCGCAGCATCGCATATTCGACCCCGCCAATCCCGTCGGAGAAGGAGTTGGGATCGAAGCTCGGCATCGAAGCCATGCAGAGCAGATCGCCTGTGCGGCAGTCCATCACCACCACCGATCCGCTCTCCAGCCCGATGCGCCGCGCGGCATAATCCTGAAGCGGCCCATCGATGGTCAGGCGAACCGGCGCGCCTTGCACATCCTCGCGGGTTTCAAGGTCGCGCACGATCCGGCCCGACGCCGTCACCTCGACCCGCCGCGCGCCCGGCACGCCGCGCAGGTCTTTTTCAAACTGCTTCTCCAGCCCATCCTTGCCGATCTTGTAGCCCGGCGTGATCAGCAGCGGATTGGGGTCTTTCTCGTATTCCTCGGCCGAAGCAGGGCCAACATAGCCGATCAGATGGCCGACGCTCGATGCTGTCGGATAGAACCGCGAAAAGCCGCGCTGCGGCACGACGCCGGGCAATTCGGGCAGGCGCACGCTGAGAGCGGCGAATTGTTCGTAGCGAAGCCCGCTCGCCACCTCGACCGGCTGAAATCCGCGCGCGGTTTCAACCTTGGCCTTGATGTCGGCAATCCGCGCAGGTTCGAGCGCAAGCAGCTGGCCCAGCTGGTCGATAGTCGCTTCGGCATCCTTGAGCCGTTCGGGGATCAGGTCGACCCGGAAGTCCGCCCGGTTCGATGCCAGCGGTGCGCCGTTGCGGTCAAGGATCCAGCCCCGGCGCGGCGGAACCAGCGTGAGATTGACTCGGTTGCTTTCGGATTCGAGCCGGTATTTCTCGTTCTCGGCCACCGCCAGATAGCCGAGCCGCAGAGCCAGCAGCACCCCGATGCCGCCTTGCACGGCGCCGATCACCACAGCCCGGCGCTCGAAACTGCTGCGCAGGATCGAGGCATTGATCATCCGCGAAGGGCGTTCGGGTCCATCGCGCAGGAACGGGATTTTCATCAGGCGATCCTCCGCGCCCGCTTGAGCCTGAACCGGTCAAGACCTGCAACCATGCGCGCCATGATCGGATAGAGCAGCACCGACAGCAAGGCCTGCGGCACGGCGACCGCCAGCATCTCCGGCGTCAGGCTTGCACCCGAAACCAGCAAGGCGGCGAACCAGTATGCCACGGCCATCACCCCTGCGGTGAACCAGTCCTGCCAGAACCCGCGCCAGGGGAAACGTGTCTCGATCAGTTCGATGGCAATCATCGCCAGCGACCAGAGCAGGATCGCGCTGCCGAATGGCTGTCCGCTTACCAGATCGTCAAACGCGCCTAGCGGAGCGCCGGCCCACAGCGGCAGCAGGCCCGGGCGCACCATCCGCCAGCCCAGCAACAGCAGAAAGGCAAAGGACGGGGCCAGCGGCATCAGGTCGGCGATCAGCAGCACAGGCACCAGCGAGCCGAGCATGATCGAGAGGTAGGGAACACTCAGCGCGCGCCAAGGCGAGGGCGCACGGTTGATGCGCCGTCCATACATATCCGAGCGGGCGCGAGGATCGAGCCGCTCCATCACTCCTCCGCTATGGCTGCGGTGGTTGACGCGGCAGGTGTGGCTGACGCGTCGACAGAGGGGATTTCAGGATCGGCCAGCTCCGCCACGGCAGCAGGTTGCGCCACCGGCTCGACTGCGACAAAGCTCGTCGCCGAAGGCTCGGCCACGAGACGCGCGATGCCGCCATCTGGGGTAATCTTGGCGATTACGGCCACAGCAACGCCGGGGCGGTAATATCCGCCTGCGCCGCTCGTCACCATCATATCGCCGATCTTGAGCGGATTGACGCCAAGGTTGACCAGACGGATGCGCAGCAACCCGTCTCCGCGCCCTTCGGCAAAGGCGATGACATTGTCCTTGGCGCGGCGCACAGGCAGCACGCTTTCGCTATCGGTCAGCAACAGCACGCGGGCCGACTTGCGCCCGGTCTCCAGCACACGCCCGATCACGCCGCGTTCGGACAAAACGGCCATTCCCGGCAAGACACCATCGCTCGCGCCGGCGCTGAGATAGGCGTGCCGCCGTCCGCTGGTGGCCGTCGAACCGACCAGACGCGCCATGGCAACCGGCTTGACCGCGCCATCGCGCAATCCGAGCAGGCCCTTCAGTCGCTGGTTCTCGGCCTTGACGGCATCGGCTTCGGCAAGGCGGATGCGGGCGATCTCGGCCTCGCGGCGAAGCTCGGCGTTTTGTTGCCCGGCGTTGAAATAGCCCGCGATGCTCGCAAACAGGCTCTGGGATTCGCTGCGTGCGACCGCACTGCCGGTGCCCACGGGCGCGACGACATCGCTTGCCACCCCGCGCAAGGGTGCAAAGGCAGCCGGTTGCCAGAGGGACAGAACCAGCAGCGCAAGGCCCAGCACAACACCCGCGCCCGCCAGCAGATAGCCGGTGAACCGCGAGTATTGCGCCTTCTTCGAAAAGCCCGAGCGGCGCGAAGAGGGGGGCGCCATGGCTTAGGATCCCTTCTGGCTTACATGCGCGCTTGTCACGCGGTCATCAGCACGCCGCGATAGATCGGATCTTCCATCGCACGGCCCGTGCCGATGGCCACGCACAGCAGCGGATCCTCGGCGACCGAGACCGGCAGGCCGGTTTCTTCGCGCAGGTGCTCGTCCAGACGCCGGATCAACGCGCCGCCGCCGGTGAGCACGATGCCCTGATCGACGATGTCCGCTGCCAGTTCCGGCGCAGTGTTTTCCAGCGCGATGCGCACGCCTTCGACGATAGCACCGATCGGTTCGCTGAGTGCTTCGGCGACATGGGCCTGGTTGATGGTGATTTCCTTGGGCACGCCGTTCACAAGATCGCGGCCCTTCAGCGTGATTGTCTCGCCGACGCCATCCTCGGGGATCATGGCGATGCCGTAATCCTTCTTGATGCGTTCAGCGGTCGCGTCACCGATCAGCAGGTTGTGGTGGCGGCGGACATAAGAGACGATGGCTTCGTCCATCTTGTCACCGCCGGTACGGACAGATGTCGTGTAGGCAAGGCCGCGCAGCGAAAGCACTGCCACTTCGGTCGTGCCGCCGCCGATATCGACCACCATGCTGCCGACCGGCTCGGTCACCGGCATATCGGCGCCAATCGCAGCCGCCATCGGTTCAAGGATCAGGTGCACATCCGATGCGCCTGCATTGGAGGCCGCGTCACGGATCGCGCGGCGCTCGACCGAGGTCGAGCCCGACGGCACGCAGATCACGATTTCGGGATAGCGGAACATCGACTTCTTGCCATGCACCTTCTGGATGAAGTGCTTGATCATCTGCTCGGCCACTTCGATGTCGGCGATCACGCCGTCACGCAGCGGGCGGATCGCTTCGATCGAATCCGGGGTCTTGCCCATCATCATCTTCGCATCATCACCCACGGCCTTGACGCGGCGGATACCGTTGATCGTCTCGATCGCGACCACCGAGGGTTCATTCAGAACGATCCCCTGATCCTGGACATAGACCAGCGTGTTGGCGGTGCCGAGGTCGATCGCCATGTTCTGCGAACCGAATTTGAAGAAGTTGGACAGAAAGCTCATCTGTGTTGGTGTTCCAGTGGTGGCGGGGCGGGGCTGCAAGCCGTATATGGGGTTGGCTGCAGGGATATTCGACCCGGTTATGACATGACACCGCGCGCCTAGCGAATCCGCAGACAAAAGGCCAAAATATTTGTCCACTGCGGCGGCGTTTTCTGTGCGCTTCCCCTCGAAATCGCGACGCCTGAACGCTAGCGTGCGACAAATGCCCGAAATCCGCCGCCTCCCTTCCGCGCTTGTGAACCGTATTGCCGCGGGCGAGGTGGTCGAACGCCCGGCTGCGGCGCTGAAAGAGCTGGTCGAAAACGCGATTGATGCAGGGGCCCGGCGAATCGGGGTGGTGCTGGTCGATGGCGGATTGCAGCGGATCGAAGTGGTCGATGATGGCTGCGGCATGGGGCCGGATGGAATGGCTCTGGCGCTGGAACGGCACGCCACTTCCAAGCTGCCCGATTCGCTGATCGGCCCGGATGGCGCGATCGAACTCGTCACGACTCTCGGCTTTCGCGGAGAGGCTTTGCCCAGCATTGCCAGCGTGGCGCGGTTGACCATCGAAAGCCGCGAGGCTGGCGCTGCGGAGGGCTGGCGGCGGGTGGTCGATCATGGCGCCGTGCTGGCGGACGAGCCCGCAGCTCTGCCGCCCGGCACCCGCGTGCGGGTGGAAGACCTGTTCGCCAAGGTGCCAGCGCGCCGCAAGTTCCTGCGCTCGGCCCGCAGCGAGTATGCTGCCTGCCTGGATGTGGTCCGCAGGCTGGCAATGGCGCGGCCTGATGTTGGCTTCACGCTGGAGACTATTGGCGATGCCGGCAAGCGCACGGTGCTGTCGCTGCAAGCAGACGAGGAACTGGCCACCCGCGTGGCGCGGATCATCGCGCATGAATTGAAGGACAATTCGGTCGCCATCGAACAGGCGCGCGAGACGCCCTACGGCATGATGCGGCTGACCGGCATCGCGGGCTTGCCCACCTACAACCGGGGCGTGGCCGATCACCAGTATCTCTTCGTCAATGGCCGCCCGGTGAAGGACCGGCTGCTGGTGGGCGCTGTGCGCGGGGCCTATGCCGACATGCTGGCGCGGGACCGCCATGCAGTGCTGGCGCTGTTCCTCGATCTTCCGCCGCAGGATGTCGATGTGAACGTCCACCCGGCCAAGACCGAGGTGCGCTTCCGCGATAGCGCGGGGGTGCGCGGGTTCATCGTCAGCGGGCTGCGGCAGGCGCTGGCGACGGGCGACCGCCGCAGCGCGCAGGGGCCGGACCGCGCGGCAATGGCGCGGTGGCAGGCGGAGCCGGTCGCAACGTCCGCTGCACCGATAGCGCCCATGCTTGAAAGCATCTTCACGGGCCGCGACTGGAGCGCACCGCAACAGCGGTTTGGCGAGGCACGCCAAGCGTGGAGTGCGCCAGTGGCAGAGCCTCAAGGCCGCGCCGAAGAAGCTGTGCCCCTGCCAGAGCAAGCGGCACAATACCCTCTTGGCATCGCGCGGGGCCAGGTCGCCAATACCTATATCGTCGCCGAATCCGCCGACGGGCTGGTGCTGGTCGATCAGCACGCGGCGCACGAACGGCTTGTGCTCGAACGCCTGCGTGCTGCCGGAGCGGAGGAAGCCAACCGCCGCAGCCAGGCCCTGCTGGTCCCCGATGTGGTCGAGATGGACGAGGTCGATTGCGACCGGTTGGAGGACGCAGCCGAAGGGCTGGCGCGTTACGGCCTTGTGATCGAACGCTTCGGGCCTGCCGCGATGCTGGTGCGCGCGGTTCCGGCCGCGATTGCCAAGGCAGACAGCGGCAAGCTGCTGCGCGATCTGGCTGACGACATCGCCAAGCACGGCAAGCAGGAGGACAGCGGCGCGCTGCTGCTGGCCGAACGGCTCGAACTGGTGCTGGCGACGATGGCCTGCCACGGATCGGTGCGAGCCGGGCGCAGCTTAAGCGTCGCGGAGATGAACGCGCTGCTGCGGGAGATGGAGGCAACGCCGAGGTCAGGCCAGTGCAACCACGGACGCCCGACCTGGGTGAAGCTGTCGATGGAAGACGTCGAGAAGCTGTTCGGGCGGCATTGACGCCGAAGGTTGATGGTTTTGCCGAGCGATTGGTCTGCGGGGAATATCCGGGACGATTGATCCGTTGTCACGTGTAACAATCCAATTGCCGTGAATGGATCTTGCATCAATGCTCGCACACACCAATCCTTCTCTGCAGCCGTATCCCTGGCTGGTGCCTTCGGAACCGGCACAGTCGGCCGCCCAGCCTGCTGGCCGCAAGGCCGGACAAGACAGAGGCGTGGCCCAAATTCGCTCTGGAAACACGGCGGCCTTGACGGTGATTTTCGGCGGTGCAGCTTTCGTGTTGCTTCAGGTTTTTGCCCAACCGCAGTCGGCAGCGGATTTGGCCGACCCCAAACCAGCCGCCGTGGTCACTGTCGCTTCCGCGCCCTTGGATACGCGTGCAACATATAGCACGGCGCCGACCGCGATACCTGCGCCCATCACGCCTGAAAAAGCGCTTCCAACCGTGATGGTGGAGGCCACCTCTCTGGCTGCGGCTCCCGCGCCTTCGATCGCTGCACCTCCCGCCGTCAGGCCGGCGATTGCGACAGATGCCGCGCCGGTCGTCGTCTCAACTCCCTCTCCGGCTGCCGAGACTCCGGTCAACGCCGCAACCACCAAAGAGTTTTGGTCGGTCATGGAAGAGAGTCGTGAGGCGGCACGCTTGGTTGTCTCGCTCGCAAATCGCCAGCGACCACCACGCAATGCCACGGCGCAGGAGCAGATCGATTATCGCCTCAGGCAGCAGAACGCCGAGGCAGCCAGAGGCTACCGTAAGTATCTCGACAAGCTGGGCCGGTTGATGCGCAGCTCACCGACGCAGAGCGCAGGCCAGCAGTTGCTCGAACGGGCGAAGCAGACGCAGGCATATTTGAAGACGATGTTGGCGGAATCGCAAGCTTCGCTGCGATGATGCCTTGCCCTTGACCGGAAGCGCGGAGGTGAACCCAAGGTTTGCCTGCATCGCATCCGATCAATCGTGGCGAACCTTTGTCTTACAGCCTATTTGCGAGGGTGGCTTGCGCGGGCTGCGAAACACTACCCCTCAAACGTTGAACTTGAACAGCAACACGTCCCCATCCTGAACGACGTATTCCTTGCCTTCCTGCCGCAGCTTGCCCGCTTCCTTGGCGCCCGCTTCGCCGCCCAGCGCGACGTAGTCGTCATAGGCGATCGTCTCGGCGCGGATGAAGCCGCGTTCGAAATCGCTGTGGATCTCGCCTGCCGCCTGCGGAGCCTTGGCACCATCAGGGAAGGTCCAGGCGCGGGCTTCCTTGGGGCCGCAGGTGAAGAATGTCTTGAGGCCCAGCAGCTTGTAGCCTGCACGGATCACGCGGGCGAGGCCGCTTTCGGACAGGCCGAGCGCTTCGAGGAATTCGCCTCGGTCTTCCACCGGCATGGCGACGAGTTCGGCTTCGATGGCAGCCGAAACCACCACGGCCTGCGCGCCTTCTGCCGCCGCCTTGGCGAAGACCTTGGCCGACAATTCGTTGCCTTCCGCTGCGTCTTCCTCGGCGACGTTGCAGACGTAAAGCACGGGCTTGGCGGTGAGCAGCTGGGCTTGCTTGAACAGCCGCGCTTCCTCGTCATCGCCCGGCACGGTCAGCCGCGCGGGCTTGCCTTCGCGCAGCAGTTCCAGCGCCTGCCCCAGCACGCTCGCCATCGCCTTGGCTTCCTTGTCACCCGCAGCCCCGCGCTTGGCTGCCGCAGGCACCCGCTTTTCGAGGCTTTCGAGGTCCGACAGCATCAGTTCGGTCTCGACCACTTCGGCATCCGCGATGGGATCGACCTTGTTGGCGACGTGCTGGATATCGTCATCCTCGAAACAGCGCAGCACGTGGACGATGGCGTCAACCTCGCGGATATTGCCGAGGAACTGGTTGCCGAGGCCTTCGCCCTTGCTCGCGCCCTTCACAAGGCCCGCGATATCGACAAAGCCGAGCTGGGTTTCGATGATCTTGGCGCTCTTGCCGATAGCGGCGATCTTTTGCAGCCGTTCATCCGGCACCGCGACCTGTCCGACATTCGGCTCGATGGTGCAGAACGGATAGTTCGCGGCCTGCGCGGCCTGCGTCTCGGTCAATGCATTGAACAAGGTGGACTTGCCGACATTCGGCAGGCCGACGATCCCGCAACGGAAACCCATGATGTGTTCTCTTGGTTATCTGGAAAGCGCGGCCCTTAGCGGGCGGGCGGGTCGCTGGCTAGAGCCTCAGCGCCCATGCACCGCCTTGACCAAGGGGCCAACCGCCGGAGAGCCGCCGAGCCAATCGGTCTGCACCCGCGCGGTGACTGCGTTGATCGGCACCTGCGGTTTGTTCCCCGGCGCCACGGGCAGGCGCAGCGGGCGGGTGCCGGGTGCTTGCGCGATCAGGCCCGCGATGGCGCGCGCCACATCCATCGGATCATTGCTGCGGCCCGACCCGTCCTCCATCCCCATCCGCGCTACCTGTTGCGGATAGCCATCGGTATGCGCCGCCTCGGCGCGCGCTTTCAGGGCGGAGGAATAGGTGTTGCGGTTGACCCAGACCTTGGTGGGATAGCCGCCGGGCTCGATGATGCTCACATCGATATTGTGCGGCACCAGTTCATAGGCGAGCTGTTCGCTCATCGCCTCCAGCGCGAATTTGGTCGCCGAATAATGCCCGGAATAGGGCGAGATGACGCGGCCCAACTGGCTGGAAATCTGGATGATCTGGCCAGCGCCCTTCTTGCGCATCCCCGGCAGCACTGCGCGGGCCATGCGGTGCGGGCCGAACACGTTGGTCTCGAACATCAGGCGCGTGGCCTCCATGTCCTGCACCTCGACCGGCGAGGTGATGCCGATGCCTGCATTGTTGACCAGCACATCGATCGGGCCGTTGTTGATGTATTCGGCGGCCTGCACCCCGGCGCTGCACTGCGTATCGGAGGTCACGTCGATGCCGATCAGGTGGAGGTCGAGTTTGTCCTTCGCGGCCACGGCCATCAGGTCCAGCGCCTCGGGGCGGGGCAGACCGCGCATGCTTGCAAACACCTTGGCGCCCTGCCGCGCGAGCAATTCAGCCGTGAGCCGCCCGAAACCCGAGGAACACCCGGTGATCAGCACGCTTTTGCCCTTGAAACTGAGATCGGCGGTGTAGACCGGCTCGGCGGCTGCGGTGCGGGCCGTTGCGGCAAGCGAAGCGGTGGCAGCGGCGCTGGCGAGCAGGGTGCGGCGGTCGAGGCTCATCGGGCAAGTCCTTGGCTAAGGCAGATCACCCGAGGTTATTGGCTTTGCGCCATTGCGCAAGCGCTTCGGGGGTGCGCAGGCGGATCACCGTGCCGGTATAGCTGGCGAGCTTCGCCTCGGTGCGCGGACCGGGGCCGCTGTTCCAGGTCATCACGTACCAGAAGAATGCCGCATCGAAGCGTTCGGGGCAGCCCTCGGGCATATCGGGGCGCGAATGGCCGCGGTTGGAACGGATGCGCTTTGCCAGCCGCCACAGGCACAGCCGGATCGGGAAATCGAGATAGATCACCGTGTCCGCCCGTTCGAGCCGCGGGGCGAGGGTGCTGCCGTAGTTGCCTTCGATCAGCCATTGATCCTGCGCAACGGCTTCAGCGAGACGGGCGTGGAGTTCGGCCTTCTCCGTCTCGACCCAGCCTGCCTGCCAACCCAGCTGATCCATGTGGACCAGCGGCAGGCCCATGCGCGGCGCAAGTTCGCGGGCGAGGGTGCTCTTGCCCGATCCGCATGGGCCGATGATGAGGACGCGGCGCATGGGCGATTCCTTAGACGCCTGCACCCTGGGCAAGCCAGCGCCCCCAGACCCCGACACCTTGCGGCTCCCAGCCCAGATGTGGATAGAGACTGGCTGCGGGATTGTCGTCGCGGACCATAAGCTCCGCCTTGGGGCAGCCGAGTCCTTCCAGAAAGGTGCACGCCGCCTCGACAAGGCGGCGCGCAATGCCTTCACCGCGCCGTTCCCGATCGACAGCGAGATAGTAGAGCCAGCCCCGATGACCATCGTAGCCAGTCATCACCGAGCCGACCACCGAGCCGTCTTCCTCTGCGAGCAGCACCGTCGAGCCTGCATAGCCGAGCGCCCGTTCGAGATCGGCGTGCGGATCATTCCACGGCCGGGTCAGGTCGCAGGCCTGCCAAAGGGCGACGATGGCTGCGGAATCGGCAGCAGTTGTCGGGCGCAGAATTACCATTAGCCCTGCATCCTGAGCGCCACATCATTCATGAAGCGGACGTCATCGCCCTTCGCCAGCCACTCTGCCTCAGCGCCAATCGCGCCGAGCATCGCGACCAGATCGTCCTGTTCGTCCTTGGCGAAATTGCCGAGCACGTGGCCGGTGACGCGGTCCTTGTGGCCCGGGTGCCCGATACCGAGGCGGATGCGGCGGAATTCTGCGCCCAGATGCTGGTCGATTGAGCGCAGGCCATTATGCCCCGCGTGCCCGCCGCCCTGCTTCACCTTGACCTTGAAAGGGGCCAGATCGAGTTCGTCATGGAACACCGTCAGCGCATCGGTGCCGAGCTTGTAGAAGCGCAGCGCCTCACCCACAGCGCGGCCGCTTTCGTTCATGAAGGTGGCAGGTTTCAGCAGCAGCACCTTTGCGCCTGTGCCATTTGGGCCGATCCGCCCTTCCTGCACCCAGCCCTGGAACTTGGTCTGCACCGGGCCGAAGCGATGCATATCGGCAATCACGTCCAGCGCCATGAAGCCGACATTGTGCCGGTGGAGCGCATAGCGCGGTCCGGGATTTCCAAGGCCGACCCAGATTTGCATGGCACTTCCCCTAGCGAGCCTTCACACAAAACGAAACGCCGGACTTCTGGCGAAGCCCGGCGTTCCGAAAGCCGTGTCGGGCAAGCCGCCCTATCAGCCGTTGTTGGTATCGCCTTCAGTGCTCTTGAGGCCCGAAGGAGCGATCAGCGTGGCGATGGTGAAATCGCGGTCGGTGATCACGCTCTTCACGCCTGCCGGCAGAGCGACTTCGCTGATGTGGATCGCGTCGCCGATTTCCTTGCCGGTGACATCAATCTGGATTTCGTCCGGAATGTCAGCGTTGGGGCACAGCAGCTCAAGTTCGTGACGAACGATGTTGAGCACGCCGCCCTTCTTGAGGCCGGGCGAGGCGTCTTCGTTGACGAACACCACCGGAACCAGCACTTCGACCATGCTATCGCCGGTCATGCGCAGGAAGTCGACGTGGACCGGGCGGTCCGTCACGGGGTGGAACGCAACATCCTTGGGCAGAGTGCGAATGGTCTGGCCACCGATCTCGATGTTGACGATCGAGTTCATGAAGTGACCGGTGTTCAGCTGACGCACCAGTTCCTTCTGCTCGACGTGGATCATAGTGGGTTCTTCCTTGCCGCCATAAATGACAGCAGGTGTCCGACCATCGCGGCGAAGTGCTCGGGAGGCTCCCTTGCCAGCCCGTTCGCGCGCTTCAGCCGGCAGGTTCAGAGCTTCGCTCATAATCGTGCCTTTCGAATGCGTGTTGATTTCAGGTTCATCGCGCGCACCGCCTCCAGGGATGACCGGAGCGCCGAAGCGCGGGCCCTTAGAGAGAGATGCCCGGTTTGGCAACCGATTTAGGGGAGGCGGTTCAGGGAAGGCGGCGGATGGTGAACCCTTCGGCTTCGAGCAGTGCGACCAGTCCTTCGGGGCCGACGAGGTGCGCCGTGCCGACCGCAACCAGCGGGCGCGATGGTTGTTCGAGCACCGGGACGAGCGCTGCCACCCAGCGGCGGTTGCGCGCCGTCAGCAGCGCCTCGCGCAAGGCAGGGTCAGCCAGAAAGCCTTCGCGGGTCGAGGCTTCGATGGTGGCGGCATCGCCCGCCAGCCACGCGCGCTGGAGCCTGCCCGGATCCTTGCGCGCAGCCTCGGCCTCGCGGACGACAGCGGCCAGCATGGCGCGCTGCTGGTCTTCTGGCAGACGGTCAAAGATAGAAAGCTGGGCCTTGGCCCCTTCAAACTCGCGCACCGGGCGCCCGGCAAAATCCCGGATCAGCGCGCGGTCGACCCCATTGGCCGGATCACCAACCGCCCCGACCTGCGCCAGCCTGATGGCTGCAGCCCATGTCTCGGTCGCGGCGAAAGCATCGGGGGTGATGTCCCCTTCGTCCAGCAGGGCGGCAAGCTTGGCGGTCAGATCGGGCGGAAGGCGCTGATCGAGCGGGGGCAGGCCCGGCGTGGCGGCGAGGGCGGAAAAGACGCGGGCGGTCTGCGCAGGATCATCCAGACTTGCGATCTCCACGATCAGCAGGTCCGCGTTGCCAGCCACCTTGCGGATTCCATCCGTCTGCCAATCAGTGCCTTGGGGGAGGGCGTGGATGGTGCCGAGCATCCAGCCCTCCACCGCGCCGTCGGCGCTGGCGATTTCATAGAGCAGCGGGGTGGGCGGGGCGCCGTCCGCTGCCCCGCCGGGCGCATCGCTGCACCCGGCAAGGACAAGCAGAATGGGGGCAAGCATCCCGGCCACGATGCTGCGCACCGTTCCGGTGATACCCGCCTCCAATGTTGTCGTCATGTCAGCGATGACCGTTTACTTGACGCGGCTGACCGTGATGCCCTTTTGCGCGAGGTAATCCTGCACGCTCCCGGCACCAGCGAGATGGCCCGCGCCGACCGCGATGAACACCGAACCGGGCTGATCGAGCCGGGCGTCGATCCATTCGGCCCAGTTGGCATTGCGGCTGTAAAGCAGCGCCTCGGCGACGGCGGGATCGGTCATGCCTTCGTTCATCACCGCAGCAAGGCTGTCGGCATCGCCCTTGATCCATTCGGCCACCATGCGGTCAAGCATCGGGGCTGCCTCGCCCATGCCGGCGGCGGCTTCGAGCATGAACTTGATCTGTGCGTCCTGGTCCATCCCGTTGAAGATGCCGAGCTGGAACTCGATCGTCTCCAGCGCGCCGGTCTGCTTGCCGGGAACCTTGGACAGCAGCACCTTTTCAACGCCGGTTTCAGGCGAGTAACCCTGCTGCATCAGCGGCAGAACCGTAAAGGTCAGGCCTGCCATCCACGGTTTGAGCGCGTCGAAGGCTTCAACCGGAATGCCGATCTTGCCCATCGCTTCGGTGTAAGCGGCGGTCTGTTCGGCGTTGAGCACACTGCGCAAGGTGGTGCCGGCCGGGAGCATGCCCAGCTTCATGGTCATCTCCTGCATCTGCGCATCGCTGCCAGCATCCATCGGGATTTCGGTGACGATCGTGTCCGAGCCGGTCAGGGCCTTGTCGATGGTGGCGTCATACCATTCCAGTCCCTTGGGCAGCACGTGGACGGTGCCGAACAGGTAGATCGTGGTGTCCTCGTCCGCGACCTTCCACAGGGCGGGGCCGTTACCCGTGGCGGCGGCAGCGGTGCTGTGGCCAGCGTGATTATCGGCCAGCGCCGGGTTGGCCGCGAACAGAGCGAAAGGGGCGGCGGTCAGGGCAAGGATATTGGCAAGTTTCATGGGGGGGTCCTTTCAGGGGGATGAAGATAACACGTAGCAAGGGGTAAGCACATCAAAAGGCTGGCAATATCCAGAGATCAGAGCCGCCAGCGGGCATAAAGAAACGACAGCAGCATCGAGACATAGGCGATGGCGAATATCCCGAAAGCGTGGGGCGGCGGGACAAATCCGCCTGCATGAAGCACGGCCCAGACCGGAAAGCCTGACAGCACCGAAAGGCAGCCGCCGGTGAATGCGACGAAGTTATGCTCGCGCTTGTAATCGTCGATCATCCTGAAGCCGTAGAGCGGCAGGGCAAGGAACGCGCCCAGCAGCATCGCGGCAAGGCCGATGGCGAGGAGCGGCGGGAGCTTGAGTTCCTCCCAATTGCCCGCAAACAGGCTGCCATCGCCCTGATCGAAGAACCCTGTGGCAAGGCCGATCATTGCGCCCATGATGGCCGCAACGCCGATGAACAACATCTGCGCGCGATTGCGCTGGCGGGTGCGGACCTCGCCGGGGCCGGAGTGCGGCGGGTCGGAGAAAGTGTTGGGATCAGTCATGCGAAACGCTTCCACAGGTTCGCGCCTGCCGACAAAGCGCCAGCGACAATGAACAGGATCATCACATCGGGTTGCGGCAGAAACCCGCCGCGCCAGCCCATCCACCACATCGGCGCGATGTAAGCGAAGGTCTGAAAGCCCACCATCATGCCGAAGTCTCCGGCCGCGCGGGTGTGTTCGTCGGCGACACGGCGTCCGGCCACCATGACCACGGGAATGGACAGGCTCCACATCACCACCGCGATCAACGCGGGCGTCTGCGGCATCGGACCATTGCCCCAGAGCAATTTGCCACCTTGTCCGCTGTCTGCCAGATTGATGGGAAGCGAAATCGCAATTCCTACAAACACAATCGCTGCAATCAGCCGACGCATCCGGTTGCCGCGTGGAGTGTGGGGTTCACCCATCGTGAAATCAGGCATGGTGCGCCACAGGCCATAGGCTGCCAGCAGCGTGACAGGGGTGCCGATCGCGACGGCCCAAAGATCAAATGCCTCACCTGCATTAGGCAATCGCGAAGCAGCTACAACGACAAAAACAGCAGCAATCAACGCGAAGGCAAGCGCCGTTGACCATAGGATCAGATGCGCAAAGTAGCGCTTGGCCGAGAACGGGGTGTCATCGTCGCCGATGTCATCAGATTTCATCATCAAAAATCTCCTCGATGCGCATGTCGAACAACCGCGCGATACGAAAGGCGAGGGGGAGGGACGGGTCATGCTTGCCGGTCTCGATGGCATTCACGGCCTGACGCGACACATCGAGCCGCCCGGCGAGCTCCGCCTGGCTCCAGTCGCGTTCCGCACGCAGGACTTTGAGGCGGTTTTTCATTCCGCCGCCTCCGCCCCCCAATGATCGCGCAGCCAGGCAAAGGCATAGCCGGCATAAAACACCGCCACCGTCAGCGCGGCAAGCGTGCGGGCATCGGTCAGGAAGGCAGCGGTGCGATCCTGCGGGGCGTTGGCCAGCCCCTGCGCGCCGGAATAGCCGGCCGAATAGGCAATATCGAGCGTGTCGAGTGTCCAAGCGACCATCAGGTAGGCGCCCACAAAGGCCCCCGCCCAGCGCAGGCCGACATCGGCAAGCGCGCGGAAATAATCATCGGCGCGGTACCCAAATCCTCCTGCTACGATCCCTCCAATCGCCCCGCCCATGGCCCAGGCGAACAGGATCCCGTCGCTGCCGATGAAGGCATTGGCGAGATTGACCAGCGAACAGGCGGCGCCGGGCCAGATCATCCTGTGATGCCACTCAGGCGTGCTCTCGCGGTCGATAGTTCCGGGCTTGTAAGGCATCACAGACCTCCCAGTAGGCGCTTGACAAACAAGCCGATGTAAAAAGCGGCGATGGCAAATAGCGGAACCACGGCCGCGGGAATGTTCTGGCCGTCTTCGGTCCCGGCCGCGCCGTCAAAAAAGCCTTCGGCAGCGGGCAGGCCGAGAAAGGTGACCAGCATCGTCCCGAAAGCGACGCTTGCCCCCGCGTTCCACAGGCCCTCGGTGTATTCATCCGCCCGCCGGGTCGCCAACATGACGTAGCTGCTGCCGATCATGAGAAGAATAAGGGGTACGGCAATCGCCGAGGATGCCTTTGCGACGGCGGCAGCGGCGGTGAGGACGAAGGCGCCAAGCCCGATCCAGCTGGCAGCCATGAAGATGCTGGCCTTGTTCATCGCGCGTCCCTCCAGCGCAGGAATTGGAAGATGAGCACAAACAGTTGCATGTAGACCTGCCACACGGTCGAAACGATCACGTCGCCGGGCAGGGCCGCTGATGTGAAGGGGCTATAGATCGTCTGCCACGCGGCATAGGCGGTGCCGTCATGCGGCAGGCCGAGCTCCATTCCCCAGGCGAGCAGCAGGAACAAGATCGGGAACAGCGCCACCGCATAGGCGAGCACCACCACGCTGCGCTTCCAGAGGCCTTCGGAGTAATCGTCGCGCATGAACCGCGCGATCATCAGAAAGAACGGCACGAGCCAGCTGAAGACGCCAACAAAGATGTCCGCAGTCATCTCGACCACGCCCGTCAGACCGAACCCGCGCACGCCGGTCGCGAAATAGCAGACGACCTCCGAAAGTGAGATCACCGCAGCCACCATCGCAGCGTTCATCAGCCAGAAATAGGCGCGGTAGCGGAGGTCTTTTGCCGATCGGGTCATTCAGGCGCTTCCATTGCTGAGGGAAAAGGGGGCGGCGGAGGGGCGGGGCGTGCCCCTCCGCCGGGGGTCATCACGCGCCGGGAGTGGCGGCGGGCGATGCGGGGGTGTTCTGGGCAAAGCGCACGCGCTCCAACCGGGCGTTGGCGACCGCGACGCGGACCGCCGGGGCTGTCGCCGCCAACGCGCTTTCGCGGCATTCGCGTTCCAACCGGACCGAGACACCGTCACGTCCGCCAGTGGCGCACATCTGGCGAACCTTGGTGCGCACCCGCTCATCGAGGCGCGAGACGCCATCGCTGGTGGTCAGGTCAAGATCGTCATGGGCAACCGGAGCCTCAAACTCCGTCGCATTGACGGGCGAGGCGATAGCGGCGGCGGGGGCCAGCATCAGAGTGGCAGCAATCGCAAGGGGCAGACGAAGGGACATGAAGGTTCTCCTGGGGAGGAAGAGTGAGTGTCGTTACAACCTTCCGTTATGTAAGGTTGCCCTGACTTTATGTCGTGATTCGCTGACCATGTCAAGATGACCTGACTTTGTGTCGCCACAACGTGACCCGGCCGCGGCGATGCGGGGAGATGCTGCGCTGCGGCATTGACGCTTGGGGGGTGTTCGGCCATGGCGAGCCGCCATGAATGCCGCACCCTCTTTTGCCCCGCCGCTCCGCGATCCGTCGCGTTCGTTTCAGGACATGATCCTGACGCTCCACGACTTCTGGAGCGCCGAGGCGGGCTGCGTCATCCTCCAGCCCTATGACATGCGCATGGGGGCAGGCACGTTCCACACCGCGACAACCCTGCGCGCGCTTGGGCCCGAGCCGTGGAATGCCGCTTTCGTCCAGCCCTGCCGCCGTCCAACCGACGGGCGTTACGGGGAAAACCCCAACCGGCTGCAGCATTACTACCAGTATCAGGTGATCCTGAAGCCCTCGCCGTCGGACATTCAGGAGCTCTACCTCAAGAGCCTCGCCGCGATCAGCATCGACCCGCTGGCCCACGATATCCGCTTCGTCGAGGACGACTGGGAATCGCCGACTCTGGGCGCATGGGGGCTGGGCTGGGAGGTCTGGTGCGACGGGATGGAGGTCACCCAGTTCACCTATTTCCAGCAGATGGGCGGCTTTGATTGCAAGCCGGTCGCGGGCGAGTTGACCTACGGGCTCGAACGCCTCGCCATGTACATCCAGGGCGTCGACAACGTCTATGATCTGGCGTTCAACTCTTCGGGCGTTAGCTATGGCGACGTGTTCCTCGAAAACGAGCGCCAGATGTCGAAGTGGAACTTCGAGGTCGCCGATACCGACGCCCTGTTCGACCTTTTCGCCAAGGCCGAAGCCGAGTGCCGCAATGCTCTGTCCGCAGGCGTGCCGATTGCCGCCTACGAACAGGCGGTCGAGGCGAGCCATGTGTTCAACCTGTTGCAGGCGCGCGGCGTGATCTCGGTGCAGGAACGCGCCAGCTACATGGGCCGCGTGCGCGACTTGGCGCGCTCCTCGTGCGAGGCTTACGCCGCCAAGATGACGCCGCAATGGGAAGCGAAATATCCCGGGTGGAGTCTCGTCTGATGGCTGACTTCCTGCTCGAACTGCGCTGCGAGGAAATCCCCGCCCGGATGCAACCCAAGGCCAAGGAGGATCTGGCGCGGCTGTTTGCCGATGCGCTGGCCAAGGCCGGGTTGACGGCGGGTTCCATCGAGGCCTTTGCCACACCGCGCCGATTGGCGCTGATTGCCAAGGACCTGCCGCTTGCCACCGAGGCTGTCAGCGAAGAAACCAAGGGGCCGAAAGTCGGTGCACCGCCGCAAGCGCTCGAAGGCTTCCTGCGCAAGGTCGGCCTTTCGGCAGAGCAGCTTGTCGAGCGTGACGGGGTGTATTTCGCTGTGGTCGAGAAGCCGGGCCGTGAAACCGCAGGGGTGCTCGCCGAAGCGATCCCGGCGATCATCCGCGCCTTCCCCTGGCCCAAATCGATGCGCTGGGGCGCAGCCTCGCTCAGCACGGAATCCCTGCGCTGGGTGCGTCCGCTTTCGGGGATCATTGCGCTGCTCGATGGCGCCGTGGTGCCGTGCGAGGTTGACGGGATTGCGAGCGGCCGCACGACCATGGGCCACCGCTTCCACCATTCCGGCCCTGTCGAGATTGCCGACGCAGGCACTTACATCGAAACCCTGCGCGCGGCCCATGTGATCGTCCACTTCTCCGAACGCTGCAACCTCATCCGCGAAGGCGCTGCCAAGGCCGCGGCTGACGCTGGCCTGACGTTGGTCGCGGACGAGGGTCTGGTGATCGAGAACGCCGGCCTCACCGAATGGCCCGTGCCGCTGCTTGGCCGCTTCGACGAGGCCTTCCTCGACGTGCCGCCCGAGGTGATCCAGCTTACCGCGCGGGTGAACCAGAAGTATTTCGTGTGCGAAGATGCGGACGGAAAGCTGGCCAACGCCTTCGTCTGCACCGCCAATATCGAAGCGCGCGACCCGGCCGTGGTCGTCGACGGCAACCGCAAGGTGCTGGCCGCGCGGCTTTCCGATGCCCGCTTCTTCTGGGAGCAGGATCAGAAGACGCCGCTCGCGGTTCACGCGGAAAAGCTGGCGCGCATCACGTTCCACGAGAAGCTGGGCACCGTCGCCGACAAGGTCGAGCGCGTGGCGAAGCTGGCGCGCTGGCTGGTTGAGGAGGGGATTGTCACCGATACCCCCCTCCCGCTTGCGGGAGGGGCTGGGGGTGGGCCTGCGAGCGCCCGCCCTGACGCGCCCACCCCCGACCCCTCCCGCAAGCGGGAGGGGAGTTTGGCCGACCTCGCCGAACAGGCCGCGCGCCTGTGCAAGGCCGATCTCGTCACCGAGATGGTCGGCGAATTCCCCGAATTGCAGGGCCTGATGGGCGGATATTACGCCGCCAAGGAAGGCCTGCCGCAGGAGGTCGCCGAAGCGATCCGCGATCACTACAAGCCGGTCGGGCAGGGGGACGATGTGCCGACGGCTCCTGTGACGGTGGCGGTGTCGCTGGCGGACAAGCTGGATACGTTGGTTGGGTTCTTCGTAATCAAGGAGCGTCCCACCGGCTCCAAGGATCCCTTTGCTCTGCGGCGAGCGGCGCTCGGGATCATCGAACTCATTTTGCGTAATGGTCTTCGCCTCGAACTCGATTATGCGACGGCCAGAGCCGCAGGCAGGGTTTTCAGACAACATGAGTGGTCTGATGATCACGAAGCGTGGCTGGCAGAGCACAATACTCCCGAACTCTATCGCGCTGTGCCAGACTTCTTTGTCGACCGCCTCAAGGTGCAGCAGCGTGATGCGGGCGTGCGCTACGACCTGATCGACGCGGTATTCGGTTTGGCAGAGCGCAAGGACGAGATCGTCGGCAACCTCGCCCGCGTCCATGCGCTGCAAGCCTTTGTCACCACCGAGGACGGCTCCAACCTCCTCGCAGGCTACAAGCGCGCGGCGAATATCTTGAAGAAAGAAAATTACCCCGTCACCCCAGCGGAAGCTGGGGCCTCGGGCGGCAACGCGCAAACGCCCGAGGTGCCAGCTTCCGCTGGCATGACGGGTAACGGGCAAGCGGCTTCCACCCTTTCCTACACGCCCGAACCGGCCGAAAAGGCGCTGATCGACGCGCTCGATGCCGCCGCCCCGCGCGCTGCGCAGGCGGTGGAGGACGAGCGGTTCGCCGATGCGATGGCGGCGCTCGCCACCTTGCGCGCCCCGATCGACCGGTTCTTTGAAGAGGTGACCGTCAACGACCCGGAGGCGGACAAGCGGTCCGCACGGCTTGCCCTGCTCGCGCGATTCCGCGATGCCGTGCACCGGGTAGCCGATTTCAGCCGGATCGAAGGGTGAGCTTTTCGTTTCCTGGGCTGTGTCTCATGTGTCTCATGGTTCAGCCTTGCCGTGCCGATGCTTAACAGGATGATGTGAAGTGCAAACAGTCTACCCTTTCGGCGGAAACGCCGCGCACACCGATCCGCGCCAGAAGGACAAGACCGTCGCTGGCGGCAAGGGCGCAAACCTCGCCGAAATGGCCAGCATCGGCCTGCCGGTTCCGCCGGGCTTCACCATCACGACCGAAGAATGTGTGCGTTATCTGCAGGATGGCGCGGACTTTTCCGATGATCTGCGAGCTGCCGTAGCCGAAGCCCTGAAGCATGTCGAAGCGACTGTCGGCAAGAATTTCGGCAATGCGGGCGATCCGCTGCTGGTCTCGGTCCGCTCGGGCGCGCGGGTGTCGATGCCGGGGATGATGGACACGGTCCTCAACCTCGGCCTCAATGATGCGACGGTTGCAGGGCTGGCGGTGTCGTCTGGTGATGCGCGCTTCGCCTGGGACAGCTACCGCCGTTTCATCCAGATGTATTCGGACGTGGTGCTCGGGATCGATCACGGACTGTTCGAAGAGGCGCTGGAGATCGCAAAGGAAGACAAGGGCTTCTACAACGATACCGAGATGACGTCTGAAGACTGGCAGGCGCTGGTCGGCCAGTACAAGGCAATCGTCGAGGAAGAACTGGGCCGCCCGTTCCCGCAGGACGTGCACGAACAGCTTTGGGGCGCGATCCGCGCTGTGTTCGACAGCTGGGATAGCGACCGCGCCAAGGTCTATCGCCGCTTGAACGACATTCCGGGCGACTGGGGAACCGCGGTCAATGTGCAGGCAATGGTGTTCGGCAACATGGGCGACACCAGCGCCACCGGCGTCGCCTTCACCCGCGATCCGGCGACCGGCACGCGCGCCTATTACGGCGAGTACCTGATCAACGCACAGGGCGAGGACGTGGTGGCAGGCATCCGCACGCCGCAATATCTGACCAAAGCCGCGCGCGAGACGGCAGGGGCCAAGCCGCTGTCGATGGAAGAGGCGCTGCCCGACGCTTACACCGAACTTGCCCGCGTGTTCGACCTGCTGGAACTTCATTACAAGGACATGCAGGACATTGAATTCACGGTAGAACGTGGCAAACTGTGGATGCTCCAGACCCGTTCGGGCAAGCGCACCGCCAAGGCCGCGCTCAAGATGGCGGTCGACATGGTGGCCGAGGGCCTGATTGACGAGCGCGAGGCTGTGCGGCGTGTGGATCCGATGGCGCTGGACCAGCTGCTCCACCCGACACTCGATCCCAAGGCTGAACGCCATGTGCTGACCACCGGATTGCCCGCTTCGCCGGGCGCGGCTGCGGGCAAGATCGTGCTCGACGCCGACACCGCCGAGCAATGGGCCGGGCGCGGTGAGAAAGTCATTCTGGTGCGGGTCGAAACCAGCCCTGAGGACATCCACGGGATGCACGCGGCGCAGGGCATTCTGACTGCGCGCGGCGGGATGACCAGTCACGCGGCGGTTGTGGCGCGCGGGATGGGGCGGCCTTGCGTTTCCGGTGCGGGCGCTGTGTCGATCGACCGGGCTTCGCGGACGCTGCGGATCGGGACGACCGAGCTGAAAGAGGGCGACTCCATCACCCTCGACGGGGCGACGGGGCAGGTGATGCTCGGCATTGTCCCCACGGTCGAGCCGGAGTTGGCAGGCGATTTCGGCACGCTGATGGTGTGGGCGGACAAGCTGCGCCGGATGAAGGTGCGCACCAATGCCGAGACGCCCGATGACTGCCGCATGGCGCGCCAGTTCGGGGCCGAGGGCATTGGCCTGTGCCGCACTGAACATATGTTCTTCGAAGCGTCGCGCATCTCTCTGGTTCGCCAGATGATTCTCGCCGATGACGAGGCCGGTCGCCGCCGCGCGCTTGAGCAACTCCTGCCCGAGCAGCGCGCGGATTTCACTGCGATCTTCGAGGTGATGGCGGGCTTGCCCTGCACGATCCGCCTGCTCGATCCGCCGCTGCACGAATTCCTGCCCCACGCGGACGAAGACTTCGCCGACCTGGCCGATGCGACCGGGCTGGGGGTCGACCACCTCAAGCGCCGGGCGGGCGAGCTGCATGAATTCAACCCGATGCTGGGCCATCGCGGCTGTCGGCTCGGGATCACCTTCCCTGAAATCTACGAGATGCAGGCGCGGGCGATTTTTGAAGCCGTGTGCGCGGTGAAGACATCGACGGGCGAGGCGCCGCTGCCAGAAATCATGATCCCGCTGGTGGCAACCAAGCGGGAACTGGCAATCCTGCGCGCGCTTGTGGACCGGGTGGCCGAGGCCGTCTTCGCCGAAGTCGGCACGCGGGTCGAATACCTCGTCGGCACGATGATCGAACTGCCGCGCGCCGCCCTGATGGCGGGCGAGATTGCCGAGGAAGGCGCATTCTTCAGCTTCGGCACCAATGACCTGACGCAGACCACGCTCGGCGTATCGCGCGACGATGCGGCGCGGTTCCTCAGCGTCTATGTCGACAAGGGCATCTTCCCGCGCGATCCCTTCGTCAGCCTCGACATCGAAGGCGTCGGCCAGCTCGTTGAGCTCGCGGCCGAGCGGGGCAGGGCGACACGGCCCGACATCAAGCTCGGCATCTGCGGGGAGCATGGCGGCGATCCGGCGAGCATCGCTTTCTGCGAAGGCGTCGGCCTCGATTACGTCAGCGCCTCGCCCTACCGTGTGCCGATTGCACGGCTCGCGGCAGCGCAGGCGGCGCTCAAAAAGGCCTAGGTTCCAGCGAGGGACCGTCGCCCGGTCAGGGTGATGATCTCGAAGGTCTCGGTCGTCTTGCCATCCGCCTCGGCGCGGGCGGCAAAGGCGTCGCGGGCGCGGGCGAGAGCGGCTTTGCCCAGCGGCGCAGCAGGCTTGGCCAGCGCATTGCCGAGGCCGGAATCGCGCAGGTCAGCGACAAGCCGGTCCATGCCGGCATAGCGCACGGTCAGCGCGTGGGTATCGACCACCGGATCTTTCCAGCCCGCACGTTGCAACAGCCCCGGCGCAGCGCGATGATCGACCAGGGGGTGAATTCGGGCCGCCGGCCGCTCAGGCTCGGCAGCGAGCATCGACGCGCGCAAGGCGGGCAGGCTCTGGCCGCCGATGAAATGCGCCATCACCAAGCCGCCGGGCACAAGCGCATTGCGCAGATGGATCAGAGCACCGGGCAGGTCGTTGATCGCATCGAGCAAGCCCATGACAACGATCAGATCATACCCGCCAGAAGGGTAGGGCGCTTCCATGTCCAGTATCGCAGGTTCGATCACCTCCGCGCCACCGGCGCGCAGGTTCGCAGCCAGCATGGTCGTCCAGTCGCCCAGCACCATCGCGCGTGCCGGTTCGTGGCGGAGGAAAGCAAGCCGTTCGAGCGTGTCTTCGATCATGTCGTCGGCGATGAAACGGGCCGCGCCGGGATAGGTCACGCGTTGCCGGGCGCGCGCCAGTCGCATTGTCCGGCGGCGGGCGCTGAAAATCGTGGGGATCGCAGGAGGATTCATCGCCTGCGCCCTGCCGCGCTTGCCAGCCGAGTGCAAGCCGTGCGACACATTCGGGCATGGTCGCGGTCGCACGCTTTGCCAGACATTTCGGACCCGTGGTGGATGTGCTCTATCCGCCGCGATGCCCATCCTGCGGGGTGGCGATTGCCAGTCAGGAGGGCTTGTGCAGCGACTGCTGGAGCAGCCTCGATGTTCCCTCGCACGACGGGAATGACACTGGCGGCGTGCCCGTCCATGCCGCGACCTATTACAATGATACCTCGCGCAGGATCGTGCTGGCCTACAAGCATGGCGGGCGGATTGCATTGGCACGGCTTCTGGCCCGGCTGATCGCAGCGCGCCTGCCCGAACCGCAGGCTGGCGGGCCGCCGCCGGTGCTGGTTCCCGTTCCGCTTCATCGCTGGAGGCTCTGGCAGCGGGGGTTCAATCAGGCCGCGCTGCTGGCGCATGAACTGGCGCTGATGGGCAAGGGCGAGGCCGAGGTTGCCGCCCTGATTCGCCACCGCCGCACACCGCCTCTGGGCGGGCTTGGGCGAGAGGAGCGGGATCGGGCGCTTTCAGGAGCCATCCGGCTCAATCCGGCGCGGGCAAGCAAGCTGAAGGCGCGTCATGTGGTGCTGGTGGATGATGTGCTGACAAGCGGTGCCACAAGCCGTGCCTGCATTGCTGCCATAGTAGCGGCGGAGCCAGCCTCGATCACGGTCGCCTGCTTTGCCCGGGTCGACGAGCGGCATCGCCACCTGGGGCCGAAAAACATAACGCCCGGGGCCTTTTGAGCCCCGGGCGCCACGTGACGAAACGGTGCGGATCCGCCCTTTCGGGCCAAGGCAGCCACCCCCTAAGTTAGCTGCCAGAATCCAGTCCCTATCGTTCGACCGGTCGCACTGGCACCCCGCTGCCAGTCTGCGTTCCAGCCACCCCCAGAACGAGGCACCGGGCGGTGCCATTGTTCAAGTGGAGAACCCCTTGCGAAGGCTCCGGAGGCGCTTGTTCCACGGTGCACACCAACTCGGAAGACCGAACCTGCAAGCCTCGTATTTTTTGCGAGAGGCTGTTGTCTGCTTGCAACAATCGTCGCATGAGCGCTCGGCCTGCGACATGATCCGCGCGTGCTGTGCAGGTTTGATGACACGGAGTTTTCCAGTGACCAAAACCCCCATGACCACCGAGGAGCGCGAACGCGGCAGCGTGTTCGCGCCGAAGTTCGACAGTGCAGGCCTGCTCACAGCCGTTGTGGTCGATCACGTCAGCGGCGATGTTCTGGTCGTCGCCCATATGAACGCCGAGGCGCTCGAGGCTACCTTGTCGAGCGGCACCGTTCACTTCTGGTCACGCTCTCGCGGGCAATTGTGGATGAAGGGCGAGACTTCGGGCCATGTCCTGAATGTCGAATCCATTCTGGTCGATTGCGATCAGGATGCGCTGGTGATTCGGGCAACACCGGCAGGGCCGACGTGCCACACGGGTGCGCGCAGCTGCTTCTATCGACAGATCGACGCGTCGGGCAGCGAGCCTGTGCTGGTCAAGCTCCCAACTTGACGCTCACGTAAACGGAAGGTATGGAGCGGACATGGCCACCGCTCCTGCATCTCACCCCGCCGCCGACACCGCATCAGAGCCGCGCCGCAACGGCGCGCATCTTGATCGCCCCGATGTCCACGAGCGGGAACAGTTCACCATTTCCGACCTCACCTCGGAATTCGGCTGCACCGCGCGCGCCTTGCGCTTCTACGAGGACGAAGGGCTGATCAACCCGGCGCGCGTTGGCCTGACCCGCGTCTATTCCAAGCGTGACCGCGCACGGCTTGCGTGGATCATGCGTGCCAAGAATGTCGGTTTCAGCCTAACCGAAATCCGCGAGATGATCGACCTTTACGATCTCGACGATGGCCGGGTCGAACAGCGCCGCGTCACAGTCGAAAAATGCCGTGCGCATATCGCCAAGCTGAAGGCGCAGCGCGACGATATCGATTCGTCCATCAACGAGCTCACTGATTTCGTTTCTGAAATCGAGAAGCTTGAACTGCGCTGAGCCGTCAGGCTCACCGCTCACCTCACCAACCCAGACTGCACACTAAAGGGATCATGTGATGCCGACCTATACCGCCCCCACCCGCGACACGCGTTTCATCGTCAACGAAGTGCTCGACCTTGCCAGCTATGGCAATCTGCCGGGGTTCGAGAACGCCACCCCCGACATGATCGAGACGGTCATCAACGAAGCGGGCAAGTTCTGCGCCGAGGTGCTCGCGCCGTGCAATCAGGCGGGTGACGAGCATGGCTGCACCCGTCACGAAGATGGTTCGGTCACCACCCCGCCGGGCTTCAAGGAAGCTTATCAGGCCTATGTCGAAAGCGGTTGGGGCACGCTCGCACAGCCGGAAGAATTCGGCGGGCAGGGCCTGCCGCATGTGCTTGGTTTCGTGCTGGAAGAATACACCGGCACCGCCAATCAGGCCTTCGCGATGTACCCCGGCCTGACCGCCGGTGCGATCTCGGCGATCCTGGCCAAGGGTTCGGACGAGCAGAAGGCGGCCTTCGTGCCCAAGATGATCTCGGGCGAATGGTCGGGCACCATGAACCTGACCGAGCCGCATTGCGGCACCGATCTCGGCATGATCCGCACCAAGGCCGTGCCCAATGGCGATGGTTCGTATGCGATCACCGGCACCAAGATCTTCATCTCGGCCGGCGAGCACGATCTTACCAGCAACATCATCCATCTGGTGCTCGCCAAGACCCCGGGCGCGCCCGACAACGTCAAGGGCATCTCGCTGTTCATCGTGCCCAAGTTCATCCTTGACGAGAACGGCAACCCGGCCGCCCGCAACGGCGTGACCTGCGGCTCGATCGAGAAGAAGATGGGCATCCACGGCAACGCCACCTGCCTGCTCAACTATGACGGCGCGACCGGTTACATGGTGGGCGAGGAGAACAAGGGTCTGGCCGCCATGTTCATCATGATGAACGCCGCGCGCCTTGGCGTCGGCATTCAGGGCTATGCTCAGGCCGAAGTCGCTTACCAGAACGCGGTGACCTATGCGCTTGATCGGCGTCAGGGCCGCGCGCTCTCTGGCCCGGCCGAACCGGAGGCCAAGGCCGATCCGATCTTCGTCCACCCCGACGTGCGCCGGATGCTCATGGACGCCAAGGTGTTCACCGAAAGCATGCGTGCGCTGTGCCTGTGGGGCGCCTTGCAGGTCGATCTGACCCACAAGGCCCAGACCCCCGAAGAGCGCGAGACCGCCGATCTGCTGATCGGGCTGATGACTCCGGTCATCAAGGGCTACGGCACCGACAAGGGCTATGACATCGCCAACAACATGCAGCAGGTCTATGGCGGCCACGGCTATGTGCGCGAGTGGGGCATGGAGCAGTTCGTGCGCGATAGCCGTATCGCCATGATCTACGAAGGCGCCAACGGCGTGCAGGCGATGGACCTGTGCGGGCGCAAGCTGGCCGCAGGCGGCGGCAAGGCAATCCAGGCCTTCTTCGCCATGATCGACGAAGAAATCGCCGCTGCCAAGCAGGTCGCCGAATTGAAGGATGTGGCCGAACGCCTCGAAAAGGCGCTGGGCGAGCAGAAGGCGGCGACCATGTGGTTCATGCAGAACGCGATGGCCAACCCGAACCACCTTGGCGCGGGCGCGCATCACTACATGCACATCATGGGGATCGTGACGCTCGGCTTCTTCTGGCTGAAGATGGCCAAGGTCGCGCTGACCAAGCTGGCGGGCGAGCCTGAGGACAAGGCGTTCTACGAGGCCAAGCTGGTTTCGGCCAATTACTACGCCGAACGCTTCCTGCCCGATGCCGGCGCGCTGCGTCGGAAGCTCGAAGCAGGCAGCGAATACATGATGAAGCTGCCGGCAGAGGCTTTCGCCACCGCCGCGTAATCACGGTTCAAGACTGATCGGAAAGGCGGGTCGTCATGCTTCGGCATGGCGGCCCGCTTTGCGTTGGGTTCTATTCCAGCGCGCCCATCATGCGCTGTGATCCGGCCTTGACCTTCAGCCCCTTGGCGGGAGCAGCAGCCGGACGTTCCCACAGGGAGGCCGAATTGCGCGGCACAGGGCGCGGACGGGCGGGCGCGGGCGTTGCGGCACGGGCTTGCGGAGCAGGCTCGGGCGCAGGCTTGGCCGGCACGGGCTGGGCGGCGGGTGCCTCGGCCACGAGTTCCGGTTCGGGTTCGGGTTCCGGCTGCGCTTGCACAGGCTCAGATTCAATCGCCACAGGTTGCGGTTCAGGGACGGGCTCCGGCGCGGGCGGCGGCGGAGCGACCGGTTCGGGGGCTTGTGCCACGACAGGTGCGGGGGCCGGAGCCGCGACAGCAGGCGGGGCAGCAGGCGCTTCCTGTTCGGCGGTCGCGCCGAGGATTTGCTCCGCCACCTCCTCGATCGAACCCACCACCAGCAGCGGTTGCCCACCGACCATGCCGACGCTCGTTTGCCCGTTCTCGGCGGTGCGCAGCCACGCGATGTTGCTGGCCACGACAAGGTAATTGCCGCCGCGCGAGTGGAGCTTGATGAACTTCATGGGCGGCGTTTCCCGAGCAGTTACGCACAAGGCGTGGTAAGTCTGCTTATGGGATAGACCGGCACGGTTAA
>JAUMAX010000035.1:0-7148 GCA_032116115.1 Porphyrobacter sp.
CCGCGCGATTCGGGCTGGGCGCGGTCGAGCATCTGCGGGCCGAAGTGCGGCTGGAGCAGAAGCCCCGCGCGATCCGGGCGACCGGGCGCTTGCAGGCGGCGATCATGCAGCCCTGCGCCATCAGCGGCGAGGATTTCCCCGTGCAGATCAACGAGCCGGTGGACCTGCGATTTGTGGAAGAAAACCAGCGCCCCCCTACCGAAGCGGAAGAAATCGAGCTCGAAGCCGATGATTGCGACGAGATCGAGTTTTCGGGCGACATGTTCGACCTCGGCGAGGCGGTGGCGCAGACACTCGGGCTTGCGATTGACCCCTATGCCGAAGGGCCGAACGCCGATGCGGCGAGGCGGGCAGCGGGCATTGTGGCCGAAGGCGAGCAGGACGGGCCGATGGCGGCGATGCTGGCGGCGCTGAAGCGCGATTAGCAGCCCAGTTGATCGGCCAGATCGGTTAGGCTGGTGGCTGACCATTCCCACACCTGCTCGTGATGGGCATCAGGCGCGGGCGCGCCGCCATATTCATCCGGCCGGTCAACATAGGCGGTCATCAGCCCGCAGGCCCGCGCTGCTGCGAGATCGCCGTGGTGCGCGGCGACAAGGCATAATTCCTCCGGCGCAATCGCCAAAAGCTCTGCGGTGCGCAGATAGGCCTTGGGGTCAGGCTTGTAGAAGCCGCTGACCTCCGCGCCGAGGATCGCGTCCCACGGCAACCCGGCGCGGCGCGCCATCGCCAGGATCAGCGCGACATTGCCGTTGGACAAAGTGACGATCGGAAACCGCGCCTTCAGCCGCGTCAGCCCCGCCACCGTATCAGGCCAGGGATCAAGCCGGTGCCACGCCAGGTTCCAGTCGGCGAGCAGCGCTTCATCCAGACTGGCCGGATCAATGCCCCATTCCCGCAAGGTCGCTTCCAGCATTTCGCGGTGGAGCACATCGAGCGGCACGAACGCCCGGCCCGATTTCCGCATCCCGATCATCGCCGCAATATATTGCCCGCGCCAGCTATCCGCGAAGGCCGCCGCATCACCGCCGTCATGCCCGATGCTCGCCAGAAACCCCGCCGTCTCGCGCGTCACGCTGGTGCGCCAGTCGACCACCGTGCCGAACACATCGAAGGCGAGCGCATTGGGCACGGTCATGACGGCCTGCAATCAGAACGGAATATCGTCGTCCAGATCGTCGTAGCCGCCACCACCGCCGCCCGAGGGGCCGCCGCCAAAGCCGCCGCCGCCCGAGCCGCCCGACGAGCTGCCGCCGCCCTGATCCCAGCCGCCGCCACCGCCGCCGCCGTAGCTGCCGCCGCCGGAACGGCCACCACCGCCGCCGCCGCCCATGCCGCCGCCGCCACCGCCAGCCGCGCCATCAAGCATGGTCAGCGTGCCGCCGAGGCCCTGGATCACGATTTCAGTGCTGTAGCGGTCCTGACCGTTCTGGTCCTGCCACTTGCGGGTCTGCAGCTTGCCTTCGACGAAGACCTTGCTGCCCTTCTTGAGGTACCGTTCCACGACGCTGACCAGCCCTTCGGAAAAGATCGCGACCGTGTGCCACTCGGTCTTTTCCTTGCGTTCGCCGGTCGCCTTGTCCTTCCACTGTTCGGACGTGGCGATCCGCAGGTTGGCGACCTTGCCGCCGTTCTGGAAGCTGCGGATTTCCGGGTCAGCGCCCAGATTGCCGATCAGCATGACCTTGTTGAGCGAACCCGCCATCGAAATACCCTTCCCGTCAATATCTTGATCCCGCGGGCGCCAAGATGGCCTGCGAATCCGAGTCGGGCAATAGGCGAGGTTAGCGCCCGGCGCGAGGCGGGGGCTAAGGGTAATCCACCAGTTCGGATGCGTCTTCAGTCGCCTGCCGCCCCGCTACTTGAGGCTGGTCACCTTGCCGGATAGCGCAGCCGTCCGAGGAACCGCGTCAGGCTTGGCAGTTCGCGGTCCCTGCCAAGGAACTGCGCCTTCACCTTCTCGAACTTCATCACCCCGTCGATCCGGCGTTCAAGGAAGGCGTGGGTATCGGCCTTGCCCTCGCTGTCGTCGTTCACGAACACCGCCAGCGTTGCCGAATAGATGCCCGCGAGGATCGCGCGCTTGGTGTAGTGGTTGTAATCGGTCGCCGTGTCCCCGGCGAGCCGCCACATGATGTCCGCGGAATGCCAGCCGAGCTTCAGCGAACGGCGGGCGTTCTGCGGCTGCGCCATCACGGCCAGCGCGCGGCGCACCGCTTCATCGATATGGGCCACTGCCTCCAGCCGGAAAGCCACCAGCGTGCGGATGCGTTCACGGATTTTCAGCGTCGCCAGCCGCTCGGCCGGCCATTCGGTCGCCATCGCCTGATCGACGCTCGTGATCCATGCCTCGACCATGTCCATCGGCCTGGCGCCCGGAAAAGCGAGCCGCGCCACATCGACATCGCATCCGGCCATTTCGGCGGCGGCGACCAGTGCGGTTTCGTTCCAGCCATCGAAAATCGCCGAAGCGGCAATGTCGGGCGCGAGCGCGACGCGCAGTTCGTCGAGAGTCAGATCGCCAAAATCTATCGGTGCATCGGTCATGTCAGAAGGAAGGCCCGTAATCTTTTTTGGTTCCCGCCGCGGCCCTCTTGGCATCGGCGTTTTCGAATTCCTGCTTCAGCATCGTGTTGCCCGTCTGAAGCTCCATGTAGTTGCGCGCCGAACGCCCCGAATTGTCGTTGCGATCAGGGTCTGCGCCCTTTTCCAGCAGCAGCCGGACCAAGGTCACATTGCGGGCGTGAACAGCTGCGATCAGCGGAGTCTCGCCGGTCTGGTCGGAGACATTGACGCTCGCTCCGCCCTTCACCAGCGCCTCGACCCCGTCGGTAAAGCCCATCGCGGTGGCCAGCTGGAGCGGGGTCATGCCCTTCTTGTTGCGAATGTTCGGATCGGCCCCGCGCTGGAGCAGGAAGCGGACCCATAGAACGTCGCTGCGTGCGACAACGATATGCAGACCGGTGTCGCCGGTGGTGATGTCGCGGGTGTTGACCAGCTGGCTACCCGGCTTGCTCAGCATCTCGGTCGCCTCGTCACCCTTGCGATCCTTGACCGCTTCGAGGAACTTGTAGCCTTCCGACTGGAACTGCGCGGCGGCAGGAATCGGCAAGGCCGCCGCCAGCAGCAGCAGGATAGCACTGGCAATCCCTCCGCGACGCCCTAATTTGCGCAAAACATCCAGAGGCACGGTTTGATCCTTTCGCATTACCTGTCACACAACTGGTGTGTGTCCGGGCGCAGGGCAAGCGTGATGCCATGTCCTTGGCGCCTGTCGCAAGCAACCAGTTAGCAGAGCATGAACCGTATCAACAAGCCTTCCCCCGCCCTCGCCCTGCTGATTGCCGGCGCATTGTCGCTTGCCGGCTGCGGAGCATCCGCCCCCGCCGAGGAGCCCCCGCTGGCGGGCGCGGCGATCGGCGGCGATTTTGCGCTGACCGCCAGCGACGGGCGCACCGTGAAGTGGGGTGACTTCAAGGGCAAATACCGCGTGGTCTATTTCGGCTATGCCTTCTGCCCCGATGTCTGCCCGACCGATATGCAGCGCGTGGCCCAGGGGCTGAAGGTGCTCAAGGGGCAAGACCCGGCCAAGGCGGCGAAGATCCAGCCGATCTTCATCACCATCGATCCCGAACGCGACACGCAAAAGGTGGTGGGTGAATTTGCCGCTGCCTTCTCGCCCGACATCATCGGCCTGACCGGCACGCCCGAACAGATCGCAGCGACGGCAAAGGCGTTCAAGGTCTATTACGCCAAGGGCGAAACCACGCCGGGCGGCGGATACCTCGTCGATCATTCGAACATCACCTACCTGTTCGGCCCCGATGGCGCGCCGATTGCCACCCTGCCGACCGACAAGGGCGCCGACGCGGTGGCAGCGGAACTAGCCAAATGGGTGAGCTGAGAGAACAGTTCTGGGAGCTGCCGCTGGGCGAGCTGACCCGCTCCGAATGGGAGGCGCTGTGCGATGGCTGCGGGCGCTGCTGCCTGCACAAGCTGGAGGACGAGGACACGGGCGAGGTGGTCGATACCAACATCGCCTGCCGGCTGCTCGATACGAAGACCGCGCAATGCAGCGATTATCGCAACCGCAAGGCCTTCGTCCCTGATTGCCTGCGCCTGACGCTGCGGATCGTCGAGCAGGTAAGCTGGCTGCCCTCGACCTGCGCCTACCGGCTTCGCGCCGACGGGCGGCCCTTGCCGGGCTGGCACTACCTGCTGTCGGGCGATCGTGACGCGGTGCGCCGCGCCGGCGTATCGGTGGTGGGCCGGGTGGTGAGCGAAGTCGATGCCGGGCCGATCGAACATCACATCACCCAATGGCCCGCGCCCCGCCACTGGCCCGCGCGCGAGGAGGAGGCCGGCTGATGATCGACTGGCTGCGCGGTACCTCGGCCAAAGCGGCGCCCGATCCTGAAATCGACCTTGGCGGCAGGCGGGTGCCGATCGTGCTCAAGCGGCTGCGCAATGCGCGGCGGCTGACCCTGCGGCTTGCGCCTGATGGCAGCGAGGTGCGCGTCACATTGCCCGCCTGGGCCGAGGGGCGCGAGGCGATTGCCTTTGCCCATTCGCGCAAGGGCTGGCTCGCCGATCAACTGGGCAAGCTGCCCGCCCGCGCCGCGCCCGAACCGGGGGGCGAGGTGCGTTATCGCGGCGCCTCGCTGAAAGTGGAGTGGGACGCGCGCAGCCCCCGCCAGCCCGTGGTCGCAGGCGAGCTGCTGCGGATCGGCGGGCCGGAAACGGGGATCGAGCCGCGCATCCGCCGCTGGCTGGAGGCCGAAGCCTTGCGCCTCGCCGAGACGGATATGCGCGAATATTGCGCCGCCGCCGGGCTTGATCCGGTGCCGATGGGCCTGACCCGCGCCCAGCGCCGCTGGGGATCCTGCTCGGACAAGGCCCGCATCCGCATCAACTGGCGGCTGGTGCAGGCGCCTGACTTCGTGCGGCGTTCGGTGGTCGCGCATGAAGTCGCGCATCTCGTCCACTTCGATCACAGCCCCGCCTTCCACGCCTTGCTCGGTCGCTTGTTCGAGGGCGAGATCACTGCGGCCGACCGCTGGCTGAAAGATCACGGGCGCGGCCTCTACGCCAGCTTCGGCTGACGCGAAGCATTTGGCGTTCGCGCCTGCACCGCTTATACTGATGGCCATGCCCTCCAAGTCGCTCTCCAAATCACGCTTCAACCCGGTCAACGGATTTGCGGACCTCTGGAACCAGATCCGGCGCCCGCAGCCCTATCGCCTGCCGATTCTGGTGCTATCGGTGCTGCCGGTGGCGGGGATGCTGTACTGGGGCATGAACAGCACGTCCTATGGCCAGCCGGAGCGGCCCAAGATCGAGTATATCACCACCCTCGACGAGGCGCGCACCGATGCCCAGATCGCGGCGGAAAACCGCGCCAACCAGGAGCTGAAAGACCTGCGCGCCGCAGAAGAAGCGCGGATCGCCGAGGCCAAGCGCAACATGTACAAGGCCTTGGGCAAGGCGGCGGGGATGGATGTCGACGCGATCGAGCGCAAAGCCGCTGCCGAACGCGCGGCTGAAGCGGCCGCCGCTGCCAAGAATGGCACCGCTCCGAAGCCCGCGCCCCTCGCCGAAAGCGCCGGACAATAGCCGCAAGCCTTCCCCCGTCCGATCACGACTGGATGGCCGCCGCCGCGCGGCTGGCGCAGCGCGCGCGCCCGCTCGCCCGCCCAAATCCCGGCGTTGCAGCGCTGGTGGTGCAAGAAGGCCGCGTGATCGCGCGCGGCTGGACTCAGGCCGGCGGCCGCCCCCATGCCGAAGCGATCGCGCTGGCAGGCCTCGCGCCGCAAGTGCTGGTGCAAGCGACGATGTATGTGACGCTGGAGCCTTGCGCCCATGTCTCTGCGCGCGGGCCAGCCTGCGCGGATCTGATGCTGACCGCTCGCCCTGCCCGCGTCGTGATCGGCCAGCTTGACCCTGATCCCCGCACCGCAGGCGAGGGCATCGCCCGCCTGAAAGCAGCCGGGATCGAGACGCGCCTGCTCGATGATCCCGCCTCTGCCGCCAGCCTTGCCGGGTTCCTGACCCGCCAGCGCGCAGGCCGCCCGTGGGTGACGCTGAAGCTGGCGACGTCATTGGACGGCTGCATCGCGCTGGCCGACGGGACCAGCCAGTGGATCACCGGAGAGACTGCCCGCGCCCACGTCCATGCCCAGCGCGCGCGGAATGACGCGATACTCGTCGGCGGCGGGACGTGGCGGGCGGACAGCCCGCGCCTTGATGTGCGGCTGCCGGGACTGGAGGCGCGCTCGCCGGGTCGGGTGGTGCTGACGCGCGGCGCAGCGCCAGCCGCGGGCGTGACCGCGATCCCCTCCCCCCAAGCCATCGCCAGCCTTGATGGCGTGCTCCACCTCTATGTCGAAGGCGGGGCGGAGACCGCTGCGGCCTTCCTCGCCGCCGATCTGGTGGACGAATTGCACCTCTACACCGCGCCCATCCTGATCGGCGATGGCCGCCGCAGCCTTGGCGCGCTGGGTCTTGCCAGCCTCGCCGACGCGCATGGCCGCTGGCACGTGCACGAGCGCCGCCAGCTTGGCAGCGACCAATTCACCGCCTATCTGCGCACCCGAGACTAGAGAGGAAAGCGCGACCCATGTTCACCGGCATCGTTACCGCCATCGGCACCATCGCCGCCGCCGAACAGCGCGGCGATCTGCGCCTGCGCATCACCGCCCCGCTCGATCCCGCCCGGATCGATATCGGCGCCTCGATTGCCTGTTCGGGCGTGTGTCTCACCGTGGTCGAGCGTGGCGGCACAGCGGGCGATGCATGGTTCGATGTCGACCTGTCAGGCGAGAGCATCAGCCGGACCGTGCCGGGCATGTGGAACGCGGGCGCGCGGCTCAACCTCGAACCATCGCTGAGGCTCGGGGACGAACTTGGCGGCCATATCGTCACCGGCCATGTCGATTCGGTCGGCGAGGTGGTGAAGGTGTCGCAGGCTGGCGGCAGCTGGCAGATCGCCATCCGCGCGCGGGCCGACATGTCGCCCTTCATCGCCGAAAAAGGCTCGATCACAGTCAACGGCGTGTCGCTGACCGTCAACGACGTGCGTGACCGGCCCGACGGCACCTGCGATTTTCTGCTCAACATCATCCCGCACACCGCCGCGGTGACAACGCTCG
>JAUMAX010000036.1:0-22915 GCA_032116115.1 Porphyrobacter sp.
ATGGAGCAGCCCGGTAGCTCGTCAGGCTCATAACCTGAAGGTCGTTGGTTCAAATCCAACTCCCGCAACCAACCTCAAAAACCCACCACATAACCAAACGTTACGCCCGCAGCCCCGCTGCCGGGCGCAATCGCCGTTTGGTTTGGCTACAGGAGGACCCCTTGATGACAGATGCCCCTTCCGCCCCCTTCATCACCGACCGCTTCGACGATGCACTCGCCTATGCCAGTCGCCTCCACCGCTCCCAGGCCCGCAAGGGCAACGGCGTGCCCTATGTCTCGCACCTCCTCGCGGTCGCCGCGATCGCTCTCGAGAACGGGGCGGACGAGGATCAGGCGATCGCGGCACTGTTGCATGATGCGGTCGAGGACCAGGGTGGCCTCGCGCAGTTGGAGGTGATCCGCGGGCGCTTCGGCGAAGATGTCGCCGCCATGGTCGCAGATTGCACCGACGCGCACGAAGAGCCTAAACCCGCTTGGCGCCCGCGCAAGGAGGCCTACATCGCCAGCCTCGCGTATAAGCCCGCGCGCAGCCTTCCGGTGAGCCTTGCCGACAAGACCCACAACGCCGCCGCGATAAACGCCGATCTGCGCGCTGTGGGCGAGGGGGTATGGAGCCGGTTTACCGGCGGCAAGGGCGGCACCCTGTGGTACTACCGCGCGCTCGCCAACGCCTTCCGCGCCCATGCTCCCGGCATCGCCGCCCAACGCTTCGCGCGCGAGGTCGACGAAATGGAGGAAATGGCGGCACGCGGGTGAGCGATGAACCCAGCCGGGTACTTGGGGCGCGCTACGGGGTGACCGCACGGAACATCGACGCTGTCCGGAACCGACGCTCTTGGCCCGAGGTGAAGCGCGGGCTTCTGTGACCGGCAAAGGCCCGCTACAACCCCCTCCGCCGTTGAATTGAATGGGGGAAAGGCATGGGCGACGAACTGACACCACGGGAGCGCCTGTTGCTCGCTAAGGACGACCGGGAGACCCACCGGGTGCTCTTCTGGCTCTTTGCCATCCTTGGCCCGCCCGCCTTGGCTTTGGCTCTGGTGCTCTGGCAGAGCTACGTCTGGCTCAAGACGGCGGAGTGGCCCCCCTACACCCTGAGGACTATCGGCATGGACCCCCCCGTGTCAGATTGGCAGGGCCTCAATCAGATTGTGCTGTACGTCTATGGTGCCCCGCTCTCGCTCTTGCTGATGGTGGTGGGCATGGTGGCAACCTTCCTGTTCACCCGGAATGACAACAAGCCGGTGTCCGACGAACTCCGCGAAGCGAGAGGGAAGCGGGCGCGGCTCTTTCGGGATCGTCAGGGATAGGGTCAACGACCGCTACCCAGAGTCGCCGAGATTGGCTCACAATCTTGGCGCTCAAAGCTGGCACACACGAGCCACTCTAGGTCTGCTTGGCCCATGAAAAATAACATTTTCAGGGAACTGGCTGGGGCGGAAGGATTCGAACCTTCGCATGGCGGTACCAAAAACCGCTGCCTTACCGCTTGGCTACGCCCCAGCAAGAGCGCGCTCTATAGCGGCTGAAATGGCGTTGTGAAGGGGGCGAAAACACCGGATCGCCCCCTTTTTTGCGCACCTGCTCAATCGAGCCGCTTGCCTTCGAAGTCTGCCGCCGAGTGGCGTTCTTTCAATTGCGTGTCCTCATCGCCCCACACCTTGTTGACGATCCGCCCGCGTTGCACGGCCGGGCGGGCTGCGATCTCTTTCACCCAGCGCGCGACGTGCGTGTAATCGTCGATGGCGAGGAAGGTTTTGGCGTCGTTGTAGATCGTGCCGGTGGTGAAGGGGGCGAGCCACGGGAAGTTGGCGATGTCGGCGAGGGTGTATTCGTCGCCCGCCAGGAAGCGGGTTTCGGCCAGCCGCTTGTCGGCGACGTCGAAGATCCGCTTGGTCTCCATGGCGTAGCGGTTGATCGGATATTCGTATTTCTCGGGCGCATAGGCGTAGAAATGGCCAAAGCCGCCGCCGATGAAGGGGCCGCTGGCGACCTGCCAGAACACCCAGCTCAGCACTTCGGCACGGGCGGCCGGGTCGGCGGGAAGGAACATCCCGAACTTTTCGGCCAGGTGGACAAGGATCGCGCCGCTTTCGAAGATGCGGAACGGCGTCGCGCCGCTCTGGTCGAGCAGGGCAGGGATCTTGGAATTGGGGTTCACGCCAACAAAGCCGCTGGTGAATTGCTCGCCAGCCGAGATATTGACCGTCCACGCGTCATATTCCGCGCCCGAGTGACCCGCCTCGATCAATTCCTCCAGCATGATCGTCGCCTTCACCCCGTTGGGCGTGGCGAGCGAATAGAGCTGGAAGGGATGATCGCCGACCGGCAGGGCTTTCTCCTCGCGCGCACCGGCGGTCGGGCGGTTGATGCTGGCAAAGCGCCCGCCCGAGACGGTATCGGCGCTCCAGACGGCGGGCGGGGTATAGGTGGCATCGGCCATGATCGCGGCTCCTCTTGATGGGTTGCGCGACACTTGGGGCCTTGCCCTAGGAACCGCAAGGATTAGTCGCTAGAGCCTGATGCGACAGCCATCCGGAGCGGCCCTGCGACCATGAGCGAGACCTCGCACCCCTTTTTCGACATGCACGCCCACGGCTTTGTGCGCGTGGCGACCGCGACGCCGTGCAGCCGCACCGCTGATGTGGCCTACAACACCGCAGGCGTGCTGGCTGAGGCCGAGAAGGCTCACGCGGCGAACGTCGATCTGGTGGTGTTCCCCGAACTCACCTTGTCCTCCTATGCGATTGACGATCTGCTGCTCCAGCACGCGCTGATCGAGCGGGTGGAGCAGGCTTTGGCCGAGGTGGTGGCGGCTTCGGCTGATCTTCACCCGGTGCTGATCGTCGGCGCGCCGCTGAAGCGCGCGGACAAGCTGTACAATTGCGCGGTGGTGATCGCGCACGGGACCATCCTTGGCGTGGTGCCCAAAAGCTTCCTGCCCAATTACCGCGAGTTCTACGAAAAGCGTCACTTTGCCCACGGTCGGGGGTGCACCGATCTGTGGATCGGGGTGGCGGGAGAGGAAGTGCCGTTCGGCACCGATCTGGTGTTTGGCGCCTCCAACCTGCCGGGCTTCCGCTTCGGCGTGGAAATTTGCGAGGATTTCTGGGCGCCGGTCCCGCCGGGGATGCAGGCGGCGATGGCGGGCGCGCTGATCCTGTGCAACCTTTCGGCCTCGCCTGTCACCATCGGGCGGGCCGATGATCGCCACCTGCACTGCCGCTCCTCGGCGAGCCGCGCGATTGCCGCCTATGTCTATTCGGCGAGCGGTTATGGCGAAAGCACCACCGATCTGGCGTGGGACGGGCAGGGCGTGATCTACGAGATGAGCACCCTACTGGCGCAAAGCGAGCGGTTCGACCGGTCTGGCGAACTCACCATCGTCGATATCGACACGGAGCGCCTTGCGGCGGAACGGATGCGCAATCAGACCTTCGCGGACGCTGCCGAGTGGGCTGGAAGCCCTGCGGACACCTATCGCCGGATCGTATTCGACCACGCTTACGCCGAGGGCGATATCGGCCTCGTCCGCCCCGTAGCGCGCTTCCCCTTCGTGCCGGACCGTCCCGAAAAGCTGGACGAGGATTGCTACGAGGCTTTCAACATCCAGGTCGATGCGCTGATGCGGCGGATCGAATCGACGGGCGCGAAGAGCCTTGTGATCGGGATTTCGGGCGGGCTCGACAGCACCCATGCGCTGATCGTGGCAGCCAAGGCCTGTGACCGGCTGGGAATGCCGCGCACGGCGATCCGCGGCTACACCATGCCCGGCTTCGGCACATCGGACGGCACCAAGACCAACGCCCACCGGTTGATGCAGGCGATGGAGATCACGGCGGGCGAGATCGATATCCGTCCGGCCGCGCACAAGATGCTGGAAGATATCGGCCACGCATTCTCACAAGGCGAGCCGGTGCATGACGTGACGTTCGAGAACGTGCAGGCGGGCCTGCGCACCGACTACCTGTTCCGTCTTGCCGGACAGCATGGCGGGTTCGTGGTCGGAACGGGCGATCTCAGCGAATTGGCGCTTGGCTGGTGCACCTATGGCGTGGGCGACCACATGAGCCATTACGGCGTCAATGCGGGCGTGCCCAAGACGCTGATCCAGTATCTGATCCGCTGGGTGATCCGCACAGGCCAGTTCACCGACGCCTGCGGACAAGTGCTGGAAGATGTGCTTGGCACTGAAATCAGTCCCGAACTGGTGCCGCCGGGGGCTGACGGGGCGATGCAATCGACCGAAAGCATGGTCGGGCCCTACGAGCTTAACGACTTCTTCCTCCACCACGTGATCCGGTTCGGCCAGCGGCCCTCCAAGGTCGCGTTTCTGGCGTGGCACGCATGGAAGGATGCGAGCGGCGGGCTGTGGCCGGCCGGCTTCCCGCAAGATGCCAAGAACGCCTACGACCTGGTGACAATTGCCCGCTGGATGGACAAGTTCTGCGCGCGGTTCTTCGGCTTTTCGCAGTTCAAGCGGTCTGCGCTGCCCAATGGCCCGAAGGTCTCCTCCGCTGGCGCGTTGAGCCCGCGCGGCGACTGGCGCGCGCCGTCCGATGCGGTGGCAACCGTGTGGCGGGACGAGCTGCGTGATGCTCTGCCCGAGACGATCATGAACGAGGTGTTCGGCAACGCCGCCGCCTGATGCCCAAAAGCCTGCCTCTCTCCGCGCTGGGCATCATGCTGTTCTGCAATGTCGCCTGGGCCTTGAACGTCGTGGTCAGCAAGATCGCGGTGTCGACGCTTGGCCTGCCGCCGCTGTTCTACACTGTGCTGCGTTCCGCGACGGTGCTGGCGGTGCTGTTCCCGCTGCTGCTGCGCCAGAAGCCCGACCGCCTGCCGCTGGTGCTGCTGATCGGGTTCGCCATCACCGGCGGCAGTTTCGGGCTGCAATTCGTCGGGCTTCAGACCGCGAGCCCGTCCGCCGTCGGCATCGTCAACCTGTCAGGCGCGCCGCTGACTGTGCTGTTCGCGATTATCTTTCTGGGCGAGGAGGTGCGCTGGCGGCGCGGGCTGGGAATGGCGCTGGCGCTGGGAGGCGTGGGCCTTGCGATCGGCGCGCCATCGGATGCTGGCGACCCCGTAGGGCTGGGGTTTGCCTTTGCGGGCGTCTTCATCGGGGCCTTCGCCTCGGTTTTCGTCAAGCGGCTGGAAGTGGGCGCGGTGTCGCTTCAGGCCTGGGCGGGGCTGGCGTCGCTCGGCGTGATGCTGCCGGCAACGCTCTTGCTGGAGACCGGCCAGATCGCCGCGGTCGAGGCCGCGCCGCTGGCGGTGGCAGGGTGCGTGCTGTTTGCGGGCGTCGTCGTCTCGGTCGGCGCGCACTCGGCCTATTTCCGGCTGTTTCAGGCGCATGATGCCAACCTGATCGTGCCGATGACCTTGCTGACGCCGCTGCTGACAATTGCCTTCGGGACATGGCTGACAGGCGACACGATCGGCTGGCCGCTGATCATTGGCGGGACCATGGCGCTGGCGGGCGTGGCGATCATCGTGATCCGGCCGAGCCGTACCTTCTTCAAATGGCAGCTGATGCGCCCCAAGATTTAAGGTGAAGGGGGCTGCCGCAGTCCGGCGCGCCCCCCTTGCGCATTATCAGGCGGCCAGCTTCTGTGCAGCGTCCTGCGCAGCGGCGATCTTGGCTTCGCCGTCGGCGCCCATGATCCCGTCAGCCGCGACGATCTCGATGTCTGTGATGCCGATGAAGCCGAGGAAGAACGTCAGCCAGCGGCTCATGAAGTCGAACTCGGCGCCCACCGGGGTGCCGCCGCTGGCGATGGCGATATAGGCGCGCTTGCCGGTCAACAGGCCTTCGGGGCCGGTTGCGGTATAGCGGAAGGTGGTGCCAGCGCGGGCGACGAGGTCGGCCCAAGCCTTGAGGCTCGCCGGAGGGCCGAAATTGTAGATCGGCGAGGCGATCACGATGGTGTCGGCGGCCTGCAATTCGGCGATCAGCGTGTCGGCAATCGCGGCAAGCTGGGCCTGTTCGGCGGTGCGATCCGCTGCCGGCGTGAGGTTCGCGGCGAAACGTTCGGCGCTGACATAGGGCAGGTCATTGGCTGCCAGATCGCGGGTGGTCACGGCGGCACCCGACGTGGCGGCGAGGCCGTCGACCAGTCGCTGGCCCAGCCCGCGAGAGATGCTTTCGCTGTCCGGACGGATGCTGGCGGTGATGTAGAGAATGTTGCTCATCGAATGTTCTCCTTGAAAGGGGGTGGAGCCGGCCGGTGGAGAGGGGGTGGGGAACCGGCCGGCTCCGGGGGGCTGTTTTACGCGGCGTCGACCAGCACGACTTCGCTGTCTTCGAGCGCGGTGATGGTGATGCTTTCCAGCGCGGTGATCGCCACGCCGTCACGGGCATTTGCCTCGACATCATTGATGCGGATCTTGCCGGTGGCGGGCACCAGATAGAGGTGACGATCGGCGCTGCGGGGCGTGTAGGTCACGCTTGTCCCTGCCTTGATCGTCGCGCCCAGAACGCGGGCATCGGCGCGGATTTTCAGGGCGTCATTGTCATTCGCGACCCCGCTCGCAAGCGGGACGAAGGCGCCCGATCGTTCATCCTTCGGGAACTGGCGCGCGCCCCAGCTGGGATCGCCGCCGCGTTCATCGGGGATGATCCATATCTGGAACAGCGTCGTTTCGGTGCCTTCGAGATTGTATTCCGAATGGCGCACGCCGCTGCCTGCGCTCATCACCTGCACGTCGCCCGCTTCGGTGCGGCCTTCGTTGCCCATGCTGTCACGGTGCGTGATCGCGCCGCTGCGGACATAGGTGATGATCTCCATGTCGGCGTGCGGGTGGGTGGGAAAGCCCGTGCCTGCGGCGATGCGGTCATCGTTCCAGACCCGCAGTGCGCCCCAGTGGACGCGGGCCGGATCGTGATAGTTCGCGAAAGAAAAGTGGTGCCGCGCATCCAGCCAGCCGTGGCTGGCGGCGCCGAGGGTATTGAACGGGCGAAGTTCGATCATGGCGGTTCTCCTGTCGTGTTGAGCAGGAGATAGGCCACAGCGTTCGAACGGATAAGTGCGATAAAACTTGCCAAGATGTTCGGATTACCCGAACAAACAAGCGATGAAACTCGGTGAACCCACCTTCGATCAGCTACGCATCTTCCTCGCTGTTGCCGAACTTGGCAGCTTCGGCGGGGCGGCCAAGGCGAGCGGCAGGGCAGTCTCGGCCATTTCCTACGGCATCGCCCAGCTGGAGGCGCAGCTTGGCCTGTCGCTGTTCGACCGGGAAGGATCGCGCCGTCCGGTGCTGACGCCGGCAGGCGAGGGCCTGCTCGCCGAGGCGCGGGGCATTGCAGACGGGGTCGACGCGCTGCTGGCGAAAGCCCGCTCGCTCCATGCGGGGCAGGAGCCTTCGCTGACGCTGGTGGTCGACGTGATGGTGCCGGGCGAGGTGACCGCGCGCGTGCTGGGGAATTTCCGCCAGATGTTCCCGACCTGCGCGCTCACTCTGCGGATCGAGGGGCTGGGCGCGGTCGCCGCCTGCGTGATTGACGGCGGTTCCGATCTCGCCATCGGCGGCCCGGTGATCGGCGATCAGCCCGCGCTCGAACGGCAGGCGGTGGGCGAGATCGACTTGATCCCGGTCGCTGCGCCTTCGCACCCGCTCGCGCAGCCGGGCATTGCCCCGGGCGAGAGCCGCCGCCACCTGCAGCTGGTGCTGACCGACCGTTCGCCGCTGACCGAAGGGCGCGAGTTTTCCGTGCTGAGCCCGCTCACATGGCGGTTGGGCGATCTGGGCGCGAAGCATTCGCTGCTGAAAGAGGGGCTGGGCTGGGGCAATATGCCGCGCGGCATGGTGGCGGGCGACATTGCCAGCGGCGCGCTGGTGGAGCTTGATCTCCCCGAAAAGCCCGGTGCGCATTACCGCCTCAGCGCATTGTGGCGCAGGGACACACGGCTCGGCCCGGCGGCGAGCTGGCTGGTTGATGCCTTTCGGGCAGGGTTAGGGGCGTGTCCGGACACAACCTCAAGCGTCACACCAGCGCAGGCTGGGGCCCAGGGCCGCGAAGTGCAGCGTTTGCCGCTCTAGGCCCCGGCTTGCGCTGGGGTGACGGAAGCTGATCCGAACAGCACCATCGGATCACCCTCGGCCCACGGCGCGAATTTGGGCATCACAGCCGCGAACAGGTCGGAGGTGAGCAGGCCTTCGAGCCACCCCTGCAAATGCGGCAAGGGCTGGGCGGCAAACCACGCGGGGTCGATCGCGGCGAACTGGCGGATGAAGGGCAGCAGCGCGATGTCGGTGAGGCTGCGCGTTTCGCCGCACAGGTAGCGCGCCTCCGCCAGCCGTGCCTCGATCGGCGCGAGCAGGGCGAGGCCGGCGGCGCGGTGATCCGTGCCGTCCTCCTCCTCGTAACGGCCCGGATATTTCGCGCGGTCTAGATGGTGCTTGAACGGCCCGTCATTCGCCGCGATCAGCGCCGCATCCTCGCCCGCCAGCCAGAATTCGGGGTCGCTGCGCGCAAGCGCCCAGCGCATGATGTCGAGGCTCTGGTCGATCACGGTTCCGTCCGTCAGCACCAGCACCGGCACCGTCCCCTTGGGGCTCGCCGCGAGCAGCGCGGGCGGCTTGGCGGCGAGCTTCACCTCCCGCAATTCCACCGTTACTCCTGCGACCCACAGCGCCATGCGCGCCCGCATCGCATAGGGGCAGCGGCGGAAGGAATAGAGGACAGGCAGGCTCACGGCGCGCAGACCGGACAGACCTCGCCCACCGGATAGGGCCGACCGCAAGGCTTGCAGCGGGTATGGGTGCCTTGGGCGAGGCCATGGCCGAGGCTCACGCGTTCATCGAACACGAAGCATTCACCCTGCCACAGGCTTTGATCTTCAGGCACGTTTTCGAGATATTTCAGGATCCCGCCCTTGAGGTGATAGACCGCCTCCACGCCTTCGGAGCGCAGGAAGCTGGTCGATTTCTCGCAGCGGATGCCGCCTGTGCAGAACATCGCCACGCGGCTTTTGCCTGCAAGCAGCGTCTCGCGGTTGGCGCGGAACCATGCGGGGAAATCGCGGAACGACGGGGTCGCCGGATCGAGCGCGCCCGCAAAGGTGCCGATGGCAACCTCGTAATCATTGCGGGTGTCGATCACGAGGGTTTCGGGGTCGGCGATCAGCGCGTTCCAGTCGTGCGGATCGACATAGTGGCCCGCCGACAGTGTCGGGTCGATGTCGGGTTCGCCCATGGTGACGATCTCGCGCTTCACCCGCACCTTGATGCGGCCAAACGGCATCTCCGGCGCGGCGGAGAACTTCACATCGAGGTCCGCGCAGCCGGGCAGGGCGCGGATGGTATCGAGCACGCTGGCCAGCCCTCCGGCTTCGCCCGCAATCGTCCCGTTGATCCCTTCGCGCGCCAGCAGCAGCGTGCCTTTCACGCCAGCATCCTCGCACGCCGCCAGCAGGGGCGCGCGCAGGGCTTCGGGGTCGGGAAAGGGCGTGAACTGGTAGAGCGCGGCGACGCTGATCGTTTCCGGGATCAAATCCGCATCACCCAGCCGTGGCTGTCAGCGCTGCGGCCGTTCTGCACACCCACCAGCCGTTCACGCATCTTGGCGGTGATCTGGCCGATGCCGCCTGCGCCAATGTGGAACTCGCCTTCAGGCGAAGCGACCGTGCCGACGGGCGTGACGACCGCTGCGGTCCCGCAGGCCATGGTTTCGAGCAGGGTGCCGTTCTCGGCCTCTTCGCGCCACTGGTCGATAGAATACGGCTCCTCGCGCACGTCGAGGCCTTCTTCGCGCAGCATCGCGATCAGGCTGTCGCGGGTGATGCCGGGCAGGATCGTGCCGGTCAGCGGCGGGGTGATGACGCTTCCGTCAGAGCGGACGAAGAACAGGTTCATGCCGCCCAACTCCTCGACCCACTTGTGTTCGGCAGCGTCGAGGAACACCACCTGATCGCAGCCCTGCGCGGTGGCCTGCGCCTGCGGGACGAGCGATGCGGCGTAATTGCCGCCTGTCTTGGCCGCGCCGGTGCCGCCGGGGGCTGCGCGGGTAAAGCCTTGCGCGACCCAGATCTTGACCGGATTGATGCCCTTCTTGAAGTAATTGCCGGCCGCGCTGATGATCACGACGAACTTGTACTGCTTGGCCGGGCGCACGCCGAGGAAGGCTTCCGACGCGAACATGAAGGGACGGATATACAGCGATCCGCCCTCGATCGGGGGGAGCCAGCTTGCATCTGCCAGCACGGCTTCCCGCACAGCGGCGATGAAGGTTTCCTCGGGGATTTCCGGCATCGCCATGCGCCGCGCACTGGCATTGAAGCGGCGCGCGTTGGCATCGGGGCGGAACAGCGACAGCCCGCCTTCGGGATGGGCATAGGCCTTCATCCCTTCAAAGATTTCCTGCGCGTAATGCAGCACGCTTGCCGCCGGATCGAGCGGGATCGGCTGGCGCGGGCCGATCGTGGGGGTCTGCCAGCCGCCCAGCGCCTCGTCATAATCGATCACCACCATGTGATCGGTGAACACCGTCCCGAAGCCGGGATCGGCGATCAGGCCTTCGCGGATGTGGTCAGGCGTGGGCGAGGGGTGGGGCAGGCGGATAAAGTGCATCATTCGCGCCTAATCCTGCACGCCTCTGAGAGCAAGATTACTCTTGATGGGGACCATCGGTCGCGCAGCGACCGCAAGCGCGACTGCGCGCCGCGGCTACTGCCGCGAAAGCCAAGCAGCGCGGATGCGCTGCGCCCGGCGTCTGAGGGAAAACAAAAACCACATCGGTCGTGCAGCGACCGCAAGCGCGACTGCGCGCCGCGGCTACTGCCGCGAAAGCCAAGCAGCGCGGATGCGCTGCGCCCGGCGTTTGAGGGCCAAAACAAAAAAACCACATCGGCCGCGCAGCGACCGCAAGCGCGACTGCGCGCCCGCAGGCGCTCCGAAGCGGAGCGAAGGAAACGCGCCGAGGATGAAGGCGCGGAGGCGCCTTCGCAAAACAAAAAATGAAAAGGGCGCTTCCAGCCCGTCGGTGGAAACGCCTTTTCATGGTCAGCGGCCGGAAGTGCCGCTCACGAAGCCTTACTCAGGCAGTTGATTACCGAGTATGCTCCGTAGGGATCTTCACCGACCTCGCTACTGAACCATGAGACATCGGATCACCTCCTTTCGCGCTAGTGAGCTAGACCCGCCGCATCACCGGGGGCCGAGAGCCGCGTTCGCCGCTGGCCTCGGGAAGCAATGTGAATCATGGGAGGGGCAAGGACAAGACTTGTATAAATCTTTTCCCGCGTCATACTCTTGCCTCGCCGCGTAACACCATGGCCTGCTGCGCCTGAGGGAAACCTCGGGCGTTTTTCGTTTGGGCAGCGGGGTGTGGACAGGCTGGGGGTGAGTCTGTGGATATTAATGTATAGAATCGGAGCTTGTGTTTGCGTCCTCGCCTCCGCGAGGACGTCCTCGGTGCCGTTTCGATCCCTTTGGGATCAAGCACCTGCGGGGCGACCGCGTGGCCTTGCGGACCCTGCGGGTCCGGTACGAGTCCGTCAGGTTGGCTTGGGTCTTACCCCCGACAATCCTCGATCACCCGGCTGACCTCGGCCCAGCTTGGTAGGTAGAGCGGGGCCGCTCCGGCAACCTCGACTGCAAACCGCCCCTTGCTCAGCGCCATCGCATCCAGCAGCGGGTCGCCTGACGCGATCTCGGCGAAGGCCACCCGTGCGCCTGTGCCGCTGCCGGGGCGGGTGACAAGGGTGCGTTCGGCGGTCTCGGTCCGGACGCGCACTTGCCGTTCGCCCGGACCGGTGATGGAGACGCCGAGCAGCACGATGCCCGATGCGCCTGCCGGACATTGCAGCGCCACGCCATAGGGCTGGTCGGCAGCGAAAGTCGCCATCGAGCCAAGGGGACCGCGCCGGTACTCCCAGTTCCCTGGTGTGGCCAGCGCATCGATCCAGTTTGTGACGGGCGGGCTGACCGGCAATGACGGACGCGGCGGGACGGCCTCGATCATCGGCGGGCGCGGGGATGCGGCAGGCGCGGGCGGGGCCTTGGCAGCAGGCACGCAGGCTGCAAGGGCAAGGATCGAGAGGAGGGCAGGCAGAGCAGCTTTCATGCCTGCACTTTGCGCGCTAGAGCCTTGTCTTGTCCATGCCCGATCATTCAATTCCTCCCTCGGCCCGCCCCGCCAAGCCCGCCAAACGCCGTGTCGACCAGCTGCTCGTCGAGCGCGGGCTCGCTGAAAGCCGCGCGCGCGCGCAGGCGCTGGTGATGGCGGGGCTGGTGTTCGTGGGCGAGACCAAGATCGACAAGCCCGGCCACCAACTGCCCGAGGACGCGGCGCTGGATGTGCGGGGGCGCGATCACCCCTGGGTCAGCCGCGGCGGGATCAAGCTGGCGCACGCGATCGAGCATTTCAGCCTCGATCCGGCAGGCGCGACCGCGATGGATATCGGATCGTCGACCGGCGGCTTCACCGATGTGCTGCTGACCAACGGCGCGGAGCATGTCTTTGCCGTCGACAGCGGCACCAACCAGCTCGCATGGCGGCTGCGCGAAGACCCGCGTGTCACCGTGCTCGAACAGACCAGCGCCCGCATTCTGACGACGGCGCAGATCGACCGGCCCTGCAACTGGGTGGTGTGCGACGCCAGCTTCATCAGCCTGGCCAAGGTGCTGGAAGTGCCGCTCCAGCTGGCCGCGCCGGAATGCCAGCTGGTCGCGCTGATCAAGCCGCAGTTCGAAGTCGGGCGCGAGGAAGTGGGCAAGGGCGGGGTGGTGCGCGACCCGGCGCTTCACGCCCGCGTGTGCGATGAAGTGCGCGGCTGGATCGAAGGGTTGGGCTGGGAGGTTCAGGGCATCGCCACCAGCCCGATCACCGGGCCGCAGGGCAATGTCGAATTCCTGATCAGCGCACAGCGCAAAGTTTGAGGGGGAGTATCTGATGAACACCAGGAATTTTGCCGTCATCGCAGCACTGGTTGCCGTGGCGCTCGGCGTGGCTGTGGCTCTGGGCGTTCTCCGCTAGGAACGGCGCGGCGCACTCCGGACAAAAGAAAAGACCGGCAGCAACCGAAGTTGCTACCGGCCTTTCTTGAAACCGTGCTCCCGACACCAGGCCGGGACCGGTAAGCCGTTAAGGCTTACTCAGCAGCCGGGGTCTCGGTAGCGGCCGGGGTTTCGGCAGCCATGGCGTCGCCGGTGGCGTCAGCAGCCGGGGTTTCAGCAGCCATCGGCTCTTCAGCAACGGCGGTGGTGTCAGCTTCGGTCGCAGCTTCTTCAGCCGGCTTCGAGCAAGCGGCGGTGGCGAGGGCGAGAACGGCGACGAGCGCAAAGGTCTTCTTCATGGTGTATTCCCCTATGGACCCGAGCGGGCCAGCAATGAGCAAAGCGCGTTATTCTATCTCCCTGCCGCCAACGCGCTTTCGAATCACGGCAGGAATAAGGCAGCCTCTAGCAGGAAGATTCGCAGACCCCAAAGCGTTTCGTGAGCTCTTGCCCAATTTTTACCACATTTTTACGTGCGCCCTCGGGAATGAGCAGGCAAATGGTTCATTGCGGGGCAATCAGGGGGCAATAGATTGGCATCGCATCTGTGGCTCTGGTATCGCGCGCCCTCGCGCTGCCTGCGGCCCGTCGCAATCTGGAGAGTCAATGAACGTCCTTGCTTCCCCTGCCCAATTGCGAGCGAGTTTCCTGCGCTGGGCGCTGTTCATGGTGCCGCTGATCCTGTTGATCGGCTTTTCCGCCGGGCAGCTGGGCGGGCCGAACACGCCGTGGTTTGCCGGGCTGGAGAAGCCATCGATCTTTCCGCCCACCATTGTGTTCCCGATTGCATGGACCACGCTGTTCTTCATGATCGGGCTGGCACTGGCCCTGATCGCAAGCGCCTGGGGCGCGCATGGGCGGGGTGCGGCGCTGGTCGCATTCGGTCTCCATTTCATTGTTTCCCAGAGCTGGACGGCGGTGTTCTTCGGAATGCAGAACATGACCGCCGGCCTGATGGTGCTGGGTGTCAGCGTTGCCAGCCTGTTGATCGCGCTGGCGCTGGTGTGGCGCGTGCGGCGCGCGGCGGCGCTGCTGTTGCTGCCCTATCTGGCGTGGCTGTGCTTTGCCTCGGCGCTCAATTACCAGTTCATCACGGCAAACCCCGATGGCGGCGACCGCGATGCAAGCGGCGCGGCGACGCGGGTGCAATTGTAATCGCTCAAAACACGGGTGTGGCGCAATCCGGACGGCGAAGCGCGTCCGCAAGCGCGAACCGGCCTCAAGTAGCGCAGCGATAGGCCAACAAGGACTCCGCCCCCAGCGAAGCAATCGCCAGATTGCGAAAGCGAGGAGGATGCTTGCACTTCGGGGCAACCATCCCCAAAAAGCAAATATGCAAAGCCAGAACCCGATCATCGCCGACCTCGTCAAACTCGCCAACAGCGCCGCCGGAACCATGGCGGGCATGAGCCGCGAAGCTCGCGAAAGCGCGCGTGAGCGGCTGCGCGAAGCCTTTGGCGGGATAGACTTCGTGAGCCGCGAGGAATTCGACACGGTCAAGGCGATGGCGCAAAAGGCCCGCGAACAGGCCGACGCGCTCGAAGCGCGCCTCGCCGCGCTGGAAGCCAAGTCGACCAAGAAGTAATTGCCGCGGCGCGGGCATGAACCTGCGCGCGCCTGCAATCCTGCTTGCCAGCCGCCCGCAAGGCGAGACGGGGGCGATCGCGCGCTTGCTTACGGCTGACCAAGGTCTGATTGCCGCCTATGTCGCGGGCGGGCGGGGGCGGCAGATGCGCGCGGTGATGGTGCCGGGCAACCGTGTCGCGCTGGAACTGACCACCCGCGCCGCCAGCCAGCTGCCCTTTGCGCGGCTTGAGCTGGAACACTCCCGCGCCGCTCTGATGACCGAGCCTCTGCCGGCGGCCGCGATCCAGTGGGTGTGCGGGCTGACCGCGACCGCCTTGCCCGAACGCCAGGCCTATCCCGGCCTTTATGTCGCCCTCGATGCCCTGCTGAGCGCGGTCGCGATTGCCCCTTCGGCGCGCGGCTGGGTGAGCGGGCTGATCGCTTACGAAACAATGCTCCTGCGCGAATTGGGCTATGGCGGCGGCGCATTGCCCGAACCGCCCGATTGGCCCGCACAGCTGGCGTTGCTGGGGATACTCGAACGCCAGCTCTCGCACTACCTGCTTGCAGGCCACAAGGGCGATGTTATGGGCGCGCGAAAGCTGCTGACCGAGCGGTTGGCGCGCATGGGGTGAAAGACAATAGCCATGAAGATCGCAGTCCTGCCCGGCGACGGGATCGGCCCTGAAGTCACTGCCGAGGCTGTGGCGGTGCTGGAAATGCTCGGCCTGCCGGGGCTGACACTGTTCACCGGCGATGTCGGCGGGGCGGCCTATCATCGCCACGGCCATCCGCTGCCGGAGGAAACGCTGGACATGGCGCGTGCGGCGGATGCGATTCTGTTCGGCGCGGTGGGCGATCCGACCTGCGATGCGCTGGAACGCCATCTGCGGCCAGAGCAGGCGATCCTTGGCCTGCGCAAGCATCTCGGCCTGTTTGCCAACCTGCGCCCGGCGCGGGTGTTTGGCGGACTGGAACGCCTCTCGCCGCTGCGGGCAGATATTGCTGCCGGTCTCGATATGCTGATCGTGCGGGAACTCACCGGCGACGTGTATTTCGGCGCAAAGGGCCAGCGCGTCACCGACACGGGCGAGCGCGAAGGCTGGGACGCCATGTCCTATGCGGAAAGCGAAGTGCGCCGCATCGCCCATGTCGCCTTCCGCGCCGCGGCAAGCTCTGGCGCAAAGCTGACCAGCGTCGACAAGGCCAACGTGCTTGAAACCAGCCAGCTGTGGCGCGACGTGGTGATCGAGGTTGCCGCCGAATATCCGCAAGTCGCGCTCGATCACATGTATGTCGACAATGCCGCGATGCAGGTGGTGAGCCATCCGGACCGCTTCGGCGTGGTGCTGACCGGCAACCTGTTCGGCGATATCCTCAGCGATCTGGCAAGCGCGGCTGTCGGCTCGATCGGCCTGCTGCCGAGCGCCTCGCTGGGCGAGCGCCAGACCGATTTCGGCACGTTCGGCCTGTATGAACCGATCCATGGCAGCGCGCCCGATATTGCCGGGCAGGGCAAGGCCAACCCAATGGCGACGATCCTGTCGGCCGCGATGATGCTGCGCCATTCCTTCGGCCGCGAGGCTGAGGCGGCGCGGGTCGAGGCGGCTGTTGCCGCTGCGCTGGCTGACGGTTTCCTCGGCGGTGATCTGGGCGGCAGTCACGGCACGGCAGCCATCGGCGCGGCCGTGCGGGAACGCCTGTAAGGCAATGACGCTCGACCTTGCGATCATTCTCCCGACGCTCAACGAGCGCGGCAACCTCGGCCCGTTGGTGGAGCGGATTGACCGCGCCATCGGCACGGCGGCGGTGTGGGAAGTGATCATTGTCGATGATGACAGCCGCGACGGCACGGCGGATGAAGCCCGCGCGCTGGCGCTCACTGACCCCCGCGTGCGGGTGATCCAGCGCATCGGACGGCGCGGCCTCGCCAGCGCCGCGATCGAAGGCTTCTGCGCCACCGCCGCGCCCTATGTGGCGGTGATGGACGCCGACCATCAGCACGATCCTGCGCTGCTGCCCGGGATGCTTGCCGCGCTCAAATCGGGTGAGGCCGAGATTTGTGTTGCCAGCCGCTTTGCCGAAGGGGCCAGCACCGCCGACTGGGCCGCGCCTGAACGCGAGAAGCTGTCGACCTATGCCAATGCGCTGGCGCGGCGGATCACCGGGGTGGAACTGAGCGATCCGATGAGCGGCTATTTCATGCTGCCAGCCACCACCGCCCGCGCGCTGGTGCCGCGCTTGTCGGGCATCGGCTTCAAGATCCTGCTCGATCTGCTGGCGACTTCGGACACCACCATGCGCGTGAAGGAATTCCCCCTCAATTTCGCCGCCCGCCGCGAAGGAGAAAGCAAGCTGGACCGCGCCATTCTGTTCGATTTCCTCGCCGGCCTCTACGACAAGACGCTGGGCAAGGTGATCCCGACCCGCTTTGCCTTGTTCGGTACCGTCGGCGCGCTGGGCGTGGTGGTGCACTTTGCGGTGCTTTCGGCACTGCTGTTCGTGTTCGGCGAGCGCTTCGCCATCGCCCAGACCGCCGCCGTGCTGGTGGCGATGAGCTTCAATTTCTGGCTCAACAACTGGCTGACCTATCGCGACAAGCGGCTGGTGGGCGTGGGCGCTCTGCTGCGCGGCTGGCTCGGATTTATCGCGACCTGTGCGATCGGGGCCTTCGCCAATGTCGCGATTGCGACCTTCATGGAAGGCAGCGGCATCCACTGGGTGCTCGCCGCACTGGCGGGGATCGTGGTCGGGTCGGTCTGGAACTACGCCCTGTCCAGCCGCTTTGTGTGGGGGCGGTTCTAGGCCTCCCTCGTCATTGCTTCGCTTCGCTCGCAATGACGAAGAAAATTAGCAGGTTATCGCCTCTTTGGTCAACGTCACCTCCACCCCTGCAGCCACGCCCAGATCATGTAGCTGTCGCCCCCCGCCAGCGGCAGTGCGGCGATGATCGGGAAGAAGCCGGCAAACACTGCCACTGACGCGGCCGGGATGCCCCAGGCCAGCCACTTGGCCCTCGGCAGGCGGCGCAGGTCGCTGCATGTCAGCGCGAGGGCGGCGAGCAGGAAGAAGCTCGGCACGAAGTAGTGGTAATAGAACTGCACCGGCTTGGGCGCGATCAGCCACAGGCCGAGGCTTGCGGCATAGCCGATCACCACCGCCAGCCGCGCCCAGTCGCGCCGCCATGCGCCGGCCAAAAGGCACCACACCAGCGCAGGCAGGCCCAACCACATCGTCAAGGGATTGCCGATCAGCAGGACGCCGCGCTGCGCCCCGTCCACGACCTCGTAAAGATACCAGATCCCGCGGGTGTTCAGCACCCATTGCGGCCAGGTGCTCATGTAGCGGTGCGGGGTCATCAGCTGGCTTTGCAGCGCGAAAATCTCCTGATGCAGCCCGATCAGGCCCTTTTCGGCGAGCGGTGAGGGGTGAAGATACTCCGCCAGCCAATATCCGGGCAGGAACGTCAGCGCGTAAACCACCAGCGGCACGATCCCGAGCCACACAAAGGCCTCCACCAGCGTCACTCCCGGCACCGGCGCGCCGCGGCGGCTCAGCAGCAGGCGGCGGCGTCCGGCCATCGCGCGGGCGATAAAGAAGGTGATCCCCGGCACCATCGCCAGCGGGATCGCGTTCCACTTGGCCCCCAGCGCGGCCCCGATCGCGATGCCGGTCAGCGCCAGCCGCCAGCGGCCCTGTTCGGGCTGGGCGCAAGCGGCGGCAAACTGCCATGTCGCGACCACCAAAGCGGCCACCATCACCATGTCGAGCATGGCGATGCGGGCGTGGATGAAGAGGTGGAAGCCGGTGGCGAGCAGCACGGCGAAGGCGAGGGTCGCAAAGCGGTCATGGCTCGCATGCCACAGCGCCCTTACGGCCGCGAAATAGGCCAGCACCCCGCACGCCCATGGCATGATCCGCCAGCCCAGCGGATTATCGCCGAACACACCCATGCCCAGTGCGATCAGCAGCTTGGCCAGCAGCGGGTGTTCCCGGTTCAGATAGGCGCCTTGGCCCGTCTCCCACAGCGACAGGATCTCGCGCGCGGCGGGAAGGTAATGCACCTCGTCGAAATAGGGGATCGAGGGCGTTCCCAGCCGCCAGCCGGTGAGCAGAGCGAACAGCCCGGTCAGCGCCGCACACCACGCCAGCGGATCACGCGGGCGCAGCGGCGGGTGGGCAGCGGGAGAGAGGGACGCTTGCGCCTCGGCCATGCGGCGCGATTAGGCAGGGGCGCGAGCCAGAGCAAGGTGGATTATGCTGTGCGGGTGTTCGACTGCCCCTCCAGCCAGAACAGCCGCGAACACATTGCCAGCAGCGCAATGCTTGCTGTGGCGAGGATCAGCGCTGTCCACAGCATCAGGTTCATCCCCTGCGCCTTGGCGCGCGGGAGGATCAGGAAGTAGGCGACTGACAGCGAGAACAGCAGATCCCACCACACCTGCACGCCCCACAGGTTGCTGGTGTGGTTGAGCACCACCGGGAACACACCCTCGGTGGCGATGGTGACAGCGCTGAATGCCGCAAAGCCTGCCGCCAGCGCGCCTGCCAGCACAGCATTGCCCGGCGCTAGCGGGCGCAGAAACATGGTCAGCACCGCCGCCACGGTAAACACCAGCCCGCCGCCGGCGAGCGCAAGAAAGGGGGTGAGTTCGGTGGGCATGAGCGCGATCCTTCTAGTGTGTAGCGACTGCTACGCGCGCTTGTAGCAAGCCCCTCCCGCCGCTACAAGCGCCTCATGGCCGATCCCCCAAAAAAGCCCCCAATGACAAAGGACAGCCTGCTGCCGCTGCTGACCGCGCATGTGCTGGCCCATGGGCTGGGCGGGGCGAGCCTCAGGCCGCTGGCCAAGGCGGCTGGCACGTCAGACCGGATGCTGATCTATCATTTCGGCACCAAGGAAGCGCTGATTGTCGATCTGCTCGGCCATATCGCCAAGGTCTATGCCGCCGCGCTCGACGCGGCGATGGGGGGCGAGCGGGCCGCGACCCGCGCCGATGTGGTCGCCCGGATCCTCGCCCATGGCGATGCGCCCGCGATGCAGCCCTTCATGCGGCTGTGGTGGGAGATTGTCGCAGGCGCCGCGCGCGACCTGCCCGGATACCAGCTGGCCGCGCAGGCGATGATGGCGCAGCTGCTCGGCTGGCTGGAGGGGCAGATGCCCGCAGGCGATCCCGATCCCGCAGGCGGCGCGCGATATCTGATGACCGTGATCGAAGGAACAGCGATGCTCACCGCCGTCGGCCATGGGGATACCGCAAGCCAAGGCCTGCTTGCGGGCGGGCTTTTGCCGTCCTAGAGACCCGCCCCATGAAGAAGACCACCGGCATGGACCGCGCCGCCACGGCAAACTGGCGCCCCGCAACCCGCGCACTGCGCGGCGGCACCTGGCGCAGCGAACACGGGGAGACCAGCGAGGCGCTGTTCCTCACCTCGGGCTATACCTATGACGACGCCCAGACCGTCGCCGACAGGTTCGCTGGCACCGCGCAGGGCATGACCTATTCGCGGCTGCAAAACCCCACCGTCGCCATGCTGGAAGAACGCATCGCGCTGATGGAGGGGGCCGAGGCGTGCCGCACGCAGGCGAGCGGCATGGCGGCGATGACGGCAGCTTTGTTGTGCCAGCTTTCCGCAGGCGATCACGTGGTCGCCGCGCGCGCCGCCTTTGGCTCGTGCCGCTGGCTGTGCGACACCCTGCTGCCCAAGTTCGGCATCGACGTCACCATCATCGACAGCGCCGACAACGCCGCGTGGGAGCCTGCGATCCGGCCCAACACCAAGGTGTTTTTCTTCGAGACGCCGGCCAATCCGACGCTGGATATTGTCGATCTGGCCTATGTCTGCGGCCTTGCCCGCGCGCACGGGATCACCACTGTGGTCGACAACGCCTTCGCCTCGCCCGTGTTGCAGCGCCCGATGGCGTTCGGCGCGGATGTGGTTGCCTATTCCGCGACCAAGCTGATGGACGGGCAGGGCCGCGTGCTGGCGGGCGCGATCTGTGCGAGCAAGCAGTGGATCGACGAGGTGCTGATGCCGTTCCAGCGCAACACCGGGCCGACGCTGAGCGCCTTCAACGCCTGGGTGGTGCTGAAAGGGCTGGAGACGCTGCCGCTGCGCGCCTTCAAGCAGTCCGAACAGGCCGTGGCCTTGGGCGAATTCCTCGAACCGCGCGTGACGGCGGCGGGCGGGCATCTGCTCCACCCCGGCCTGCCGAGCCATCCGCGCCATGATCTCGCCAAGGCGCAGATGGACGCGACCGGGCCGATCTTCGCGCTCGACGTCGGCACCCGCGCCCGCGCTTTCGCGCTGCTCGATGCGCTCAAGCTGGTCGATATCTCCAACAATATCGGCGATGCCCGCAGCCTGATGTGCCACCCGGCTTCCAGCACCCACGCCGGAATGACCGAAGAAGCCCGCGCCGCGATGGGCGTGACCGAAGGCCTGCTGCGGATCAATGTGGGACTGGAGGATATCGCCGATCTGGTCGAAGACATGGACCAGGCCCTCGCTGCGGCGGGGATGTAAGGAGCACGCCTGATGACCAACCGCGTTGAACTCGTCTTCGATTTTGTCAGCCCCAACGCCTACCTGATCTGGTGGCCGCTGCGGGAACTGGTCAACCGGTACGAGGCAGAGCTGGACGTGATCCCCGTCTTCCTCGGCGGGATGCACAAGCTGACCGGCAATGCCCCGCCGATGATCCGCGATGCCGAGGTCAAGGGGAAGAACGCATACGCGATGCTGGAGATGAACCGCTTCATCACCAGGCACGGCCTCGGCAAGTATCGCCTCCACCCGCAATTCCCGTTCAATTCGATCACGCTCCAGCGGATGCTGTTTGCTGCCGATCAGGATGGGCGCGGGGTGCAGTTTGTTGACGGCTTGCTGCGCCCGATCTGGGAAGACGGCCTCGATATCACTTCGCCCGAAGCCATCGGCGCGGCCATCACCGAGGCCGGGTTCGATGCCGCCGACCTCTTCGCCCGCGCGCAGACCGACGCGGTCAAGCAGGGCCTTGTCGCCAACACCGATGCGGCCGTGGCGCGCGGGGCCTTTGGCATCCCGACCATGTTCGTTGGTCCGAAAGGGGAAGGCGAGATGTTCTTCGGCAAGGAACGCCTCGGCCAGATCGAGGAACTGCTGGCAAAGGGCTAAAACCTGCATAGCTGCGAACCATCGCAAACCGCTTGCCATTGGCGCGCCAAAACATAGGCTTGGCGAATCAGGGCAGTAACGGGGATCAGGGGCGCGTGCAGAGAATTGTTCGAACAGGGCTGGCGCTTGCCGCCGGCCTGACGCTGGCTGCGGGCTCTGCCGCAGCCGCGCAGGAAACCGCCCAGACGCCGCCCGCTGCGACCCCGCTCGAACTGCCGCCGCCGCAGATCCCGATCAAGGATTTCGCCGGGCGGTCGGCCTTCTGGGACGGCAAGCTTTCGCCCGATGGAACCCGGTTCTCCTACCTGCGCCGCAAGGACGGTGACACGCAGTTCATCATTGCCGACATTGAAACCCGCAAGCTGATCCGCGCCTTCGCCACTGACCCTTCGGACCAGTTCGAATGGTACACCTGGGTCACTGATGAAAAGCTGCTGTTCTCGGTCTCGACTGCCGGCACTTTCCTGGGCGAGGATGTCCGCTACACCCGCCTGATCCTTGTCGATGTCCCCACCGGCACGATGAGCCGCCTGTTCGGCCGCACCGACGTGGTCGAGGGCGACAATGTGATCCACTATGCCGAGGATGGCTCCTACATCCTCGTGTCGATCCAGAAGTCGGTCTATGACTACCCCTCGGTGGTGCGCCATGAATTGAAGGCCGATGGCAAGGTGACCACGGTCCAGCAGCCGCGCGAAGGGGTGTGGAACTGGACCGCCGACAACAACGGCGTGGTCCGCATGGGCACAGGCTGGCTGGATGGCCGGCTGAAGGTCTATTACCGCGCCGACGGGGCCTCTGACATGAAACTCGTCGCCCGGCTCAAGGAAGGCGACAATGCCCCCGATCGCTATTGGGATCCGGTGCAGATCCTGGGCGGATCGGACGAAGGCTATGTCCTGTCCGAGGGCGAAACCGGGCGCGTCGGCCTGCGCCGCTACAACTTTGCCACGCGCACCATGGTCGAGACGGTTTACGAACATCCCGATTGGGACATCGACGCTGTCACGCTGAAAGACGGGCGGCCCTATGCCGCCTATTACACCGCCGACCGGGACGAAGTGCATTACTTCGATCCCGCAGTGCGCAAGCAGCACACCGCGTTGCGCAAGGCGCTCGGCGATGTCGAGGTGTGGGTGCCGAGCCGCGCGAAGGACGGTGCGCGGATGCTGGTCTATGCCGGAAACGAG
>JAUMAX010000037.1:0-115919 GCA_032116115.1 Porphyrobacter sp.
ACCCCTTCCGCGCGGCCCAGCTTGATCCGGGCGACAGCCAGCGCATCGCCCGCGCGCTTGAGGTCAAGCGTTCGACGGGCGTGACCCTTGCCGACTGGCAGTTGGCCAAGGCCGGCGGGATCGGCGACGAGGTGACGCTTTACCCCCTGCTGCTCGAACCCGACCGCCCGTGGCTTTATGAACGCTGCGACCTGCGGTTCGAAGCGATGCTGGACGCCGGCGCGATTGCCGAGGTCGAGGCTCTGCTGTCGCGCGAGCTGGACCCCGATCTGCCGGTCATGCGCGCGATCGGCGTGCCGGAGATTGCCGCCTTCATTTATGGCGAGATCGACGCCGAGACGATGTTCGCCGCAGGGGCGCAGGCCACGCGGAATTTCGCCAAGCGCCAGTTCACCTGGTTCCGGCGCCAGCCACCCGCCGAATGGCCCCGCGCGCATCTCGATCATGAGTCTGAAAATATCGACATTGACACCTATTTCGCATCATTATTGCGCGTTTAGGGGTTGACCCATCAGATTATAACCTTTAGCGGCGACATCACTCGGCCCGATGCGCCCCCCTGCGTCGGGCCGGTTTTTTATTCGCCCCCCCTCCACGCGGCTCGTTTGCGCCACATGGAATCACCAGATGGAGTTCCCCGTGCCCGGCAAGCCGGACCCTGCCCCGAACAGCTCGCCTTCGAGCAAGGACACCGCCATGAGCGGCGCGGCGATCCTCGTGCAGTGCCTGATCGAACAGGGCGTCGAATATGTGTTCGGCTATCCCGGCGGCGCGGTTCTGCCGATCTATGACGAATTGTTCGGCGATGAACGCATCCGCCACATCCTCGTCCGTCACGAAGCCGGCGCGGCCCATGCGGCTGAGGGCTATGCGCGCTCGACCGGCAAGCCCGGCGTTGTGCTGGTCACCTCGGGCCCTGGCGCGACCAATGCGATCACCGGGATTGCGGACGCATGGATGGATTCGATCCCGCTGGTGGTCATCACCGGCCAGGTGCCGACCGCGCTGATCGGCACGGACGCCTTTCAGGAAGCCGACACCATCGGCATCACCCGCCACTGCACCAAGCACAATTATCTGGTGAAAGACCCGGCGGATCTGGCTGCGACGATCAAGGAGGCCTTCCTGATCGCCACCACCGGACGGCCCGGCCCGGTCGTGATCGACATCCCCAAGAACGTGCAGATCGCCGTTCCCTCTGAACGCCGCGCCCTGACCCGTGCGGGCGCGCACCGCTATGCTCCGCAGACGGTCGCCCCGCCCGAACAGATCATCGAAGCGGTCGAACTGATCGCGCAGGCCCAGCGTCCGATCTTCTACACTGGCGGCGGCGTGATCAATTCCGGGCCCGAGGCAAGCCGCCTGCTGCGCCAATTGCAGGACATCTCCGGCGCGCCGGTCACCTCGACGTTGATGGGGCTTGGTGCGTTCCCCTCGCAGCACCCCGATTGGCTCGGGATGCTCGGAATGCACGGCACCTATGAAGCCAATATGGCGATGAACAAATGCGACGTGATGGTCTGTATCGGCGCGCGGTTTGATGACCGGGTGACCGGAAGGCTCGACGCCTTCTCGCCGGACTCCAAGAAGATCCACATCGATATCGACCGCTCCTCGATCAACAAGGTGGTGCCGGTCGAGATGGGCATTGTCGGAGATTGCGGCACGGTGCTGGCGCAAATGATCGAGGCGTGGGGCAGCCGTCAGGCGCGCAATCTGGGCGAGTGGAAAGCACGGATCGCCGGCTGGCGCGCGCGCGAATGCCTCGCCTATCCCGAACGCTCGGTAAAGCATCCGGGCATGATCATGCCGCAAAAGGCGGTCGAGCGGCTGCACGCCCTCACCCACCGCCGCAACCCGATCATCACCACCGAAGTCGGCCAGCACCAGATGTGGGCGGCGCAATATTTCGGCTTTGAAGACCCGAACAAGTGGCTGACCTCTGGCGGGCTCGGTACGATGGGTTACGGCCTGCCTGCCGCCATCGGCGCACAGCTCGGATTTCCCGATGCGCTGGTGATCGACATCGCGGGCGAGGCCAGCATCCAGATGAACATCCAGGAACTCGGCACCGCGAGCCAGTATCGCCTGCCGGTCAAGATTTTCATCCTCAACAACGAATATATGGGCATGGTCCGCCAGTGGCAGGAACTGACCTATGAAAGCCGCTATTCGAACTCCTATTCGGACAGCCTGCCTGATTTCGTGAAGCTGGCCGAAGCCTACGGCTGGAAGGGCATCCGCATTACCGAAGAAAAGGATCTCGACGACGGGATCATGCGGATGCTCGATCATCCCGGTCCGGTGATTGTCGATTGTCTGGTGGCGCAGGACGCCAACTGCCTGCCGATGATCCCGTCAGGCGCGGCGCATACCGACATGCTGCTTTACGGCGACAAGGTTGACGGCACGATGGATGACGAGGCCAAGGCGCTGGTCTAAGCACCGCCGACTTACGGGAAACCATGCAATGAAAATCACCGAAGCGGCCTCTGAACGCCATGTTCTCGCTGTCATGGTCGACAATGAGCCGGGCATCCTCGCCAAAATCACCGGGCTGTTCACCGCGCGCGGTTACAACATCGACAGCCTGACCGTGGCCGACATTACCGAGGATCACGCGGTCAGCCGCATCACCATCGTCACCAACGGGCCTCCGTCCGTGATCGACCAGATCGAGGCGCAGCTCGAACGGCTCGTGCCGGTGCACAAGGTCACTGACCTCACCACCGCCGGCCCCCACGTCGAGCGCGAACTCGCGCTGATCAAGGTCACCGGCACAGGCGAAAAGCGGGTCGAGGCACTGCGCCTCGCCGACATTTTCCGCGCGCGCCCCGTCGATACCACCACCGAAAGCTTCATCTTCGAAATCACCGGCCCGCCCGACAAGGTCGACAGCTTCATCGCGTTGATGCGCGAATTGGGGCTGGTCGAAGTCGGCCGCACCGGGGTCGTCGGGATGCTGCGCGGGCCGCAGGGGGCCTAGTTACTATTCACCTCGTCATTCCCGCGAAGGCGGGAATCCAGCTGGATCGAGAAAGCTGGATCCCCCCCTCGGGGATGACGGGCAAAAGAGGGAAATGGATTACAATGAAAGTCTATTACGACGCCGACGCTGATCTCAATCTGATCAAGCCCAAGAAGGTCGCCATCGTCGGCTACGGCTCGCAAGGCCATGCCCATGCGCAGAACCTGCGCGATTCTGGCGTGGCCGAAGTCGCGATCGCGCTGCGCGAAGGCTCGGCCACCGCCAAGAAGGTCGAGGCCGCCGGTTTCAAGGTGCTCTCCAACACCGCCGCCGCCCAGTGGGCCGACCTGATCATGATCCTTGCGCCGGACGAGCATCAGGCGGCGATCTGGGAGAACGACATCAAGGGCCACATGAAGCCCGGCTCTGCGCTCGCCTTCGCCCACGGCCTCAACGTTCACTTCGGCCTGATCGAGCCGCCCGCCGATATCGACGTGATCATGATCGCGCCCAAGGGCCCCGGCCACACCGTCCGCAGCGAATATGTGAAGGGCGGCGGCGTGCCCTGTCTGATTGCCATCCATCAGGACGCCAGCGGCGCGGCGCATGACGTTGCCCTCGCCTATGCCTCTGCCGTCGGCGGCGGACGCTCGGGCATCATCGAAACCAACTTCCGTGAGGAATGCGAAACCGATCTGTTCGGCGAGCAGGCCGTGCTGTGCGGCGGGATTACCCACCTGATCCAGGCCGGGTTCGAAACGCTGGTCGAAGCGGGTTACGCCCCCGAAATGGCCTATTTCGAGTGCCTCCACGAAACCAAGCTGATCGTCGACCTGCTGTATGAAGGCGGCATCGCCAACATGCGCTATTCGATCAGCAACACCGCCGAATATGGCGACATCACCACCGGCCCGCGCATCATCACTGCCGAAACCAAGGCCGAGATGAAGCGCGTGCTCGCCGACATCCAGTCGGGCCGGTTCGTGAAGAACTTCGTGCTCGATAACCGTGCGGGTCAGCCCGAACTGAAGGCCGCGCGCAAGCAGGCCGCCGCTCACCCGATCGAACAGACCGGGGAAAAGCTGCGCGCCATGATGCCGTGGATCGCCGCCAACAAGCTGGTCGACAAGGCCAAGAACTGACGGCACGAAACCCGGACGGGGCGAGCCGTGGAACGATAAGGGCGCATCGGGGATTGGCATTCTGTACCAACAGGAGGCCAATCCCCATGAACCGCTTCACCTTCGCCGCCGCTGCCGCCGCCACGCTTGCCGCTGTCGCTGGTGGTATCATCGCAGCACCTGCGATCTTCGCGCAAGGCGCGCCGCAGCTTCCTGGCGCGGCGGACGCCTCCCGCGTCACGGCGGGCACCTATGCTGCCGATCCCGGTCACTCGCTGATCGCGTTCGAAGTCAATCACTTCGGCTTCAACGACTATTACGGGTTGTTCGGCGATGTCGCCGGTACCCTCACCCTTGATCCTGCAAACCTTGATGCGGCCAAGGTCGATGTGACGATCCCGGTCGCCAGTGTGACCACCGCCAGCAAGGGCCTAACCGCCCACCTGCTGCGTGCGGGCAAGGACGGCGGAAAGCCCGACTTCTTCGGCCCCGACCCTGCTGCTGCGCGCTTCGTTTCGACCTCGGTCAAGGCTGACGGCATGATGGCGACCATTACCGGCGACCTCACGCTCAACGGCGTGACCAAGCCCGTCACCTTCCAGGCCGAGTTTACCGGTGCAGGCATCAACCCGTTCAACAAGAAGGAAACCGTCGGCTTCGAGGCGGAGACTTCGATCAAGCGATCGGACTTCGGCGTCAACTACGGCATTCCGATGGTCAGTGACGAGGTTGAACTCGACATCAGCGTGGCCTTCGAAAAGCAATAAGCCCCTCTCGACAGGTTTACAGCGATAGGGCAGGCGTGTCGCACGATGCGCCTGTCCGACTGCCACAATATCGACGATTTCCGTAAGCTGGCGAAGGCGCGCCTGCCCTTCCCCGTGTTCGATTACATCGACGGCGCGGCGGATGACGAGCTGACCAAGGCCCGCAACACCGCCGCCTTTGCCAATGTCGATCTGGTGCCGGATGTGCTGGCGGGCGTGGCCGCAATCGATACCTCCTGCACGATCCTCGGCCGCAAGTCGGCCCTGCCCCTGATGCTCTCGCCCACAGCGGTGCAGCGCGCGTTCCACTGGCAGGGCGAGACGGCGGTGGCCAAGGCGGCGGAGACGTTCGGCCTGTGGTTCGGCATTTCCAGCCTCGCGACCCGCAGCATCGAAGACATCGCGGCGCTGACCAGTGGGCCGAAGCTGTTCCAGCTCTATGTGCACAAGGACAAGGGCCTCAACACCCACATGATCGAACGGTGCCAGGCGGCAAAATTCGATGCGCTGGCGCTGACGGTCGACACCATCGTTTCGGGCAAGCGCGAGCGGTGTTTGCGCAGCGGCTTCACCACCCCGCCGCGCTTCACCCCGGCGAGCATCCTGAGCTACGCCACCCGCCCGCGCTGGACGCTCGACTACGTGCTGCGCGAGAAATTCCGCCTCCCCAATCTCGATACCCACGTGACCGAGGGCAGCGGCAGGGCGGTGAGCATCGCCGAATATTTCAACACGATGCTCGACACCTCGATGGACTGGGACACTGCCGCCCGGATCCGCGAGCAATGGGGCGGGACGTTTGTCCTGAAGGGCGTGATGAGCGCAGGCGATGCGCGCCGTGCGGTGGAGATCGGGGCCGATGCGATCATGATCTCGAACCACGGCGGGCGGCAGCTCGACGGCTCGCGCGCGCCCTTTGATCAATTGCCTGAAATCGTTGACTCAGTTGGCGGGCAGATCGAGATCATCTGCGACGGCGGCGTGCGGCGCGGCACGCATGTGATGAAGGCGCTGTGTTCGGGCGCAACCGCGGCATCGGGCGGGCGGCTCTACCTCTATGCTCTGGCCGCAGCGGGGCAAGCAGGGGTCGAGCGAGCGCTCGGCATCCTCAAGGACGAGATCGAGCGCGGGATGCGCCTGATGGGCGTGACCCGTATCGACCACCTCACGCCCGACCGGCTGCGGCATCGCAACTAATGGCACCCCTGTCATAAACCGGTAACGCAAAGCGCGTTTTGACGATGGAACCCAACCTGATGGAATGGACACCATGATCACTGCCGCCCGCGCTTTTGCCATGTCCCTGACTGCTCTTGCCCTTGCCGCCTGCGGGAGCGAGCCTGCCCAGCCCGGCAATGACGCGGAAAGCTTCGCGGCCCGGATCGGCGCTGGCGAGGCGACACCCGCGCCCGGCACGGCACCGGCGCCTGCCGCAACGGTTGCCCCGTCGGTGGCAACGCCGATGCCTGGCGCCGCCCCGGGCCCGTTTGCGCGCGGCACGCTGACCGACCCCGCCTCACGTACCTGCGGCGCGCCGCTGATGGGGCCGTTCATCGGCAAGCTTGCCGATCAGCCCACCCGCGCGGAAATCGCCAAGATGCTCGGCCGCACCGACAATCTGCGCTTTGTCGCCTTTGGCAGCGCAGTCACCGTCAACCCCGATCCCACCAATCCGCGTCTGTCGATCATGCTGGATGCCCAGAACATCATCCGCGACGCGCGCTGCGGGTAATCGGGACATTCCCGGCTTGCGCCCCGCGCAATAATCGGCAAAGACTGCGCCCATGACGCGGAACGAACTGACGCTGCTTCGACTTATGCGCCCTTGGGCGTAGGCAGCCGCGCGCATCGGACAGCGCGGCACCTCTCCCAAGGGTAATGTGCCGCAGCTTCCCATTCCTTCTCGCGACGAGCCTCATTCCATGCCCATGCTCAAGCAGCCTTCCGCCAAGTATCGCCCGTTCGGCCAGATCAACCTGCCTGACCGCCAATGGCCTTCGCGCCTGATCGAGAAAGCCCCGCGCTGGCTTTCCACCGATCTTCGTGACGGCAACCAGTCGATCATCGATCCGATGGACGCGGTGAAAAAGCGCCGCTTCTTCGACCTGCTGGTGGAGATCGGCGTCAAGGAAATCGAAGTCGGCTTCCCCAGCGCAGGCGCGACCGAGTTCGATTTCATCTCCGGCCTCGTGAAATCCGATGCGATCCCCGAAGACGTGATCGTGCAGGTGCTGACCCAGAGCCGCGAAGACCTGATCAAAACCAGCTTCGCCAGTCTTGAAGGCGCGCGGGCGGCGATCGTCCACCTCTACAATGCTGTCAGCCCTGCATGGCGCGACATCGTGTTCCGCATGAGCAAGGACGAGGTGAAGGCCATCGCCGTGGCGGGCGCCAAGGTGATGCGCGATGAAGCCGCGAAATATCCCGGCACCGACTGGCATTTCCAGTATTCGCCGGAAACCTTCTCCACCGCCGAACTCGATTTCAGCATCGAGGTTTGCGCCGCGGTAATGGAGGTGCTTCAACCCACGCCCGAACACCCGATCATCCTCAACCTGCCCGCCACAATCGAGGCGGCGACGCCAAACATCTATGCCGACCAGATCGAGTATTTCGGGCGGCATCTGCCGAACCGGACAAGCGCAGTCCTTTCACTGCACACCCATAACGACCGCGGCACCGGCGTTGCGGCGGCGGAACTCGGGCTGATGGCAGGCGCGGACCGCGTCGAAGGCTGCCTGTTCGGCAATGGCGAGCGCACCGGCAATTGCTGCCTCGTGACGATGGCGCTGAACCTGTACACGCAGGGGATCGACCCAGAGCTCGACTTTTCCGACATCGACCGGGTGATCGAGACGGTCACCTACTGCAACGATCTGCCCGTCCACCAGCGCCACCCCTATGGCGGAGAACTGGTCTACACCGCGTTCAGCGGCAGCCATCAGGACGCGATCAAGAAGGGCTTCGAAGCGCGCGAAACCCAGAATGACGAGGCTTGGCGCGTCCCCTATCTGCCGATCGATCCGGCCGATCTCGGGCGCAGTTATGAAGCGGTGATCCGGGTCAATTCGCAGTCCGGCAAGGGCGGCTTTGCCTGGGTGCTGGAAAAGGATCAGGGCCTCAAGCTGCCCAAGAAGATGCAGGCGGATTTCTCGAAGCACGTCCAGCACATGGCCGACGAATTGGGCCGCGAGCTGAACGCCGCCGATATCTGGGAGGCCTTCCGCAAGGCCTATCACGTCAAGACCCACCCCAAGCATTTCCAGCTGGTCCGCTACGAGGAAAGCCGGGCAACCGATGGCACCCGCATCTTTGCTGGCACCATCGCGGTCGAAGGCGCGGAACAGAGCGTGTCGGGCCGCGGCAATGGTCTCATCTCCAGCGTGATGGGGACTTTGCGCGAAGCCTTCGGGGTGGAGCTTGAAGTGGTGGATTACACCGAACACGCGCTGGGCGCGGGCACCGATGCGCGCGCCGCCGCCTACCTCGAATGCCGCGCGCCTGATGGTCCCACCATCTGGGGCTGCGGGATCGACGAGGATATCGCCACGGCCAGCGTGCGCGCGGTGCTGAGCGCCGCCAACGCAGCTGTGGCTTTGCCCGGCCGCTGATTGCCCGCGCCCTTGCGCATGACCCGATTTGCGCGCAACCTGCCCGCCAAGGCAGGAGAGGCCGCGCCATGACAAGCATCGATCATAACGCGGTCGTCCCGCCCGCTCCATCCGGCCCGCAAGTGGCCGAGGATCTGGCATGGGGCGATCTGGTCGCGGCGCTCGGCGCGGGCTGGCGGGACTTCATCGCCATGCCGCGGTTCGGTCTGTTCTTCGGCGGGTTCTACGTGCTGGCCGGCCTCGCGATCGGCTGGTTCACTGTGACCGGCGGTGAACTCACCTGGCTCATCCCGGCGATCGCAGGTTTCCCGCTGGTCGCGCCGTTCATCGCCGTGGGCCTTTACGAAGCAAGCCGCCGCCGCGCCGCTGGCGAGCCGCTGTCATGGCGTGCGGTGCTCGGGGCGCTGAAAGGGCATGACGACGACCAGATCCTGTCGATGGGCGTGATCGTGTTCGTCGCCTTTTCGTTCTGGATGATTGTCGCCCATGCGATTTTCGCCGTGTTCATGGCGGAAAGCGGAATGGGGCGCGATCCCGTCGCGGCATTCCTGACACCCTCGGGCCTTGCCATGCTGGCCGTGGGAAGCGCAGTCGGCGGACTGATGGCCTTTGCCTTCTACGCCATGACCGTGATCAGCCTGCCGCTGCTGGTGGAGCGCAAGGTCGATTTCCTGACCGCCATCATCACAAGCCTCAAGACCGTGCGGAACAATTTTGCGGTCATGTTCGGCTGGGCAGCGATCATTGCCGCGCTGCTGTTTGTGGCGATGCTGCCTGGGTTCCTCGGGCTGATGGTGGCCCTGCCGGTGCTGGGCCATGCGACGTGGCATCTTTATGTGCGGGTGGTGCGCTGACGCCCGTTTCCTACTGGCGGGGCGCGCTCTAACATTTGGGGCATGACGACGCCCCGCTCGCCCGTTAGGTCTGGATTGGAGAGAGCGGCGCGGCAGGCGGGAATTCTGTCTCTGGACAGTGTCTCATGTGTCTCCAACAACCGCCCGATGGGAGAGAAGCATGAACACGACCACAGCGCCCGAATCCATCATAGAGCCAGACCTGCCGATCATCGATCCGCACCACCACCTGTGGGATCTGCGGCCCATGCTCGGCATGTTCCCTGAGCCGAGGCACCACTTCATCGCCGGGCTGGTCGACAATGCGCACTACACCTTCGACCAGCTCCATGCCCATCTGACCACTGGCCACAACATCATCGGCACGGTCTTCATGGAATGCGGTGCCTTCTACAATGGCGCTTACGGCGAGGCGCTGAAGCCGGTGGGCGAGGTCGAATTCGTCAACGGGGTCGCAGCGCAATCAGCGAGCGGGCTGTATGGGCCGTCTCGGTATTGCGCGGGGATTGTCGGTCATGCCGATCTGATGCGCGGGCACGCGGCAGGCGAGGTGCTCGATGCCTTGCACGCGGCTGCTCCCGGCCGGTTCAAGGGCATTCGTCACGCAGGGGCTTGGGATGCCGATGCCGACGTGCTCGGCCCGCCGTTCCACCACCCGGAAGGCCTGTATCGCAACACCACCTTCCGCGAAGGCTTTGCCGAGCTCGGCAAGCGCGGCATGACCTTTGATGCCTGGGTGCTCGAACCGCAATTGCCCGACGTGATCGATCTGGCGCGCGCTTTCCCCGATCAGCCGATCTGCCTCGACCACTGCGGCGCGCCCGTCGGGGTGTCAGCTTACAAGGGCCGCTTGCACGAACGCTTTGACACATGGCGGCACAATATCCGCAAGTTGGCGGCTTGCGAGAACGTGGTGGTGAAGCTGGGCGGCCTTGCCATGGCCTTCTGCGCCCTGCCCGAAGATGGCCCTGCGGCCGGTCACGGATCGGAGCATCTCGCCGCGCTGTGGCGGCCCTATATCGAAACCTGCATCGAGGCCTTCGGGCCGGAGCGCGCCATGTTCGAAAGCAATTACCCGGTCGATTACTGGGGGGCGGATTACGCGGTGCTGTGGAATGCGTTCAAGCGCCTCACCCGATCGGCCAGCGCGGACGAGAAGGCGGCGCTTTATGCGGGGACTGCGGCGCGGTTCTATGGAATCGAACACCTGCTCGCCTGAGGCTCACCAAAATCACGCTTGGCAGGTGCGGAACCCGCGTTAGAGACGCGGGTTAAGCCAAGACACGTTTTCAGGAGAAACCCATGCCCCTTCCCGCTCCGTTCGATCGTCTGCGCCTGCCGCTGATCGGATCGCCGCTGTTCATCGTCTCCGGCCCCGAACTGGTGATTGCGCAGTGCAAGGCGGGCATCATCGGCAGCTTCCCGGCGCTGAACGCTCGCCCGCAATCGCAGCTCGACGAATGGCTCCACCAGATCACCGAGGAACTGGCCGCCCACAATCGCGCCCACCCCGACCGTCCGGCCGCGCCCTATGCCGTCAACCAGATCGTTCACAAGACCAACGACCGCGTCGATGCCGACATGGCGACCTGCGAGAAGTGGCAAGTGCCGATGGTGATCACCTCACTCGGTGCGCGCGAGGACATCTACACCGCCGTTCGCAACTGGGGCGGCGTCACGATGCACGATGTCATCAACAACCGCTTCGCACGCAAGGCGATCGAAAAGGGCGCAACCGGCCTTATTCCGGTGGCAGCCGGGGCTGGCGGTCACGCCGGCGCGCTCTCGCCCTTCGCCTTGATGCAGGAAATCCGTGAGTGGTTCGACGGCCTTGTCGCGCTCTCCGGCTCGGTCGGTCACGGGGCGACGATCCTTGCCGCACAGGCCTTGCGCGCAGACTTCGCCTATGCGGGCAGCGCCTTCATCGCCACCAAGGAAGCCAACGCGACCGATGGCTACAAGAACGGCATCGTTGAAGGGTCGTCGGAAGGGATCGTCTACACCAATCTGTTCACCGGGGTGCATGGCAACTACCTGCGCTCCTCGATCGAGGCGGCGGGGATGGACCCTGACAACCTGCCCGAAAGCGATCCCAGCAAGATGAACTTCGGCAGCGGCGGCAACACCAAGGCCAAGGCGTGGAAAGACATCTGGGGTTCGGGTCAGGGCATCGGCCCGATCAAGGAAGTCGGCACGGTCGAAGACCTTGTCGCCCGGATGGAGCGCGAATATCACGCCGCCAAGGCGCAACTCCTCGCCAATTCGGGCTATGTCTCGTGGGGTGCAATGGCTGAGGCCGCAGAGTAAGGATTACTCCGCAGCCCACAGCATTTCGGCCATTGCGTCCAATTCGCCGAAGTCAAAGCCGGTGCCGAGCGGGTCGTTGCGATTGAGCAGCACCCGCCGGCGCTGGGCCAGCAATTGTCGCCTGAGCGCGCCCTGCAACAGGAGCAGCCGCAGCAATGCTTCGGCAAGCGCAGCCTCTTAGTCATGGCGGCGGAGCAGCGACCAGCTGGCCTCGATACGTGCCACGCGGGCAATCACCACCTCGTTGTAACGCGGGTGCGGCCCGCGATGCAGCGGCAGCGCAGTGCGGATGCTGGCTTTCTCGGTCGCGGGCAGCAGCAGGCCGTTGCGGCGGAAGTCATCGAAGCCCACCCGCGCGCGGCCGACCTTGGCAAACATGGCGCCGAAGCAGCGCTGCGACAGCAATTGCCGTGGCAGCAGGTGATGGCGTTGCAACCCCGATTCGTAACCGGGAGCGCCCGGAATATTCACCGAGCGGAATGCAATGACAGTCAGATTGGCGGTGCGACCCCAAGGCGGCATCTATTCGCGCCACACGCTAATCAGCGCCCTGTCGCGCGAGGGACGCAGGACAAGGCGTGTTCCATCGGGCGCGGTGATGCGCTCGTCAGCGGAAAGCCCGCCGATCAGGACAAGATGGTTGACCAGACGGATGCCGAGCCGGGTCGCTGCTATCCGATCGGCGCTCAGGGGCGGTTCGATCCGCAGTTCCTGCCCGGTCCAGAACGCCAGCCCCGCGCTTTGCAACGCGCCATCCGGCGTCTCGACAAAGGCGGTCAGGCCGAGCGCGGGAAACGGGCCGCCATCCAGCCAGGCGCTGGTCACGGATTCGAAGAACCGCCGCCCGATTGCGCTACACGCCGGGCCCCAGCCAACCGCCACAATATCTTCAAAGTGGCGCACCAGATCGCAGGCCAGCCCCAGCAACGCCCGGTTTATGGGCAGGCTGTTTCCGCCTGCAGCAAGGTGCGGTCCCGGTCTGAGCGACATCGCTTCGTGATCGTCAGGCGCCGGCAGCGCCGGCAGATCGAAGCGGTGAGCGAGCACCGGAAAGGCGCTGCCCGGACCGGGAGCAAGACCGCTGAGATCGAAGGTCAGCCCGTCGCGCAACAGTTCCAGCCAGCGCTGCTGGGCAGGCGGCAACTCGTCCGACCGGGGTGCGTCTTCGGCAAAAGGATCATGGCTTATGCTGATCACCTGCTGGCGAGCGGCAAAGGCCCTGATCGCATGACAATCAGGCCGCTTGCCCCGGGCAAACAGCAGGTGCAGCTCGGCATCATGGGCGCGCTGCGACTGTGAAATCGTCCAGGCCCCCCTCGTATCGTGCCCGAAACCAACAAATCTCGTGCGTTATCATTGGCGTGTTTGGCCGCCAGCGTCGAGTCCCCAAACGGCGCACCTGTCCCGTTTTGGAGCAATCTTCAGAACACCCCGATCCGCAGACCCTCGGCCAGGGCTGCGCCGATCCCGTGACACTGCTCCAGCGCTTCGAGGGGCACATGTTTGGGGGCAAGTATCGCCTCTGGAGTCTGCGCCGCAAGGTTCACGATCACGGGCTCTGCCACGCGCCGCAATCGCCATCCGGTCGCAATCCGGTCAATCTGTCGCTGCGCGCCCTCCCCGTCCGAACCGGCGGCGATCAGCGTGGCAAAGGGCCGCCCTTCCACCTTCCCCAGCACCGGGTAATAGGCGCGGTCGAACATCTCCTTCATCAGCCCGCTCATGCTGCCGAGATTTTCGGGGCAGCAGAAGATAAAGCCGTCTGCCGCAAGGATTATGTCGGAGGTGGCGTCGGCTGCCCCCACCAGCAATGCCGCCGCCCCTGCCCCCTCGGCGGCAGACCGCGCCATGGCCTCGCTCGCGCCGGTGCGGCTGTGCCAAATGATCAGCAGACAAGGTTCGGCAGGCGGAGCGTTCATCGCGCAAGGCTGGCCCTTGCGGCTGTCGATTGTCAACCGCGCGCACCTGTCAGCCGCCTTAGAGTTGCGCTAGAACGCCCGCCATGGCTTCCCCCACCTTGCCCCCGCCCGGTTTTGCGCCGGTTCTCGGCGTTGCCGCTTCGTTGTCCGGCAAGGCGTGGCGTTGGCGGGGCGGCAATATGGAGCTCGACGAAAGCCAGGTGAGCGGGCCGCTGGGGCTGGATCGCACAATTCTCGATCAATTGCTGCTGACCCGCGGCGTGGCCGAGGATGATCTGGCGCGCCACGCCCAACCCACCATCCGCGGCTTCCTGCCCGATCCATCGATCTTTCAGGACATGGATACCGCCGCCGAACGCCTCGCCCATGGTGTGATGACGGGTGAGCGGGTGACGATCTACGGCGATTATGATGTCGACGGAGCGACCAGTGCGGCGCTGCTGGTGGAACTGCTGCGGCAGCTGGGGCTGGATGCCGGCTATTACATCCCTGACCGCCTGCTCGAAGGCTATGGCCCGAGCGGCGAGGCGCTGGTCAGGCTGGGCGAGACGGGATCGAGCCTTGTCGTTACGGTCGATTGCGGGGCGATGGCGCACGAAGCGCTCGGCATGGCGCGCGATGCCGGGGTGGATGTGATCGTGGTCGATCACCACAAATGTTCCCCTGAGCTTCCGCCCGCAGCCGCATTGGTCAACCCTAACCGCCTCGACGAGAGCGATTTGGGGGCCGCCCACGGGCATCTGGCGGCCGTGGGCGTTGCCTTCCTCCTAGGTGTCGCCTTGGTGCGTAACCTCAGGGGCAAGGGCTGGTTCGGGGATCATCGGCGTGAGCCCGATCTGATGGGCCTGCTCGATCTGGTCGCGCTCGGCACCGTGGCCGATGTTGCCGCGCTGCACGGACTCAACCGTGCCTTTGTAGCGCAAGGGCTGAAGGTGCTCGCGCGGCGCGACCGGATCGGGATGGCGGCGCTGATGGATGCAAGCCGCCTCACCCGCGCGCCCCAAGCCAGCGACCTCGGCTTCGCGCTCGGCCCCCGGATCAACGCAGGCGGGCGGATCGGCGAATCGACGCTGGGCGTGCGGCTGCTGACCACCACCGACCCCGAAGAAGCCCGCGCCATCGCCGCGCAGCTCTCCCAGCTCAACGAAGAACGCCGCGCGATCGAGGGCGAGGTGCAGGAAGCCGCCGAAGCTCAGCTGGCAGGCCAGCACAACATGGCGGTTCAGGTCATCGCCGGGCATGGCTGGCACCCCGGCGTGATCGGGATTGTCGCCGGGCGCATCAAGGAGAAAACTGGCAAACCCGCCGTGGTGATCGCGCTCGACGAGGTGCAGGGCAAAGGCTCGGGCCGTTCGATCAGCGGGGTCGATCTCGGCGCGGCCATCATCGCCGCGCGCGAGGCCGGGCTGCTGGTGGCAGGCGGTGGCCATGCCATGGCGGCAGGCTTGACGATTGACCCGGCGCGCCTTGCCGATTTTGCAGGCTTCCTCGATGAACGCCTCGCCCGCGATGTGGACCGCGCCCGCGCAGGGGCAGCGATGTTGCTTGATCTCGCGCTGGCACCGGGCGGGCTGACCCCCGAGCTTGTCGAAACGTTGGAAGCCGCCGGGCCTTACGGAGTCGGCTGGCCCGCGCCGCGCATCGCGGTTGGCCCGGTGCGGATCATCAAGGCCGATATCGTCGGCAAGGATCACCTGCGCATTGTCGCGGCAGGCAATGACGGGCGCAGCTTCAAGGCGATCGCCTTTCGCGCCGCTGAAACCGAGATGGCGCAGACCCTGCTCCACCGCAGCCAGGGCCGCCGGTTCCATCTGGCAGGCCGGGTCAAGCTCGACGACTGGGGCAACCGCCCTGCTGCCGAACTGCACCTTGAAGACGCCGCCTTTGCCGATTGAGCAAGCAGCGGGAAAAATTTCCCGCAGGCCCGCACAAACGGGGCTTGACCGTCCTGAAACACCCCCCTATTGGCGCGCTTCGCAATCGCGACGGCCCCTTCGTCTAGCGGTTAGGACGCGGCCCTTTCACGGCTGAAACACGGGTTCGATTCCCGTAGGGGTCACCACTTCTGGTGTGGTTGAAACAGGCGGCAGGCTTCGGCTTTGCCGCCTTTTTCGTGCCCGACATCCACCGCCCCGCGCGGCTCCCCGCTTCCCTCGGCGCTACTCTCGCTGTAAGGCCGCGCGCATGGGCAGCAGCCAGAACATTCCCATCGCCGGCATCAGCCTTGCGGCGGTGACCTTCATCGCGCTGTTGTCGCTCGGCACAGATATCGTCATCGCCATCGCGGTGCTGACGGTGTGGGTCGGATCGCTGCTGGTTGCCGCAGGCCGCCCGCCCGAACCGCCCAAGGCCAAGATCAAGCAGCGCCTGACGCTCGATTCGATCCGCGACCTGATCGAGAATTCTTCAACCCCGCTGGTCATTACCGAACGCAGCACCATCGCCATTGCCAACCGCACGGCGCGCAAGATGCTGGGGCCGCATGTCATCGGTCAGGACGCCCGCGTGGCGCTGCGACAGCCCGAGGCGATTTCGTTGCTGAACGAGAATCACCAGGGCGAGGCGATCGTGCGCGGGCTCGTCCGGCGCGGCGATATCTGGCAGATAAACCGCCAGATGCTCGATGACCGGCTGGCGATGCTGGAATTCATCAACCAGACGGCCGAGGCTGACATCAGCCGCGCGCACACCGATTTCGTCGCCAATGCCAGCCACGAACTGCGCACGCCGCTCGCGGCCATCCTTGGCTATGTCGAAACCTTGCAGGAAGGCGACGGCAAGCTCGACACCCCGACCGCGCAAAAGTTTCTCGGCATCATCGAGCGCGAGGCCCAGAGGCTGCACGCGCTGGTCAGTGACCTCATGAGCCTGTCGCGGGTGGAGGCGGAAAAGCATGACCTGCCGACCGAACGCATCGACCTTGCCTCGCTGGTCGAACGGGCCGCGCGCGATGCCGCAGGATCCAACCGTATCGAGCGCCTGAAGCTGGATCTTGCCGCCGAGCCGCTTGTGCTGGGTGATCTGCAACAGCTCGAACAGGTGGTGCGCAATCTGGTCGACAATGCGCTCAAGTATGGCGCGCCCGATACGCCGGTCAGCGTGACGCTTGATCTGGCGCAGGGCGATCTGGCGCGCATCGCGGTGGTCGATCAGGGCGAAGGTATCGCGCCCGAACAGATCCCGCACCTCACCCGGCGCTTTTACCGCACCGATCCGGGCCGCAGCCGCGCATCGGGGGGAACCGGTCTGGGCCTCGCGATCGTCAAGCACATTGTGGAACGCCACCGCGGACGGCTGGATATTACGAGCGCGCTCGGCGAAGGCACCCGCGTGGTCGTGCGTCTGCCCCTTGCGGAGGCCGATTCGCTTACCGATGCCAACCCAACCGGTGTTGGCGATACCGCCGCCCAAGAACCGGAAACGGAACAACTGTCATAAACCTGTCTTATTAATTCAACATGGCGCCGTCATGGCATTGGAGCCGGATGGCGCGGCCCTTGCCGTTAACAACACCCACGGCCTGACGAAAATCGCGCACTTCAGCAGGAAACACAGGTCTCTTTCATGTCGCCGATCACGTTGATCCTCATTGCTTTGGGCCTGGGCCTGTTGGGCTGGCTGGCTGGCCGCGCGAAGGCATGGGGCTTCGCGTCAAGCGACCCTGCGCTGCGGCCGGCGTCACGCCCGGTCTACCATGCGTGGTATGTCGCCTTGTGGGTGGTGATCCCGGTGCTGGCCTTCGTGGTCGCCTGGTCGGTGATCGCGCCGCAACTGGTGCTGCAATCCGTGCTCGCCTCACCCGCAGCCGAGGCGCTGCCCGCCTTCGGGTTCGAGCGTGACGCCTTCATCGGCGAAGCGCGGGCTGTGGCGCTGGGGCAGGCGCCCGGCGTCTTCAACGACGAAGCCGAAGCGCTGATCGCGCCCTTCCGTGACGCCTATTCGCAATACAACACCATCGGCATTCTGGTGACGATCCTGATCGCACTGGCCGGCGGCGCCCTCGCCTTCTTGCGGCTGCGCCCGCAATTCGGTGCGCGCACGCGGGTTGAGCGCACGGTGATGATGATCCTGCTGCTCGCTTCGCTGGTCGCGATCCTGACCACGCTGGGCATCTTCGTCAGTCTGGTGTTCGAGACTGTGCGTTTCTTCGGCATGGTCTCCCCCATCGATTTCCTGTTTGGCACCAAATGGGGCCCGGACACGATGGCGAGCCCTGAGGCGATCGATGCCTCGCGCTATGGCGCGATTCCCCTGTTCTGGGGGACGCTGTTCATCGGCGCGGTTATCGCCATGATCGTGGCGATCCCGCTGGGGCTGATGAGCGCGATCTACCTCACCCAATATGCCGACCCGCGTGTGCGCACCTGGGTCAAGCCGCTGCTTGAACTGCTCGCGGGCGTGCCGACGGTGGTTTACGGATACTTCGCCGCTTTGACCCTGGCCCCGATGATCCGCGATGCCGCCGTGGCAGTGGGCATCACCAGCGCCTCGACCGAGAGCGCGCTTGCTGCCGGGATCGTGATGGGGGTGATGATCATTCCCTTCGTGTCCTCGATGGCCGACGATTCGATGGCGGCTGTCCCCGGCGCGATGCGTGACGGCAGCCTTGCGATGGGCGCGACCAAGTCCGAAACGATCCGCCGTGTGCTGTTCCCTGCCGCCTTGCCCGGCATTGTCGCAGGCGTGATGCTGGCCGTCAGCCGCGCGATTGGCGAGACGATGATCGTGGTGATGGCCGCCTCACCCGCCGCCAATCTCACTGCCAACCCGCTGGAGCCGATGTCGACGGTGACAGTGCAGATCGTCAAGCTGCTGACCGGCGAACAGAGCACCGATCACCCGGCGACGCTGAGTGCCTATGCGCTCGGCTTTGTCCTGTTCATGGTGACGCTGGCGCTCAACTTCATTGCCCTGCGCGTCGTCAAGCGCTTCCGGGAGGCCTACGAATGAGCAGTTCCGCCCTTCCCCAAACCGACACCGCCGAGGCACAGCCTTTGGGTCCGACCCGCACTCCGGCCTTCGAACAACGCTTGGCCAAACGCTACCGGGCCGAACGCAATTTCCGCCGGATCGGCATGAGCGCGGTGATTTTTTCGGTCGCGGTGCTGGTGTTCCTGCTGGGGAACATGCTGTTCAACGGGATCGCCGGGTTCCAGCGCGCCGAGTTGGAAGTCACTATCGATTTTCCGACCAGCGGCGTGACCGGGGACGCTGTCTCGCTGACCGCGCCCAGCGCGATGCAGACGCTCGAAATGCAGGGCCTGCCCGACGTCATCCAGTTCTTTGCCGAAGCACAGGTCGGCAAGGACGCCGCCGAACAGATTTCCTCCGATGCCTGGCGCGATGTCGCTGCCGCGCTGGCCGATGATCCTGACCTCATCACCCGAAGCGCTGTGTTCCACTTGCCCACCACCTCGGCGCTGGCTTCGGGCCTTCAGGGCGAAGGTGCACCGGAGATACAGGCTCTGGCGCAGAAGCTTGCAAGCGAAGGCAAGCTGGCGCGCAACTGGGACTGGGGTTTCCTGAGCCGCTCGGACGCGACCAGTCCGCAGGCGGTGGGTATCTGGGGGGCGCTCAAGGGCTCGATGCTGACCATGCTCGTGACGCTGGTGCTGGCCTTCCCGATCGGCGTGCTCTCGGCGCTCTACCTTGAAGAATATGCGCCGCGGAACCGCTGGACCGACATCATCGAAGTGTCGATCAGCAACCTTGCTGCCGTGCCTTCGATCATCTTCGGCCTGCTGGGTCTGGCGGTGTTCCTCGCGCTGTTTCCGGGCCTGCGATCTGCGCCCTTGATCGGGGGTATGACGCTGGCGCTGATGACCATGCCGGTTATCGTGATTTCCGGGCGCAACGCGATCAAGGCCGTGCCGCCATCGATCCGCGACGGTGCGCTCGCGATCGGTGCGTCGCCCGTACAGGTGGTGTTCCACCATGTGCTGCCGCTGGCGCTGCCTGGGATGCTGACCGGGACCATCATTGGCATGGCCCGCGCACTGGGTGAAACCGCGCCGCTGCTGCTCATCGGGATGCGCATTTTTGTCGCCACCCCGCCCGAAGGATTTGCCTCTCCTGCCACCGTGCTGCCGATGCAGATCTTCCTGTGGTCCGATGAAATCGACCGCGGCTTTGTGGAACGCACAAGCGCGGCTATCATCGTGCTGCTGGTGTTCCTGCTCACGATGAACGGCCTCGCCATTTACCTCCGCAACAAGTTCGAGAAACGCTGGTGACTGTAATCCATCCCAACATGGCCGACGAAAACGCGAAGATTCGCGCGCGTGACGTCTGCGTCTACTACGGCGACAAGGCAGCGATCGATCACGTGTCGATCGACATTTCGCCCAACTACGTCACGGCGTTCATTGGCCCGTCGGGCTGCGGGAAGTCGACCTTCCTGCGGTGCTTCAACCGGATGAACGACACGATCAGTGCGGCCAAGGTGACCGGCCTGATCGAATTGGACGGCGAGGATATCCACGGCAGCCGCATGGACGTGGTGCAACTGCGCGCCCGCGTCGGCATGGTGTTCCAGAAGCCCAACCCCTTCCCCAAGTCGATCTACGAAAACATCGCCTATGGCCCCAAGATTCACGGCTTGGCGGAAAAGAAGGCCGATCTTGATATCGTGGTCGAACGTTCGCTGACCCGTGCGGGCCTGTGGGACGAGGTCAAGGACAGGCTGGAGGATTCCGGCACAGCGCTTTCGGGCGGTCAGCAGCAGCGGCTTTGCATTGCCCGCGCCATCGCGGTAGACCCCGAGGTCATCCTGATGGATGAACCGGCCAGCGCGCTCGATCCGATCGCGACAGCCAAGATCGAGGAACTGATTGATGAGCTCTCCGGGCGATACGCCATCGTGATCGTCACCCACTCGATGCAGCAGGCCGCCCGCGTCAGCCAACGCACGGCGTTCTTCCACCTTGGCAAGATGGTGGAATATGGCCCGACCTCCGAGATCTTCACCAATCCGATCGAGGAACGCACCAAGGATTATATTACAGGACGTTACGGCTGATGGCTGAACATACCGTCAAGGCATTCGACGAGGATATCACCCGGCTGCGCGGCCTGATCGCGGAGATGGGCGGGCTCGCTGAAGTCGCCATCGCCGAGTCGCTCGATGCGCTGGTGCGCGGCGATGAGGCGCTGGCCGAAAGCGTGGTGCTGCGCGACAAGCGCATGGACGCGCTTGAAATGGAGGTCGACAAGCTGGCGGTGCGCATCATTGCCCTGCGCGCACCGATGGCAGACGATCTGCGCGAAGTGATCGCCGCGCTGAAGATCGCCGGCGTTCTGGAGCGTATCGGCGACTATTCCAAGAATATCGCCAAGCGCACCGGCATGATCGAAGGCCGCGCCCGGTTCGAACCGCTCACCCTGCTTCCCACCATGGGCGAGCTGGCGGGCGAGATGGTGCATGACGTGCTGACCGCCTACGCCGCGCGTGACCCTGATCTGGCGCGCGAGGTGATCGCCACCGACGCCAAGGTCGACGGGTTCTACAACTCGATTTTCCGCAATCTTGTCAGCTACATGGTTGAAAACCCCTCAACCATCTCGAGCGCGGCGCAATTGCTGTTCGTCGCTCGCAATATCGAGCGGATCGGCGACCATGCGACCAACGTTGCGGAAATGGTGCACTTTGCGGCAACCGGAACCTATCCGCCCGAAGGCGATCGCTGAGTGCAGGATGAGGCCTGCGGCGACCATGTGGAAAACTTGGGGGCCCGGTTTCATCAAATTGTCGCTCAGGTGACACATAGCGCAAGGCATCGCCCGCCTGCGCGGGCTTGAGGTCGCCCTTAGGAGGCACTGTGCACATGTCCGCTGCCAAATTGCTGCTGGTTGAAGATGACCCGGCTCTGTCCGAACTGCTCGAATACCGTTTCCAGAACGAAGGCTACGCCGTGCGCTGCACAGGTGACGGTGACGAGGCGCTGGTTCTGGCAGCCGAGGAAGTCCCCGATCTCATCATCCTCGACTGGATGATCGAAGGCACCAGCGGGATCGAAGTCTGCCGCCGGTTGCGCCGTGACAAGGAAACCGCCCACGTTCCGATCATCATGCTCACCGCGCGCGAGGCCGAGGATGACCGGGTTCGCGGGCTTGAAACGGGCGCGGATGATTATCTGACCAAGCCCTTCAGCCCCCGCGAATTGCTGGCCCGCGTTGCCGCCGTGATGCGCCGCATCCGTCCGGCGCTGGCGGGCGAGACGATCGAGGTTGGCGATCTCAAGCTTGATCCGGTGGCTCACAGAGTCCAGCGCCGCGGCCGCGCGCTCCAGTTGGGGCCGACAGAATATCGCCTGCTCAAGTTCTTCATGGAGAGCCCGGGCCGGGTGTTCAGCCGCGGACAGCTGCTCGATGGCGTATGGGGCACAGGCTCCGACATCGAGCTGCGCACGGTCGATGTCCACATCCGCCGGTTGCGCAAAGCCATCGGGGTCGACGGCGCGAAAGACCCGATCCGCACAGTGCGTTCAGCCGGATACGCTCTCGAAGCGAGCTGATCGTCGCCGATCAAGTCAATGAAAGTCGCGTGATTTCGGCAAAATCCTGTGGTCGCGCGGGTGGCCGGTCACGTTCGGGAGCGGAGGGCCGCGCTCTGGCATCGGGCGGTTGACCTCGTCCGCGCGGGCCAGCGGCGCGTCGAGCAGATCGTCCGACAGCGCATGCAGCGCGGAGGTCGCGTCGGTCAGGGCGTGCGCGATCACGTGGATCACCTCATCGTCATATTCGACCCGCCCCCGCACCTCCATCAACCGCGCGCCCATGACCACCTTGCGCTGCTTCTCTTTCAGGTCAGGCCAGACCACCAGGTTGACCACTCCCGTCTCGTCCTCGAGCGTGATGAAGGTCACGCCCTTGGCGCTGCCCGGCCGCTGGCGGATCAGCACCACGCCAGCGATCTGCACCATGCTGCGGAACTTGCGCTCCCTCAAATCACAGGCACGCACAAAGCCGCGCGCGGCCAGCGCGGGGCGCAGGAAGGCCATCGGGTGTGCCTTCAGGCTGAGGCGGGTGGTCTGGTAATCGGCCACCACTTCCTCCGACAGCGGCATGGCGGGCAGCGCGATTGCCCTGCGCTCGCCCCCCTCCTCGCGCACGCCGGCGGCGCGGAACAGCGGCAGATCGGGCGCGGCAATGAGGCTCCTCGCATCCCATAGCGCCTGCCTGCGGGTGAGCTTCAAGGAGGTGAAGGCATCGGCGCTGGCGAGCCGCTCGATATGCGCCGGCGAGAGGCCCGCCCGCGCGCGCAGATCGGCGATGTCGCGGTAAAGCCCCCCGCTCTCGCGCGCCGCCACCAACATAGCGGCGACATGTTCGGGCAGCCCATCGATCTGCCTGAGGCCGAGACGCAGGGCGAGCGGTTCGCCCTCACCTTCAAGCGTGCAGTCCCAACCTGAGTGGTTCACATCCACAGGCAGCACCCGCACCCCGTGCTCGGTCGCATCGCGCACGATCTGTGCGGGCGCGTAAAATCCCATCGGCTGCGAATTGAGCAACCCGCAGGCGAAGGCCGCCGGGTAATGGCACTTGAGCCAGCTTGAGACATAGACCAGCTGCGCGAAACTGGCCGCGTGGCTTTCGGGGAAGCCATATTCGCCGAAGCCCCGGATCTGGTTGAAGCACCTTTGCGCAAAGTCACGGTCATATCCGCGCGCGACCATGCGCTCGACCATCATGTCCTGAAGCTCGTCCACCATCCCCCGGCTGCGGAAGGTCGCCATCGCCTTCCTCAGCCGGTTGGCTTCAAGGCTGGAGAACTTGGCCGCGTCGAGCGCGATCTTCATCGCCTGTTCCTGAAAAATCGGCACGCCCAGCGTGCGCCCGAGGATGCTGGTGAGCTCGTCCGGCGGGCCGTGTTCGGGCGCGGGTGCGGGGATTTGCACGGGTTCGGCCCCGCGGCGGCGCTTGAGGTAGGGGTGCACCATGTCGCCCTGGATCGGCCCCGGACGGACAATCGCGACCTGAATGACGAGATCGTAGAACTCGCGCGGACGCAGGCGCGGCAGCATGTTCATCTGCGCCCGGCTTTCGACCTGGAACACCCCGAGCGAATCGCCCTTGCGCAGCATCGCGTAAGTCTCGGGGTCTTCGCGTGGAACTGTGGCGAGGGTGAGCGCGCGGCCGTGGTGATCGCTCAGCAGATCGAGGCATTTGCGGATGCAAGTCAGCATCCCCAGCGCCAGCACATCCACTTTCAGGATGCCGAGCGCGTCGATATCGTCCTTGTCCCATTCGATGAAGCTGCGCTCCGGCATCGCGCCATTGCCGATCGGCACGGTCTCGGTCAGCGCATTTTCGGTGAGGATAAACCCGCCGACGTGCTGGCCCAGATGGCGCGGCATTCCAATCATCTGTTCGGTGAGTTTGAGAACCCGCCGCAAGTGCGGATCGGTCACATCCAGCCCTGTTTCTGCCGCGTGCTTCTCGGAAATCTCGCGCCCCCACCCGCCCCAGACTGTGCGGGCGAGCGCGCTGGTGACATCCTCAGACAGCCCCATCACCTTGCCCACCTCGCGGATCGCCATGCGCGGGCGGTAATGGATCACGGTCGCGCACAGCCCGGCGCGGTGGCGGCCGTATTTGCGGTAGATGTACTGGATCACCTCCTCGCGCCGCTCATGCTCGAAATCGACGTCGATATCGGGCGGCTCTTTCCGTTCCTCGGAGATGAAGCGGTCGAACAGGAGTTGGTGCTTGGCCGGATCGACGCTGGTGATGCCGAGGACGTAGCACACGGCGGAATTGGCCGCAGAGCCGCGCCCCTGACACAGGATCGGAGGTTCGCACCCCCGTGCGAAATCGACGATGTCCTTGATGGTGAGGAAGTAGCGCGCCAGATCGAGCTTCGCGATCAGCGCGAGTTCGCGCTCCAGCGTGGCGCGGACCGTTTCGGGTAGGCCGTCAGGATAGCGCCGCTCGGCCCCGGCCCAGACTTCGGTTTCGAGAAATTGCTGCGGGGTCTGACCGTCGGGATATATCTCCTCGGGGTATTCGTAGCGCAATTCATCGAGGCTGAACTGGCAACGGTCGGCAACTTCACGCGCGGCCCGAATCGCGTGGGGCCAGCGGGCGAAAAGGCGCTGCATCTCCTGCGGGGATTTGAGATGCCGCTCGGCATTGGGGTGGAGCAGGTGCCCGGCCGCTGCGACCGTGGTCTTGTGCCGGATCGCGGTCATCACATCCTGCAGCGCGCGGCGTTCTGGCGCATGGTAATGGACATCATTGGTGGCCAGCAGACCAAGGCCGTTTGCCCGCGCGAGTTCGTCCAATCGCTCGATCCGGGCAATATCGTCCCCGCGATAGAGATAGGCGGCGGCGATGTGGCGCAGGGTTGGCAGCTGGCGGATGAGGTGGGGGAGGAGATCGGCAAAGGGCAGTTCCCGCACATCATCCCGGCACAGGTCGGAATCGCTGTCGGCCAGCGGTCCCGGATCAAGTCCGGGACGACGGAACGGGATGACATTGCTCGGCACCGTGACGGTGAAGCGCGCTTCGAGATTATCGGGAGGCAGCAGGATCAGCTGCACGCCCCCCTCACCTTCTTTGGCGCAATGCGTCGCCAGCATCGCAAGGTCGATCTCGCACACGCCCTTGTCCTGCCACCCGCCGGAGAGCGTCTGCATCCGCCCCATACTGATCAAGCGGCAGAGGCGGCCATAGGCAGCGCGGGTCTCGGGATAGGCGAGGAAGGCCAGCCCCTCGACAGTCTCGATCCGGCACCCGATCAGCGGGCGCAGCTTGAGCGTTCTGGCCTCGGTATGCAGCCGCACGACGCCTGCCATCGAGTTGACATCGGCAATCCCAAGCGCGTCATAGCCCTTGGCATGGGCGGCCAGCACCAGATCGACCGCGTCCGATGCCCCGCGCAGGAAGCTGAAGCAGCTTGCCACCCCCAGCTCGACAAAGGCCGCGCGCGGCGGGGCGGCGATGCCATCGGGATCGACGTCGAGCGTGCGCTTGTCGGGAGTGAGCGGGGCGTCAGGCATCAGTCTGCCCCCAACCGCTCCCGCACCAGCGCCAGATCGGCGGCGAACAGTGCCGTCTGCTGCGCCTGCGCCTCACCGTCGAGCCGGAGCAGGTAAGACGGATGCACCGTCACCCACAGCTCGGCCCCGTCATCGAGCATGATCGGCGCGCCGCGCGCCTTGGAGACGCTGACTGTGCGGCCCAGTATCCCCCGTGCGGCGCTCGCCCCCAAGGCCAGCACGATGCGGGGCCGGACAATCGCGCGCTCGGCTTCGAGCCACCAGCGGCAGGTGTCGATCTCCTTGGCCCCCGGCGACTGGTGCAGGCGGTGCTTGCCCTTCCATGCGAACTTGAAGTGCTTGACCGCGTTGGTGACATAGGCCGCTGTCCGATCGATCCCGGCGACTTCGAGGTGATCGTCCAGCAATTGCCCCGCCGGGCCGACGAAGGGCCGCCCGGCCACATCCTCCTGATCGCCCGGCTGCTCGCCGACGATCATCAGAGCGGCACGCTCCGGCCCCTCGCCCGCCACCGCGCGGGTGCCGCAATCGGCAATCGGGCAGTCGCGGCAGGCACCAGCCCCCCGCGCCACCTCGGCCAGCGTTGCGGGCCGCACCCGTTCCTCGCGCGCGCCAGCCTTCACCATCTGCGCTTCCCGCGCCTGTGCGCCGGCAATCAGCTGCGGGATCAGCTCGGCCTCGGGCAGGTTCTTCCAGTATTTCTTCGGCATTTCCGATAGCATCGCGCCGACCTTCAACCGCGCCGGATTGAAGATCGAGGCGTAGTAGGAGCGCCACAGATCCTCGACCGGATCATCCCCCGGCGCATCCTCGCGGCGCGCGGGCGGGCCTTCATGCATCACCGCGCCATCCCAGTGGATGGTCCCGCGCGGGGTCAGGATCGACCAGCGCATATTGGCAAAGCGGCGCATGAAGAACGCGGCTTCTGCGCGGACGATGTGGTGATCAGGCTCGAACCAGGCGACGAAATGCGGAGTGCCGTCCTCGTCCTGCACCTCGCGGAAGCGGACGAAGGCGTGCATCTTGTGCGCATCGCGCCGCACCGATTTGGCGAGTTCCTCAAGCCGGCGCACCTCGGGGTCGGCCTTGTCCTCCATCAGCCGCGGATTGCGCTGGAGCCGCCACAGCACGCGGTACAGCAGCCCGAAGCGCGCGGGATCGGAATGCAGCGCGGCGCTGCGGGCGATGGTCAGAAACCGCTGGCTGGCGCGCACCGGCGGGGCATCGACAGGCGGCGCGGGCAGGCGCTTGTCACCACGAGAGGGGCCATCGGCAAACAGATCACCTGTCCCGCCGGGTTCGATCCAACTCACGCGGTCAGGCGGCACATCGCACTGGATCAGCCCGCGCGCGCGTTCCCGCCAGACAGCGAAATCGTCGGGTGCAGGCAGGTGAATGGCGTAATGCGCGCCGAGGGAGACGTTCTGCATCACTGCCATCAGAACAACTCCAGCTGTTCCGATTTCGGCGCGAGCAGGCGGCGCAGGTCGGCGCGGTCGGTCAGCAAGGTCGGGCGCCAGTCGAGCGCGCAGATGAAGGGGCGCACCTTGGCGATCGAGGCGGTCAGCCGCGCGACATCGTCCAACCGCAGCGTCCGGTGCCGCCGAGCGGCAAGTATCCGCCCCACCGCAGTCGTCCCCAGCCCCGGCACGCGCAGCAATTGTTCTTTCGCCGCGCGGTTCACATCGACCGGAAAGCTCTCGCGGAACTTCAAGGCCCAGGCGAGTTTGGGGTCGATATCGAGCGGCAGGTTGCCATCCGCCTCAGCCGCATCGGCCACTTCTCCGGGCGCAAAGCCATAAAACCGCATCAGCCAGTCGGACTGGTACAGCCGGTGTTCGCGCAGCAGCGGCGGGCGCTTCAGCGGCAGCACGGCGCTGGCATCCGGGATCGGCGAGAAAGCGCTGTAATAGACCCGGCGCAACCCGAAGCTGCCATAGAGCCGGCTCGCCTTGCCGATGATCGCGGTATCATTGGCCCCGTCCGCGCCGACGATCATCTGGGTCGATTGGCCCGCAGGCGCGAACCGGGGCGCGTGGCGGAAGCGCTTGCGCTCGTCCTTGGCCTCGATGATCCGCGCTTTTGTCCGGCCCATCGCGCCTTCGATCTGGCTCTCGTCCTTGTCGGGCGCGAGCCGCGTCAGCCCTGCCCGCGTCGGCAGTTCGACATTGATCGAGACGCGGTCGGCATAGAGCCCGGCCTGATGGATCACCTCGGCATCGGCTTCGGGGATGGTCTTGAGGTGAATGTAGCCGCGAAAATCATGCTCCTCGCGCAGGATCCGGGCGACTTCGACCAGCTGCTCCATCGTGTGATTGGCGCTGCGCACGATGCCTGAGGACAGGAACAGCCCCTCGATATAATTGCGGCGATAGAAATTGAGCGTGAGGTCGACCACCTCCTGCGGGGTGAAGCGCGCGCGCGCCACGTTCGAGCTCTTGCGGTTGATGCAGTAGTGGCAATCGAAGATGCAGTGATTGGTCAGCAGGATCTTGAGCAGCGAGATGCACCGTCCGTCCGGCGCATAGGCGTGGCAGATGCCCATCCCCTCGGTCGAGCCGACACCTTTCCCGCCCAGCGAGTTCTTCTTCGCCGTGCCGGAAGACGCGCATGACGCGTCATACTTCGCCGCATCGGCGAGGATTTCGAGTTTCTGGCGGAGGGTCTGCTGAGCCATGGGAACTGTGGGAACACCTTTCTGTGTTCCTTATATGTTCCCATAACCCTGCTGCCAAATGCAAAGCTTGCAAGCGGCCGCGGCTGTTTGCGATCAGCCGATGTGGCGCAGTCTCGGCCCGCTGTCGCGGCTATCGTGCTGACCGCACAGATAGTCGATCACTGCCGGGTGCATTGCCCCTTCGAACGCGACCCCGGCCACCGGCCCTTCGATCCACGCGACCGTGCCGAGCGGGGCGTTGATCCCGTTCACCTTCATCGTCACCCGGTCGCCAACCTCGGCAAACCCGGCCCTTGCGCGGATCTTGCAACCGCCTTCGGAGATATCGATCAGGTCGACAAACACCACGCGCGACCGCACCCGGCTTTTCACCGTGAGGCTCATCGGACGACGTTCGGACGCACGCGAGATCGAATGGAGGTTCATGGGCAGAGCTTCGCACAAATCTGTAAAAAAAGGCTAAGCGCGCCGGTAAAGGCGGGTTAGGCATAAAGCCCTTGCAGGAACCAGTCAGGCACCCCGCCGCGCCCGTCACCTGCGATGCCCTGCCGGTAAATCCAGTACCGCCGCCCGGCCTCGTCCTCGATCCGGTAATAGTCCCGCAGCCGCGCGGTGGAGCGTTCGCGCCACCATTCGGGCGCGATCCGTTCCGGCCCTTCAACCCGTGTGACCTCGCGCACCTGCCCCCGCCAGCGGAAGCGCTGCGGCACGCCATCGGGCGAGGCATAGAGCACCGCGATCTGTTCGGCCCGGTCGAGCAGCTTCAGGGGGCGGGTGTGAAAGGCGAGCGCGCTCTGGCTGGGCGGCACCGGCTCCATCGGCGGCTGCCAGCCTTGCGCGCGTTCGGGGATGTGGCTGGCGCGCAGCACCGGGCGGGTGACGGCCTTGGGACCGAGCCGCACGGTCAACCGATCGATACAGGCGGCCAGCGCAGTGCCGTGGTCTTCGGCTGCGGCATCGAGATCGGCCTGCGACACATCAAGCGGCTCGCTCCAGCTGGCGCGCAGTTGCACCGTCTCGATCCCGAACCCGGCATCGACATCATCGAGCCGCGCGGCCAGCAGCCGGGTGATATGGCTGGCCTCGCGGGTGGCGGCGGCCAGTTCTATGCGGCGTTGCAAGACCTCGCCATCGACCCGCCACAGCGCCAGTTCGAGCCGCCGCGCGCCCTGTCTGCGCGCCTCAAGCGCGCGCACCATGTCGGCGGCGAGGTCTTCCACCACCCGGTCGAGCAGGTTGCGATGCCGCAGCGGCTCCATCAGGCGGCGCTGCACCATCGGCATCACCTGCGCGATCACCGGCAGCAGCGGTTCAGGCACGCGGCCCAGCAATTGGTCCAGTCGCAGCAGCGGATTGGCCGACGGGGCGCGGTGGTTGCGGAACCGGCGGCGCAGGGCATCGCGCGCGGCGGCCTCTTGCGCGGGATCATCGCCCGCGCCGCTCACCCCCGCAAGCTCGCCGAGGCGCTTGATCCCGAGGCGCCGCAGCACGGTCAACACATCGTCATCGAGCCTGAGCGCGGCCACCGGCAGATCGCCGAGCTGACGCAGAGGATCATCGCCGGGAGAGAGAATCGCGCCTTGCCGTCCGAAATGCGACAGCGCCCAGGCCGCGCCCGCCGTCGGCGCGAGCGCGGCGCGAGTGGTCAACCCGCGCGCCGCAAAGGCACGCGCGACATCACCGAGCAGCCGCTCCTCGCCGCCGAACAGGTGGGCAACGCCGGTGACATCCACCAGCAGGCCGTCTGGCGGATCGAGCGCGCTCCACGGCCCCCAGCGCTGCGCCCACAGGGCAAGCTTCTCCAATGCCGCCAGATCGCCTGCCGGATCGCCCGTAACGGCGGCAAGATCAGGACAGAGCGCGCGGGCATCCGCCAGCAGCATCCCCGCCCGCGCGCCTGCGGCAAGCCCGGCATCATTGGCGGCGGTAATGCGCGGGCCATGCGCCGTCTCAAGGATCAGCGCAGTGGGCGCGGAAGCTTCGGGCGCGTCAGGCGCGAGCGCGCGCCGCCAGCGATCGACCGACAGTCGGGCGAGCCACACGGACAGGATCCGGCGGGCTGGCGACTGCGGCATCGGGGCGGAGGCGCAGATGTCCGTCATCATCGCTCAATATCCATTCGCCCGGCGCATGGGCGCGGGCGCGGAACAATTCGGCATGCCAGCTGGCCGTGCCGGGGGCTGCCGCGTTCCAGCGCGGCGGCGGAGACGGCGCGGCGCGGGCCTGCCAGCGCATCCGGGCCGAGGACAGGTCAGGCGCGGCATCCAATCGCACCAGCCACAACCGCACCCCATGCCGTTCCGCAGTAAGGCTGAGGCGGCGCGAGGCGGTGAAGGACAATGCCCGCGGATTGCCCGCAATCTCGCCGATCACACAGGCGAGGTCGCGGCACTTGAGCCCCTCTTCCAGCGCGAACAGCGCGTCTTCGGGCGTGGCGGCGGCGACATGGATCAAGCGGTGGCGCAGGTCTGGCGGCAGGCCCGCCAGACAGGGCCGCCCGCCGATACGGATGGCGGCGCGATCCTGCACCCACAGCACTTGCCGGGTGTCCTCACCCTCGCCCGCCCCCTTTGACGGGTCCGCTGACCGCAAGGCATCACGCGCCAGAGCCAGTGCCAGCCCCGCCCCGCTCGCCTCACCCGCCGGAGCGAAGACTTCCGAGTGGAACGGGTGGTCAGCCAGCCCCGGCCGCCAGCGCGCCTCTTGCAGACGAGCAGGCAGGACTCGGGCGGGTGACGGTCTGGAGGGCGTATAGGGCATAAGCGAACGACTCATTTGTTCGCATTATGTTCCAACATTCGCCCGCTGGCAATGGAAAGGGCGCGGGAAGCTGTGTGCTCCCCGCGCCCTCACGATATTCGTAACAGACGACCCTTAGTCGTCGATCACCGGCCCGGGAAACTCGCCCATGTCCGGCGCGTCATCCTGCCATTCGCCATGCTGGAGATTGGAATTGCGCATCCCGTAGAGGAAATACAGCGCAATCATCCCCGCCATGAACCAGGCGAAGAAGATCAGCACGCTCGGCGGGACGGTGTAGATCAGGTAGCCACACGACAGGATGCCCAGCACCGGCGTGACCGGATAGAGCGGCACCTTGAACCCGCGCGGCAGTTCCGGCGCGTTGCGGCGCAGGTAGATGACCGACAGGCAGACGATGGCGAAGGCCGCCAGCGTGCCGACCGAAGTCATGTCCCCCAGCACGTTGATGTCGAAGAAACCCGCCGCCACAGCCGTGATCAGACCGACCAGAGCGGTGTTCACATAGGGCGTCTGATACTTCGGGTGCACCTTGCTGAAGATCTTGGGCAGCAGGCCATCACGCGCCATGGTGTAGAAAATGCGCGTCTGCGCATACATCAGCACCAGCACCACCGAGGTCAGGCCGATAATCGCGCCAACCTTGATGATCTTGGCGAGCCAGCCCCAGGTCGGCCCGAAATTGTCGACCACCACCGCAACCGGATCGGGAACGTTGAGCGTGCCGTAAGGCACCAGCAGCGTCATGATCGCGGCCACCAACATGTAGATCACCGTGCAGACGATCAGCGAGCCCAGAATGCCGAACGGCATGTCCTTGGCCGGGTCCTTGGCTTCCTGCCCGGCGGTCGAAACCGCTTCAAAGCCGATATAGGCAAAGAACACGATCGAGGCGGCGCGCATGATGCCGTCGACCCCGAACGCCCCTTCGCCGTTATTGGCAGCAGCGTCATATTCGGGAATGAACGGCACCCAGTTGGTCGCCATCAACTCACCGAGGTTGGACAGGACAATCAGCCCGCCGACCACGATAAAGGCAACCAGCACGCTGACCTTGATGCCGACGATCACGTTATTGACCTTGGCCGATTCCGACACACCGAACATCAGCAGCGCGGAAAGCGCGATGCAGATCAGGAAGGCGGGCAGGTTGAAGATCGTGGTCACCGTCTGGCCATCGACCACCACCGGCATACCATCCTTCATCAGCGTGACGCCGGCAGGGCCGGTGAATTGCGGCGGGATGACAAGGCCGAAGTCAGCCAGCAGGCTGACCACATAACCGCCCCAGCCAACCGCCACCACGGACGCCGCAAGGCCATATTCGAGCAGCAGCAGCGCCCCCATGATCCATGCGATGAACTCGCCAAGGGTCGTGTAGCTGTAGGTATAGGCCGAGCCCGACACCGGCAGGGTCGAGGACAGTTCGGCATAGCAAAGCCCTGCAAAGGCGCAGACAATGCCCGCCACCACAAAGCTCAGCATCACCGCCGGGCCAGCATGGAGCGCGGCCGCGCTGCCGGTCCGCACGAAAATCCCCGCGCCGATAATGCAGCCTACGCCCAGCAGCAGAAGGTTCCACTTGCCAAGCGAGCGCTTCAGCTCGCTGGTCTGGGTTTCACGCTGGACTTGCGCAATCGATTTGCGCGCAAACATCCGGGCAATGACGGATGGATTGGGTTTGCTTGCCATTACAATTTTCCCCTGCACGCCTGCGCGGCGCGCGGCTTGATCCTGTCAAGAAACATCTGGAATAGGTCTCCCACTGATCGCGGCAGATCCCCCGCGCGATCGAATGGCCGTAACGCTAGCGCAACAGGCTCGCAACACAAGCGGTAAAGCGCAGGCTTTCCCCCGGCCCGCGCAGTCGCTACACCCGCGCCATGTCCACGACCTTCCAGCTCGACACCAGCACAAGCCGCGCCAACCCCACCCCGCAGCCGATGCGGCGCCTGACCGTGCCGGGCATCCGCGCGCGCAAAAAGGACGGCGTGACGGCTGAACCATTGGTGATGCTGACTGCCTATACCGCGCGGCAGGCGCAGATTCTCGACAGCCATTGCGATCTGCTGCTGGTGGGGGATTCTCTCGGGCAGGTGATCTACGGCCTGCCCTCGACGGTGCCGGTGACGCTGGAGATGATGGCGAACCATGGCGCAGCGGTGGTGCGCGGGAGCTATCATTCCGTCGTGGTGGTCGACATGCCTTTCGGCTCCTACGAAGCCTCGCCCGAGCAGGCGTTCGAAAGCGCGGCGTTCCTGATGAAGCAAACGGGCGCTGCCGCCGTGAAGCTGGAAGGCGGAGCAGCGATGGCGCCGACGGTCGCGTTCCTCAACCAGCGCGGGATTCCGGTGATGGGCCATGTCGGCCTGACCCCTCAGGCGGTCAATGTGCTCGGCGGCTATGGCGCGCGCGGGCGTTCGGATGCCGAGGCGGAGAAGATCGTCACCGACGCCAAGGCGCTGGATGAAGCGGGTGCCTTTGCCATCGTGATCGAAGGCGTGGTCGAACCCATCGCAATTGCCGCGACCAAGGCGGTGACCTGCCCCACCATCGGCATCGGCGCTTCGGCCCAGTGCGACGGGCAGGTGCTGGTCACGGACGACATGCTCGGCATGTTCGAACGGGTGCCGCGCTTTGTGAAGCGGTACGAGGATATCGCCGGCGTGATCGACCGCACCGTGGCCCGCTATGCCGAGGAAGTGCGCAACCGCAGCTTCCCGGGCGAGGAGCAGACCTACCAGCCCAAAGCCTAGGCCTCGGCGGTCTTCGCAAGCCGCAGCGCCAGCGGTGCCGCCAGCACCAGCTGCGCAAGGTGATAGAGCAGCAGCGGCGCAATCACGAACCCGGCGCTCGCAGGCGGAAACAGGATCGCAGCCAGCGGCGCGCCGATGGCGACGCTCTTTTGCGATCCGGCAAACACAAACGCGATCCGGTCAGCGCGGGGCAGGCCAAGCAGGCTCGCGCTCCCCCACGCGCCCGCCAGTGCCAGCGCCATCATCGCCAGCACCAGCACGATCAGCACCGCCCAATCGCTGAGCGTGAACAGTTCCCCCAGCCCCTGTTCCACCGCGCCGGAGAACGCGACATAGACCGCGATCCCGATCACCGCCCGGTCAAGCCATGCGATGCGCGAACGGTGCGCGGCGATGCGATCAATCACACGGTCCTGCACCACCTGTCCGATCACGAAGGGCAGCACGAGGATCAGGCCAATGCGGATGATCGACTCGCTTCCGATGTCGCCCGCCCCGCCGCCGCCCAGCAGCGCGAACAGCGGCGCGCTAATAAAGACGCCCGCGATGTTGATCAGAGCCGCGCCGACCACCGCCAGCCCCACATTGCCCTCGGCAAGACTGGTGTAGCTTGTGGCAGACTGGACGGTTGAGGGCAGACAGCCGAGGTAGACGAATCCCAGCGCGACCATCGGGGGCAGAACACGCTCCGCAAGGCTCGCAAAGCCTAAGCCGCCAAGCGTCATGGCGCCGAACACGAACAGCATCAGGGGGCCGAAATAGCGCCAATTGGCCAGTCCCCGCGCGATTTCAGCGCGGCGAATGCGCATCCCGTTGACCAGAAACAGCAGGAAAATGCCGCAATTCGACACCAAAGTGGCAATTGCGCGCGCCTCGCCGGTGGCAGGCAGCAGCAGGGCAAGCCCGGTTGCGATCACCAGCACGGCGATCATCGGATCGGTCAGGAACGGGAGGCGGGAGGCGGCGGACTTCGTCATGAGGCCTCGCGCCCTGCCCTGCCCGCGCCCGCTTGTCGAGCGGCAGCGCGTCTAGTGCTGAACAAGGTGGCGCGGCTGCACCTCGGCCAGCAACATCGCAAAGCGGCTGGAATCCTCGTCATTTTCGAGCGCCTTGGCCGCCCGCAATCTCAGACCGAGCAGCTCCGGATCATGCCCCGCACCGATGGCTATGACATGATCAAGCAATAGTGCCGCCCGCGCCCAGTCGCCGCGCTGGGCAAGCCCCTGCGCCAGAGCCACAAGCGCGCTCGCATTGTCCGGTTCGCCCGCCACATGCCGCGCCAGCAATGTGCCGGCGGCTGCGGGGTCTCCGGCCCGGGTGGAGGCCAGCACCGCCTTGCGGGTCAGTGGCCAGGGCCGCTTGACCATGGTCGCCTTGGCATAGTGGGCCAGCGCATCCTGAGGATCGCCCGCACCAAGCGCCGCGTCACCGGCCAGAGCGGCAACATCGGCCGACGCCGGGAAGCGCGCTGCCAGTTGCCCTACACCCGTGCGGGCGATGCCCCAATCTCCGCCAAGCCCCGCTTGCCGCGCTTCGGCCACCGGTGGCGGAAGGCCATCACGCAAGGGAAGCGCAAACGGACCTTTGCCTGCCTGCCGGGCCGCCCGCGCCAGCAAGGGCGCAGCGCGGTCTCGCGCGCCGGTCTGTTCATAGGCACGGGCGACCAGCATCACGAGATAGGGCGAGGCCCCGGGCCGCTGCGCATCAGCGGCAAAGCGCGCGATCACTTCATCCGCCCGCCCGGCATCCAGCAACGCCTTGACCAGCAGGTCTTGCACCCGCGCATTGGCTGGCTGGCGCGCCGCCAGTGCTTCGAGGGTCACCGCCGCGCTGTCGGCATTGCCCTCGGCCAGACTGATGACCGCATCGAGCTGCATCGCCGCAGGAACCCCGCGCACCGCCATGCCGCTGCGCGCCAGCAGGCTGCGGGCGAGCGGATATTCGCCCCCGCGCGCCGCCAGCACGGCTTGAAGATAAGGCACCCGCGGATCAGCCGGTGCAATTTCGGCCAGCTTGCGCACAGCTTCCAGCATCGCGCCTGCCTGCCCGCTGTCACCGAGAGTTGCAGCGTGTTCGGCACGAATGTCGGCATTGCCGGGATCGGCGGCAATGGCTGCCTCGAACCAGGGAAGCGCGTCGGCAAAGCCATGCGCATCGCGCACCATCAGCGCTCGCATGAGCAAGGCGGGCGCATGGTCGGGACCAAGCACCAGCGCCCGGTCAGCCGCTTCCAGCGCGGTCAGATGTTCACCGCCGCGAAAGCGCAAGCGGGCAATCGCGACCCACAGATCGGGATCGTCCGGAGCAATGCCGCGCGCTTCGTCCAGAATGCGTCCCGCATCCTGCAGCGCGCCTGATGCCATCGCAGCATCAGCCTCGCCAAGAAGGCGCACAAGGGCAGCAGGGCGCGCAGCAGCGCTCGCCGAAGCCGCGCTCTCGGCTTCGCCCGAACAGGCCGTCAGTGCCAGTGCCAGCGCGCCCAGCGCGGCGGCCGTTTCACGCCTGAAGGTCATATTGCTTGAGCAGGTCATACAGCGTCGGGCGGCTGATGCCGAGCAGCTTGGCGGTGCTGGAGATATTGCCCTCACTGCGCGACAGGGCATGGCGGATGACCCTGCGATCGGCCGCCTCGCGCGCGGCCTTGAGGTTGAGGACATCGGAGTCCTCGTCCTCGGCATCACCCAGATCGAGATCGTCTGCATTCACCAGCTTGCCATCAGCCATGATGACCGCGCGCTTCACCCGGTTTTCCAGCTCGCGGACGTTGCCCGGCCAGTCATGCGCATCGATCGCAGCGAGCGCGTCAGGGGCAAATCCGGTGACCGCAGGGTTCATCTCTGCGGCAAAGCGTTTGAGGAAGGCCTTGGCCAGCAGCACCGGGTCGCCGTGTCTTTCGGCAAGGCCAGGGATCCGGATCACGATTTCGGCGAGGCGGTAGAACAGGTCCTCGCGGAAACTGCCCGCGGAGATCATGCTTTCCAGATCCTGATGGGTGGCGCAGACGATGCGGGTGTTCACGGCAATCGGCCGCCGCCCGCCGACGCGCTCGATGGTGCGTTCCTGCAGGAAGCGCAGCAGTTTCACTTGCAGCGGCAGCGGAATGTCGCCCACTTCGTCGAGGAACAGCGTGCCGCCATTGGCGCTTTCGATCTTGCCCTCGGTGGTCTTGACCGCACCGGTGAACGCGCCCTTTTCGTGGCCGAACAATTCGCTTTCGAGCAGGGTTTCGGGGATCGCGGCGCAATTGATCGCCACGAACGGCCCGTCAGCCCGGTCGCTCGCTTCATGCAGCCCCTTGGCGAGCAGTTCCTTGCCCGTCCCGCTTGCGCCGAGCAGCATCACCGACACGCTGGTCTTGGCGACCCGTTCAATGGTGCGCGCGACTTTGACCATCTCGGGCGCGCCGGTGATCAGCCGGCCAAGCACGGTCTTGTCCGCGCTGCTGCTGGCGACGAGGCGGCGGTTTTCTTCCTCGATGGTGCGCAGATTGAACGCGCGGCGCACGATCAGGCCAAGCGCGTCAATGTCGATCGGCTTCTGGTAGAAGTCATATGCCCCCCGCGCGATGGCTGCGAGGGCGCTTTCACGGGCACCGTGACCGCTGGCGACAATGACCTTGGTATCGGGTTTCAGCGCCATGATCGCATCGAGCACGGCGAAGCCTTCGGTGGTGCCGTCAGGGTCTGGCGGAAGGCCGAGATCCAGCGTGACCACCCCCGGCGTTTCGGAACGCAAGGCGGCAATCGCGCTGTCACGGTCACCCGCGATCACCACCTCGAAATCGTCGTAAGCCCATTTGAGCTGGGCTTGCAGGCCCGGATCATCCTCGATCACGAGCAGCACGGGTTTCTTGTCAGCCATTATGCGACCTCTTGTTCAATATCGCCGGGCTGCGTCGTCAGCAGGCGCACAGCGTCTGCGAGCGGCAGCACCACCGAAAAGCGCGTGCCAAGCCCCTCGCGGCTTTCGACCGCGATGCGTCCGCCCATCGCCTTAACCAGTTCGCGCGCTTCAAACGCGCCGATGCCGAAACCGCCTGCCTTGGAAGAGACGAATGGCTTGAACAGGCCGGTGCGGACGAATTCCGGGGTCATCCCCTTGCCGGAATCGACCACATCAATCGCGCCGTGCAGGCCTTCGCCGGTCACCTCGAGGAACACCGGCATTCCTGCCTCGCTGACATCGATGGCGTTCTGCACCAGATGGATCAGCGCCTGTTCCAGCGCCTCGCGGTTGCCCATCACATTGACAGGCGTTTCGCGGGTGAGCGCCACGGGATGCACGCCCTTGAACCGTTCGGCGATGCCGCGCGCCAGATCGACCAGTTCGATGGGCGCGAGCGCATTGACCTGCCCCGAACCATAGCGCCCGAGTCGTGCCAGCAGCGCGGAAAGCTTGTCAGCCGAATTGCGCAAGGTCAGCAGCATGTCGGCCCGGAAGGCGGGGTTATCGGCATGCTTTTCCGCATTGGCGGCCAGCAGCGAAAGCTGGCTGACCAGGTTCTTGATATCATGCATGACGAAGGCCATGCGGCGGTTGAACTCGTCAAACCGGCTCGCGTCCATCAGCGCCTGTTGCCCCGCCTGTTCGGAAAGGTAGCTGGCCAACTGCTGCCCGGCGACGCGAAGCAGGTCGAAATCTTCCCAGTCGAGATGGCGGGGGTTGCGCGGACGGGCCAGCACGATCACGCCGACAAGCCGGTCGAAGTGGATCAGCGGCACCAGCGCCCAGGCATCCTCTGCCTCGATCAGCCACGCCGGGACATGGGCCAATTCGCCGTGATGATCGATCCCCTTGCGCGCTTCATCAAGGGCGAGGATCAGGTTGTGCTGTTCCAGCAGGCCCGACAGCGCAAATTCGCCAGCCACGGCCGGGACCGCGATCATCGGCCAGTTCCAGCGCGCGGTAAGCTCCATCTGGGCTTCCTCGTTGGGCATCAGCAGCAGCCCGGCCGGGCTTTCGGTGATGTCGGCCAGAGCCTTGACCGCACGTTCTTCAAGGCTGGCATTGCCCGCGCCTGCGCGCCCGACGGTGCGCGTGAAGCGCAGCCACTCCTCGCGATAATCATAGCGGTGCTGGAACAGGTGCTTGGTCGCGGTGACGCGCAGCCATCCGCGCAAACGCGGCGACGGGAGCGCCAGCCCCGCGCCGACAATCGCAATCACCACAAACAGCACCTGGCTGGTGCGGGCGATATCACCGCCAAGCAGCGCGAGCGACTTGGTCACCAGCACCATGCCGACCAGGTAACCGCCGATCAGAAGCAGCGACAACGTGCGGAAGGTGACAGCCCGCGAGGGACTGAACTGGATCCGCGGCCCGGCGGCATTCATGCCAAGCGCGAACAGCGCTGCCATTGTCCCTGCCACCAGCCCGCGCAATTCGCCGAGCGCTGCAGGTACCTCTCCGCCAAGATAGGCGAGGGTCTGAAGGTTCAGATCATAGGCAAAAATCCCGGCCAGCGCGATCCCGGTCCAGCGCAGCACGGGACGCAGCGCGCTGGCAGCCCCTGCATAAAGGTTATGCAGCAGCATCAGCGCCCCGATCGCCACCAGCATGTCGATCATTGTCCGCGCTTCAAAGACGGCGCGGCTGGCGACTTCCACGCCGCCAAAGCTGCTGCCGAGCAGCAGCACCACAGGTTGGAGCAATTGCACCAGCACCAGCGCCAGAATGACCGGGCGCACCGGCTTCAGGCTGGCGGTCCGGCCATCAGCGGCAAACAGGCGGAAGATGGTTGCAATCAGCGCGAGATTACGGCCCATCGCCGCGATAATCGCCGCATGATGATCCGCGCCAAGCCCCGCAGCCAAGGCGCACCACAGGGAACTCAGGCCCGCAGCAATCATCAGCGTGATGCGGTCGGGCCGCGCCCGTTCGCCGTGACGCCAGATCCACAGCATCGCCCCGGCGCTCAGCACCGCGCCCGCGATCCACGCGAGCAGGCCGGCCAGCGGCACGATTCCGCCCAGCCAGATCACCGCGCGCCCTCCGGCCACAGGACCACCCGCAAGGTTTGCAGCAGGATCACGAAATCGAGGAAGGGTGTGTAGTTCTTGGCGTAGTAGAGATCATATTCGAGCTTGCAGCGGCTATCCTCGACCGACGCGCCATAGGGATAGTTGATCTGCGCCCACCCGGTGATGCCGGGTTTGACCATGTGGCGCTCGCCATAAAACGGGATTTCTTCTTCGAGGCTTTCCACAAAGGACGGCACTTCGGGGCGCGGGCCGACGAAGCTCATCTCGCCCTTCAGGACGCTCCATGTCTGGGGGAGTTCGTCGATCCTGACCTTGCGGATGAAGCGCCCGAGGCGGGTGACGCGCGGATCGTCCTTTTCGGCCCACTTGGCCCCGTCCTTTTCCGCATCAGTGCGCATCGAGCGCAGCTTGATGAGGGTGAAGGTCTCGCCATAAAGGCCAACGCGCTTCTGGCGGAAGAAGGCCGGCCCCTTGCTGTCGAGCTTCACCAGCAAGGCGAACAGCACGATCAGCGGCAGCGTCAACGACAGCAGGATCACGCTGGCGGTGATATCGAAGATACGTTTGACCGCGCTTGAAAACATCCGGCTGCTGGAAAAGCCGTCGGAAAAGATCAGCCAGCTGGGGTTGATCGTGTCGAGATCGACGCGGCCCGTCTCGCGCTCGATGAAGCTGGAGAAATCATTGACGTGGACGCCCTTGGTCTTGATCCTGAGCAGGTCTTTCAGCGGCAGAGCGTTGCGACGCTCCTGCAGCGCAAGCACCACTTCCGACACGCCGAGGTTTTCGACAAAGCGGCCCAGATCGTGGATCGCCGAGCGCGGGATGGCTTCCTCGACCACGCGGGCATCGTCGCTCATGGCGACATAGGACACGATCGCAAAGCCGGTTTCGGGCTTGTCGCCAAGCTCGCGCAGGCGCTGCGCCCGGTCGCCTGCGCCCAGCACCATCACCCGGCGGCGGAAGGCCGACGAGCCCAGGAAGGAGTTGAGCAGCAGCCGGTCCGCCACCAGCACCAGAATGGCAAGGCCCATCGTGTAAAGCAGCGTGGAGCGCCAGAACAGGTCGCTCGGAAAGACGAAGTCGACCACGGCGAGCGCTATGATGCCAAGGCTGATCGCCACCAGCACCCGCGCGCCGGCAAAACGCAAGGATCGCAGCGCGTTGGGGCCGTAGACCCCGACCGCGATCATCGCCAGCCAGATCACCGCAGCCGTCCCGATCAGCGCCAGCCCGCGCCCGCTGAAATCGCCCGGGTTCATGCCGATCTGATGCGCGCGCCACTGCCATGCGACCTCGCTCGCCAGCACCAGCAAGCCGAGATCGAGCAGTCCGAGCAGCAGCACGGCGTGCGGGATATAGTGCTTGAACAGGCGGATCATTGACGGGGCAACCTCTGGTGCATGCCCGTCAGCTTCTAGGCCCGAGACCTTAAGTGTCGGTAAATTTTACACCGCCAGTAAACGGCACATTTCCGCGCCTTGCGAAAGTTAACGCAAGCCTCAGGAACCGCCGCGCGGGCGGCCAGGCGTGCTGGCAATCCGCGCCGGAGCAGGCGTCAGGCACTCCGCCCGGCCGCAGCGGCCGCAGGGCGTGCCGAGCGGCACGGCATCCTCGCGGGCAAGGGAAACACCGCGGGCATGGGCAAGGTCTCCGGCAAAGCGCGCCTCGATCCCCAGCACCACCGCGCGGCGGCCAGCGCACATCACCCCGTCGACATCGACCGTGCGGGTGATAGTGAACCAGTGGCGCGCAGCCGCCTCGCCTTCGCCGAAGGTGACAGACTGGGTCAACACCGTGCCGGGCCGCTCGAAAGCGGCATAAGGCACCCACGCCGGCCAGCGCGCACCTTCGAGCGGGTACATCACACCGCTGCCTCCGGCGATGAAGTGGCTCATCCGCCCCGCACGGTCGATCGTGGCGGTGAAAAACGGCAAGCCGCGCTCACCCACCCGTCCCAGAGTGGTAAGCCGTTCGGCGACCTGATCGAAGCTGGCGGCAAAGCGGCGTTGGAGCACGGCAAGGTCGTAACCCGTCGCCTCGCAGGCACGCAGGAACCGGCGGTAGGGCAGCAGCAGCGCGCCGGCGAGATAATCGGCGATATGTTCGCGAAACAGATCGCGCGCCTCGGCACTGGCGAGGTTCGCGCCCGCCACCAGCGTCTCGATCCCCTCGCGCATTTCCAGCATCCCGACCTGCCGGGCGATCTGGAACCGCCGCGCCGCGCCCGGCAACATTTCGGAAAGCTGCAATTGGCGGGCGTGGAGATCAAGCCGGTGAACCTGGCCCGGCATCACCTCGGCCGGCAGGATGCGCACCTGCAGCTGGTGCTTTTCGCGCAGGCGATCTGACAGGGCGGCGCTGAGTTCTCCGCGCGACAGGCGCAGTTCGTCGGCAAGGTCTTCGGCGGCGTGGTCGAGATCGGCGAAATGGTTTTGCCAGCGTTCAACCGCACGGCGCGCGGCGGCGGCGGTGTCTTCAACCACGATCCGCTCGCCCCCGCCCGTATCATAGAGCCGCGCAAAGGCAGCCGCGATCTGCGGCGCGGCGGCGAGGAATTCCTGCACTTCCTCGCGGTCGATTCCGAGATCGGCGAAACGCTTGTCGGCCATGCGCCGCACCAGACCGTCGAGCCCGCCGATGGCGTCATCTTCACGCAAGGATCGCGGGTCAAAATCGAAACGCTCGATCACCTGCACCAAGACGCGGGCCGACAGCGGACGCTGGTTGCGTTCGATCAGATTGAGATAGGACGGCGAAATCCCGAGGATGCTCGCCATCGCGGCTTGGGTCTGCCCTTCGCGCTTACGCAAACGGCGCAGCGCGGGTCCGGCGAGGAGATTGGTGTCAGCCATGGGCGTTTTGTAAATTACTTTACCGATTGACACAAGATTGCGGGCAATTGTCGGCATAGCGACACGAATTTCTGTAAGTTTCCCTGTCATGCTGCGGCGCAACACGTCAAAGCCTGCCCATCCAGCGGCGCGAGTCTGCAAGGCCTCAAACCCCTCCCCAGGATGGACAGGAGACACTTATGACCTACCAGAACACCATCACCCGGATGCAGGGCATCGTTTCTGCCAACGGATCGAGCTGGGCCGCTATCGACCCCGAAAGCGCCGCCCGCATGGTCACCCAGAACCGTTTCCGCACCGGGCTCGACATCGCCAAGTACACCGCCGGGATCATGCGCGCCGACATGGCCGCCTATGACGCGAACCCCGCGCAATACACCCAGTCGCTTGGCTGCTGGCACGGTTTCATCGCACAGCAGAAGCTGATCGCGATCAAGAAGCACTTCGGCACCACCAAGCAGCGTTACCTCTACCTGTCGGGCTGGATGGTTGCCGCGCTGCGCAGCGAATTCGGCCCCCTGCCCGATCAGTCGATGCACGAAAAGACCTCGGTGCCTGCGCTGATCGAAGAGCTCTACACCTTCCTCAAGCAGGCCGACGCCCGCGAACTCGGCATGATGTTCCGCGCGCTCGACAAGGCCCGCGAAGCCGGTGACGCGGTCGAAGCCAAGCGGCTCGAAAACGCCATCGACAATTACGAAACCCACGTGGTGCCGATCATCGCCGATATCGACGCGGGCTTCGGCAATGCAGAAGCGACCTACCTGCTCGCCAAGAAGATGATCGAAGCGGGTGCCTGCGCGCTCCAGATCGAAAACCAGGTGTCGGACGAAAAGCAGTGCGGCCACCAGGACGGCAAGGTCACCGTGCCGCACGAGGACTTCCTCCAGAAGATCCGCGCCTGCCGCATGGCCTTCCTTGAGATGGGCGTGGACGACGGCATCATCGTCGCCCGCACCGATTCGCTCGGCGCTGGCCTCACCAAGCAAATCGCGTTCTCGAAGGAGCCGGGCGATCTGGGCGACCAGTACAACAGCTTCCTCGATGCCGATGAAGTCGATCCGGCCAACATCACCAATGGTCAGGTCTTCATCAGCCGCGACGGCAAGCTGCTTTCGCCCAAGCGTCTGCCCTCCAACCTCTACCAGTTCCGCGCTGGCACGGGTGTCGACCGCGTGGTGCTCGACTGCATCACTTCGCTCCAGAACGGCGCTGACCTGCTGTGGATCGAGACCGAGAAGCCCCATGTCGAACAGATCGCCGAAATGGTCGACCGCATCCGCGAAGTCGTGCCGAACGCGAAGCTGGTCTACAACAACTCGCCCAGCTTCAACTGGACGCTGAACTTCCGCCAGCAGGTGTTCGATGCCTGGGAAGCGGCGGGCAAGGATGTGTCTGCCTATGACCGCGCCAAGCTGATGAGCGTCGATTACGACGGCACCGAGCTGTCGGATGAAGCCGACGAGAAGATCCGCACCTTCCAGCGCGATGGCGCGGCGCGGGCGGGGATCTTCCACCACCTCATCACCCTGCCGACCTACCACACCGCCGCGCTCAGCACCGACAATCTCGCCCGCGAGTATTTCGGCGAAGCGGCGATGCTGGGTTACGTCAAGAACGTGCAGCGCGAGGAAATCCGTCAGGGCATCGCCTGTGTGAAGCACCAGAACATGTCGGGCAGCGACATCGGCGATGACCACAAGGAATACTTCGCCGGTGAAGCCGCGCTGAAGGCTGGCGGTGCGCACAACACCATGAACCAGTTCGAGGCAGCCTGATCTCGGGAGAGCGCCGGAGGGCTGCGAATTGCAGCCTTCCGGTTGCCCGCAAAGCCGCCTAAGGACTGCGGGTATTCACCCTAGGAGAGTGACGATGAGCGATACTGACACCCCCAATCCCGAGCCGGCACGCGCCCGCGCGCTGCTCTCGACCGCTGACATGAAGCTGCTGCGCCGCGCGCTGGAAAGCCATGCCCGCAACACCGAAGACCGTGAGGAGCTGGCCAAGATCAACGCCCTGCACCACCGTCTCGGCACTTACGTTCCGTCGTAAGACCCACCCGTTTCACAGTTCTCCTGGGGAGGAGAAACGGCCGCCGGAATGCCCCTCGCAAGGGGAGCGCTCCGGCGGCCGCATTTTTGGGGTGTTCTTGTCGCCCTACCGCTCCGCTACTTGAGGGCGTTCTTGTCGCCCTACCGCTCCGCTACTTGAGGGCGGGTTTCGGCATCAGCCCGAGCGTCGCTGCCGTCAGCGCCTCGGTCGCCGTTGCGATGACCACCGGCGCATCGGGCGCCCAGAGCGACGAGTGCAGCGAAGGCAGGGTAATCTCGCCCTTCTGCGCCTTGGCCCACTCCTCGGCCCGGACACCGCCCACCCACAACAGCAGCGATTCCACATTTGCGCGGTCAGCCCGGTAGAACTGGCTGAAGTCCTCGCCCCCCATCACGGGCGGAACTTCGAACACCCGGCCTTCGAACCGCGGCTTGAGGCCGGCAATCACCCTTTCGGTCAAGGCAGCGGTGTTGAACGTTGCCGGCACATAGGGGTCCGCCACGGTCACGCGCGGCATCTTGTCCTCGGGCATCCCTGCAGCAATCGCCTCGCCCCGCGCGATCCGGGCAATGCCATCAAGCAGCTGCTTGCGCGCTTCATCGCTGTAGCTGCGAACCGTGATCTGGAGCCGCGCCTCATCGGGGATGATGTTGTGCTTTGATCCGGCCTGGAAGCTGCCGACCGTCACCACAGCCGAATCGGTCGGATTGAGTTCGCGGCTCACCAGCGTCTGCAACCGCATGACGATGGCAGAGGCGAGCACCACCGGGTCCTTGGTCGTGTGGGGATAGGCGCCGTGCCCTCCCACGCCCGGCACCACGATATCGACCGAATCGACATTGGCCATCGCAAAGCCATTGGCATAGCCGATGTGCCCGGCAGGAGCCTGCGCCGCATCGTGGAAGGCCAGCACGTAATCGGGCTTGGGGAAGCGGGTGTAGAGCCCGTCGTCGAGCATTGCCTTGGCGCCCTCCCCGATCTCCTCCGCGGGCTGGAGGATCATCACCAGCGTGCCAGACCACTGATCGCGCCGGGCGACCAGCTGCTGCGCGGTGCCGATCCAGGCGGCCATGTGGGTGTCGTGCCCGCAGGCGTGCATCACGCCGGTTTCGATCCCGGTTTGCGGCACGGCGCGGCGCTTGGAGGCGTAAGGCAGCCCGGTCTGCTCGATCACCGGCAAGCCGTCCATGTCGGCGCGCAGCATCACGGTGGGGCCGTCGCCGTTCCGCATCACCGCGACCACGCCGGTCTTGCCGACGCCTTCCGTTACCTCGAAGCCCAGCGCCCGCGCACGGGCGGCGAGTTTGGCGGCGGTCTCCACCTCCTGAAAGCTGAGTTCGGGGTTGGCGTGCAAGTCCTTGTACAGCTCGACCAGCGCGGGAAGGTCAGCCGCCACCGCATCGCGCAGCTCGTCTGCCTGCGCCGGCCCGGCCGCCAACGCCATCAGCGCCGCAGCGCCCACCCCTGCCCGAATCGCCGTCAACCGCATCATCCGTCCCTTTCGTTCATCCACCGCCCTGTTGGAGACACATGAGACACAGCACAGAGCAAAGAAATCCGCCCCCGCCGCAAGTCCCCCGCGCACCACAACCCGTGAAGCAACAGGAAAGGCGGGACGTGGTCATGCGGCAAGCATGGCACAGCTTGACCGGAATAGGAAAGCCCGCCCCCCGGTCAGCGCCCGCATTACAAGCCGTACCACAGCACCAGCAGCACCGAGAGCACCGTCACCATCAGCGCCACCAGCGGGACGCCTGCGCGCACATAATCGCCGAATTCGTATCCGCCCTCGGACATGATCAGCAGGTTGGTCTGGTAGGCAATCGGCGTCGCGAAAGACAGGTTGCAGCCGAACAATACCGCCAGCACCAGTGGCTCGGGCGGCAGGCCCAATTGCAACGCGATGCTGTAGGCAATTGGCGTGCCGATGGTCGCCGCTGTCGCGTTGGAGGCAAAGTTGGTGAGCAGCGTCACAAACAGCATGATCGCCGAGAGCACCAGCGCCGGTGGCAGATAGGCAAGCCCGAGCGAGAGCGCCTGCCCCAGCCATGCAGCCGCCCCGCTTTCATCGATCACCCGGCCGATGGCGAGGCTGGCCGCGATCAGCACAATCACCTTGGCCGAAAGCGCGCTGCCGACCCGGTCAAACTTGACGCAGCCGGTCACGAACATCGCAATCGCCCCCGCCAGCGCCGAAATCGCGATCGGCAGCTTGATCGGCGCGTAGCTCATCCCGTCGAACCACGGCAGGCCGAGCGAGGCGGTTGCGATAGCGCCGAGCATGATCGCGCCCGCCAGCACCGCCTTGGATCGGCGCGGCAACTCGCGCGCGCCTTCGAGCCGCAGCAGCCCGTCATTGCGGGCGAAGGTCTGCAAATCCTCGTCAATCCCCATCACCAGCAGCACATCGCCATCAAGGATCCGGAGATCACCCGCATCGGTATAGGTGTCGCGCTCGCCCAGCACGCGGTTGGGGCGGTGGATGCCGAGCACGGCGACACCGTAAAGATCGGCGATGCCGGAACTGGCCAGCGTGCGGCCGACAAGGCGCGAATCCGCCGTCACCGTCATCTCGACCGCGACGATATCCTGACCCTGTGCCTTGGAAATGCGGCGGATGCGGTCAACCACCCAGGACGGCGCGAGCTCTCCCTTGAGCGCGCGCGCCGCTTCTTCCAGCGCTTCGTGGGTGCCTGATATGTGCAGGCGCTCGTCAGCGGCGAGCGGGCCGGAGGGCGCATCGTGGAAGGTGATCCCGTCGGGCAGCTTGCCGCGCGCAGCGGACAGATCGCCGCCCGCCAGCACGCTGCTGGCCCCGACCCGCAGGCGGGTGTGAAAGGTGCGCCGCGCATTATCCGGCACGACGCTGTTGTCACGCAGCATCCGCGGCATCACCAGCCAGAGATAGGGGATCGCGACCAGTCCGGCCATCAGCACGATCGGGGTGAACTGGAACACGCCGATCGGGTCCATCCCCAGATCATCGGCAATGGTGACGACCAGAATGTTGGTGGAGGTGCCGATGGTGGTCGCCATGCCGCCGAGCAGCACCGCCGTGTTGACCGGCATCAGGATCTTTGAAGACGCCATCAGTCCCTTGGCCGCGATCCCGACAATGATCGGGATCAGCAGCACCATCACCGGGGTATCATTGACGAACATCGACATGGTGAAGGCCAGCAGCAAAGCTGTCAGCAGACCGAGTTGCGGGCTGAACCGGAACACGGTTTCCAGCAGCCGTGCGAAGGGCTCCAGCGCGCCGGTCACCACCAGCCCCCGCCCCATGATCATCAGCGCACAGATCGTGATCAGCGCCGAATGGCCGAAGCCGCCGAAGGCAATCGCCAGCCCGTCGGTCGGCTTGCTGCCGCCAAGCGGGGCGAAATAGAGGCCCACACCGATCACCGCGATGGTGACAAGCGAAATGATTTCCTCGGGGTAGCGGCCCCGCGCAAAGGCGATGAACATGGCGATGGTCACCGCCATGGCCGCTATCGCGTGATAGGATGGAGCTTCGAGCATGGCGTTGCCTCAGGGGCTAGCCAATCCGCAGCACTTTCGACAAGCGGTTTGTCGCAAACACAGGTTAGTGGTGGTGCCCCTGGCCAGACTCGAACTGGCACATCTTTCGATAACCGATTTTGAGTCGGTCGCGTCTACCAATTCCACCACAGGGGCTTACCAGAGCGGATGGGCTGGCTGTTAGCGAGAGCCTCCCGCGGTTGCAAGTGCTGGGAATAGTGCGCAGCACCGCAAGGCCCAGCGGCCGCCCGCAGCGATCCGGCCGTCAGGCCGGGTGAGCGAGGATTTCGCACGCCGGAAGGCGTGCGGAACCTTTAACGCAACGCCCCCGCCAGCAGCTTGTGCAGTTTGGAGTGCAGCGCATCATTCGCTGCCAGCACCTGATTGGCGTGGATCGCTTCCGACCGGCCACGGAAATCGCTGACGAAGCCGCCCGCTTCCCGCACCAGCAGGCAACCTGCCGCCGTGTCCCATTCGGACAGGCCGCTTTCCCAGAAGCCGTCGAAACGCCCTTGCGCAACATAGGCAAGATCAAGCGAGGCTGCGCCGAAGCGGCGGATGCCCGCAACCTCGGGGCCGATCGCGCCGAAGATACGGCTCCATTCGGCAAAGTCGCCATGCCCGAAGAACGGCACACCGGTCGCCACCAGGGCATCGGCCAGACGCGAGCGGGCCGAGACGCGCAGGCGCGCATCCTGCAGCCACGCACCGCGCGATTTTTCCGCCCAGAAGGTCTGGTCGGTGATCGGCTGGTACACCACGCCCGCGACGACATCGCCCCAGCCCTTCCCGTCGGCGCGCGGTTCCTGCGCGGCGATGGAAATGGCAAAGTGCGGGATGCCGTGGAGGAAGTTGCTGGTGCCGTCCAAAGGATCGACGATCCAGCGCGGCATCCCCGGATCGCCTTCGATCACGCCGGCCTCTTCCATGACGAAGCCCCAGCCCGGACGGGCGGCGAGCAGCTCGTCATAGAGCGTGCGTTCGGCGCGGATATCGGCCTTGCTGACGAAATCGGCCGGGCCCTTGCGGCTGACCTGAAGGTGTTCGACTTCGCCGAAATCGCGCCGCAGACGCCCGCCCGCTTTACGCGCGGCGCGTTCCATGACGCGGATGAGGCCGGAAATAGCTGCCATGATCTGTGCTCAGCTCGCCTTGCCGACGTAGGCTTGCTCGTACACATCGACGATGATGCGCGTGCCGCTGCCGATATGCGGCGGCACCATGATGCGCACGCCGTTGTCGAGGATGGCAGGCTTGTAGCTGGACGAGGCGGTCTGCCCCTTCACCACAGCGTCAGCCTCGACGATGGTGGCTTCGATCTGCGAGGGCAGTTCGACCGAGATCGGCTTTTCGTCCCACAGCTCAAGGTTCACCTGCATCCCGTCCTGAAGGAAGGGCCGCGCATCGCCCAGCAGGTCGCCAGGCAGCGTGATCTGTTCGTAGGTGTCGTTGTCCATGAACACCAGATCGTCACCCTCGGCATAGAGGAACTGGAATTCCTTGGTGTCGAGCCGCACGCGTTCAACGGTGTCGGCGCTGCGGAAGCGCACGTTGGTCTTGCGGCCATCCTGCAGGTTCTTCATTTCGACCTGCATATAGGCCCCGCCCTTGCCCGGCTGGGTGTGCTGGATCTTGGCGACCTTCCAGATGCCTTTTTCATATTCCAGAATGTTGCCGGGGCGGATATCGACGCCGCTGATCTTCATGGGGCTTTGGGCCTTTTTACGTGGTGGAAAGAGCGTGAGGGCGCGCTGCCGCAAAGGCGCACGCCCGCAAATGATGCGCGCCCATAGCCGACAGGGCCGGTCCGGGCAAGCGCGCGAAACCGGCTGGAAAGTCATGGCGATTGCGCGGCCGTGCTGGTAGGGGGGCGGCCATGAAGACCCGTTACATTTTCCTGCTGATCGTCAGCGCTGCTGCCGCCGCTGCTTTCCTGCCGCACGGCGTGCAGGCACAGGACCGGGCGGCCTCCCGCCCGCAAAGCCGCGCCGGCGCGCCGACCAGCGGCATGATCGGCATTCTCCAGCACGGCGAATGGCAATGCGCGCTGCCCGGCGATGCGGGGGGCGAGGCCTTTATCGAAGTGCCGGAAGAAGCCTTCCGCATTGGCACCGCATCAAGCTACATCAACCCGCAAGGCAGCGGCATCTACCTGCTGCGCGGCAACGAGGTGCTGTTCACCCGCGGCCCCAAGAAGGACCAGCGCTTCCGCCTGCTGGGCGAGAACACCTTGCAGAAGCTCAACCCCGACGGCAGCCTCAGCAAGCTGATCTGCACCCGCATCGGCAACGGGAACTAGCCGAGCAAGCACACGTGGCGAGGCGTTTTCGGCGAGCCTATCGATAGGATCCGGAGATCCCGGCACGCACTCAACTTGCCATGCAGCTTTGGACATCTGCTGATGGGACCTCGATCTCTGTCTCGGATCTGTCCGCCTCACCGCCAGCGGCAGCGTCCTTTACGAGCCGGGGATCGAGGAAATCACCGAAGCACATCGGCTCAGCGAGCAGTGTCGGGTGCGGCGAATATCCGTCAAAGCGATGTTCGGCATCAATGATGTCGCGCGCAATGCTCATGCCGTACAGGCGCCGGGGATCGGGCGAGCGGTTGTCAGGGCCAGCGTGGATCACGTCACTGCGAAAGACAATGACAGTACCCTTCCGCGGCGCAGTCCGCACCATGTAGAACAGGTCATTGAGTTCCTTGCGGTGGCGATACAGCCTGCGAAGGGTGCCAGGGCTCAGGGTGCCAAGCGTCAGATGGGTGTTTCTCCCAAGCAAGAACCGCAGCAAATTCGGCTGATACTCGTCCCACTTCGTCGAAAAGACCCGATCGCGAAACTCGCCGGGCCCCAATGGGGCATCCTTGCTATTGCGCATCCGCCAGAGTTTCTGGAAATTGTACCAGAAAATCTTGATGTTCATCTTGATCAGCAAGAGGTCCATCAATTCGAGACCTCTACCCCCGTGCCTTTTCTCGACCCCGGGATATTTGTGGGTCCCCGGGAAAAAGGTCGTTCCGCCCTGTTCCTCGGAGATATCTTCAAAAGCCGCGAAAAAGCTGAGCACACCGGGGGGATCGCGGTGGAAATACTGGTGGGATGACCCGAGATAGCTCGTCAATGTAACCGCTTCGAGCAACTGGTGCGATGGACGGCAATATTCGACGAGAACGCCTTCGAGGCGTTGACACAGCGTGCCGATGAAGCCCTTCAGAAACGGCGTCGAGGGTAGCGAGCAGAAATCCCGGCGCTTGTAGAGATTGTCCGTTTCGCTGGCGAAGGTGCACAAGTTGCGATCGGGATCGTCGGCGGTTTGCCGGACCATCTCCAGACCAGCCTCGCATTCCGCTGGCGTGAGAAGGTTGGTGAACATCACGAAGCCGTAGGTGTCGATATTCATCAAGGCCTGCCGGACACACTGATCCGTCAGCTTGCCTTCGGCATCCAGCAGCGCAGGCACTTCAAACCTTGAAGTGTCGTATGAAGCCTCGAGTCCGTTCATGCCAATCTGCCTCACAACCATCCGGCAATCCGCTGCGCCCGGCTGTCATGTTCAGCAGCGCTGACGCAATTGCAGCCAAGCCCTGATACTGGACCAAAATCTTCTAAATCTGGTTAAAGGGATGCGGCAGCCTGCACACGCGCCGCCGCCTGTTCAGCGATCACGATCCCTTCACGCGGGAGGCCTTGCAGGCGCGCTGAGACCCGCGGGCGCCGCTTTGGGGATCAGGCGCTCAGCAGCCAATGGGCGTGGATGAACCACACCTCGCGGGCGAGGAAGGGCAACTGCGTGCCAAGACTGCGATAGCGCGATGTCGGCGTTGGCGCGGGCTGCGCGCTCAGACCGGCATCAGCGGCCATCGCCATGGCGCGCCGCATATGCAGCGGGTCCGAGACGATCAGCACCGGCTGCCCGTCTGCACCTCCCAGCACTTTACGCGCATTGTCGATGTTCTGGCGGGTGGTGCGCGAGCGGTCCTCGATCAGGATCGCCGACGCCGGCACGCCCTGCCCTAGCGCATAGGCCCTGGCTGCCGCAGCCTCGGAGATCGAATCCTCGGGGGAGCGCCCGCCGGTGAGAACGAGGCGCTTCACGCGCCCTGCCTTGTAAAGCGCCGCAGCGTGATCGATCCGGGCCGCAAACACGGGCGACGGCGCACCGCCGATCACCGCCGCGCCCAGCACGATTCCAGCCTCGCCGCTTTCCCTGCCGGTTACATTCGGGCCGGTCGCAATCCAACCGGCCACAGCGCCAAGCCAACCGGCCAGCACCAGCGCCAGCCCGATCAGCTTGCGCTTCACCCGCGCATCACCTTGGCGAATGCCTCGATCGCGGCAACCTCGTCACCGCCCCAGACCGCGCCCGAGACCGCGAGGAAATCCGCGCCGGCCTCGATCAACGGTTTGCAATTGTCCGGCGTGATCCCGCCGATGGCGACGCAGGGGATTTCGAAAATGCTCGTCCACCATTGCAGCAGCTCAAGGTCAGGCACCTCGGCATCCGGGCCCTTGTCCTTGGTCGTCGAGGGATAGAACGCGCCAAAGGCCACGTAATCGGCCCCCGCCTCGCCCGCTTCCATCGCCATGTGGCGACTGGCGTGGCAGGTGACGCCGATCTGCGCCTCGCGCCCCAGTTCCTCGCGCGCATCGCGGGGCGAGCCGTCGTCCTGCCCCAGGTGCACCCCGTCAGCCTTCAGCCGCTTGGCGAGGCTGACCGAGTCGTTGACGATGAACGCCACGTCATGCGCCGCGCAGATGGCTTGCAGAGGCTCGGCCAGCGCGGCGGCTTCGTGGCTTTCCACACCCTTCACCCGGAACTGGAAGGCAGTGACAAGCCCCTTCCCCGCCGCCAACGCACGTTCGAGCCGCTGCGGAAAGGTGCCGCCGACATCGAGCGGAGAGATGAGATAGAGCTGTGTTTCGGTCATGCCGCGCTCGCTAATGGCTTACGCGGCCCGTGTCACCTGTTCAGCCCTCAGACGCTGGCGCTGGCGATCTGGTCGATCGCCTTGCCGAGCACCGCGTCGAACTCCGCGTCCGACTGGCCCTTGCGCAGATCCTGCAACAGCCCGCGGCTGAAGCTGGCGATCATGCCGGGGTTCTGGGCGAGGCGCGCACAGGCATCGTCGGTGGAGAATCCGCCCGACAAGGCAACCACGCGCAGCACCTTGGGATGCTGCGTCAACGGCGTGTAGAGGCCCGCGGTCGCCGGGATCGAGAGCTTGAGCATCACCTGCTGGCCTTCGGGCAGCGCATTGAGGTGCCTGGTGATTTCCGCCAGCAGAATCGCCTCACCCTCGGCGCGGTCTGCGGCGGTGATGTCAAATTCAGGCTCGATGATCGGCATCAGGCCTGCCGCAGTGATCTGGGCTGCCACTTCGAACTGCTGCGCGACCACAGCGGCGATCCCTGCCGGATTGGCCGACTTGATGACCGAGCGCATCTTGGTGCCGAACATTCCCGCCGCCACAGACTTTTCCAGCAGCGCTGCCAGCTTCACCATCGGCTTCATAAGCTGCACGCCATCAGCGTCATCGGCGAGGCCTTCATCGACCTTGATGAACGGCACAATCCCGCGCGCCTTCAGCGCATCGCCGGTGGACACGCCGTCGACCACATCGTCCATCGTCCGCTCGAACAGGATCGCGCCGATCACCTTGCCGCTGGCAAAGCAGGGCGAGGTGATGACCCGGGCGCGCATTGCGTGGATCGCCCCGAACATTTCCTCGTCGCCCGACCACTCGCTGTCATCCACCCCGTAACCGCGCAGCGCCTTGGGCGTGGAGCCGCCCGACTGGTCAAGCGCGGCGATGAAGCCCTGCCCGGTGGCAATGCGGTCGGTCATTTCACGGGTGTTCATTGCGGCGTTCTCCAATGGCGCGAAGTGCGATGCGTGATGCGGCCCACGGGTCTATGCATAGGTATGCAAAGCCCTTCGAACGCGCCCTTAGCCAGTCACTCGGCGTGCTGCAACCGCGAAGGCGGGCGGGATGCAATCAGCGCTTGGAAAGGCGCCGGATAATGCCGGTGAAGCTCAGCGCAGGCTGGCCATCGCCGGTGACGATCCCGCGCACAAAGATCGTCTTGCCGCCCCCGCGCGTGACCTCGCCGCGCGCTTCGACCAATGCGCCATCCGCGACCGAGCCGAGGAAATCGCCAGCAAGGTTAAGGGTCACCGCGTGATCGCCGTTCAAGGCATCGGTGGCGATGGCGAACAGCGCGAAATCGGCGAAGGTCATCATGCAGCCGCCATGCATGAAGCCGCCGCCGTTCATATGGCGCGGTTCTGCGCGGAAGGCACTGGTGTAGGAGCCATCATCCTCGCGGCGGTAGTAGAACGGGCCGGAGCGCGTTTCGAACGGATCACCCTGCCAGTAACGCCACCCGGCAAACTCGCCGCTCTCCATGACGCTGAGCTGCCCGTAACTCGTCTCGACCGCTTCGCTCATCGCTACTTCCACAATTGCAGGCGGCTGAGGGAGGCCGCGAACCCTTCGTCCTGATCGAGCCGCGCAAGGCTGCGCTCTGCGAGCTTCCACCCGCCAATCGTGCCTTTGCGCCAGAGGTCAGTGACCAGGAACCCGCCGCTCCACACCTTCGGCCCGAGCGCGAGTTCAAGCTCCGCCCCGGCCACGAACCAGGCGCTCTTGCCATAGGGCCGCACGATCACTTCGCGAAACGTGAAGCGCGTGCAGGCAAAGCCGCGTTCCATGGCGGCAAGGAAGCTCGGGCGATCAAGGAGTTGCGGCGGCGTGCTGCCAACCAGCATCATGAAATCCCGCGCCGTCAGCTTCTTCATCGCCTTGGCATCGCCTGCAACCCAGGCCCGCATGGTGGTGAGCGCGAGCGCTTCGATCTCGGCGGCAACGTCAGCCATTGTCAGGCTTCAAGCGCGGCCACACCGGGGAGCACACGACCTTCCATCCATTCGAGGAAAGCGCCACCAGCGGTTGAAATATAGGTGAAATCCTCAGAAACGCCCGCCTGCGCCAAGGCCGCGACCGTGTCCCCGCCTCCGGCCACGCTGATCAGCGAGCCTTCCAGCGTCAGCGCCGCTGCCGTGCGCGCGAGGGCGACCGTCGCGGCATCGAACGGCTCGGTCTCGAACGCGCCCAGCGGCCCGTTCCACACCAGCGTCCGGCAGGTCTTGAGCACATCGGCCAGAGCTTCGACCGCCGAGGGACCGACATCAAGGATCATCTCGTCAGCGGCGACTTCGTGGACGTTGCAGGTGCGCAAGGACGCCGGGTTGGCGGCGAATTCCTTGGCCACCACCACGTCATAGGGCAGGTGGACGGTGCAGCCCGCCTTGTCCGCCTCGTCCATGATCCGCGCCACCGTGGGGGCCAGATCATGCTCGCACAGCGACTTGCCGACATCCACTCCGCGCGCGGCAAGGAAGGTGTTGGCCATGCCGCCGCCGATGATGAGATGCTGCACCTTGCCCACCAGATGTTCGAGCACGGCAAGCTTGGTCGAAACCTTGGCCCCGCCGACTACGGCGGCAACCGGCTGTTCCGGCGTGCCAAGGGCAGCATCCAGCGCCTTCAGCTCGGCCTCCATCGACCGCCCGGCATAGGCGGGGAGGAAATGCGCAAGGCCTTCGGTTGTAGCGTGGGCGCGGTGCGCGGCGCTGAAGGCGTCGTTGACATAAAGCGTCCCGTGCGCGGCAATGGCCTGCGCAAGGTTCGGATCGTTCGCTTCCTCGCCCGGCCAGAAGCGCGTGTTGTCGAGCAGGCCGATGTCCCCGCTGCGCAGGATCGTGCTGACCGCCTGATCAACCACAGGTCCGGTGATCTCCGGGATGAACATCACTTCCTTGCCCAACACCGCCTCGACATCGCCGATGACCATGCTGGTCGACAGCATCGAGGAACGCTGCCCGCCCGGCCGACCGAAATGCGCCAGCAGCAGAACCTTGGCCCCGCGCCCTGCGAGTTCGAGGATGGTCGGCTTGACCGCTTCGACCCGCGTCACATCGGTCGCGGAACCGTCCTTCATCGGCAGGTTGAGATCGACGCGCACCAGCGCGATCTCGCCGGTGAGATCGGCGGGCAGATCATCGAGGGTCTTGAACTTGGGCATTTCAATCTCCTGACCCACTCCCGCTTGCGGGAGGGGAGCGAAACTTGCCAGCTTGCTGGCTAGTCGCAGCGGGGTGGGAAATGATGCATGCGCCCACCCCCGGCCCCTCCCGTTGTTCCGACTTGACGGTTGGCAGGGCCAACCTTCGGCGGGAGGGGCAATGGGATTACAAGAACTTCGCCATCACGCCGGCGGTGTCGATCATCCGGTTGGAGAAGCCCCATTCGTTGTCATACCAGCTGACCACGCGGGCAAGCTTGCCTTCCATCACGCTGGTTTCAAGGCTGTCGACCGTCGAGGACGCGGGGTAATGGTTGAAGTCCGAGCTGACGAGCGGCTGATCGGTGAAATCGAGCACGCCCTTCATCGGCCCTTCGGCAGCGGCCTTGAGCGCGGCGTTGATTTCTTCCGCGGTGGTATCGCGCGAAGGCACGAACACCAGATCGACCATCGAGACGTTCGGGGTCGGCACCCGCACCGACGACCCGTCGAGCTTGCCCTTCAGTTCCGGCAACACCAGGCCCACGGCGCGCGCCGCGCCGGTGGTGGTCGGGATCATGTTGACGGCCCCGGCCCGCGCGCGGCGCAGATCGGAGTGGATCTGGTCGAGCATCCGCTGGTCGTTGGTGTAGGAGTGGATCGTGGTCATGAACCCACGCTCGATCCCGATCACGTCGTTCAACACCTTGGCCACCGGAGCGAGGCAGTTGGTGGTGCAGCTGGCGTTGGAGATGATCACATCATCGCCGGTCAGCGTTTCGTGGTTCACGCCGTAAACGATAGTCTTGGAAACCCCGGTTGCGGGCGCCGAGATCAGCACGCGCTTGGCCCCGGCGGCGATGTGCGGGCGGCTGGCTTCGTCCGACTGGAAGAAGCCGGTGCATTCCAGCACGATGTCCACGCCCATTGCGCCGTGCGGCAGATTGGCGGGATCGCGTTCCTTGGTGACCGCGATACGCTTGCCGTTGACGATGATCGCATCGCCATCGGCGGTCACTTCGCCGTTGAAGCGGCCATGCACCGAATCATAGGCGAACAGCAGCGCATTGGCCTTGGCATCGGCGAGATCGTTGATCGCGACCAGATCAAGATCATGGTCGGTCCGTTCGAGGATCGCGCGCGCAACCAAACGTCCGATGCGTCCGAACCCGTTAATGGCAACCTTCGTGGCCATAGTCATAACTCCTGCTTAAGCGTTCAATTTGTTCTGGATTTGCGGGACAATTGCCGCAGCGGTAAGGCCGAAATGGGCAAACAGATCGGCAATCGGGGCCGATGCGCCGAAGCTGTCGATGCCGATGTTGAGACCGTTGGTGCCGGTGTAGCGCTGCCAGCCAAAGGTGCTGGCCGCCTCGATCGAGACGATCAGGGCATCGGCGGGAATGATATCGGCGCGGTAGGCGGCGTCCTGTTCGTCGAACAATTCGCTGCACACCATCGAGACGACATCCACGCCCACCCCTGCCGCTTCCAGATCGGCGGCGCATTGCACGGCAAGTTCCACTTCGGAGCCGGTGGCGAGGATCACGACCTTGCGCGCCGCAGCCGCAGATTTGATCCGGTAAGCACCCAGCGCCGACAGGTTCTCCCCCGCCGCAAGCCGCAGCTGCGGCAGGTTCTGACGGGTCAGCGCCAGCACGGTCGGGCGGTCGGGCTGACGCAGGGCGATCTCCCAGCACTCGGCGGTTTCCACCGCATCGGCGGGGCGCATCACCAGCAGGTTCGGCATCGCCCGCAGCGACGCGAGATGCTCGATCGGCTGGTGGGTCGGCCCGTCCTCGCCCAGCCCGATGCTGTCATGCGTCATCACATAGACCACGCGGCAGTGCTGCAACGCCGACAAACGGATCGCCCCGCGCGCATAATCGGTGAAAACCAGGAAGGTGCCGCCATAGGGGATCACGCCGCCATGCAGCGCCATGCCGTTCATCGCGGCGGCCATGCCGAATTCGCGGATGCCGTAATAGACATAGCGGCCCGCGTAATTGTCACGGTTGAAGGTGCCGATCCCGCCGGCCAGCGTGTTGTTCGATCCGGTCAGGTCGGCGCTGCCGCCGATGGTGTCGGGGAGCATCGGGTTGATCGCGGCAAGCGCGATTTCACTCGCCTTGCGGGTAGCGACCTTCTGCGGGGCGGCGATCAGGCCGTTGATGTGGTCATCAAGGCTGAAGCCTTCGGGCAAATCACCCGCCATCCGGCGCTCGAACTCGGCCTTGTGCGCTGATGCTTCGAGACGGCCCGCCCAAGCGCCATGCGCCGCGCGGCCCGGCTCGCCCGCCATGTGCCAATCGGCGAGAATGTCCGACGGGATCACGAACGGCTCGGCGCTCCAGCCCAGCGTCTCGCGCGCGGCGGCCACTTCGGCTGCGCCCAGCGCCGCGCCGTGGGTGGCGCTGGTGCCCTGCTTGTTGGGCGCGCCCTTGCCGATGACAGTGCGGCAGGCGACCAGCGAGGGCCGCGGATCGGCCTTGGCTTCCTGCAAGGCGCGCTCGATATCGGCAAAGTCATGGCCATCACATTCCGTGACGTGCCAGCCCGTGGCAACGTAACGGGCCTTGATATCTTCAGAGGTCGAAAGATCGGTCGCGCCATCGATGGTGATGCGGTTGTCGTCCCACAGCACATTCAGGTGACCAAGGCCAAGGTGGCCCGCCAGCCCGATCGCTTCGTGGTTGATGCCTTCCATCAGGCAGCCGTCGCCCGCAATCACCCAGGTGCGGTGATCGACCAGATCGTCACCGAACACCGCATTCAGATGCCGCTCGGCCATGGCCATGCCGACCGCCATCGCGAGACCCTGCCCCAGCGGGCCGGTGGTGCATTCCACCCCGTCGAGCAGGAAGTTTTCCGGGTGGCCCGCGCAAGGGCTGGCAAGCTTGCGGAAATTGCGGATGTCATCGATCGTCGGTGCCGCATAGCCGGTCAGGTACAGCAGGCTGTAGATCAGCATCGAGCCGTGACCGGCGCTCAGCACGAACCGGTCACGGTCTGCCCAATGCGGCGCGGCCGGATCGAATTTGAGGTGGCCGGTGAACAGCACGGTCGCCACGTCGGCCATGCCCATCGGCATACCCGGGTGGCCGGAATTGGCCGCCTCGACCGCGTCCATCGAAAGGGCGCGGATGGCGTTCGCCATCGGCTGGAGGCGGGCGGCGTCAATGCTCATGGGCACGCAATTCTCCTGCGGGAGCCTCCGAGCGAGCGCGCACGATTCGGCCCCGGTTATGGTGCGCGTGCCATTGCCGAGCCCAAGGGGGAGGTCAACCTTGCGCGCGCAATGCATCAACCGATCCCGCAGGCCCAGGGCGCGAGTCACTTATCAACAGCCCCGCCCAAGCCTTTGCGCCCCATGCGTTCTGTTGGTATCGCTGAGCGCCATGAACGCGAACCGCATCGCAACCGCGCTTGCCCGCATCGAGGGCGCGATGGCCCGCATTGAGGCGGCCTGCCATGATGTCGCGCGCGAAGCGGGCGCAGGCGCCGATGCGAAGGCAGCAACCAGTTCGGCCCGCGTGATCGAACTGGTCAATGTTCACGAGAAGTTGCGCGAGCAAGTTGCGGAAAGTCTTCGTGAACTTGATGATCTGCTGGCCAAGCTGGAAGACTGACGCCCGATGAGCACCGTCACTCTCAACATCGGCCCCAAGACCTACACCGTGGCCTGCGCTGACGGTGAGGAAGCCCATATCGAAGGCCTTGGCGCGATGATCGCCGAGAAATATGCGCTGCTGGGCGCATCGCGCGCGCCGCTGGAGGCGCAGAACCTGTTGTTTGCCGCGCTGTTCCTCGCCGACGAACTGGCCGAGGCGCGCAAGCGCACGGCTCCGGCGCCTGAACCCGCGCCCGCGCCGGAGCCTGACACGGCTGAAACCGATGCCCTGCGCGAGATGATTGCCAAGCTTGAAGGCGAGCTTGAAGCTGCGCGGACACCTGTCGTACCGCCTGCTCCGCCTGCCCCCCAAACCGACCTGTTTGGCGGCCCTCCCCCGTCCGATGACATCGCTGAACAGATCGAAGCCCTTGCAGACCGGATCGAGGCGAGCGCGGCGGCGCTTGAAGCAGCGGCTGCAAGCGCCTAGATAGGGTACGGCGGGACTGCCCGGCACGAGCCGATTGAATATCCCTGAGGCTATAAGTAATCCAAATGGGAGTTGTCCCTGCCCTCGTCTGCTGGTTCGTCCGGAAGGCTTGGGCATACGGCGCCCACCTGACGTACCACGCGTCAGAGGATTTCTAGCGCAAACGACCCATGGTGGTTCCGTCACTCTACTGTTTTCCGCGCGCCCTCCGGCGCGCGGTCCTCGCTAGATGCGCAGCATAGCTGCGGGCGCTGCGGGCGCCCGGTCGGGCTTGCGGCCCCTTGGGCCGGTGCTTGTTTTGAGCATCCTCGCTCACACGGCCTGAAGGCCGCGTCGCTGCGGGCGCCCGGTCGGGCTTGCGGCCCCTTGGGCCGTAGCCTACCGCTGAGGGTGAAATGACCGAACTCACCAAATCCGAGCTCCGCCGATCCCTTCGCGCCGCGCGCAAGGCACATGTCGAGGCCCTGCCTGACCATATCCGCGGCCTGTTGTTCCATCGTCCCCCGGCCCCGCTGCTCGCCCGCATTCCGCAGGAGGCGGTGATCGGCGTCTATCATGCCGGGCCGTGGGAAGCGCCTGCGGCTGCCTATGCGCGGTTCTTCCATGAGGCGGGCCACCCCATTGCCCTCCCTCGCTTTGGCGCAGCGGACGCGCCGATGACGTTCGCCCGTCACGCCGATCCCTATGACGACAGCGGTCTTGAGGCCGGCCCCTTCGGCATGCTCCAGCCTGCCTGCGATGCCGAGGCGCTGATCCCGGAAATCCTGTTCGTCCCGCTGGTGGGCTTCACCCCCGCCCTCGCCCGCCTCGGGCAAGGCGGCGGGCATTATGATCGCTGGCTGGCGGAACATCCGCCGCTGCTGGCGATTGGGCTGGCATGGGATGCGCAAGCCTGTGATGCCCTGCCGACCGAACCTCATGACGTGGCGCTCGATGCCATCGTCACCCCGACACGGATTTACGGAAACCTCTGATGCGCGAAACCCCGACCTGGCGAATCCCTTTCGGCATTATCAGCCTGTTCGTTTTGCTGATCATCTATGGCGTCGTGATCGCCCGCTATGCGCCTGGCATCATAGGCCGCTGGTCGGGCGGGGCGCAGACGGTTGTCTATGTCGTGCTGGGCCTGATCTGGCTGCTGCCGCTCAAGCGTTTCCTGATCTGGATGGAAACCGGCAGCTGGAGCCCCCCGCCGGTGGAGCAGACAAAAGAAAAGGCGGACTGACGCCCGCCTTATCCAATGGCTTTTAAAGCCTTCCGCAGAACAAGTGGCGCGAGTGACGGGGCTCGAACCCGCGACCTCCGGCGTGACAGGCCGGCGCTCTAACCAACTGAGCTACACCCGCGCATCTTGTCCTTTCGAGCGTTTCGGCGATGCCGTCCCGGTCGTGGAGCAGCGCCATTAGGGCCGTGCTCGCAGGCTGTCAACGCCCTCGAAGCACCCGCTGGCGCAATATTTTCGCCTAATCCACCAGCAGCAGCGCCGGGGTTTCGATCAGGCGTTTGATCCCCTGCACGAAGCTTGCGGCATCATGGCCATCGACCACGCGGTGATCGCAGGAAATCGAGATGTTCATCAGCTTGCGCTTGGCGATTCGCTCGCCGCCCATGCCGTCGCTGACGAACATCGGCCGCTCGACGATGCGGTTGGGGCCGATGATCGCGACTTCGGGGCGGTTGATGACAGGAGTGGTCGCAACGCCGCCTAACGGCCCGAGCGATGTGATCGTCAGAGTCGAACCGGAAAGCTCCTCCGAGGTCGCCTTGCCGCTACGCGCCGCCTCGGCCAGACGGCCGATCTCGCGCGCGAGCTGCCACAGGTTGCGGCTCTGCGCGTCGCGAATCACCGGCACCATCAGGCCATTGTCGGTCTGCGCCGCCATCCCGAGGTGGACAGAGCCATAGCGCGTCACGACGCCCGCCTCGTCATCATAACGCGCGTTGATCATCGGGAATTGCGGCACGACCTTGCAGATCGCCGTGATCAGCAGTGGCAGCATCGTCAGCTTGGGCCGGTCGCCACGCGCTGCGTTCAACTGCGCACGCAATTCCTCAAGCGCTGTGACATCGCATTCCTCGACATAGGCGAAGTGCGGGATGTTGCGCTTGGCTGCGGCCATGTTCTGCGCGATGCGCTTGCGCAGGCCGATGACCTTGATCACCTCGTCGCCGCGCGCCTTGCCCGCAGCACCAAAGCCGCTGCCGGCGTTGTAGGCCAGGAAGGCATCGAGATCGGCGTGGCGCACGCGCCCGTCGGCAGCGGGCTTCACCTGCGCCAGATCAATCCCGAGATCACGCGCACGCTGGCGCACAGCGGGAGAGGCGAGGACTTTATGCCCCGTCGCCAGTGCCACAGGCGCAGCGGGGGTCGGTTCTTCGGAAGCGGAGCTTTCGCGCAGCGACACCGGCTCGGCACGAACGGGTTCAGGCGTTTCCGCCGGTTCCGCCCCATCGGCGTCCGACATGTCATCCTCGATCTGCTCGGCGGCGGCTTCGGCCTCCTCTTCGGACGGCTCGCCCTCCCCGTCGGTCTCGATCACCAGCAGCATCGAACCGATGGCGATCACATCGCCGACATCGCCTGCCACTTCGGTCACGATGCCCGCCACCGGGCTTTCGATGTCGATGGTCGCCTTGTCGGTCATCACGTCGACGAGGTGCTGGTCTTCCTCGACCCGGTCACCGATCTTCACGTGCCATTCGACGACTTCCGCCTCGGCCACGCCTTCGCCCACGTCGGGCATCTTGAAAATGAACTTGGCCATTGTCGGGTCAGTCCTTGAGAAGCTTGTCGATGGCCTCGCCGATGCGGACAGGGCCGGGGAAATAGGCCCATTCGAGGCTGTGGGGATAGGGCGTGTCAAAGCCGGTCACGCGTTCGACCGGGGCTTCGAGGTGGTAGAAACAGCGTTCGGTCACGAGCGCGGACAATTCCGCGCCGAAGCCGCTCGTCCGCGTCGCCTCGTGGACGATCAGGCAGCGCCCGGTCTTTTCGACCGAAGCCTCGATTGCCTTGATATCCAGCGGCACCAGCGTACGCAGGTCGAGGATTTCGGCATCGACACCCTTGGCCGCGCACACCGCTTCGGCGACATGGACCATAGTGCCGTAAGCGAGCACAGTCAGCGCCTCGCCTTCGCGCACGGTGCGGGCCTTGCCGAGCGGCACCTTGTAATAGCCTTCGGGCACCACACTATCGGGGTGCTTCTTCCACGGCTCGACCGGCTTGTCGTAATAGCCGGAGAACGGACCGTTATAGATGCGCTTGGGCTCGAAGAAGATCACCGGATCATTGTCTTCGATGGCGGAGATCAGCAGGCCCTTGGCATCGTGCGGTGTCGCCGGGATCACGGTCTTGAGGCCCGCCACGTGCGTGAACAGAGCCTCGGGGCTCTGGCTGTGGGTCTGCCCGCCGAAAATCCCGCCGCCGAAGGGCGAGCGCACAGTGAGCGGCGCGATATAGTCACCCGCCGAACGATAGCGCAGGCGCGCGGCTTCCGAGATCAGCTGGTCGAGGCCGGGATAGATGTAATCGGCGAACTGGATTTCCGGCACCGGACGCAGGCCGTAAGCCCCCATCCCCACCGCCGCGCCGATGATGCCGCATTCGGAAATCGGGGTGTCGAACACGCGGTTCTTGCCATACTTGGCCTGCAGCCCCGCCGTGGCGCGGAACACGCCGCCGAAATAGCCGACATCCTCGCCCATGATGATCACATCGGGATCGCGTTCGAGCATGATGTCGAGCGCTTCGTTGATCGCCTCGATCATGTTGAGGCGGCGCTCAGAATCTTTGGCTGCGATGACAGCTTCGCCCACGTTGGCAGGGTTCTCGCTCATCCGAAGGGCCTTTCGGTGCCGAACTTGGTGATGCGTTCGCGGATCGCCTGATCGGCCTGTTCCTCAAGGTGCCACGGCAGCTCCTCGTAAACGTCCTCGAACATGGTGTGGAACGGGTGGTGGAGGCCATGGCCGAGGATGCCGTTCTTTTCGGCCTCCTTGGTGGTCGCCTTGACCAGTTCGGCACATTCCAGATCCATCGCCGCGTGGCGTTCCTCGTCCCATTCGCCGATCGCGATGAGGTGCTTCTTCAGGCGCGTCACCGGATCGCCGAGCGGCCATTCCTCGCGCTCCTGCGCAGAGCGATAGCCGCTGGGATCATCCGAGGTGGAGTGGCCTTCAGCGCGGTAGGTGAAATATTCGATCAGAGTCGGCCCGTGATTGCCGCGTGCACGGTTGGCGGCCCATTCGACCGCCGCATAACAGGCGAGCGCGTCATTGCCGTCGACCCGCAGTGCCGCGATGCCATGACCCAGCCCGCGCGCGGCAAAGGTGGTGCGTTCGGCCCCGGCAAAGCCCGAGAAGCTCGAAATCGCCCACTGGTTGTTGACCACATTCAGGATCACCGGCGCGTTGTAGACCGCGGCAAAGGTGCAGGCGGAGTGGAAATCGCCTTCTGCAGTCGAGCCTTCACCGACCCAGCAGGCGGCGATCCGGCTGTCGCCCTTGGCCGCGCTCGCCATCGCCCAGCCCACGGCTTGCGGGCATTGGGTGGCAAGGTTGCCGGAAATGCTGAAAAAGCTGTGCTCGCGGCTCGAATACATGATCGGCAGCTGGCGGCCCTTCAGCTTGTCGGCGCGGTTGGAATAGATCTGGTTGATCATGTCCAGCAGCGGATAGCCGCGCGCGATCAGGATGCCCTGCTGGCGGTAGCTGGGGAACACCATGTCATCACTGGCGAGCGCCATGGCCGGCGCGATCGAGGTCGCTTCTTCGCCGGTGCACTTCATGTAGAAGCTGGTCTTGCCCTGCCGTTGGCCGCGGAACATGCGTTCATCGAACGCGCGCACCATCGCCATGTGGCCAAGCATGGCGCGCAGGGTATCGGGGCTGAGACGCGGGTTCCAGGGCCCGTGCGCCTGATTGTCATCGCCCAGCACCCGGATCAGGCCATAGGCAAGGCCTGCAATCTGCGAGGGATGCACGCCTTCATCGGGACGAGGCTGGTCACCGGGTTGGCCGATGTCGATATGGGAGAAATCGGCCGTGTCGCCCGGGCGATATTTCGGCTCGGGAACATGCAGCGCCAGCGGCTGGCGATTGGTCTCTGCCGGTTTCGCTGGATCGGCCATGCGGTGCGCTCTCCCCTCGCGATTGCCCCGCCTGAAGCGGGTGCAATCATTGCTTGCATACGTATTTTTATTTCAACACGCGCGAGCGGTCAAGGCGGGTGCAAGCGGCGGGGTCAAACCGCAACAGGCGCACTGATCGGGGGCAGCGGCGCGTAATCATGCACCGCAAAATCCTCGATTCCATAGTCGAATATTGTTTCGGGCCTGCGCGTGATCTCCAGCGTGGGGTGGCCCTGCGGCTGGCGGGAAAGTTGTTCCTCGATCAGATGCGCGTGGTTGAGATAGAGGTGCACATCGCCCCCCATCCACACCAGTTCGCCCGGCTCCATGTCCACCTGCTGCGCGATCATCCGGGTGAGCAGCGCCGCCGACCACAGGTTGAACGGCAGGCCCAAAGCGACATCGCAGCTGCGTTGATAGAGCAGGCAATTGAGCCGCGCGTCCGCACCCTCTCCTGCAACATGGAACTGGTAGGTCTTGTGGCACGGCGGCAGCGCCATGCGATCCAACTCTGCAACGTTCCAGCCTTCGATGATGTGGCGGCGGCTGCCGGGGCTGATGCGCAGGCTCTCGATCACGGCCGCGACCTGGTTGATGCCCTCACCCTTTTCGTACAGCCCGTCGGCGCGGTAGCGATAGGTCGGCCAGTCCACCCATTGCTTGCCATAGACCGGACCGAGATCGCCCCAGCGCTGGGCGAACGCTTCATCCTCAGCGATTCGGGCCACGAAATCGTCAAGACTGATGCCCTCGCCCGTCTCGCGGACGTAGTTGGCGTGGGGCCATTCGTTCCAGATTTTCACGCCCTGCAGCACCAGGGGGCGAATATTCGTGCTGCCGGTCAGGAACCACAGCAGCTCGCGCGTCGCGGTTTTCCAGTAGACCCGCTTGGTGGTGAGCAGCGGCATCGCCCCGCCCGCCAGATCGAATCGCAACATGCTGCCGCACACGGACCTTGTGCCGATCCCGGTGCGGTCGACCCGCTCGCTCCCGGTCTCCCAGATCGCGCGCATCAGATCGAGATATTGCTGTTCGGGGTGCGGTGTCACGGTATCGGAACGGGGAATCGCTGCACTGGCCATGTCGGTCACTATAAGCTGCAATTGCCCGCTTGCCACTGTGCTCATCCACACCTATAGGGCGCGCCTTGCCTCGATCCACAGGGGGTTTTTGCCCCAGTGGAGCCGACACGGTCGGGGAGTAGCTCAGCCTGGTAGAGCACTGTCTTCGGGAGGCAGGGGCCGGAGGTTCGAATCCTCTCTCCCCGACCAATTTCGCCTATGGGAAAGGCACGGCGTTGATAAACCGGCATAGCGCGGCGACGGCACATCCCCGGTGACGCTGCTCCGCGCCTTCATCCGTGACCATGCCCGGCTGACGCTGGTGCTGCTGGGTTTGACGCTGGCGGTGAAGGCGCTGGTGCCTGCCGGATTCATGCTCTCGTCGGGCGGCGAACGTTTTCTGACCGTGACGATCTGTTCGGACGCCACCGGCGTGCCGAAGCAGATGCAGATCGCCATTCCCGACAAGCCGGGCGCCAAAGGCGATCACGCCGAGGCCGCTGACAAGGGCCAGCCTTGCGCCTTCTCTGGCCTCGGCCATGCTGCCCTGAGCGCCGCCGACCCGGTTCTGCTGGCCGCCGCCCTCGCCTTCATCCTGCTGGTCGGCCTTGCACCTCTGCCCGCGCTGCCTGCGCGCGACACACCCTTCCTGCGCCCGCCCCTGCGCGGGCCGCCTTCCCTGTCCGTCTGATCGCTGCGATTCGCGTATCGGCCACATAGGCCGCTGCGCGCGTCGAACTTTCATATCGATCCGGCCCGTCCGGATCGGCGGCGCTGCGCCCCCCTGCGGGCCACGCCGACGGAAACTCGGGATACATCAATGTCATTCACTATCGCAAAGCGCTCGCTTCTGAGCGCCACCATGCTTGCCGCGAGTGCAGGCGCTTTCCACGCACCCGTGCACGCACAGGGCATCGGCCAGCGGCAGGACGAGATCATCGTCACCGCCAACCTCAACGGGACGCCCACGGCTCCCACTGCGCAAGCAGCGCGCGAAGAACTGGAGCGCGTGCCGGGCGCGACAGGTCTGGTCGAGGATGAGGGCTTTGCCGACATCTTCGCGCAATCCATCGGTGATGTGCTGGAGCTGACCCCCGGCGTCTTCGCCGACACCAGCGCCCAGCGCGAAAGCCGCATTTCGATCCGCGGATCGGGCCTCAATTCCAGCTTCGAGCGGCGCGGGTTGACCGTGCTGCGCGACGGGGTGCCGATCAGCCGCGCATCGGGCGCGACCGAGTTTCAGGAGGTCGACCCGCTGACGGTGCGTTACATGGAGGTGTTCAAGGGCGCGAACGGCTTGCGTTATGGTGCAGCATCGCTGGGGGGCGCGGTAAACATCGTGAGCCCCACGGGCCGCACCGCCCGCGCGCCTGTCGCGCTGAGGGCCGAGGGCGGCAGCTTTGACACGTTCCGCGCCAATGCCTCGGTTGCGGGCACTAGCGGCGACGTCGATTACTGGGGCGGGATCACCGGCCTCACCAGCGACGGCTATCGCGAGCATAGCGAAGTGCGCAGCCTCTATGGCCACGCGAACCTTGGCTGGCGGGTGTCCGACCGGATCGAGACGCGGTTCTACGCCACGGCCCTTTCGGATAACTTCGAACTGGCGGGGAGCCTGCGCCTTGCCGATGCGCTCGCCAATCCGCGCGCCGCTGGCCGCCCGGTGACGGCGGGACCGGTGGTGATCGACCCCGGCCCGGTCGCCGATGACTGGGACCGCAATCTCGACGTCTATCGCATCGCCAATCTCACCGTGATCGACCTTGGCGCCGCCGATCTGGAACTTGGCGCATGGTATGCGCGCCGCAGCCTTGACCATGCGATCACCCGCTTTGCCGGGATCATCGTGCAGGGCGAGGACGAGGTTGGCGCTTCGGCCCGCCTGTCAGGCACCCTGCCCTTCCTCGCTGACCAGAGCCGCTGGCAGCTGGGCGCGATCTACGCCACGTCGAGCAATGACGCAAAGACCTTCGCCAACAATTCAGGGGCGCGGGGCGTTCTGCGCACGCAGTCAGATCAGGATTCGGACACGCTGACGGTCTATGGTCAGGCCGATCTCGGGCTGACGGACACCGTCACCCTGATCGCTGGCGGGCAATATGCGCGCGCCGTCCGCGATGTCACCGCGGTCCTCAACGCGGTGACCGGTCGAGGCGAATACGACCAGTTCAATCCCCGCGTCGGCCTGCTGGTGGATGCTGCACCCGATGTGCAGGTCTTCGGCAATATCAGCCGCAGCTTTGAAGCACCCAGCCTTGCCGATCTGACCAGCGGCGGGGCCTTCCCCTTCGCCCCGCTCGACCCGCAGCGCGCCACCGTGTTCGAAGTCGGCACGCGCGGACAGGCGGGGATCGTTTCGTGGGATATCGCGCTCTATCGGGCAGAGTTGGAGAACGAGTTCCTTGATCTCGCCGTGCCGGGCGCGCGCGGGCTGGTGACGGTGACGGCCAATGCTGACCGGACGATCCACCAGGGCCTCGAATTCGGGGTCGACCTGCGCCCGTTCAAATCCGCGCTGGAGGCGAAGGGGCAAGCCCTGCGGCTGAGCGCCGCCTACACTTTCAACGATTTCAGCTTCGATGATGACGCGGTCTACGGCGACAACCAGCTCGCCGGGGTGCCGCGCCATGTGCTGATTGCCGAGGCGCGGTTCGACAAGGTGGACAGGTTCTACCTCTCCACCACGCTGCGCTGGATTCCGGACGGGCCGTGGGCAGACTTTGCCAACACGGAACGCGCGCCCGGATACGAGACGGTGCAGATCACCGCGGGGGTGACCCTGACGGATGGCATCGAGCTGTTCGGATCGGTCGAGAACCTGTTCGACACCGTCTTCATCTCGAATGTCACCACCAACGCCAACCAGCGCCTCACCAACGAGGCAATCTACACCCCCGGGCAAGGGCGCGCCGTGTTCGGCGGCCTGCGCGCGCGGTTCTGATGGAGGCGATGATGAGCATCAAGAACAAGACCGCACGCTGGTCATTCTCCAAGCACCAGTGGTTGGGGCTGTTGGGCGGGATCAGCCTTCTGGTCTGGGGCCTGTCGGGCCTCACCCATATCGCCATGGTGCTGTTCGGCCCGCAGCAAGCGCAGTTCATGCCGCCCGCGGCGAGCGTGGCGCTGGAAGGGGCGCGGCCGATTGCCGCAACTTTGGCCGACAAAGGCATTGGCGAGGCAGTGGCGGTTAAAACCGTCCCCGCCCCCGGTGGCGGCGTATTGTGGCAGGTAACAGGAGAGCCCCTCGCCCAGCGCCGGTATTTCCGCCCCTCGGACGGGGCCGAGATCGCTGGCGGTGACCGGGCGCAGGCGGAATTCCTCGCCCGGCATTACCTCGCCACCGACAGGGCGATCACAAGCGCGGTGCTCCAGACCGGCTTCGATGCCGATTACCCCTGGGTCAATCGCCTTTTGCCGGTGTGGAAGCTGCAATTCGCCGGGGACGACGGCCTGACCGCCTATGTCCACACAGAAACATCCAGCCTCGCAGCGGTGAACAACACCACCAAGGAACGGCTGCAATCGGTCTTCCGCGCCCTGCACACCTGGGAGTGGGTGCCGCAAGGCATGGACTGGCTGCGGGTGGTGGTGATTGCGGTGATGGTCGGCAGCCTGCTGGCGCTGGCGCTCACGGGAACCGCCATGCTGGTCACGGTGCGACGCAGGAAGCGCCTGCCGGGAAGCCGGGGCTGGCACCGGATCGCGGGCTATGTGCTGGCCCTGCCGCTGATCATGTTTTCGGTGTCGGGCATCTACCATCTGATCCAGTCGGCGCTGGTTCCTCCGGTCAGCCAGCTCAAGATGGGGAAGCCCGTCAATGTCGCGAGCGGCCAGTGGCCGGTCGAGGCGGACTGGGCGCTGATTGCCAAGGGCCGGGACATCGCCTCGGTTGCGCTGGTTGAAGGGGCTGAGGGTCAACCGCTTTATCGGATCGGCCTCGCCCCGCCGAAGGGGAGCATGGGCGGCGGCGAGCATGACCACGGCCCTGCCAAGGCCATGCCGGAGCACGGTATGGCCGGCCACGATCACGCCGCGATGATGGCCGCGCAGGGGAAGGCTCCCACCACGGATGCCGAAATCCGGGAGGCGCGTTTTGCCGGGGTCAAGCCGGATGGCCCGGCGATCTACCTCGATGCGGCGAGCGGCGATGTGGCGACGTCAGGGGACAAGGAAATCGCCCTCGCGATTGCCCGGCGTTTTATCGGCGCACCCGATTCGGCTGTGACCGGAGCCCACCTCGTCACACGTTTCAGCCACGAATATGACTTCCGCAACAAGCGTCTCCCGGTGTGGCGAATCGATTACGGTGCGCCGGTCAACGCAAGCCTGTTCGTTGATACCGGCGCCGGGGTGCTGGTTGACCGGGTGGAGGACTGGGAAAAGCCGGAGCGGCTGGTGTTCAGCTTCATCCACAAGTGGAACTTCCTGTTCCCGATCGGGCGGCTGGGGCTGAATGTTGTGGTCGGCGTGTTCGCCATCGCACTGATCGGCTTTTCGGCCGTGCTGGGATTGCGGATGGACCTTGTCCGGCGCTTGCGGGGACGAGGTCGTTCCGGCCGCTAGCGGTGCGGAGCGCAGGGCGAATCACGGCCGGTATCGTTAACAAATCCGGTCGCGCCCTGCCCTCCGGGCTGCGTCGCTCAAGCAGAGGTACGCGTGGAAGCGGGCGTGCCGGTCACCCGCTTGCGGGCCCGCGAAGTACGCCCCAGAAACGAAAAAAGCCCCGGTTTCCCGAGGCTTTTTTGTTTGCCTGTGGCAGTACCGATTTAGCGGCTGCCGAAAAGGTGTGTGAACCAACCCCACATAAAGATTCTCCTATCAGCAGTAAAAACTGTAGGAGCGGTTTAACACATTATTAACCTTAATCAACCGTAAATTGCAGCCCTGCCTCCACCCATCATCACCAGCAGGTCAGCCATCGGAATCGCCCGCGAGAACAGGTAACCTTGCGCCTGATCGCAGCCCATTGCGCGCAGGGTTGCGGCCACGGACAGGTCTTCGACCCCTTCGGCCACCACGATTTTGCCGAGCGAATGGGCAATCTCGATCGTGGCGCGCACCACGGCGCGGCTTTCTTCCGAGGTTTCCATGTGCTGCACGAATCGCTTGTCGATCTTGAGCTCTGAGCTCGGCAGCTTTTCGATATATTCGAGGTTCGACTGGCCCGTGCCGAAGTCGTCGATTGACAGGCCGATCCCACGCGCCTTCAGGGCAGCGACTTGCGGCGCGATCCGGTGATCCTCCAGCTTGGCGGTTTCGGTCAGTTCGAGCGTCAGGTTTTCCGGCGGGAAATCATAACGCCCCAGCAATGTCATGATGTCGAACAGCAGGTGCGTGTCCGACAGGCTCTTGGCCGACATGTTGACCGCCAACTTGAAACGCGGATCATACGCGAGGGCCCGCTTGCCGTCGAGCAGCGCCTTTTCCATCACCACCAGAGTGAGTTCGTTGATGCGGTCACCCGCCTCGGCTGCGAGCACCAGTTCCTGCGGATTGACGGGATCCTCGCCTTGAGGCTGCCAGCGGATCAGCGTCTCGGCCCCGACGATCCGGCCTGATGCAAGATCGATCTTGGGCTGATAGGCAACCCCGATGTCGCGGTCGCGCAGGCCCTTTTCCAGCACGCGAATCAGATGCAGCCGGTTGTTGCGTGCCTCAAGATGCGCGGCGTCATTGATGATGAAGCGGACCCCGCGGGTCGCCGCTTCGTCGGCTGCCTGCATCGCCTTCTTGATGCGCGAGGCAACCGGCAGATCGTAGTTGGTATCGATCCCCAATGCCGGCGCACTGTTGGACGATTGCCAGTCATAACTGATCGCGGTCTTGAGCATCATCGCCAGGCCATCGGCATGCCGTTCCAGCTCGCCAACATCCATGCGCGGCGCGAGCCAGACCAGCAGATCGCGTTCGAATGCGACGTCGCCCACCTCGCCCGGGCCTTTGACATAGGCGATCAGCGTGTTGACGAACTCCCCGATCTCGCGCGCTGTCCAGTCCTCGGAGAATTCGGCCAGATTGGCGATCTTGAGCGCGTAGACATCGCGCTCCTCGCTCGGACGGTCAGAACTGATCGCTGTCGTGGTCATCGCATCGACATCGCTGCTGTAATATTTGCGATTGATGCGCTGGAAGCCAAAGGTGGCAACCAGGAGAGCCAGCACGCCGGACAGGACGTCAAGATTGACGCCGAATTCGTCCAGAACCACCGGTGCCAGCATCAGGCCGCCCGCCACCAGCATGAGCGGCTTGACCGATTTCATCCGCCTCAGCACCTGCAACGCGATCGTCAAACCGACGATCAGGATGGCCGGATACCACATAAGGTCGAACGGGGTGCCCCGCTTGAGGGTATGCGCGCCGATGACATGGAAGTATGCTCCGGGGATTTTCCCGGCTGTAAAGGGAATGACATAAAAGTCGCCCGATTCAAGGAACGCTTCGCCGATAATCACGGCTTTTCCGCGAAACTTTTGCGCGTCGACCCGCCCCGCGAGGACATCGCTGTAGCTGTAGGAAGGGATTGTATAGGGATCGATCGAATAATCGGGGCGATATTGTATGTCCCGTCCGGAAAAATCGCCCAGTACAGCGGAAATCGAGCGTTCGCGTTTACCGTCAATTTCGACCTGCGTCGGGAACTTCACCGACAGGCCGAACGGACTGCCATAGCCATTCATCGCCGCAATCTGGGCGTGTTCGCGGAACTCGGGTCGCGGAACAATCTTTTCGGTCTGCTGGAATTCAAACGTGACATCCGGCGCGAACCCGAGCCACACCTTGCCCTTGTGGCGCTGCAAGGTTGTGGCAAACAGGGCATCGAGCTGCGGGTTTTGAGCATCGGCATGCGCCCGGTCAAAAACGACCTTTGTGACACCTGATGCCATCAGGATGTCGATTATCTTGCTGTCCTCGGCGCGCGAGAGTTGCCCATCAAATGCATTGAGGGTCTTGTCATCAATCCCGATGACCGCAATGTCCTGCGGCGCAGGCTGGACACGCAGCTGCGCCCGCGCCGCCCGATACAGATCTTCGGCCGGGAGCGGCATATCGATCACGGCCGAAACCACCCCGAACAGAACCGCCAGAACCGCCACCTTCAAGCGCTTGCGATGGAGCAAAGCCGCGCCTGACCGCTGGAACATCTCCGGCTTCAAACCAGACACTTCCTCGCTGGCCGAGCCAAACGCGCGCCGGATCTTGTCGGCCAGTGGTTTAAACGAAAAGCTCATCAAGCGCGCAATCCCGAGGGCAGACTTCCGCTTATCCCTAGGATACGTTGGTTAATTCATCGCAAACGATCCGCCGCGCCGCCCTGCCGCAAATGCCTAGATCACCCGGTCGGACAACAGGCCGAGCATGATCGAGAGGCTGCCAAGGCCGATAGAAAGATGCCAGCGCAGCCGCAGGAAATCGGGCGCGGCAAAGCCAAGGGCGCGGTCGATCAGCGGGGAGCCCACGATCAGCGCGCCGAGGTAAAGCAGCGCCGGTCCGGGCCACTCCCAACCGAAGGTCCAGGGCAGGAACAAGGCCACAGCAAGCAGGCTGGGCAGAACCGCCAGCACATAGGCCCCTGTGGTCGCACGGCCGCTTTGAACAGACTGCCCCCACCACACGCCACCCAGAAAGCTGAAGATCGCAGCAGCATAGGCAAAGCCGCCCGCAAGTGCGGCGTAGCGCCATTCATGCCCGATCAGGATCAGGCCGATGCAGATGATTTGCGGAAGCAGCCCGGCATAGCCAAGCGCGCGGGCTGCGGGAGATAGCGATGTTTGTCCGTCCATCACGCCTCAAAGCCTGCCGCACGCAAGGGTTCCCGCCAGAACTTGCGAGGCGCGACAGTTTGCGCCACGTCAGGGGCCATGAACCTGTTCGATCTTACCGGCCGCACGGCCATCATCACCGGCGGCAATGGCGGTCTGGGCCTCGCCATGGGACGCGGGCTTGCCAAGGCTGGCGCCAATGTCGCGATCTGGGCACGCGATGCCTCGAAGAACGCCGCTGCGGTGGAGGAACTTCGCAGCCTTGGTCAAGGCGACGTGCTAGCCCTTACCTGCGATATAGCCAACGAAGCCGATATCGAAGCGGCTATGCAGCAAACCCTCGGCGCCTTCGGACGGGTGGACGTGTGTTTTGCCAATGCCGGGATTTCAGGCGCTGGCACAGCGATCCCCGACATCACGGCGGAAGGTTGGGATCACACCATGGCGATCAACACCCGCGGCGCGGCGCTGGTCTACAAACACGTGACCCGCCACATGATCGCCCGCGCCAAAGAAGGCGATGCGGGCGGCAAGCTGATCGCGACATCATCAGGCCAGTCGATCATGGGGGTCAACCGCTCGTCCGATTATGCGGCATCCAAGGCAGCTCTGAACGGCCTCACCCGCGCCGCCGCCTTTGAGCTGGCACGCCACCAGATCACAGCCAATGCGCTGCTTTTCGGCTTTTACGAGACCGACATCACCGCCAAGGCCGATCCGAAATTCGCCGAATGGATGAGCCGCCGTATCCCGCTTCGCCGTCCTGGCGATCACGGGGGGCTGGAAGGGCTGGCGGTGTTCTTCGCCTCGCCCCATTCGGATTACATCACCGGGCAATGCCTGCCGGTCGACGGGGGCCTGTGCATCAGTTGAAACGCCGCTGATCGGCACCACCTTGGCTGGAACACCCGGCGCAGCAAGCCGTTGCCCCTGCAAAGCCTCTCGCAACCGGAAACCCCCTCCCCGTGGCCAACGACGACAATATCCCTGACTTCGACAAGCTCCCCGAAGACCGCAATCGCCAGCGCGCCGTGCCTGCGGGTCGGATCGCGCGGATCGGCACCTTCGGGCGGCTGGTCGGCGGGGTTGCGGGCGGCATGGTGGCGGAAGGCGCACGGCGGTTGGCGAGCGGCGAAGGCATCAACGCGCGTGACCTGATCCTCACGCCGGGCAATGTCCAGCGCATGACCGACCGCCTGTCGCACCTGCGCGGCGCGGCGATGAAGATGGGGCAGATGATCAGCCTTGATGCAGGCGATTTCCTGCCCGAGGAGCTATCGAAAATCCTCGCGACCTTGCGCGATCAGGCCAATTTCATGCCGACCAAGCAGCTTGATGCTGTGTTGAAATCGGAATGGGGGCCGGACTGGCGCAAGCAGTTTCGCTGGTTCAACCCGCGCCCGATTGCGGCCGCCTCCATCGGCCAGGTGCACAAGGCCCTGACCCGCGATGGCGAGGAATTGGCGATCAAGGTGCAATATCCCGGCGTAGCCAAAAGCATCGACAGCGATGTCGACAACGTGATGACGCTGCTGAAGGTCGCGGGCTTTGCGCCGCCCGAGCTTGAAATGGACAAGCTGATGGCCGCCGCCAAGCAGCAGCTCCACGAAGAAGCCGATTACGCCCGCGAAGGCGCGCAGATGGCGATGTATCGTGAGCGGCTGGCGGGCGTGGAGGGCTTCGTCGTGCCCAAGCTGCATGAAGGCCTGACCCGCGGTTCGATCCTTGCGATGAGCTTTGAAGATGGCGTCAGCATCGAGGAACTGGGTAACGAACCGCCTGAACGCCGCGACGAGGTCTTTGCCCGGTTGATCCGGCTGGTGACGCGCGAATTGTTCGATTTCGGCGTGATGCAGACCGATCCGAACTTCGCCAACTTCCGCTACCGCCGCGAAACGGGCGAGATCATCCTGCTCGATTTCGGCGCCTGCCGCCCGGTCGATCCGGCAGTGGCCAATGGCTATCGCAAGATGTTACTCGCCGGGCTTGAAGGCAATGCCGAGGACGTTCTCAAAGCCACCATCGAAGCCGGGTTCATGATGCCGATCGTTGCCGAAAAGCACCCCGAGCGGGTGAACCGGATGATCGAGATCGTCATCAACGAAATGCGCGAGGATGCGCCTTTCGATTTCGGTGATCGCGCTTTCATCCCGCTGCTGCGCGACGAAGGCTATGCCATCGCGCAGGACAAGGACACTTGGGCTTTCCCGCCGATCGAGACGCTGTTCGTGCAGCGCAAGGTTTCAGGCACCGCCTTGCTGGGCGCGCGGCTGAAGGCGAAGGTCAATATCCGCCGGATCACCGAGGAAGTGCTGGCCAGCACCACACCGCTGGCTGCGGCTGCCGCCTGATACAGGCCATATCCGGCCCGGTGCGCTCCTGACCCTTGCAAGCCTATGCCAACCCCTCGGCAGAACCCGTCCATTCTGATCGATGTTTCACTTGAAACCAACATGATAGGGCGTGGACAGCCTGAAAATTCTGTATTAGTAGGTCGTCATGCATGGGGGTATCGAACATAGGATTGGGGTGCTGTTCGTGTGCCTCGGCAATATCTGCCGGTCACCGATGGCGGAAGGCGCGTTCCGCGCAGCGGCGCAGGCGCGCGGCTTTTCCTGCCTGATCGATTCAGCCGGAACCGCGTCCTATCATATCGGCAGCCAGCCTGATCCCCGCGCGATAGCCGTCGCCAGCAGCCGCGGCATCGACATTGCCGGGCAAGCAGCGCGCCAGATCGACCGGGATGATTTCTTCCGGTTTACCCACATCATTGCCATGGACCGCGCCAATCTGGAAAGCCTGCGCGCCCGCACACCGCGCGACGCGACGGCCAAACTGGCGATGCTGATGGACTCGGTCGAAGGTCGCCGGGGAGAGCCCGTGGCCGATCCCTACTACGGCGACACCGCCAGCTTCGAAGCGGCGTGGAACGTGATCAATCTCGGGGTCGAAGCATGGGCCGAACGCCTGATGCGGGAAGCCGCCGGGATCCGGGCCTAACCGCCTCTCAGCAATTGCACGCCCCAGTCGCGTTCGAACAGATAGAGCAGCAGCCGTGCCGCTTCGCCGCGTTGGCTGGTCAGGCCGCCGTCGCGCTCCATCAGCAAGCGGGCATCACCATGGGCGACCGGCAGCAGACGTTGCATCTGTTCGAGATCGGCGATCCGGAACGCAGCCTCGCCTGATTGCCGCGTGCCGAGAAGTTCGCCCCCGCCCCGCAGCGCCAGATCTTCCTCGGCAATCCTGAAACCGTCCTGCGTCTCGCGCATCAGGGCAAGCCGCGCGCGGCCCGTTTCCGATAGCGCACCGCCGCGCAGCAGCAGGCAGGTGGATTTCTCGGCCCCGCGCCCCACCCGTCCGCGCAGCTGATGCAGCTGGGCGAGGCCGAAGCGTTCGGCCTGCTCGATGACCATCAGCGTGGCGGACGGCACATCCACCCCGACCTCGATCACGGTTGTCGCCACCAGCAGCCGCGCCTGACCGCTGGCGAACCGTTCCATCGCGGCGTCCTTCACCTCGGGACGAAGCTGACCGTGAACCAGCACCACGGCATCGCCGAACCGCTCTTTCAGCGCCGCAAAGCGCGCTTCGGCAGCGGCAATGTCAGCCAGATCAGGCACACCGTCGATCTCGCGCACCATCGGGCAGACCCAATAGGCCTGCTGGCCGCTGGCAAGATGACGTTCGACGCCTGCGACCACCTCGTCCATCCGCTCCTGCGGCACGACCCGCGTATCGATCGCCTGCCGCCCGGGGGGCAGTTCATCGAGGCGGCTCACATCCATCTCGCCATATTGCGCCAGCGTCAGTGAACGCGGGATCGGGGTGGCGGTCATGGCGAGGGTATGGGGTGCGCGCCTGCCCTTGGCCGCCAAGGCAAGACGCTGCGCCACACCGAAGCGGTGCTGCTCATCAATCACCACCAGCCCCAGATCGCGGTAATTGACCGTGTCCTGAAAGATCGCATGGGTGCCAACCAGCAGCTGGATCGAGCCGTCCATCAGCCCCATCAGAATGCTCTCGCGCTCCCGCCCCTTGGCGCGGCCCGTCAGCAGCGCAATCTCCACTCCGGTGGGGCCGAGCATTTTCCTCAGCGTTTCAAAGTGCTGGCGCGCAAGGATTTCCGTGGGGGCGAGCAATGCGGCCTGCTTGCCCGCCTCGACCGCGATCAGCATCGCGTTCAAGGCCACCACCGTCTTGCCGGCGCCAACATCGCCTTGCAACAGGCGGAGCATCGGGGCTTCCTGCGCCATGTCGCCTGCGATCTCGCCAATGGAACGGGCCTGCGCGCCGGTCAGCGCGAAAGGCAATTGCAGCTTTGCCCGCAGGGCCCCGTCGCCAGCGAGTGCTTGCCCCTTGCGCCGCCGACCCTCGGCCTTGACCAGCAGCAGGGCGAGGGAATTGGCGAGCAGCTCGTCATAGGCAAGCCGGTCGCGCGCCTTGGCATCGGTGCCGTCATGCGCCAGCCTCAGCGCCGCTGCCCACGCTGGCCAGCCCGCCCGCTCAAGCTGGCCCGGTTCAATCCACTCGGGCAATTGCGGCAGCCGCGCCAGCGATTGTTCGACAAAATCGCCGATGCGCGGCTGGGTCAGCCCGTCGGACAGGCGATAGACCGGCTCCGACAGGCGGCCCATATTCGCCGCGCTCTCCACCTCGATATGATCGGGATGCACGATCTGGAGCATATCGCCATAACGGTCGAGCCGCCCGGCAACCCAGCGCCGCTCGCCCACGGGAACCAGCTTTTTCGCCGCATAGGCCGCCTTGCCGAACCACGTCAGCGCGCAGATATTGCCAAGCGCATCCTGCGCCAGCACGCGGTAAGGCCCGCGGCTCCCGGCCCGCGGCGCACGGTGTTCGATGGCGGTGAGCGCGATGATCACCTGCTCGCCCTCGCTCGCCTGATCGAGATCGGCGACCGCGCGGCGGCTGACGAAACGTTCGGGCAAGTGATACGCGAGATCCTTGACCCGCGTCAGGCCGAGCTTCTCCAGCGGCTTCATCAGCTTCGGCCCGACGCCTTCCAGCGTCGTGACTTCGGCGAACAGCGGATTGAGAGCCTCGGGGCGCATGTTGCCTTCGCTAACACTCCGATTGCGTCTTTGCGAGTTGAAGCGGCGGGAAGCTGTGGCTAGGTGGGCGGCATGACCGACACCCCTTCCTTCGAGCAGCGCCTCGCCCGCGCGAAGTTCCGCGCCTGGCACCGGGGCACGCGTGAGGCTGATTACATGATCGGCGGCTTCTATGACCGCTACCATACGACATGGGGCGAGGCTGAGCTGGTGTGGTTCGAAGCCCTGCTTGACGAGGACGATGTCGACGTCATGGCCTGGGCCCTTGGTTCGCAGCCGCCGCCGGAACATCTGGCGGGCGACTTGCTGACGACCATGCAGAAGCTTGATTACGTCGATATCCCGCGCTGAACGCAGGCGCTGCGCGGGAACCGTTCGGCCCCGTGCTGCTTGACTGGAAACCTATGCCCGATCTCAACCGCATCCTCGCGGCCCGCGAACCGCTGACCCTGGCCTCGCTCCCGCGCGGGAGCCTGCCGCTGGTGCTGGCCGATCTCTCCCGCGCTGCCAAACGCCGGGCGGTGTTCATCGCGCCCGACGATGCAGCGATGCGCGCTGCGGCCGAAGCGGCGCGGTTCTTTGCGCCCGAGATCGAGGTGATTGCCTTCCCGGCGTGGGACTGCCTGCCCTATGACCGTGCCAGCCCCGCCCTGTCGATCAGCGCGGAACGGCTCGCCGCGCTGCACAAGTTGCAGCAGCCCGGAGCCGCGCAGCAATTGCTCGTCACCACAGTCAACGCCGTTCTGCAACGCGTGCTCACCCCGTTCCGGGTGCGCGAGAGTGTGCGCGAATTCCGCGTCGGCACCACGATCGGTCACGAAAGCCTTGCCGCGCTGCTGGTCCGGCAGGGCTATTCCCGCACCGACACAGTGATCGACCACGGCGAGTTTGCCGTGCGCGGCTCGATTGTCGACATCTTCCCCTCCAGCCTCGATGCAGGCCTCAGGCTCGATTTCTTCGGTGACGAGCTGGAAAGCCTGCGCCTGTTCGATCCCGCGACGCAGCTGACGGTTGAACGGATCGACGAACACCTGCTGCTCCCCGCCTCCGAAGCTCTGCTGGACGAGGACAGCATCAAGCGTTTCCGCAGCCGTTACCGCGAGCTGTTCGGCGCGAATGCCACCCAGGACCCGCTTTACGAAGCCGTGTCTGAAGGGCGGCGGCTGGCGGGGATGGAACACTGGTTGCCGCTGTTCGAAGAGAAGCTGGCCAGCCTGTTCGATCATCTGGGCAAGGATGATGTCGTCATCATCGACCAGGGCGCGTTGGGGGCGGCGGAAGAACGGCTATCGGATATCGGCGACTATTTCGATCAGCGTGGCCGGACCGCTGGCGAAAGGAAAGGCAGCTATCGCCCGCTGAAGCCCGATGCGCTTTACCTGTCGCGGGCCGAATTCGATGCCGCGCTGGCCGCCATGCCTGCCCACCGTGCGACAGGCTTTGCGAGCGAGGAAACGGCAGCCACGCTCGATTTCGGCTTTCGCTCAGCCCGCGATTTCACTCCGGAACGCGGACGGGGGGAGAACGTCTATGAAGCCGCCGCCAAGCACCTGAAGTCGGTCGCAAAGGGATCGCGCAAGTCGCTGGTGGCCGCCTATTCGACCGGCTCCGCCCGGCGGATTGCCTCAATCCTTGACGAAGCAGGCGCGCCAACCGCGCTGGCGGAAAGCTGGCAGCAGGCGCTGGGGCTGGCGGCGAAGAGCAAGACCGCCGTGGTCGTCCTGCCGCTTGAAACCGGGTTCGCCAGTGATACCCTCGAAGTCCTGACCGAAGCCGATATTCTCGGCGACCGGCTGGTGCGCCGCAAGAAGAAGCGCAAGGATTCCGATGCCTTCCTCGCCGAACTTCAGGCGCTGTCGCGCGGCGATCTGGTGGTGCATATCGAGCACGGGATCGGGCGCTATCTCGGCCTAGAACCGATCCCGGTCGGCAAGAGCCAGCATGATTGCGTCGCGCTGGAATATGCCGGCGGGGACAAGCTGTTCATCCCGGTCGAGAATATCGACGTGCTCAGCCGCTATGGCTCGTCCGAGCTTGCGGTCCAACTGGATCGGCTAGGCGGCGAGGCATGGCAGCGCCGCCGCGCCAAGCTCAAGGAACGCATCACCGCCATCGCGGGCGAGCTGATGCAGGTGGCCGCCGCCCGCGCCTTGCGGCAGGCCCCCGCCCTCCCCGCCGATCCCGCCACCCTTGGCCAGTTCACCGACCGCTTCCCGTGGTCGGAGACCGAGGATCAGGAACGCGCGATTGCCGATGTGCTGGGCGATCTGGAAAGCGGCCGACCGATGGACCGCCTCGTCTGCGGCGATGTCGGCTTCGGCAAGACCGAGGTCGCTCTGCGCGCGGCCTTTGTCGCCGCGATGAACGGCCAGCAGGTCGCCGTGGTCGCGCCCACGACGCTGCTTGCCCGCCAGCACTACCAGAACTTCGCCGAGCGGTTCGCTGGCTTCCCGCTGAATGTCGGGCGTCTGTCGCGCCTCGTCACAGCCAAGGAAGCGACCGAGACCCGCGAGGGGCTGGAAAGCGGGCAGATCGATCTTGTCGTCGGCACCCATGCGATCCTGTCGAAATCGACCAGGTTCAAGAACCTCGGCCTCGTGATCGTGGACGAGGAACAGCGGTTCGGCGTCACCCACAAGGAAAAGCTGAAGCAGCTGCGCGCCGACGTTCACGTCCTTACGCTGACCGCCACCCCGATCCCGCGCACCTTGCAAATGGCGATGTCGGGCCTACGCGAGCTTTCCACCATCCAGACCCCGCCGGTCGATCGCCTTGCCGTGCGGACCTATGTGATGGAATGGGACGACATGGTGATGCGCGAGGCGCTGCTTCGGGAACATCACCGCGGCGGGCAGAGCTTCATCGTCGTGCCGCGCATCTCCGACATGGCGGACGTCGAGGAATGGCTGCGCGAACACGCGCCGGAGATCAAATCCGTCTCGGCCCATGGCCAGATGAGCCCGAGCGAAGTCGAAGAACGCATGGGCGCGTTCTATGACCGCAAGTATGACGTGCTGCTGTCGACCACCATCGTCGAAAGCGGGCTCGATATCCCGAGCGCCAACACCATCATCATCCACCGCGCCGACCGCTTCGGCCTCGCCCAGCTCTACCAGCTGCGCGGACGCGTCGGGCGGGCAAAACTGCGCGCCTATGCCTATCTCACACATGAGGCCGGCGTGGCCCTGTCGGAAGTCGCGCAAAAGCGGCTGAAGGTGCTCGGCGATCTCGACAGCCTTGGCGCAGGCTTCCAGCTGGCAAGCCACGATCTCGACATTCGCGGCGCGGGCAATCTGCTTGGTGACGAACAGTCAGGCCATATCCGCGAGGTCGGCTTCGAACTCTATCAGGCGATGCTGGAGGAGGCGATCCTCGCTGCCAAGGCGGGCGAGATGGGGCTCGACAAGCCCCGCGACAAGCTGACCCCGCAGATCACCGTCGATGCGCCGATCATGATCCCGGAGGACTACGTGCCGGATCTGGCCGTGCGCATGGCGCTCTACCGCAGGCTCAATCAGGCCGAGGGGCAGAACGAGATCGAAAGCCTGGCGGCCGAAATGATCGACCGCTTCGGCGATCTGCCGCAGCCGACCAAGAACCTCATTCGCCTGATCGAGATCAAGCATCAGGCCATCGGGGCCAATATCGCCAAAATCGATGTCGGCGCGCGCGGCACGCTGGTGGCGTTCCACAAGGACGATTTCCCCGATCCCGTCGGCCTCATCGCCTATGTCGCGCGGCTCAACGAAGGCGGCAAGGACACCGCCAAGCTGCGCCCCGACATGAAGCTGGTGATCAACCGCGCATGGGGCGATCCGCTGAGCCGCCTCAACGGATTGTTCCAGCTGACCAAGGGCTTGTCGGGGATCGTGAAGAAAGCCGCCAAGGCGAAGAAGGCGGCTTAGGCGGCCCTAGCCGGCGGCGCGGACCGAGACGCTCTGCCCCCGCATTTCCAGCGCGCCGAAAGCGGTCAGAAAGGCGACATCGCCAATATCGCGGCCAATCCCGATGATGGCGATATCGCGCGCGCTTCCCATGCCGGTGGGATCGACAAGGTGCCACGCCCCGCCAAGGAACACTTCGGCCACAGCGTGAAAATCGGGCGGCGACACGCCCGGCGCATAGACGCTGGCGATCCGCGCGGGGATATCGGCAGCGCGGGCCAGCGTGATCATCAGATGCGCGTAATCGCGGCAAATCCCCTCGCGGGCGTGGAAGGTGTCGGCTGCCGTCGTGTCCCCGTCGCTCGACCCGGGCACATAGCTGACGTGGCCCGCAATCCAGTCGCGCATTGCCGCGATTTTCGCGCCGCCAGCGACTGAGCCGAATTCCGCTGCGACAAAATCATGGAACTGGTTCGACGGGCAATAGCGCGATGGCATCAGGTACGGCACCGCCTCTCCCGGCAGAAAGCGCGGTGCGATGCCGGGCAAGTGTTCGAGCTGACTCACAGTCCGCTCGATCCTGACGGTGGCGCGGTAATCGACCAGCATCTGCCCCTCGGCGTGCAGCCAGATGCGCGTGCCGATCTGGTCCTGCGCAGGCACCCGGACGAGATGGTCTGACGGAGTGACCACCAATTCGGCCACATCGACGATCTGGCCCGGAATCGTCGCCGCCTCGACCTGAAGCAGCACGTCGCAAGCGTCCGCGAACCAGTAGTCCAGCGCTACGTTGATCTCGAGCTGCACGATTACACTTTCATAGGGGGCCAATCGGCCAAGGGTGGACGGGCCAGCGACAGGCTAACCCGCAAGCCGAGGCATTGTTTCTAGCGGGCCGGAATAAACTACCCGTGCCCCATCCCCCGCGCGGTCCGTGCCAGCGCCAGCACACTTTCGCTCGGCATGGGCTGGGCGCGCAGGAAGCCTTGCCAATAGTCGCAGCCTTCCGCTGTGATGGCAGCGCGCTGGATCTCGTCTTCGATCCCTTCGGCATAAACCGCAAGGCCCAAAGCTTTCCCCAGCGCGAGAATCGCCCGCAGCACCGCAAGCGCAGTGGCATCGGCGGGCACCCCCTCGACCATCGCCTTGTCGAGCTTGAGCGCATCGAGCGGCAGTTCGCGCAGGTAGCGGAAATTGCAGAACCCCGCGCCGAAATCGTCAAGCGCGGTGCGGAAGCCGAGGCCGCGCAGCGCCTTCAACGCGCTGGCCGCCTGCGCCAGATTGCGCAGCAGGACATCCTCGGTGATCTCCAGCATCAGGCGATGCGGTGCGATTTCCGACCGGCCGATCAGCGCGGCGAAATCGGCGGCAAAGCGCGGGTCGCCCAGTTCCTCGGGCGTGATGTTCAATGACAGGCTGAGAGTGTCCGGCCAGGTCGCCGCATCCTCCAGCGCGCGGGCGACCACATGGCGCGACAGCGGTGCGACCAGCGCAGCACGTTCGGCCACAGCGAACAGATCGCGCGCGCCGATGGCCCCCAGCGTCGGGTGCCGCCAGCGCGCCAGCGCCTCTGCCCCCACCACCGCGCCGGTGACGCAGGAGAATTGCGGCTGGAACAAGACCTCGATCTCGCGCCGGTCGAGCGCGCTGAGCAGATCGGCTTCGAGCACGCCGGGGCTGACGCCCGGAAAGCGCCCGCGCGTTATCGGTCCACGCAAGGATGCCTGACCCTGTTTCATTAGACTCCTCTTGCCCCGATCCTCCTTAACCATTGAATGCATAGCTGCCTCGCATCAATTGCAATCCGCCCGAATCTGGCACATCAGGGCCAACGCCTAGCGATGCGCCGGGGATAAGCTGTCCTGATGCGTTTTGCTGCCGGAGGGGGAAGAATGGCGAGCAATGGTACGAGCTTTCAGCGGCTGGCGCTGCTCGCGTCGGATACCCCGCGCGCGGCAGAAGCCTATGATGCGCTGCTGAATCAGGGCGACTGGGTGCCGCTCGGTGAGGCGGATGCTGCGGTGGTGCTGGGCGGTGACGGCTTCATGCTGCAGGTGCTCCACGCCATGCTCGATGCAGGGCGCGTGATCCCGGCTTATGGCATGAACCTCGGCACGGTCGGCTTCCTGATGAACCGCTATGACAAGCGCGCCGCGATTGCCGCCCGCGTGAACAAGGCGCGGCGCTGGACGATTTCGCCCTTGCGGGTCGAAGCCGTGACGCAGGACGGCGAGACGCATGAGCTGCGCGCGATCAACGAAATCTCGCTGCTGCGCGAAACGCGCCAGACCGCCAAGATCGAAGTCACGGTGGGTGACAGGGTGCGCATCCGCGAGCTGGTGTGTGACGGCGTGCTGGTGGCGACCCCGGCGGGTTCGACCGCTTACAACCTGTCCGCCAACGGCCCGATCCTGCCGCTGGATTCGAAAATGCTGGCGCTGACCCCGATCAGCCCCTTCCGCCCCCGCCGCTGGAAGGGCGCGATCCTGCCGGACCGGATGAAGATCATCCTGAAGGTGCTTGATCCGGCCAAGCGTCCGGTGGCCGCTGTCGCCGACCAGAAGGAGTTGCGCGACATCGCCGAAGTCCGCTTGCAAATCGCGCATGACTGCGACCTCACCCTGCTGTTCGATCCGGGCCAGAGCCTTGAGGAACGGATCGTGGCAGAGCAGTTTATTACGTCCTAGTTTTCCGCACGCCATCCGGCGTGCGGTCCTCGCTAGACGCGCAGCAAGCTGCGCCCGCTGCGGGCGGGATTCCTTGTTGGCCTATCGCTTCGCTACTTGAGGCCGGTCGGCCTTGCGGTCGCTGTGCAACCGTAAATGCGTCCACTATCTAAGGTGGCTCAAAACCCTCTTGCAATCGCCCGCACCGGCCCATATAGGCGCGCTTCCGCTCTTCCTTACACCGCTTGGAAGAGTTGCTCCCCGATAGCTCAGCGGTAGAGTAGGTGACTGTTAATCACTTGGCCGTAGGTTCGAATCCTACTCGGGGAGCCAATTTCTTCCAGATAATCAGTTGATCCTGAAGGTGATCTTCGTGCTGAACGGCGCGGAGATAGCCTCGCCCTTGTCATCGAGGGCAGGCTCGAAGCGGGCCTTTTCCGTCAGTTCCTTGCAAGCCGCATGATCAAGGTCGAGATGGCCGCTCGACTGCGTCACGACGCAGTCTGTCGCCCGACCCTCGGGTGTGACTGTCACAGTCAGTGCCACGGTTCCCTGACGCTCTTCGCGCAAGGCTCTGGCGGGGAAGCCTGTGGTGATGCGTGCAGAAAGGGCTTGGTTGCTGCCTTCTGCGGAACCATCGGCAGTTTGGGCCGAGGTGTCGGGAGTCGATCCGCCTGAACCTTGCGACGGGGTCTCCTGTGCGCAGACGGGCAAGGCTCCGCTCAGCAACAGCAGCAATCCGCAGATGAGCCTTCGTCCTGAGCGCATGATCGTCGGCTCCTCGATTGTATCGCGGTGAGGGAACTGGATTAGCCCATCACACCCCAGCCAGCAACCGCACCCCCACCACGCCGACCAGCAGCGCGGTCAGCCACCTGATCCACTTGGGCGGCAGCAGCCGCGCAGCCAGCAGGCTGCCGATCTGGCCGCCGATCACCACCGCCACCAGCAGCGGCAGGGCCGCGCCCAGCGCCTGCCCGAACAGGCCGGGGCCGTTCTTCACCATCTGCCCGGCCAGCCCGAACAGCGAATTGACGAGGATGAACAGGCTCGCCGTCGCGGCAATCGCCCGCGCTTCGTGCCAGCGCGCCAGATGCAGCAAGGGCGCGAGGAAAATCCCTCCACCAATCCCCACTAGCCCGGCGAAATAGCCCAGCGGCGCGGCGGCCAGCGGCATCCAGCGGGCGAGGCGTGTCGGCTTGCCCTCCCCGCCCTCACCCATGGGGATCAGCATGGTCAGCGCGGTCAGCACCAGACTGGCGCCCAGCAGCATCAGGAAGGTCGCTTCCTTGATCGGGGTCAGCCCGCCCAGAAAGCTGAGCGGCGCGCCCACTGCCACGATCACCGCCGCGCGCCGCCACGGGGTCAGTCCGGCGCGGGCAAAGCGGATGCTGGACCCTGCCACCACCACGATATTGCAGGCCAGCGCCACCAGCGGCAGCAGCCGGTAATCCAGCCCGGACAGCGCAAGCAGCGCCGAGTAGGTCGATCCGCCGCCAAACCCGACGCTGGCATAGAGCAGCGCCGTGACCAGAAAGGCGAGCGCCAGCAGCGCCGGAACCGCGCCGATCATCACCGCCCGCGCCTATCCCGCCTGCGCGCTACACCAGCGCGCGGGCTGACAAGGCACCGTGGCAGTGCTTGTACTTCTTGCCGCTGCCGCAGGGGCAAAGCGCGTTCCGGCTGAGCCCGAGGTTGGCATAGGGATCATTGCCGGCAGCCGCACCGCCCGGGCCGACTTCCGCCGCGCCAGCGCCCGCCAGCGAGCCGAACAGTTCGGGCCGCAGTTCCGACCCGTCGCCATCACCCGAATTGTCGAGGCCCGTCAGCGGATCGATGTGGCCGGTGAGGAAATCGGGCAGTTCGGGCAGCGCCTGCATCGGCGGCTGTTCCATCCTGAGTTCGGAGCGGAACAGGATCTTGGTCACCTCCTCGCGCAGGGTTTCGAGCATCGTCTCGAACAGCGCGAAGGCTTCCTGCTTGTATTCGTTGATCGGCTGCTTCTGGGCGATGCCGCGCATCCAGATCACCTGCCGCAGCGCATCCAGCGTGGCGAGGTGTTCCTTCCAGTGGTGATCGAGCTGGCGCAGCAGCACGTCCTTTTCGACGATGCGCCAGATCGCCGGATCGGAGGCGGTGATCTTGGTCTCCATCATCTGGTCGGTCAGATCGCGCAGGCGTTCTTCGAGCAATTCGGGCTCGACCTGGTCTTCGGCGAGCCAATCGTCGATCGGCGGCTGGAAGCCCAGCACTTCCTCGGCGCGGGCCTTCAGGCCGGCCACATCCCACTGTTCGGGGTACGAGCCCGGCGGGCAGGCGGTGCCGACGATGGCGTTGATGGTGTCGTGGCGCATATCCAGCACCACGTCGTCGACCGCTTCGCTGTCCATGATTTCCGAACGCTGTTCGTAGACCACCTTGCGCTGGTCATTCATCACGTCGTCGTATTGCACGACCTGCTTGCGCATGTCGTAATTGCGCGCCTCGACCTTCTTCTGTGCGGTCTCGATCGCCTTGGACAGCCACTTGGACCCGATCGCTTCACCATCGGCGAGGTTCGAGTTCATCATCTTGGAGAACAGCGTGTCGGGGCCGAAGATGCGCAGCAGATCGTCTTCAAGGCACAGGTAGAAGCGCGACAGGCCGGGGTCACCCTGACGGCCCGAGCGGCCACGCAGCTGGTTGTCGATGCGGCGCGATTCGTGGCGTTCGGTGCCGAGCACGAACAGGCCGCCGGCCGCTTTCACCCGTTCCTTTTCCTCGGCCACTTCAGCCTTGATCCGGGCGACAGCGTCATCGCGCTCGGGGCCTTCGGGCATGTCGCCCAGCTCATCGAGGATGCGGTATTCGATGTTGCCGCCGAGCTGGATGTCCGTGCCGCGCCCGGCCATGTTGGTGGCAATCGTCACGGCGCCATAACGGCCTGCCTGCGCCACGATGCGCGCTTCCTGCTCATGGAAACGGGCGTTCAGCACCGAGTGGATGACGCCTTCCTTGTCGAGATATTCGCTGAGCAGTTCGGACTTTTCGATCGAGACGGTGCCGACCAGCACCGGCTGGCCGATTTCCTGCTTCTGCTTGATCGCCTTGGCAATCGCGCCGAACTTGTCGGCGGTGTTCTTGTAGAATTCGTCTTCCTCGTCGATGCGGGCGACGGGCAGGTTGGTGGGGATTTCGACCACGCCGACCTTGTAGATGTCCCAGAATTCCGCCGCTTCGGTCGCCGCCGTGCCGGTCATGCCGGACAGCTTGGGATACATGCGGAAGTAGTTCTGGAAGGTGATCGAAGCGAGCGTCTGGTTCTCCGGCTCGATCCGCACGCCTTCCTTGGCCTCGACCGCCTGATGCAGCCCGTTCGACCAGCGGCGGCCATCCATCATGCGGCCGGTGAACTCATCGATGATGATGACCTTGCCATCCTTGACGATGTAATCGGTATCGCGCCGCCGCGCGAAATTGGCGACCAGCGCCTGATCGAGATGGTGGACGACCTGCGTGTTTTCGACATCGAACAGGTTGTCGGTGGCGAGCAGGCCCTTTTCGATCAGCAGCTGCTCGACCTCTTCCATGCCCTCTTCGGTCAGCTGGACGCGCTTCACCTTTTCATCGATGTCGAGCCATTCCACGGGGATCTCGCGCGCGACCTGATCGAGCGCGACGTAGAGCTCGGACTTGTCTTCGGTGGGGCCGGAGATGATCAGCGGAGTGCGGGCTTCGTCGATCAGGATCGAGTCGACTTCATCGACAATCGCGAAGTTGAACGGCCGCTGCGCCATGGCACTGCGTTCGTGCTTCATGTTGTCGCGCAGGTAATCGAAGCCGAATTCGTTGTTGGTGCCGTAGGTGATGTCGGCGTTGTAGGCGTCGCGCTTGTATTCCTCGGGCATCCCGGGAACGATCACGCCGACCGTCAGGCCGAGCCAGTTGTAGAGTTTGCCCATCTCGGCCGCGTCACGCCGGGCGAGGTAGTCATTGACGGTCACAACATGGACGCCCTTGCCCTCAAGCGCGTTGAGATACACCGCCAGCGTCGCCATCAGGGTCTTGCCTTCGCCGGTGCGCATTTCGGCAATCTCGCCGCGGTGGAGCACAAGGCCGCCGATCAGCTGTACATCGAAGTGGCGCATCCCGAACACGCGGACGGAGGCTTCACGCACCGTGGCGAAGGCTTCCGGCAGGATCGCATCAAGGCTTGCCCCGCCGTCGATCAACCCGCGCAGCTTGGCGGTCTGTCCCTGCAATTCCTCATCGGAAAGCGGCTGGATCTGGGGTTCCAGCGCATTGACTTCAGCCACGATCTTGCGGGCGGACTTGATGTAGCGGTCATTGGACGAACCGAAGACCGATTTGACGAGTGCATTGAACATGAAGGCAGACCTTTGATGGCATGGCCGCGCGCAAGGTGTTGGGGGCGCGGGCCTGAAACAGAATGTGGGGTAAAGGCGCGCGGCCCTCGGGCGCGGCGCACAAAGCAGCGACGGGAAAGCAGGAACGCGCGCCTATTCGTAAGCGCGTTCGATCCCCATCAGCACCGGCAGGCGCAGCGTGTCCGGCTTGGCCGGAGCAGGGCGCGGTGCTTCGACCGCGCGGGTGGCGCTGATTGTGGCGGGCGCAGGCTGCACCGCGACACTTTCGCAAGATCCGCTATCATCTCCGGCGGCAGCAGCAATGCTGGAACCACACGCAAGCGCCTCGACCAGCGACGCATTCGCCGGGCCGCCGAGGGCGACAAGGCCCGTAAGCAGGGCCAGAAAGGCAAGAAAACGCCGGGTCATCGGGTGTCCAGATAGTGATTATCGGTAGGCTCGTCCACCGCCATAGCGCGATAAGCTGTGCGAGAGCTTAACTGCCGGGCGCGGGATCTGATGCGGCAGGCGCGGTTTCCACCCCAAACGTCACTATAACATCCCGCGCAACCGGCCGCCCGTCGGCATCACGAGCGGGCGCGTTGTCCCGGCTGCCCGGGCATGGTTCACGTTCGAACTTGCGCATCAAATCGGGCGGGATATCGCCGGAGCGTTCGATCACCCGGCAATTGCTCGTCTTCCCTCGCTCGTCGAGGGTGAAGCCAACCTTGAAGGTGAAGCTGCCGGAACCGAATTCAGGCTCGCGCCGCTGCCAAATGATGGAACCGTAAAAGACCCCGGCGATGGGTTTGCGACGGGAATCCTGCGCCGGCTCAAAACGGGCACGTTCAATCAACAGTCGGCAGGTTTGGGCGTCGAGGGCCGGAAAGCCGGAGCTATGGGCGATCCGGCAAGCGGTCACCTTGCCCGCTTGGTCCACGTCAAGCTCGTAATCCACAGAGCCTTCTTCGCCGTTGCGCCATGCATCGAGCGGGTAATCAGCATTGGTCACCCAGCTATATTCCGACCCGATGGGAGTGGGGATGTCGCGCCGTGGCTCAACCGCATATTCGGGCCTTTCGGCGGCGGCAGGCGGAACAACGGGCCTGTCAGCGCTCTCTCCCTGCCCTTGCGCGAAGGCAGGCAAGCAGAAGGCGGCCAGTAATGCAGGGCTAAGTATGTGGAAAGTTTTCATGGGGTTGGGTTCTATCCGAAGCTGCCCTCCCTCGCAAAGCGCCAAAGCACGGCGTTGCAGCCGCAAGAATTGGCCATTACGGGCGTGGCCCATGGATATCGCCCGCTCCCCCCTCGCCCGCCCCTTCCCTGAAATGCCCGCAATTGCAGGCGTGACGCTGCGCATCGCCCGCGCGCAGTACAAGACGTGGGACCGCTGCGACCTGACCTTTGCTGAACTGGCCGAAGGCACCAGCGTTGCGGGCGTCTTCACCAAAAGCGCCTGCGCATCCTCCGAAGTCGAACTGGGGCGCGAGGCGGTGAAACAAGGCCGCGCGCGGGCGCTGATCGTCAATGCGGGCAACTCCAATGCCTTTACCGGCTGGCGCGGACGCGAGGCGGTCGAGGCGATCCAGGCACAGGTGAGCGAGGCCTTGGGCTGCGGCGTGGACGAAGTGTTCGTCTCCTCCACCGGCGTGATCGGCGTGCCGCTACCGATCGACAAGGCCCGCGCCGGGATCGCAGCCGCGCTGGTGGCCGAACCTTGCGGCTGGGAGGATGCCACCAACGCGATTGGCACCACCGATACCTTTGCCAAGGGCGCTGGCGCATCGGCGATGATCGGCGGCACGCGGGTGGAACTGGCCGGAATCATCAAGGGCAGCGGAATGATCGCGCCCGACATGGCAACGATGCTCGGCTACATCTTCACGGATGCCGATGTTGCGCCCGCCTTTCTGCAAGAGGCGCTTGAGCGCGCCAATGCGGCGACTTTCAGCTGCATCACGGTGGACGGCGACACCTCGACCAGCGACACGGTGATGGTCTTTGCCACCGGCCGCGCGGGAAATGCGCGGATCGAAAGCTGGGACAGCCCCGGCGCGGATGCCTTTGCCGCTGCACTCGCCGCTGTGTGCCGCAATCTGGCGCAACTGGTCGTCCGCGATGGTGAAGGTGCTGCAAAGTTCATCACCATCCGCGTGAGCGGTGCAGCCAGCGATGAAAGCGCCCGCCGCGTCGGGCTCAGCATCGCAAACTCTCCGCTGGTGAAGACCGCGATTGCAGGCGAGGACGCCAATTGGGGGCGCGTCGTGATGGCGGTTGGCAAGGCGGGCGAACCGGCAGACCGCGACCGGCTCTCCATCGCTTTCGGCGGGGTCTGGGCGGCGCGGAACGGCCTGCCTGTCGATGGTTATGATGAAGCCCCGGTCGCCGCGCACCTGAAGGGCGAGGACATCGACATCGCGGTTGAACTGGGTCTCGGGGAAGGCCGCGCCGCAGTGTGGACCTGCGATCTCACCCACGGCTACATCGCCATCAACGCGGATTACCGGTCGTGAGCCTCTCCGCCCTAGATGCGGAAATCCGCGATCTGATGCGCTTTGCCGCGCAGCGTTCGATGCTGCCCCGTTTCCGCGCACTCGCCGATCACGAGGTCGAAATGAAGGGCGCGGATGATCCCGTCACCATCGTCGACCGCGAGGTGGAGGCCTTCCTCACCGAAGCGCTCACCAAACTCGCCCCCGGCGTCGCCGTAGTGGGCGAGGAAGCGGTTCATGCTGACAAGGCGGTGCTGGATCACCTGTCAGGCCAGTGCTGGATCATCGATCCCTTGGATGGCACCGCCAACTTTGCAGAGGGCAAGGAACCGTTCGGGATCATCATCGCGCTCGCCGATGCGGGCCGCGCAGTGGCGGGGTGGATCTATGACCCGAACAAGGACCGCTTCTGCCACGCCCGCGAAGGGCAAGGCGCCTTCGTCAACGGGACACGCATCACGGCGCGCACCACCGGGCAACCGCAGCCGGTGACCGCCGTCAGCCGCATCTTCCTTACGCCGGAACAGTCAGCGATGGTCGATGCCAAGCTCGCAGCCCATTACACGCTGGTCGACATTCCACGCTGCGCTGCCGAGCAATACCCGCGCCTCGCGCTGGGGGAGAATGATGTCTCCAGCTTCAAGCGCACGCTTGCCTGGGATCACGCAGCTGGCGTGCTGTGGCTTAACGAGGCTGGCGGCAAGGCCGCGCGGCTGGATGGGAGCGCCTACCGGGTCGACCAGCACGACGCGCCGGGTCTGGTGGGCGCTTCGAGCCCGGCGATCTGGGACGAATTTGTGGCGCGGGTGCTGGGATAGCCGGGCAGAGGGACTGGTGGGGAGGCAGGCGGGCTTTCCTACTGGCAGGCGTCCTGCCAGCATCCCGCGCATGAGCTTTCGCGCTGCCCTTTTGCCGTTCTGCCCCGCCCTTCGGGCCGCATCCTTCCGGAAGCGTGCTATCCGCCCCGGTCACGGCCTGTGCGACGGGGGCGGATTTTTCTGTTCCAGGCAGTGTCTCATGTGTCTCCAACAAGCCCGAAGGATCGGGCCTGCAGAAGCGATCAGAGCTCGCCTTCGAGCCACGCCTTCAGCGCACCCTTGGGCGCCGCGCCCAGCTTCTGCGCGACCGGCTTGCCGTTCTTGTAGAGCACCATCAGCGGGATCGACTGCACGCCGATCTGGGTCGGGGTATCGGTGTTCTCCATGATGTCCATCTTGGCGATGACGACCTTGCCCGCCAGTTCCTCGCTGATCTCCTCCAGCGCCGGGGCGATCATCTTGCACGGGCCGCACCAGTCGGCCCAGAAATCCACCAGCACGGGGGTATCGCTGTCCAGCACATCGGCCTGAAAGCTTGCATCGGTGACGTTGACGGTGGCCATTTCGTGTTCTCCTTATGCCGGCGACCATAGATGCGCGCGGGCGTCCATTGCAATCTAGTGCGCGGGTCTATTCACTCAATATCGGGCAGCGCATAGGATTGCTGCGCTGTCTGCAACGCGTTCTTGTGCTGGGCGAGCAATTCGGGCGCGAGCTCGATCAAGATCGGCGCATGGGTATAGAGCAGGCCTGCGCGCACATCGCGGTCGGGATAGATCGCCTGCAGGGCCGCGACATAGGCCGCCATCTGGCGCAGGGTTGCGACCGGAACATCGGCCACACTGGCGGGCGGGCGGCGGGTGGTCTTGAAATCGACCACAGTGACGCAGCCCTCCTCGATCAACAGCCGGTCTGCCGTGCCTGCCACCACCACGCCGCCCACAGTCGCGGCCAGCGGCACTTCGGCAAGCGCTGCGCCCGAGAAGATCGCGGCGAAACCGGGGTGATCGAGGACGGCCAGCGCCGCTCCGAGCATCTCGTCGCGCAGGGCCGGATCAAGATCGCCAGCCTGCCGTTCGAGCCACAGGTTTGCAGCGGCTTTGCGCTGGTCGGCCGCCACATCGGGCAGGCGTTCGAGCAGCTTGTGGATCAGGCTGCCGCGCCGTGCGGCATGGCGCGCGGCCTCTGCCGGGAGCGGCGGCGCGGCGCCTGCGTCCTCGCCCGCGCCGGATGGTGCAAGCGGGCGCGGCGGCCGCGGTTCGGGGCCGATCGGAGTGGTGGCCCAGCCCGGGAGCGCCGGCGCTGCGCCCTCGCCCGCGTCAGCACTTTCATCCGGCACCAGCGGCGCGGCACGCTCGCCCCATTCCTTGCGCCAGTTCCAGATGGGATCGGTCAGCTCCCCGTCCTCGAACAGCGGGGCGAGGCGCGCATACCAGCTGTCGTCGTGGGGAACGCCCTTCTTCGCTTCGTTCTTGTTGAGCGAGCCGCCGATAAACAGCGCTTCCTCCGCGCGGGTCAGAGCGACGTAAAGCAGCCGCCAGTGCTCCTGCAAGGCGGCGGCGGCCTTTGCCTCTTCGGCCTCGGCGATGCGGCCCTTCTTCTCGTCCTTGCCCAGAGGCGGGAGCGGAACCATCCGCTTGCGATCAGGCTTCAGGTCAAGCGGATCGTCCTCCAGCGCCAGATCACCGGGATCACCCGGCGCGCCGGTGGCATCGGCCAGGATCACGATCGGCGCCTGAAGCCCCTTGGAGCCATGCACCGTCATCACCCGCACCCGGCCGCTAGCCGCATCGGAATCGCGCTTCAGATCACCCGTCCCGGCATCGAACCAACCGATAAAGCCCGCAAGGCTGGGCCAATGCTCGGCCTCATAGGCGAAGGCAGCATTGATGAGTTCGTCAAGCGGATCATTGGCCTCGCTCCCCAGCCGTTCAACCAGCCGGGCACGGCCCTGCCACGGACCCGTGAGCAACCAGGCGATAAGCGCCTGCGGGGTCTGGTAATCGGCACGGCGCAGCAGATCGCGCAAACGTTCGGCGGTTTCGGCCACAAAGGCGGGAGCGTCCTTGCGGCGCAGGTGATCCCACAGGCGCACTTTCTCGGGGCGCGGCACATGGGCCAGGATATCGTCCTGCGTCCACCCCACCAAGGGCGAGGCCAGCAGGTTGGCAAGGCTGAGATCGTCCTGCGGCTGCGCGGCAAATCGCAAAGCGGCGAGCACGTCCTTCACCGCCAACGGCGCGCCCAACCGCAGCCGGTCAACACCTGCCACCGGCACGCCGCGCGCATACAGCTTGGCGACGATCTGCGCGGCGAGTTCCTTGCGCTGCCGCACCAGCACCATGATGTCGCCCGCTTGCGCGTGGCGACGTCCGCCCTTTTCCAGCACGAACGGATCGGTGCCGCTCACCCAGCGATGTACCTGATCGGCGATGCGTTCGGCCAGCAGCGTATCGTGGCGCGGCAGCCAATCGCGGTTTTCGCTGTCGTCGCTCTCGTCCTCGTCTTCCGCAGTCTCGCCCTTTTCCGGGACGACCGGAGGCCACAGCGTGACAAGGCCGGGCCGCTCTGCGCCTTCGTGCGGTGCAGGCTCGCGGTCGAGCCCGAAGGCGGGAAAGCCCAGCGCGGCAATCATGCGGTTGACGAAATCGAGCACCACATTGGCAGTGCGGAACGACTGGCCGAGGTCGAGATCCTGCCAGCCGGGCGCGCGGCGGTTGACGCGGCCCTGCCGGATGCCGTCCTGCGCCGCCGTGATGCGCGCATGGACGCGGGCCTTGGCGCGGGCGAAATTCTCCGGGCTGGTTCCCTGAAAGCCGAAGATGGCCTGCTTGTAATCGCCCACGGTGAAGATCGTGCGCAGCTTGTCGCCGCGTGCGCCCTCGCCTGCGAAGAAATCGTCGATCAGCGCCTCGACAATGTCCCACTGGCTCTGGTTGGTGTCCTGCGCCTCATCGATCAGGATGTGGTCGAAATGGCGGTCGAGCTTGTAGCGGATCCAGTCGGCGGCCTCGGACTGTCCAAGCAAGCGCGCGGCCTTGCGGATCAGGTCGGAGAAATCGAGCAGCCCTTCGCGGGCCTTGCGCGCTTCCCACCGCACAGCAAAGGCGCGCCCGATTTCGAGCGCCGACGTGACGATCTCGGCGCAGGAAAGCGCAGCGCGGCGGTCTTCGTATTCTTGCAGCGCTTCGGCGATATCGTCCTGATGGCGCGGGAAATCGGGATCGTTCTTCGTGGCCCCGTCCATCTTGCGCGGCGTGCCATCGGCCTTGAGGATGGTTTTGCGGAAACCCTCCACGGCAGCGATCCGCGCAGGCAAATCCAGATCCAGCCACTGCCGGACAAAAGCGGCGGCCTCCTGCCCGGTCTTCGCCTTCCAGCCATCAAGCGCCGGGAGCATCGCCATCAGGATTTCGTCAGGGAACAGGTCGGGATCGAGCGGCTGCTGCGCCCACGCCGCGTCCGCATCCGCCGGCATCCCGAGCATCTGGCGCACCCGCGCGGCCATCGGGGATTGCCACTCTGCCGGCCCTTCCCACATGTCAGCCGCATCGGCCGCACGCATCAGCCACTTGTGAAGCGCGCCGGGATCCTTGCGGGTGGTGAACAGCGTGATCGCATCGAGCACGCGCACATCATGCGTCCGCTCGGCCTCCTCGAACAGGTCGGTCAGCACCTCGCGCGCGAGCAGTTCACGGCTGCGGTCATCCATCACCCGCGTGCCGGGCGCGAGGTCCGCTTCCTCGGGGAAGTTGCCGATCAGGAACTGCGCGAAGGCGTGGATCGTGTCGATCCGAAGCCCGCCGCCCGGGCAATCAAGCACGCTGGCAAACAGGCTGCGCGCGCGTTCCTGCGTGGCGGGGTCGATGTCTGCGCCAAGATGACCCAGCTCCTTGGCGAGCACCGTTGCAGGCAGGCGCACCCAGCGGGCCAGCACGGCGTTGATGCGGTTGGCCATCTCGGCGGCGCCCGCCTTGGTGAAGGTCAGGCACAGGATCTGCCCCGGCGTCACATCCTCGCGCAGCAGCAGCCGCAGCACGCGGGCAGACAGCACCTGCGTCTTGCCTGTTCCGGCCGAGGCCGAGAGCCAGACATTATCCTCAGGCTCGGCCGCCTTGAGCTGGTTGCCTGCCAGCGGAAACACCAACCCGCTCATGCTCCGCCTCCCGGCTCGGTCAGGCGGATCGCCCATTCCTCCAGTCGCATCAGCTGGTCATATTCGTTGTAGCCCTTGTAGTCGGGATTCTCGCGGGCGATGAAGGGTTTGCGGCCCTTGATGAACAGGCTGATCGCTTGCGCCAGCTTTTCGGCATGGAAGGGGAGATATTCGTCGGGCAGCAGGCCGCTGCGGGCGTTGCCATCTTTCATGGGCGTTTCGCGGTAGCCGAAGCCCTCTTCCTTCTTCGACTTGCCGAGCGACCAGTAATCAAAGCGCGTCGGGTTGCCTGTCACCACCTGGCCCGTTTTCTTGTCAGCAAACCGCCCATCGCGCGCGATCAGGCCCAGCAGCCCGAGTTGCAGCGCATAGCCTGCCGTCACCTGCTTTTTGGCAGGCGGCGCGCCGGTCTTGTAATCGACAATCGCAAGGCTGCCGTCCGCCAGACGGTCGATCCGGTCGGCGCGGCCCATGACCTTGACGCCGTCCACTTCCATCACCCCCGAAATCTCGCTCGCCAGCACGGTCCGGCCTGCCGCCGCATCCTCGGCCATCCATTCCTCGAAACGCGCCATGGCAGCGATCAGGCGCGGCTGCCACAAGGCGCGGAACAGCGGGTGGACGCGCTCGGCCGCGAAATACTCGGCGGCGAACGGCGCGAGCGGCAGGCCGGGATTGCCCACCTTGGCCTTGTGCCACTTGTCCAGAATGTCATGCACCAACGTGCCGCGCAGCGCCGGATCGCTGAAGGGATCGGCGGCGAGCGGTTGCAGCTGCCGCAGATCAAGGATTGCCTGCGCATAGAACTGGTAGGGATCGCCCAGCAGCCGGTCGAGCGCGGTCACCTTGATCGGCACATCGCGCAACGCGGACGAAGGGTCTGGCGCGGGGCGCGGATAGGGCTCGGCCGCAGGGCGCAGCCGGTCGAGATGGGGGAGCAGCGCCGGGATCGCCCGCTCGCGATGCTCCTTCTCCAGATCATCGCCCAGCAGCGCCTCAACCCGAAGCAGGAACCGCGAAGGCAAGGTCGGCCCCTCGGCATCGCGCAAGCTGCGGGAAAGCACCACTTCGGGAGCGCCCATCGCGCCGGCAAGGTCATGCGCGGCAAGCCCGATACGGAATTCCGCCCCCGGCACGCCCAGCGCGCGCAGGATCGCAGGCGCGAGCAGCGCGTCGGCCCCCGGCGGCTGCGGCCAGCTGCCTTCGTTCAGCCCGCCGCAGATCACCAGATCGGCCCGCGCCATGCGCGCTTCGAGCAGGCCGTAGATCGCCACACGCGGATGCCCGCCATAGCCGGGGCGCACCGCAACCGCTTCCATGCAATCGCGCAGCACCCCCGCCAGATCGGCGGTTTCGACCTGCGTTCCTGCCGCCTCGGCCTCGCCGCGCAGTTCCTCGACCATGGTGCCGAGCGCGCGCCCGTCTTCCCGCTCCCACACCAGCGTGCGGGCGAAGGCCTCTGCGGTTTCACCGAGAATCCCCAGCGCATCAGCCAGAGGGATCGTGTCCGGCCAATCGGCGAGCGGGGCGATCAGCGCTTCGGCCTCGGCCCACCAGTCGGCGATCTCCGCCTTGGCGGCGGCCTTGCGCAAGGGCTCCATCCCCGGCGCAGGCGACGGACCGCGCAGCTGGCGGTCAAAGCGTCTGAGCCCCGCCAGCCACACGCGCCGCGCATCCGTATCCCAACCCTGCACCAGCGGGTGGCCGAAAGCGGCGACCAGATTGGCCGGATCAGGGCCATGCGCCGCGATTTCTGCCAGCAGCCCCAACAACCGGCCCGCCGGGGTCAGCGCCAGCGGGCGACCGGCGGAATCGTCAGCAGCGATGTTCCAACGTTCCAGATGCTGGCCGACCCGGCGCGCCAGACCGCGATCAGCGGTGACAACCGCAATGCGTTTTTCCGGCTGCTCCAGCGCCTCGCGCACCAGCAGCGCGATAGCCTGCGCCTCCTCCTCAATCGTGGGACTGGAGAGCAAGCGCACGCCCGCCAGCCGCCGTCGGTCTGCGTCAAGGCCAATCCACGCGCGGCTCGCCTGAGGCGGCAGGAACAGCGAGGAGATGGCCCGGCTGCGTGCAGGCTCGGCAGCGGCGGCTCCGCGCCGATGCCACTGTTGCACCTCGGCGCGGTTCACGCCCATCCGGTTCAGCAGCAGCTTGAGGTGATATTGCGGATGGCTGAGCGCATCACCCGGCCCGAACACCGGCCCGCCGGGTTCCTCCGAAGCGCCCGCAAGGCCGAGTTCGTCCCAGGCCGCATCGTCCATCGCCAGATCGAGATCGGGCAGCACCACTGCGCCCTCGGGCAATTCTGCCACCACCTTGAGGAGCCGCGCCAGAGCGGGCGAGGCACTTGTCACCCCGGCGGCCACAATCGGATGCGGCGGAGGAGTGTCCCGCCAGCGGCGCGCGGCGCGGTCGAACAGCAGATTGCGCCGGGTCGCCGCATCAACCTCGCCCCGTTCGGCCAGCTCGACCTGCCAGCGCGCATTGACCCGCGCAAACAGACGGATCGCGCGCTTCCAATGATCGGCCAGATTGCCAAGCTGGTCCAGCACCGGCTCGGCCCACAGGTCTTCCGGAGCCTTCTCCTCGACCAGCAGCCGGTCCATCGTCCGCGCCATTTCACGCGCGAGGTTCAGCCTTGCGCGGCCCGGCAGCGGCTCCATGCCCTCGGCCTCGCGTTCCTCGGCAATCAGGCGGTCAAGCGTCAGCCAGCGGGTCAGCGGATCACAGGCCGGAGGGATGTCCGCCGCCCCCAGCGGATCGAGCGCCGCGCCCAGCTTTTCGTCAAGATCAAGATCGCCCACCGCAATCATCCGCGGCATCAGCAGGCCGCCCTCCCCGCTTGACCCCGCGTGGCGGATGAAGGCTTCGGACAGGGTGCGGGCTGCGCGGGTCGAGGGGACCAGCAGGGTCAGGCGCGCAAGACCGACGCCCGCCTCACGGTAGCGCGGCACCAGCCCTGTAACCAGCGCATCGGCGAAACCGCGATGGGCGGCGATGGAGTAGACAAGCGGGCCGGGTTTGCGGTTGTCAGCCACCCAGCAGCGCCTCCTCGGTCGGGCGGATCATCTGCGGCGTGCCGACTTCAAACCACAGGCCGGTGAAGCTGATCCCGTAAAGCCGCCCTTCGGCCATCGCCCGGTTCCAGAGGATATTGGTCGAGAACGGCCCGTCCGGGGCGTCACGCAGCAGGCGGTGGCTGACAAGCTGGATGCCGGTGTAGATGAAGGGCGCGATACGCCCGTCGCGGCGGCGCGAGAGCTTGCCCAGCGAGTCCATGTGGAAATCGCCCGGCCCGTTGAAATTGCACGCCCGCGCGTGCGGCACCACCAAAAGCAGTGCGTCCATCGTCTCCGGGTTCCAGCGCCGCGACAGATCGTGAAAAGCGCTCTTCGGCCCATCGAGCCAGATATTGTCGGCATTAAGGGCAAAGAACGGATCGGGCAGCTGGGCAAGCGCCTTCACCATCCCGCCCCCGGTTTCGAGCAACAGCGCGCGCTCGTCCGAGACGCTCACTTGCGGCGCATTGCGCGCCAGCACATGGGCCTCAAGCGCATCGGCGAGATAGTGGACGTTCACCACCGCCTTGCCCACGCCCGCTTCGGCCAGGCGGTCCAGCGCATGGTCGATCAGCGCCTTCCCCGCGACCCGCACCAGCGGCTTGGGCTGGCTGGCGGTGAGCGGGCGCATCCGCTTGCCGAGGCCCGCGGCAAGGATCATCGCGGTGTCGGAGGCGAGCTTGGTCACGCGGGAAAGGCCCCGTTGGCGGCGCGCAAGTCAGCGGGGATATTGGCGTCAAACCAGCGGGCAACGGGCGCAAGAGCCGGATGGGCCAGATCGCGTTCCATTGCTGCCCAGACACGCGGGATCATGGTCAGATATTTGGGCTTGCCATCGCGGCGGTCGAGCCGGGTGAAAATGCCGACGATCTTGGCATTGCGCTGCGCGCCAAGGCGGGCGTAATCGGCGAGGAAGTCATCGCCGGTGATCCCTGCCGCTGCGCAGTAATGGTCCAGCATCGCCGTCTCCAGCGCCTCGCTCACATCGCGCCGCGCGTCCTGCAACAGCGAGACGAGATCATAGGCGGGATGGCCCACCAGCGCGTCCTGAAAGTCGATCAGCCCCTGCGGCGCCGTCGCCTTGCCGCCCAGCAGCATGATGTTTTCGGCATGGTAATCGCGCAGCACGGTGACGCCGGGATTTTGGCGGGCCAGCATCGGCGCAAGGGCTTCCTCCCACGCGGCCACATAGGCATCGGCGTCCACCGCCAGTCCCTGCGCCGGGCCATACCATTCGGTCAGCAGCCCCGCCTCGCGCAGATACACCGCCATGTCGTAAGCCGGAAACGGCCCCGGGGCCACGCGATGGAGCGCGGCCAGCGCCTCGACTGCCGCTTCGTAAGCCGCGCGTTCATCGGCCGGGTTCAGATCGAGCCAGTCGCGCATCCGGTCATTGCCGAAATCCTCGGTCAGCACCCAGCCCGCGCCTGCGTCTTCAGCAAGGATCGCCGGTGCGCGCATCCCGCTATCGTTCAGCCAGTGCGCAACATGCAGGAACGGCGCGGGGTCTTCGTGCGGCGGCGGCGCGTGCATCAGCATGGCCGAATCGCCGTTCGCTCCGGTCAGCCGGAAATAGCGCCGGAACGAGGCGTCACCCGGCAAGGGGGCGATATCAGCGCCCTCCCATCCAGCGCGGGCGACAAATTCGGCGAGACCTGGGGGAAGCTCGATCATGGCATCCGCCCTACCCAATCAACGCCGCCGCGGGCAATCGCAATCCGTCCGCCTTCCCCGCTTTCTCCCACCGGCTCCAGCATGATCGACAGGCACCCCGGCTCATGCGCGAAACCGCCCGCGTGGTCGGGCCATTCGGCCAGCAGCACCGCACCATCCCGATATTCATCAAGCCCGATTTCGGCGAGTTCGGACGGGTCATCAAGCCGGTAGAAATCGGCATGGACCACCGGCACCCGCAGCGTCGGCGAATCGTAGGTTTCGATGATGGTGAAGGTCGGTGACGGGACTTCGCCAGCGTGGCCCAAAGCGGCGAGGATCGCGCGCGCCAGTGTGGTCTTGCCCGCCCCCAGCCCGCCAGTCAGCGCCACTACATCGCCCGCCCGCAGCCGCGCCGCAATGGCCGCGCCATAGGCCGCCATTGATGGCAGGTCGGGCAGGCTGGCCTGTGCCTCGGTCACGGCAGATGGATCGTCGCGGTCGTACCGGCGCCCTTGCGGCTGGTGATTTCGAGCGTTCCGTCATGGGCGGCGATCAACTGCCGGGCGAGCGGGATGCCCAGCCCGGTGCGGCGTTCCGGTGCGCCCTCGGCGGGCTTCAAGCCGCCAGCTGCCCGCGCCAGTTCCTGCGAGGTCATGCCCCGGCCATTATCGGCGATGGTGATCTCCATGCCCCACTCGGCCCCCTCGGGCGCCTTGCGGATCTCGATTACGATCCGCCCGCCTTCCGGCGTGCCGGCAATCGCGTTATCGATCAGATTGCCGATCGCACGGCCCATCTGGCGCGGGTCGGCCTCGACCACCCGGCCCCGCCTGCCCTTCAGATCAAGGCTGAGGCCCGCCGCAATGATCGCCGCCTCCCGGTCACGCACAAGGGTGGTAAGGAAATCGAGCAGATCGAGCCGTTCCTTGCGGATCGGCAGCAACCCCGCCTCGCTTTGCGACAGGTCGAGCACGTTTTCGACCTGTTCGGTCAGGCGTTCGACGGCGCTGAGGATCGCATCGACATATTCGCCTGCCGCGTCGGAGTCCGCCGCCGCGCCGCTTTTCAGCAGTTCGGCATAGCCGCCGATGGTGGTGAGCGGGGTGCGGAATTCATAGGACATATTGGCGAGGAACTTCGCCTTGACCGCGTCAGCCTCTTCCAGCGCCTCGGCCCGTTCACGAAGGGCCTGCTCGGCCTTTTGCGAGGCAGTGATGTCAAGCACGGTCAGAAGGCCATTGCCGTCGGGCAGCGGGATTCCGGCAAAGCGCAGCGTGCGCCCGTCGGCCAGATCCACCTGTCCGCCCTTCTCACGCCGGTCGAGCGTTGCCGCGCGGACCGCCGCGCCGATCAACCCGGCCTCTTCGGGACGCACCAGATTGCGTCCGATCGCGCTCAGAAGCTCATCAGCGCTCGGGTGAAGGTCGAGCAACTCGGTCGTGAGGCCCCAAGTGCCGGCAAAGCTGCGGTTCCACAGCTGCACCGATCCATCTGGCGCAAAGATCGCCAGCGCTTCGAACAGGCTGTCGAGCGTCGCTGTGCGGGTGCGCAGCAGGGTGTCGCGCACGGCGGACAGCGCAAGGCTTTCGGTGCGGTCTTCGGTGATCAGCACCAGCCCGCCATCGGGCATCGGCTGGGCGACCACGCGCAGGTGCGTGCCGCCAGGAAGCGGCCATGCTTCCTCAAGCGTGTCCTGCATCCCGAACCAGCCGGTGCGTTCACGCCGCCATTCCGGGAAGTCGCGCACTTCGGGCGTGCGCCCGCGTTCGCGTGCTTCGGCAAGGAAGCGTTCGAACGGTGTGTGTGCGTCGACCGCTTCCTCGGTCAGGCTGAACAGGCGGCGGAAGGGGCGGTTGGCGAAGGTCAGACGTTCATCGGCGTCGAACAGCGCGACGCCCACCGACAGCTGATCGAGCAGCGCACGCTGGGCATCGCGGAAGGCGCGGAATTCGCGGGCGACCTGCTGCTGTTCCTCGATATCGATGGCATAGCCTGCCACCCCTTCCAGCCCGAGCGGGAGATCGCTGACCCGGAGCGTCCGGCGCGCGCCGTGAATAGTGGCGGCAACGATCCGCTCGGACTTTTCCTGGGCGAGCAGGGTTGCGCCCGCAATGTCCCCCGGCGAGCGTCCGTCCTCCGGCTCGAGCAGTTCAATCTGGCCCTGCACCACCTCGCCAGCGGTCGCGCCTCCCACCGCATCGACATAGGCCTGATTGACAAGCTGCAAGGTCAGGTCGCTGCCGCGGAACCACATCGGCATCGGCGCCGCTTCGATCAGACCCACAAGCGCGGCAAAATCCCCCGTCGCCCGTGCGGCCGCAGCACGCAGCCACGCCATTTCGGCGTGGCTTTCAGTGAAATCGAACACCCACACCAGCGCCGCCCCGCCCGGCGAGACCTGCGGGTCAGCCAGCGTGCCGTAGAGCGCAAGGCTGCGCTGCGAATTGGGCAGACTGATCGCCATGCGGAACGGCGCGGCGCTTTTCTGGGTGGTCTGGATCTTGGCCCACAGCTGGTCGACCTGCGCCTGGGACAGCCCGCCCGCCTTGGCTTTTCCAACCGGCGCGGCCAGTTCCGACAGGTATTTGGGTGTCGCGGCTAGGCCCAGCATCCGGGCCAGCTTCTCGGACGCTTCGATCCGCCCGTCGACCCGCACCAGCAATGGCAGCGCCGGGGCAACATCCAGCAGCGTCTGCATCCGCTTGAGACTGGTGCGCATCGCCTTGGCGCGCTTCACGCTGCGATTGGCGCGAAGCACCACCATCGCCGCGCCCACCGCCCAGGCGGCGAGCACGAGTGCAATCAGCACCAGCGAAAGGGGCGAAAGATCCATCACTCAACCGCTATGCGCACCGCGCCGCCAGTGCAACGCCTTGCAGGCAAGAAAGTCCCGCAAACACAAAAGCGCGCCCTTGCCGGAGCAAGAGCGCGCCTGTGTGTGTCGATCCATACCCCCGCAAAGGCCGGGGCGGGACTGAAATCAGTAGCGGTAGTGATCCGGCTTGAACGGGCCAGCCTGCGGCACGCCGATATAGCTTGCCTGCTTGCCCGACAGCTGGGTCAGCTTCACGCCCAGCTTTTCGAGGTGCAGCGCCGCGACCTTTTCGTCGAGGTGCTTGGGGAGAACGTAGACGTCGTTGTTGTATTCGTCCGCCTTGGTGAACAGCTCGATCTGAGCGAGCGTCTGGTTGGTGAAGCTTGCGCTCATCACGAAGCTCGGGTGGCCGGTGGCGCAGCCCAGGTTCACCAGACGGCCCTTGGCGAGGATGATGATCGACTTGCCATCGGGGAAGGTGACGATGTCGGTGCCTTCCTTGACTTCCTTCCAGTTGTAGTTGGAAAGCGCGGCAATCTGGATCTCGCTGTCGAAGTGGCCGATGTTGCAGACGATCGCCATCGGCTTCATGTTCATCATGTGGTCGGCGGTGATCACGTCTTCGTTACCGGTGGCGGTCACGAAGATGTCAGCGCGCTTCACGGCGTCTTCCATAGTGACAACTTCAAAGCCGTCCATCGCGGCCTGAAGGGCGCAGATCGGATCGATTTCGGTGACCATCACGCGGGCGCCGCCATCGCGCAGCGAAGCAGCCGAACCCTTGCCGACATCGCCGTAACCGGCAACGCAGGCGACCTTGCCGGCCAGCATCACGTCGGTCGCGCGGCGGATCGCGTCAACCAGCGATTCCTTGCAACCATAGAGGTTGTCGAACTTCGACTTGGTGACCGAATCGTTCACGTTGATCGCCGGGAAGGGAAGCTTGCCCTGCTTGGCGATCTGATAGAGACGCATGACGCCGGTGGTGGTTTCTTCGGAAACGCCCTTGATCGCCTTCACCGTCTTGGTGAGGTAGCCCGGACGTGCGGCCACGAAGGCCTTCAGCGCGCGCTGGAATTCGATTTCCTCAGCGTTGGTCGGCTCGCCCATTTCCTCGCCTGCTTCGAGACGCGCGCCCCACAGCGCGAACATGGTGGCGTCGCCGCCATCGTCGAGGATCATGTTGCAGGTGAGGTCGGGGTTTTCGTCGGTCGCCCAATCGAAGATGCGGCCCACGTAATCCCAATATTCGGCCAGCGTTTCGCCCTTGATCGCGAACACCGGAATGCCGCGCTCGGCGATGGCTGCTGCGGCGTGATCCTGGGTCGAGAAGATGTTGCAGGTCGCCCAGCGCACTTCAGCGCCGAGAGCCACCAGAGTTTCGATCAGCACAGCGGTCTGGATCGTCATGTGCAGCGAGCCAGTGATGCGCGCGCCCTTCAAGGGCTGGGCTGCGCCATACTCCTCGCGCAGCGCCATCAGGCCGGGCATTTCGGTTTCGGCGATCATGATCTCGTCGCGGCCAAAGGGCGCAAGCGCGATGTCCTTGATCACATATTCGGTGGTCGGGGCGGCAGCGAGGGTAGCCATTGCTTCAATCTCCTAAGCGCAGATCGGCACATCGGTGTGCGAAGGTCTGCTTATGCGCCATGCCCCTAGCCGCAAGGGCGCCATGAGGCAAATATAAACTTATCTTTATATGTCTATTTGTTGCCCCGCCCCGGCGCCCGCGATAGAGAGCGGCCCACACCCCCAAAGAGGATGCACACACCATGACAATTTCCGTTGGCGACAAGATCCCCGAAGTCACGCTGATCAAGGCCACCGCCGAAGGCCCGCAGCCTGTGAAGTCCTCCGACTATTTCGCTGGCAAGCGCGTGGCGCTGTTCTCGGTTCCCGGCGCTTTCACTCCGACCTGTTCGGCCAAGCACCTGCCCGGCTTTGTCGAAAAGGCCGGTGATCTCAAGGCCAAGGGCGTCGACGAAATCGTCGGCACCGCCGTGAACGATGCCTTCGTGATGGGCGCCTGGAACAAGGCCGCCGGCAGCGACGACATCACCATGCTGGCGGACGGCAACGCCGAATTCGTCGAAGCGATCGGCCTCACCATGGACGGTTCGGGCTTCGGCCTCGGCAAGCGCGGCCAGCGTTTCTCGATGGTGATCAATGACGGCGTGGTCGAACAGCTCAATGTCGAAGAGCCCGGCGACTTCAAGGTTTCCAGCGCCGACCATATGCTCGGCCAGCTGTAAGCTTTCTGAACCTGAAGTGTTGAAAGGGGCGCCTCCCGATTGCGGGGAGCGCCCCTTTTTCGTGTCACGTCAACGGCGGCGCGCCGATGGCCACCCAGAGAGCAAAGCCTGCCGCCAGACCGACCGCCAGCCCTGCACGCCCCCATGGCATTGGCCCGATTCCGGCAACGCCGGGCATCGGGGGCCGATCGCCGCCGATCATCGGGCTGAGCAGATCATCGCCGCGGACCGCGTAAAACGTGATCGCCGCGAGGTGCAGACCAATCAGGCCCGCTACCACCCAGAAGAACGTTTCGTGCACCTCGGTGATCGTGTCGGCGATGATCACCCCCACGAGCGGATTGAGCGGCCCGGTCATCCCGTCATAGGGATCGCCCGCAAACAGCCCCATGCTGACCTGGAGCAACATCACGCCAAGCAGCGCCACTGTGCTCCATCCGCCCAGTGGCGAGTGGCCTATAGGGTTGGCGGCAGCTCCGCGAAGATAGGCAATCACCTCGCCCGGCCCCTTCACGAAGCTGGAAAACCGCGCAGTCTCAGGCCCGAGAAAGCCCCACAAGACGCGAAACACCAGCAGGCCGAGCAGCACCAGCCCGATCTGGCGATGCAAGGCCCACTTGGAGTTTTCCGCCGTCCACCACATCGCCGGGACCAGAAGCGGGAAGCTCCAATGCGTGATCCGCAGCAGCGGATCCCAGACTTTCACATCGCGCAGCCCTGTTCCCGGCATGCCAAGCGGCTCTGTCATCCGATGCTACTTCTTGTCGTCGAGCCGGAACTGGTCGTGACAACCCTTGCACGCGCCGCCCATCGCCATGGCCTGGGCAGCAGTCGCGGCCTTGTCGCCTCCACCCGCCACGCTTGCCAGCTTGGCGCTTTCATCGACCAGCTTTTGCGATGCGGCCTTGAACTCTTCAGGCTTCTGCCAGATCGACGGGAGCGCTTCGGTCTTGAAGCCGTCATCGACGCTGGTGCCGGCCGGGAAGTGGCCCTCGATCAGCTTGGCGCGGGTGTTGATGTCACTCGCCTTGGCGGCGATCAGAGCGAAATCGGGCGCGTCCTTTTCGAGCTCGCCGCGCGCAGCCTTGAAGGCATCGCCGATGGCCTCGAAGTTGTCGTGGCGTTCCTTGAGCACCAGGGGAACCTCGCCTGCGGGCGCGGCATCGGCGCTGGCAGCCGTATCGGAAGCGCCTTGGCCCGAGCAGGCAGCAAGCACGCCAGCCAAAGCAGCGGCGACAAGGAAACGGGGGGCAGGTTTGCGCAGCATCAGGAAACTCCTTCGATAGGCCTTCGGACTGATCCGGCGCTGAGGCTAAGATGCTTTGCGGCTGATCGCAAACACCAAAAGGGGCGCCCCCGCGAAAGGAGCGCCCCCGAATTTTGCGACCCTGAAGCTGTATCAGCCGCCGCGGCTGTTGTTCTGTGCGCTTTCAGCCTCTGCAAGGATGGCGCTGCGATCCTGCTCGACCAGTGCCAGCATGGCGGTGCGGAAACTGTCGCTGCGGCTATCGACCATCCGGTCGATCGCCTTGGCGTGGGTTTCGCACCAGCCCGGACGCGAACCGCTGGCGACATCTTCGCTGGTCAGCGAACGCTGCGAACGCAGATTTTCGCCGACTTTGGCCACCCGCTCGACATTGAGCGAAGCGCTCCAGTTGCAGCGCAGCGTGCTCGGACGGCCAGCAGCGCCGGCAGCGCCGACCTGCGTGGTCTCGATCGTGACCGAACCCTTGTAGTCGGCCGCAATCGGGCCGCCGTCGTGATCGATCACGACTTCGTGTTCAAGCGCAAGAGCGGGCGAAGCAACGGCAACGCTAAGCGCCAGCCCGGCAAGGGCAAACTTCTTCATGGTGATTCTCCTGCATGATCCCGGCCGTTGGAGCCGTTGACCGGAAAGGCTTACCAGCACGAATCAGAAATTCCAAGCCGAGATGGTGCTAAATTAACACACGCAAGCAAAAAGGTCACAGTCTGTATATTCAAAGATTTGCAGCTTCGAGGGGCGATCAGTCTCACCATAGACGGCGCGGGCTTCGGGATGGCCAACCTTAAGCCGAAATTTACGCTGTTGGCGGTAGGGCAGCGACATGAATCGATCCGCCGCCCACCTGACCACGCAGCTTGAAAGCCTTGGATTTGCCCGCAAGCTCCCGTCCGCCTGGGCGCTTGTCCCGGCAGGCGTACTGGCCGCAGCGGCAGTGCTGGCGGCCACTGTCATCGCCGCGTCCGGCCTTGAAGTGAAGCTGTCGGAATTCGCCCCATTCATCGCCCTTGCCGCAGCAATGGGCCTGGTCGCCGCCTACGCCCATTTTCGAAAACTGGAACAGCGCTTCGTCCAAGCGGCCGCGATTGTTGCGGTCGGCACACTGTCCCTGTTGCTCTGCGGCCTGATTTCCAACGTTGGCTTGCGCCTTCGCGCGCCGACGATCGATGCGACGCTTGCGCGGATGGACGAGATCATCGGATGGAACGTCAGCGTCGCGGTGCCGGCATTCACCGCCCATCCCTGGCTGATCGATGGCCTCGCATTCGTCTACAACCTGTCCGGCCCGCTGGTCGCCGGCAGCATCATCCTGGCCCTTCTAGCGGGCTACACGACCAAGGCCTGGGAACTTCTCAACACGACAGTGATGACGATGCAAGTCATCGCTGCGATCTCCATTTTGGCTCCTGCGCGCGGAGCCATGGTCCATTTCAATCTCTTTCACCTTCAGGGCAACGGGGTGCCGAAAGGCGCCGGGATCTACCATCTGGACGCCTTCCATCACCTTCACGCCGGAACGGACCCCGGCTTCGGCCTTGCCGACATGTCGGGGCTGGTGACCTTTCCCTCGTTCCACACAGTGCTAGGGCTGCTGCTCGCGCAGGCTGTGGCGGAGACCCGCCTCGCATGGCTCGGCGTCGCGGCCAGCGCTGCGGTCATCGTCTCCACCATCCCCATCGGCGGGCATTATGTCATCGACATACTCGCCGGAACGCTCATCTGGCTGATCGCCGCCGTCATCGCCCGCCGGATCAGTAGCCCATCAGGCTCATAACCTCTTTGCGACTGCTGTCATTGTCGAGGAAGCAGCCGAGGATGCGGCTGGTGATCATGCCGACACCCGGCGTTTTCACCCCGCGACCGGTCATGCAGCCATGCTGCGCCTCGATCACCACGGCGACGCCATGCGGATCGAGATTGTCCCAGATACATTGCGCGACCTCAGCCGTCAGACGCTCCTGAATCTGCAAGCGCTGGGCATAGCCATGCAGAACCCGCGCCAGCTTGGAGATTCCTACCACCTTCTTGTTCGGCAGATAGGCAATCGCCGCCTTGCCGATGATCGGGGCCATATGGTGTTCGCAATGCGACTGGAACGGAATGTCCTTGAGCAGCACGATCTCGTCATAGCCGCCCACTTCCTCGAAGATGCGGCTGAGGTGGATTGCCGGGTCTTCCTTGTAGCCTTCGCAATATTCCAGCCACGCGCGACCAACCCGCTTGGGCGTATCAAGCAGGCCTTCGCGCTCCGGATCATCGCCAGCCCATTTGATCAGCGTGCGGATTGCGTCTTGCACTTCATCAGGAACCTCGGGCTTGCCCATCGGATTTTCCGGGTCGAACTCGTCGTCGTGATCGTGGGCCGAGATATAATTCATGGTCTGTCGTCTTTCTTTACGCATTGGCCCGTTCGGAGCCCCCTCACCTGTGGATCCCGAGTGACGTCAACCCGCAAGCGTCCAAGGCGTTCCAGCATATTACTGCAATTGCGCCCGGCGGCTGCCGTCCCCATCTTGCGCGATGTAGGTGTTAATCTGCGCAATTCACCCCCCGCAAAGCCAGAAAGGACAGTGATCTTGCACGAGCCGAGCACCGCCGAATTCGAAGCCGCGGCGCTGGGCGTGCTGGCGCGCCTGCCGCAAGCGTTTCGCCGCGAAATGGCCGGCGTGATTCTCCGCGTCGAACAATTTGCGACCGTCGAGCAGATGGAGTCGGTCGGAATCGAGGACAAGTGGGAGCTGACCGGCCTTTACGAAGGCGTCGCCCTGACCGAACGGTCGCAATGGGACAGTGACGGCCTTCCGCCGGTTATCACCTTGTTCCGCCAGCCGCTGCTGGCCGAGATGGAGGAAACCAGTGTGACCTTCGACGCACTGATTCGCCATGTGGTGATCCACGAGGCAGGGCATCATTTCGGCCTGTCCGACGATGATATGCACGCGCTGGAAGACAGCGTCGGGGATTAGGTCTGGCCTGAAACCGACAACGCCCGCCCCTTTTACAAGGAGCGGGCGTTATTGGCGCACCCGGAACGATTACTCCGCCGCTTCGCGGCTCCGTCATCTCCGGCGGCTGTGCCGCCTCCGATTCCGAACGGGTTCGAACCTTCCAAGGGCAGAACCAACACAGCCCACCCCTCTTGCGAGGAGTGGGCTGTCTTGGCGCACCCGGAACGATTCGAACGTCCGACCCTCAGATTCGTAGTCTGATGCTCTATCCAGCTGAGCTACGGGTGCGCGCTGAGGGGGGCCAAATAGGGGGGTCACCCATACTTGGCAAGGGCCTTTCGCAGCAATTCAGACATTTTGGAAAAGCTGGCGGGCCAGCAGCACGTCAAGCGGGGGCTTTGACAAGGCAAGTGCCTCTGCGGGGGTAAACCATCCCACCGCACCACCTTCGAGCGCCTGCGGCTCTCCCTCCCAAGCGCTCACCTTGTAAAGGAGAATGACAAGCGCCTGACCGCTCCCGGCAGAGCCGCCTTCGGCAAAACCGATGGGCGAAAGTCCGCCCGGCGGACATGTGATTCCGAGCTCTTCGGCGAGTTCGCGGATCAGAGATTCCGCTGGCATTTCATTGGCTTCGACCTTTCCGCCGGGAAACTCCCAAAGGCCAGCATGGTGCTTGCCCACAGGCCGCTGATGCATCAGCCAGCGCCCGTCATCGCGGTGCAATGCACCGGCAACCACGGCCATCCAGCCAAGCGTCATGTCGGATTTCTTTCCATCAGATGGCCGTTCATCAACCATTTCTTAACCTGCACCAGCGATTCTACACGGGATCGAAACGCACACGATAGGTATTGCCGCCATGTTTTCGAGATTTCTGAAAGACATCGTCGACGACAACCGCGGGGCAACTGCCATCGAGTACGGTTTGATTGTATCTTTGATTGTGATCGCCATGATCGCTTCCCTGCAGGGGGTGGCCGGGGCTTCCATCGATAAGTGGAACACAGTCACGGATGCGAGCAACGATGCCGTGAATGGATAATTTTTTGATCCGCTTCGGATTAGGAATTTCTCAATAGGTATCGGTTAGCAAGAAGTCAGCCCACCCAATGGACCGGGGGGCTTGGGTACCGAAGACCAAAACCAGGAGACTAGACATGACCTTCTTCAAGAACCTCGTCCGTGACGAACAGGGCGCCACCGCCATCGAATACGGCCTGATTGCCGCTCTCATCGCCGTCGCCGCGATCACCGCCATGACCTCGCTGGGCACCAACCTCAGCTCGACCTTCACCACCGTTTCGAACGAAATGGCTCCGTAAGACCTTCGGGTTTTACAGTGAGAAGAGCGGCGGGGAGCAATCCCCGCCGTTTTTCGTTTGTGTCCGGCAAATCAACCGGAAAACAGCGCCGCAACAGAACCGCGATCAGCGTGCGCGTACGACCAGCTTGACCTTCTGTCCCGGCGTCACCGTATCGCTGCTCCCCAGAGCATTAAGCACCCGGAACCGATCTTCCTGCGCGGCAGGATAGGCCATGCGCCGCGCCAGACTGGCAACCGTATCGCCGCGGGCCACAGTCACGACCTGCAGTTTCTTCGGAACCACTGCGCCCGCCTCGGCCTGAGTGATTCGCCGCATCGACTGGAACATCGCATTGAACGTGGCGGCCCGGCCTGCGGGCGCGATTGCGGTAAAGTGGTAGGCCCGGTCGCGGGCGAACTCGTAAGCGAACACCACCACATCCACTTGGCTCTGGCCATTATTGACGCGCGCGGTGCCATAGACCGCGGGCAGCCCGTTGACCGTGGTGCGCTGCATCTCTGCGGGAGCAAGCTGGCTGTTCTGCCCGCCGAGCGCCGTAAACTGCTGGCGGACATAGGTTTCGAGATTGCCATTATAGGTCGCCAGCGTCATCTGGGCCTGTCCGCCCTGCCCCTGGATGCTGACCGCGCGGGTGCCGTTGACCATGTAGAAACCCTGCGGCGCGGTGAACGCCAGCCGCATTTCGGGATGGATGAAGGTGCTGCCCTCGATCATGCCCTGCGCAGGGTCGTCCCCGTACAGCAATCCGTCGATTCGCGTCAGGAAGGTGTCGCGATTCGTTACGCCCCCGGTTCCGGCCGTGCCGGCCTTGGCCAAGGCGCTTTGCACGCGGCTTGCCGGGTCGGGGTGAGTCGACGCCCATTCAGGCACGCTGGCATTACGCCCGGCGAGCCGCGCATCGAGACCGTTTTGCGCCGCAAGGCTCGCCAGCACTGTCCCCATGGCGCGGCGATCATAGCCGGCCTTGCCGAGATACTGGATGCCGAGATCATCCGCCTCAAGCTCCTGCGTGCGGGAGAACTTGAGCGTCAGCAGCTGCGATCCCTCCATGAAGGTGCGCGACAAGGTCTGGCCCAGTCCCGAATCACCCAGCAGAATCGACGAGCCAATCGCGCCCAGCACGCCGAGAATCGAATTGGTCTGGGCTGCCTTCTGGCGGCGCTGCGAGTGGCGCGCGGCCACGTGGCCAACTTCATGCCCCAGCACGCCCGCCAGTTCCGCCTCGTTGTTCATCAGCGTGACCAGCTGGCGGGTGGTGTAGATATAGCCGCCCGGCACCGCGAAGGCATTGTGCACGGGCGAGTTCAGCAGGCTCACAGTAAAGCTCTCGCGCGCATTGCCGAGGCCCGATTGCACCGCGATATTCTTCCCCACCTGTTCGACATACTGGGCATGGGTGCCGGTCATAGCCCCGCCGAATTCGGCAAGGAATTGCGGGTGATATTGCGCCCCCATCTGGGCTTCCTGCTGGGTGATAGGGGTCGACGCCGAGGGGATGGCTCCGCCCGCCCCCATGCACCCGGTCAGCGCCAGCGGCGCGGCGCCGAGCGCCAAAATCTTGCGTGAAATGCGTGCCATGACCGGCTTCTCCCGCTGTGTTGTTATGCTGCCAGCCTATCGGCAAAGCAGCGCAGCGGGAAGCCTTGGCAAACGAAATGTTAACGCGGGATGGCCCGTTAGCCGCCAATCCCGAGGAAACGGGCTTCGCGCTGGGCAATCAGCTGCGCGCCGGTCTGGGGTGCCATCAGGTCGATCTCTTCGGTCAGCGCCGCACCCAGCATGCGGGCCGCAGCAACAGGATCGCGGTGCGCGCCGCCAACCGGCTCCTTGACGATCCGGTCGATCACATTGTCGCGCTTGAGATGCTGGGCGGTCACCTTCATCGCCTGCGCAGCCTCTGCCGCCTTTTCGCTCGTCCGCCACAGGATCGAGGCGCAACCTTCAGGCGAGATGACCGAGTAGACCGCGTGCTCCATCATCAGCACCCGGTTGGCCGAGGCGAGCGCAACAGCACCGCCCGATCCGCCTTCGCCGACAATGGCAGCCACCATCGGCACTTCAAGCGCCAGACAGGCTTCGGTCGAACGGGCGATCGCTTCAGCCTGACCGCGTTCTTCCGCCTCGATCCCCGGAAACGCGCCCGAGGTATCCACCAGCGTCACCACCGGCAGGCCGAATCGGCTGGCAAGCTCCATCAGGCGGATCGCCTTGCGATAGCCCTCCGGCTTGCCCATGCCGAAATTGTGCGCGATGCGGGTCTTGGTGTCATTGCCCTTTTCATGCCCGATCAGCATGATCCGCCGGCCGTTAAGCCGCGCAAAGCCGCCCATGATTGCCAGATCGTCACCATAGAGACGATCCCCGCCCAGCGGCATGAAGTCGCTGAAAGCATGGGCGACATAGTCGCGGAAATGCGGGCGTTGCGGGTGGCGGGCAACCTGCGTCTTCTGCCACGGCGTGAGCGAGGCATAGGTGCTGGCGAGCAGCTCGGTGCTCTTGGCCTCAAGCCGGCCGATCTCGCTGGCGACATCGACATCATGCAGCGCATTGACGCTGCGCAGTTGTGCGATGCGCTCTTCAAGGGCGGCAACCGGCTTCTCGAAATCGAGATAGGAAATCATTGCGCGGCGCTAGTCCGATGCGGGCCGCGTGGCAAGCGGGTGACGGGAATTGACGAGGGCAACCAGCCGCGCGCTATCCACATGGGTGTAGATTTGCGTCGTGGAAATGTCGGCATGACCGAGCAGGGTCTGCAACACGCGCAGATCGGCGCCGCCCTCAAGTAAGTGCGTGGCAAAGGCGTGGCGCAGCACGTGGGGGCTGACAATGGCAGGATCGAGCCCGGCCCGGCCCGCCAGCCCCTTGATCAGCTGGAACAGGCGCACCCGGCTGAGCG
>JAUMAX010000038.1:0-35342 GCA_032116115.1 Porphyrobacter sp.
GGCGTGAACGTCGGCATGGGCAAGGATCACACCCTCTATTCGCTCGCCGAAGGCGTGGTGCGATTCCACTCGGGCAAGCTTGGCCGCAAATACGTCAGCGTAGATGCGATGGCCGAAGCCGCCGAATAAGCCGACGATTCGCTAAAGGGATCGTCCGGCAAGGATGGTCCCGGCAGGTGCAAAACCTGCCATGAGAGGGAGATGGGACCATCCTCGTATGAGGGGGGCCGTCTCCCTTTTTGCATTCTCCCTCGAAAGGTCTGCGGAATCATAAAGTTTCGCGGCCTTAAAATTGTCATGCGGTGCCTCTAGGGGCAGCGCGGGGCGAGGAAGGGAGAACTCGTGTTCCATCGCAGCGAAAGACTGTTCCTGAGGCCCGCTTTCCCCGAGGATAGCGGAGCCATTCTGGCGGGCATCAATGACGAGGCCGTCGTGCGCAACCTTGCACGCGCGCCTTGGCCTTATCGCATGGAAGACGCGCAGTTCTTTGCCGCGCTGCCCCAAGATCCGCGCCTGCCGCATTTCCTTGTGACGCTGCCGGGCGTCGGGGTGATCGGTTCTGCAGGGATGGGTGAGCATGAGGGGCAGGCCGAGATCGGCTACTGGATCGCCCGCGCACACTGGGGCCGTGGCTATGCCACCGAGGCTGCAGGTGCGGTGCTCCGGATCGCCCGCACGCTGGGCCACACGCGCCTGGCGGCGGGCCACTTCGCCGATAATCCCGCTTCGGGCAAAGTTCTGTGCAAGCTCGGCTTTGCACCGACGGGGCGCAAGGCCCGGCGCTTCAGTCTTGCGCGCGGCGGCGAAGCCGACTCGGTCGAGTACGCGCTCGACTGGGAGGCGGACATAGGCCCGGCTCCGCTCGCCTGCGCGGCCTGACGGAGGCTGGCGGTCCGGGCGGGTTGTTCGCAGGCGCAAAAGCGATTAGGGCCGCCCGGATATGGCAACGCGCAAAAGGTTAACGCCCGAGGAATCCCGCAGCTCCGCGCTCGCCGCAGCGCGTGCGCTGCTGATCGAGACGGGGCCGCAGGCGGTGACGCTGAAGGCGGTTTCGGCGCGGATCGGGCGCACCCATGCGAACCTGCTGCACCATTTCGGCTCCGCATCGGGGCTGCAAAAGGCGCTGGCTGAACACCTTGCGCGTTCGGTGTGCGAAACGATCCTGCAAGCCGTCCACGCCAGCCGTGCCGGGCTGGGATCGGCGCGTGAAGTGGTCGATCTGGCCTTTGATGCCTTCGACCGTGAAGGCGCAGGCGCGCTGACCAGCTGGATGCTGCTGACGGGGAACGAGGACGCGCTCGATCCGATCATCTCGACCATCCACGATCTGCTCGATGAACTCGCACCCGACGAGCCGCCGCAGCATATCGCCGAACGGCGGCTGCACCGCGATACGCTGTCGCTGGTGCTGATGGCGCTGGGCGATGCGCTGATCGGCGGGGCTCTGGCCAAGTCGCTGGAACTGCCGCGCGATGCGGCGCGCGAGCGGGCGACGACGATGCTCGAAGCGAGCCTTGCCGAGGCTCAGAAGGCTTAACCCTCTCCGGTGACGCCGGTGCGCTGCCATGCGGGTAGGGTGGCTGCATCGAGATTCTCGACCCGCAGGTGATCGACCGCTACCCCAAGGTCGGGATAATCGGCCACGCGCCGCGCTTCATCCGACGTGTCCAGTCGCACCACCACCAGCCGCCGGTTGACCTTCTGCCGCCAGTTCATCCGCGCGGTGTTCTCCTGACCGACATAGCAGCCCTTGGTGAAGCTGACGCCGTTCAACTCGACCGCGTTGGTTTCCAGCCACAGGATATCGCCCAGCTCCGCGCGGCCTTCCGGCACGCCCAGCGACAGGCGGTGGGCGAGCCATGCTGCATCGGCGCTCTCGCCACCTGCCGCAGCGAGCCAGCGATAGCCCAGATCAGCCAGGCGCGGATCGGGCGTGCGGCCATCGCCGGGGAGGGGTGACCAGTGAACAGCCAGCGCATCATCCCGCGCAATCGCGATTTTGCGGCGCAGGCGATACATCGACAGGCGCTTGACCAATTCATCGGCGTGGGCCGCCTCGCAATCGAGCAGCAGATCGGCGCCATCGCGCCACACCAGAAAATCGAACAGGTGCTTGCCCTGTGCGCTCAGCAGCGCGGCGTAGCAGGGTAGCGCGCCGGCGGTATCATTCGTGACGAGCCCTTGCAGGAAGGCGGCGACGTCCTCGCCTTCGTCCATGGGCGAAAGGCGCACAAGCGCACGAGAGGTCAGTTGGGTTGCCATCATGCGTGACAGATAGGCACGTGCAAAGCTAAGGGGAAGCCATGACTGACCGCCTCACGATCCGCCGCCCCGATGACTGGCACCTGCATTTCCGCGATGGCGCGATCATGCGCGAAGTGGTGCCTTACACCGCCCGCCAGTTTGCCCGCGCGATCGTGATGCCCAACCTCACGCCGCCGGTGACGACGACGGAACTGGCTGCGGCCTATCGCGACCGGATCATGGCCGCTGTGCCGCAAGGCGTGCGCTTTACCCCGTTGATGACCTGCTACCTCACCGATAACACCGACGCCGACGATCTGGCACGCGGCGCGGGCGCGGGCGTGTTCACGGCGGCCAAGATGTATCCGGCCAACGCCACCACCAATTCGGCATCCGGTGTGACCAATGTCGAAAAGCTCTATCCGGTGCTCGCCCGGATGGAGGCCGAGGATATCGTGCTGTGCATCCACGGCGAGGTGACCGATCACTCGGTCGACGTGTTTGATCGCGAAAAAGAATTCATCGAAAGGCACTTGCGCGGCATTGTTGCAGCTTTTCCGAAGTTGCGGGTGGTGTTCGAACACATCACCACCAGTGATGCGGTGGATTTTGTGATGGAAGCCGGCCCGCAGGTCGCCGCGACGATCACGCCCCAGCATCTCCACATCAACCGCAATGCGATGCTGGTTGGCGGCATCCAGCCGCACAATTACTGCCTGCCTGTCGCCAAGCGCGAAACGCATAGGCTGGCGCTGCGGGCGGCGGCGACCGGCGGTAGCCCCAAGTTCTTCCTCGGCACCGACAGCGCCCCGCACCTGCGCAAGGACAAGGAAAGCGCCTGCGGCTGCGCCGGCATCTTCGGCGCGCCCACCGCGCTGGAAAGCTACATCACGGTGTTCGACGAGGAGGGGGCGTTGGACAGGTTCGAAGGCTTTGCCTCGCTCCACGGCCCGGCGTTCTACAAGCTGCCGGTCAACGAGGACGCAGTGACGCTGGAACGCAGCGAACTGGCGGTTCCGCCGGTGTTGCATGTCACCGGCGAGGAAATCGTCCCGTGGCACGGCGGGCAGACGCTGGGGTGGAAGTTCCTAGGCTGAAGCCGCCTTGCGCTTGGCCCAGAGGTCGTAAACGAACACGCCTACCGCCACCCAGATCAGCACGAAGCTGGCGAGCTTGGCGGGCGCGAGCGGCTGGTGGAACACGAACAGGCCGAGGAAAAAGACGATCGTGGGTGACAGATACTGGATGAAGCCCAGCGTCGAATAATCCATCCGCCGCGCCGCGATGGCAAACAGCAGCAGCGGCACAGCGGTGACAACGCCTGAAAAGATGATCAGCGCGCTCATCCACGCATCCTGCCCGAAGGCTGAGCCTTGCGGGCTCATCGCATACCACCATGCGATACCGATGGCAGGGGCGAGCAGGATCGCGCTCTCGATCGTAAGACCCGGCAGCGACCCCACAGCAACCTGTTTGCGAACAAGGCCATAAAGCGCAAAGCTGAAGCCCAGTGTGAGGCTGATCCACAGGCTCGTCACCGCACCTGCCGCCAGCAGCGCCACGGCCACGGCGGCAATCGCCACCGCGATCCACTGCCGCCGCGACAGCTTCTCGCCCAGCACCAGCGTCCCCAGCAGCACGTTGACCAGCGGGTTGAGGTAATAGCCGATCGAGGTCGCAAACACCTCTCCGGCCATGATCGCCCAGATATAGACGAACCAGTTGATCCCGATCAGCACTGCGCTTGCTGTCAGCGCCAGCAGGCTTCGCGGGCTTTTCAGCGCGGCGAGCAGCTCGGGAAACTGGCGGCGGAAGAGCACGATCAGCAGGCACAGCGGTAGCGTCCAGATGATCCGCCAGCCGACAAATTCGAACGGCGGCACGCTCTGCACCAGAATCAGGTAGAGCGGCAGGAAGCCCCAGATCAGGTAGGCTCCCAGTGCAGGCGCAAGGCCCGAGGCGGCGGGGGCAGGAACAGGGGCGGGACTGGTCATATCCGGGCGGCGTTAGGGGCCGCAGGTCAGCGGCGCAAGCGGCCCGGCAAAGCTTGGCCGAATGAATGGCGGCTGTCAGGCGCGCTGCCGATTCGTTCAGATTGAGCGCTATATAAATGAACAACAGAATTCGAGGCCAGCTTGCGCCAATCCCGGTGCCGGCGTGCGCTTCATCAACTTGCGGCCACTCCCACCAAGTGTCCGCCGGCGCGGGGACTTATGGTCGTCGTGGAAAACGCCTCCGGGGCTTCGGGCCTTCGGGGGCGTTTTCATGCGCGGGTAAGGCGCGCATTAACCATCTGCGTGGCATGGCGGGGCGATGCGATGCCTGTCTATCCCCTTGATGTGCCTGATGGCCGCGGCCTGCACTGACCCTGCCGAACAGGCGGCGAGCGATGCTGCGCTGATTGTGCAGGACCCGGTGGTAGCCCGCGCGCTCCACGATCCGCTGATGAGCGACCCTGATCTGGCCAGCCGCAACGAAGCCAATGCAGCGATCGGCTTTGCCGATTCGGGCGCTCTGCCGGTGTTTGCCGGGAGCAGCGAAGCTGCCAGCGCTGCGCGTGAAGCCTTGCGGCTCGAACTGCTTGAAGCTGGCCCGATTCCCGATCTGCCATTCCCGCACGACGGGGCGAGCGGCAAGTCGCTTGGCCCGATGACCGGCCCTGCCACTCTGCTGGCCGCAGTCGGTGCGCCTGCGGGCTGCGCAGAGAGCCTGAAGGAAGACTTCGCGCTCGCGGCCAGCCTTCCGCCGGTTGCCGCGATCCCGCCGCGCGCCATGGTGGTGCAGGCGGGCGGAGCAGAGGCGGGCGGCTGCCGCATCCGCATCGTCCGCTATGTCAGCGCTGCCCCACGCGAGGACGTGCTGCAATATCACTTCACCCGCGCGGTGCGCGCCGGGCTCTATGCAAGACGCTATGCCGAGCCCGAGGACAGCATTGCGGCGACTGGCCAAGGCGGCGAGACGTTGGTGGCCCATATCCGCAAAGCGCCCAATGGCCTGACCGGCGTCACGCTGGTCTACCGCGCGCGCTAGACGGCGGGATCAGGGTCTCAGGCCCACCATGATCGTCGCGCGCGGCTGGTCCATTTCGGTGCTGGCGACCGGATAGGCGCAGTAATCGGCCGAGTAATAGGCCGCCGGGCGGTGATTGCCCGACAGGCCGATGCCGCCAAACGGCGCCTTGGACGATGCGCCGTTGGTGGGTGAGTTCCAGTTGATGATCCCGGCGCGGATGTTGGCCCAGAACCGCCCGTAATCATCCGGAGTGCCGCCGATCAGCGAGGCTGACAGGCCGTAGCGGGTGTTGTTCGCCTCGGCGATCCCGGTGTCGAGATCGGGGACCCGGATAACTTGGAGCAGCGGTCCGAACAGTTCGATATCGGGCCGGTCGGGAATGTCGGTGACATCAATGATCCCGGGGCTGAGGAACGGCAGATCATGCACTGTGCGCCGCATATGCAGCAGCGCGCGGCCGCCTGCGGTGATCAGCGCAAGGAAGCTTTCCGACAGGCGATCGGCGGTGTCATTATCGATCACCGGGCCCATGAAGGGCTGCGGTTCCCCGAGCGGATCGCCGACCATCAGCTTGCGCGTCATCGGCACCAGTTCGGCCATCAGCGCGTCATAGATGCTTTCCTTCACGATCAGGCGGCGCGCGGCAGTGCAGCGCTGCCCGGCGCTGGTGAAAGCGCTCTGGATGATAAGCGCGGCAGCGTCTGTCAGCTTGGGGGTGTCGATCACCACGATCGGGTTGTTGCCGCCCATTTCCAGCGCGACGATCTTGCCCGGATTGCTGGCGAGCTTGCGGTTGATCGCGATCCCCGCCTGCGCAGAGCCGGTGAACAGCACCCCGTCGATCCCCGGATGGGCGACCAGCGCCTTGCCTTCATCAGGCCCGCCGATGACGAGCTGGATCACATCTTCCGGCACGCCTGCGCGGTGAAACGCAGTGACCAGCGCTTCGCCCACCGCAGGCGTCTTCTCCGACGGCTTGAACAGCACGGCATTGCCCGCAATCAGCGCCGGGACGATGTGGCCATTGGGCAGGTGCGCGGGGAAATTGTAGGGGCCGAGCACGGCCATTACCCCGTGGGGCTTGTGACGCACAGCGGCGCTGGCGTTCAGCCCGGCGTCGAACTTCTTCTTGCCGGTGCGCTCGGCATAGGCCTGCACCGAAATATCGACCTTGTTCACCACCGCGTCGACTTCGGTGCGGGCTTCCCACAGGGGCTTGCCCGCCTCGCGCGCGATCAGATCGGCGAGCTCGTCACTGTCGCGCTTCACGATATTGGAAAAGGCGCGCATCACGCCGATGCGGTCGGTCAGCGGCCGGGCGGCCCAGGCAGCCCATGCGCGGCGCGCAGTGGAGACGGCAGCGTCGACATCGCTGACAGATCCGCGCCAGAGCTCCTCGCCGCTCGCCGGTTCCGTGGAGATGAGGATGTTGTCGGTCACAATGCCGCCCGTCCGCTAGTCATGGTTGCCCCCGCAATCTGGCCGGTGCCTATCGCGGAAAAGGCTGAAAAGATAGGGGGCAGCAGCAGGTCAGGCATGGCCCTGAGGCACCGGTGCAGACCCGTGGGCCGCGCCCATGCGGCGCAGGGCGGCGACCTTGGTCTGAAGCGGGGTCCAGTCGTCTCCGTCCGCGATTGACGCCCAGATCGCCTCGACCTCGTCGATCAGCATGGATTGGGGTGCCGGATCGCTCCAGTATGGATGCGTCTCCTGGACTGGCTGGTAGCCCGCCAGCGCCTCGCCGAGCGCGCCTTGCGGATCGCCGCGTCCGCCGCGATGGGCGAAGAAGAACGCGTCAGGCTGCGCCTTGCTGTCCCGCATCGTTGCTTCGCAGGCGGCGACGAGCTGCGTGTCAGCCTCAAATCCCTGAGGCTCCACCCCCAGCCGCCAGCACCACCGCCGCGCCACTGCCGCCATATACAGCGGCCCGAAGCGGTCGAGCGCGGCGATCAGCGGCGCGGTCTCGGCGTGCAGGCGCAAAGCCACCGCCAGCTGACCGCAATTCCAGTGCAGCGCCTCGGGCTGGCGGCCAAAGGCATAGAGGCCTGCGTGGTCGAAATAGGCGGCGGTAAAGCCCGGCTCCCATTCGGGCAGCCAGCGCCACGGGCCATAGTCGAAGCTCTCTCCGGTGACGTTCATGTTATCGGTGTTGAGCACGCCGTGGACGAAACCTGCGACCATGTAGCTGGCGGCCAGATCGGCCATGCGTTCGACAACATTGTGCATCAGCCGGATCGCGGGTTCTTCACGCGCAGGGGCATCATCGGGCGGGGGCGGGCCGGGGAAGTGGGTGAGGCAATAGTCGATCAGCGCGGCCATTTCGTCCGCCTGTTCCAGCGCCAGCAGCCGCTGGAAGGTGCCGATGCGGATATGCGAATGCGACAGGCGCACCATCACGGCAGACCGCGTCGGGCTGGGTTCATCGCCGCGCCACAGCTTTTCGCCCGTTTCGATCACGCTGAAGGTCTTGGAGGTGTTCACACCCAGCGCCTCCAGCATCTCGGTCGCGAGGATTTCGCGCACCGCGCCTTTCAGCGTCAGGCGCCCGTCGCCCGCGCGGCTCCACGGGGTAGTGCCTGACCCCTTGGTGCCGAGGTCCATCAACCGACCGTCGGCACCTCGCATCTGCGCAAACAGAAACCCGCGCCCGTCGCCGATTTCGGGGTTGTACACCCGGAACTGGTGGCCGTGATAGCGCAGCGCGAGAGGGTGGGGCAGGTTGTCCGGCAAGTGCGCAAAGCGTCCGAAATGCGCGGTCCATTCCGCGTCGGTCAGCCCCGCCAACCCGACGCTCGCCGCAGCGCGATCATTGCGCCAGCGCAGCTGCGTATCGGGAAAGTCCGCCGGAGCCACTGCATCGCCCAGCCAATCCGCCAGTGTCAGGATCGCTGGATCGGCGCGATAGGGCGCGCTGGCCTCGGGTGGAATTGCAGGCGGGTGTTGCACAGGCTCGCTCATCCCGCGATAGTGGGGACAAGCGCGGGCCAGCGCAAGCGGCGCGCCATCTGGATCAAAGGGAATATCGCCGTTCATGGCCGCCACTTACGAAGATCGCTTCTGGACCAGCAGCGATGGGCTCAATTTGCATTATCGCAATTATCCCGGCCCTGACGGCGCCGAGGCATTGCCTGTGCTGTGCATGCACGGCCTCACCCGCAATGCGCGCGATTTTGCCGCGCTGGCAGAAAGCCTTGCTGTCACCCGCCGGGTGATCGTGCCGGAAATGCGCGGGCGGGGCATGAGCGATTATGCCCCGGATTCGGACACCTATTCCCCCGTCACCTATGTGCAGGATGTGGAAAAGCTGCTGGCAGAGCAGGGCATCGCCCGTTTCGTGGTGATCGGCACATCGATGGGCGGTCTGATGACCATGCTGATGGCCGCGGCCCAGCCCGGGCGCATGGCTGCCGTGGTGATGAACGACATCGGCCCGGTGGTGGAGGCCGAGGGACTGGCGCGTATTTCGGGCTATGTCGGGCAAGGCAGGAGCTACCCCACATGGGTCCACGCCGCGCGCGGGCTGGCCGATGCGCATGGCGCTGCTTTCCCGGATTTCGACCTTGACCAGTGGCTCGATCTCGCCAAGCGCACGATGGTGGTGACCCAGAACGGCCGCATCAGCTTCGATTACGACATGGCCATTGCAGAACCCTTCGCCAAACCCGGCAATGCCGCGCCCGCCAACCTTTGGCTCGCCTTCGAGGCCTTGCGCGGGGTGCCGATGCTGCTGGTGCGCGGAGAACTGTCCGATCTGCTCAGCCCCGATACGCTGAAGCAGATGGCGGCGCGCAATCCGGCGATGCAGACGGTGGTGGTGCCGCGTGTCGGCCATGCGCCCACGCTGGACGAGCCAGAGGTGCGCGCGGCGATCCACGCCTTGCTGGACGGGGTGGAGTGAGCCAGCGCGCCGGAGCGCGCGTGCCGCGCGTTCTCCACTGCCATTCGACGTTCTCTGCTGGCGGCAAGGAAGTTCGCTGCGCCCGGCTGATGAATGCCTGGGGCCAGCGCCTGCACCACACCATCATCTCTGCCGAGCCGGAATCCATGGCCGCCGCCGCACTGATCGACGCGGGCGTGCCGGTGGATTATCCGGCGGATTTCCCCTCGTTGAAGGGCAAGCCGACCCCCGGCAGGCTGTCGCGCCTCGCGCGGGCGATGCAGGGCTATGACCTTGTCTGCACCTATAACTGGGGCGCGATGGATGTGGCGATGGCGCACCGCGTGTTCTCCCGAGCCTTCGGCCTGCCGCCATTGGTGCATCACGAGGACGGCTTCAACGAGGACGAGGCGCAGCGGTTGAAGCCTGCCCGCAACCTCTATCGCCGCGCCGCGCTGGCGGGGGCTGCACGGGTGATTGTGCCTTCGACAGGGTTGGAGCGGATCGCCCGCGAAATCTGGCACCAGCCGCCCGCACGTGTAACCCGCATCGCCAACGGCATCGATACCGCCGCCTTTGCCGCTCCGCCGCGCCCCGAAGCTCTGCCTTTCGCCAAGCTGCCCGGCATCCGCTGGGTCGGCACGCTTGCGGGCCTGCGCGCGGTCAAGCAGTTGCCGATCCTCGTCGAAGCCTGCGCAAGCCTGCCCCCCGAATGGCACCTCGTCATTTGCGGGGAGGGGCCGGAGCGCGCCGCCATTCTTGCCGCGGCCGGAGCGCATGGCATGGCAGACCGCCTCCACCTGCCTGGTGCAGTCGATCCGGCCAGCGTGGTCGGCCTGTTCGATATCTTCGCGCTGTCGTCCGCCTCCGAACAATTCCCGCTTTCGGTGGTCGAGGCGATGGCGGCGGGCTTGCCCGTGGCCGCACCCGCCGTCGGTGATGTTGCCGCGATCGTGGCCGAGGATAACCGCGCTTTCATCACACCGCCGCAGGACACCCCGGCGCTTGCCGCAGCGCTGGCGAAGCTTGCCGCCGATGATGCATGCCGCACCCGTATCGGCACCGCCAATCAGGCCCGCGCACGGTCCGAGTTCGATATCGCCGCCATGCTCGCGCAATATGAAGCGGTCTATGCGCAGGCCATGGGACGCGCGTTCTGATCGCTGCGCGGCTTCATCCCCGGTTCAATTCGCGGGCGGCATGGCTCGCCCTCACGCCCCTGCCATTGCGCGCAAGGCCGCTCCTGCCTAAAGAGCGCGCAACTGACCGCTCTGCGCGGCACATGATGTAGACGAGGATTACGAGACCCCATGGCGCGTACGCCCACCACAACCCCGGCTTCGGGCCCGGCCCCCGCCACCCCCTCGCACGAAGACGAGGTGTTGATCCGCGAGATCGACGAGGCGGTGCGCGAAGACGCTCTGTTCACCTTCATGCGCGATCACGGGATGAAGGTGCTGGGCGTCATCACCCTCGGGGTGGCGGCGCTTGGGGGCTATCTGGTGTGGGATCACTATGCCGAACAAAGCCTTGAGCAGCAGTCCGAAACGCTGATTTCCGCTCTCGACTATGCTGACCAGCGCGATTTCAAGACGGCGGCGGAAAAGGTCGCTCCGCTGCTGGCGGACGGATCGCCCGGTGCGCGCGCTGCGGCGCGGTTCATCCAGGCCGGCGCGGCGCTGGAAGAAGGCAACACCGACAAGGCCACCGGCATTTACAAGGAAATCGCGGCTGACGCCGATGCGCCCCCGGCGCTGCGCGATCTGGCGCGCGTGCGCGAGGTCAGCATCAATTTCGACCGCATGAAACCGGCCGACGTGATTGCGCAGCTTGGGCCGTTGGCCAAGCCGGGCAGTGCCTATTTCGGCTCTGCCGGCGAGTTGGTGGCGATGGCCCATCTCGAAAAGGGTGACCGCGCGGCGGCTGGCAAGCTGTTCGCAGATATCGCCAAGGATGAAGACCAGCCCGAAAGCCTGCGTAGCCGCGCACGCCAGATGGCAGGTCTGATGGGGGTTGATGCAGTGATCGATGTCGAAAAGCTGCTGAAGGACGAAGGGGTCACCACAGCCGAGGGGGAGGCCGCCAGCACCGCTGCGGCTGAATAGGCTTTTTGGGTTTAGGACGGACGGGAATGACACATAGGAAATTTGCCCGCGCTGCACTGCTGGCAGGACTGATGGCCGCAGGGCTGACCGGCTGCAAGGGCGGACTGTTCGGCGGCGGCGATGAAAAGACCACGCCGACCATCGGCAACCGTATGCCGATCCTGTCGCGGATCGAGAGCGGGGCTGAAGTCGATCCCGCGCTGGCCGCGATCAGCGTTGTGCTGCCTCCTGCACGGGTCAATGCCGAATGGGGGCAGACCGGCGGATCGGCGAGCAAGTCCTATGGCCACCTCGTTCTGGCCGAAAACCCGACGAAGGTGTGGACTGCCAAGGTGGCCGGCTCCACCAATCGTATGCGCCTCGCCTCATCTCCGGTTGTGGGCAGCGGCAAGCTGTTTGCGGAAGGCACCGACGGTGTGATCGTCGCCTTTGACAAGGCCACCGGCGCCAAGTTGTGGACGCGCGGCGATGATGATCTGACCAAGGATCAGGCACCGGCCGCGTTTGGCGGCGGGGTCAGCTATGAAGCGGGCAAGCTCTACGCCACCAATGGCGTCGGAGACGTCAAATCGGTCAATGTCGAAACCGGCGAAGTGATCTGGAAGGTCAAGCCCGCAGGCCCGATGCGCGGATCGCCCACCATCGCTTTTGGCCAGCTGTTCGTGATGACGCAGGACAACCAGATCCTGTCGCTCAACATCAATGATGGCTCGCTGGTGTGGGACGAATCGGGCTCGAACACCCAGTCGGGCGTGTTCGGCGTGGCCGCGCCTGCGGCCGGACAGGGTTCGATCGTCGCGGGCTATTCCAGCGGCGAATTGTCGGCCTATCGTTACGAGAATGGCCGCACCCTGTGGTCCGACGCGCTGGCGCGCACCAATATCTCGACCACGGTCGGCACGATCACCGATATCGATGCCGATCCGATCATCGATTCGGGCCGGGTCTATGCGCTGGGGCAAGGCGGACGCATGGCCGCCTATGAACTGGTCACCGGACAACGCATCTGGGAACTCAATCTGGCGGGCATCTCGACCCCGGCGATTGCGGGGGAGTGGATCTTCACTCTGACCGATGACGCGCGCCTGCTCGCCATTGCCCGCTCTTCGGGCCGGGTGCGCTGGATCACGCAGTTGCAGCGCTACAAGGACGAAGAGGACAAGGAAGGCCCGATCTTCTGGACCGGTCCGGTGCTGGCGGGCGGTCACCTGTGGGTGGCAAGCTCGCGCGGGGAAATCTGGAAGGTGAGCGCAGGCGAAGGGGCGGCATCGCTGTTCACCGAAGTCGGTCAGCCGGTCAGCCTCCCGCCGCTGGTGGCAGACGGGTATCTTTATGTGATGGACGACAGCGGGACGATCCACGCCTGGAAATAGGCTGGTGCAGGGGGCTTTACCCCCCGCTTGCCGGTTTCAGGCGGGCTTTTGCCGAGCTGTTAACCCTTCTGCTGTAAGGCGGGAGGGCCATGACTGCGCCGTTCTCTCCCGACCCGCCTTCGCGCACCGCGCCGCCTTTGCGCCTTCCTGTCAGTGATGTTTCGACCGGAGTAGGCTTTGCAGGGTTGGCAGGGCTGTTCGTATGGATAGCCTTCTGCCGCTCCTATCCTGAGATCGCCGGCGTTCTGGGGCTGGGCGGCGGGCTTTCCGGTGAACGGGGCGTGTTGTCCGGGCCTTACGCTGCGCTTGCCGCGATGCTGTTTACGGCCGCGCCGATGGCCGCCTGGTCGGTGGTGATCGACAAGGTGCATCTGCGCCCCTCGACCGGGATCGACTGGTCGCTGAAGCGCCCCCTGGCTGAAACCCTGCCGCTATCGGTGGTGAAACTGGTCGGGCTGTGGGCGACATGGGCGCTGCTGGCGGCGTTCTATGGCCTGGCGAGGTGGTATTGGGGCGGCAACTATCTGTTCGCGATGGAGGTGCTGACCATAGCGATCCTCCCGCTCGTGACCCTTTCGGTTCCCTATGTCATCTGGCTCGACCGCTTTCTGGTCGAACCGCGTGACGGCACCTTCCAGTTCGGCGCCTTCGTGCTTGGCGGAGGGGTTGTGGGGCGCGAGCAATGGGACAGCGCGACGCTGGCCAAGCATTGGCGGGCATGGGCGATCAAGGGCTTTTTCGGGGCCTTCATGATCTCGATCCTGCCCCCCGGCTTTGCCCAGATTGTCGAGAGCAATCCGGCGCAACTCTTCGCCAATCCTGTTGAATTCATCATGCTGCTGGTGACGTTGCTGTTCGTGATCGACGTGCAGATCGGCACGGTGGGCTACCTTTTGACCATGCGCCCGCTGGATTCGCATATCCGTTCAGGCAACCCGTTTCTGGCGGGCTGGCTGGCGGCGCTGCTGTGTTATCCGCCGTTTGTGTGGGGGATCATCGGGCCGAATGATCAGGTGCTCAGCTACGAATTTGCCACGCCCGGCTGGGCGCACTGGTTTGCCGGGAACGACGCTTTGCTATGGGCATGGGGCGGGCTTCTGGTTCTGCTGACCGGCATTTACGCCTGGGCGACGGTGGTGTTCGGCATCCGCTTTTCGAACCTCACCTATCGCGGCGTGCTGACCCACGGGCCGTACCGTTTCACCCGTCATCCGGCCTATCTGTCGAAGAACCTGTTCTGGTGGGCCTCGGTGCTGCCGTTTCTGGTCACCAACGGATCGACCGCCGATGCCATCCGCAACACGTTTTTCCTGCTGGTCGTCAACGGGATATACTACTGGCGCGCCCGGACCGAGGAAGCGCACCTCCTTGCCGAAGATGCCAAATATGGCGAGTATCACGCATGGATGGAGCAGCACGGCCTGATCACCGCGCGCCTCGCCCGGTTGAAGCGCCTTGTCACCGGCGCATCCGCGTCCCGCCCGGAAAGCCCGCAGGCCTTCCCGGCGGAATAGCGCATCACATCACCGGCGCGCCTTCATCGGCGTGGAATTTGAGCGCTTCGACGACCTGAAAATCGAGCCCGGCAATCGCTGCACCAAAGGCTGCCATATGCGGCGTGGCGAAATGCGCGGCGAGGGCGGCTTCGTCCTGCCACTTTTCGACGATGTGCAGCACTGACGGATCGAGCACATCCTGCGTGAAGGCATAGGCGATGCAGCCTTCTTCTGCATTGGAGGCCGCGACCATATCGGCAATCGCCGCCCGCGCCGGTTCCATTGCGCCTTCACCCACTTTGGCCTTGGCCAGCACGATCAGCATAGTCTCACCCTCCCTCAGAAGGATTGTTCATAGACGCGGGCGATGTCGCCGTTCCACTCGCCATAATAGGCATCGAGCAACCGCTGGGCAGGAACCTTGCCGCTGGCGACGATCTCGTCGAGAGTTTCGAGGTAGCCGGTCTCGTTGTCGCCGCTGGCATTGAGCCGCGCGCGCGCTGCAAGGCCGCCATGCGCAATCTTCAGCGCCTCGCGCCCGATATCGCGCAGGGTGCCGCCGCCGGGGACGGGCGAATCCAGCGCCATCCGCGGCGCCGCGCTTCGCAGTGCCTCACGCTCTTCCATCGTCCAGCCCTTGACCAGATCCCATGCGGCATCGAGCGCGGTCTGATCGTAGAGCAGCCCGACCCAGAAGGCCGGCAGCGCGCAAATCCGGCTCCACGGACCGCCATCGGCGCCGCGCATTTCGAGGAAGCTTTTCAGCCGCACTTCGGGGAAGGCGGTCGACAGGTGGTCCCACCAGTCGCTCTGCGTCGGGCGCTCGCCCGGAAGGACGGACAGCTTGCCGTCGAGGAAATCGCGGAAAGACAGGCCTGCCGCGTCGATGTATTTCCCGTCACGGAAGACGAAATACATCGGCACGTCGAGCATGTATTCGGCCCAACGCTGATAGCCGAAGCCGTCTTCGAACACGAAAGGCAGCATCCCCGTGCGCGCCGGATCGGTGTCCGACCAGATGTGCGAGCGGTAGGACAGGAACCCGTTGGGCTTGCCTTCGGTGAAGGGCGAGTTGGCGAACAGCGCGGTCGCCAACGGTTGCAGCGCGAGGCCGACGCGGAACTTCTTCACCATGTCGGCTTCGGATTGGTAATCGAGGTTCACCTGAATCGTGCAGGTGCGCAGCATCATGTCGAGGCCCATCGTGCCCACGCGCGGCATGTGCCGCAGCATGATGTCATAACGGCCCTTGGGCATGATCGGCAGCTCTTCGCGGGTCTTGTCGGGCCACATGCCCAGACCAAGATAGCCGACGCCGCACTTTTCGCCGACTTCCTTGACCTGTGCCAGATGCCGGCCGGTTTCGGCGCAGGTCTGGTGCAGGTTTTCCAGCGGCGCGCCGGACAGTTCCAGCTGTCCTGCCGGTTCAAGGCTGACCGCGCCATCGTCACCCTTCAGGGCAATGACGTTTCCGCCTTCCTCGACCGGCTCCCAGCCGAATTTCTCCAAGCCGCCCAGCAGATCGCGGATCCCGCAGGGCTCGTCATAGGACGGGGCGCGGTGGTCAGCGTGCTTGTAGACCAGCTTTTCGTGCTCGGTGCCGATGCGCCAGCGTTCGGGCGGCTTTTCGCCCTTCAGCATCGGCGCGACCAGTTGATCGAGGCTTTCGATCACCGGATCGTCGGCAGTGGAAGCTTCGCGTGTGCTCATGGAAAGAGGCCCTCTCTGGCCGGTTGCTTTAGAAAACGGGTTTGCCGGTGGGAAGTGAAAACGCGTTTGCGCAGGGCAAGCAGCGCTACCAGTCCCCGGCGGTGGCCATCCATGCGGCAAGCGCGGCGATGGCGGCGGTCTCGCCCCGCAGGATGCGCGGGCCAAGGGTGACGGGGCGCGCCGCCGGGTGGGCGCGGATGGCAGCGCGCTCGGCCTCGTCGAAGCCGCCTTCGGGGCCGGTGAGGATCGCGGCCGGGCCGGTATGGGCTTTGAAGGCCTCGGCCGCCGGCGCGCCGCCATTTTCGTCGGCGAAGAACAGGGCGCGGGCTTCCGGCCAGCTTGCAAGCAGCGCGTCAAGCTTCATCGGATCGGTGACTTCAGGCAGCGCCGTGCGGGCGCATTGTTCGGCGGCCTCGGTGGTTATGGTGCGGGCGCGTTCCAGGTTGAGCTTGTCGGCAACGCAGCGGCGCGTGATCAGGGGCTGGATGCGCGCAGCACCCAGCTCGGTCGCTTTTTCGAGGATGAGGTCGAAGCGGTCTTTCTTGAGCAGGGCGGGGCAGAGCCACAGATCGGGCACCGTCTCGCGCGGGCGGAGCCGCTCGATCACCTCCAGCACCACATCGCGCTTGCCAGCATCGCTGACCCGCGTGGCCCACTCGCCGGTGACATCGTCGCACAGGATGACCGCATCGCCGGTCGCCACACGCATCACGCGGGTGAGGTAATGCGCCGGATTCCCCTCGATCCGCACAAGCGTCCCCGCAGCCAAAGGCTCGGTGACGAACAGGCGCGGGGCGCTTTTCGGAGGCCAGGCGGGGGTAGCAGGCATGGCTTTGCACTAGGCGCAGCGCCCGCTAGTGAGCAAGTCATGTCCGCACGCACCGCACAGTTCCTCATCGCCGCCGTATTCCTGATGCTGGGAGGCTGGGCACTGTTCGCACCTGCCAGCGTGATCGCGCTGGCCGTAACCGATGCCTATCAGGACAACACCTTCCTCACCCGCTTAACCATGGCCTGCTTTGGCGCGCAGGCGGTCTTGTTCGGATTGATGACGCTGGTGGTGCATTGGAACGCGCGCAGCTTTGCGGTGTTCGCGGTGCTGTTGCTGCCGTTCTTCGGCTTCAATTACTGGTTCCATTACGAGGTGCCGGTGCTCAATTCGATCGGGATGCTCGACTTTGCCGGGAACGTCACGATGCTGTTGCTGGCAATCGCCGGGTGGCGCGCGGCGCGTGCGGAGAACCGGGCATGAACGATCAGGTCGTCCCCGATAGCGAACACCGCGGGATCGTCGCCCGCCTGCCGCAGCTTCCGCGCGATCTGGCGTTGCTGGCGCGGTTCGACCGGCCGATCGGGTGGTGGCTGTTGTTCTGGCCCTGCGTGTTTGCGGTGTGGCTGGCGGGAACCGGGGGGCAGCCGGTGCTGCTCGGCTGGCTGCTGCTTGGTTCTATCGCGATGCGCGGGGCGGGGTGCGTCTATAATGATATCGTCGATGCCGATCTTGACCGGCAGGTGGCGCGCACGGCCTTGCGTCCGGTGGCGAGCGGGCGGGTGTCGAAGCGGCTCGCGTGGGGCTGGCTGCTGGCGCTGTGCCTGATTGGGCTGGTGGTGCTGCTGCAATTGCGCTGGCAGGCGCAGGCGGTCGCGCTCGGCAGTCTGGCGCTGGTGGCCGCCTATCCCTTCATGAAGCGCATCACCTGGTGGCCGCAGGCGTGGCTCGGCATGGTGTTCAACTGGGGGCTGCTGGTCGGCTGGACCGAGTTGCGCTGGGACAATTGGGACGCGCTGGCTTGCGTTTATGCAGGGTGCATCGCCTGGGTGATCGGTTACGATACGATCTATGCCCTGCAAGACCGCGAGGATGACGCGATGGTCGGTATCCGTTCGTCGGCGCTGGCGATGGGCGCGCGGGTGCAGGGGGGCATTGCCGGGTTCTATCTGGCGGCGGTGGGCCTGTGGGGGCTGGGCTTCTGGCTCTATCGCGCCGATCCGCTGGCCTTGCTTGCGCTGGTGCCGGTGGCGGTCCACCTGATGTGGCAGGTGGCGACCTTGGACGCTGCTGACCCGGACAATCCGCTCGTCCGCTTCCGCTCCAATCGCTGGGCCGGAGCATTGATGGCGGCGGCGTGCTTTGTGGTCGGAAACGCGGGCGCCTGACGGGCGATGTGCAACCTCTACCGCATGACGAAAAACGTCGCCGAGGTCGCCGCGTGGTTCGCGGCGGTGGACGCGGCGCAGGGCGCGAATTCCGCCGAGGAGGTCTATCCCGGCTATCCCGGCCTGGTGGTCGCAGAAGGCGCGGTGCGGGCGATGACCTGGGGCTTTCCGCTGGTGCTGAAAGGCGCAAAAGGTCAGCCGCTGAAGCCCAAGCCGGTCAACAATGCCCGGACCGACAAGCTGGCGACTTTCTTCTGGCGCCATTCCTTCGAGGAACGCCGCTGCCTGATCCCGCTCACTGGCTGGGCCGAGGCGCAAGGGGTCAAGGGGCGGATGACCCGCACGTGGCTCTCGCTCCCCGATGCTCCGCTGTTCGCCGCTGCGGGGGTCTGGCGGCAGAGCGAGGAATGGGGTGCCTGCTATTCCATGGTGATGACCGACAGCGACGGCACCGATGCAGCGTCAGTGCATGAGCGGATGCCCGTGCTGCTTGCGCCAGCGGATCACGCGGCATGGACGGGCGGCGCGCCGGACGAGGCGTTGGCGCTGTGCCGGGCATGGCAGCGGCCGCTGGCGATTGACCGCACCGATCAGCCTTGGGCCAAGGGTGCGGCGCATCAGCCGGGACTGTTCTAGGCGTAGCTCACCATTTCGAATTCGATCCCGTCCCAGTCGAAGAAATAGAACCGCCTGCCGGGCTCGTAGTCGGCGTGGTTGAAGGGTTCGAGGCCCGCCTCGCGAACCACCGCTTCGGCAGCGTCCAGATCATCGACCACCAGCCCGACATGGTTCAGCGGCACCCCCTTGGCAAAGCGGCCCACTGGTGCACCCTTGGTGTAGACCGCGATGTAATCGGCCTCTCCGCCGACATGGATCGTCTCTCCGCCGAGTTGCGACGGCCCGCGCCAGCGGATGTGCCAGCCCATCAGCGCACCCAGCAGCGCGGCGCTGCGTTCGATGTCGCTGACGGTAATGTTGATGTGTTCAAGATGGCCTTTCGGCATAGTCATATCCTTTCGAGCGGCTTGATGAAGCACCTCCGGTCGGGCGGTGCGAATCAATCGACTTGCCGATCGTGCAATCTCAACCTAACTTGAGGTCAAGCTTTATCGGAGCAGCCCTGTCGCCATGACCCGCCTCAAGCCATCCGACCTGCTCACCATTGGCGAAATCGCGCGCCGCACAGGTCTCAGCGTCTCGGCGATCCGCTTTTACGAAGACAAGCGCCTGATCGAGCCGGTGCGCACCGGCGGCAACCAGCGGCGCTTCCTGCGCTCCGATATCCGCCGGTTGAGCTTCATCCTCATCGCCCAGCGGCTCGGCCTGAGCCTCGGAGAGATCGAGGCGGAACTCGGCAAATTGCCCCAGGGCCGCACGCCCACCGCCGGGGACTGGGAGGCGATCAGCGCCGCGATCCGTGCGCGGCTGGACGAACGCATCGCCGAGCTTGTCCGCACCCGCGACCGGCTGGACGGCTGCATCGGCTGCGGCTGTCTCAGCCTGACCCACTGCGCGATCTGGAACCCGCAGGACAAGCTGGCCGAAGACGGGCCGGGCGCGCGCAAGCTGCTCGCCTGACAGAGCAAGCGGTCAACCCCGGGCGACGAACGACACAGCGGGTCGATCAACGGCGTGTCTTGTCCCACCAATACAGCTTTATCCCGCGTATCTTGGTGATATTGTGTCACTCGCCCGGACATCAGCGGGTCGCACCCAGGGGGACTTTCATGCTCGAACTCGCCGGCGTCAGCCACGTCTATCCCAATGGCACCCACGCGCTCGACAATGTGACCTTGTCTATCCCCAAGGGGATGTTCGGTTTGCTGGGACCGAATGGAGCGGGCAAATCGACCCTGATGCGCACCATCGCGACGCTTCAAGCGCCGACGCAAGGCAGCATCCGTTTCGGCGATATCGACGTGCTGGCAGAGCCTGACCGCCTGCGCCGCACGCTGGGCTATCTGCCGCAAGATTTCGGCGTCTACCCGCGCGTTTCGGCCTACCAGATGCTCGATCACATGGCGGTGCTGAAGGGCGTGAACAACACGTCGGAACGCAAGGCGATGGTCGAACACCTGCTCAACCAGACCAACCTGTGGAACGTGCGCGGCAAGGCGATTGCGGGCTTTTCGGGCGGGATGCGCCAGCGCTTCGGCATCGCGCAGGCGCTGATCGGGGAGCCGGAACTGATCATCGTCGATGAACCCACCGCCGGCCTCGACCCGGAAGAACGCAACCGTTTCCTCAACCTGCTGGCCGGGATTGGCGAGAATGTGGTGGTGATCCTGTCGACCCACATCGTCGATGACGTGGCCGATCTTTGCCCGCGCATGGCGGTGCTGGCAGGCGGAAAGGTGCGGCTGGAAGGCGCGCCGCATGATCTGATCGCCTCGACCCAAGGGCGGGTCTGGCAGCGTACTATTCCCCACACGCAATTGCCCGAGATGCAGGCAGCCCACGAGGTGATCTCGCATCGCTTCTTTGCGGGTGACATCGTGGTGCATGTCCTCAGCGATAGTCAGCCGGAAGGCTTTGCGCCGGTTTCTGGCGGGCTTGAAGACGTCTATTTTGCGACGCTGGCGGAAACCCGCCGCGCTCCCGCTCCCGCCGCCGCTGCGGCCTGATAGGAGCGCTCCGCCATGCTTACTGCCAGCATTGCTGCATTCGAAATCCGCTATCAGCTGAAGAACCCGGTGTTCTGGGTTTCGGTCGCGATCTTCCTCCTGCTCGGCTTCGGCCTCAGTGCCAGCGACAATGTCAGCTTCGGCACGCCCGGTTCGGTGCACGAAAACTCCCCCTATGCGGTGACCTTCGCGCTGGCGTTGATGGCGCTGTTCTATCTGTTCGTGATCACCTCCTTTGTCGCCAACGCGGTTGTGCGGGATGATGTGACGGGGTTTGGCCCCATGATCCGGGCGACGCCGGTCGGGCGAATAAACTTCCTTGCCGGTCGTTTCCTTGGCGGGCTGGTGATTGCAATCCTCGGCTACATGGCCGTTCCGATCGGCATTGCGCTGGGCGCGGCGATGCCCTGGGTGGACCCTGAGACGGTCGGGCCGGGCGGCTTTGCGACCTATGCCTGGCCGTTCCTTGTCATCGCGATTCCCAACCTGATCCTGTCTTCGGCGCTGTTGTTCAGCCTTGCGACGGTCACGCGGTCGATGCTGGCGAGTTATATCGGCGTGCTGGTGCTGGTGATGGGTTACCTCACTATCAGCATCATCCTGGGTGCCGACCCCAGCTACGAGGACGCGATTGCCCGTTACGAGCCGCTGGCCAGCGGCGCGATTGGTGAGGTTTCGCGGTACTGGACGGCGGCGGAGATGAACGCCCGCGCGATCCCGCTCGAAGGCAATTTGCTGTTCAACCGCATCTTCGTGCTTGGACTGTCGGCCCTGTTCCTCGGCTTTGCGGCCGCGCGCTTCAGCATGACCGAACGTGCGCCTTCGCGCTGGCGGCAGCGGCGGCTGGCCAAGCAGGCCGCGCTTGGCGCCAAGGCACAAAGCGCAGGCCCGCGCGCGCTGACCCAGCCGGTGCAGCGCAACTTCGGCACCAGCCACGCGCTCGCCAGCTTCTGGGTGCGCCTCAAGACCGAAGTGCTGATGGTGGTCAAAAGCCCCGGCCTGATCGTGCTGCTGCTGATCGCGCTCGCCTTTGCCACACTTAATCTCGTGTTCTCGCAGACCACGTTCGGCACGGCGTCCTACCCGCTGACCGCCAATGTCGTCGACACAGTGGTCGGCAGCGTGACCCTGTTCGCGTTGATCGTGGCCGTTTTCTATGGCGGCGAGCTGGTCTGGCGCGAACGCGATGTGAAGATGGCCGAGATCATCGATGCAACGCCGGTTCCGGCCTGGACGATGTTCGTGCCGAAGATTCTTGCGATCTTCACCGTGCTGCTGGCGATGTCGTTGACCGGGATGGCGGCGGGCGTCGTCTACCAGCTCGCGAAGGGCGCGCCGAGCATCGACTTCGGGCTTTACTTCATCTCCTATGTGATGCCGCAAAGCATCGACCTGCTGCTGCTGGCGGTGCTGGCGGTGTTCTTCCAGGTGCTCAGCCCCAACAAATATCTCGGCTGGGGGCTGATGCTGGTGTGGTTTGTCAGCCGCATCTTCCTGTCGAACCTCGGCTATTCGAACATGCTCTATTCGTTCAGCGGCGGGCCGGCTGAGCCTTTGAGCGACATGAACGGCACCGGCGGCTTCTGGGTCGGGGGGCTGATCGCGCGGGCCTATTGGGGCTGCTTCGGCGTGCTGCTGCTGGTGTTCGCGCACTGGGCCTGGCCGCGCGGCACGGTGGTGGCGGTGCTGCCGCGCCTCAAGGGCATCGGGCAGCGCATCACTCTGGCCTCGGGCGGGATCGCGCTGGCGGCGGTGGCGGGGATGATCGGCACCGGCCTTGTCATCCATCACAACATCAAGGTGCTCAACACCTACGAAACCGCCGACGAGGCCGAAGCTGCGACCGCCGAATACGAACGCAAGTATCTGCAATATGCCAGTCTGCCGCGCCCGGTCGTTACCGATGTGGTGTTCGATGTCGCGATCTACCCCGATGAGCGGCGCATGAAGGTGACCGGCAGCTATGCTATGCGCAACGACAGCGGCGTGCCGATCAAGGAGTTGCACGTGCGGCAGGGTGATGATGACGTGGTGTTCACCCGCCTCGACATCGCCGGAGCCAAGCTGGCGAGCCATGACAAGCGCTATTTCTACCGGATCTACCGCTTCGACACGCCGCTGGCGCCCGGAGCGACCACGCGGCTCGACTTCACCTCGCAGGTTTGGCGGCGCGGCTTTGCCAATGACGGGGCGGCGACCGATATCGTCGACAACGGCACCTTCGTGAACAACACCGTCTTTGCCCCGGTGATCGGGATGGACCAGCGCGGGTTGTTGACGGATCGTACGGCGCGCCGCCGTCAGGGCCTGCCGGACGAATTGCGCATGGCCAAGCTGGAAGACGTGAACGCGCAAGGCCAGAACTACGTCCGCGCTGACTGGGTCAATTCACGCATCACCATCAGCACAGCCGCCGATCAGGTGCCGATTGCACCGGGCAACAAGGTTTCGGACGAGGTCAAGGGCGGTCGCCGTGTGGCGGTGTTCCAGTCCCCTGCGCCGATCCTCAACTTCTTCTCGGTGCAATCGGCGCGCTATGCCGTGGCCGAGGAGCAGATGGGGGACGTGCAACTGGCCGTTTATCACGATCCCCGCCACGCCTGGAACGTTCCGGCAATGCTCAAGGCGATGAAAACCAGCCTTGGTTATTACGAGCGCAATTTCGGGCCATACCAGTTCGGCTATGCGCGGATTATCGAATTTCCCGGCTACCAGAGCTTCGCACAGGCCTTTGCCGGGACCATGCCCTATTCCGAAAGCATCGGCTTTGCTGCCGACGTGCGCGATCCCGAAACCATCGACTATGTCTCCTACGTCACCGCGCACGAAGTGGGCCACCAGTACTGGGCGCATCAGGTTGTGGGCGGGGACATGCAGGGTTCGACGCTGCTGTCGGAAACGCTGGCGCAATATTCGGCGCTGATGGTGATGAAGGAGCTGTATGGCGAGGACAAGATCCGCCGCTTCCTGAAGTTCGAGCTCGATCAATACCTTGCCGGACGCAAGGGCGATCCGCTGCCCGAACAGCCCCTTGCGCGGGTCGAGAACCAGCAGCACATCCATTATCGCAAGGGCAGCCTGGTGATGTATCTGCTCCAGCACCGGCTTGGCGAGGATGCGGTCAATCGCGCGCTGGCCCGGCTGGTGGAGCGCTACAAGTTCAAGGGTGCGCCTTACCCGCGCAGCCTCGATCTGATCGCCGAACTGCGCAAGGAGGCAAAGACCCCGCAAGATCAGGCGCTGATCACCGATCTGTTCGAACAGATCACGATCTATGACTTCAAGGCGAAAGAGGCTGTCACCACCCAGTTGCCCGATCTCACCTACCGCACCCGCATTACCATCGAAGCGAGCAAGTTCACCGCTGATGGCAAGGGCAATGAACGCCCGGCCAGCCTTGCGGAGAATATCGAAGTCGGCGTCTTCACCGACCGGCCCGGATCGGGTGCCTTTGCCAAAGCCAATGTGCTGTCGATGAAGCGCTATCCGATCCGTGCGGGCAAGCAGGTGTTGGAAATCATCAGCAAGGGCCGCCCGACTTTTGCGGGGATCGATCCCTACAACTTCTACATCGACCGGGATTCGGACGACAATCTGGTGCCGGTAACTTAGGGCGTGACCTGAAGCGTGACCGGGGCCGTGAGCTAGTTCTCCGGCCCCAGTTCGGGGTCAAGGTCGCGGGGCCGGGCAAAGTGGACGAGCTCGGCGCAGTAGCGCTTCAAGTCGGCCCAGTGTTCGACATCGCATTCGAGCACGGCGTAGGCAGCGGTCGGGAATTTCACGACTGCTTCCTTGAACAATGCGTTCTCCTTGCCCGGGGCGACCAGTTCCAAGAGCACGTCCTGCAGGCCGGGATTATGGCCCGAAATCAGAATGGTCTTTGCCTCGTCGTCACCCGCTCCCGCGTGCGCCTCGATCGTCTCGACGATGGTGTCGAAGCTGGCGAGGTAGAGGCGCTGGTCATAGATCGGCTCGATATCGGGCAGCGCGCCTTCCAGCGTCAGCTTCACCCGCACGGCGGGACTGGCGATCAGCCGGTCCCACTTCACCCCGTGGTCGCGGATATGCTTGCCGATCAGCTCTGCCCCCTTGCGCCCGCGCGCGTTCAGCCCGCGGTCGAAATCGCGCTGGGCGGTGTCATCCCAATCGGACTTGGCATGGCGCAGGAGGCCGAGAATCTTCATGGCTGTGCGGCTCCTCCTGCTGGCTGCGACACCTTGCCCCCAACACCAGCCGCGACGCGTTGTAAAGCCTGATCGAGCGTGACGCGCAGCACCGGGGTGCCGGGCGGGAAGGCGCTGAGCAGGCGCGAGGGGAAGGCGGGGGACAGGACGATGAAGTGTCCCGCATCGTCCTTCGACCGGATCAGCCGCCCGAAAGCCTGCGCCAGCTTGGCGCGGATGATACGGTCGTCATAGGCCGAGCCGCCGCCTGCCAGCCGCCGCGCCTTATGCAAGATATCGGGACGCGGCCATGGCACCTGTTCCAAAACCACGCAGCGCAGGGAATGGCCGGGAACGTCCACCCCGTCACGCAGCGCATCGGTGCCGATCAGGCTGGCGCGCGGATCATCGCGGAAGATATCGACCAGCGTGCCGGTGTCGATCGGGTCGACATGCTGGGCATAGACGGGGAGGCCTGCCCGCGCGAGCCGGTCGGCGATGCGGCCATGCACCGCGCGCAGCCGCCGGATTGCGGTGAACAACCCGAGCACGCCGCCGCCGCAAGCCTCGATGATGCGGGCATAGGCTCCGGCGAGTGCGGGCAGATCGCCCTTGGCAATGTCGGTGACGATCAGCACCTCGGCGCGGGTCGCATAATCGAAGGGGCTTTCCGCCGCCGTGAGCAGCGGGGCGACCTCGACATGCGCAGCGCCCGAACGCTGGATCGCGCTGGCCCACACATCGTCGCTTGGAGTCCGGTCTGTCAGCGTCGCGCTGGTGAGCATCACGCCATGCGCGGGCTCCAGCACGACACGGGCGAAGGGCTTCATCGGGTCGAGCCAGCGGCGGTGGATCGCCACATCGAATTCGCGCGCGTCGGAGCGGTCGACCGCCAGCCAGTCGACGAAATCGGGGTCCGCCGGGCCGCCAAGCCGCGCCAGCAGCGCCTCCCATGCCGCGATAAGGTCGATGCGCCACGCCAGCGCAAACCGTGCGCCCTCGATCCGTGCGCGGCCTTGCGCGTCGAGCCAGTCGGGCGGATCGGCAAGGATCGCCTCCAGCCGCCCACCCAGCCGGATTAGCGGCACCCGGATGCTGGCGAGGGCTTCGGCGGCGTTGCTGGCGGCCTCGATCACTTCGCCGGGCAGGCCCGCCGCCTCGGTCTCGATGCCGTAGCCTGCGTCAATCCCGCCGCTTTCGTCGCGGGCATAGGTGGCGGTGCGCACGGCGGCGAGCAGAGCTTCGACCGGGCCGAAGGGCGCGTTTTCAGCGAGGCGTTGCAGCCAGCCATCGCTGGGAAGCAATTGCCCCGCCTTGCAGGCAGCGGCGATGGCTTCGGCCCCGGCCTCGTCATAGCTGGCAATATCGGCGAGCCGCGCCGACAAACCCCGGCGGCGCCCGCGCGATTCCTTTTCGGGGCCGATGATCCAGCGCCTGAGTTCGATGGTTTCCTGACCACTCAGCGTGGCGGCAAAGGTCGAATCGGCCGCGTCGAATACATGGTGGCCTTCATCGAAGATCAGCCGGGTGGGGCGCTGGTTCGGGTCTCTCGCCCGCGCCGCGTTGACCATGACGAGGGCATGGTTGGCGATCACCAGATCGGCCTGCGCAGAATCCCGCGCCGCACGCTCGATGAAGCATTTGCGGAAATGCGGGCAGCCGGCATAGATGCACTCGCCGCGCTGGTCGGTCAGGGCCGCGATCCCGCGCTTGCGGAACAATGTCCCTAGCCAGCCCGGCAAGTCCCCGCCCACCATGTCGCCATCGCGGGTATAGGCGCCCCAGCGTGCCACCAGCTGCGCCAGCACCGCCGCGCGTCCCGCAAAGCCGCCTTGCAGCGCGTCTTCCAGATTGAGCAGGCAGAGGTAATTCTCCCGCCCCTTGCGCACCACGACTGGGGGCGAACCATCGGCGCGTTTGGCCGGCCATGCCCGGCGACTTTCGGCGCGCAGCTGGCGTTGCAGGTTCTTGGTGAAGGTCGACACCCACACCGTGCCGCCGCTTTGCTCGGCCCAGAGCGAGGCAGGCGCGAGATAGCCCAGCGTCTTGCCGATCCCCGTGCCTGCCTGCGCAAGCGCCAGATGCGGGCGGCCTTCGCGATGACGCGGGGCAAAGACGCGCGCGGCGTCCTTGGCATAGGCGCGCTGGCCTTCGCGCTGTTCCGACCCTTCGCCGGTCAGCCGCGCAAGCTGCGCTTCGACCGCCGGCGCGGCGAGTTCCACCTGACGCGGGGCAGGGCGCTCACCCGCCTCCTCCCATTCAGGCAGCTTGGCAAACAGCCAGCGTTCGGCCTTTTCGGGCTTGGCGATGTGGGGCCGCAGCACCTGCGCCCACGGCCAGCGCAGCCGTTCAAGCGATTGCAGCGCACTCCACGCGCCCTCGCGTTCGGGCCATGCCGGGTTCTGGCACGCGGCAATCAGCGCGCCGCCAGCCCGCTGGAGCATCTCAGGGACGTCCGCGTCTGTCTCTGGCACCGGCAGGCCCAAAGCCTCGGCCAGCCCCCGCGGGGTCGGCACGCAGAAGCGTGCGGGGTGAATGAAGGCGAAGGCCTCCAGCAGATCGAGACCCGACAGATCGGGGTATCCCAGCCGGCTCGCCACCAGCGGGGCGTTGATCATCAGCACCGGGGTATCGGCGGCGGCCATGATTGCGTCGCCCTTGGACACGGCCGTGGTGCGGCCCGATCCGTCACGCAACCAATGCCCGCCATGGCTGGCGTGGAGCGCGGGGAGGGGGACGGGGTCGGGCAGAGTGGCGGGAAGGGTCACGCGGGCCACGATGGGCGAGGGCGCCGCGCTTGTAAACGCACGCTTGCAAGCCTGTCCTCTATCCCTAATAGCCGCCTCACTATGACCATCACGCCCGAAGCCCTCATCGCCGCAGCGCAAACCTCCAAGGCCTGGCCGTTTCAGGAGGCCCAGCGCCTCGCCAAGCGGATGCCCGAAGGCAAGCCCGGCGGCGTATTGTTCGAAACCGGCTACGGCCCGTCAGGCCTGCCGCATATCGGCACCTTTCAGGAAGTCCTGCGCACCACGCTGGTCCGCCGCGCCTATGAAGCGCTGACCGGCGGGGCGGCGACGCGGCTGGTGGCGTTCTCGGACGATATGGACGGCCTGCGCAAGGTGCCGGACAATGTGCCGAACCGCGAGATGCTGACCAGCCATCTCGGCAAGCCCCTGTCGCGCATCCCCGATCCGTTCGAAAAGTTCGAAAGCTTTGCCGCGCACAACAACGCGATGCTGCGCGATTTTCTCGACCGTTTCGGGTTCGAGTATGAATTCGTCAGTTCGTCCGATTGCTACAACAGCGGGAAGTTTGACGAGGCGCTGAAGGGCGTGCTCGCCAATTTCGGCGCGATCCTCGATATCATGCTGCCGACACTGGGCGAGGAACGGCGTCGCACCTATTCGCCCGTCATGCCGATCAGCCCCACCACTGGCGCCGTGCTTCAGGTGCCGATCGAGGTGGTGGACGCCGCCGCGGGGATCATCCGCTTTACCGACGAAGACGGATCGGTGATCGAACAGTCGGCGCTCGGCGGCATGGCCAAGTGCCAGTGGAAGGTCGACTGGGCGATGCGCTGGGTGGCGCTTGGCGTCGATTACGAGATGTACGGCAAGGACCTGACCGATAGCGGCATCCAGTCGGGCAAGATCGCCCGCGTGCTGGGCGGCAACAAGCCCGAAGGGCTGATTTACGAGCTGTTCCTTGATGCCAAGGGCGAGAAGATCTCCAAGTCCAAGGGCAATGGCCTCTCGATCGAGCAATGGCTGCAATATGGCAGCCCCGAAAGCCTCGGCCATTACATCTTCGCCAATCCCAAGAGCGCCAAGCAGCTCCACGCCGGGGTGATCCCCAAGGCGGTGGACGATTACTGGCAGTTCCGCGCCGCCCTGCCGGGGCAGGATATCGACAAGCAGCTCGGCAATCCGGTGTGGCACCTGCTGCGCGCGAACGAGAGCCATGCGGGCGCTGCCGCTCCCGGTGCGGGCGATACGCTGCCGGTGCCGTTCAGCCTGTTGCTGAACCTTGTGGGCGTGCTGGGCGCGGGCGCGACGCGTGAGGCGGTGTGGTCGTACCTCGGCAATTATGTCGAAGGGGCCGATCCCGCCGCGCACCCGGCGCTCGATGCGCTGGTGGGCAAGGCGCTCGCCTATAACCGCGATTTCGTCGCCCCGACGCTCGCCAAGCGCGCGCCTGCGGGCGGCGAGGTGGGGGCTTTGCACGCGCTTGATGCAGCGCTGGCCGAGGCCGATCCGGCAATGAGCGCGGAAGACTTGCAGACCATCGTCTATGAAATCGGCAAGATCGAGGAGTTCGGTTTCGAGTCCCTGCGGGACTGGTTCAAGGCGCTGTACGAAACCCTGCTCGGTTCTGAACAAGGCCCGCGCATGGGCAGCTTCATCGCGCTCTACGGCATCGCGCCGACCCGTCAGTTGATTGCCGAGGCGCTGGCGAAGGTATGAGGCGCGAGGCCGATCCGCACCAGCTCGCGCGCGACCTTCTGGGCCGCGAGTTCGACGATCTGGAGGCGGACGAGCAGCGCGTGTTGAGGCGGGTCGCCTCCGGCAGCTTCACGGGCCGCGACGCTGACGAACTGGCGCAAGGGCACGCAACCCGCGGCGACCTTCTGGCTGACCGCGTGGCCGAGATCGGAGGAAGCTGGGCCTTCATCATTGGTTTCGGCGTGGTGCTGATGGTGTGGGTGGTGCTCAACAGCGGGGCGCTGGAGTTGCTGGGGGTGGGGGCGTTCGATGCCTATCCCTTCATCTTTTTGAACCTGATGCTGTCGATGCTGGCAGCGGTGCAGGCGCCGATCATTCTGATGAGCCAGAACCGGCAGGCGCGCAAAGACCGCATCACCGCGCGCCACGATTACGAGGTGAACTTGCGCACCCAGCTGGAAATCCTGCGGCTGGCCCACCGGGTCGAAATGCTGGCGCAGGCGGCGCATGCCGAGCGGCGGGAAGCGGGCGGCACCACGCCCGAGGACTAGGCGCAGCCCGCCGCTATCCTACTGCCATTGCCGGGTACGATACCACTTGGTGATGACATATTTCGCGCCCCGCTCCACCGGCAATCCTGCGTGCATGGTCGCTTCGTTGGGGCGGCCATCGGGCAGGGCATTGTTCCACAGCAGCAGCACGCCAGGCTTGGGTTCGATCTGGATGCCCAAGGCGGTAAACGCCGTCGCGCCGCCCGCTTCGACCACGTTGAGATAGGCCATCGCGGTCCAGCTCCTCTGCCCGCCGCGCGCCTCTTCCTGCGGCCAATAGCCTTCGGTCACGTAGAACCAGTCATTGTGCGGTTTGAACTGCTGGCCAGGATGGTAACGCTGTCCCTGCACCGGCTCTCCGATCACGGCGTCCACGCCCAGCAAAGCGTCGATCCGCTGCGATATGCCGGCCACCAGCGCGCCGCGCGGGTCGAGATCGCCGGAATAGGAGGTGCGAAAGCCGCTGGCATAATCGAGCTCGTGCAGTGACGAAGGCCGCGCCACCGCATCGATCATCGCGCAAAGCTGCGTGCATTCCTCAGCGCTGAGAAAGTCGCCGATCGCGAACAGCTCCACCTGGTCCACCGGCACGCGGTAGACGGCGGGATTATCCGCCAGACGCGCTCTTACAGCCGCGCCGAGGCGGGCGAGCGGTTCCTGATCTGGCACGGGCGCGGTCATCGCGCCAGCGGTAGCAAGCCACCCCGGCCCGGCCAAGAGGCTGGACAGCGCCCATAAAAAAGCCCCGCCGGATTGCTCCGACGGGGCTCTCTCGCGTCTGGTGAAGACCTACCAGAAGAAGTCGTGGATCACGTCAACCACTTCGCCGGTGTAAATGTCTACCAGCACCACATCGTCATAATACCTAACCCACTGATACGGTCCGTAAACCGGGGGCAGGCGGTAGGCCCACGGGTCATTGATGAAGAAGCGCGGCTGGAAGAACAGGCTGTCGAGGAAGAAGCCCTGACTCAGCCGGCTGTAGCGGTGGGCGCGGAACGGCGCGAAGTAGGGGCCGGGGCGGAACAGGAACTGGTTGCTGCGGCGCCAATCGTTCCAGCCGAACCGGCGATTGTCGCGCCAGCGGTTGTCCCAGCGACGGAAATCGCGGTTGTCCCAGCCCGGACGGCCGTTCCAGCCGTGGCGCCAATCGTCGCGCCGCCAGTTGCGCCGGTCACCGCGCCAGTCATTGCCGCGGTCATTGCGCCACTGGTCGGCTCGGCGGGCATCGCGGGCGACATCACCGACGCGTTCGCTGAAACCGCCGCGGCGATCATTGAACCGGCCATCACCCCGATCATCACGGCGTCCATCGCGCCAGTCGTCCCGGCGGCCATCGACCCGATCAGCCCGGCGATCACCGCGATTCTGGACCCGATCGGCCCGGCGATCACCGCGATCCTCTATGCGGTCAGCCTGGCGGTCGCCGCGGTTTTCGATGCGGTCAGCCCGGACATCGGTGCGGCGGTCGACGCGGGCGGCGGCACCGTCGCGGCCGCGCTGGTCAAGCTGCCCTGCGCGAAAATCGCCGCGCCGCTCGATCTGGCCCGCACGCTGTTCGCTGCGGCGATCGACATTATCGGCCCGCCGTTCGCTGCGGCGGTCGATCTGGTCGGCCCGCACTTCGCTGCGCCGGTCAATGCGGCCTGCGCGCTGTTCGTTGCGCTGGCCATTGTTCTGGTTCGCCTGTGCGGCCTGAGCCCGGGCCGCGACATCGCTGCCGAAACCGCCCCGGAAAACGGGCTGCGGACGCGGATCGTTGCGCTGTTCGGTGCGGGGCGGCGGAGCCACCCGCATCGGAGCGGCACGTTCGGGGCGCGGAGCCGCGACACGCTCGGTCCGGGGAGCGGGCGGAGCGGCACGTTCCTGACGCGGTGCGGCCGGGCGTTCGGCACGGGGCGGGGCGACCCGCTCCATCTGTGCCCGCGCCGGACCGCCACGGTTTTCGGTGCGCATCTGCTGGCGTTCGGCACGTGCCTGCGCGCGGGCCTCACCCCTGCCGTTCTGGTAATCCTGCGCGGCAACAGGGGCGGCGGGAAGGGCGATGGCGAGTGCGGCAGCCAGGGCCGCCAGCGATCCGCCCGTTCTGGCCAAGGGGGCAAAGAGGGTTTTCATTGTAAGCGCCTCCATTTTCGCCAGCCCACCACAAGCAGCTTGTTGAGATGATCCCTGTTACGATTCGCAGACTGTCGCAGGGATGAACCGGCTCGCCGATGTTCAGAAAAAATGCAATGAAAGTGAACGTGCGCCCTCATGCTTGACGGAGCTGGCTTTGCCGCCAAAGGCGTCCGGCATGTTCGAAGCGCTCGACGATGTCCTCACCGATTGCCGCAACCGCCTGATTCGCGCGCCGCGTGATCGCAAGTCACCGATGCACACGCCGGTGATTGTCACCGGCGATGTCGATGCGCGGGTGATGGTGCTGCGCGCCTTCGATCAGCAAGCCTGGGCCTTGCGGCTGCACACCGATGCGCGCGCGCCCAAGGCGCAGGTGATCGATGCCGATCCGCGCATTGCGGTGCTGTTCTATGACAAGGGCGCCAAGATCCAGATCCGCGCGCGCGGCACGGCTGAAATCCTGCGCGCTGGCGCCGAGGTCGATGCGGCGTGGGGGGCGAGCACCAATTTCGCGCGCCGCTGCTATCTGGGGGAGGGGCCGGGGGCTGGCTCCGATGCGCCGACGTCAGGCCTGCCGCCGGAGTTCGAGGGGGTCGAGCCCGATGACGCCCAGCTGGTCCCCGCGCGGGAGAACTTCGCCTTGCTGCGGATTACGCTGACGGCGTTCGACTGGCTTTATCTTGCCCATACCGGCCATGTCCGCGCGCAGTTTGCGCGGGGGGCGACGGGCGATTGGGAAGGGCGCTGGGTTTCGCCCTGATCGCGTCCTGCTTAGGCTGCTGACGCTGTTGAACCCTGTGCCGGGGCAGGCAGCAGGATGATTTCCTCGATCTCGCTCGCCGGGACGACATGATCCGCATCTGCCGCGTCAAGCGCGCGCCGCGCCCGGCGGTCGAGTCCGTCGCTGGATTCGCCGAAGCGGTCGGCGGCAACGCCGAAGCTGGCGGTAAGCCGGGCCTCGTTGCCCAGTTGCGGCAAGCGGAGCTGCGCCAGACTGCAGCGCAGGCGATCGGCAATCCGCACGGCCGCGCGTTCGTCAGCGCCGGGGATGAGGATCGTGAAGTTGTCTTCCCCCGAACCGCCCGCGCTTATGGCAATGCGGTCGCCCCGGCGCAGCCCTGCGCGCATCACCGCTGCGATATGTTCATGCACCTGCTCGCGGGTGTCGGCATTCCACACGGTGCGCAGCGCGGCGATCTGGTCGATCCGGCCATGCAGCACGGCGTGCGATCCTTCGCGCAGGGCATCGCGCCGCGCAGCGAGATCAATCGCCTGCGACAGCACCGCTGGCTTCAGCAATTCGCGCAATGGGTTGCGGCGCGGATCGAGCCGGCGGTTGGCACGGACCTGTCCCGCCCACACGCCAGCCGCGCCGCAGCCCACGCAGAGCAGCAACGCCAACTCCAGCGGAATGTTGATTCCCGTGATCACGCCCCGTTGCCCCTTATGCGACTTTTGTTTTCGCTAAGGAGAGTGACGTAGCTCTGCTTAAGAGAGCGTAAAGGAAGCGGTATCTGCGGCCTTTATCGCGTGAGCTTTTTGTAAGCGAGCCGGGTCGGGCGGTCGGCGGCGTCGCCCAGACGGCGGCGCTTGTCCTCTTCGTAGGCTTCGAAGTTGCCTTCGAACCATTCGACATGGCTGTTGCCTTCGAAGGCGAGGATGTGGGTGGCGAGACGATCAAGGAAGAAGCGGTCGTGGCTGATGACCACGGCGCAGCCCGCGAAATTCTCGATCGCGTCTTCGAGCGCGGCGAGGGTTTCCACGTCAAGATCGTTGGTCGGCTCGTCCAGCAGCAGCACGTTGCCGCCCTGCTTCAGCATCTTGGCCATGTGGACGCGGTTGCGTTCCCCGCCCGAAAGCTTGCCGACGTTCTTCTGCTGGTCCGCGCCCTTGAAGTTGAACGCGCCGACATAGGCACGGGTGCTCATGTCCTGCCCGTTGACCTTCATGTAATCGAGGCCGTCGCTGATTTCCTGCCACACGTTGTTGGCCGGGTTCAGGTGATCGCGGCTCTGGTCGACATAGCCGAGGTGCACGGTCGAGCCGATCTCCACCGTGCCGCTGTCCGGCGTTTCCTTGCCGGTGAGGATCTTGAACAGCGTGGACTTGCCCGCACCGTTCGGGCCGATCACGCCGACGATGCCGCCCGGCGGCAGCATGAAGCTTAGATTTTCGAACAACAGTTTGTCGCCATAGGACTTGGTGATGTTCTTGGCTTCGATCACCTTGCCGCCGAGGCGTTCCGGCACCTGAATGACGATCTGTGCCTTGCCGACTTGGCGGCTGTCCTGGCTGTTCTGGAGCTCTTCAAACTTGCGGATACGCGCCTTGGACTTGGTCTGGCGGGCAGCGGGCGTCTGGCGGATCCATTCCAGTTCGCGTTGCAGCGCCTTCTGCTTGCCCGATTCCTCGCGGCTTTCCTGCTCCAGACGCTTGGCCTTCTTTTCGAGGTAGGTCGAATAGTTGCCTTCGTAGGGGTAATACGAACCACGGTCGAGTTCGAGGATCCATTCCACCACATTATCAAGGAAGTAACGGTCGTGGGTGATCATCAGCACCGCGCCGGCATATTCCTTGAGGTGGTTTTCCAGCCACTGGACGGATTCTGCGTCGAGATGGTTGGTGGGTTCGTCCAGCAGCAGGATTGAAGGCTTCTGAATCAGCAGGCGGGTTAGCGCCACGCGGCGCTTTTCCCCGCCCGACAGGCTTGCCACGCCCATGTCGCCCGGAGGGCAGCGCAGGGCTTCCATTGCGACCTCAAGCTGGTTGTCGAGCGTCCAGCCCTCAACCGCGTCGATCTTGTCCTGAAGTTCGCCCATTTCTGCACCAAGTGTGTCGAAATCGGCATCAGGTTCGCACATTAGTGCAGAAATTTCGTTGAAACGGTCCACCATGTCGGCAATTCCGCGCGCGCCGTCCTTGACGTTTTCAAGCACGGTCTTGGTCGGATCGAGTTCGGGCTCCTGCTCCAGATAACCGACGGTGATGTTCTCGCCCGGCCAGGCTTCGCCGGTGAAGTCCTTGTCGATGCCGGCCATGATCTTGATCAGGGTCGATTTGCCCGCACCATTGGGGCCGACGATGCCGATCTTGGCACCCTGATAGAATTGCAGCGAGATATTCGAGAGCACCGGCTTCTGGGCACCGGGAAAGCTCTTGGTCATGCCCTTCATGACATAGGCGTATTGCGCGGCCATCGGGTCGTCCTTTTGGGTCGAGAGATCAGGGGTAGGATTTGGGCCGCAAATAGGGCGGCAGGCGGGCAAGAGCAAGGCGCGACCGCGAGACAGGTCAAAGCCGGGCGATTAGGGGGGTGTTAACCGTCACAGCTTACCTTGCCTCAAGGCCTTAGAGGTCGTTTGTGCGAGGGTTGTCGTGTCGGATCAGATTGTCGGGTTGATCAATCCGGGTATGTCGCTGATCTTTGCTGCGGGCGGATTTGCCCTGTGGCTGCGCGACCGTAGCCT
>JAUMAX010000039.1:0-2792 GCA_032116115.1 Porphyrobacter sp.
ATTTTCCCGAGACCGACACCAGCGAATTGGCAAAACTGGCAAGCCGCGCGATGAAGCTTCAGATCAATATCCAAGACGGCGATGTGATGGTCAGTGTTGGGGATAAGATCGTTTATCTTACCCCGCTGAAATGGAAGAGTGTCGCGTAATTCGCAGGTGCCTGCCGCAAAGACGGACGTTAGTTGCGCAGCTGTGCCCCCCAAATCTGACGTGTCTTCCCAAGGTCCACATCGAACAAGCCGCTCGGCGTTGTTGAACTCCTTTGACGTAAACATCCGCCAAGAGCCGCGGTCATGCAGCCTTGACTTGTTGTGCTGACGATTTCCAGTTCCACGGCAGCAATTCCGGCAGGCGCGAGACCGGCAGGTCGGATATCCGGGCGATAACATCGGCAAGCCATGCCTGCGGGTCGATGCCGTTCATTTTGGCTGAGCCAATCAGGGAATACATGAAGGCTGCGCGGTGTCCGCCGCGCTCGGAACCAGCGAAGAGCCATGATTTTCTGCCCAAGGCCACCCCGCGCAACGACCGTTCGGCGCAGTTGTTGCTGAGGCAGACCCGGCCGTCTGTCAGGAAACGGGTGAAGGCTGGCCAGTGGCCGGGCGACAGCAGATAGTCGATCGCTTTCGCGACCTTGGCGTGCTTTGAGAGTTGCGCCCGCTCGGTCCGCAGCCATCGTTCCAGATCCTCGACCAGCGGGACCGAGCGTATTTTGCGCTGCTCGAGGCGTGCGGCGGGATATTGACCGTTCAGGTCGCGCTCGATCTCGAACAGGGCGTCGATCCGCTTCACCGCCTCGAAGGCTATGGGCGATATCTCGTTCGCCTCTTTGCCCTTGCGGATGTTGCCCGCGATGTCGGCCAGCTCGAAGAACTTGCGGCGCGCGTGGCTCCAACAGAGCGCGGAAAGGACTGGCCCCGGCTTGCGGTCGCCGCGGTAGAGCTCGTTGTAGCCAGCATAGGCATCAGCTTGCAGGATGCCGCTCCACCCCATCAGATGCTCGGTCGGATGCGCACCTGCCCGGTCGCGGGAGAAGCGGAAGACCACCGCTGGCGGGGCGGTCCCCGCGAAGGGGCGATCGTCGCGCACGTAGGTCCACAGCCGCGCGGTCTTCGTGCCGCCGCGGGCGAGCAGTGGCACGGTGGTGTCATCGCCATGCAGCCGCGCTGCCGCCCGAACATGGGCCTCGATCAGGTCATGGAGTGGCTTCAGCAACTCGGCCACCGCGCCAACCTGATCAGCCAGTGTCGAAAGGCTCAACTCCACGCCCTCACGGGCATAACGCTCGGCCTGCCGGTTCAGCGGCTGATGCTGGCCGTATTTCTCGTAAATGATCATCGCCAGAAGGCTGGGGCCTGCCCAACCGCGCGGGATCGGGTGGAACGGTGCGGGCGGCTGGCTGATCTTCTCACAGGCGCGGCAGGTGAACTTTTCCCGCACGGTCTGGATCACCTTCCACTGCCGCGGCACCACCTCCAGCGTCTCGGTAATATCCTCGCCCATCTTCACGATGCGGCCCGAGCCGCAACAGGTGCAGCTTGTCGGGGCTTCCACCACCACCCGCTCACGCGGCAAATGCTCGGGGAAGGGCTTCCTAACTGGCTTCTTGCGATCAAAGGCCGCAACCTTCGTCGTCTTTTCCGCCAGGATTGCATCCTCGGCGGCGTCAACCACCAGGTCTTCAAGCTGCAGCTCCAGTTGGTCGATCAACCGCGCCGTCCGCTCGGCGCTGTGGCCGTAAGTCTCGCGCCGCAGCAGCGCAATCTCAAGTTTGAGACCGGAGATCATCGCCTCGGAGGTCGAGACCACCGCACGGGCCTGCGCCAGTTCGGCCTTCGTGGCCGCCAGTTCGGCGCGTAGTTTCTCGAGTTCGCAGGCAGGATCTGACATGGCCGCTTCTACCATGCACAACCACAGAATCCAACAAATACAGGCGTTCCAGCCGGCTTATCCCATCTTTTTCGGCCTCTGGGTCCAGCGGGGATTGCGCCAGTCAATTCCGTCCAGAAGATAGCCAATCTGGGCCGCGGATATCGCAACGGCTTCGCCGGTGCTGCTCGACGGCCAGACAAACTTCCCGGCTTCCAGGCGCTTTGCGTAAAGCGATGTGCCGATGCCATCGAACCATAAAAGTTTCACCATGTCGGCCTTACGCCCGCGGAAGCAGAAGATTTCGCCACTATGGGGATCTCGCCCAAGCCCCTGCTGAATCTTCAGCGCCAGGCCATTCATGCCGCAGCGCATGTCGGTGACACCGCCCGCGATCCACACCTTCGTCCCCGCTGGAAACGCGATCATCGCGTCACCGCCAAGCCATTGAGCAAACGCGCCGCTGCATCCATATCAAAATCTGCAGGGATCGTGACACGACACCGCTCCCCAAGATCAATGGTCATCACAAGCGGTTGCGAGGAGAGCGCCGGTTGCAAGATTTCAGGAGAAGGGCTGCCCTCCACCGGAACAAGCCGCAAAAACTGCGCAGGACACCCGAGAAGGCCAACCTTATGGCGATAGCGCCAATCATAAAGCATCGACCGCGAAATCTCGTGCCGACGCGCAACATCCGCGATCGTCACGCCGTCGCGATGGCTTTCTCCAACGATCCGAACCTTCTCGTCATCCGTCCAGCGACGGCGGCGGCCAGTATCCGAGACCGATAAAATCTGAATGCGGGGGGTGTCTTCGTGTGCGTCCATAAGGACGTCCGGTAACCCGCCAAGCGCCCATCCCGCCAGACGGCCCTCGCCGCAGGATTACGCGCAAGCGGGAGGGGGTGGCGGACCTGCCGACCG
>JAUMAX010000040.1:0-5235 GCA_032116115.1 Porphyrobacter sp.
AAACACCGCCTTCGGCGAGGCACCCATAGCTCAGCTGGATAGAGTGTTGCCCTCCGAAGGCAAAGGTCAGAGGTTCGAATCCTCTTGGGTGCGCCATAAAAATCAGGGACTTACGAGCACAGCCCGCTTTTCCAAAAAGTACGTGGAAGCACGGTGGAAGCACAGGCCCCGAAAGCAAACTTCTGCGTCTTCCAACGCTTTGCCGATCACCCATTCTGAAACTTGCTCCGCCCTTGAGCGCCAGGGCAAGGCTGCCGGTTATCCCAGTGAAGTCTGCGGACTTCAACGCCAGCTTCGAAGAGCCTTGTCAGACCGATCTACATTTGATCGCCGACCGCTCAGCGGCAGCAATCTGGCGGAAACCAGTCGGAGTCCAGTTTTGTGTATCAGGCAATTCATCGCCGATTGCGGACGATCGCGGGCTGCGTAAGCTTACTGCTAGGCAGCAGGTATAGGTTCAAACCGTGCCGAAGATCATCCAAGTACCCCCTTTATGTTCATGCCCCATCTACAAATGGCCCTCGCCTTCATGGTCGATGTTCTCGGTTTCGGGATGGCATTTCGCGCAAGCGATTACGGAGGAGGCGGAGATCCATGTCTGCGGTGACGGCCCGCTTTCCCAGCACGTTTCGTTGATGCCTCTCGGGGACGCACCAGTCTTAATCGCCCGCGCCAGGGGCTCGCCGCCCCGGGATCGGCCGCATCAGCCGCGAAACAATGTCAGGAGCGTCTGTGCGCTCTGGTTGGCGATCGAGATGGCCTGGGTACCGAGCTGCTGCTGGACCTGCAGGGCTTGGAGCCTGGCTGACGCCGCCTCCATGTCCGCGTCGGTCAGCGCGCCGACTCCTGAGGTGATCGAATCGACCAGCGCGGTCATGAAATCACCCTGGTTCTCGATACGCTTCTGGCCGGAGCCCAGTGCCGCGGCCGCGTTGATCGCGACCGTCAGGAGGCCTTCAATGGCGGCAAGGGCGCTTGCAGCCGACGCATCGCTTGTCGTGACATCGATGCCAGCGAGCGCGCCAAGGCCGCCGCCCGCCGTGCCGCCGGTGAAAGAACTGGCGGCCAGAGAGACCTGGCTCGCAGTTGAATTGCTTAGGGTCAGGACACTGTTGGTTGTGAGCGGATTGGCGACCTGTGTTATGGTGACGGTTATGCCTGTAATGTTTCTGGCATCAATCAGCGATTTCAGGTTGCGCGTTACATCATTCATCGTGTCGTTTTCACGCGCGATGTATCGGATGGTATTGGTGCCGCCGATGACAATCTCGAAGCTCATTCCTGTTGTGACCGCGCCAGCTGTCAAGGTTACGATCTCGGAAGACGGACCTACGTCGATGAACCCATCGCCTGGCGTTGCCAGGCCCGCGCCGGCCGCGATCGCTGTCGTACCGAATGTGCCACCGGTGGCCTGAAGGTCTGTCCGGTTGATCGAGATCGATGCGGGGGTCACGGTCTGATTGCTGGCGCGGTCGAGCGAAGACAGGACAGAAATCGAGCCGCCGCCCTTCAGAAGATTCTGACCGTTGAACTGGGCCGCATTGACGATGCCGCTGATCTGGGAGCGCACTTCGTTGATGTCCGCCTGGATCTTGGTCCGCCCGCTGGGTTCCTGCGCGGCGATGATCAGCGACTTCATGTCCTGCAGAAGGCCGGTGACCTTCTCAGCCGCTGAGCGGGCGACACCGACGGTCGAGGAGGCAAGGTCGAGCGACTCCCGGATCGTCTTGAAGCTCTCGGCGTCCGTTGTCATGACAGTTGAGATTGCCCAGATCGCGGCGTTGTCTTTGGCTGAGGTGATTTTCTTGCCCGTAGAGATCTCGGACTGAACCGCGTCGAGATCACGGTTGATCATGCGCAGCGACTCGAGGGCGACCATCGCGCTGTTATTGGTCAAGATGCTGGACATGCTCATCTCTTTTGAAGGCATTCGCCGTTACATCGGAAGGGCGGGTTGAGCGATTTTTGTCGTGCTGACATTGGGCCCTTCGTTGGCCCGGTGGTGATCGTAGGTCCAAAACCTTAATTGAATTCGAAGGTTGCATGCCCGTTTAATCGGGATGAACCGCGCCGGCAAACCCGGAGGCTATTTGGCCGGGGTCCCTGCAGGCAGGGTTGTCTCCTTCACGCCAAAAAGTCATTGATCCCGGCCTCCGCCGGATGGTCCTGACCGGCGGTTTAGGGCCAGAGCACTAACGCGCTCGCGCGCGAGTTGAACGTTGCGGCGTCGGGGATGAACATGACCGTCTGATGTTTCCGGGCAGCGCCCGGGTGGGCCGGGAGCGCCCCACCCGGAGGCTCCCATGAGCAACATCGAGAAGACCCAACCGATCCATCCCCTTCGCCAGCGCATGATCGAAGACATGACCCTGCGCGGCATCAGCCAGACCAGCCAGTCCGGCTATATCCGATGCGTGCGCAACTGCTGCGCCCATCTCAAGCTGGCGCCCGGCGCGCTCACCGCCGAAGACGTACGCGGCTTTCTGCTTCATCTGCAGGCTGAGGGCGTGAGCGTGTCCGGTATCAACAGCCATTCCACTGCGCTGCGCTTTTTCCTGAAGGTGACGCTGAAGCGCGGCGAAGAAGTAGACCGCATCCCGATCCTGCGTGAACACCGCCGCATGCCTGTGGTGTTCACGCCTGAAGAGGTTGCGCGCATCATCGCCAGCGCACCGGGGCTCAAGTACAGGACAGCGCTGAGCGTGACCTATGGTGCCGGCTTGAGGGCGTCCGAGACCGCATCGCTGAAGGTGTCGAACATCGACAGCCGGACGATGACCCTCTCGATCGAGCAGGGCAAGGGATACAAGGATCGTAAAGCCAAGCTCTCGCCGCAGCTGCTCGAAGCGCTGCGCAAGTGGTGGCAGATCACCCGTCCTCAGGTCTGGCTGTTCCCGAGCCGGATCGGCGTGATGAACCACATCAGTGCGCGCCAGTTGTCGCGCCAGTTCCGCTTCGCCGTCGAGGCGGCCGGGATCCGCAAGGATGGACCTGTGTCGCTGCACACGCTGCGCCATTCCTTTGCGACGCACTTGCTGGAAGCCGGCGTCGATATCCGCGTTATCCAGGTCATGCTCGGCCACGCCAAGCTGCAGACGACCTCGATCTACACCCATGTCTCGCCGAAGTTGCTTCAGGGGGCGGCGAGCCCGTTCGACAGCCTGCCGGTCATCGACCCGGCGGACTGACCGGGGATGCCCCGGCCAGCGATCGAGGTTGCGGATATCCTCCGCGGCCTCGGCCCCGCCTTGCGCGACGGGCTCTCGCGCGACCAGCACAGGGCGGTGAACGCGATCCTCGCCTGTCGCACCGCTGCGCTCGGCGGGCATGTCTCTCGCTGTGAGGACTGCGGGACTATGGACGTTGCGTATAACTCCTGCCGTAACAGGCATTGCACGAGATGCCAGGCGGCGGCCTCCTATGAGTGGCTGGAGGCGCGCAGGCGGGACCTGCTTCCCGTCGCCTATTACCATGTCGTGTTCACGCTGCCCGCGCCGCTGGCGCGCGTGGCGTTCCAGAACAAGCGTGTCGTCTATGACGCCCTGTTCAAGGCCGTGTCCGAGACCCTGATGACGATCGGCGCCGACCCGAAGCATCTCGGCGCAAAGCTCGGCGCGACCCTGGTCCTGCATACCTGGGGCTCGGCGATGACCCATCATCCCCACATCCACGGCGTCGTGCCCGGCGGCGGCCTGTCGCCGGATGGCCAGCGCTGGGTCGATTGTCGCCGCGGCTTCTTCCTGCCCGTGAGGGTACTCTCGCGCCTGTTCCGCAGGCTGATGTGCGAACGGCTCGCCGGCCTCGATGCCGCCGGCAAGCTCAGCTTCCACGGCGATCTCGTCCCTCTGGCAGACCCGGAAGCGTTCGCGCGGCTCCTGAAGAGCCAGCGCCGGCGCGACTGGGTCGTCTATGCCAAGCGCCCGTTTGCCGGGCCAGACCAGGTCCTCGCATATCTCGCCCGCTATACCCACCGGATCGCCATCTCGAACAGCCGGATCACAGCCTATGACGGCCAGCGCGTGACGTTCCGGGTCAAGGACTATCGCAAGGAGGGCGAGACCAGATACGGGGTCATGACGCTCGCCGCCAGCGAGTTTGCCCGGCGGTTCCTGCAGCACGTTCTGCCCGACGGCCTGCACCGCATCCGGCATGTCGGGTTCCTCGCCAACACCCAGCGCCGCGCCGCCATTGCGCAGGCGCGAGACCTGCTCGCTGATCGCATCCCGCCGCCAGAGCCGGTGCCCGAACCCACGCCGGCCACAGAGATACCGCCGCCCGCTCCGGCCCCCGGGCCGGCGCCTTGCCCGTGCTGCGGTGGACGGATGATCCTGGTCGAACGGGTGACCCCGGCAGCGCAACTCAGGCGACGGCCGAAAGCACGGATGGACAGCTCATGACGGCCGCTCAAATCACTCATGCCGACGTCCCTGCGTTCGCCATCATCGGCGGCGTCGGCAGCTTGCGACCTGTTCGAACGTGCCGCGAGACAAACCGCACACGAGGCACATCCGAGCTTCGTCATATCCGCACTCGGCGCGCCGTCTCGATACGGAGAATGCACACAGAAGTGCTACTCTTGGCCACCGTCGAACCGGGCGTTCGCTTCAAATCTCCATAGAGTGCCAGCCACCCGCGCGTCAGGCCTTGAGCTTTCCAGGACGCCCGCCACCGGGCCCGGGGCTGCCGGCTGCGCAGGGCGGGCGTCCTGGAAACCTTAACAGATCCGCTCCCATTTTAAGAATGCGGGACCGGCAGGGTCGATTCAATCGTGCCGTCGGGCTACCCTGCCGACGCTAGCCGGACTTCGCCGAAGACGGTCTTCGCGCTTCTCGACGCGAATTTAAGCGCCAGGCAGAAGATGCCATTCAGCTCCAGCGTCCTCGTACCCCCAGCGCTTCATCTGAACGCAAGTCGAACGCGCGGTGCCAGAGCGGGGATTTCATCACCTTGGTGTCGAGTGCGTCGGCGTCGCCTTCCAGCGATAGGCCGCACCAGACCAGAGGGCGGATTACCCCGGCATAGAGGGATCATGGGCGCCGGCCCCAGACGTTCAGTGAGGGCGCGGCGAAGATGCGTTCGGTCAGCTCGTCGATTCCGATCCAGTCTCCTGCCCCAACGATCAGCGCATCCACCGGTTGGCCGTCCGGAGACGGGAGTTCAGATGAAGCGGCCATGGCGTTGTCTTTGTTCAGGCGGGGCAATCATCTCAGCACAGCGCAATCACAAGCATCGATA
>JAUMAX010000041.1:0-23720 GCA_032116115.1 Porphyrobacter sp.
GGTCCACATGGAAGCGATCATCGGTTCGATGACCGCCAAGGAACGCGCCAATCCCGATCTGATGAACGCCAAGCGCAAGAAGCGTGTCGCGGCGGGCAGCGGGACGGACGTGCAGACGGTCAACAAGCTCCTGAAGATGCATCAGGAAATGGCCCGCGCCATGAAGCAGATCAAGAAGATGGGCGGTCTCAAGGGGCTGGCCGCGATGTTCGGCGGCGGCGGTTCAGGCGGCCCGATGGGCGGAATGCCCGGGATGGGCGGCGGCGCAGGCGGACTTCCCGGTCTGGGCGGCCCCGGTGGCCTTGGCGGGATGGGAGGCATGGGCGGCCTGCCCGGCCTCGGCGGCCCGCCCCGCAACAAGAAATAATTTCAGTTCAATATCTTAAGTTCAACAGTTCAATTCCAGTCGAAAGGTATACCTCATGTCCATTTCCATCCGGCTTTCGCGCGGCGGTGCCAAGAAGCGTCCCTATTACCGCATCGTCGTTGCCAACAGCCGCTCGCCCCGCGACGGCAAGTACCTCGAGCAGATCGGCACCTACAATCCGCTGCTCGCCAAGGACAGCGCTGACCGCGTCAAGCTGATCGAAGACCGCGCCCGCTACTGGCTCGGCGTCGGCGCACAGCCGACCGACCGTGTTGCCCGTTTCCTCGATGCTGCCGGCATCAAGGAGCGTGCAGCCCGCGTGAACCTGAAGAAGGGTGAACCGGGCGAGAAGGCCAAGGAGCGCGCTGAAGAGCGTGCCGCCAAGATCGCCGAAGCCGAAGAAGCTGCCCGCGCCGCTGAAGAAGAAGCCAAGGCCGCTGCTGCTGCCCCGGCTGCCGAAGAAGCGCCTGCCGCTGAAGAAGCTGCCGCTGAGGAAGCCCCGGCTGCCGAAGAAGCTGCCACCGAAGAACAGGCCGAAGGCTAAGCTGACATGACCAAGCCCGTCACCCTCGCGGCCATCATCGGCGCGCACGGGGTGGCGGGCGAGGTGCGTCTGAAGCTGTTTGGCGAGGGCGCCAGTTCGCTCTCCGCGCACAAGAGCTTCAACGACGGCGCGCTGACGCTGGTCAAGGTGCGGGATGACGGCAAGGGCGGCGCGATTGCTCGCCTGGCCGAAAGCACCTCGCGCGGTGATGCGGAAAAGCTGCGCGGCACCGCGCTGACCGTTCCTCGCGACGCCTTGCCGCCGCTGGCAGACGGCGAATTTTACCACGCTGACCTCCTAGGCTTGCCTGTGGTCACGGACGCGGGCGTGGCTGTCGGCACGGTGCTCGCCATCGAGAATTTCGGCGCGACCGACATCATCGAAATCACCCGTGCGCCCGTCCCCCAAAAGGGGCCGAAGACCTTCATGGTGCCGATGATCCCCACCGCTGTGATCGAATGGGATGAGGCAAGGCTTGTGATCGGAGCCGATTTCGCCGAAGATTAGGGCTGTGAGCCCGCCCGACGACGCCCTTTGGCAGCGTATCGCCGATCACCGGATCGGCCCGGGGGACGCATCACTTACCTTCGCTGCACGGCTCGCCCGCGAAAACCGCTGGAGCCTGCCCCATGCCGAGCGTGTTATCGGCGAGTACCGGCGTTTCTGTTACCTCGCCCTCACCGCCGGGCAAGAGGTTACGCCGTCCGACGCAGTTGATCAGGCATGGCATCTCCACCTGACCTACAGCCGTGACTATTGGCAGACTTTCTGCCCTGAGGTGCTGCGTGCTGATCTGCACCACGGCCCGACCAAGGGCGGCGCTGCCGAGCGCGGCCGGTTTTATGAGCAATATGCAGCGACCCTTGCCGCTTACGAAACGGCCTTTGGCGAGATTCCGCCCGCTGACATCTGGCCCTCGGCCAACAGGCGCTTTTCCGTTGATCCGAAAGGTGTGCGCGTTAACTTTTCCGATGGTATCTTCCTCGAACGCCGGGTCGCGCTGGCGCTGGGCTTGCTTGTCCTTGTGGCAGGCTGGCTTGCGGGAAGGATGATGTAATGGAGCTGTTCTCGTCCTGGACGGGCAGCGATTTCCTGCTGTTTTACATTATGTTGTTGGGGCTTTGTGCCTTTGCAGCATGGTGGATGCCAGCGCATCTGCGCGAACCCGGTCGGCGCGGAGAATCGGAAGATCTGGAGAGTATCGCGCTGCTTGCAGGCGGGCGCGAGCGCATGGCCGATTCGCTGCTCGCCGATCTTTATGTGCGCGGCGCTCTGGTTCCGGCCGACAAGGGGAAGCTGCATGTCGCCGCGCGCGATTTGCCCGTCAGCCCCGGCGGCAAGGCGCTGCTGGCGATCGACGCGCCCGTCTCGCTGGCCGATGCGCGCAAGGCGATTCACCTTCATGCCGACCGGGTGGCGGCGCGCCTGCGGCGCAGCGGACTGCTGCTTCGGCCCGAGGAGTATGCGCGGATCCGCTGGCTTTCGGTGCTGCCTTTTGCCGCGCTGTTCCTGTTCGGGCTCTATCGCCAGCGCGCGGGAAGCACGCTAGGCGAGCCGACCGGATTTCTCGTGATTCTGCTCGGGCTGACGCTGATGCTGGCGGTGATCCGCTTCGTCAAAAGCGACCCGCGCACGGCGGCAGGGCTGGCAGCGCTCAAGGATATGCGCGCCCGCAACAGCCGCTTCTCGCGCGCACCGCGGCCCGATGAGGCCGCCATGGCGGTTGCGCTGTTCGGCACCGGGGTGTTGGTCGGCACGCCATGGGAGCCCGTTCACGCGATGCGCAAGCAGGAAGGGGATAGTGGCGGCGGCGCTGACGGCAGTAGCGACGGCGGGTCGGGCTGTGGCGGCGGCTGCGGCGGTTGCGGGGGCTGAATTCGCAGCGTAAGCGCACGCTATGACGAAGCTTAATGTCGCCGTTGTCCAAGCCGCTCCGATCCCGCTCGATTTTGCCGCCGGGATCGACAAGGCGCTCCGCCTCGCGCGTGAGGCGATTGATGGCGGCGCGCAGGTTGTAGCCTTTGGCGAGACCTTTCTCGGCGGCTATCCCCTGTGGCTGGATGAGGCCCCCGGTGCGGGTTTGTGGGATCACCCCGGCACCCGCGCGCTTCATGCGATCATGCTGGAACAGGCCGTGGTCGCCAATGACGAACGGCTGCTGCCCTTGCAGGAGCTCGCCGATGCAAGCGGCGCGATCATCAGCATCGGCGCGCATGAACGGGTGCGGCGCAGCCTTGTGAACAACCAGCTGACCTTCCGTCCCGGCCTGCCGGTGCTCGATCACCGCAAGCTGGTGCCGACCCACGGCGAACGCCTGATCTGGGCGCGCGGGGATGGCTCGACGCTGGGGGTGCATGAGGCCGAGTGGGGCCGCCTCGGCACGCTGATCTGCTGGGAGCACTGGATGCCGCTCGCTCGCGCGGCGATGCATAATCTGGGCGAGGATGTGCATATCGCGGCTTGGCCGACGGTGCGCGAGAGCCACCAGATTGCCTCAAGGCACTATGCGATGGAGGGGCGCTGCTTCGTGCTGGCGGCGGGGCTGGTGCAGGTGAAGGATGATCTGCTCGACGGGCTGGAGCGGGTGGCCCGCGCTCAAGTAACCGAAGGCGGTAGCGCAACAAGGACTCTCGGCGAGGCGCGCGAGTTGATCGAGGCGATCCCCGGCGAGGTGCTCAACCGCGGCGGCTCGCTGATCGCCGCCCCCGACACCCGCGTGATCGCGCAGGCGGGCGAGGGGGAGGAGACTCTGCTGGCCGAGCTTGACCTTGACGAAGTCGCGCAAGGGCTGACCAACCTCGACACCGACGGGCACTATTCGCGGCCCGATGTGTTCGAGCTGGCGGTCGATACGCGGGCCAAGGATGGCGTGACATGGTCGTGAGCGCCGCAGCCGCAGCAACACAGGCCCCCGATCTCGCCGTCGAGGTCGACAACGAACCGTCGATGCTCACCGTCATGACGGGCATAGGCTTCATGTTGCTGGCCGCGGCGCTGGTCTCCTGGCTGGCGGCGCGATACCTGAATTGGGCAATGGCGCCGCGCCGGTTCCTGCTGCGCGTTGTCGCGGCAGGGGTAATGCCGGTCGGAGTCCTGTTGGCGCTGATCGCGATGGTCCGGATCTGGCAAGGGGAAGGCGTCATGTCGGCCGTCGCCGCCATCGGGCGGATACCGTCCACGGGCAAGCTGCTCATGCTTGGCATGCTTGGCACGGGTCTGGGCGTATCATGGCTTACGGCAATGCGGCGCAACCGCCGCGAGGCACGCCAAGTCACCGCCGCTATCGAGGCGTTCGAATGACCTTCGCTGCTACCATCCTTACGCTCTACCCGGAGATGTTCCCCGGGCCGCTCGGCGTGTCGCTTGCGGGCCGCGCGATGGCCGAGGGCAAGTGGGCCTGCGAGACGGTGCAGATTCGCGACTTTGCCACCGACAAACACCGCACGGTCGATGATACGCCTGCAGGCGGCGGTGCGGGGATGGTGCTGAAGTGCGATGTGCTGGCGCGGGCGCTCGACAGCGCACCAGCTGCCGGTCGCCCCATCCTCGCCATGACGCCGCGCGGGCGACCCATCACCCAACAGCGCATCCGCGAACTCGCCAGCGGCCCCGGCGTGATCATCCTGTGCGGGCGTTTCGAGGGGTTCGACGAGCGCCTGTTCGAGGCCCGGCCCGAGATCGAACAGGTCTCTCTCGCCGACATCGTTCTCAGCGGCGGCGAGATGGCGGCGCTCACCGTGCTTGACGCTTGCATTCGGCTGCTTCCCGGCGTAATGGGCGCGGCCTTGAGCGGGACAGAAGAGTCGTATGAAAACGGCCTTCTGGAATACCCGCACTATACCCGACCTCAGGAATGGGAAGGGCGCACGATCCCCGAAGTGCTGCGATCGGGGGATCATGCGAAAATCGCGGCGTGGCGAAAGCTGCAAAGCGAGAACGATACACGGTTACGCAGGCCAGACCTTTGGGAACGTCACAAGGACGTTCGGGTCCAGCCTGCCTCTGGCGCGCGGCGAAAAGACAAGGAACCGGACCAGTGAACCTGATCCAGCAGATTGAAGCCGAAGAAATCGCCAAGTCCGGCAAGGACATCCCCGAATTCCGCGCAGGCGACACCGTCCGCGTCGGCGTGAAGGTGAAGGAAGGCAACCGCGAGCGTGTTCAGAACTACGAAGGCGTTGTGATCGCCCGTTCGAACCGCGGCATGGGTTCGAACTTCACCGTGCGCAAGATGAGCTTCGGCGAAGGCGTCGAGCGCGTTTTCCCGCTCTACTCGCCGATCGTCGAGAGCATCACCGTGGTCCGCCGCGGTGTCGTGCGTCGCGCCAAGCTCTATTACCTGCGCGGCCGCACCGGCAAGAGCGCACGTATCGTCGAGCGCCGCGACAACACGCCCAAGGCGTAAGGCTGTCGCAGCCATTGATTTCGCGAAGGGCGGTGCCGGAAGGCGCCGCCCTTTTCGCTTGTGCCTCTTGCCATTCGCTTTCGTCATTGCGAGGACGTGAGCGCGCCGCAGGTTTGCGGTTTGCCATGACGAGGTGAGCTTTGGATGCGTTCGGTTTTTGCTACGGTTGCCCTTACTCTATCGACGTGTCTGACGACACCGGCCTTGGCGGAGGGCGCCATGCCTGAGGCCGTCCCTGTGCTCAGCTTCGAACGCGTCTTTGCCTCCCCCGGCCTCGATGGACCCGCACCCAGGCAGGTGAAGCTGGCGCCTGATGGCCGCTATCTCACCCTGCTGCGCAACCGCGAGGATGATCGCGAGCGGTATGACCTTTGGGGCTATGACATCGAGACCCGCGAGTGGCGGATGCTGGTGGATTCGGAGAAGCTCGGATCGGGCCGTGAACTCTCCGAAGACGATAAGATGCAGCGCGAACGCGCCCGCGTCGGCAGCCTCAAGGGGATCATCAGCTACCAGTGGGCCAGCGATGGCGGCGGCGTGCTGGTGCCGCTGGATGGCGACCTGTTTCTGGCGAAACTTGATGGCACCGTCACCCGGCTGACCGACACCGAAGGCACCGAACTCAACCCCAAGCTGTCCAGCAAGGGCGGCTACGTCTCCTTCGTCCGCGATCGTCGCCTGTGGGTCGGGCCGGTCGGCGCCGAGGCCGTCCCTGTTACCCCCGCAGGCGAGGCTGACACCATCCGCTGGGGCGAGGCCGAATTCGTCGCGCAGGAAGAAATGGCGCGGTTGCAAGGATATTGGTGGAGCCCCGACGACAGCCGGATCGTCGTCCAGCGCACCGATGAAGCCAGCGTCGGCATCGTCACCCGCGCGGCGATCGGCGCGACCGGGACCAAGGTTTTTGACCAGCGCTATCCGGCGGCAGGCACCGATAATGCGGTGGTCGAGCTGTTCGTGATGAACCCCGATGGGACGGGCAAGGTGAAGGTCGATCTCGGCTTCGATCTCGACATCTATGTCGCCCGCGTCGATTGGGCGCCGGATGGCAGCGCGATCTACGTCCAGCGGCAGGACCGTGCGCAGACCAAGACGGACGTGCTGCGGGTCGATCCGGCGACGGGTGCGAGCACTGTCTGGTTCACGGAAGCCGCAGCCCGGCCCGATTACTGGGTGAACCTCAGCGACAATTACCGCTTCCTCAAGGACGGCAATCTGCTGTGGTGGTCGGAGCGGGACGGCTATGGGCATTTCTACCGCTACGCAGGCGGGCAGTGGACGCAGCTGACCAAAGGCACATCGCCCACCACCAGTTTGGTGGGCGTGGACGAGGCCGCTGGCACCTTCACCTATCAGGCAACCAGTGGCGTCCTCACCCAGCAAATCTACCGCGCACGGCTGGACGGGACGGGCGAGCCGGAACTGCTCACCGATCCCGCCTTCACCAACGGCGCGAGCATGGATGGGGCGGGCAAGCTGCTCTACGTCACCCGCTCCAGCCCCAGCCAGCCGCCACAGTCCTACCTCGCCACGCCGGACGGCAAGCAGGTCGCCTGGATCGAGGAGAACCGGGTCGAGGGCGCGCATCCCTACGCGCCGTTCCTCGCAGGCCATGTGACGCCCGAATACGGCACCATCGCTGCCGAGGATGGCACGCCGCTGCACTGGATGATGCTCAAGCCCAAGATCGAGAAGGGCAAGCGCTACCCCGTGTTCTTCAGCCACTATGGCGGGCCGGGGCCGCAGATGGTTACCAAGGGCTGGGGTGGGGCGCTAGCGCAATCCATCGTCGACAAGGGCTATATCTATTTCGTCCTCGACAATCGCGGCTCGGCCAACCGCGGCGTCGATTTCGAACAGCCGCTCTATCGCGCCATGGGCGGGGCCGAGGTGCGCGACCAGAAGGCTGGCGCGCTGTTCCTCAAGAGCCTCGATTTCGTCGATCCGGCCAAGGTCGCGATCTATGGCTGGTCTTATGGCGGCTACATGACGCTCAAGCAGCTTGAGGCCGATCCCGGCCTGTATGCAGCGGGCATCTCTGGCGCGCCGGTGACCCGCTGGGAGCTTTACGACACCCATTACACCGAACGCTACATGGGCGATCCGCGCGAGGTGCCCGAGGCTTACGAAAAGGCCAGCGCCATCCCCGATGCCACGAAGATCACCGATCCGCTGCTGCTGATCCACGGCATGGCGGACGACAATGTGGTGTTTGAGAACTCGTCCGTACTCATCAGCGTCCTTCAGGAAAGCAACACGCCGTTCGAAATGATGCTCTACCCCGGCTACACCCACCGCGTGTCGGGTGAAAAGATCGGGCCGCACGTCTGGAACAGCATCATGCGGTTTCTCAAGAGCCATGGTGTGACGCCGCCTGCGGGCGAATAGGTCTGCACTGGCGAGGTTAGCGGTTGCGCAATAGGCACGCATCGCTATCTCGCGCAGTCCGAAGTCAAAGGAGAATGCCAAGTGGGTTACCGGGTGGCAGTGGTCGGCGCGACCGGCAATGTCGGGCGCGAGATGATGCAGGTTCTCGCCGAGCGCGAGTTTCCGTGTGACGAGGTGGCTGCGGTCGCCTCCAGCCGTTCGGTCGGCACCGAAGTGGAATTCGGCGACACGGGCAAGATGCTCAAGTGCAAGAACATAGAGCATTTCGATTGGGCCGGATGGGACATCGCGCTGTTTGCGGCAGGCTCCGGCCCGGCCAAGGAATATGCCCCCAAGGCGGCCGCCGCCGGGTGCATCGTGATCGACAACTCCTCGCTTTACCGCATGGACCCCGATGTTCCGCTGATCGTGCCGGAAGTGAACCCGGATGCGATCGATGGCTACACCGCGCGCAACATCATCGCCAACCCCAACTGCTCGACGGCGCAGCTGGTGGTGGCGCTTAAGCCGCTGCATGACTTTGCCACGATCAAGCGGGTGGTCGTCTCGACCTACCAATCGGTTTCCGGCGCGGGCAAGGCGGGCATGGACGAGCTGTTCCAGCAGAGCCGCGCGATTTTCGTGGGCGATCCGGTGGAGCCGTCCAAGTTCACCAAGCAGATCGCCTTCAACGTGATCCCGCACATCGACAGCTTCCTTGATGATGGTTCGACCAAGGAAGAATGGAAGATGGTGGTCGAGACGAAAAAGATCCTCGATCCCAAGATCAAGCTCAACGCCACCTGCGTGCGCGTGCCGGTGTTTGTCGGCCATTCCGAAGCGGTGAATATCGAATTCGAGAATGAAATCAGCGCCGAGCAAGCCATGGACATCCTGCGCGAAGCCCCGGGCGTCATGCTGATCGATAAGCGCGAGGACGGCGGCTATATCACTCCGGTCGAATGCGTCGGCGATGCCGCGACTTTCGTCAGCCGGGTGCGCGAAGACCCGACAGTGGAGAACGGCATCACCCTGTGGTGCGTCTCGGACAATCTGCGCAAGGGTGCGGCGCTCAATGCGGTGCAGATCGCCGAGCTGCTGGGGCGGCGGCATCTGAAGAAGGGCTGAGGCTGATGCGGCTTGCTCTGGTTGCTCTGACGGGCGCGCTGGCTTTGGCGGGTTGCGACAACGGTGATGTGCCGAGCCCGGCGGAACGCCAGCAGGGCGAGGTTGCGCAAGGCAGCGTCGCTGCCAATGCTGTCGAACTGCGCGGCGAGGGGCTGTCTGCAGGACCGGAGGCGTTCTATTTTGCCGCCGGGCAGGCCGAGGTCGAAGCTGCGCTGGGCAAGGCACTGGGAGCCTCCCTGCGATCGGGCGAGAACGCCGAATGCGGGGCCGGGCCGATCACCTTTACCGATTATGCTGGCGGGTTGACTGCCCATTTCCAGGAAGGCCGTCTGGTCGGCTGGAACTGGCATGCGCCGCAGGATGGCGACAAGCCTGCCACGGGCACTGTCACGCTGGCAGGCAAAGTGCAGGTCGGCTCTCCCCGCGCCGAGGCTGAGGCCGCCTCCGGTTTTGCCAAGGTCGAAGGCAGCACCCTGGGTGAGGAATTCGCGCTTGGCCAGAATGTCGGCGGCTTCATCGCAGGCGACAAGGTCGAGATGCTCTACGCCGGGACGCAGTGCTTCTTCCGCTGAACGGGCCTATTCCGACAGGGTGATCGGGCCTGCGGGGCGGGTGCTGCCGCGCATCAGGAAAGCCAGCGGCGCAGCGGCGAGCGTGATCCACATCATCAGCCAGAAATCGTCGACATAGGCGATCATCGCCGCCTGCCGGTTCACCTCGGCATCGAGCAGAGTCATCGTTGTATCGCCCAGCGCCTGAAAGCGGTCGATGGTCGAAAAATCGACGATGCTCCCCGTCGCAGCCGTCACGTTTGCGCCCAGATCGGCGTGGGCGGTCTGGAGATTGCGGGCGAGCAGCACAGTCATCCAAGCGATCCCCGCCGAAGCGCCGAGCGACCGGAACAGGTTGAGCAGGCTCGACCCGTCGGTGCGCAGCGCGGGGCTGAGCGTGGCAAAGGCGCTGACCTGCAAGGGGATAAACACCAGCCCCATGCCCAAGCCTTGCAGCAGCCCGCTGACAATCACGTGCGCCTCGTCCACATTGAGCGACCAATGCGCCATCTGCCACAGCGAGATAGCGCAGATCAGAAACCCGCTCGCCACAACGGGCCGCGCATCCACGCCGCGCCGCATCAGCAGGCCGGAAAGCTGCATCGAAATCAGGATGCCCACGCCGCGCGGCATCAGCACGATCCCGGTGTCGATCACGCCGTAACCGAACAGGTTCTGGAGCATCGGCGGCAGCAGCGCCATGACCGCGAACATCACGATCCCGATCACAATCATGAATGCGAGCGCGATGGCAAAGTTGCGATCGGCAAACAGGGCGCGGTCGAACATCGGGGCGGGCGCAGCGGCGAAATGGATCACCACCATCCACGTCGCTGACAGCGTGAGCACAAGATAGATCCAGATCTCGGCCGAGGCGAGCCAGTCAACATGCGCGCCGCGATCGAGCATCAGCTGGAATGCCGCGAGTGCCACCGCCAGAAGCAGGAACCCGGTCATGTCGAACCGCCGCTCGCGCTTGGGGCGGCGCGGGAGGTAGGCAATCAGGATCGCCAGCGAGGCGATGCCGACCGGCAGGTTGACATAGAACACCCAGCGCCAGTTGGCCGTCTCGGTCAGCCAGCCACCTAGGATCGGGCCAAGGATCGGGCCGATCATGATGCCCATACCCCAGATTGCCATGATTTGCGGGTGACGGCTGGGGCGGGTGGCATCGAGCATGAAGGATTGGCTGAGCGGCGCGATAAAGGCGCCAGCTACGCCTTGCAGGGCGCGGAAGGCGACCATCTCCTCAAGGTTCTGCGCCAGCCCGCACAGCATCGAAGCAGAGATGAAGCCCGCCACCGAGACAATGAACAACCGCCGTGCACCGATGCGGTCCGCCAGCCAGCCGGTCAGCGGCAGAGCGACCGCCGAGGCGATAATATAGCTCGTCAGCACCCAGGTGATCGTGTCGACCGTTGCGCCCAAAGAGCTTTGCATATGCGGCAGGGCAACATTGGCGATGGTGGTGTCGAGGATCTGGAGCAATGATGCCGCCATCACGCCGATGATCATAAGCGGATAGTTGCTTGTCTCCAGTTCGGCTGCGTCGAGCGGGGTGCCCGTCGGGGCTTGCGGCACGCCAGAGGCAGGCTCGGCCCGGCTTGCCATGACTCAGTGGCCGGCGTTTGTGTCAGTGAACACCGTGACGTCGCTCGACAGCCCGGCAATCAACCGCCGCGGGCTTTTGCCTTCGAGCGCGATCCTGACCGGTACGCGCTGCGTTACCTTCACCCAGTTTCCCGTCGCGTTCTGCGCCGGCAGCACCGAGAATTCCGACCCTGTGCCAGCGCCAATCGACGCCACGCGGCCTTTGAGGACAAGATCGGGATAGGCATCAAAGCGCACCTCGGCGCGCTGACCCACCGCCATGTCGGCAAGGTCGGTCTCCTTGAAATTGGCTTCGACATAGGTCGATTGTTCGCGCACCAGCGTCAGCACAGGAAGATTGGGGACGACCTGCTGGCCGATCTGAAGCCGTTCGGCCTGCGCGATGCGGCCCGGTGCGGGGCTGCGCACTTCGGTTCGGCGCAGGGCGAGCTGCGCATTGGCGCGGGCAGCTTCGGCAGCGGCGACTTGCGGGTTGACGCCGGGGACAGCCGGGCCGCTCGCCAACCGCGCACGGGCGGCGCGCTGGCGGTCTTCAGCCTGCCGCACAGCCTCGCGCGCCTGCACCACCGCCTGCTCGGCCGCTTCGAAATCGGCCTTGGTGGAGAAACCCTTGTCCCGCAGCGCCCGCACCCGTTCGAACCGCGCTTCGGCAAAGCCGACATCGCTGAGCGCAGCGGCAATATCGGTGCCGGTGAGGTCGGTATCATTGCTCAGCGCGATCACGTTCGCCTGCGCGCCCGCGATGGCGGCATTGGCCTCCGCGATCTGCAAGCGGAAGGGTTCGGGATCGATCCGGAACAGAACCTGATCGGCTGCCACTTCGGCGCCGTCGGCCACCATGACCTCGACAATCCGCCCGCCGACTTCTGCGCTGACGGCGACCATATCCTGCTTGATATAGGCGTTGTCGGTCGAAACCTTGCCGCCAAGGCTCTGCCAATAGAGCCACGCGCCTGCGCCCAGCGCCAGCGGCACCGCCAGCATCAGCGCCCAGCGCGCCCACGGCTTGCGGGCAGGGGCGGGGACCGCTTCCTTCGCATTCTCGCGGGTGATGGCGGGATCGGCCTCAGCCATGCGCCGTCTCGGGCTGGCGCGCGGCGGCCAGATTGGTGGCGATACGCCCGAGGAGATCGGCAAATTGCGCCCGTTCAGCCGGATCGAACCCGGCGAGCATCTCTTCGAACAATCCCTCCACGCTGACACGCAGCCTGGTCACGATGCCGCGGCTCTTGTCGGTGAGGTGAAGAATACGCGCGCGGCGGTCAGCGGGATCGGTGCGGCGCTCGATCCAGCCGGCCTCCTCCAGCCGGTCCACGATGCGGGTCAGCGTGATCGGCTCGATCTCCAGCCGCTCGGCATAGAAGGCCTGGTTTTCGTCCGGAACGCGCTCAAGCGAGAGCAGCAGCCGCGCCTGCGGGCCGGTGATGCCGAGCCCGCGCACACGCTCGTCAAACAGGCGGCGCAATTGGCGCGAATTGTCCGCGAGTCGGTAGCCGGTCTCGATACTCATGCGTGCACTTATAATAAGTGTGCTTACTATCTTCAAGCCCGGCTGGAACTGTGCGCTCCGGCAGGCTAGCAGGCGGGGCATGACCCATGTGACCGACCATTTCGCCAGCTTCGACGGCACCCGCCTTGCCTTCCATACCGAGGGGGAGGGCCGCCCGGTGCTGCTGCTTCACGGGCTGTTTTCAAGCGCCCATATGAACTGGATCAAATGGGGCCACGGTGCGCGGCTGGCTGCGGCAGGGTTCCGGGCGATCATGCTCGATTTCCGGGTCCACGGGATGAGCGATGCCCCGCGCGATTCGAGCGCCTATCCCCCCGGCGTGCTGGTGCGCGATGCGGCTGCTCTGGCGGAGCATTGCGGACTTGAGCCGGGCGGCTTCGACCTCGTCGGTTTTTCGCTCGGCGCACGCACCGCGATCCATGCGGTCGGCCACGGCATCCTCGAACCGCGCCGGTTGGCGATCTGCGGCATGGGCGTGGCAGGACTGGCCGATTGGGAGCGGCGCGCAGACCATTTCAAGCGCGTGATCGACGAATTCGACACGATCAAACCCGGCGATCCGGCCTATACCGCGCGAACCTTCCTGAAGTCGCAGGGCGTTGACCGGGTCGCCGCGCGGCTGCTGCTCGATGCGATGGACGATTTCGACCTTGCCCGCCTGTCGGACATCACAATGCCCACCGCGCTGATCTGCGGGACCGAGGACGAGGACAATGGCTCGGCCGAGGAGCTGGCGGCGTTGCTTCCCGATGCACGCTACATCGCTGTGCCGGGCGGCCACCTGAACAGCGTGACCAAGCCCGAGTTCGGGGAGGCGATCGCGGGCTTCCTTGCAGCCTGACGCAGGCGGGTTGATTCCCGCCGCCGGGGCGTTCAAACCCCCGCCATTGTCACATGACTGACGGGAATTTCACGCATGAAACTTGCTGCCCCCCTGCTGCGCCCTATCCTGAAAGCCGCAACCGCTGTGCTTGCCATCGCGGCCGCCGCGCCGCTGATGGCGGAAGAGGCCGCTGCGCCTGCCACCGCCTCTGCTACCGCCGCAGCGCTGACTCCTGATGACGCCCGCGCCTGGATCGCCAAGGTCGAGGCCGATCTGGCGGCCTTCGTGGTCGAGTATTCCCATGTCTCGTGGGTCAATGCGACCTATATCAACCACGATACCGACACGCTGGCGGCCAAGTATGGCACCGAACTGACGCTCAAGCAGGTCGCCTATGCCGGAGAGGCTGCACGCTATGCCCGGATCGAGGGGCTGGACGAGGAAACCCGGCGCAAGCTCGATATGCTGCGCAACGGCGTCTCGCTGCCCGCGCCGACCCGCGCTGGCGCAGCGCAGGAGCTGAACGATATCGCCACCCGCCTCGGCTCGGCCTACGGACGCGGCAAGGGCACCCTGAACGGCCAGCCGATCAACGGCAGCGATATCGAGGCCGAGATGGGCAATCTCGAACGCACGCCGGCCGAATACAAGGAAATGTGGGCCAGCTGGCACGACAATGTCGGTGCGCCGATGCGGCAGGATTATACCCGCATGACCGCGCTCGCCAATGAAGGCGCCAAGGAGCTGGGCTTTGCCGATTTCGGCGCGATGTGGCGGTCCGGCTACGACATGAGCCCCGAACAATTCGCCGGCGAGACCGAGCGGATGTGGCAGGAGGTGAAGCCGCTCTACATTGCGCTCCACACCTATGTCCGGGGCAAGCTGAACGACAAATATGGCGATGCCGTGCAGCCGCGCACCGGCCCGATCCGGGCTGATCTGCTCGGCAATATGTGGGCGCAGGAATGGGGCAATATCTACCCCCTGGTCGCCCCTGCCGGGGCGGGCGATATCGGCTATGATCTCACCGATCTGATCGCCAGGAAAAAGCTCGACGCGGTCGGCATGACCAAGGTTGGCGAGCAGTTCTTTTCCTCGCTGGGGTTTGCCCCTCTGCCTGCAACTTTCTGGGAACGCAGCCAGTTTGTGAAGCCTGCCGACCGCGAAGTGGTGTGCCATGCCTCGGCCTGGAACATCGACAATGTCGATGATCTGCGCATCAAGATGTGCATCAAGGAGAACGCGGACGACTTCGTTGTGATCCACCATGAACTGGGCCACAATTACTACCAGCGGGCTTACAACAAGCAGGACACGCTGCATCTCAATGGTGCCAATGACGGTTTCCACGAAGCCATCGGTGACATGATCGCGCTTTCGATTACCCCTGAATATTTGGTGCAGATCGACATGCTCGATCCCAAGGACGTGCCGAGCGCTGACAAGGATATCGGCCTCTTGTTGCGTCAGGCGATGGACAAGGTTGCCTTCCTGCCCTTCGGCCTGCTGCTGGATCGCTATCGCTGGGGCCTGTTTGACGGGTCGATCCCGGAGGCTGCAACCAACACCGGCTGGAACGATCTGCGCCGCGATTATCAGGGCGTTGTTCCGCCCGTGCCGCGCGATGCGACCGGATTTGATGCAGGCGCTAAGTATCACATCCCCGGCAATGTCTCCTACACCCGTTACTTCCTTGCGCGCCTGCTGCAGTTCCAGTTCTACAAGGCCGCCTGCGACACCGCCGGGTGGAAGGGGCCGCTCCACCGTTGTTCGTTCTACGGCAACAAGGATGTCGGCGCGAAGCTGAACGCCATGCTGGAAATGGGCGCGTCCAAGCCGTGGCCCGACGCGCTCGAAGCCTTCACTGGCGAGCGCCAGATGAACGGCACCGCTATGGTGGAATATTTCGCCCCGCTGATGCGTTGGCTGGAAGAGCAGAACAAGGGTGAGGTCGCCGGTTGGTAGGAAAGCGCGTATTGCAGGTGGTGGGCTGGCGGGAACTCGTCAGCCTGCCGGAGCTTGGCCTTGCCGGCATCCCGGCCAAGATCGACACCGGCGCGCGCACCTCGTCGCTCCACGCCCATGTGCTTGAGGATTTCGAGCGGGATGGGAATCGCTTCGTGCGCTTTGCTGTCGACTGGGGCGGGGTGCGCCACGCTTGCGAGGCGGTGCATGTCGATGTGCGCGGGATCACCAGCAGCAATGGCGACCAGCAGAGGCGTTTTGTCATAAAGACGCCGCTGACCATCGGTAATCTCACCTTCCGGGCGGAGATCAGCCTTGCGGACCGGTCCCAGATGCAATTTCCGATGCTGATCGGGCGCACTGCGCTGCGGCGGCGGATGGTGGTGGATAGCGGTCATTCGTGGCTGCAATCGCCGGAGAATGCGGATAAGGGGCCGGGCCGCCGGAAAAACGCCGGTCTTGAAAGGTAATCCATGAAAATCGCGATGCTGGCGCGCAACGCCAACCTCTATTCGCACAAGCGGCTGAAAGAGGCTGCCGAGGCGCGCGGCCACTCGCTCGATATCCTCAACACGCTGCGTTGCACGGTGCATATCGCCAGCCACCGGCCCGAGGTGTTTTACAACGGCGCGCCGATTGCCGCCTATGATGCGGTCATTCCGCGTATCGGGGCGTCGATCACGAACTATGGCCTCGCGATCCTGCGGCAATTCGAGATGCGCGGGATCTGGTCGCTCAATGAAAGCGTCGCGATTGGCCGCAGCCGTGACAAGCTGCGCAGCTTGCAGATCCTCGCCAAGCATGGCCTTGGCCTGCCGCTGACGGCCTATGCCAATGATCCCAAGCAGGCCGAGGAAATCATCCGAGCCGTCAAAGGCCCGCCGGTGGTGATCAAGCTGATCGAAGGCACCCAGGGCATCGGCGTGGTGCTGGCCGAGACGATGAGCAGCGCCAAGTCCGTGATCGAGGCGTTCCGCGGGGCCAACGTCAACATTCTGGTGCAGGAGTTCATCAAGGAAGCCGGCGGCACCGATATCCGCGCGCTGGTGGTGGGCGGCAAGGTGGTCGCGGCGATGAAGCGCACCGGCGCGCCGGATGAATTCCGCTCGAACCTCCACCGCGGCGGCTCGGCGCAGGTCATCAAGATTACGCCCGAGGAACGCTCCACCGCCGTGCGCGCGGCCAAGCGCATGGGGCTGAACGTATGCGGCGTCGATATGCTGCGGAGCAATCACGGCCCCGTGATCATGGAGGTCAATTCCTCCCCTGGCCTCGAAGGTATCGAAAGCGCGACCGGCAAGGACATCGCCGGCCAGATCATCGACTTCATTGCCGCCAATGCCAAGGGCGGCGCGACCAAGACCAAGGGGCGGGGGTAGGCCCGGGGTAGATTTGACCGAGATTTACCTCATTCGCCACGGTGAAACCGAGTGGAATGCCGCTGGACGCTTTCAGGGCCGACTCGACTCACCATTGACGGGCAAGGGCCTCGCGCAGGCAAGGGGCTGTGGCAGAGCAATTGCGCAAATCGGCGTGAGGCCCAATCGCTTTCTGTCGAGCCCTCTGGGTCGAACGCAAGAGACCGCACACGCGATAGCTGCCGGTGCCGAGCTGCCGAATGTCGAGTTTGATTCAAGGCTTGCAGAAGTATCCTTGGGCTCATGGGATGGCCTGACGATGGTCGACATTGACCATCAGTGGCCGGGGTTGCTGGACGGTTCGACCCCGTTTGACTGGTTCTTCAGGTCTCCCGATGGCGAAACTTTCGAGGCGGCGCGGGCACGGACGGAATCGTTTCTGGAGGAAATAGCAGGCATTGCCGTGGTCGTTTCGCATGGCTTGATTGGCCGTGTTATCCGAGGGGTCTATGCCAATCTGCCGATGGCCGAGACACTGGCCCTGCCGGTCCCGCAAGATGTCATTTGGCATCTTCACGACCACCGGATCGATGCGATTCATGTCGGCTAGCGGATTGCCCACGTGTAAGATGCTGCGCCTGACTCGCCAGCTGGTAGGAAAGCCACCCGGGAGCTAGGCGTTCCGCGCCATCAGCCCGCCATCGACGGGGATCGCCACGCCAGTAATGTAGCTGGCCGCCGGGAGCACCAGCGATAGCGTGATATGCGCCACTTCCTCGGGCTCGCCATAGCGGCGCAGGGCGGTGCGGCGCTTGGCGAAGATCGCCTTGTGCTCCTCGGCCACAGCGTCGGTCATGGCGGTGCGGATCGGGCCGGGGCAGATGCAGTTCACCGTGATGCCTTCCGGGCCGAGATCGACCGCCAGCCCACGCGTCAGCCCGATCACGCCGGTCTTGGCCGCGACATAGGGCGTATCGCCGGGGGTTGCGCCCAAGCCCTCGGTGCTGGCGATGTTGACGATGCGGGGGGCGTCGCTCTCACGCAGCCACGGCAGAGCGGCGCGCACCATGCGTTGGTGGGCGGTCAGCATCACGGCCAGCGCGCGGTGCCAGATGTCCTCGTAGGCGGGATCATCAAGCGCGCAGAAACTCGATACCCCGGCATTGTTCACCAGAATGTCGATCCTGCCAAAGTCCGCAGCGATCCGGGCTACAGTGCTGGCGATGGCCTCACCGTCGGCCACGTCGAGCCCATAGGCCCGCGCACCGCCCCCACAGTCTGCCGCCACGGCCTCGCAGGCGGCCAGATCGAGGTCGATCAGCGCAACCAGTGCCCCCTCGGCCGCGAACAGCTTTGCCGTGGCGCGGCCCATGCCGCTGGCTGCACCGGTAATGATGGCGACGCGCCCCGCAATCGAGCGCGAAGGGCTGGGGCTGGGCATGGTCGCTCTCCGCAGGTTCTTTGGTTTGCGAAGCTAGCTGAACCAAGGCGGCGCGTCACCCCGCACCAGCCAAGCGCGCCCCGGTCTCGCCGGGCCAGTTTTGCTAGGCACGTGACCAAATATTCCAAGTTATGCAGATTTGCAGCGGCTATGATCGCCCGGGATCGCATGAGCCTGATGGGAGAATTGAATGACCACTCGTTACCACCTGCCGCTGTCCGCCCTTGCTCTGACCGGGTTCGCACTTGCGATTGCGGCTCCTGCAGCGGCGAAGGATGCGGTGATCGAGGAACGGCTCGCCAAGGAAGGGCTCAAATACGAGGTCGATGGCGACGGCGACTACAAGCTGGTGTTCAACTACACCGAAGAAGGCCGCACGCAGCTGGCGTTTGTTTCCGGCCAGACTCAAACCGTAAGCGGGTTGACCATCCGCGAAGTCTTTGCCCCGGCGGCCCGCGTGGGCGAAGACGGCATCAACGGTGCCAAGGCACTGGCATTGATGGCGGAATCGAGCACCAACAAGATCGGCAGCTGGGAAATCCGCGGCGATGTGCTCTATTTCGTGATCAAGGTGTTCGACAACATGTCGGCCACGCAGCTCGGAAGCCTGCTCAAGATCGCGGCCGAATCCGCCGACAACAAGGAAATCGAACTGACCGGCGGGCAGGACGCTCTTTAGGCGAGGCATGACGAACCGTCGTTCCCGGAAGGAACGGCGGTTCGTTGCCGCCGCCCTTACCTGAAGGGCGGTTCGTTAAACGCGCGCAGCTTGCGGCTGTGCAGGCGGTCGCCTTCATCGCGCAGGCGCGAGACGGCGACGATGCCGATCTGCAAGTGGGCGGCGATGGCCTCTTCGTAGAACTTGTTGGCCTGGCCCGGCAGCTTGATCTCGCCGTGGAGCGGCTTGTCCGAGACGCATAGCAGCGTCCCGTAAGGCACCCGGAAGCGGTAACCCTGCGTGGCGATGGTCGCGCTTTCCATGTCGATCGCGATGGCGCGGCTTTGCGAGAAGCGCTTGGCTGACGACGAGTAACGCAGCTCCCAGTTGCGATCATCGGTGGTGACAACCGTGCCGGTGCGCATCCGCTGCTTGAGGTTGGCGCCTTGTACGCCGCTGACTTCCTCGGCCGCCAGCGCCATGGCCTGCTGCACTTCGGCAATCGGCGGGATCGGCACTTCGGGCGGGAGCACCGGATCGAGCACGTGATCGTCGCGCAGATAGGCGTGAGCCAGCACGAAATCGCCGATCTTCTGGGTGGAGCGAAGCCCGCCGCAGTGGCCGATCATCATCCACGCATGGGGACGCAGCACCGCAAGGTGATCGCAGATCGTCTTGGCGTTGGAGGGGCCGACGCCGATATTCACCAGCGTGATCCCGCGTCCGTCCTCGCGGATCAGGTGATAGGCGGGCATCTGGTGGCGACGCCAGGCGGTGTCGTTCAATTGATCCTGCGCGTGCGGGGTCGGCTCGCGGATATCGAGCCCGGCCGCGCCGGTCAGCGCGACATAGCCGTCCTTGCCGATCTGGGTTGCGCCCCAGTTCACGAATTCATCGACATAGCGGTGGTAGTTGGTGAACAGGATGAAGTCCTGAAAATCGCTGACTTCGCTGCCGGTATAGTGCTTCAACCGGGCGAGCGAATAGTCGGTGCGTAAGCCATCGAACAGCGACAGGGGAATGTCGGTGGTGCTGTCGATCTCGATCCCGTCGGCCAGCTCGTCACCGATCAGGGCGAGGTCGGTAGAAGGGAAGTGGGTTGCGATATCCTGCGGCGAAATGCCCACCATCGCCGCGCCGGCCTCGCCATCGAGCACATAGGGGAAGGGGATTTCCTGCCGCGACCGGCTGACGCTCACGGTGATTTCATATTCGTCGGCGATCAGTTGCAGCTGTTCGGTGAGGTAGCCTGCGAAAAGGTCGGGGCGCGTGATGGTGGTGGTATAGGTCCCCGGCATCTCCAGCCGCCCGAACGCCCGGCTGCGGTCACGCGGCGCGCCGATCCCGGCATAGCTCAAGGTGATCTGCGGATAGGCATAGCTACCATCGGCCCTGCGCGCGGCGGGCGGAACGGTTCCGTCACGTCCGAAAGCGATCACGTCTTCACGCAACGCACGCACGGCGTCATCGTAATGCTGCTGCAGCTGGGCGAGGATGGCAGGAATGTCGATCATGGCAGGTGCTTGTGCTCCTTTGTTGTTATCTTTCAGCGACACGGCCGCGCGCGGCAAGGGGCTGTTTACAAAAAGGGCGCGGAAGTCTTTCGACCCCGCGCCCTTTTGTAGGTGGTTGGCCCCGGTGAAGGGCCGGAGAACTTAGTCCTCGTCGCCGCCGTCGAGCAGCTCGGCCGGGATTTCACCCGGCTCGAGATTGGTGTCGATGCGGGTTGCTTCGGCCTGTTCCTCGATCTCGCGCTGTTCGTCTTCGAACATCGCGGCGAGCACGTCCACGCCTTCGCTCTGCAGCTTGGCTTCGTCGTCCGAACGGGCGACATTGGCCTTCACCGTCACGCGCACTTCAGGGTGCAGGGCAACAGTGACATTGTGCATCCCGATGGCCTTGATCGGCGCGTCGAGGATGACCATGCGCTTTTCGACGGCATGGCCCTGATCGGCGAGGCCCGACACGATGTCGCGCACGCTGACCGAACCATAAAGCTGACCGGCGTTCGAGGCCGCGCGGATCAGCACGACTTCAGCGCCAGCAACCTTTTCGCCCTGCGCTTCGGCAGCGACGCGGCGTTCGGCATTGTCCTTTTCCAGACGCTCGCGGTTGGCTTCGAAGACCTTGCGGTTGGCTTCGTTGGCGCGAAGGGCCTTCTTCTGCGGCAGCAGGAAGTTGCGCGCATAGCCGTCCTTCACGGTGACAACGTCACCGATCGAGCCGAGCTTTTCGATGCGCTCAAGGAGAATGATATCCATCTGTCTTTCTCCTCTTACTTCACGATGAACGGAAGCAGGCCGATCTGGCGCGCGCGCTTGATCGCCTGGGCCAGTTCACGCTGCTTCTTCGCCGAGACGGCGGTGATGCGCGAAGGCACGATCTTGCCACGCTCGGACATGAAGCCCTGCAGCAGGCGCACGTCCTTGTAATCGATCTTGGGGGCATCCTTGGCCGCGAACGGGCAGGACTTGCGGCGGCGGAAAAACGGGCGGGCCATCAGTCGCGCTCCTCACGGGTTTCGCGACGCTTACGCTCGCGCTCGTTCTTGCGCATCATCACGCTCGGGCCTTCTTCGTGGGCGTCCACGCGGATGGTCATGTAACGGATGACGTCTTCGTTGATACGGGTCTGACGCTCAAGCTCAGCAACGACCGAGCCCGGGGCTTCGATGTTGAGGAGCACGAAATGCGCCTTGCGGTTGCGCTCGATCTTGTAGGCGAGCGACTTCAGGCCCCAGGTTTCGGTCTTGGTGACCTTGCCATTGCCTGCTTCTACGATTTCGGTGGCTTGTGCCGCCAACGCGTCAACCTGAGCCTGGCTCAGATCCTGACGCGCGAGAAAGACGTGCTCGTACAGAGCCATCTCGCGTCCTTTCACTTCCATGCCGATCGCTGGCTTGTCTGCACGGCATGTGCAGGGCCCCTCCGGCTTTCTTCGATCAATCGCACAGGCGGTTCCCATGCGAAGCGCGGCCCCTTACAGCTTTGGCGTGCAATTGCAAGTCTTGCCGCGCGGGAACCGGACGGGCAGGCGCGGGGTTCAAGTTGCACGATTCGCAAAAGGGGGTTGAATATGCCGTCAGGTCTGGTTGCACTTCTCGATGATATCTCGGTGATCGCAAAGGCAGCGTCGGCTTCCATTGACGATGTCGCGGTTGCTGCGGGGCGTGCTGGCACCAAGACAGCCGGTGTGGTGATTGACGATGCGGCGGTCACGCCAAGCTATGTCACCGGCCTTTCCCCGGCGAGGGAACTGCCGATCATCTGGAAGATCACCAAGGGCAGCCTCAAGAACAAGCTGATCTTCCTGCTGCCTGCCGCGCTGCTCCTGTCCGAATTCCTGCCTGCCGCCATTGTCTGGCTGCTGCTGCTGGGCGGGTCTTTCCTCGCCTACGAGGGCGCGGAAAAGGTGATGGAGAAGCTCGGCTTCGGCAAGCACGGGGAGACGCTGGAAGACGAGATCACCGATCCCGTCGCTTTCGAGAACGAGCGCGTCGCCGGCGCGATCCGCACGGATTTCATCCTTTCGGCAGAAATCATGGCGATCGCACTGGCCGAGGTGGCTGACGAATCGCTGGTGATGCGCGGCGCGGTGCTGGCGCTGGTCGCGGTGGCGGTGACGGTGGCGGTTTACGGCGCGGTCGGGTTGATCGTGAAGCTTGACGATATCGGGCTCTATCTCACCAAGCAGGGCAGCGCGGCCAAGCAGGCCTTCGGGCGGTTCCTGCTGCGCTTCGTGCCTAAGCTGCTGGTGACGCTGTCGATTGTCGGCACGGTGGCAATGCTGTGGGTCGGCGGGCATATTGTGGTCGACAGCCTGCACAAGCTGGGCTGGGACGGGCTCTACGACCCGATCCATGCAGCCGAACACGTGGTCCATGAAATGGCAGGCTCGGCCGGCGGCGTGCTCGGGTGGCTGACGGAAACATCGCTTTCGGCGGTGGTCGGGCTGGTGCTGGGCAGCATCATCGCCTTTGTCCTGCACAAAGTGCTGGGTGTGGGCGCGGACAAGGCGCACTAAGTCTGCCCCGATGACCACACCTGTCCTTTACACCTGCGCGCGCTCGCGCGGGCTTCGCGCAACCTGGGCGGCTGAGGAAGCCGGGGTTGATATCGACCTCAATATCCTTCCGTTCCCGCCGCGCTATCTTGCGCCCGAGTTCATGGCGCTGAACCCGCTCGGCACCGTGCCGCTGCTGGTTGATGGCGAGACGCGGATGACCGAAAGCTGCGCCATCGCCCATTATCTGGCGACACGCAGCGGCTACACCCCGCTGGCGATTGCGCCGGGTGAGGCGGATTATGGCGCCTACCTCGATTACACCTACCACGCCGACGCGACGATCACCTTCCCGCAGACGGTCTATATGCGCTTCGCGATCTTCGAGAAGGACAAGGGACTGGCCGAGGCCGGGGTCGCTTATGCCAAGTGGTTCCACAAGCGCTTGGTCAAGGTCGAGCAGCGCCTTGAGGGCCGCGAGTTCCTGTGCGCGGACCGCTTCACCGTCGCGGACATCTGCGTCGGCTACGCGCTGATCCTCGCCCAGAGCGTGGGGCTGGATGACGGCGTGCCCGACAGTCTCAAGGCCTATCGCGCGCGGCTGACGGCGCGGAAAGCTTACAGGCGCGCGTTCGAGCGCGAGGAAGAGGGCCGCAAGGCGCTGGAGCGTCCAGCGGGCTGAACGGCCCGACAGACGCTGCGCCCCTTGTTATTCGCCCGCCGCGACGGGGGCGTTTTTGACGTGTTGGTCGAACCAGTCGATCATCTCGTACAGCGTGTGCAGCACCGACTCCCGCCCGCGATAACCGTGGTCCTCGTGCGGCAGCATCACCAGCCGCGCTGTGCCGCCGGTGCCTTTGACTGCGGCGAACATGCGTTCCGACTGTTCGGGGAAGGTGCCCTGATTGCTGTCGTTCTCGCCATGGATGAACAGGATGGGTTCGTTGATCTTGTCCGCCGCCATGAAGGGGCTGAGACGGTAATAGGTTT
>JAUMAX010000042.1:0-46940 GCA_032116115.1 Porphyrobacter sp.
GGCCTGATCCTGCGCGATGGTGCGCGCGCCGATGCTGGCGAGCTGTGCCATGCCCTGCGCGCCGTCCTGCCCCATGCCGGTGAGCAGGATGCCGAGCGCCCGATCCCCGCGCGCGGCCCCGAGTGTGCTCGCCAGAGAGGCAAACAGACGGTCGACGCTGGGGCGGTGGCCGCTGACCGGATCGCCTTCACGCAGCACGCAGCGCAGGCCGCGTGTCCCAGCGGAAGCCACTTGCAGGTGGCGGTCATTGCCGGGGGCGAGCAGCACGGTGCCTTGTTCCAACGGCATGTCGCTTTCGGCCAGCATCACCTTGGGCCGCACCGCGCGGTCGAAGGACTGGGCGATGGCTTCGGCAAAACAGCCATTGATGTGCTGCACGATCAGGGTTGGCGGGCAATCGGCCGGAAACGCCGCCAGCAGGGTGTGCAATGCCTCCACCCCGCCGGTCGATGCACCAATGACGATCACTTCGGGCCTGGCATCGGGAAGGCTGGCCAAGGCTGGGGCGGGAGCAGCCAAGGGCGAGGCCGGGCGGGTCTGGACAGGGCCAAGCCGCACTCTGGCGGCCTCGCGCACCATGCCTGTCAGCGCGCCATCATCGCGTGCGCCGGGGGCCATGCTGAGCTGGGATTTGGCGATGCACCCGACCGCGCCCAGTTGCAGTCCGCGTGCGGTGGCGCTGGCGCCCGCTTCGGTCGCGCCGGACACCAGAATGACAGGCGTGGGCCGAAGCTGCATGATCTTTTCGAGGAAGGACAATCCGTCCATCCCCGGCATTTCGATATCGAGCGTCACCACATCGGGATCGAGCGCCTTGATCAGCTGGCGCGCTTCGGCCGCGTTGGCAGCGGTGCCGACCACCGTGATGTCGGCCTCGCGCTCCAGCCGGTGCTGGAGCAGCGCGCGCATCAGTGAACTGTCGTCGACAATCAGCACCCGGATGGTCATGCGTGCCCCTTGCGGCGGTAGATCGTCGGCCCGACCGGTTCGAGCAGCGCGGTGGCGGGGCCGCTCACCCGCTCGGAGTGGCCGATGTAAAGGTAACCGCCCGGCACCAGCTGGCGGGCGAAACGTTCGACCAGCCGCTCCTTGGTGGGGGCATCGAAATAGATCATCACATTGCGGCAGAAGATCACATCGAAGGCGCCGTGCATCGGCCAGTCGCCCATCAGGTTGAGCATCCGGAAGCGCACCATCGCCTGCACCGCCGGATCGATCGCAATGCGCGGTTCGCCCGCGCCTGTTACCGGCGCGCACCATGTCCGGCGCAATGCCTCAGGCACGGCGTCCAAGGCGCTGGCAGGATAGGTCGCCGCCTTTGCGCCAGCGAGCGCGTTGACCGAAATGTCGCTCGCCAGCGCCAGCAGCTTGCTGCGCGCGATCCGCAAGCCCGCTTCGCGCTTCGGGCCGAGCAGCACCATCAGCAGCGTCCAGATTTCCTCGCCGCTGGAGCAGCCCGCCGACCACAGCCGCACTGTTGCCCCTGCCTGCGCACGGGCGACCAGATCGGGACGCACGACGCTGGCGAAATGGTCAAAATGATGCGGCTCGCGGTGGAAATAGGTGTGGTTGGTGGTGAGCGCGGCGATCACCTCGGTCATGGCCTGCGGATCACTCCCGAGCGTTTCGAGGAACGCCCCGAAACTGGTCAGCCCGCTGCGCCGCACCAGCGGGGCAAGGCGCGAATAGGCCAGCATCTGCTTGCGTTCGGACAGTACGATGCCGGTCTCGGTGTGGATCAGGTCTGCGATGCGGCGGAAATCTTCCGCGCTGTAGATCGCCGGGCTGACGCCGGGGACCATGCTGTCGGATTCAGCGCCGGGGGCAGGGGCGTGCAACATCAGGCCGCCGCCGCCAGCGCCGTGTTGCCGCCACTGCGCGCGGCGGCGCTGGCGATGAAGTCGACATCGACAATCAACGCCACCTTGCCATTGCCGAGGATGGTGGCCCCCGCGACAGAGTCGATCTGGCGGTAATGCGCATCCAGCGCCTTGATCACGAACTGGCGCTGGTCGGTGATGGCATCCACCAGCAGCGCGGCGCGGCCGTGGCCCTCGGTCTCTACCAGCACCAGCACGCCCTCGCACGGGTTGCTGACGGCACCTTTCGCGCCGGTCAGCACGCCCAATGGCACAATCGGCACAAAACTGCCGCGCGCGTTGAGCATCTGCGCGCGGGTGCCCATGCCCTTCACATCGGCAGGCGTCGGGCGCAGGCTTTCGATCACATGGGTGAGCGGAATGACCAGCGACTGGTCGCCGACCTGCACGATCATCCCGTCGGAAATCGCCAGCGTCAGCGGCAGGGCGAGCGCGAAGGTGGTGCCCTTGCCCGGCGTGCTTTCGATGGTGATGCGCCCGCCAAGCTCCTTCACGTTCTGCTTCACGACATCCATGCCGACCCCGCGCCCGGAGATGTTGGAGACCTGCGCAGCGGTGGAAAAGCCGGGGGCGAAGATCAGCTGGTTGATGTCATCATCGGAAAGCTGGGCATCGGGGGCGACCAGACCATTGGCGATGGCTTTGGCCAGCACCCGGTCCCGGTCGATCCCGCGCCCGTCATCGGCAATGCGGATAATGATGCGCCCGGCCTTCTGTTCGGCAGACAGGGTCAGTGTGCCTTCTGGGTCTTTGCCCGCCGCACGGCGTTCTTCGGGCGGTTCGATCCCGTGGTCGACCGCGTTGCGGATAAGGTGGGTCATCGGCTCGCTCAGGCGCTCGATCACGGTCTTGTCGAGTTCGGTCGTCTCGCCCGCCACCTCCAGCTTCACGTGCTTGCCGGTGCTGCCGCCAAGCTCGCGCAGCAGCCGCGGCACGCGTCCGAACACCGAGCTGATCGGCTGGGCGCGGAAGGCCATGGCGTGTTCCTGAATGTCGCGCACCAGCGTCTCGATCAGGGCGAGTTCCTCGATATGGGCGAGATTTTCATTGGTGAGCCGCTGGGCGAGCATGGCTTGCGCGATCACGAGTTCACCCACGCCGTCGATCAGCATGTCGAGCTTTTTCAGGTCGATCCGCACCGATTGGGTGGCGGGCGCAGTGGCAGCGGCCCCAGCGGATGAGGGCGCACTGGCGATGCCTTCGGGCTTGGCGGGAGCGGCCACCGGCGCGGCGGCGGCCACATCATGCACCGCGATCCGCGGCGGCGGCATGGCGGCGTCCGGGCCAAAGGTGACAGCCACCTCGTCCCCGACAAAGTCGAAGATGTCGGCCACGGTGTCGCGTGTGACATGGCCGGGCATCCGGAAGGTCCAGCCGAGATAGCCTTGATCGACCGCGAGGCGTTCGATGGCGGGGACAGCGGAAAGGTCGCAGAATTCGCAGGTGCCGCCCAGATCCGTCAGCTCGCGCAGCCACAGCAATGGCTCGCTGCCTTTGGTCATCGCGCCCGCGTGAGGACGGATGTGGACGATCCAGCTTTCAGGGCGAGCCGGAATGGCGGACGTGGGCGTGGGCGCGGGCGCGGCCAGTTCATCCAGCAGCGCGTCGAGATCGTCGAACGCTGCGACCGGGGCAGACGGGGTTGCAGCGCTGCCGCCGGCCTGAGCGGCTTCCAGTCTGGCCAGCAGACCGGCATCTTCGGGCGGCGCGCCGGGGCCACGCGCCGCTTCGACATGATCGCGCAGGCAATCGAGTGCCAGCAGCAGCAGATCGACCAGTGCGGCCTCCAGCACTACCTTGCCCTCGCGGATTTCGCCGAGCAGGTTTTCAAAGCCGTGGGTGAAGGCCTGCAACGGCAAGTGGCCAAACGCCCCCGCGCCGCCCTTGATCGAATGCACCGCACGGAAGATCGCGTTGATCGTTTCGGTGTCGTGGGTGCCCGCGCGGCAGGCGGCAAGGCCGTTTTCGGCGGCTTCCAAAGCCTCTTCGCATTCCACGAAGAAGATCTGCTTGATGTCGTCTTCGGTCATCCGGCCGCGCCTCCGCCGACAATGCCTTCCAGCACCACATGTTCAAGGCCCGTCAGCCGCAGCGCCGCCGTGAAGGCGGGGCTGGGCTGATGGATCGCGATCCCGCCCTCGCTGCGCGCAGCCGAGACCAGCAGTTGCAGCATTGCCTGCCCGATCCGCTCGACCCGCGCGGCATCGACCGCAAGCGGCGCAGGCCCGAGCGATTCCGCCAGTTCGGGATAGAGCGCACCGGCAGCGCTGCGGTCGCAGATGGGGGGTAGCGTGATCATCGGGGGCAGACCTCGTGCGGGGCTCGGGACCGGTCAGGGCTGTGGAGGCGCGGCGCGGCGCCTTAGAACTCGCTCCAGTCGTCCTCGTCGGGGAGGGTGCTGGGTGCAGGTTTGCGGGCGAGGTTGCCGATCACAGGCGGCGGCGGTGCCTTGCGCGGGGCGTGGGTCTTGCGCTGTGCAGGCGCGGCAGGCCGGGGCGGGGCTGCAAAGCTGGCGACCGGCTGGCCTGCGCCGCTCACCCGGAACTGCGCGACCAGTTCGCCCAGCCGCTGGGCCTCGCTGGACAGGCTGCGGGTCGCGGCGGTTGATTGTTCGACCATTGCGGCATTCTGCTGGGTCATGCGGTCGATCGTGCCGACCGCGACATTGACCTGTTCCAGATTGCTGGCCTGCGAAGCGGTGGTCTCAGCAATTTCGTTGACCTGCGCCGTGACCGAGCCGACCTGCGCGACGATTTCGGCGAGCAGCGTGCCGGTTTCGCCCACCAGGCTGACCCCGTCGCCGACATGGGCGGTGGACTTGTCGATCAGCGTCTTGATGTCGCGCGCCGCTTCGGCCGAGCGTTGGGCCAGCGCGCGCACTTCGTTGGCGACCACGGCAAAGCCCTTGCCCGCCTCGCCTGCCCGCGCGGCCTCGACCCCGGCGTTGAGGGCGAGGAGGTTGGTCTGGAAGGCGATCCCGTCGATCACGTCGATGATCTGGGTGATTTCCTTGGCCGATTGCTCGATCGCGCCCATTGCGGCGACGGCCTTGCCGACCACGGCACCGCCTTCTGTGGCGCGGGCGTGGGTCTGGGCAATCGCGCCCTTGGCGGCATTGGCATTGTCGGCCGACAGGCGCGTCAGGCTGACCGTGGTGCCGACCGAAGCGGCGGTTTCCTCAAGGCTGGCGGCCTGCTGTTCGTTGCGCAGGGCCAGGTCTTCACTTGCGGCGCGGATTTCGTCCGAGCTGGTGCGCACGCCGTTGGCGGTAGCGCGCACCGCATCGATCATGCCTTCCAGCTTGGCGACCGAGGTGTTGAAGGCATCGCTCAGCCGCTCATGCTCGCCCGGCGGCATGGCGGTGATGCGGTGGGTCAGATCGCCCTCGGCCAGTCTGGACAGCGCGCCCGACAGCGTCTCCACCACTTCGGCTTGTTCTGCAGAGCGCGCCTTGTCGGATTTCAGTGCGGTGCGGAACGTCTCGATCGCGCGGGTCATGGTGCCGATTTCGTCCACGCGGTGCTGCGTGGTGATCCCGGCATCGTGGTCGCCCGCTGCCATGGCGTCCATCGTCTCGGCGGTCATATAGAGCGGCCACAACACCTTGCGACGGAAGGCGAGGTAGGCAATCGCGAGAACGCCCAGCACCAGCAGCACGGCAATGCACGCCCCGGCGATGACCAGCATCTGGACGACGGAGTTTTCGTCATTGGCGACCGCGGTCAGGCTTTCGCTGCGCGCCACAAGTGCGTCATTCGCGCTGCGATGTTCGCGGTAGATCTGCAGCAGCCGGCGGTGCGAAGCGAGCATGGCCGGCTGGTCCCACTGACGGGCAGCGGGCTTGAGAGAGGTGTTGATCTCGTTCCAGAACGCCGTGCCGGTCTTTTGCGCATTGGCGGCAAGACCGGCCTTGAGATCATCCGCCATCGCGCTTTGCGCCCAGCGGCGCTCGGCGTCCCAGTATTCCTTCTCCAGCTTCGCCAGCCGTTCTTCGTTGATCGTATAGGCATCCCGGTGGATCGTCATGATGCTGGCGTTGCCGAAAGCTTCGACCAGAAACATCGGCGGGGGTAGGATGTCGGCCCGGAAATCGGACAGCAACTGCTCCTCGGAATCGAGCGCGCCGCCGTTCCTGATGTGATTGATCCCGATCCCGGCCAGCAGCAGGATCGCTGCCACCAACCCGCCGAGCGCCAATGCGCCGAGCCGCGAATATTTCTCGATCGTCATATGCCGTTACCCTGCCTGGTCCCAGGTCGGTGTGACGATCCGGGGTGTGTTGCAGGCTGTCATCTATCGGCACGGGTCATAAGGCGCCTTTGCTGTCCGCCTATGCGCAAGCCCTTAGGAATGTGGCGGGAATTTCTTCTCGCATCGCGGGCTATTGGCCCATGGCAGGGTGCGCTGACGTGCGCCGGCGGGCCGATTGCAGGCCGGATCACCATCAGGAGGCATAGCGTAACATGGCGAATGTCAGAGTACTGGTCGTCGACGATTCTGCTGCGATGCGCGCGCTGTTCTGCGATATTCTCGACAATGCCAAAGGCGTGACGGTTTGCGGCACGGCAAAGAATGCCGATGACGCGCGCGACCAGCTCGAAAAGCTCAAGCCCGATGTGCTGACGCTTGATGTCGAGATGCCGGGCAAGAGCGGGATGGAGTTTCTCGAGGAGGTGATGGCAACCCGGCCGATGCCGGTGATCATGCTCTCCAGCATCACCCAGGCCGGCACCGGCACTGCGCGGCGCGCGCTGGAACTGGGCGCGGTGCATTGCTTTCCCAAGCCCCTTCACACCTCGCGCGAGGAGTTCGATGCGACCGTGCGCCAGCTTGGCGATATCGTGCTGAAGGCAGCAGCGGGCGAGCTGAAGCCCGGCGGCAGTGGCAGCGACAGTGCGGACGCAGACGCGGGCGGGGCGCGGTATCGCAGCGACGGGCGGATCGTCGCACTGGCCTGCGGGGCGGCGGGGATCGAAGCGGCGCGGCAGGTGCTCGCCGCTTATGACGCCGGGTGTCCGCCCACCATCGTGCTGTTCGATGCCGAGCCGGGCGCTGTCGAAAATGCCGTGCGGGCGATGCGCCATTCGCTTCCCTGCCAGCTGGGCGACGCGGTGGACGGCGTTTCGCTGGAGCCGGGCAAGGTGTGGCTGGCGCATGATCCCACCCGCCATGTCGTGATCGAACCGGGCGAGCCGCCGCGCCTGCGGCTGGTTGATCGCGATCCGGTGGCTGGCTGCCGCCCTTCGGCCGATCTCTTGTTCGGCAGCCTCGCCCGTAGCGGCCTTCCTGTGCTGGGCGGGCTGCTTACCGGGAGCGGCACCGACGGGGTGCGCGGCCTTGCAATTCTTGCCGAGACGAAGGGCAAGGTGTTCGTCCAGCGCCCCGCCGATTACGCCCCGCGCGACCGGTATGATGCGGTGCGCGCGCAGGGGTTTGACATCGCCGAGTTGCGCCAGGAAGCCATCCCCGCGTGGATACTCGAACAGACCAATGCTGTGATTTAGTGCAACCGAAACGCGAACATCGGTGAAAAATTCACAACCCTGTTTTTAGTCCCTTTTCCTAACTTGCTTTAAGGGTTAGGCAGCAGCCCTATTGATTTGGGGGCTACAATTTATGGTGCAGGTGCGTGCTCGCGAGATTTCGCGGCTCAATGGTCGTTCGTTCGCTCAGATGACGGCCTCGCGCCTGCTAGGTTCCTCCGCTCTGATACCGGTCGCTGGCGCGCTCGCGATGATGCCGACTCAGGCCTTCGCGCAAGATGCGACCTGGGATGGCGAGGCCAATATCAACTGGGAGACGGCCACCAACTGGAACCCGAATGCCCTGCCCAGCGCTGGTTCGTCGGTCATCATCAACGGCGGCACATCGCTGCAGCCGACTGTGAACACCAACCAGACGGTTGCTCAGGTCACCGTCAGCGGGGGCGAACTGACCCTCGCTGCGGCGCTGACCGCCAATGTGGTCGCGTCGGGTAACGGCACCTTGCGCATCAACCCGGTCGGCAGTGTCACGGGCTTTGTTCAGACCTTCGGCAGCGGGTCGGTTTTCAACAATGGCACGATTCAGGGACCCGTCGTTGTCAACGATGGCGTGTTCAACAATGCCGGCGTGGTCGCGGGTTCCACCGCGGTTCTCGGCGGTACGCTCAATATCAACGCCGGCAGCAATCTTTCCGACAACCCGACCTTCGATTTCACCTTCTCCGGTGGGACAATTAACGTCAATGCCGCCGACACAATCGGGCGTCTGACGGGCTCGGGCGGCACGTTCAATTTCGGGACCGGTGGCCGGCTGACGGTGAACCAGAACATCGGCAGCACCTGGGCGGGAAGTTTTACCGGTTCAACCGGTTTCAATGACAGTTATTTCGTCAAGACAGGCAACGGGACGCTGACCCTGACCGGGACCAGCAACGTGACTGGTGCGGGCAACTTCCTTATCGAGTCCGGCGGGGTTGCGGTCCGCAACGGCAATGCGATCGGCGATACGTCCATCGTCGAAATTGGCGCAGACGGCACGCTCGAATTGCAAGGCAACGAGACAGTCGGCGCCCTTATCTCCGCAGCTAGCACTTCCAGTGTCGTGCTTAACCAATTCACGCTTACGATTGGCGGCGTCGGTTCGGCGACTAATGGAAACATGGATGGCGTCATTTCCGGCAGAGGAGGCGTGACCTACAACGCGCCAATGCTGGAGACGCTGTTCCTGGGTGAGAACACCTTCACCGGGACCTTGCAGGTGTCTGCCGGGACGGTGCGCGTAGGCGGGAACAATCGTTTTGATTCTCAATCTTTCCTCGTCGTGGACGGAGGAACCTACGACACCGTCGGTTTCGGCACCACCTTCTCTGGTGTCACACTGGCCGGCGGCAACATCACCAATGGCGGCACCCTCACTTCGTTTAGCGACTTCGACGTGCGCTCGGGCACCGCGCAGGCGGTGCTGGCGGGCTCCGTCGGGCTCAACAAGACCACCGCGGGCACGGTGAGGCTGAGCGGTGCGAGCACCTACACCGGCGAAACCACGATCAGGGCCGGCACGCTGGAGATCTCTGATGGCCGCGCGCTGGGCACCGCAGCGTCTGGCACTGTGGTTCAAAGCGGCGCGGCGTTGGCGCTGATTGGCGGCTTGGTCATCGTTAACGACGCGCTCACGCTCAGCGGTACGGGCGTCGGCGGCACCGGCGTGGTGCGAAGCATTTCAGGCGACAGCATTCTGCTCGGAGCGATCACGCTCGATACGGATGTCCGGTTCGAAGCCAATGCGGGAAGCGCCATCAGCATCTCCGGCGTCGTTTCCGGCACCGACCGGACCATGACCTTCGGCGGTCGCGGGAACATCATCATTCAGTCGGGAAGCTTGGCGCTCGGCAGCGGTTCGGTGATCATGGAAGGCACCGGGCAAGCGACCTTGGGCCTATTCGGCAACAACACCTACACCGGTGATACGACCATAAGAAGCGGCAACCTGCAGTTCGCGGGCGGGTCTGCGCTGTCGGATACCGGTCGCCTGACGCTTGCGGCTGGGACAACCGCCGCAGCGGTGAACAGCACCGAGACCATCGGCAGCCTCGCGGGAAGCGGGACGCTGTTCCTGCAAAACGGCGGTTCGATCATTGTCGGTGACGCCTCCGACACCGAGTTCAGCGGCGTAATCCGGACATTTGGCGGGAACGGCACGATCACGAAGCGCGGTATCGGCACGCTGACGCTGTCGGGCGCGAACACCTATGATGGGCAAACGTTTGTCAATGCCGGAACGCTCAGGGTCGCCAATGCGACCGCGCTGGGCAGTTCGTCGGCGGGCACAGCGGTTGAAGCTGGCGCGACGCTGGAGCTGATCGGCGGCGCCAGTGGGTTCACCTCCTTCGGCGATGCGCTTACCCTTAACGGGACCGGCAATGCCGGCGTGGGCGCGCTGGTCAATCAGAGCGGTAACAGCAGGGTGGTCGGCTCCGTCACGCTGGCGGGCGATACGCTGATCTCGAACACAAGCGGGAGACTCGATTTCGCCGGAGCGCCGGTCAGCCTCGAAGGCGCCGGCCATGATCTCACCCTGAACGCTCAGGGCTCGTTCATCGTCTTCAATTCCGCCATCAACAACCTTGCTTCGCTGACCATCAACGGACCGGGGGGGGCAGCGCTGCTTGGCAGCAACAACATTGTTGGCCCGGTCACGATCAATAGCGGGTTTCTGCAACTTCTGAACTCCAACGCCCTGTCCGTCGGGAACGCGGTGACGGTCAACAGCGGGACGCTTCAGGTGTTCAGGAACGTCACCATCGGTTCGGTCGGCGGGGCGGGCAACGTCTCGATCGATTCGGCGATGTCCTCGGGCGAGCAGCCGGTCCTGACCACCGGCGGGGACAACAGCTCGACCGTGCTGTCGGGCCAGTTGAGCGGTCGCGGGTCGCTGATCAAGACCGGGACGGGTACCTTCACCCTGACCTCGAGCAACAACCTGAGCGGTATGATGGATATCGCCAGCGGCACAGTGCAGATCGGGAATGGCGGCACGTTCGCGACGATCGGGTCGGACTCGGCCACGGTTACTATCAGGGCCGACGGCACGCTCGCCTTCAACCGATCGAATGCATACACCGTCAACAACGCAATCAGCGGCGCTGGCGCGATTGTGCAGGCAGGGACGGGCACGACCATCCTGACCAATGCGGGCGGCTTCACCGGCATGGCCTCTGTCACGGGCGGGCAACTGCGCGTCAACGGCAGTTTCGGCGGCGGGGTTACGGTCAACAGCGGCGTTCTGGGCGGCACTGGCACGATTGCCGGCGCGGTTACGATCGGCAATGGCGGCACGCTGGCGGCCGGTCAAAGCCCGGGGACCATGACGGTCGGCGCGCTGACGCTGAATGCCGGATCGCTCACCGTCTTCGAACTGGCTCAGGCAGGCGTTGCGGGCGGGGCGAATAATGACCTGATCCGCGTTACCGGCGCTCTCACGCTGAACGGTGGCAATATCGACATCGTGCAGGGCGTGGGCTTCTCCAACGGCCGCTACACGCTGTTCGAATTCGGCTCGCTCGCTGGCGCGCTTGGCAACCTCACCCTCAACCCCCTCGCTGGCGGGTTCGTCGGCACATTGGCGCTCGACGGCACCACGATCATCCTCAATGCCGCGCCGCCGGAAGATCTGATCTTCTGGAACGGAACGACCACTTCGCCGACTGGCGCTGTTGTCGGCGGCAACGGCACGTGGAACTTCACCAACGGCAACTTCACCGAAGATGACGGCGATTTCAGCGGTGTGTGGGCCGGCAACGGCTTCAACGCCGTGTTCGCCGGAACCGGTGGCACTGTCACCATCGCGGCCGACACCACAGTCGCGCCGAGCGGCCTTGCGTTCCTCGTCGATGGCTACACCATCACCGGCGGCAATGCGGCCTCGCGGCTGTCGCTGACCGGCGCGACCGGGATCGATACGGCCAGCAATGTCGGGGCGACGATTTCCGCGATCATCTCGGGTGCAGGTTCGCTGACCAAGACCGGAGCAGGCACGCTGACCCTGTCAGGCGTGAACACCTACACCGGCAACACCGCGGTGATGGGCGGGACGCTGGTCAACAGCGGCACTCTGGCGAGCGCCGTGACCAACATGGCCACCTTCAATTCGACCGGCACGCTGCTGTCGACCTTCATCAACAATCCCGGTGCGACTGCGAGCCTTGCGGGCAATGCGGCGCAGATCAACAATTTCGGCACGCTCAACATCACCGGCGACCTGACCGGAAGCGCCGGGTTGAGCAATGGCACTGCGGGCCTTGTGACCGTGCAGGCTGGCGCGACGGCGAATATCGCCGGGCTGGTCTCCAACAACAGCACGGTGGCCGACGCCTTCACCATCAACGGCACGCTTGCGACCACCAGCCAGTTCGACAACAACGGCACCTCGCAGGTGCTGATCGGGTCGACCGGCACGCTTACGACCGCGACCGGGCTGAACAACGCCGGGACCCTCGTCAACAACGGGACGATCAACAGCATCGTCCGCAACGGCGGCACGCTGACCACGACCGGGACGATCAGCCAGGAGCTGATCAACCAGGTGGGCGCAACGGCCACTGTGTCGGGCAATGTCGCGCAGCTCAGCAATTCGGGCACGCTGACCCTGACGGGCACCACCACCGGATCGGCCAGACTGGACAATTTCGCATCGGGCGTGGTGACAGTGGATGCCGGAGCCTCGGCATCCTTTGCCGGTGACATCTTCAACAGCGGCACGGCAGCCAATGCCTTTACCGTCAACGGCAGCTTCAGCTCGGGCGGCCTGTTCATCAACCAGTCCGGCGCGAACCTGCTGGTCGGCACCACCGGCACCCTGTCCGCGACGAACGGCATCACCAATGCTAGCGGCGCAACGCTGGTGAACAACGGCACGATCGCCAGCATCGTCAACAATTTCGGCAACTTCACTTCGACCGGGACGTTGCAGAACGGTCTGCTGAACGGGGCGATCACTGTCACGGCCAACCTTTCGGGGACTGTGCAGGGGACGATCAACAATTCCGGCACGATCAATGTGACGACGAGTGGGCTGCTGGGCGAAGCGACCTTCGTTCAGGGCGGCTTCGGTGTGCTGAACTTCGGCGGTTTCGACACCGCCTTCGGCAGCATTGCAGGCGGCGGGACGATCAACCTTGGGCTGACCACGCTCAATGTGGGGAGCAATAACACCTCGACCACCTTTAGCGGGGTGATCAACGGGCCGGGCCGACTGTTCAAGACCGGCACCGGAACGCTCACCCTGTCGGGTGTGAACGGCTATACGGGCGAAACCCGGATCACCGGCGGTACGCTGGCGCTCGCGTCGGGCGGCCAGATCGCTGGACTGGTTCGCAACGGTACGACCTTCACCAATGCCGGGACGGTGCTTGGTACGGTCGTCAACCTCGGCACCATGACCTCGACCGGCCGGATCAATGGCGGTCTGACCCAGTTCGCCGGAGCGCAGGCCACCGTATCGGGGACGTTCAACGGCGCGATCAACTCGGGCGGCGCGCTGATCGTCAACGGCAACCTCAGCAGCGACGGCTTTGCCTCCAACACCGGCACGGGCACCGTTCTGGTGCAGAGCGGCGCGCGCTGGGACGTCGGCGGGTTCGATAACGTCAGCACCAACGCCAATGGCTTTGTGATCGCGGGGACCGTCATCAACAGCGGCTTCTCGATCAACCGCACCGGCGCGACGCTGACGATCAACAGCGGCGGCATTCTCAACTCGCGCTTCTTCACCAATGAAGGCGGCCGGGTGAACAACAACGGCCTCGTCAATGCCGATGTCACCAATCTGGGCAACATCGACAACAACGGCACCTGGAACGGCATCCTGTCGCACGGCTTCGGCACTGTCACGAGCAACAACCGCTGGAACGGGTCGTTCGGCATCAGCGCGGGCGGGCTCGTCATCAACAACGGCGTTTGGGCCAATGCGGGGGATATCTCGGGCATCAGCAGCGGCCTGTTCGAGAACTTCGGCACGCTCAGCGGCAATGGCGTTTCGGTGTTCGGCGCGGATGCGCGGCTCGCCAACCGCGCGGTCGGGACGATCACGCTCGCCAGCAACCAGCAACTGCAAGTCGGCGGCGACGGCATCATCAGCAACGCCGGCACGATTACTGCGCGCGCGCTGGTCAATGCGGGCGGCGTCATCCAGAACGACGCAAGCGGCATCTGGAACGGTTCGTTCAGCATCCTGAGCGGCGGCAGCCTCAACAATGCCGGCACCATCACCGGGAACATCCTCAACCGCGGCAGCCTTTCCTCGGGCGGGATCATCAACGGGGTTCTCACCAACGAGCAGGGCGCAAGCGCCAGCCTGTCGGGCTTCCTCAACGGCAACGTCTTCAACAGCGGCCAGATCTCGCTGGTCGGCACCACCAACGGCATCGCCACGCTCGATCAGACGTCGACCGGTGCGTTCGATATGGGCGGGATCGACACCCGGATCGGCGCGCTGCAGGGCGCGGGTCAGGTGTTGCTGCGTGACGGCGACCTGACGCTCAATGCGGCGAGCGGCACGACCACCTTCCTCGGCACGATTTCCGGCACCGGCGGGCTGAACAAGACCGGCGCGGCCACCCAGATTGTCAGCGGCGCGCAGGCCTATACTGGTGAGACTGCCATCACCGGCGGCACCTTCATCGTGGCCGATGGCAGCCTTGCAGGGTCGGTGCGCAACACGGCGAACTTCATCCTCGACGGACGGTTGTTCGGCGAGCTGAACAATGTCGGCACGATGCAGATCGCAGGGCAGGTTGACGGCTTCACGCTCAACAACGGCACGATCACCAATATCGGCAACAGCACCTTCCTCGGCCGGTTCGAGCAGAGCGCCAGCATGGGGACCAGCCTCAATCTGGCGGGCTTCAACACTTCGCTGGGCAGCCTGAACGGCGCAGGCACCGTCAACCTCAGCACTGCTGTGCTGACGGTTGGCAGCGACAACACCGACGCGCGCTTCAGCGGCGTGATCGATGGGCAGGGCTCGCTGGTGAAAATCGGCACGGGCGCCTTCGCGCTGGTGGGGGTCAACACCTTCACCGGCCCGACGTTCATCAACGGCGGATCGGTCGATCTTGCTTCCGATGCGGCGCTGGCAGGTGCAGTCCAAAACAACGCGACCTTCGTCGTTCGCGGCCGGGTTGCCGGGCTGGTGGCCAACAATGGCTCGCTGACGTCGACCGGGCGGCTTAACGGCGGGCTGTTCAATGCGCTCGGCGCGACGGCGAACGTGTCTGGCCAGGTCAACGGCGCGGTCGACAATGCCGGCCTCATCACGCTGACCGGTACGACCACCGGGATCGGTGCGGTCGGACAGAGCGCCACGGGCGTGTTCGATCTGGCCGGGTTCGATACGAGCTTTGGCAGCCTTCAGGGCGCGGGTTCGGTCGAACTTGGGGAAGCGACGCTGACGCTGGGCGGCAACAATGCCAACACCGGCTTCAGCGGTGTGATTTCAGGCGAGGGCGGGCTGACCAAGATCGGCGGCGGGACCTTCCAGATCTTCGGAACACAAAGCTACACCGGCCTCACGCGGGTTTCGGGCGGCTCATTCGTCCTCAGCGACGGCAGCCTTGCCGGTTCGGTGCTCAACAATGCGAACCTTGTCATCGACGGGCGCGTGTTCGGCGGGTTGACCAACAATGGAACGGCGCTGATCGGCGGCCAGATTGACGGGGCGACTGTCAACAATGGCGCGATCTCCAGCATCGGCCAGAGCATCTACCTTGGCCGCTTCACGCAGATCGATGGTGCGGTCTTCAATCTGGCCGGCTTCAATGCGAGTGTCGGCAGCCTCCAGGGGGCAGGCTCGGTCCTGCTCGGCACCGCATTCCTCACGGTCGGGGGTGACAACACCTCCTCGACCTTTGACGGGGTGATTTCCGGCACCGGCGGGGTGGTGAAGAACGGCACGGGCACCTTCACGGTGAACGGCGTCAACACCTACACCGGCACGACCTTCGTGAGAGCGGGCACGCTGGTGGTTGGTGATGGCGGGGTGGTTGCACCGCCCCCGCCGCCGCCTGCTCCGCCCCCGTCTGCCCCGCCGCCGTCCCCGACCTCGTCCCCGTCGCTCACGCTGGCACGCGGCGATGCCGGGCTGGCCGGTGGCCGTACCATGGCGAACCTCGACAATGGGATGGGCGCTGCGCCCGTCAGCCTTGCGGTCGCTAGCGTTGAAACCGCAGGCGAGGCTGCCCCCTCGGCTGCTCCGATTGCCGCAATGAACGGCGTGCTTTCCGGCGCGGTGATCAGCGGCAGCGTGGTCAATGATGCCACCCTCATTAACAACGGCACGATCCGCGGCCAGGTGGTGAACAATGGCGGCGCCAGCACGACCAACCACGGCGTGATCGAAGGCGCGGTGCTGAACGATGGCACCCTCGTCTCGACCGGTACGCTGGGCGGCGGGCTTGCCAATAACGGCACGGCCCAGCTTCAGGGCGTGGTTGATGGGACGGTGATCAACACCGGCGCCATCACGCTGACCGGCACGACCACCGGGATCGACATCTTCGAGCAGACCGGGACCGGCGTCTTCAACCTTGCCGGGTTCGATACCACCATCGGCGCGATCAACGGCGCTGGCAGCATCGTTCTCGGCAATGCAAGGCTCACCACCGGCACTGACGGGATTGCCTCGCTGTTCAGCGGCGTGATTTCGGGCGACGGCGCGCTCACGAAGGTCGGCACGGGGCGGTTGGTGCTCACTGGCGCCAACACCTATGGCGGCGGCACCACCATCAGCGGCGGTGTGCTCCAGCTTGGTGATGGCGGCACCAGCGGCTCGATCATCGGGCCGGTGCTCAACAACGGCGCACTGGTGATCAACCGCAGCGATGCCTACACCTTCGCAGGCGTCATCAGCGGTTCGGGCATGTTCGTGCAGGACGGCACCGGCACCACCACGCTGACCGGAGCCAACACCTACGCCGGCGGCACGCTGATCAGCCGCGGACGGCTGGTGGGCAACACCACTTCGCTGCGCGGCGTGATCCAGAACGATGCTGCTCTCGAATTCGCGCAAAACGTGGCCGGTGACTTCACCGGTCAGCTGTTCGGCGCGGGCCTGTTCGACAAGACCGGCGCGGGTCTGCTCACCCTCACGGGCAACAGCAGCGGCTTTGCCGGCGGCACCTTCGTGCGGGCTGGCGAGCTGCGGGTGAACGGTCTGCTCAGCAACTCGCGCGTTACCGTGCTTTCGGGCGCGACGCTGTCGGGCAATGGCACGATCGGCGGGCTGGTTGCCAACAGCGGCAGCGTGATCGCACCGGGAGCGAACGGCGCAGGGATGCTCGGCGTGAATGGCGCGGTGACCTTGCTGGCGGGCAGCACTGTCCAGCTGCAGATCAGCGCGGCCAATGCCTCCGACATGATCATCGCCAACGGCGCGGCGCAGCTGGGCGGGACGGCGGCCTTCACCAACCTCGGCGGCACCTACGCCTTCAACAGCGAATATGTGCTGCTGCAGGCCAATGGCGGGCGCACCGGAACCTTCAATGCGGCGACCGGTTTTGCCGGGTTCGGGATCCTGTATCGTCCTGAAATCATCTACACCGCGACGCAGGCTCGCCTGCGCATGGCACCCAACCTGCTGGCTAACATCGTCGGCAACACGGCGCTGACGGCCAACCAGCGTTCGGTGGTCAACCGCATCGATGGCGCGGTGACTGCAGGTTACAACCCGCAGCCGCTGTTCAATGTCTATGCCTTGCCGACCGCGCAGCTTCCGGGCGCCTTCGACCAGCTTTCGGGCGAGGTCTATGCGACCGCGGCCGGCATCGGGATCGAGCAGGAGCGGCTGGTGCGCGAAGCGGTGCTCGGCCGCCTCGGCACGGTCGCAATGGCGGCGCGGCAGACCCCAGAAGCGGGCAATGGCGCAGGCGCATGGGGCCAGCTGTTCGGCGGCTGGGGCGATGGCGACAGCGATGGCAATGCCGCCGCCTTCGATAGCGACCGCATGGGCTTCGTCACCGGTGTCGATTACGGCAAGGCTAACGAGAACGGCAGCTGGCGTGCTGGTGTGTTCGGGATGCAGATCCAGAGCGATGTCACCATCGACGCACGCGTCTCGGCGAGCGAGGTCGAACAATGGGGCGGCGGGGTTTACGCTTCGCTCACCACTGGCGGCTTCGGCGTGTCGCTGGGCGGCTACCTGACCGAGGTGGATCTGCGGGCATTCCGCAACATCAACCTGCCCGGCTTTGCCGAGACCAATGTCGGCGTGACCGAGGGCAAGGGACGTCAGGCCTTCGCCGAGCTGTCCTACACGATCGAGGCGGGCAAGGCTGCGATCCGTCCCTTCGTTGCCGGGTCGGTCGGCACGTTCAAGCTGGATAGCTTGCGCGAGACGGGCGGCGCTGCGGCGCTTGATGTGTCGCGTCAGAGCTACTCGACCGGTTCGGTGACGGCAGGGGTCGATGCCATGGTGCCGGTGGCCAAGGGCTTCACGCTGAGCGGCTCGGTGGCTGGCCGCGCCCAGCTTGGTGACCGTGATCCGCAAGCCCAGATCGCTCTGGCTGCCGCGCCGCAGCAGTCCTTCGGGATCAACGGCGTGCAGCTTGACGACGTGGCGCTGGCAGCCCGGCTTGAGGCATTGGTGGAACTCGGCGAGAATATCGACTTCACTGTCGGCTACACCGGCCTGCTCGGCAGCGCCTTTACCGACCACGGCGCCCGCGCGACCTTGCAGGTCCGCTTCTAAGGCGATCCGTTAAACACGGCTGAACCCGCTCCCACCTCGGTGGGGGCGGGTTTGCCATGTCTGGAGTGCTCGTTGCTTCGGCGACCTGGGAACGTGCGCCAATCCTGTCGGCCTATTCGACCACAAACCCGAAGCGCCCGTTCATCATGTGACCATCGGCTGCTGCGGCCTGCCAGCGCACTTCGTACGTTCCAGCGGGAAGCGCCTTTTTGAGCGCCAGCGTCATCATGCTCCCGTCGGCCGACCAGCTGGCGGTGAAGTTGCGGATCGCCATCTCGCCGTGGTTGGCCACACCCGGCATCGCAGTCATGACAATGCTGGCAGCGGCGTTCGCCGGATTGACCGGCTGGCTGAAGGTGAGAGTGATCACCTTGGGGGCCTTGGTCCTGGTTCCCGATGCCGGGGTCGAGGCGGTCATCTGGACGTGGGCCAGCAGCGCGGAAGGGGCGAGCGCAGTCAGGGCAAGTGCAAGGCCAAGTGCTGCTGAGAAAGCGGGTGTACGCATGGGTGGTGTCCTTTGTTGATTCAGAACCAGAAGCGGATGCCGGCGATAATGCTGGTGGCGGAAGGGTCTCCTCCGCGCGCCCGGGCGAAGGTGGCGCCTTGGCCGGTGCGCCACGATTGTTCGATGCCGACATAGGGTGCGAATTCGCGGGCGATTTCGTAGCGCAGCCGTATGCCAACCTCGATCTGGTCGAGCCCTGCGCCGATACCGAGTTCGGGAATGTCCTGCGCTGAAAGGTTCGCTTCGATCCGCGGCTGCAGGATCAGGCGTTGGGTGATGCGCTGATCGATCTCCGCCTCAAGGCGTGCAGTCACATCGCCGCGATGGGAGAGGAACAGCGCCGCGTCGATCTCGAACAGGTAAGGCGCAAGGCCCTGCACGCCGATCACCGCATGGGTGGTGTCCGGCCCGCCGAGATCGTGGCGCACACCTGCCTGCACATCCCAGAAGGGCGCGAAGGCCTTGGCATAAAGCGCCTGCATTTCGGCGTCTTCGGGGCCGGAGCCGAACTCGCCTTCGCCCTCGGACTTGAACCACAGCCGCTCGGTCGGGCCGCCGTAATAGCCCTGAATGTCCCACAGATAGAGGTCGGCGCCTTGGCGCACCTGCGCTTCCAGCCGGTCGCCCTGAAACCAGAAGACCGGAAAATCGCCATGGGTGCGGCGCAGATCCTCGCGCGAGGCTTTCATGGCTTCGGCGCCCCAGATGGCATCGGCGGCGCGCGGTGGGCCGCTGCCTGCAGTGGCGGGGGGCGGAGTTTCCATCGTGGGGCCGGGCGATGCGGGCTGGGCGGGTTCCGCCATGTCATGCCCGGCGTGCGGGTCTTGCGGGGCGGGCGCCGTGTGATGCTCGTGCTGTGCCGCCAGCGGCCCGGCGCTTCCCAGCGCAATGAGGGCAAGGGCAGTTTTCACGTCCCGCTCTCCGGCCCCATCACCGTCACGGTCTGCATCATCCCGCCGTGCATGTGGTAGAGCAGGTGGCAGTGAAACGCCCAGTCGCCCGGTTCATTGGCGGTGAGATCGAACTGCGCGCTTGCACCCGGCTGGACGATCACGATGTTCTTGCGCGGCTGGTGGGCAGGGCTCTCGCCATTGACCAGCTCGAAGAACATCCCGTGCAGATGGATCGGGTGCGCCATCATGGTGTTGTTGACGAGCTTGACCCGCACCCGCTCGTTCCACGCGAAGCGGATCGGCCTGTCGTGGACGGCGGAATACATCTCCCCGTCGAAGGACCACATGTAGCGTTCCATGTTGCCGGTGAGGTGCAATTCCAGCAGGCGTGACGGCGTGCGACTGTCGCGGTTGGGTTCGAGCGCGGCGAGCATCCGGTAATTGAGCACGCGGTGGTCCACATCGCGCAGCCCGATGCCGGGATCGCCGAGCTTGTCGACCGGGGCCATGGCAACCATGTCGATCCCGGGGCCGACAGCCACATCGGGCGGCAGCAGCAGCGTGTCGCGCATTTTCATGCCGTCCATCGAATGCGACGGGCCATCGCCGTGGTTCATCCCCATGTCGCCCATATCGAGCAGCGGGGGCTTCCGCGGCGGCGGAATGGCGGCGCGCGCGCCGGGGCGGCTGGCGAGCGTGGCGAGCGCCATGCCGGAACGGTCTATGCTCTCGGCGATGATGGTGTAAGCCTCGGCGGTGGGCTGGATGACGACGTCGTAGGTCTCGGCCGTGCCGATCTGGAACTCATCGACCTCGACCGGCTTCACATTCTGCCCGTCGGCGGCGATCACCGTCATCGACAGGCCGGGAATGCGCAGGTTGAAGAAGGTCATCGCCGAGCCGTTGATGACGCGCAGGCGCACACGCTCGCCCGGCCGGAACAGGTATTCCAGCCCTTCCTTCGGCCCGCGTCCGTTGGCGAGATAGGTGTAGGTCGACCCGGTCACATCGGCGATATCGGTCGCGGGCATCCGCATCTCGGCCCACATCCTGCGGTCTTCGACAGACAGCGGGTAATCATCGGCCCAGCTGGTCTGCTGGTAGTTGAAATAGCCCTCGCCCTTGCGCAGCCGGTCCATGATCCTGTGCGGGTGGAGCGGCGTGAATTCGCTCAGCAGCAGGATGTAGTCGCGGTCGTATTCCGCAGGCTCATCGCCCGCCGGATCGATGATAAGCGGGCCGTAATGCCCCTGCTGTTCCTGCAGGCCCGAGTGGCTGTGATACCAGTAAGTGCCCGACTGCCTGACGGGGAATTCATAGGCGAAGGTCTGCCCCGGATGGATTCCGGGAAAGCTCACTCCCGGCACCCCGTCCATCTGGAACGGCACCAGAAGCCCGTGCCAGTGGATCGAGGTGTCTTCGCCCAGATGGTTGGTGACGTTGAGCTTCGCCGTCTGCCCTTCGCGCAGGCGCACCAGTGGCCCCGGCACGCTGCCGTTGACGGCAATGCCGTGGCCGCGTCGGCCTTGCACGGTGCGCGGGCCGTGGCCGACCGACAGGTCGATCACATCACCGCTCACTTCATCGAAGCCGACTTTGATCGTCGCACCGCCGCGCTGGCGGTGAACGCCATGGCCTTGCGCCCATGCGGGCATTGCAGCCAGCGCAGAGGCAGCGCCGGCCCCGATCATCAGGTGCCGCCGGGAAAAAGAGGGTAAGGTCATGCCCCCTATACGCGGGCTGACGGACCATCCCTCAGGGCAGCGCCAAGTTTCGCCCTTGCGCGATAGAGCCGGGTCTCCACCGCTTTCTCGCTGATGCCGAGCGTCAGCGCCGTTTCCGTCTGGGAGAGCCCTTCCAGCGTGCGCAGCAGCAGCACGTCCTTCAGGTTCGACGGCAGGGCGGCGACCGCGCGGGACACAGCGGCCAGCGCATCGCGTTGCAGGGCAATCTCGTCGGGCTGAGGCGCATTGTCCTCGACACGGTTGACCGCATCCTCGCTCGCCGTCAGCCGCAGGAACCGGCGCACCTTCTGGCGCCGCATCCAGTCCCGCGTCTTGTTCAGCGTGATCGCTGCCAGCCATGCGCGAAGGGGCCGGGCCGGGTCATACCGCTGCAAAGCGCCAAAGGCCGCAACAAAGCTGTCCTGCACGATATCGAGCGCTTCCTCCGCATCGCCGGTCGCGCTGCGGGCGAGCCGGTACAGCGCCTCGCGGTGACGTTCCACCAGCGCCCGCTGCGCCTGTGCGTCACCACCCAGCGCGCGGGTGACCAGCACGGCATCGTCATCAGGGCTGGTCACTGGCCGCTTGCAGTAAGTGCCTTGTCGACCACCGCATCGAATTGCGCCTGCTGATCGGGTCGCAGGATCGCCCGCATCGCAAAGACGTGTTCCAGCGTGGCCTTCTGCACCGCGCCCATCGCATGGTGGTTGGCATCGACCGCTTGCGCCACGCGCGGGCCGTAAACATGCTCGGCGGCAATCGCCTGGGCAAGGCGGGCATTGTCGGCCTTCAACTGCGCTTCAAGCACTGCCCGGCGCTTGGCGAAATCGCGTTCAAGCACCTCAAGCTGTCGTTCCTGCGCGGCATCGAGGTTGAGTTGTTCATGCATGAAGGCATGAAGCTCCGCGCCCGCAGTGTGTGCAGGTGGGCTCAGCATCCGTGCGGCAAGCACACCCGTGCCAGCCGCAAGGAAGGCGACCAGCGCGATCAGAAGGATGCGGCGCAGGCTCATCCCTGGCTCAATGCGATCAGCGGGGTGAGAGCAACGGGCGGGCCGAAGGGCATTGCCGCGGCGTTCGGGTCGCCAGCCGGGGCAAGCCCTACCATGATCCCGGCACCCAGCGCAGCCACCGCGGCAAGGCCCGTGACAGCCTGCGTTTCCCGTCGCTCGCGGCGGGCTCGGGCGGCAAGCACAGCGCCATCGAGCGCGTCCAGATCGGGGTGCAACGGGGCCGATCCCAGCAGCAACAGGTGATTGTCCAAAAGCATTCCCGGCCTCCTTTTCACCTGCCCTACGCCGCCGGGAGGCAAACCCCTCATAATCGATCACGCAGTCTCCGCAAAAACCCGGGGCAATGCGCCGGAATGTCGGCCCGCGCTCCAGCTGCGGTGCACCATCAACCGCCCCGGTCCGGTGCCGTGCCGTCGGCGGCCTTGACGCTCCTGATTGCCAGCACGGCGCTGGCCTGCGCCTCCCGGATACACTTGCGCTCGCTGCGGATATTGTGCGGCAGGCTTTCCAACGCATGGGTCTTGCACATCGTCCGGGCCGCGCGCTGGATGCGCAACGCCAGAAGCCGCTGTCCTTTGGGCGATTCAAGGGCGAGGTCGCCGACTTCCACCGCCGCGCTCTGCTGGCCGGGCGCAGCGGTTGCGACAGCCGGAACCGTCAGGGTGGCAAGGGCGAGCAGGGCATGAGTGACAGGCATAGTGATCTCCTTCAGCAATGCACCGCGCATCGATTTGCGCGGCCATGTGTCTGAATTGGCGGCCTGGTGTGCTGACCGCTTCCCGGTTTCGAAATCGGACTGGCCGTTTTCCGAACCGCGCAAGGCTGCTGGAATCCGGCCAGGCTGGGCGATTCCGGAATCGGCTTGTCGCTCCGCCTGCGCTCTGGCAGCCAAGCGCGCATGACAGCGTTCGAACAGCTTGATCTGATGGCGCGCGGCGGGTCGATCGCGCTGCTGGCCTTGTGGAGCTGGATCCTGATTCGCGATCATTGGCGCGATGTGCCCGCCCGGCTGGCAGTCGCGATGAATGTTGGAATTTGCAGCTATCTGATCGTGACGGGGAGCATGTTCGGGAGGCCAAGCCTGTCCGGTCTGCTGTTCGCGCTCGGCGCAGGGGCAACGCCGGGGCTGTTCTGGCTGTTTGCCAAGGCATGGTTCAACGATGAACAGCAGGTCACCCCGATCAGCGCGATGCTGGTGGGCCTGTCGGTCGCCAACACGCTGGTGGTCCAGCTGACCTACCCCGGCGGCGGGTTCGCCAATGCCATTTCGGCGGCGCTGTTCAGGGTGTCGATGCTGGCCTTTGCTGGCGCGGCGCTGTGGGAGGTGTGGCGCAGCCGCGAAGGCGATCTGGTCGAACGGCGGCGGCGGATCAGGCCCCTGCTGGTCTGCGTGATAGCGGTCTGTGTCATTGCCATCGCATTTGTCGAAGTGGCGGCGTCGCCCGGCAGGCCTGCCGCGTTGTGGAAGCTGGCGGTGGCGAGCGGTTCGGCGCTGGCCGTGTTCGGCTTTTGTGCAGTGATGCTGCGCATGGGTCAGGCCGACATGTTCGGCCCGGCACCGGCCTTGGCAGCGGCCGCAAAGCCTTCGCTGCCCCGGAGCAATGATCCCCTGGCTGCCCGCTTGCTGGCGTTCATGACGGCGCAGATGCCCTATCGCGACGAGACCCTGTCGATTGCGCGGCTGGCTGCCCAGCTGGGCGAGCAGGAATACCGCCTGCGCCGCACGATCAACGGCCAGCTGGGGCACCGCAATTTTTCGGCCTTCCTCAACGCCTATCGCCTTGCCGAGGTGAAGGCCGCGCTGGCCGATCCGTCCCAGCGGGACGTGCCGATCATCACCATCGCGCTCGATGCCGGCTTCGGCTCGCTCGGCCCGTTCAACCGGGCCTTCCGTGAAGCCGAGGGCATGACCCCGAGCGAATATCGCGCGCGGGCGCTGGCTGTTTCCGAAATCGGCTAGCCGTTATCGGAGACAGCAGCGCACCGACACGGCAAACCCATGCAGGTGGCAGCGAGCATCTGCCAGAAGGACCCGATCATGCCCACCGGAATTCCGCCTCTCGATATCCTGCTTGAGCGGGGGCATTTTGTCTTCGCTATTGACGCTACCCGCTATCTGATTGCCGCCTCGCTTACCTTCGCGATTGTGTGGGGGCTGCGGCGCACGGCCTTGAAAGCGCGCAAGATCCAGCCGCGTGAGGCCACTGCTGCCGATATGCGCCGCGAATTTGCCCAGTCGCTGCAATCGGTGTTTGTCTATGTGATCGGGGCCTGCTTCGTGATCTGGGGCCGCGAGGTCGGGGTGTTCCACGATGTCTTCGGCGTCAGCTTTGGTCTGGGCATGGATCTGCTGATTCTGGCCGCGATCGTCATAGCGCATGATGCCTATTTCTACTGGGCGCACCGCTTCATGCACCATCCCCGGCTATTCCGGTATTTTCACCGCGCGCATCACCGCTCGATCACGCCGACGCCATGGGCGGCCTACAGTTTCGCGATGCCGGAGGCTGCGGTGATGTTCCTGTTCGTGCCTCTCTGGCTGTTCTTCGTGCCGACGCCGGGCTGGGTGATGGTGACCTGGCTGAACTTCCAGATCATCCGCAACGCCATGGGCCACGCCGGTTTCGAATTCTTCCCGCGCTGGTGGCTGAACTCGCCGCTCACCCGCTGGATCAACACGACGGTCCACCATGATCTGCATCACAATGGCGGCTTCAATACCAATTTCGGGCTCTATTTCACTTGGTGGGACAAGTGGATGGGCACCGAACATCCGAAGTATCACGCGAAATTCCGTGAGGTGACCGGGCGCGTGCAGGCGAAGGAAGTGCCGGCAGCCGGCAAGGCAGCGGCCTGACCACGCAGCACCCCGCGAAGTCGCATCAGCGCCGTGAATGCCCAGAAAAAAGGCAGGAAACCGTGATTTTCCGGTAATTGGTCGGGGAGACAGGATTCGAACCTGCGACCCTCTGCTCCCAAAGCAGATGCGCTACCGGGCTGCGCTACTCCCCGACTCTGTTTCGTCCCGCCGCTTCCGCGCTCGCCTCCGGTGGGCCCGGCAGGATTCGAACCCGCGACCTAGCCGTTATGAGCGGCCAGCTCTAACCGCTGAGCTACAGGCCCTTGGAAACAAGGCACCGGAAAGCAGGGCGTCTGGCAGCCCCTACTCTGCTGCTGTAAGGGAGACAAGCGGGCAATCAGGCCTTCGGATCAGCCGCCGGTGGCAGCGATGATGTCGGCCACGGTGCAGCTTCTCACCCCGCGCGCGGCCAGGCGCGCATAGACCGCCTCCAGCCACGCATAAAGCGCCTCGACCTCGGCCTGGGTCGCGGCATAGGGCGTGTGGCCGGGAGCCAATGTAGGGCTGTGGAATGACAGCACCAGCACCGGCAAGCCATCGTCCAGCGCGATGTCGATGCCGCGCAGGGCTTCGTCGGCGGAGACGCCCTCGGGGGTCAGCGCGATCCGTTCGAGCAGGCCGAGCCGTGATAGCGCGCCCATGCCGCGCGGGATGCGCTCGCCAAGGCGCTGCATCGGGCGGCCCGCTCCTCGAAGGCGTCCGGAGTGCACCGTCGTCACCGGCAGTTCGAGCAGGCTCATGCCGCCATCGACCCAATAGGGCTCCAGCGGGTGGGCGCTGTAATCCGGCCCGCCGGTCGCGCTGTAATCGAACAGCGAACGGACCGAGGTGTCGACCCGGATCCCCGCGCGCTTCAGCAGGTCGGCGGTGTGGGGCCCAAGGCCATAGCGTCCAGCACGGTAGATCAGCGGCGCGGTGCCGAACGCAGCCTCGATGGCATCGCGCAGGGCCATAAACTTTGCTGCCTCCAGCGCGGGCGGCAGGTTGCCCGCATAGGAGTTATGGACGCACACGTCCTCGTCGAAGGGCGGGTTGACCCACGGATGAAGCTGCACGCCCACCTCCGCCGTCCCGCGCCGCACGGCATCGCCGATGATCTCCACCGCGCGCGCGTCCTGCACGATCGGCCAGTCCACCAGATAGACCGGATGCGCGCCCAGCGCCTCGCAGAAGGCCTGAAAGCGCGGGATCGCCTCGACATGGGAGAGGCCGTAGCCTTCGCGCCGGAAGGGGCCGGTCCAGTCGAATTCCTCCTCGGTATCGACGGTCAGCAGCACGCGCTGGCCGAAGCCCGGTGCAAAGGCCGCGCTGCGGCCTGCTGGCGGCACGTCGAGCATCGATCCTGTCGTCATTGTCCCGCCCCTTTGGCCTGCGTGCTAGGCACGTGCAGAGCTAGGCAGACCGCCCATTTCGGTCAAGAGCGGCAAGGCCAGCTCGATCGCGGCCCCATCGCGCCGCAAGCTGCCGCCTGCCGCGCGGGCTTCGGCGCGGGCAAGGCGCAGCGCAAAGCCGCTGCCGAACAATCCGGCATTGATCGCGCTGTCGCCCGGGCGGGTGGTGGCGGCAAACAGGTTGTCTTCGGCCACCAGCCGCGCCGGCAGCGCGCAAATCAGCCGGGCCATAGCGCCGCCTGCGCCGATCAGCGGATCAAGCTGCACCGCGATCCGTTCCCCCGGCGCGCAGGCTGCGCCGAGGCTTGCGAGCAGACGCCACACCAGCGCCTCGCCGTCATCGGGGTCGAGCCCGATGAGCAAGGTGGTTGTTTCCGGGAAGGCCAGCGTAAGCCCCGCGCCCTGCGGCCCCAGCACCGGATCAAGCTGCGCGGCTGTGCGGCGCACCAGCGCGGCCAGATCGGTCTCGCCCGGCTCGATCCGGGTTGCGCCGGTCTCCAGCCGAGCCAGCCGGTCAAGCTCTTCGAACCCTGCAAGGATGCGCGCGGCATCGGCCGCAATCGAAGCGGCCAGCGCACGGTATTCGTGCGGGGCGGGGCCGAACAATTGCTGCTGGATCACCTCTGCATAGCCTTGAACGGCGGTGACGGGGGTGCGCAATTCGTGGAGCAGCTGGCGGATCCGGTCTGCCTCGCGCGCTTCGGGGCCAGCGGGCGCGCTGGCAGGGTCAGGCACGCGGCAGAACCGGCCGAAATAACCGGTGAAATGGCCTTCCTCGCTGAAGCGCGGCTCGGCATCGATGATCCAGTCACCGCTGATCGCGGGCGCACCTGTCAGGCTGATCGTGCCGCGGGCAATCGGCTGGCGGCGGGCAAAGGCGCGGGCGAGCCCTTCGCTGGCTTCGTCCCCGCTGTGCGCGGCAAACAGCCGGGTGCCGACCACCATCGGCGCAGCTTCAATCGCAGCCCAGCCGATCCGCCCGGTGGTATCGGTGGCAAAGCCGAAGCTGGCGATGGCGCGGTCGGGGCGATCGGGAAGCTCGCCCAGCGGCAGGCGCGGCGATTGTTCGGCTTCGAGCGGGTTGTTGCCGCGCGCCTTGCGGTACTGGGCGATCCGTTCGACCAGCGCGGAAATCTCGGTGCGCCCGCTATCGTCGCGGTCGCGCGGTGGGAACATGGCCGGGGGTGGTGGAGGGGGTGGAGAAGGCGGGGGCGGCGCGCCTGTCTCGGGCTCCTGATGGATCGAGGACGGTGCAGCCGGAGCCGGGGAAGCAGGCAGTTCTGCGGCTTGCGTCTGCGCAGGGGCAGGCAGGCCGCGGTCATGCACCCCGAGCCGCGCCAGCAGCGCATCGACATCGACCGGCAGATCGCGGCGCAGGCGCAGGAACCCGCGCGCGCGCACCGGCAGGCGCGGGATCAGCGCCGTCCAGTCTTCCGAGGTCAGATCGGCGCGGGTGAGCGCGGCCGCCGCAACCTCGGGTTCATGGTCGGACAGGTGGGAAGCCAGATCGGGACTGTGGAAACGCCAGCCCGGCTCGCGGATCATCCGGGCCCGTTCTGGTGCGGGGATCGCGTCGGCCAGTGCATCCATGCGCAGCCAGGCCGCGGCGCGCAGGCTCAGATCGCTCCCCCGCGCATGAACGCGATCCTTGCCCAGCAGATCGAGCAATTGCCGGTACTGCGTGCGCAAGCTCGCCTCGCCAGTGGCGCGCTGGCGCAGCACGGTGGCAAGGCGATCATCGAAAAACAAAGAAGTCTCCTACAGGCCCGAACGGGGCCGAATCGCACAGGCCGGTTGACAGCGACACGCAGCAATACCCCGCGCCAGCCTCGCCGTCTTATCAGGAAGGAGCGATAGTCACAGTCTGACGTGAAAGCCGCGTTGCAAAGCGGGACAATTGCTGCCAGACCTAATAATATTAGCCTAGCGGGGCATTTGCCGCGCCTTGTGTTACTTTGGGATCATATTGCACGCGCGTTGCCGCATGGTGAACGCAAGCGTGCCGGAGGAGCTTGAGCTACGTGGCCAACCTTGACGAAATCGACCGCCGTCTGCTGGCGGAATTGCAGGCAGAAGGCCGCGTCACCAATGTCGAACTCGCCCAGCGCGTCGGACTGACTGCGCCGCCTTGCTTGCGCCGGGTGCGCGGCCTTGAGGAAGACGGGGTGATCCGCGGCTACCACGCCGATCTTGACCCGTCGAAGCTCGGCTTTGCGATCACGGTCTTCGCGATGGTCAGCCTGAAGAGCCAGGCCGAAAGCAGCTTGCGCGAATTCGAGGAGCATATGCGCGCGCTGCCCGAAGTGCGCGAATGCCACATGCTCAATGGCGAGATCGACTTCATACTCAAGATTGTCAGCAAGGACCTGCAAAGTTTCCAGGAATTCCTGACCGGCAAGCTGACGCCCGCGCCCAATGTGGAAAGCGTCAAAACCTCGCTGACGATCCGCACCGCCAAGCAGGAACCCGGCGTTCCGTTGTGACGCGCGCCGGGCGCCTTGGACGGTTCGGCACGCTTGCCGTCATGTCGGCGGCGGCGGCGGGGTGTTCAGGCGGGGGTGATTCCGGCCCCAAGCCGTTCGATGACATGTCGGCAGAGGAACATCTCGCCTGCGCGGTGGAGATCAGCGCCTACACCTACCTGATGGCAGCTGGCAAAGTGCCCGAGGAAACCGAGCTTGCAGGCAGATCGGTGCTGGCCGTGGCATGGCACCACAATGCCTATGCGATCCCGCAGGGAAAGAGCGGGCAGTACGCGCTCGTCAACCGAATGCGCGACGAACTGATTGCCAAGGACCAGCCCGCTGCGATCGAAGCGCGGGCGGCGGACTGCATCACCTCGGCGGTTGCCAAGCACGAAGCGAAATAGCATCCTTGTCGCAGGAGGCCTGTGATGAGTGATGCGCCGGAACATGAACCCCCGCGTCTTGCCGATCCTGTCACCGGACGCTGCCTGTGCGGAGCGGTGACCATCACAGTCACCGCGATGCAGGCCGAGGTCGATATCTGCCACTGCGCGATGTGCCAGCGGTGGGGAGGGGCCTTCTATGCGGGCGTCAAGGGTGAGGCGGCCCAAGTGAGCGGCGAGGATGCCATCACCGTCTACCGCTCCAGCCCCTGGGCCGAACGTGCCTTCTGCGCCACCTGCGGCAGCAACCTGTGGTATCGCTTCCTGCCCACTGACGGGCGCTCGTTTCTGGCCGGCCTGTTCGACCTTCCGCCGGGCTTTGGCATCGAGCAGCAGATTTTTGTCGACGAAAAGCCCGATTGGTATGATATTGCTCAGGAAAGCCCGATGAAAACCGGGCCCGAAGTGATTGCCGAGGCCATGGCGCAGGGGCTCAATTTCGGCGGATAGACCATGCAGAAAGGGGAGCGCCGACAGTGACCGAGCCACCGCCGCTTCCGCCCGAACCGCCGCCGATCATTGCCAATGCCGATGCCCCCATCCAGCTGCCGATCGAAAGCCGGGCTGACGGGACACTTGTGATCGACCTGCTCGCGCCCGCGCCCGCGTTACAGGATTGCGCAGCGGACGTGCCCGATCCCTTCAACCCTGAAATCGTGGTCTGCAAGGACAGCGGTCCATCTCCGCGCCTCGGGCCGATGGTCGGGCCGGTGGACGAGGAGTTCGGCAGCGCCATCCCGCGGGCGCGGGTCAAGCTGTCCGACACCGCCAGCGCCGAGGCCAATGTCCACAACACGCCCGTCGGCGGCTTCAACGCCAATGGCGGCGAGGTGCGGCTGAAGATCGACTTCTAGTGCAGCTTCAGCTTGGGCCGCACGATGCGGTTCACGCGGCCCACCAGCATCAGGAAGGTCGCCTTCACCCAGCCGTGGATGCCGATCAGGTGCAGGCGGTAGAGCGAGGTGTAGATGAACCGCGCCAGCCGCCCTTCAATCGCCATGCTCCCGCCGATCAGGTTGCCCATCAGGCTCCCCACGGTCGAGAACCGGCTGAGCGACACCAGCGAGCCCTTGTCGTGATAGGTGAAGTGCGTGAGCGCACGGCCTTTCTGCATCCGCACGATATTGTCGAACACGGTGCCTGCCATCTGGTGCGCGGCCTGCGCGCGCGGGGGGACGGGGCGGTCTTCGCCGGGCGGGGTGTAGCTGGCACAATCGCCCAGCGCGAAGATGCTCGGATCGACCGTTGTCTGGAGCGTGTCGGTGACGAGGATCTGGTTGCGCGAATTGGTCTCCAGCCCGAGGCCTGAGAGGTAGTCTGCGCCCTTCACGCCCGCAGCCCAGACGATCAGATCAGCCTCGATTACTTCTCCGGTCTTGGTGATGAGCTGGCGCGGGCGGGCTTCGACCACTTGCACATCAGGGCGGACCTGCACGCCGAGCACGCCGAGTTCATGGCTCGCCGCGGCGGCCAGCTTTTCGGGCAGGGCGGGCAGGATGCGTGGTCCGGCTTCGAGCAGGGTCACATGAAGGCGGCTCTCGTCGAACACTTCAAGCCCGTAGTGCCGCAAGGCGCCAGCCGCATTGTAAAGCTCGGCGGCCAGTTCCACCCCGGTCGCGCCGCCGCCGACAATGGCGACGCGCACCTGTTCGTTGGCGGTGGGATCATTCATCATCGCCCGGCTGACGCGCAGGCAATGGTTGAGCAGCCGGGTGCGGAACCGGTCAGCCTGCACGCGGCTATCGAGGTAGAGGCAATGCTCCTTCACCCCCGGCACACCGAAGTCGTTCGACACCGATCCCATCGCCAGCGCGAGGATATCGTAGCGGATGGTGTGCGCCTCGATCAGGGCGCTGCCGTCTTCGTCTGTAACCGGCGCGAGGCTGATGGTCTTGGCCTCCCGGTCAATCCCGTCGAGACTGCCCTGGAAGAAGCGGTAGCCCCAGCGGTAGCAATGTCCGCGATAGCCGACTTCATCGAGGTTCGCGTCCAATGATCCGGCGGCAACTTCGTGCAGCAACGGCTTCCAGATGTGGCTGAGGTTTTTGTCGACAAGGATGATGTCGTGCCGCTTGCGCCCGTATTTCGCACCGAGCCTGCGCACCAGTTCAAGACCGCCAGCACCTCCGCCAACGACAACGATCTGGGTCTTGCGGTTCATCCAATACTCCTTCGCACAGGCGTGCAGCGCAATCCCGCTGCGATGCATAGCCGGTTGGCCCGACAAAATCGCGTCAAATCATGCCAGTGGTATCAGGCATGACCGTTCTCGAAGGGGAGGTGCTGCGGGCATAAGCGAACGGGCGAAAGGGTCCAACCCTTCCGCCCGCACTTGATGTCGTTTTTTGTTGCGATGCAGCATTATTGCACCGGATTGCAGGCGCGCAGGATCAGACCTCGCGTTCCTCCAACCACTTTTCCAGCCACTTGATCGAATAGTCGCCGTTCAGCACATCGTCCTGCCGCAGCAGTTCCTGATGCAGCGGGATGTTGGTCTTCACCCCTTCGACCACCATTTCCTCAAGCGCGCGGCGCAGGCGCATGATGCAGCCTTCGCGGGTGCGCCCGTAGACGATCACCTTGGCGATCATGCTGTCGTAGTAGGGCGGGATCTTGTATCCGGCATAGAGCCCTGAATCGACGCGCACGTGCATCCCGCCGGCGGCGTGATAATAGGTCACGAGGCCGGGCGAGGGCGCGAAGTTGAACGGGTCTTCGGCGTTGATCCGGCATTCGATCGCGTGGCCCTGGAATTCCAGCTCGTCCTGCGTCACCGACAGCGGCTTGCCTTCGGCAATGCGGATCTGTTCACGCACCAGATCGACGCCAGTGATCGCTTCGGTCACCGGGTGTTCGACCTGCAGGCGGGTGTTCATTTCGATGAAGTAGAACTCGCCGCCTTCCCACAGGAATTCGATCGTGCCTGCACCGCGATAGGCCATGTCGCGCATCGCCTTCGAGCAGACTTCGCCCATCCGCATCCGCTCTTCGTGGCTGATGACGGGCGAGGGGGCCTCTTCCAGCACCTTCTGGTGGCGGCGCTGGAGCGAGCAGTCGCGCTCGCCCAAGTGGATGGCATTGCCTTGGCCGTCGCCGAACACCTGAAATTCGATGTGGCGCGGGTTGCCGAGATACTTCTCGATATAGACTGTGGCATCGCCGAACGCGGCCTTCGCCTCGCTGCCGGCCTGCTGCATCAGGGTTTCGAGCTTGTCCTCGCTCTCGCACACCTTCATGCCGCGCCCGCCGCCGCCGCTGGCGGCCTTGATGATCACGGGGTAGCCGATCTCCTTGGCGATCTTTCGGGCTTCGTCGAAATCGCTGACCGCGCCGTCAGACCCCGGCACCAGCGGCAGGCCGAGCGCGCCAGCGGTGCGCTTGGCCTCGACCTTGTCGCCCATCGTGCGGATATGTTCGGGCTTGGGGCCGATCCAGATGATGTCATGCGCTTCGACGATGTCGGCGAACTTGGCGTTCTCCGACAGGAAGCCATAGCCGGGGTGGATCGCATCGCACTGCGCGATTTCCGCCGCCGAGATGATGTTGGCGATGTTGAGATAGCTCTCGCCCGCAGGGGGCGGGCCGATGCAGACCGCGTGATCGGCGAGCCGCACATGCATCGCGTCGGCATCGGCGGTGGAGTGCACCGCAACCGTCTCGATCCCCATTTCATGGGCTGCGCGGTGGATGCGCAGGGCGATCTCGCCGCGATTGGCGATCAGGATGCGTTTGATGCCCATGGTTTAGGAGATCACCACCAGCGGCTGGTCGAATTCGACCGGCTGGGCGGTTTCGATCAGGATCGCGGTGATGGTGCCTGCGCGCGGGGCAGTGATGGGGTTCATCACCTTCATCGCTTCGACGATCAGCAGCGTGTCGCCTTCCTTGACGGCCTGGCCCACCGTGATGAACGGCGCAGCGCCCGGTTCCGGCGTCAGATAGCCGGTGCCGACCATCGGCGATTTGACCGCGTTCTTGAGGTCAGGCCCGGCAGGCGCAGCGGCTTCCGCGGGAGCGGGCGCAGCGGCAGCAGGTGCAGGCGCCGCCGCAACCGGAGCAGGCGCAGCCGCATAGACCGGAGCAGCCGACGCAACCGCCCCGCGCGAGACGCGGATCTTGCGGTCGTCATCTTCGACCTCGATCTCGGTCAGGCCGGTTTCATTGAGCAGTTCAGCCAGTTCACGCACAAGCGCCGTGTCGATGTTCATACCCGACTTGCGCTTTCCGCCTTCCTTGCCCTGTCCCTCGTCGTTCGACATGAATGCCCCTTGTTCTATGGTACGCCCGTTAATCCGAGCGACCTATTCACGCCAATTGCGGCTGGCAAGTGGCAAGGGTGCAAAATGTGAAAGTTGGGTGACGATTCAGGGGCGCGGGTCAGACCTCGCCCGACGCTACGGCCTCAAGCGCGATGCGATAGGAATCCGCGCCGTGGCCCTCGACCGTCATGGCGGCGGCCATGCCGACATAGGACAGGTGGCGGAACGCTTCGCGGGTCTTGGGATCGGACAGGTGGACTTCGATGACCGGCGTGCGGATCGCCTTGATCGCGTCGAGCAGCGCCACAGACGTGTGGGTGTAAGCCGCCGCATTCAGCAGCACCGCCCGCGCGCCTTCGGCCTGCGCTTCGTGCAGCCAGTCGACCAGCATCCCTTCGTGATTGGTCTGGCGCATCTCGATTTCGAGCCCGAGTTCGCGGGCGCGGTCTTCGAGCATCCCCGCAATGTCATCCAGTGTGGTGGTGCCATAAATCTCCGGCTCGCGCGTGCCGAGGAGATTGAGGTTGGGGCCGTTGAGGACGTAGACGAGGTTGGTCATGGAGGCGGGGATAGCGCGGCGTGCGCGGGCGGGGAAGGGGGGCTTATTCGCAGCACCGGAGCCGATCGCCTTGCCGCGAAACTTTCTGTATGCTCCCGCTCAAATCAACGGAGATGCCATGCTGACCAAGCGCTCGTTCATTTTCGCCGCGGCGATACTGTTTGCTGGCGCGCTCTTGCATATCGCCGTCCTGATTGGCGGAGCGGAATGGATCGCCTTCGTCGGAGCGCCCCCGGCAATCGTGCAATCCGCCGAGCGTGGCACCTGGCTCGCTCCGGCAAGCACACTTGCGATTGCAGTCTTGCTGGGAGTTCTTGCTGTCTACGCGCTTTCGGCATCAGGGGCGCTCCCGCGGCTGCCGTTCGTTAGGCCCGTTCTCGGGCTGTTTGCCGCGATTTTTGTGCTTCGCGGTCTCATCGTCGTGCCGGCCTTGCTTCAAGGTCGCGTAAACTGGGCGGCTCCAATCGATGTCTTCATCATTGCAAGCTCGGCGGCCATCCTGCTGTTGGGGATCGCGCTCGGTCTTGGCCTGTGGGGTCTGCGACAACCCAAAGTCCGGGCCGAGATGTCAGCCTAGACGCCCTACCGGTCCACCCCCTTGACCTTCCCCCACTGGCGCGCCGCCGTGTAGCCCAGATAGCCGGTGCCGAAGAGCGCATAGAGCGGCTCCGGCAACCCGTTCAGATAGGCGTTCATCCCCGCCGCAATGTCACGCGCCACCGCCGGGTTGAAGGCGCTCAGCAGCCCCATGGGCAGGGCGGCGAGCAGCAGGATATACATCACATAGAGAAAGCTCGGCCGGGCGCGGCTGGTCCAGGGGTCGGCGGAGTTGGCCTCGGCGACGATGGCCTGCAATTGCGCTTCGATCATCCGCATTTCCTGCGTCCCTTCGAGCGCGATCAGCTCCAGCTTGGCCTTCGCCCGCGCCTCCTTGTCGGGGATGATCTTGTCGATGATCGAGGCGAGGGGGCCGATAAGTGCGTCGACGAGGGACATTGGTGCGCTCCTGATACGTGAGTCGCGCCAGAAATGACCAAATAGGTTAGAGTAGGAAAACGAAATAACCTATTACGCGCCCGCTTCGGCCAGCAGCCGCTGGGCCAGCGCCAGATGCGGCCTGTCGATCATCGCGCCGTCCAGCGCCACCACGCCCGCTCCCGGGTGGTCGGCAAAGGCTTGCACCACGGCGCGGGCATGGGCGAGTTCCTCGGCGCTGGGTGTGAAGGCGGCGTTGATCGGATCGACCTGCGCCGGGTGGATCGCCAGCATCCCCCGGAATCCCTGCGCCCGCACCGATTTCGCACGGCGTTCCAGCGCCTCAAGATCGCGGAATTCGGGCTGCACCGTCTCGATCGCCGCCACGCCCGCCGCCGAAGCGCCGATCAGGCACAGGCTGCGCGCCATTTCATAGGTGTGGGAATATTCGCCATCCGCCCCGCGCTGCTCGCGTGCGCCTAGCGCCGAGGACAAATCCTCCGCCCCCCAGCTCATCGCCACCAGCCGCGCCTTGCCCGGATAGTCGCCCGCATATTCGCCGGTGCGGAACATCGCCGCCGCCGTTTCCGTCACCAGCGCGGCGATCAGCGTGCGGCCCTGCGGAATGCCGTTCGCGGCCTCCAGCGCGGTCAGATAGTGGTGTAACTGGGTGATATCGCCTGCGCCTTCGGCCTTGGGCAGAAACACCCCGCCGGGCCGTGAGGGGATGATCGCCGCGAGATCGGCGATGCAATCGGCGGTGCTGATCGGATTGATCCGCACCCAGAGCCGCGCACGATGATCCGACGCAGCGATCTGTTCGGCCACCATGGCGCGCGCCGCTGCCTTGTTTTCGGGCGAGACCGAATCCTCGAGATCCAGCAGCGCGATATCTGCGGGGCTGGCAATCGCCTTGCCCATCTTCTTCTCGCTGTCGCCCGGCGCGAACAGCCAGGAACGCATTCTGGGCAGGGCAGGGGCAGTGTGAGCCATGGGCGGGGATCCTCTCTCGCCCAACCGCTTACGAAGCGCGCGCGGCTCCGACAAGCCTCAGAACGAGCCTTCGATTTCCAGTGTGAAGATCTGCCCGAACTTGCGCCGCCGCGTTTCGGACACGTTCACCAGCTCGGCCAGGCGGTCTGCAAACAGGGTACGGTCAAATTTGTTGCTGCGATCCAGAAGGTTGGCGATGCTGCCCCGCACGGTCAGCCCGGCAACGTTCTTGTTCTCGACGAAGAGCGAGGCAAAGCCGAAGGTTTGCGAGCGGCGGAACACCTCGTCGATCCGCACCGTCGGGGCAAAGTCCTGCCAATCGAACGCGCCGCCCATGGCCCACACCTTGTCTGCAAAATCATGCCGCAGATTGCCGCGCAGGGTGACCGTTTCGATCCCCGAAAGGTCGCGCGGGGTGCCCAGCAGGGGATCGGTCACCCGGCTATCGACAAAGGCGAAGCGCAGGTCAAAGCGTGAGCCTTTCCAGCCCAGCCGGTCCGAAAGCAGCGTGACATCACCATTCACCCCGTACCGCATGGCAGAGGAAATATTGCCGACCCCCTGTCCGCCGCCCTGCAGGGGTATCTGGTCGACCAGATCGGTGATGTCTTCGTAAAACCCGCGCAGATTGGCCGTGCCGAGGCTGCCCAGCGTCAGGTTCAGCTCCAGCTCCGACACCCAGCTTTGGGGCGGAACCAGTTGACCGTTGGAGCCGTTTTCCCGATCCTGATCGAGATCGACACTGGCGAGGAAATCGCCGAAATCGAGCTGGCCGACGACGCGTTCGATCCGGCCTGCGACATTGAGCGCGCTGCTGGCCTTCCAATCGAGCGCCACGAAGCCCTTGGGTCGCCAGAACTGGCGGGTCAGGCCGAACGCGCCCGATTGGCTGATCCGTGAAAACTCCGCGCCGCCCGAGACCTGGAACTGCAAGCCCGGCGCTAGCGCGCGGCTGTAGGTCAGGCCGCCGTCGAACCGGTCCTCGTCCACCCGCGCGCTGGCGCCGGGCAGGGGCACAGGCTGCAGCACGCCGGCCGCATCCAGAACCGCGCGCTCGGCTTCGAGCGAGAGGAAATTGCGCGCGCCTTCGAACGCCGCCACCCAGTTGCCGCCTGCCGCTGTCAGCGTATATTCGCCCCGCGCGATGGTTTCGCCCTCGCTCGCGTCTGTGCCGAAGCGCGATCCGGTGGCCGGGCGGCCATCGGCAAATTCCGTCCGCACGGTTGAAATCTCGGGGCCATCGGCCAGCCCGTGGAAGGCGATCAGCTTCAACCGCCCCGGGCCCAGCGCAAACTGGTAATCGGCCCCGAGTTCATAGGCGTATGGTTCATCAGTGCGGCGGAAGCGGCGGGTGCGATCAACCAGGCCGATCAGGCTGGTCTGGCGCGAAACCTCGGTCTCGCTGAAGAACAGCTTGCTGGCTTGCGCGTTCAGATTGAGAATATTGCCATTGTCCGCCCGGCGGGTGAAGGATCCTGACAGCGCAACATCATCGGTGTTGAAGTTTGACCGTTCCTGACGCGTCTCGATCAGCCGCCCGGCCGCATCGAACACCCGTTCCGGGCCAAGATCCCCGCGCCGCTCCGCATCGTTGCCGAGCGACACGTTCCATTCGGTCTTGCGGCCGCCGCCCGCCAGCGCAAGGCTTCCGCCGAACAGGCGGGCGGGCGTGCCGAAGCTGCGGAACTGGGGTTCAACGCGGAACTGGCCCGCCAGCCGACCGCTGGAACGGGTGACGACATTCAGCACCTGACCGCTCAGCCCGCCGATGTCCAAGCTGGCCCCGTCGACCAGTTCCAGCCGTACCACATCTTCCAGCGGGATGCGCTGCAAGGCTTCCACCGGCCCGTTGGATTTGCCCGAGATTCGCCGGCCATTGACCAGCACGTTGGTATCGGCCTGGCCCAGACCGCGTGCTCCGTCGCCCTCGCGGATCGTAAAGCCGGGCACCTGCCGCGCCATGTCCAGCGCGCTGCGAGGAGCGAAGCGGGCGAATTCTTCGGGAAGGAAGGTGCTGCGGGTGGATGCGGCGGCAGGAGAGGCAGCACCAATGGCGGCGGTATCGGCCTCGCTGTCGTCCTGCGCTGCAATGGGCGCACCATAGCCAGCGGCCATGGCGAACCATATTCCGGTCGAGATGCGGTATGCGGCGCGGATCATGCGGCGCGCCTGAACGGAAAAGGTCTTCGATGTCGAGTGTTAGTCGCTCATGCCTTCGTCCAAGCGGGATTGCCCATCGACGAACGCAGGCAAACCACCGGTCGCGCTATGGGGCATCTGCCCCCTTGACCGGCTACCCTGGCGCGGGCTTTGTCCGGCACGATCGCGTCTTTCCATTAGGCGGCACGCCGACAGGTTGCTATGAAGGACGGGAATTTCAATCAGTGGGGGAAGCCAACCGTGGCGATCGCTTTTTCTGTCAACGGCAAGCCGGTGAGTGTGGAGGCCGAGGCCGATACGCCGCTGCTGTGGGTCTTGCGCGACGATCTGGGCATGACCGGGACCAAGTTCGGCTGCGGGATCGCGGCTTGCGGGGCGTGTTCGGTGCATGTCGACGGCGCGATTACGCGCTCGTGCAGCGTTCCTGTCAGCGATATTGCGGGCAAGGCCGTGACCACGATCGAGGGGCTCAAGAGCGCCGACGGCGTGCTTCACAAGGTGCAGGCCGCGTGGATCGAGGCGCAGGTGCCGCAATGCGGCTATTGCCAGTCGGGCCAGATCATGGCCGCCGTGGCACTGATCGAAGCGGTCGGCACGCCCACTGACGCACAGATTGACGAGGCGATGACCAATATCTGCCGCTGCGGCACCTATCCGCGCATCCGCCAGGCGATCCTTGCTGCCACCGGCGCTGCCGCCCAAGTGGGAGAGGCATGATGGCCGACAATCCGACCCCCGATCTCGATATTCCCGAAACCGCCCAGCCCGAGGCCAAGCCGAAGAAGAAGGGCGTGAAGCGCCGCATCTTCCTTGCCGGTAGCGCCCTGCTGGTCGGCGGCGGCATCTTCGGCGTGTGGTGGACTGACAGCGGCGTCAAGGCCAAGGCCAAGGCGCTGACCGTGGGTGAGGGCGAGCATGGCTTCCTCACCTGGATGAAGATCGCCGACGACGATACCGTAACCCTGTTCTCGCCCCATATCGACTTTGGCCAGGGCTCGCACACCGCGCTCGGCCAGATGCTGGCGGACGAGCTGGATGCGGCATGGGACAAGGTGAAAATCGAGCAGGCGCCGGCGGACCTCGCCTTTGCCAACGCGGCGCTGGCCAAGGGCTTCCTGCCCGAAATGGTCGGGGAGACAGTCGCAGGCCTGCTGCCTGATGCGATCATCGGGATGATGGCGCGGTCGATGCCGCTGATGATCACCGGCGGTTCCTCCGCGATCCGCTTCACCGGCGAAGTCGGGATGCGCAAGACCGGCGCAGCCGTGCGCGCGGCGCTGATCGAGGAAGCGGCCGACCGGCTGGGCGTTCCGGCGAGTGAATTGACCACGGCGGACAGCGTCGTGAGCCACGCCAAGACGGGCAAGTCGATGCGCTATGGCGAGCTGGCGGCAGGCGCGGCAGAGCGGTCGCTTTCGAGCGATCCGGTGCTCAAGACCCCCGACCAGTGGAAGCTGATCGGCAAGCCCGTTTTCCGGCGCGACATTCCTGCCAAGGTTGATGGCAGCGCGGTTTACGGGATCGATTTCACGCTCCCCGACATGCGGGTTGCCACCATCGCGGCGGCGCCTGTGCGCGGCGGCAAGCTGGAATCGGTCGACGAAGCCCCGGCGCTCTCCGTGAAGGGCGTCGAAAAGGTGGTGAAGCTGCCCGACGCGGTGGTCGTTATCGCCAAGGGTTACTGGCAAGCCCAGAAAGGCCTTGCTGCGCTTAGCCCCAAGTTCTCCGACGGCGGCAATGCGGCGGTCTCGACCCCGGCGATCTATGCCGCTCAGGACAAGCTGCGTCAGACCGCGGAAAAGCCCGACAACGAAGGCGGCGAAGGCGATGTCGATGCGGCTTTTGGTGCGGCGGGCGTCAAGCTGGTCGAGGCCCAATACCGCGTCCCCTTCCTCCACCATGCGATGATGGAGCCCTTCGCGCTCACCGGCCATTTCAAGGATGGCACCCTGACCCTGTGGGGCGGCTTGCAAGACCCGCTCAGCACCCGCACCAAGGCGGCCGCGGCGGCCGGGCTGGAGGTCGATCAGGTCGTCTTCAACCCGATGATCATGGGCGGCGGGTTCGGACGGCGCTTCCCCGATCTGGTCGAGATCATCGATCAGGTCGCGGTGCTGGCCAAGCAGGTGCCTTATCCGGTCAAGCTCGTCTGGAGCCGCGAAGAGGAAGTGCGCCACGGCACCTATCGCCCGCAATCCTCGGCCGGGCTGAAGGCGTCGCTCAAGGACGGCCAGATCACAGCCATGCGCATGGATTATGCCCAAAGCGGCAATGCCGAAGGCGAAGTGCCCTTCATCTACAACATCCCGGCAACCTCGCGGCGGCACTATGCCTATCAGTCGAACCAGATCGACGGGCCGTGGCGTTCGGTGAATGCGACCCAGATCGGGTTCTACACCGAAAGCTTCATGGATGAACTCGCGGCGGCAGCAGGCGAAGACCCCTACCAGTTCCGGCGCAAGCATCTGCCCGCCGGATCGCGGCATGTGGCGGCGCTCGACATGGTGGCCAAGCGTTCGGGCTGGGGCTCGCCCTTGCCGGAAGGCGTAGGGCGCGGGATCGCGATTGTCGAAAGCTTCGGCACGATTGTCGCCGAAGTGGTCGAGGCGAGCGTCAATGACGACGGCAGCCCCAAGGTCTTGAAGGCCTGGGCCGTGGTCGATTGCGGCACCACGGTGAACCCTCTGAACGCCGAAGCGCAGATTGCAGGCGGGCTGATCATGGGGCTTTCGTCCGCCATCGGCGAACAGGTCACCATCGAGAAGGGCGCGGTCGTGGAGAGCAATTTCAACGACTACCCGATCTTGAAGCTGGCGGACGCGCCGCCCGTGGTCGATGTCCACTTCATCGAGAGCGGGGCCAAGACGGGCGGAATCGGCGAACCGGGCCTGCCGCCTGCCTCGCCGGCACTCGCCAATGCGCTGGCAGTCGCCTCGGGCAAGCGCATCCGCAACCTGCCGCTGCTGGCTCAGGCCAAGGCGTAAGTTGCAGGGCTGGTCGGCGCTGATCCTCGCCGGAGGGGCAGGGCGGCGTTTTGGCGGGGGCAAGCTGCTCGCCGATATGGCAGGCGCTCCGGTGATCCGGCGCGTCGGCGAGGCTGTGGCCGGGGCGGGCTTTGCCGAGATGATCGTGGCGACCGGCGCGGATGATACCCGCATCCGTGCAGCGCTCGAAGGGCTCTCCTGCCGCATCCTCCATGCGCCCGACTGGGCCGAGGGCATGGCTGCAAGCCTGCGCTGCGGCATCGCCGCGCTGGCCCCGGAGGCAAGGGGCGTGTGCGTTTTCCTTGGCGATATGCCGCTGGTGCCGGTGGGCCTGTGCACGGATCTGGTCCAAGCCGCGAGCGAAGCAGGCTACGCCGCCCGCCCGCTGTTCGAAGGCAAGCCCGGCCACCCGGTTGCCTTCACCCGCGCCGCCTTTGCCGATCTGATGGCGCTTCGGGGCGACCAGGGCGCAACTCCGCTGCTGCGGGAACGCGCCAACGAAGTCGCTTACCTCGACACGGCGGATAGCGGCGCGTTGTTCGATATCGACACCCCTGCTGATCTCGCCGCCGCACAAGCCGCATGGAAGCCTTGCGCCACCTCCGCCACCAGTGACAGCGCGACCTCGCGCGGGGCCTTGCCGAAGCCGTAGAGCCCGATGGGGGCGTGAAGGCGGGCAATGTCGGCCTCGCTCACCCCATGCCCGCGCAGCCGCAAGACGCGCGCCTCCAGCCGCGCCCGCGCGCCTATGGCGCCGACATAGAACGCCGCGCTCTGCAAGGCAGCAGCCAGCCCGCGCTCGTCATCCTCGCGGTCGTGCGAGAGCACGGCGATCGCGGTCCAGCGGTCGATGCCGATAGTGGCAAGCGCGCTCGCCGGATCGCCGCGATGGTAGGTGATGCCGGGGAAGGGGGCGGCTTCCGGCCCGCCCGGTGCAACCAGCGCCACCTGCCAGCCCAATTCCACGGCCAGCAATGCTGCGGTCAGCGCCGCGCCGTCCTCGCCCACCAGCACCAGCCGCAGCGGCGGGGCGAACAGGCGGGTGTAGTGCGACCCGTCCCAGTGATCTGTGTGGGCCTCGTCGCTGGCGATAGCCGAGCGGGTGGTGCCATCGCTTGACCACAGCAGCGGATAGCGCGCCGTATGGCTGTCCAGCAGCGCTGCCACTGCCGGTTCATCCGCCGCCACCGGTTCAACCAGCACGGTGATCCCCGATCCGCAGGCAAGCTTGATGTCGATCCACGGACTGCCCTCGCCATAGCGCAGCAGGCAGGGCGCGCCTTCGTCCAGCACCTCGCGTCCATGGCGGGCAACATCAGCCTCGATGCAGCCGCCCGACAGGAAACCCCAGTAATCGTCATCAGTGATGAGCATCTGCGCGCCCACATCGCGCGGGGCCGACCCGTCGACCTCCACCAGCGTCGCAATGGCAAAGCGCGCCGCCAGACCGGCCCCTGCCAGCAGCGGCGCACGGATATCGTCAATCGGGGCGGAGAGGCGCCAGCGGCTCATCAGGCAGGCAGCTTTCATCGAAGGGAAGGCTGCACCCTAACCGGAGCGCCACCGGCGCGCAATCGGACGAACGAAGGGAGGCAGATTGCTCTGCCTCCCTGTTTCGTCAAGCGGATCGGTCACTTGCCCGAAGGCAGGTTACTTGCCGCCAAAGGTGATCACCAGACTGCCATAGAAGGCATTGTCCCTGAGGTCGGACCCGAACCGGCCCTGATAGCCGATCCGCCCGGTGACTTTCTCGTTGAACAAGGCGGCCAGGCTCACGCCCGCCATCACCGAGCTTTTGTCCGACTGCGGCGAAGTGGTGGCAAAGAGGGCATTGCCCGGCGCATCGGCAAAGCGTTGCAACGTGCCGAACACCGCGTTGTCATCATGGCGATAGGCGACCTTGGCCTCGGGCACCACGATGCCCAGCTTGCCGGCCCATTTCACCCCGGCAAGGAACGATGTGTCGCTCTCGCTCTGTCCGGCAAAGGCCAGATTGGCCCCGCTGACACCGGTCTCGGTGAAGTCGTTCATCTTCACCTTGGTGTATTCGAGGCCGACAAACGGGGTCAGCCACGTCTCGCCAAGCGCCAGACGGCCACCCGCCTCGGCATAGAACGAGGTCACCCGGAAGTCCGGCTCGCTGGCGATGGTCCCGGCGGTGGTCAGCACACCGACACTCCGGGCCGCGTCACCATTGAGCTTGGAATAGCTCCCGTTGGCGCGGAGGTAGAAGTCGCCCACATCATACGCGGCAAGCAGGCCGATCTGGAAGCCGTCGGTGTTGACCTCGCCGCCATAGAGATCGAATTCGGACTGGACCTCGCGGTAACCGCCAAAGGCGCCGAAGGTGAAGTTGCTGACGGTGTAGTCGACGCCGAGCAGAGCATGTGCGCCGTCGCTGCGGTGGCCGATGCCGTTGCCATCGCTGCGCACGCGGGCATCGTTGATGCCGCCCAGCGCCCACAGGCCTTCAGATCCAAGTTTGACCCAAGCTCGACCCATTTTGGCGGCTGGTTGAAACGGACGAACCAAACCTTCCTGCTTGGGCGGCGAGCCAGCCGGAGGGCACTTTCAACAGCTTGAACCACTAAAAGAACCCGAACGGATTTTGCCCCATTCCTTGGGTCCACCGTGGGTTTCGCCCTTTCAGCAGGCAAAACCGCCCCATCAAGCCCAAAGGCCCTCCACAACGGGGCTATGATTTTCCTAGAGAAAGTGCGGAAAAAAGGTGGTGCCGCTTACGTGACTCGAACACGTGACCCCATCATTACGAATGATGTGCTCTACCGACTGAGCTAAAGCGGCGCGCCTTGTTGGCAGAGCGGCGCTTTAGCCACAGGGTTCGCGGGTGGCAACGGGTTTTGTGCAGGGCGCAGATGTCCGTCGGGTGCCGACCACAAGCCGCTGGATTCGGCCGGCAGCCGGATTAAGAACCCGGGCTGGCTGGATAAGGTTTTGAGGGGTTCCCCGTCGCGCAGCTGCGCTTTCGGCCACTCACGGTCCAGGACAGTGCCTGCTGCGTGAGCTAAGTCCTTGTCCACTGGTCGGGACGAGAGGATTCGAACCTCCGACCCCCACACCCCCAGTGTGATGCGCTACCAGGCTGCGCTACGTCCCGTCACCAGTGGAGCGGGGCCTATAGGGGGGAGGGCGAAGGGTTGCAAGCGGCTTTGGACAGGGCAGGCATCTTGCTGCTGCACACTGTCTGAAGCCCGCCTTCCCTCCGCCTTCGTCGGGCCATGATTGCCGCGCGCTTGCATTGCTGCTAGGCGCGCCCACTTGAACGCAAGGGGCCGCAGCCCCGCAACGCAATTACGCAATACCGACGGGTTTTATCGCATGACATTCGACATTCTTGCCGCTGCCGCTGGCGCAGGTGCCGCAGGCGCGCCGCCGGCCTGGATCAGCTTCCTGCCCATCGTCGGCATGATCGCGATCTTCTGGTTCCTGATCATCCGTCCCCAGATGAACCGCCAGAAGGAACATCAGGCCAAGATCGCGGGGGTCAAGAAGGGCGATTCCGTTGTCACCGCAGGCGGGCTTGTGGGCAAGGTGATCAAGGTGGACGAAACCTATGTCGAGCTGGAGCTTGGCACCAATGTCCGGGTCAAGGCGATCAAGGCGACGCTGGGCGACATCATCCCGCCGGGCGGCAAGCCCGCCAACGACTGATCGTCGGCCTGACATCCGTGCCTTTCTGTGACCTTTTGCGCGTGAGAACCTGACGCAATGCTCGAATTCCCGCTCTGGAAAAAGCTCTGGCTGTGGGGGCTGACACTGGCCGCCTCGGTGCTGGCGCTGCCGTCGCTGTTCAATGTCGCCGGGCTGGACTGGCCTTCGGCGCTGCCCGATCCGCAGGTCAATCTCGGGTTGGACCTTGCCGGCGGGTCGCACCTGCTGCTTGAAGCCAAGGCCGATGACGTGCGTGGCCAGCGGCTGGTGAACATGGAAGAGACGGTCCGCCAGCTGATGCGCAATGCCAAGCCGCGTATCCGGATCGGCGATGTCTCGACCGCGGGGGGCGAGCTGTCCTTCATGCTGGAAAGCGCCGCCGATATTGACCGTGCGCGCGGGCTGATCGAGCCGACGATGCAGGGCGCCACCACGGTGCGCGAGTGGGAACTGAAGGTGGTCGACGGCCAGCGGATCGTGCTCACCCAGACCGATGCCGGCGTCAGTCAGGCGATCAATGATGCGATGGCCAGCGCGACCGAAGTGGTGCGCCGCCGCATCGACGAATTGGGCACGCGCGAGCCGACCATCATCCGTCAGGGCAGCACCCGTATCGTGGTGCAGGTGCCCGGCTTGCAGGATCCCGATGCGCTGAAGGCGCTGCTGGGCCAGACCGCGCAGCTCGAATTCAAGCTGGTGGCCGATCCCAACGGATCGCAGGTCGGCACCGAGACCTTCCCCTATGCCCCCGGCAGCGGGCTGGACGGGGAGCTGATCACTGTGCGCCGTCTTGGCGGGATTCGCGGCGAGAACCTGACCGGTGCCAAGGCCGGGGTTGATCCGCAGAACAACCAGAACGTCGTCAACATCACCTTCGATGCGCAGGGCGGGGCCAAGTTCGCCAAGCTGACGACCGAGAATGTCGGCAAGCCCTTTGCGATCATTCTGGACGGTCAGGTGCTGTCCGCGCCGACGATCCAGACGCCGATCATCGGCGGCAGCGCGCAGATTTCGGGCAGCTTCACGCCGGAAAGCGCCAACAGCCTCGCGATTGCGCTGCGGTCCGGCGCGCTGCCGGTGCCGCTGGCGATTGTCGAGGAACGCACGGTCGGGCCTGACCTTGGGGCGGACTCGATCCGCAAGGGTCTGATGGCGATGGGGATTGGCTCTCTGGCGGTGATCGCGCTGATGATCGCCACCTATGGCCGCTTCGGCGTCTATGCGACGGTGGCGCTGGTGTTCAACGTGCTGATGCTGCTCGGCATCATGGCGCTGGGCGGGTTCACGCTGACCCTGCCGGGGATTGCGGGCTTCGTCATCACGATTGGCGCCGCGGTCGATGCCAACGTGCTGATCAACGAGCGTATCCGCGAAGAACGCGCGCGGGGCCGCAAGGTCATTGCCGCGGTCGAGACCGGCTACAAGGAAGCCAGCCGCGCGATCTGGGACGCGAACCTCACCAACGTCATTTCGGGCGTGGCGCTGTTTTCCTTCGGCTCGGGCCCGGTCAAGGGCTTTGCGATCGTGCTGATCATCGGCATTGCCACCTCGGTCTTCACCGGGGTGACGCTGACCCGCATGTACGTCGCCGGATGGCTGCGCAAGGCGCGCCCCAACGACATCCAGATTTGAGGAGCAGGCACTCATGAAACTCCTGAAGCTTGTCCCTGACAACACCAACATCAAATTCCTGAAGCTGCGCATCCCGTTCTTCGTGCTCAGCCTTGTGCTGATCGTGGGGAGCTGGACGGCGGTGGCGGTCAATGGCCTCAATTTCGGGGTCGATTTCGCCGGCGGCCAGGAAGTGCGCATGACCTTCCAGCAGCGCGAACAGGCCCCGATCCCCTCGCTGCGCGAGCTGGTCGGACGGCTGGGTTACGGCGAGCCGGTGGTGCAGGAATTCGGCGGTCCGCAATCGGTATCGATCCGCGTTGCTCTGCC
>JAUMAX010000043.1:0-34983 GCA_032116115.1 Porphyrobacter sp.
CCTTCCAGCAGCGCGAACAGGCCCCGATCCCCTCGCTGCGCGAGCTGGTCGGACGGCTGGGTTACGGCGAGCCGGTGGTGCAGGAATTCGGCGGTCCGCAATCGGTATCGATCCGCGTTGCTCTGCCTGAAGGGGCCGAGGATACGCCCGGCGCCGCGACCGCGATCGGTGACAAGGTGATCGCCTCGATCACCGCCGAATACCCTGATGCGCGCAAGGACGGCAACGATACGGTTTCAGGCAAGGTCGCGGGCGAGTTTCGCAACCAGGCGATCCTTGCGCTGCTGGCGGCGATGGCGGCGGTGTCGCTCTATATCTGGGTCCGGTTCGAATGGCAGTTCGGCGTCGGCGCGATGTTCGCGCTGGTGCATGACGTGTCGGTCACGCTCGGCCTGTTTGCGCTGACGCAGATGGAGTTCAGCCTGCAGATCGTCGCGGCGATCCTCGCGATCATCGGCTATTCGCTGAACGATACCATCGTGGTCTATGACCGCATCCGCGAGAACCTGAAAAAGTTCCGCAAGATGCCCATGGCCGAACTGCTCGATCTGTCGGTGAACGAGACTTTGGCCCGCACGGTGATGACCTCGCTGACGCTGTTCATCGCGCTGATCCCGCTGCTGATCTTCGGCCCGCCGAGCCTGTTCGGCATGGTCGCGGCGATCACCGTAGGCCTGTTCATCGGCACCTATTCGTCGATCTACATGGCTGGCCCGCTGCTGATCTGGATGGGCGTGACGTCCAACAGTTTCGTCCCGGACGAGACGGCGTCTGACCGGCAGAGCAAGATCGCACGCGGCGAAGTGTAAGGATGGGGAGGGCGGGGCTCAGGCCGCGCCCGCCAGCCTTTCGTAATGCGCGGCCAGGCCTTGCGCGTTGGCGTCCCAGCTGAAGGCATCGGTGAGCGCGGCCACAGCCTCGCGCGCGGGCGGGTTGTTCAGCACCGCATTGATCCCCGCTGCCACGGCTTGCCAGTTGCGCTCCACCAGCCGGCCCGCTGTGTCGCAGGTTATAAGCTCGCGCGCACCGCCGACATCGCTCGTTACCACCGGCGTTCCGCAGGCGAGCGCCTCGACCCACGCATTGGCCAGCCCCTCGCTTACCGTTGGCAGCACCATCACGTCGGATGCCGACAGAAGCAGCGGCATCAGATCATGGTCGATCGAGCCTGCAAAATGCACACGGTCGGCCACGCCTTCGCTGGTGGCCAGCGCACGCAGCCGCGCTTCGTCCTCGCCCTTGCCGATCAGCACCAGCCGCGCGCCCGGAATGTCCCGCAGCGCGGCAATCGCGATGCCCTGACCCTTGCGCTCGATCAGCGCGCCGACGCAGGCGAGCAAGGGCGCGTTGTCGGGCATGTCGAAGCCGAGTTCACGGCTGAGCTGGCTGCGCAATTGCGTGTGGCCGAAGGGGCGGAACCGGTCGCGGTCTAGCCCGGTGTAATGCACCGTGATCTTGGCCGGATCCATGCCCATCGCCGCCATCTGCCCCGCCAGATCTTGGCTGACGGCCAGCAGCCCGGCGGCGGTGCGCGCGGCATCGATCATCTGCCGCCTCGCAAAGTCCTGATCGCCCCAGAAGCTGATATCGCTCCCGCGTGCCTTGATCGACAGCGGCAAGCCGGTTGCCTGCGCAATTTGCGCGGCGGCCGGGCCGTCGGGGAAGAAGAACTGCGCGTCGAGCACGTCGATCGGCGTTGCTGCATGAATGCGCTGCACCAGCGGCAGCACCGCGCGGGCAATGGCGCCGGCATTGCGGCGCGCGCCAATGCGCGGGATCAGTGTGAAATGCGGGCGGTGAACGGTAATCCCGCCTTCCTCGCTGATGGCAGGAAGGTCAGCCAGCGGGCGATAGCGCCCCAAAGCCAGGGGGGGCAGCCCGATCGGATTGACCAGCGTCACCCGCCAGTCCCCGCGCTTGGCCAGCGCCTCCAGCGAGCGCGCGACAAAGGTGCCGAACCGCGGGTTGACCGGGTTGGGATAGAGCGTCGAAAGGGCAAGAACGTGCTTCACGGGAGAGCTTCCTACCACCGCGCCGGTTAAAGCGGCCTGACCAGCATGAAGGCGACTGCGATCCATGCCGGGTTGTCGACCACCACCTGCTTCTGCCCCGCGCCCGGCGGCAGCAGGCCGACAAGGCTTCCGCGCCGGTCGATCAGCCGCCCGAAGGCAAAGCGCCCGCCGGGCCTTGGCAGCAGGCAATCGCGGTTGATTGCGCTCGCGGCGTCTTCGGGATCGAGCGGGCGCAGCCATACCAGATCGCCGGGGCGATATTCCCCGACGCTGTCCTTCACCGCCAAGACCATCGGCGCAGGGCCGTCCTCTCCGCCGAGTTCGCTTGGCAGCAAGGCCTCACGCGGGGTGGAGAGCGCTTCTGGCCCGGCCGCGGCGAGTTCGGCGACGATCTGCGCTGGCGCGGCGGCCTCGGCGCGCATCAGCGTGGCAGGCTCGACGCCGAGTGCTGCGGCGATGCGGTTCATCCAGGTGAGTGAAAGCTGCCGCATTCCGGTTTCCAGCCGCCCGATGGTCTGGGCGGTGGTGGGCGGATTGCAGGCCTCGGCCAGATCGGCCAGCGTCAGGCCTTTGGCCTTGCGGATGTCACGGATGCGGTTGGTCATCTCACGCCCTCATGTAGTGAAGCGGTAGGGCAACAAAAACACCCCCATTAACCGAATTGGTTTCTTCTTTCCTACAGATGTGCGGTCTTGGCAAGTCGGCATGGCTCATCAAGCGGAGGAAAATGCCATGACACGCCAGCTGGTCGAACGTGAACTCACCCCGGAAGGCCCGCGCCGCGGCGGCCATGAAGGCGGGGCAAAGCCGCGCCGCACGGTGACGGTCAATCTGGCCGAAAGCCCGCTCGTCTGGCTGCACGCGCGGGGGCATCTCTCGTCCCGCCTGCTGGATGCGGGCGAGGCGCTCAGGGCGGATTACGAGCGGGCGCAGCTTTCGGCCAGCGTCACCATGCGCTGGGATCCGGTGCGGGTGAAATCGACCGGCGAGCGCGGGCTGACGGGCACCGAGAAGCAGGTCGCCGCGCGCCAGCGGTTCGACGGGGCGATCACAGCGGCGGGGCGGGGGCTGGAGGATATCCTGTGGCGCGTGGTGTGCGCGGGCGAGGCGCTGCCCGAGGCGGAAAAGACCCTCGGCTGGCCTGCGCGGAGCGGCAAGCTGGTGCTGCGGATTGCGCTGGAACGGGTGGCGGAATTCTACCGGATCACGTGACGTGGCGTGGGCGGTTTTCTGTTCCTGGGCAGTGTCTCATGTGTCTCCGACAGCGGCAAAGCTGAACGGAGCCGTCACCCCTCGACCAGTTCGGCCAGCATCAGCCAGCGTTCCTCGGCAGCGTCCTTCTCGGCCCGTGCGTTTTCGATGCCCTTGCTGATGGTTGCGAACCGTTGCGGGTCTTTCGCGTAGAGTTCGGGGTCGTTCAGCAGCGCCTCGCCCTTCGCGATCGCGGTGTCGAGTTCGGCGATCCGGGCGGGCAGGATCTCGTAATCGCGCTGGTCCTTGTAGGTGAGCTTGGCGGCAGCGGCGGGCTTGGCTGCGGGGGCCTTGCCGGCCTCGGCCTGCGGGTCGCTCGCCTGCCCCTTGATCCCGCCAGACCCGGTCTTGCCCGGTCCGGAGGGCGCCTTGCGCTTGGCCTCCCAATCGGCGTAGCCGCCCGCGACAATGTCCACCTTGCCCGACCCGTCGAGGCCGAGGGTCACTGTCACCGTGCGATCCAGAAAGTCGCGATCGTGGCTGACGATCAGCACGGTGCCATCGAAATCGGCGATGACTTCCTGAAGCAGATCAAGCGTTTCAAGGTCGAGGTCATTGGTCGGCTCGTCGAGCACCAGCAGGTTGGCGGTGCGGGCAAACTCGCGCGCCAGCAGCAGGCGGGACCGCTCGCCGCCCGACAGAATGCCGATCTTGGTATCGACCAGACCGGGGTCGAACAGGAAGTCCTTCAGATACGCCTGAACATGCTTGCGCACCCCGCGAACATCGATCCAGTCGCCGCCTTCGGCAAGGATCTGGCGCACGGTCGCGCCGGGTTCGAGCAGCTTCCTCTGCTGGTCGATCATCACGCCCGACAGAGTGCGCGCATGGGTGACAGTGCCGGTATCGGGCTCCAGTTCCCTCGTGAGCAACTTCAGCAGGGTCGTCTTGCCCGCGCCGTTCGATCCGACGATCCCGATGCGGTCACCGTTCTGGATGCGCAGGGTGAAGGGTTTGATGATCGCCCGCTCGCCATAGGACTTGGAAATGCCCTCCGCGACGATCACCGACTTCGACTTGAAGTCATCATCGCTCGAAAGCTTAAGCTTCGCCGTTCCCGCGCCAGAGATCATCGCCGCCCGCGCCGCGCGCATCTGGTAGAGCTTCTCCAGCCGCCCCTGGTTGCGCTTGCGCCGCGCGGTCACGCCGCGTTCGAGCCAGTGCGCCTCCAGCTTCAGCTTGGCATCCATCCGCTCGGCTGCGCGGGCTTCTTCGGCGTAGACCTGTTCTTCCCACGCCTCATACCCGCCGAAGCCGACCTCCTTGCGCCGCATCGTTCCGCGGTCGAGCCACAGGGTTGCCCGCGTCAGGCGGGTGAGGAAGGTGCGGTCGTGGCTGATGGTGATAAAGGCGCCGCGGTAGCGCGACAGCCAGTCTTCCAGCCAGTCGATCGCGGCCAGATCGAGGTGGTTGGTCGGCTCGTCGAGCAGGATCAGATCCGGTTCCTGCGCCAGCGCGCGGGCGATGGCAGCGCGGCGCCGCTCCCCGCCGCTGGCGGTCGCCGCCTCGCGGGTCATGTCGATGCCGAGCTGGCCGGCGATGGCTTCGACCTCGTGACGCTCGGGAGGCAGGTCGCCGCCGATCGCCCAGTCCATCAGCGTGGCTGCGCTGCCGAAATCCGGGTCCTGTTCCAGAAACACGATCCGCGTCCCGGGCTTCACCCGCCGCTGGCCGCGATCCGCTTCGATCTTGCCGGTGATGAGCCGCAGCAGCGTCGTCTTGCCCGCGCCGTTCCGGCCGATCAGCGCCAGCCGGTCACCGGGCAGCACATGCAGATCGATCGGTTCAGCACCGCTTCCCGCGCTGGGGCCGCCGAACAGCCAGCGGCCGCCCTGTTGCAGGGAAATGCCTTCGAGCGAGAAGATGGGGGGCTGTGCCATGGGTTGCGCCAACTAGGGGCTTGGGATGCGCGCCACAAGAGCGCGTTTGCCCCCAAGGGTTGGGTCGGGCGAGAGCGGTTCAGTGCTGCGAAAGCTGGACGGGTGCAGAGGCGCGGCCAACCGGAGGAACTACACCCATGATGAAACCCGCCATTGCCCTGATCGCCGCCTCGGCGCTGACGCTTCCCCTGAGCAGCCTTGCTGCCGCCAATGTCGAGATCGACGCCAATGGCCCGGTGGTCGAACTCAGCGTCTATGAAAGCGTCGACGTCGCGCCTGACACCGCCATGATCGGCGCAGGGGTCACCACCGAGGCCGCCACCGCGACCGAGGCGCTGCGCCAGAATTCGGCAGAGATGCAGACAGTGATCGCGCGGATCAAGGCGCTGGGCGTGGCCGAGAAGGACATCCAGACCACCGGCATCAGCCTCAATGCGCGTTACGATTACGACCAGCAGACCCAGCGTCAGGTGTTCCGCGGCTATCAGGTGTCGAACCGCGTGAGCGTGATCCTGCGCAAGATCGACGACACCGGCCGCGTGCTCGATGCGCTGGTCGCGGCGGGGGCGAATGATCTCAGCGGGCCGAATTTCAGCATCGATGATGATACCGCCGCCAAGAACGCAGCTCGCAGCCGCGCGGTTGCCCGGGCCGAGGCGCAGGCCAAGGCCTATGCCGCCATGCTCGGCTATGACGGGGCCAAGGTGCTGTCGATCAGCGAGAGCATCACAGGCAACGGCCCGATGCCGGAAATGGCCAAGGCGCGCGGCATGATGGTCATGTCCGCCGATGCCGCTCCGGTGCAGCCCGGCATGATTGCCGCTGGCGTCAGCCTGTCGATCACCTATGAGCTGGTCAGGAATGGCGCGACCCCGGCGCAATAAAGCCATTCACGGCTTGTTCAATGGAACGCAGCTAGGCATTGTTCTGTGATGAAACGCAATCTCGCCCTGATCCTTGGTTCTCTGGCCGTTCTGGCGCTGGCACCCGTGCCGGCATCAGCGCAGGAACAGGCGCGCGGTGATCAGGGTGAGGCGCGGCGCGAAGCGCAGGCTGGCAACATCATGCGTTCCGGCGAGATCGAAGCGCGCATCCTGCCGATGATGAAGGACGCCGAATATCTCGGCTTTGCGTATGATTCGTCGGCGCGGGCCTACCGCTTGAAGTTCATCAAGGACGGCCGCGTCACCCATGTCGATGTCGATGCCCGCACCGGGCGGATCATCGGCCGTTCACGCTGACGGCTGGCGCCATGCTTTTTGAGCGGGGGACAGCAGCGGTGAAGTCGCGGGTGGCTTGCTTGACGCGTGGACGCCAAAAGCGCACGACCGGCCTCAACACAAAGCTTGGAAATGGTGGAATATGCGCATTCTGATCGTCGAAGACGAACCGACCCTTGGCGCGCAGCTGAAGTCGACGCTGGAAGGGCAGGGCTATGCTGTCGACCTGTCGGCTGATGGCGAGGACGGGCATTTCATGGGCTCGACCGAAGATTATGACGCGGTGGTGCTCGATCTCGGCCTGCCCGAAATCGACGGGTTGACCGTGCTCGGCATGTGGCGGCGCGAAGGGCGCACCTTCCCGGTGCTGGTGCTGACCGCGCGTGACAGCTGGTCCGACAAGGTCGCAGGCCTTGATGCAGGCGCGGATGATTACCTCGCCAAGCCGTTCCAGACCGAGGAACTGATCGCCCGCCTGCGCGCGTTGATCCGCCGTGCTTCGGGCAACACCTCGTCCGAACTGACCGCAGGCGATGTGCGGCTGGACACCCGTTCGGGCCGCGTGACGCTGGATGGCGAGCCGGTCAAGCTGACCGCGCAGGAATACAAGCTGCTGAGCTACCTGATGCACCACAAGGGCAAGGTGGTGAGCCGCACCGAATTGATCGAGCATATCTACGATCAGGATTTCGACCGCGATTCCAACACCATCGAAGTCTTCGTCACCCGCATCCGCAAGAAGCTTGGCGCAGACGTGATTACGACCATCCGTGGCCTCGGTTACAGCCTCGACGACCCCGCCGACCAGCCCCGCGCCTGAGGTCTTGCCTGAGGCGGCGGCGAGCGGCGGCGGTGCTCCGGCGGCCTTGCCCGTGGGCGATGCTGCGCCTGCGCAGCAGGATGTGCCGCAAGAGGTGATCGCTGCTCCCGCCGCGCAGCCGCGCGCCAGCCTTGCGCGGCGCATGGGGCTGATCGCCGCGGGGTGGATCTTCGTCCTGTTGCTCGGCGGCGGCATCGCGCTCGAACGCACGCTGACCACGCAGGTCGAAGCCAATTTCGACGAGCAACTCGACTATATTCTCACCGCCATGATCGCGTCGGCCGAAATCGATGCGAGCGGCGAGGTCTATTTCTACCGCACCCTCGGCGACCAGCGTTTTCTTGAACCCGGCAGCGGGCTTTACTGGCAGATCAGCGGCGGCAATTACGAACCCTGGCCCTCGCGCAGTCTGTGGGACAGGACGCTGAAGCTTCACGGGGTCGAAGCCAAGGGCGACCACTTCGACACCGATGTCCATTTCTACAACTCCGCCCAGTTCAAGGGCGAGCCGATCCGTATTGCCGAGCGGACCGTGATCCTGCCCGGCAGCGAAACCCGCTGGACCTTCGCGGTCGCCAGTGCGACCGAGCAGATGGACGCGCAGATTGGCCGGGTGCGGCTGATCCTGATCTGGAGTTTTGCGGTGCTGGGGCTGGGCCTGCTGGTGATGGCGCTGCTGCAGATCCGCTATGGCCTCTCGCCCCTCCGGCGTGTCCGCGCGGCGATCCAGAACCTGCGCACCACCGGCGCGAACCGGATCACCGAGCCGCTGCCGCTCGAAGTGCAGCCGCTGGTGGAGGAGCTGAACGGGCTGCTCGAACATTCCGAGCGGCAGGCCGAAGAAGCGCGCCGCCATGCGGGCAATCTGGCGCACGCCTTGAAGACCCCGCTGACAGTGCTGACCAACGCCGCCACCGCCCGCGCGCCTGACCTTGGCGAAGCGGTGATGCGCGAAACCCGCACGATGCAGCGCCATGTCGATCACCATCTCGCCCGCGCCCGCGCCGTGGGTCGCCGCGCGGTCGGCCATGCGCGCACCAATGTGAAGGCCAGCGCCGAAGCCGTGCGGCGCGCTGTGGAGCGGCTTTATCCCGAAGGGCGGCTCGACATTGCCGGGAGCAAGACCGCCAATGTGGCGCTGGAACGGCAGGATCTGGACGAACTGCTCGGCAACCTGATCGAGAACGCGGCGAAATATGGCGGCGGATCCGTGTTCGTCACCATCGACCCTGACGAAGCCGATACGCCCCCCGATCCGAAGATGTGCCTCATCTGGGTCGAGGATGACGGCACCGGCATCCCCGAGGCTGAACGTATCCGCATCTTCGACCGCGGCGTCAGGCTCGATACCGACAAGCCCGGCACCGGCCTTGGCCTTGCCATCGTCCGCGACGTGGCGGAAATCTACGGCGGCAGCGTCCAGCTTGGAACAAGCGAGGACCTGGGCGGCCTGCTGGTCGAACTGCGACTGCCGCGCGCGGATTAAGCCTCCCGCGAAGGGTTTTCGCGCGCCGCGCGTTGTAGCAGCAAGGGGCGACCTGAAACCCACGCAAAAGGCCATTTGCGCACACCCATGAACGCCAGCCCTGAGCCTTCCAGCATTGCTCCGCCCGCCGCCGGTTCCGGCGGTGATGCGGCATTGGCGTCGCGGCTGGCGGCGCGTGATGCGGCAGCTTTGCGCGAGGTGATTGGGTTGCACGCCGCAGCGCTCCACCGGGTTGCCTACCGGATGACCGGCGATGCCCATGAGGCCGAGGATATTGTGCAGGAAGCGGTTTTGCGATTGTGGGATCAGGCGCCGAAAATCGCTGCGCGCCATCCGGTCGGCAGTCAGGCCGCGGGGGCCTTGCGGCTGGGCGGCTGGCTGCAACGGGTGGTGACCAATCTCGCGATTGACCGCCTGCGCCGCACCCGGCGGCTGTCGGACGGTGAGGTGCCGGACAGCGCGGACGATGCCCCGCTCGCCGATGCGTTGATCGCAGCAGACGAGCGTGACGGACAGGCACGGGCGCTGGTGCTGGCGCTGCCCGAACGCCAGCGCGCCGCGATCGTGCTGACCTATTACGAGGAATTGCCCAATGCCGAAGCGGCCGAGGCAATGGACATGAACATCAAGGCCTTCGAAAGCCTGCTGCACCGCGCCCGCGCGGCTCTGCGGCAGGCCTTTGCAAGCCAGGGAGACGCGCCATGAGCGTGAGTGAACCAGATCAGGGTGCGCCCATCCTTCCCGGCAGCGCGCTTGCGCGCAGGCTGGACGATTACGCCGTGCCGGGCCTGTCCGCCGGATTTGCTGACCGCGTGCTGTCCGCCGCTGAAGCGCGGCCTCCTGCCACTCTGACACCGCTGCCGCAGCTGCGCCGTGCGCCGCGTTCGGGGCGCGGCTGGCGGTTAGGGCGGGGCATCGCCATCGGTGTCGCCAGCTTCGGATTGCTGGCCACGGCGGCGGCGGCGACTGGCCTGCTCCAGCAGTTCGATATCCCGGTGCCATCGGCGGGCAAGGTGTGGGCCAGCATCACCGGCGCGGCCTCTGCCGCTCCGCCCGTGGCCGTCACAGCGGCGGCTGTAGCAAAGCCTGCCCCGAGCGAAGCCGCCGCCCGGACTCCGGTCGAAATCGTCGGCCCGGTCGACACGCCCGAGGAACTTGCCGAGGCTTTCCGCCGGATCGATGAAGTGCGCCAAGGCAGGCTCAACGCGCGCAGCGAGCGGATTGACCAGCGCATCGAAAGCGCCATTGAACGCCGCCGTGCCGCAGGCCTGCCGCCACCCACGGCCGAGGAAGAAGCCGCTTTTCGGACTCGCATCGAAGCGGAGCGGGCGCGGCGCGAGCAGATTGCCGATGAACGCATCGCCGCGCGGCGCGCCGAAATGCAGCGCAAGATCGAAAGTGGTGAGGCGCTCACCCGTGAGGATATCCTGCGCCCCTTGCGTGAAGACCGGCAGGCGCTTCAGCGACAGGAACGGCTCCGCCAGTTGCAAGCGATGTCGCCAGAGCAGCGGCGCGAGGCGCTGCGCCGCCTGCCGCCTCAGCAACGCCGCGCCCTGATCGAGGAATATCGCGCCCGCCGTGCCGGTGCGGCCGGGGCGCAGCCCACCCCCAGCGCCGCGCCCGCGCCTGACCCTGTGCCGGCCCCTGCCGAATGACAGGCCGCGCGCATCGGTAGGGGGCGATACTGCGCCGCCGCGCCGTGCGGTTCACGCGCTATTCACGGCCATCAAGCAATTGATCCGGCACGTTAAGCTGGAGCAGCGCAGGCATGATCGCAACCCGTTTCAGCATGATCCTTCTCGCAGCGCTGGTGGGCGGATGCGCCTCGGGCGATTCGCTGGAAGGGCAGCGCACGGTGTTCGACAACCCCCATGCACCGCCGGTGATCGACCAGCGCGGGATTGGCCCGCAATGCGATGTCGATCTGGGCCGCGATGCGACCTGTCTGGGTCGGCCGCTGATCTATCCGGGAAGGGGGCGTCATGCCTCGCTTGGCAATGGCGAACACGTTCGTCTCACCCGCGCTCAGGCCCGTATCCTGCGCGAGCGTGCCGAATTGCTGGAGGCGCTGCGCAATCCGCCGCCACCCCCGCCGCCTGCGCCCGTGTTACCGACAGCCGCGACCGATGGCGACAAGCCTTAGCCCGCGGCTGCGCGTTCGTGGTGGCGGATCACTTCATCGATGATGAAGCGCAGGAACTTCTCGGAGAATTCGGGATCGAGATCGGCCTCCTCCGACAACTTGCGCAGCCGGGCGATCTGCCGCGCTTCCCGGTCGGGATCGGCCGGGGGGAGGGTGACCTTCGCCTTGTATTCGCCCACGGCCTGCGTGATCCGGAACCGCTCGGCCAGGATGTGGATCAGCGCGGCATCGATGTTGTCGATGCTCTTGCGGAAGGAGGCCAGAACCGGATCGGGTTCGGCAGACGTTTGCGTTTTGTCGGACATCGCTGACGAAACTAGCAGCAATTCTGCGCTTGCCAAGCACGCTGGGGCCGCCCTAGAGCCTGAGGCAGCATGAGTGCCGACATCCTTCCCCTGCCGCGCAAGGCACCGACACTCGATCCCATGCTGTCCCTGACAGCAGCGGGCATGAACTCGGTCAACGCCGTGATCCTCGACCGGATGCAGAGCGAGATCCCGCTGATCCCGCGTCTGGCCGGACACCTGATCTCCGGCGGGGGCAAGCGGCTGCGGCCGATGCTGACGCTCGCGGGGGCGGAACTGGTCGGCTACAAAGGCACGCGCCATCACAAGCTGGCAGCCGCGGTCGAGTTCATCCACACCGCCACGCTGCTGCATGATGATGTTGTGGACGGCAGCGAGTTGCGGCGCGGCAAGGCTGCGGCCAATATCATCTTCGGCAATCCGGCGACCGTGCTGGTCGGCGATTTCCTGTTCAGCCGCGCCTTCGAACTGATGACCGAGGACGGCTCCTTGCGCGTCCTCTCGATCCTGTCCCGCGCGAGCGCGGTGATCGCGGAAGGCGAGGTTTCGCAGCTCTCCGCCCAGCGCCAGATCAACACCAGCGAAGAACAATACCTCCACATCATCGGTGCGAAAACCGCCGCGCTGTTTGCCGCCGCCAGCCAGATCAGCGCTGTGGTGGCCGAATGTTCGGAAGAACAGGAGCGCGCGCTGGAAAGCTATGGCCGCAACCTCGGCGTGGCCTTCCAGCTGGTCGATGATGCGATCGACTACGATTCCGACGCCGCCGAAATGGGCAAGGACCAGGGCGACGATTTCCGCGAAGGCAAGATGACCCTGCCGGTGATCCTCGCCTATGCGCGCGGGAACGAGGAAGAACGCAAGTTCTGGAAGGATGCGATCATCGGGCACCGCTCGTCGGACGATGATCTCGCCCATGCGATTGCGCTGATCGGCAAGCACAACGCGCTGGAAGACACCCGCGAACGCGCCCGCCATTTCGCGCACCGGGCGATCGACGCGATCTCGATCTTCCCCGATGGCAAGGCCCGTCAGGCGATGGCCGAAGCCGCGCAATTCGCGGTCGCGCGCGGGCATTGATCGCGGTAACGGGCGGGGTGATGCACCCCGACCTCCCCATCCACGCCGTTTTGCCGGATATCCGCGCCGCGCTGTCGGAGCAGGGCGCTGCCGTTCTCATCGCGCCGCCGGGGGCGGGCAAGACCACGGCGGTTGCGCCCGATCTTCTCAGCCAGCCGTGGTGCAGCGGCCAGATCATCCTGACCTCGCCCCGCCGCGTCGCCGCCCGCGCTGCGGCTGAGCGCATGGCCGAGATGCTCGGCGAAAAGCCGGGCGAGACCGTGGGCTACATGACCCGGCTCGACAGCAAGACCTCGGCGCGCACCCGCATCCTTGTCGTTACCGAGGCGATTCTGGTGAACCGGCTGGTGGAAGACCCCGAGCTTCCCGGCGTATGTGCGCTGTTGTTCGACGAAGCCCACGAACGCGCGCTCGACAGCGATCTGGGACTGGCCTTGGCGCTGGAAACTCGCGCCGTGCTGCGCGAGGATCTGCGCGTGCTGGTGATGTCGGCCACCATCGATGGCGCGCGGTTTTCGCGTTTGCTGGGTGACAATGCGGCGGTGATTGAAAGTGAAGGCCGTAGTTATCCGCTGGAAATCAAATGGCTTGGCGGCGATGCTTCGCAAACCATCGAAGATCGTGTTGCCGCCGCCATTCTCACCGCATGGCGCGATGAGAGTGGTGACCTCCTCGCCTTTCTCCCCGGTGTGCGCGAGATCGAGCGGGTGCGCGAACGGATTGAGCCGCGCCTTGCAGACACCCCGATCCACGCCTTGCACGGCCAGATCGAACCCGCCGCCCAGCGCGCCGCGATCCGCCGTGACGCTGAGGGGCGTCGCCGGATCGTGCTGGCCACCGCGATTGCCGAAACCTCGCTGACGCTGGACGGGGTGAGCGTTGTGGTCGATTCCGGCCTCGCGCGGCTGGCGGAGTTCGACCGCGCGGCAGGCTCCACGCACCTAGTGACCCGCCGCGCCTCGCAGGCGTCCGCAGCGCAGCGGGCGGGGCGCGCGGCGCGGCAGGGGCCGGGGGGGGCATACCGGCTGTGGGAGGAGGCAGGCCATGCGGGCCGCCCGGAATTCGCGCCGGCCGAAATCATGCAGGCCGATCTGGCCCCGCTGCTGCTGCGGCTGGCCAAGTGGGGTACGGCCAATCCGCAAGCCCTGCCATGGCTCGATCCGCCGCCCGAGGCTTCAGTTTCTGCGGCAAGGGGCGCGCTGGAGGCGCTCGGTGCTCTGGACCCGAGTGGGCGGATCACACCGCTGGGCGAGGCCATCGCCAGCCTGCCGATGGCACCCGATCAGGCCGCTGCAGTGCTCCATGGCGCACAGGCCGGCTGCGGCGAGGAAGCGGCGCGATTGGTCATGCTGCTTCAGGAACGCGGGCTGGGCGGGCGAGGGGAAGACCTGCTGCAACGTCTCACCCGCTGGCGGGGAGACCGGGCGCCGCGCAGCGTTGCGGCGCAGCGGATTGCTGAGGGTTGGGCGAAGCAGGCAGCCAGGCTGGCGAATGTGATTGCCGCAAGCCCCGCCAACGACGCTGCCGAGGCGCTGGCGCTTGCCCGCCCGGATTTCGTTGCGCGCCGCCGCGACCCTTCCGGCGAAAACTGGATCAGCGCTGGTGGGCGCGGCTATGTGCTCGATCCGGCCTCGCCGCTCGCCCGGGCCGAATGGATCGTGATCGGTGACGCGCAGGGGCAGGCCAAGGGTGCCCGTATCACCGCCGGGGCCGAAATCGCTTCGGAACGCATCGCAACGCTGTTTGCCAGAGAATTGCAGGAACGCGTCACAACACGCTGGAATAATGACAAGGATCGTGTCGAGGCGCGGCGTGAGCGGCGGCTTGGCGCGATTGTGCTGGCGAGCGTTCCGGAATCTGCGCCTGATCCGGCGCTGCTTGTGGATATCCTTGTGGGCAAGGCTGTGGAGCGTCTGGGAGAGGTGTTGCCGCCGGGATTCCTCGCCCGCGCGCGGTTTGCCGGGGTCGAGGCGCTCGCCCCCGAAGCCTTGCGCGAACGGGCGGGCGAGTGGCTCGCGCCGCTGCTCGCTGGTCGGCGCGATCTCGATCTGCCCCCGCACCGTTTTGCTGATGCCGCGCTGGGCCTGCTCGACTGGAACGAGCGCCAGCGGCTCGATAGAGCGGCGCCCACGCAATTTACCTCGCCTGCCGATACCCGCCACGCGATCGACTATGCAGGCGACGATGCGCCCAGCGTCGAGGTGCGGGTGCAGGGGGTGTTCGGGCTGGATGTGCACCCGATGATCGGCACCACACCGCTGTTGTTGAAGCTCACCAGCCCCGGAGGTCGCCCCGTCCAGTCGACCCGCGACTTGCCCGGTTTCTGGCGAGGCAGTTGGCGCGATGTGGTGAAGGACATGAAGGGCCGCTATCCCAAGCACCGCTGGCCCGACCAGCCGTGGCTGGAAAAGCCGAGCATGAAGACGAAAAACGCCTTCAACCGCAGCGATTCGTGATTTAAGGGGCAGGGCATGAGCGCACGTATTTATCAGAAGACCAAGCACGCGATGCAGTCCGGCAAGGCGCATAATGACGAATGGGTGCTCGAATTCGAGCAGTCCGAAGCGCGTTTTGCCGATGCTCTGATGGGCTGGACCGGCAGCGCCGACACGCAATCGCAGGTGCGGCTGACCTTCCCCAGCAAGGACGCGGCCAAGGCCTATGCCGACAAGTACGGCATTGCTGCGCGTATCCACGCGACCCCGCCCAAGCGGCTCAAGCTGCAGGCCTACGCGGATAATTTTCGCTGAGTTGATTTTTCTGATCGGGCGCGCCATATGCTCCCCCGGGAGTCGGGTGGACGTTTGCGTCCGCTCACCGAGTCAGGTCCGGAAGGAAGCAGCTCAGGTGGATTGCGGCGGGTCGCTCGGCTCCTTTTTCACTGCAATCGCGATGATGCGCACCATGACAAAGCGGCCCCGAGCGCCTAGCTTGTCGGCATGACCGATTCCGATCCCGATCTGCCCGAAGAAACCGAGACCGGCCCGACAGCGGCCGAGCTGGAAGCGGCCGGGCAGAACGCGCTGTTCGGTGACCTCGCGCCGCCGGCTCCACCCCCGACCCCGTCAGCGCAGATCCCTGTCGCGCCTGCACCCTCTGCCGCCGCGCAGCCATACCGCGTGTTGGCGCGCAAATATCGTCCGCAGACCTTCTCGGAATTGATCGGGCAGGAAGCGATGGTGCGGACCCTCGCCAATGCGATTGCGCGTGACCGGCTGGCCCATGCCTTTCTGATGACCGGCGTGCGCGGGGTGGGTAAAACCTCGACCGCGCGGCTGATTGCCAAGGCGCTGAACTGTGTCGGGCCGGACGGGCAGGGCGGCCCGACGATCGACCCTTGCGGCGTATGCGAGGCCTGCGTCGCCATCGCGGAAGGGCGCCATATCGACGTGATCGAGATGGACGCCGCCTCGAACACCGGGGTCGATGACGTGCGCGAGATCATCGAGCAGGTGCGCTATGCGGCGGTTTCGGCGCGCTACAAGATCTACATCATCGACGAAGTCCACATGTTGTCGCGCAATGCTTTCAATGCGTTGCTCAAGACACTTGAGGAACCGCCGCCGCATGTGAAGTTCCTTTTCGCCACCACCGAGGTCGACAAGCTGCCGGTCACGGTGTTGAGCCGCACCCAGCGCTTCGACCTGCGCCGTATCCCTGCGCCGATGCTGGCGGAGCATTTCGCCAAGGTGTGCCGCCTCGAAGGGGTCGAAGCCGAAGGCGAAGCGCTCTCCATCATCGCCGCTGCCGCCGAAGGATCGGTGCGTGACGGTCTGTCGATCCTTGATCAGGCGATTGCCCATGCGGACCTCGACGGCGAGGGCAAGGTCAGTGGCAGCCGTGTGCGTGATATGCTCGGCCTTGCCGACAAGAGCGCGCAGCGGCGGGTGCTCGGCCATCTTTTATCAGGCGATGCCAAGGCATTGCTTGCAGCTGTTGATGAACAATATGCACTGGGGGTCGAGCCGCTGGCGTTGATCCGTGCGTTGATGGACCTGACCCACCGCGTCACGCTGGCGCAGGTTTCGGGCGGCGAGCCGGATGCGCCGGCCGAGGAAGAACGCGCAGCACTTGCCGATTTTGCGGCCCGGCTGGGGGCGGGGGAATTGCACCGCCTGTGGCAATTGCTGCTCAAGGGCCATGACGAGGTGCGCACCGCGCCCGATCCGCTGGTCTCGCTCCAGATGGCCCTGCTGCGGATCCTCCACGCCAGCCAGATGCCCGATCCGGGCAAGCTGGCGCGGCGGATCGAGGAACTGGCGGCAAGCGGGTTTGCGTCATCGTCTCCTTCAGGGGACAGCGCCGCGCCCGCTCCCGCGCCCGTCGCGGCCTCGCCGGTGCAGGATTGGGCCGCGCTGGTCGAAGCGGTCGATGCCGCGGGCCAGCTTCGCGTGGCCCAGATGATGCGCGACCGGGTGCGGGTGATCGAGATCGGGCCGGAACGCCTCGTCTATCAGCAGGCCGACAACTTCCCCGATGATCCCGCGCCCGATATCCGCGAGGCTCTGTTCAAGGTGACCGGCAAGCGCTGGCTGATCGAACGCGGCACAGGCGCGGCGCAGCCAAGCTTGCGTGAAGTCGCCGAGGCGGAAGCCGCCGCCGAGGATGCGCGCATCCGTTCCGATCCGCTGGTCAAGGCCGCCTTCGAGGCCTTTCCCGATGCCGAATTGATTACAACCCCCGGTCGCGCTGCCAGTGGCGGCGCTGGCAATCCCCCCTGGAATTGAGGAGTCCCCCGCGATGAAGTCGATGGAAGAAATGATGGCCGCAGCCCAGCAGGCTGCCGAGACCATCCAGAAGCAGATGAACGAGATGCAGGTGAAGCTCGACTCGATCGAGGTCGAAGGCACAGCGGGCGGCGGGCTGGTCAAGGTGCGGGCCAGCGCCAAGGGCCGGATTCTCGGCGTGCATATCGACGACAGCCTGATGGTGCCGGACGACAAGCAGATCCTCGAAGACCTGGTCACCGCCGCCTTCAACGATGCGCGCGACCGGGCAGACCGCGTTTCGGATCAGCAGATGCGCGAGATGCAGGGCTCGATGGGCCTGCCGCCGGGGTTTAATCTGCCCGGCCTGGGGTGAGGGTTTCGCATCCATGACCGACGTTCTTGCCCGGATCGCGTTTGCGGGCGCAATCGTCGAATGGCGCGGGCCTGCGCCGTTTCTCTTCCTTCCGGTGCCAGAGGAACACGTCGCCGAACTGCGCTACGCTGCCCGTGAGGCGAGCTACGGCTGGGGCTGCATTCCGGTCACCGCGCGGATTGGCGCGACCAGTTTCACGTCATCGCTGTTTCCGCGCGGCGAGACCTATTTTCTGCCCGTGAAGGTCGCTGTGCAGCGGGCCGAAGGCGTCACGCTGGGAGACAAGGTAGCTGCCGAGATCGCGATCATGCGCGGCTCGTCCGCGGCCAAACGCGCGGCCATCCACAAGCGATTGGGATAAGGCGTTGCAGGGCGCAGCACCGCTTCCCATATCTCCAACATGACCCAGACTTACCCCCTCCTCCCCCTGCGTGACATTGTCGTTTTCCCCGGCATGGTCGTCCCCCTGTTTGTCGGGCGTGACAAGTCCGTGGCCGCGCTTGAAGCGGCGATGGAAGCGTCCAAGGATATCGTTCTGCTCGCCCAGCTTGATCCGGGCTGTGACGATCCCGAGGGCGACGATCTGTATGATGTCGGCGTGATCGCGCAGGTGCTCCAGCTGCTCAAGTTGCCCGATGGCACCGTGCGCGTGCTGGTCGAAGGCAAGACCCGCGCGCGGTTGTCCGCGCTGGAAAACGTCGGCACGCACCTGTTGGCCGAGGTCCATGTGGTCGAGCCGGAAACAGTCGGGGGCAGTGAAGTCACCGCGCTGATGCGGCAGGTGACCGAACAGTTCGGCGAATATGTGAAGCTCAACAAGAAGATGGGCGAGGATGCCGGGATCGACCTTTCCGAGGTTGATGATGCCGGTCAGCTGGCTGATACGATCGCCGCTGCGATCAGCGCCAAGGTGTCGGACAAGCAGGGCCTGCTGACCGAGACGAACCCCTTGAAGCGGCTCGAACTGGTCATGGCCTTCATGGAAGGCGAGCTGTCGGTGCTGCAGGTGGAACGCCGCATCCGCGGGCGCGTGAAGCGCCAGATGGAGAAGACCCAGCGCGAATATTACCTCAACGAACAGTTGAAGGCGATCCAGAGCGAACTGGGCGGCGGCGATGATGGCGATGGCAATGAAATCGCCGAACTGACCGAGAAGATCGAGAAGACCAAGCTTTCCAAGGAAGCCAAGGCCAAGGCGCTGGCGGAGCTGAAGAAGCTGCGCGCGATGCAGCCGATGAGCGCCGAGGCGACGGTGATCCGCAATTATCTCGACGTGCTGCTGGGCCTGCCGTGGGGCAAGAAGTCGAAGCTGAAGCGCGATATTGCGCAGGCGCAGGCGGTGCTCGATGCCGATCACTATGCGCTGGAGAAGGTCAAGGACCGCATTGTCGAGTATCTCGCGGTGCAGGCGCGGACCAACAAGCTGAAGGGGCCGATCCTGTGCCTTGTCGGCCCTCCGGGCGTGGGCAAGACCAGCCTCGGCAAGTCGATCGCCAAGGCGACGGGGCGCGAATTCGTGCGCCAATCGCTGGGCGGTGTGCGGGACGAGGCCGAAATCCGTGGCCACCGCCGGACTTATATCGGCTCGATGCCGGGCAAGATCGTCGCCAACCTGAAGAAGGCCGGCACGTCGAACCCGCTGTTCCTGCTCGACGAGATCGACAAGCTCGGTCAGGATTTCCGCGGCGATCCGGCCTCGGCGCTGCTGGAGGTGCTTGATCCCGAACAGAACGCCAAGTTCCAGGATCACTATCTGGAGCTCGATCTTGATCTGTCGGACATCATGTTCGTTTGCACAGCCAACAGCCTCAACCTGCCGCAGCCGCTGCTCGACCGGATGGAGATCATCCGGCTTGAAGGCTATACCGAGGACGAGAAGGTCGAGATTGCCCTGCGCCATCTGGTCGAAAAGCAGGTCAAGGCGCACGGTCTCAAGACAGGCGAGTTCACGCTTGAGGAAGAGGCCCTGCGCGATCTGATCCGCTACTACACCCGCGAAGCCGGCGTGCGCACCCTTGAGCGTGAGATCGCCAAGCTGTGCCGCAAGAGCCTGCGCCAGATCCTCGAAAAGAAAACCGCCAGCGTCACCATCACTCCCGAAAACCTCGGCGATTACTCCGGCGTGCGCAAATTCAAGCACGGCGTGTCCGAGGAGGAAGCGCAGGTCGGTGCGGTCACCGGGCTGGCATGGACGTCGGTCGGCGGCGAATTGCTCACCATTGAAAGCGTCACGACGCCGGGCAAGGGCGAGGTCAAGACCACCGGCAAGCTCGGTCAGGTGATGAACGAAAGCGTGTCGGCCGCATTCAGCTTCGTGAAGGCGCGGGCGCCCGCCTATGGCATCAAGCCCAGCCTGTTCAATCGCAAGAACGTCCACATCCACTTGCCCGAAGGCGCGGTGCCCAAGGACGGGCCGAGCGCGGGGATCGGCATGGTGACCTCGATCGTTTCGACCCTGACCGGCATCGCCGTGCGTCCCGATGTGGCGATGACGGGCGAGGTCACCTTGCGCGGGCGGGTGCTGGCGATCGGGGGCCTCAAGGAAAAGCTGCTGGCGGCCTTGCGCGGCGGGATCAAGACCGTCCTCATCCCCGAGGAGAACGTCAAGGATCTGGCTGAAATCCCGGCTAACGCCAAGGCGGGTCTGGAGATCATCCCGGTGTCCCATGTGGACGAGGTGCTGGCTCACGCTTTGGTGGAACCGCTGGTGGCGATCGAGTGGACCGAGGCCGACGATCTGGCCAGCCAACCGGGTGCGGCCACAGGCGGAGCAAGTCCTGCAAGCTCAGAGGTGCCAACCGCGCATTGAGCCGCTAGAAGACGCCCACTTGCCGTGATTCGCGGCAGGGTCGCAGTTTTCCGGAGACGGCATTCACCAAGCTGACCGGCGCCCAACCTATGTTAGGCGCATAAAGTTGCATTGGCTTTTGGCCGGGCGCTTGCGCTCGGGCTATTTGCCTTTGACAGCCTATCAAAAAAGGTCTCAGTTTGTCCGTTTAAGATAAGCGCGATTCATCACGATCAACGATATCCTGAAGCGAGGGGGTTCCCATATGAACAAGAACGACCTGATCAGCGAAGTTGCCACTACGAGCGGTTTGTCCAAGAACGATGCCTCGAATGCGGTCGAAAGCGTGTTTGACGCGATCACCAAGGCGCTTTCGGGCGGGGACGAAGTGCGGTTGGTGGGCTTTGGCACCTTCTCGGTCGCCAAGCGCAAGGCCTCCACGGGGCGCAATCCGCGCACTGGCGAGCCGATGAAGATCAAGGCCTCCAACCAGCCCAAGTTCAAGGCAGGCAAGGGTCTGAAGGATGCGGTCAACTAAGCATCCCCAAGATCTGACTGGAGGGGCCGATACAGGCCTTTGAAAACCCCGGCAGCCACGCGGCTGACGGGGTTTCCTTTTGGCTTACGCCCGCCGCCGCATCTCAGCGCGCGGCAGCGATCAGTGCGGTGGGAGCCTGCGTCGTGCGGCTGTTGATGCGCCAGACCAGAGCTTCGCCGGTAGTGGTGGATTCCGGGCCTTCGTCGGTGTTGTTGGCAAGGATGCGCATCCCGCTTGCAGCGCGCACGGTGAAGGTGCCGTCGATCACCGGAATGCCCGGCATCGCCTTGTCTTCGCCCTCGTTTGCCGCCCCCAATGCGGCGAGGCCCGCGAGCGAGCCCATGCCCATCATCGCGCCCATGCCGGCCGAATCTGCATTCTGGGTGGCAAAGCCCGGCGCGTTGATCCTCACCTGTCCGCCCTGACGCATGAACGCCTGCACAAAGGGATTGGCGGCCGGGAAGCCCTCGATCGCCGGGAACATGAAATCATGCCCCATGGTGCCGGTCACCCGGTAGCTGACGTCGAACACCCCGTCGCCCTTGTGGACCACGCGCTCCCAGCCTTTCTGGCGCTTGAGCAGTTTGACGAGCTCTTCAGCGGCCTTGGGATCGGACGGGTCGATCCCGCCCATGATCGCTGCCATCTGGTCGGCCTTCTTCTTGGCTTCCGCTGCCCGCTCCGCAGCACCCGCTTCCCAGTCGGCGCGTTGGGCGGCTGCTTCCTCGGCGGTGCATTCGCGCTCCTCGAAGGTCTCGTCGTTATAGCATCCCGACGGCGTGAATTCCGCTACCGCCGAGTCCATCTGCGCCAGCTTTGACAGGCCGAGAAAGAAGATTTCGCCTTCGTAGCTGAAGGTGAAGCTGTCTGGCCCGGTAATCGCCAGTTCGGACGTGAATTTGCCCGGCGTCATGAAGCAGCCCGAAAGTGCGAGCGCAAAGCCCGCCAGCAGCGCAGCCGCGCGCAGACGGATCGGAGAAAACATGGTCATGACAGTACCCCCTTGCTGGCGCAGTGCGCCCGTCCCTGACCCTTGCTTTAGCCGCGCGTCGCCACTGCATAAAGCGCAATCGCTGCGGCGTTCGACACATTGAGGCTTTCGATCGCCGAGGCAATCGGCAGTTTGGCGAGGACATCGCAGTGGGCCGCGATGTTCTTGCGCAGGCCTTCGCCTTCCGCGCCGAGCACGATGGCGAGCGGGCCGGTTGGCATGATGTCGGCAAGCACGGCTTCGGCTTCGCCTGCCATGCCGATGCGCCAATACCCGGCTTCGGCCAATTCCTCCAAAGCGCGGGCGAGGTTGACGACCCGCACCCACGGCACGGTCTCCAGCGCGCCGGATGCCGCCTTGGCCAGAACGCCGCCTTCGGTCGGGGCATGGCGGTCCTGCGTGACAATCGCCGCCGCCCCGAACGCCGCTGCCGAGCGAAGGATCGCGCCGACATTATGCGGATCGGTCACCTGGTCGAGCACCACGATCGGGCGGTTCGCCTCGCCGTCTGCGACCTCGTCGAGGAACACGTCTTCCAGCGCCGCACATTCCAGCACGAGGCCCTGATGCGGCGCGTCCTTGGCGACAAGGCGCGCCAGATCGGCCGCCTGCGCATGTTCGACCGGGAAACCTGCGGGCAATTCGCCGTCCAAGCTTTCCAGCCCCTCGGGCGTGGCCCAGAGCTTGCGGTGCTGGCGTTCCGGGTTCTTGAGCGCCGCCTCGACCGCGTGCCGGCCCCACAAGCGCACCTGACCCGTGCTGCCCCGGCCCGACCCGCGTCCGCCCTTCATGCGTCCTGCGCGGCCTCTGAGGGCGCGTTTGTGTTCACCTTTGCTCATTATCATTCCTCGGCTGGGCTATCCAAGCGCGCCCCCTGCCAGCAGGGGCATTGACAGGCAAGCAGTGCTTCGCCAAAGGGGCGCCTCTCGGCGGCGGGTCCGGCAACGGACTCGCGCAATTTCAGAGCGTCGCGACGTTCAGGAACGCCCCCCTCATGGCAGGGGACTGTGTGGACAGGTGGCCGAGTGGTTAAAGGCAGCAGACTGTAAATCTGCCCGCGCAAGCGTACGCTGGTTCGAATCCAGCCCTGTCCACCACTTCCTTCCCAGGCGTCGACAATCCGAAGATCATCGCCGGTAGGCGCCCCCTCCGCTTTGGACGAAGGCGGGGCCTTAGATCAGGATCGGCATTGCAAGGGCTACGATCCCGGCGGCAACCATCGGCGGCGCGATCAACACGTTGCGTTTGAAAACAAAGCCCAGCAGGGCTGCAATCAGCATCCCTGCGATGAACACGTTCAGCCAGGTGTCTGTGCTGAACCACGGCAGCAATGCGATGCAGGACTTGGCGACTCCGCCGGATATCGCGCGCGCTGCGGCTGCTGCCAGCAGCCCTGCGGCGATGACCAGGCCCCATCCCAGCGCGCCGGGCGAGAAGGTGGAATAGCCAAGGGCATAGCCTGCAAGAGCCATCGCCACGCCTGCGCCGAACAGGATCGCGTTGTTGCGATTGCCGGCCGTCCAGTTGTTGATCCCTTCCAGCACCAGCGGTGTGGCTGCGGCCACAAAAGCAATGATCTGGACAAGCGCAAATGTCGAAGCGGTCATGACAGGATCCTCGGCTTTACGCGCGTTTGCGGCCGAACACGGGGCGCTGGTCGATAGGTGAGCGCTCGGATGCAGCGGGCCGCGACGGTGCGGCGTCCTCGCGGCCGACCGCTTCCAGCGTCTCCTGCCGCTGGCGCAGATAATTCGCCATGATCGCATCCGGGTCGAAGCTCTGACGCGGATCGGAGAGCGGGGTGATTGACGGCGCAGGCGGTGAGGTGCTCTCCTGCCGCGCCGTGGTCTTGCCTGCTGCGAAGCCTGTCGCGATGGAATTGCCTGCCGCGCGCCAGAAGAACAGGTCGCGTAGCAGCCTTTCCTGTTCGTCCTGCGGCAGGTTCATGAAACGGATCGGGACGCGCATCACGGTGGGGCCGCCCAACCGGTTGAGATGCGCTGTGATCACGATGTTGCGCCGCGAGCCGGTCTGGCAGAGGACCCGCAGATCAAGCCGGCCCGCCTTTTCGATCGAGACGTCGCTGACGTCGCTCCACTGCATCTCGCCTTCGGACAGCAGGTGCCAGACTTTGACCTTGCGGCTGTCCCATTCGATCATCTTGCGGTCGCCGAAGATGCGCGATCCGACCAGCACCGACAGCATCACCAGAACGATGCCGCCGATTATGGCGATGCCGCCGCCGGTGCCGCCGATGATCAGCATGATGAACACGCCGAGCCCGAACAGCACGAAGGCCTGTTGGGCCACTGACCCGATATCGGCTTCGATAGAGCCCTGCTGCCGGATATTGGCGGGCACCGCCACTTGGCCGTCGCCATGCGATGGCAGTGCAGAGGCCGCGCCGAACGGGCCGGACCCCGCTGCCTGCCACGGATTTGCCGTTGAGCCGCGAGAGCCGCTGGACCGCGCGGCGTCCTTGCTGCTTGAACGCCACCACCAGATGCCGCCCAGCGCCACAGGGATCAGTGCGAGGCCCCCGGTTGCGGTTATCAGGCTAATCCCGGCGCCAAAGATCATGATCCCGACGAACCAGATCGACCACAGGCGGTTGACCCCATCGAAGATGCCCTTCGATCCCTCGACCGTAACCTTGCGCGTCTCGCGCAGCGCCTTGACGGCATCGCCCTCGCGGAAATCATCGTCAGTCGGCTTGCGGATCATCCAAGCGGCTCCGGCATCGGGTTATGGCAGAGGGGCAGGGGTCAGGCCGCGAGGCCGCCTTCGCGCTTCAGCGCAGCGAGGCGATCCGCCACGGTCGCGCTTTTCTGCATAGTCTGGATTTCGGCCACCGAATTGATCGCCTTGGCATCGCCGCGCGTGAACCCGACCCCGCCGGCGCCCGTCATCGCGCGGTCAAACGCGGCTTCGGCGTTGCGGATCTTGGTTTCGATGTCGCGCGTGTTCTCCAGCCCGGAATCACCGCCCATCGCGGCATCCTGCCGGGCGATCATGAATGCGGCGAGCGCCTCTTCCATTTCGGTCTTGCGGGCCTGCAGCGCGGTGAAGCTTTCGTCCAGCTTGGCTTCTTCTTCGCGGCTGAGTTCCTTGAGCCGTTCGAGACGAGCAGCCTGCTCCTCCAGATCGACCTGGCGCATCAGCGCCCCTTCGGCGAGATCCTCGCGGCCTTCGCCAAGGGCAAAGCGTGCCTGCTCGGTCAGCTTTGCCAGCTTTTCGGCGATCATGTCCTGCTGGCGGCCAGCCTGAAGCCGGCGGGTCATTGCGCCTTCACGGTCACGGCGGACTTCGTCCATGGCCCGGTCAACTTCGCGGATGGCTTCGCGCATTGTGCCATCGGAATTGGCGCGCTCCATTGCATCAACGGAATCTTCGATCCGTGCAGAGAGCAGGCGACGCACACGCAGAAAAACGGACTCGGCCATGATGACCTCCTTGCTGGTTATCCTGACATTGCTTTTAGGTGACTGCGCTTAAGAACCCGTAAAAGAACAAATTTCCCGGGAACGTGAAGGCAATTTTTAAGCAAGTCGGGTTAAAGTCTTAGCCGTAAACCTGTGATGGGGACTTTATGGAAACGGCTCTCTACATCCTGATTGGTCTGGTCGCGGCGGTGCTGATTGCTGCGGGTGTGCTCTACATGCGGTTCAAGGCGACGCAGAACCTGCTGGTCGCGCTGGATGAGCGTTGCGACACGGCCTTTGCCGATATCGACGTGCATCTGAAGCACCGTCACAACTTGATCCCGGGCCTTGTCGACATCGTCAAGGGTATGAAAAATCACGAAAAGGAAATGGTGATCGGTGTGATCGAGGCCCGCGCGCAGGCGCTTGGCCAGATGACGGCCGATATCCGCCTTCAGGCCGAGGGCAACCTGACCGCACGGCTCGACACGCTGATCGCTTCGGTTGACAAGTTTCCCGAAATCCGCGCCTTGCCGGAGTTCCAGAACCTGCGCCGCGAGCTGACCGACTGCGAAAACCGCATCACCGCGGCCCGCCGGTTCCACAATCTGGCGATCGAGGAATACAACACCGCGCTGCGGATGTTTCCGGCCAACATCATCGCCACCAAGCTGCGCATGAACAGCCGCCAGCCTTATGATCTGGGTGTCGAGCGCACTCTGATCGACGAGCCGATGGCGATGCAGTTCTGATCCACGCCCGCCTGGGACGCGCGCGATGTTGACCCACCAACCGACCGGCCTTTACGGCTGGATCAAGAGCAATGACGGCCGTTCGCTTGGCCTGTTCCTCGCCTTTCTCATGGCGGTGCAGCTGCTGGCGATCCCTTCGCTGTTCTTCCCGCTGATGCTGGTGGATGCGGCCCATGCGCCGTTTCTGGGATGGGGCGGCTATTTCCTGCGCTATGCGCCGCTTGTGTTGGCGGGATCGGTTGTCTGGTTCGGCTGGAAATACTGGTGGCACATCGAGACTGTGAAGCGTGCCGTCGGCTTCCACTTCGTCGATAACTCCGATGAGCCCTACCTGTGCAGCGTGATCGAGCCGCTGATCGTGATGTGGGGGCTGCCGATCCCCTTTGTCGGCGTGATTGAGAGCGAGGCGCGCAACGCCTTTGCCTGCGGGGTGGGGCGCAAGAAGGCTGTCGTGGTGGTGACGCGCGGGTTGATCGACGATCTGACCCGCGAGGAGCTGTCCTGCGTGCTCGCGCATGAGCTAAGCCACATCAAGAACGGCGATATCCGGCTGATGGCGGCGGCCAATATCTTCATGTCGGCGCTTACGGAAATGCATCGCAACAATCCGATGCAGATGACCCCGATCCACGCCGTTCTGGCGATTGCGGTGCCGGCCGTGCTGCCGATCACGCTGCTGGGCAATCTGCTGGGTGCAGTGGCCTTGCGAGCTGGGCAGACATCGCGCCTGCTGATCGCATCCAGCCGCGAATACATCGCTGATGCCGAGGCGGTTCAATTGACCAAGAACCCCGGCGCGATGGCTTCGGCGCTGGTCAAAGTTGAACATGCCTTTCGCCTCAAGGGGTTGCGGGCGGTCGATGACTCGATGATGATCGCAGGCGAAACCGAGGGGGACAATGCCACACACCCCACCATCGCACAGCGTATCGCCGCGCTCGCCCGCACGACCGGCTCGATGGTGTTCAACAGCCCTGATTCCCCGTCGCGCGCGACAATTGCCACAACGCCTTCCCTATCGCAGGCCGAGGCCGCCGCGCTGCTGCGCCGTTTGCCTGAGGCACGCCCTATCGAGCGCATCCGTCGATCGACCAAACCAAACTGGCTGGCGCTCGACCAGCTGGGGCAAATCTCTGCAGTTTTTGCGGTTGTCGCGCTGGTGACGTTGCACTGGCAGGAAATCGGGCAGCCGGACAAACTGCTCGCCAAGTTCGACACCCGCCCGATCGCTGTGATGATCGGCAACCCATTTGCCTGTCACACCGGTTTGCTTCCCTCCAGCGCCTGCAAGGGGCAGGTTGGCAGCTATGCCGTTTTCGAAGGGCAAAACAACACGCTCGCCGGCTATCTGGCGGAACGCTCCCGCCAGCGGCGCGAAGCCGGGCACGCGAACCCCGATTTGACCCTTGCCAGCCTCAGCAAGTCCGGTGGCGAGCGGGCGGAATGGCCTGGGCAGAGCGGGCGGTTAAAAGGCGTGTTTGCGAACTTCGCCGATCCGGCGCGGCACAGTTTCTACAGCGACGATGGCATCTATTCGACCAAAGTCCCCGAAGAACTGCGGATCGCCGAGCTGGAGCAGGTGGGCTGCTACCCGTCGACGTTCTTTCACAACGATCCCAAAGGCAAGTTCCGGATGGTTGGTGACCGTCAGCTGGATTACTCCATAACCAAGTTCGAGGCCGAGGCCGAGGGTCTCACGATCTCACGCGGGGCGCCGGGCTCTGCGGACGAGGCCGATTGGCTGCGATCCTATCTGGAGCGACGCGAATTCCTGCTAACCTTCTCCTTCAGCAATTGGGGGCTGCCGGGGTTGACGCGGATGCAGGCTGCCTTCGATCAACCGGGCCATGCCGCGGTGGTCGAGCGGATGGCAACACGACTGGCTGACCCAACCTTTGCGGGCGCCCTCAAGCCGCTGGAGCGGGCGATGATGAAGAGCCTGGCAACGCGCCCGCAGGACTTCCTGCCATGCGGAGCCTTGAAACACATGGCCCCCGCATGATCAACAAGCCCGGACAGGACATGCGGCGCAGCTTCTGGCGCGCCGATGCGTGGGCCGCGGCACGGGCCGAAAAGCCTGCCAGCTGGCACACGCCCTATCCCGAAAATCCCCTGTTCTCGCGGATTATGGTCGGGTTTCTGCTGTTCGCGTCGCTGCTGAATGGTGTGGCGGCGTTTGCGATGTGCTTCGGCTTTTTCCTCGCTCTGGCGGTGGTCGGCAACCTGCTGCGCCGGGTGCTGATGTACTGGTCGATCCGGCGCTACGGGCCGTGGCGCGAGATGGCGCCCGCGATGCAGCAGGTTCTCGACAATCCGAGCGATCTAGCCGCTCGACCGGCCAGCTTTGCGCCTCTGCCGCGCGGCTTCACGAGTCCGGCCGATGATCCCGCGCAGCAGCGGGGGCGAAGTGCCACTGCAGCCGACTATGCGTTGGCCATTGCGGGCCTGTTTGCCATCAACCTGTTGCTCGTCACTTTCTGGTAGAGAGCCCCTGCCGCCTGGCGACCGTGCCTGCCTGCAAGGATCACTTGTAACTTTCGCGGCGGTCCGAGAATGCGCGCACACGCTTGCGCCATGCGCGATAGCTTCCCGGTTTCAAGGTTCGTCGCATCAGGGCGCGCACTTCGTCAGCCTTCAGGCCATGCAGGGCTTCAATGCTGGCAAAGCTGGCGGAATCGCTCAGGGCCATTTCCACGATCTCGCCGAGCGCTGCTTCGTCCAGACCGCGCTTGGCAAAGGCCTTGGGCGGGAGTTCTGGAACGGGTGCGTCCGTCATGCGAACATGGCTTCGAAGGTCGCCTCGTCCACCACATCGCCGCCGCGGCTATGAAGATAACGCCACATTGGCCGCCACATGTCGGCGCTGCGGCGCACCGGCGCGAGAAAACGCGGCAGCGAGGCGTCGACGATCGCATCGGCTTCGGCATCCGGCGCTGTTGCGCTGGCCCGATACCACAGCGCGCGCGCCGCAGCCGGGTCGGCGCAAAGGCCCGGCGTAACGGCATCCAGCGTTGCGACCAGAGTTGCGATGGCTTCCCGCACAGCCGCTGGCGCATCGTCTGCGCCGATCAGTTCCAGCGCCGAGAAATTGGGGATGCCAGCCTCGGCGGTGGTGATCATCTGCGTATCCATGCCGCGCACCTGTGCCGAAACGCCTTCGACGTTGGCAAACGCCAGCCACGCCCCGTCAAAGCCATCGGCAAGGTTGTCGACGTGGCTGAAGCCTGCTGCTTCGATCCTCACCTGATCGCTGTGCAATATGGCGCCCTGACCCGCCATCCAGCCCCGAAGAATGTCAACGCACAGGCCGTCGGTCGTCGGGTTGGAAACGGGTGACGCGATGCGGATGGGGGCGCCCGAGGTCAGTTTCTCCAGCGCCGCCCGGTGCATCAGCACGCCGCCATCGGTCGCAAAGAAACAGCCGTGCGATGTCAGGCGCAGCGCGCGCTGTTCGACCAGATGCAGCGGTTCATTAACCACCAGATCGACCCCGCCGTCAGCCAGCGCGGCAAAACCATCATAATGATCGTCCGGCACCACCAGTTCGATGGTCCAGCCTTCGGCTTGCAACAGCTCGCGCGCGGCCAGCAAAGGCAGGTGATCGGGGTTGAGGAACCATTCGAGAGCGATGCGCAGGTGTGTCATGGCGGGCTGGGTTGCAGGCAGGTGAGGGATAGTCAATCGGGTTTGCCTTCAGCAGGGGGCTGAACGCTTTGGACCTGCGAAACCAGCAGGCGTTCGTGCAATTCCAGGTCGATGGCCTGCGCGAAGGAGCAAACAATCGCCGCCCGCTCGGTCCCGCCGTTGGTGCGGCAGGGTGCGACCCTTGAGCGGGCGGCGGTAGGTGGGTGCGACCTGTCAGGCAGCCAGTGTTTCGAGGGCTGCGTCTGACCAGCTGAGGCCGGGCATGTAGCGCGCCTCGACCTTGCCGTTCTTGAGCGCGAAGAGATGCAGCCAGCCATTATCGAACAGCGCCCGCACGCTCGGGTGCTTTTCGAGCACCTTGAGCATTTCCTCGCGCGGGGCTTCGATCATGACCGAAAGGCGCAGCGGTTCATGGGCGAGCTTTTCGCCATCATGGACCGCCTGCCACGGCAGACCGGCGCGCAAGCGGCCGCCATTGCCTTCGATCACACCGATCCCGCCGACCACATTGTGGATCAGCTTGTTGCCGCCGCCGAACATTTCGGGCGCAACGCTCGACCCATAATATTGCAGGGAAATCCAGCTTGCGACCACGACCGGCGCGGTGATGATGAGTTCGAGCGTGCCGAAGCCTGCATCGGCCTCCCAGTCATAGGAGTGCAGGAACGCCCGCCCGCCAAGGTTGCGGCCCGCCGTGGCACTGCGCGGCGCCGCGATGAAGGCAGCGCATCCGGCAAGGCCCCATTCGGGGCGGATCTCGGCCCAGTTCTGCGCCCGGGCGGCGATGGTGGTTCCCCGCGCGCCGGGCAGACGCACCGCCCGTTCGGCACGGGCAAGCTTGGCCGCTTGCGCCAGCCATCCGCGCACCTTGGCCAGATCGCCAGCACGCGACGCGGGCAAGCCATCTTCGTAGATGGTGATCGCATCGGTGGTGGTGTCGTGCAGGCCCGCAACAAACAGCGTGTCCGCCGGAACAGTGACACCGCGCTCGGCCAGTCCTGCGCGGGTCTCGGGATCGTTGAGCAGGATCGCCAGCAGCCGCGCCGAGACCTCGCCAGTGTAGCCCCCGCAGGCGCCGCAGTGATAGGCGCTTTCATGCGGGTTGTTGGTGACATTGCCGCCGTGGCCCAGCAGCAACACGACCTCGCCGTGGCCGCTGGTCATGCTCATCGCCTTGAGCACCGCTGCGCCGGTATCGGCCTTGGCCTCGGCGCTCATCCCGCCGATCACCTCGGGCGCGGGTTCGGTCTTGGCCTTGGGCGTGAAGCCCAGAGCCGACTTCACCAGCTTGACCGCATAGACCGGACCCATAGCCTCGACAAAGGCGAAGGAGGAGACTGCCGCCTGCCGGAAGCGGCCCCAGGCGCGCTGGCTGCGGGCGTTGATGCGAGCGGCCTGATCGCTGGCCGGATCGCCTGCGCTGGTGGTCTGCACCCCCGGGTTGAGCAGCACCGGAAGGCGCGCTTCGAGGATGTCAGACCCATGCGCGTGGTGCGCCAGCGGCAGGCCGAAAAAGCCTGCAAAACCGATGGTTGCAATGGAAGTGTCGATGGTTTCGAGCGCGCGGCGGAACACTTCGGAACGCACGTCGATGCAGAATGCGGCTTGCAGGAAGGGCCGTTCGCCAGCCGGAGCCTCGCCGTCCAGCGCATCGACCAGCCGCCGCTGGTGGCCACGATCGGCTGCGTCCTGCAGGATCGCGAGAGCGACTTCGTCTGCGCTGGCGACGACTGGCGCAGCGTGGGCGGCGACAGTGGCGGCCCACTTTGCGGCGATGGCGGGGGTCTGCACCAGCAGCGCCTCGTCCCAGATCAGCCGGATCGCCAGCAGGTCCATTAGCGTCCGGTCACTGCCGCCGGTAAGCTCGGCCTGCCACAGCAGCCAGCGCGCGTGCTGCGCCCAGCCGCCAAGGCTCATGGCGAGGCGGTGGAACGCGGTCGGCGCGGCAGCATCGGCCAGCCCGAGCGTTTCGGCTGCGGACAGGATCGCGCGTTCGGTGGTGTCGGGCGCGCAGGCGACATGGGCGCAGAAGCCCTCAAGCCCGGCGATTTCAGGCGTCAGGTCATGCATCGCCCAGCCGCGCCAGGCGGTGAAGGCCTCGGCACCAGGAGCCGGCGACCACAGCGCCTGACCCCGGTCGAAATGCCCTGCGGCCCACAGCCCGATGCACTTGTCGATCAGCGCGGGCCAATCGATCCCGGTTGCCTCGGCAGCCAGATCGGCAACGGTCGGCAGAGCGCGCGGGGCAGGACCATCGCCCAGCATCTCCGCCACTTCACGCAGGGCCGTGACATTTCCCGGCTTTAGCGGCGAAGGCGAAGCGGCGAGCGCGTCGGCAAGGTCGCCATCGCTGATCCGGCCATCCTTGATCGCGGCGACATATTCGCGCCCGGTGCGGGTGACCCGCACACCTGCAACGCGGGCCAGCCGTGCAGAGGCGGTGGCCAGGTCTTCTTCGGTCTGGCCGAGGAAGGGATTGACCGCGACGGTCGCATCCAGTGGGAAGGCGGGCGGGATCGCGCGTCCGGCGGCTTCGGCGGCCTCAAGCACTGCCGAAAAGCGGGCCGGGGCGATTTCTGCATGGTTCATCAGCATGGCAGTTCTCCGTGAAAAGTGAGGCAGCTCAGTTGGTGCGGCCAAAGTTGCTGGCCGTTGTGCGGAAGCCGCCGATGGCACGGTCGAGCAGGGCGTTGAGGTAGAGGCCGTTGGCAAGGTGGACGCGCAGGCCCGCAGTCGCCGGATGATGCGCCCAGAGCGGGAACAGTGCCTGGGCAAAGGCGACCAGACCGAAGCTTGCCACCGCGATCACCAGCATCGCCCATTCCAGATCGCTCGGCATCGGCGCAGGCGGCAGGATCGGACCCCAGATCGTCTGGGCAAGGGTCTGGAAGCTGAAGTAGCCGATTGCTGCAGCCAAGGCTGCGCCAGCAGTGCGCTTGGTCAGGGCGACCGGTGCGCGGTCAGCCAGACCCTGTGCGACAAGGTAGGCCACCCCGAAGATCAGGATCGCACCCAGAGCGAGAGCCTGCGGCGACTTGGGGCCGAAGGCGGCGGTGAAGCCCGCGGCAATCCCGGCGAATATGGCGAGCGCAAGGGCGAAGCTCTTGAGCACCGCGGCAACGCTCGGCACCGCGACAGGGCCGGGGCGGCGGATATTGGCGACTTCGGCCACCGCATTGCCCGACGAAAGGAAGGCATGGGCCTTGTAGAGCGAGTGCGCGACGATGTGCAGCAGCGCCAGCGTCCACAGCCCAAGCCCGCATTGCAGCAGCATGAAGCCCATCTGCGAAACGGTCGACCAGGCCAGCGCGGTCTTGATCGCGCTCTGGGTGAGCATCACCGCCGCACCGAACAGCGCGGTCAGCCCGCCGATCAGCACGAGGGCGGCCATTGCCCCGGTGCTCGACTGGACCAGCGGAGCAGCCGTGATGAGCAGCACGCCGCCCGAATTGATGATCCCGGCGTGGAGCAGGGCGGAGACGGGGGTGGGGGCCTCCATCACCTCGGTCAGCCAGCCGTGGAGGGGGAAGGCTGCAGTCTTGAGTGCGGCGGCAGCGACGATGGCAGCAACGCCAAGCGTCCCGGCAAGGCCCAGACCGGTCGCGGCTGCGGCGGCAGGCAGCGCAGCCAGATCAAGCGTGCCGAAGCGGGCGAACAGCAGTCCGGCAGCGATCACCAGCATCAGGTCACCGGTGTGCCATACGCCTGCAAACTTGGTCGCGGCACGCTGCGCCTCGGGGCGGTCGGGGTAGAACAGCAGCAGGCGCTTCAAGGTCAGGCCCACGGCAATCGCGGCGATGATCATGGTGGGCAAGGTGCCAGCCTGAACGAACACCAGCACCGCGGCGAGCGTGGTCAGCATCAGGCCGTGAAATGCGCCCTCGCGCGTCTCTCCGTCGATATAGGTGCGGCTGTAGCGCATCACGACCCAGCCGATGAAGCCGACCAGCGTGGCGACGCTGGCGGCAACGAGGTCAGCGCGCAGGCCGAGCGCGAAGGGCCCGCCCAGCAGCGCAATCCCGGTGTAAGAGCCAAGAGCCGTCTGAGCGAGTCCGACCAGCGTCAGGCCGAAAGCCGAAAACGCCGCAAGCTCGGACAGCATCGGGAGGCTGCCCGGCCGCTTGCCCGGGCGCACGAGTGCGAACAGGATGGCCGGCACGAGAGCGAGCGGCGCAATCATGGTTTCGGTGATGGCGTCAGGCATGATGTGGACACTCCGTCTGCGGCGAGGATCGCGGATGCCGCAGCGAATAGGGGGTGGACGAAATTTAAGAAAATACATATTTTGTCGTCAATCGTTCGTCTGAATCGAACGTTTTGACGGAAATGGCCCCATGGCGACGCTCAATCTCCACCACCTGCGCCTGTTCCGTGCCACAGCGCGCGAAGGGACGCTGACTGCGGCCGCCAAGGCGCTGAATATCTCGCAAAGCGCTGTCTCGACCCAGATCAAGGCGCTGGAGGTCGATCTTGGCCATGACCTGTTCGAGCGGCGCGGGCGCAATCTGGTGTTGACCGAGGCGGGGCGGATCGCGCTGGATTACGCCGACCAGATATTCCGCGCCTCCGAACAGCTTACCGCCACGTTCCGGGCCGTGGGCGGCCAGCGCAAGGTGCTGCGGATCGGAGCTCTGGCCACGCTGTCGCGCAACTTCCAGATGGGCTTTCTTCAGCCCCTGATCGGGCGCGACGATGTCGAGGTTGTGCTGCGCTCTGGCACGCAGGCAAGCCTCCTGCGCGCGCTGGATGCGCTGACGATCGACGTGTTGCTGACCAATCAGGTGCCTGCCCGCGATGCGGCAAGCCCCTATCTGGTGCGGCGACTGGCAGAGCAGCCCGTCAGCCTGGTCGGTGCGCGCACACGGCTTGCGCTGGCGGCGCAGGGCCTGACGAAATTTCTCGCCACAGCACCGCTGATCCTGCCCACGCCTGAAACCGCCCTTCGCGCAGGGTTCGATGCAATGATCGAGCGGCTGGGTATTGTTCCGCGCATCGCGGCCGAGGCAGACGACATGGCGATGCTGCGTTTGCTGGCCCGGTCGGACGCGGGGGTGGCGGTGATCCCGCCAATTGTCGCCCGCGACGAACTGGCATCAGGCGTGCTGTACGAGCTGTTCCAGCTGCCCGGCATCACCGAGGAATTCTATGCGGTTACGATCGCGCGCACCTTCCCCAATCCGCTACTGCGCGAATTGCTTGATCCCGATGACCAGCGGGAGGCGGGGGACGCAGGGCTTGCAGCGGGGGAGGGCGGGCAGTAAGGCGCGCGTCCCATGCAAGAGAGTCCCATGCAGGAAATGCAAGCCCCCCTTTCTGGCCGCCCGGTCATCTCCGCCACCGGCCTGTTCACGCCCGAAGAGAGCATCACCAATGCCGAGCTGGTGGCGAGCTTCAACGCTTTCGTCGACCGCCACAATGCGGCCCATCCCGATGCCGAGCCCATGGCCTATTCCTCGGTCGAGTTCATCGAGAAGGCGAGCGGGATCAAGTCGCGCCATGTGATGAGCAAGGCTCCGATCCTCGATCCCGAGGTGATGTGTCCGCGCCTGCCCGAACGCGGCAATGACG
>JAUMAX010000044.1:0-54310 GCA_032116115.1 Porphyrobacter sp.
GCAAGGCCATGGCCGATTCCCATTCGTCTGCCCCCCCGTCGGGAGAAGCGGACAGTAGCAGCGGGCTTTGGCCTGCGCTTCGCAAGATCCTCGGGCTGGAAGGCGCGCGTTCCCTGCGCGAACAGCTTGAAGAAGCCATTGACGAGCATGAGGACGAAAACGGTGCCTCGGCCTCGGATAGTGGCGGCAAGGCGGGCGGCGACCTGTCGCGGGTGGAGCGGCAGATGCTGCGCAACCTGCTGCATTTCTCGGAACATGATGCCGATGACGTCGCTGTGCCGCGCGGCGAGATCATTGCGGTTGATGCGGCGATCAGCTGGACGGAGATGGTGGCGGCGTTCTCCGAACACGGCCATTCGCGGATGCCGGTCTATCGCGAGACGCTGGATCAGGTGATCGGGATGATCCACATCAAGGATATCTTCCCCTTCCTCGCCAATGGCACCCCGCCGCCCGAGGACTGGACCACGCTGATGCGTCAGCCGCTCTATGTGCCGCAGGCGCGGGGCGCGCTTGACGTGCTGGCCGACATGCGCACCCAGCGCGTCCACCTCGCGATCGTGCTCGACGAGTTCTCCGGTACCGACGGCCTCATCACCATCGAGGATCTGGTCGAGGAAATCGTCGGCGATATCGAGGACGAGCATGACGAAACGCCGCAGGAACTGATCAGCCCGATCGGCGACGGGATGTGGGATTGCGACGCCCGCGCCGAGCTGGACGACATTGCCGAACGGATCGATCCGCGCCTTGCCGAGGTGGCGGAATCGGTCGACACGCTCGGCGGTCTCACCTTCGTGCTGGCCGAGGCGGTGCCGCCGGTCGGCGCGGTGCTGGAACATCCAAGCGGTTGGCGGATTGAAGTAACGGCGGGTGACGAAACCCATGTGACCCGGCTGCGGCTCCACCCGCCCGAAGCTGCGAGCGAGATGCAATAGGCGCAACTTTTTCGCCTTCCCCGCATTTTTTCTTCGATTTTTTGCATCCATTCGGCTTCTCGGGCGTATCTCCCATCACTCAAGGAGAGAGTTCATGCCTGCACGTCGATTGCCCCCCCTGCGCGCACTGGAAGCCTTCATGCGCACCGTGCGTCTGGGCTCCGCCCGGGCGGCGGCAGAGGAGATCGGGCTGAGCCCCTCGGCGCTGTCGCGGCGGATCAGCAATCTCGAAGAATTCGTCGGGAAGAAGCTGTTTACCCGCGCGCGCCAGTCAATGCAGCTGACCGACGAGGGTCAGGCCTTCTACGAAGCGGTGAACCCGCACATGGAAGCGCTGGCCCGCGCGGTGGAGAGCCAGTCGGACAATATCGCCCTGCTGCGCCTGCGCCTTGGCGTGCTGCCGATGTTCGGCAGCCAGCGCCTGTTCCCGCGGCTGGGCGAGTTGCGCAAGCGCCACCCGCTGCTCCACATCGATATCGACACCGCGCCGCATCTTGAGGACCGGGTGGGCGACACGCTGGATGCGGCGATCATCCTGTCGCGCGGCCCAGCGAGCGGGCTGCACGCGGTGCGGCTCGACCACAATCTCGTCCACGCGATCTGTTCCAAGGACACCGCCCGCGCGATCGGCCCCGATATCACGCCCGAGGCGATGACCAAGCAGACGTTCCTGATCCACAACGAACTGCCCGAAAGCTTCATGGCGTGGAAGAAGGCCAACGGGCTGGAGCAAATGGACCCCGCCGCCATCGACCATTACGATTCTGGCGCGCTGATGCTGGAGGCCGCCGCACAGGGCCTCGGCATTGCGATCATGCACGACGATCACCTGCGCCGAGCCAACGACAACCGCCTCACCAACCTGCCGGGCAAGCCGGTGGAAAGCCCCTATAGCTACTGGTTCGTGTGCAAGCCGGTCGCGCTGGAAAGCCGCCCGGTGCGGATCTTCCACGACTGGCTGGTGCGCGCGGGGCTTTAACCCGCCGCCTGATCTTCGGTCTTCGGTTCATACCGCACCGGAGCGACGGTGTAGGCAAAGGGGCGCAGCGGTTTGCCCAAAATCTCGATCAGCGCTTCCTCGATCCGGCGGCGCGATTCCTGGCTGATCGCCTTGCGGCCGCGGAAATCTTCGGGGCTGAAGGGTTCGAGGTAATGCAGGCGGACTTTGAAGGTGCCCTTGCGTGACAGCACCCGCTTGGCATTGTTGATGCCGCTTTCCTCGCCGATCCAGCCGATCCATTCGGCGACCGGGCCGTAATCGAGGATCACCGGCTGCACCAGCACGCCCGGCGGCGGCGGCTCCAGCACCGACAGCATCGAGGTCTTGAACGGCAGCAGCGATTGGCCGTCGGTGGTGGTGCCTTCGGGGAAGACCGTCACCGACCAGTTATCGACCAGCGCCTCTTTCAAGGCGTTGATCTGCTCGGCCACGCCCATGCGGTGTTCGCGCTTCACAAACACCGTGCGGTTGAGGCTGGCGAGCCAACCGACCACCGGCGCTTCGGCCAGTTCCGCCTTGGCGACGAAGGCCGTGCCGCTCGCCCCTGCCAGCGCGAGAATATCGACCCACGACAGGTGGTTGGCGACAAAGAACACGTCGCGCTTCAGATGGGTGCCGATCACCTCGACCTTCGCCCCGCACACCCGCGCGGCATAGCGCAGGAACAGCATCGGGAAGGGCGAGCCGTAGGACAGCACCCGGTAAAGGTAGTGCAGCGGCACAAAGATGATGATGAGCGCAATCAGCGCCAGCGCCCGGGCGATCAGCCGCATCCAGCCGATGGCGGAAACGGGCGTGCTCTCCCCCCGCGCGGCAGCCGCGCGCAGCTCGGCTTCAGTCATTGCGTGACAGGCGAACGCCGTAGAGTTCCATCCGGTGGTCGACGAGGCGATAGCCCAGCCGCTCGGCAATCTGGCGTTGCAGCGCTTCGACTTCGGGGTCGACGAATTCGACCACCTTGCCGGTTTCCACGTCGATCAGATGATCGTGGTGTGCTTCCGGCACGGGTTCATAACGCGAGCGACCATCGCCGAAATCATGGCGGTCGAGGATGCCCGCTTCTTCAAACAGGCGCACGGTACGATACACCGTGGCGATCGAGATGCGCGGATCGACCGCAGCGGCGCGGCTGTGAAGCAGCTCGACATCCGGGTGGTCGTCGCTCTCCGACAAGACCTTGGCGATCACCCGGCGCTGTTCGGTGATGCGCAGGCCTTTTTCGGCACAAAGTTGTTCGAGATCGATTTTCTGGGTCAAGGAACGCTCCATCGCCAAGTGCGCCGCCCCTGCGGGATGAGGGACGCCCGAAAGCAAGACAGCCCCATCCCTACAGGGACGAGGCTGCTTGCTCAAGCGGGCCGTCCGCCCTCTCAACAGGGGCGGTCAGGCCGGCTGATTATCGGTGCGACTGAAGGGCCGAGACTTACGCCGGCTTCTTGGTGCGGCGCGCCTTGGGGGTCACGGTGGTGCCGGGCTTGCGACCCAGACCGATCTTCTTGGCCAGATCACGGCGCTTTTCAGCATAGTTGGGGGCAACCATGGGGTAGTCGGCCGGCAAGCCCCAGCGCGCGCGGTAATCTTCCGGCGTCATGCTGTAATTGGTGCGAAGATAGCGCTTGAGCATCTTCAGTTTCTTGCCGTCTTCAAGGCAGACGATGTAATCCGGCTTGACCGAATTGCGGATCGCCACGGCCGGCTGCGGCTTGGCTTCTTCCACCACCGCGACTTCACCCAGATTGGCCAGCGCCCCATAAACGTTGGTGATCAGGCCCGGCAGATCAGCCACGGCGACATCATTGTTGCTGACATGTGCCGCGACAATGTCGCTTGTCAGAGTGATAAGTGTTTCCTTCATATCCATTTCCAGATCCTGCATGAGTTCCTCACGGGCGTCATTCAACTTGCGCCAGTTACTGCGCCATGGATCAAAGAGCAAAAATTGGCAACCGCGTTGCTTTGCTTAGTCACCGGTTTGCGATCAATGGAGCGGTACTAGATTGATCGCCCGAAAGTAATCGCGTCAATGCGCTCGCCATTCGCCATGCGGTAATAGTTACGCCGCTCGCCAATCGGTTCGAAACCGAACTTGTTATACAATTGGATGGCCGGATTGCCGCGCCGCATTTCCAGAAAGATGCGGACGATCCCGCGCGCGCGGGCGGCATCGAACAGATGTTCCATCAGCGCCGCACCAACCCCGCGTTGCCGTGCGCCGGGGATGACGGCGATGAGCAGCAGTTCTTCTTCATCGAGCACATGGCGGGTGAGGACAAAGCCAGCCGGGGCAGGGGCCGGGCCTGGCCCGGTGGCAGGGCCATCGGCGATCGGGACGCCTGCGGCATCGACCACCAGCGCATGGGTGCTGGAAAAGGTCAGCGCATCGGCGACCTGCCGCCTGTTCCACGCCTCGCCATAGGCCGGATCGAATGCCGCCTCCATCACCACCATGATCCGGTCGATGAGATGCGGGCAGGGGCTCATGGAACGGGCCGCACCATGGGCTTGGCATCGGCACCCCGTCCGTAAATCGGGACAAGGTCATGCGTCAGCAGCGCAGGGTTGAGCAGCGGCACGGCGGCTGCATCGGGCAGGATGTCGAGCGTCACCATGCCTGCGCCGTCGAATTCCAGCAGCTCGCGCGCGCGGTTACCGGCCGCCAGCGAATAGTGGATATCGCCTTGTGCCGTTGCGGGGGCCTGCGAGAGCACTTTGGTTTCCGGCAGGCCGTCCGCGGCGAAATCCTGCACGAACCATTCGCCATGCCCGCCATTGACGCACACGGTGAGCGGCTTGCCCGGATGCACCGCCTGCGCCTGCGCCGCTATCAGGGCGAGGGTGGGATAGCCCAGCACTTCGGCGCTCCAGGCAAAGCCCAGCGCGCGGGCCGTGGCAAGCCCGATCCTGACCCCGGTGAAACTGCCCGGCCCCAAGGAGACGACAATGCGCTCCGCACGGCCCTTGTCCGGCAAGGCGCCGATCATCGGCACCAGTGCCTCGGCATGGCCGCGCCCCATCACGCGGTGATCGCGCGCGATCAGGCTCTCGCCCTCGAACAGGGCGATGCTGCACGCTTCGGAGGCGGTTTCGATGGCGAGCGTCCGCATGAACCTCGCCGATGCCTCAGCCTGCGCGCCTGCGCAAGCGCGAGATTCGCGTCAGGCGATGGTGTTGAAGGTCGCGAATTCGGGGCGGGGCGAGCGGTCGAAAATGCTGGCGGGATCGCCATAGCCGACCGAGCAGATGAAATTGACCCGGTGGCGGGGGTTCTCGGCGAAGAAGGCGGCGTTGACCGCGTCCTTGTTGAAGCCCGACATCGGCCCGCAATCGAGCCCAAGTGCGCGTGCAGCGAGCATCATATAGGCGCCCTGCAACGACGAATTGCGAAACGCGCCTTCCTCGCGGCCTTTCTCGTCACCCTCGAACCAGCTTTTGGCGTCGGTGTGCGGGAACAGCCAGGGCAGTTCTTCGTGGAAGTCGATATCGTAGCCGATCACAGCGGTGACGGGGGCGGCCAGCACCTTGGCCTTGTTGCCTTCCATGACGCATTCGGCGAGCTTCGCCTTGGCATCGGGCGATTTGACCCATACGATCCGCACCGGCTGCATATTGGCCGACGTCGGGGCCATCTTCATCAGGTTCCAGATGGCGTGGAGTTGTTCGTCCGAAACCGGCTTGTCGAGCCAGCCATTATAGCTGCGCGCATCGTTGAACAACTGGTCGAGCGCCGCGTCCGACAGGACGTGGCCGTGATATTGCACTGTCACGCCGCGCGCACCTCGGTCACTTCGGGGACGTAATGCTTGAGCAGGCCTTCAATGCCGTGCTTCAGCGTTGCGGTGCTCGACGGACAGCCCGAGCAAGAGCCTTGCAGCGTCAGATAAACCACCCCGTCACGGAAACCGCGATAGGCGATATCGCCGCCGTCACCGGCCACCGCGGGGCGGACACGGGTTTCGAGCAGTTCGTTGATCGCCGCGATAACCTCAGCGTCTTCGGGACGTTCTTCGACCACCGCTTCATCTTCGGGCGGGACAGCGATGCCATTGCCGCTTGTCGGGGCGAAAAGCGGGGCTTCGGAGACGAAGTGGTCAAGCAGGATCGCGATTACTTGCGGTTTCAGCGCACTCCAGTCAGCCCCCGGCGCTGCGGTGACGCTGACGAAGTCGGCACCGAAGAACACGTTCACCACTTCGCCCGTATCGAAGATCGCCTGCGCCAGCGGACTGGCCTCGGCGCTTTCCGGCGTGGCAAATTCGCGGGAGCCTGCGGCCATGACGGTCATGCCGGGCATGAACTTGAGCGCGGACGGGTTCGGAGTGGTTTCGGTTTCTATGAACATGGCTTGTATTTAAGACCGATTTTGTCGGATTTCAAGCGCGCAAACCCGAAGGGTGCAGCGTCGCAGAGCATTCACTATCGCTTCACATTTTGCCGCACTATATGCGCAGCATGACGTTGTCTCCCCGCGCCGCCCGCGCGCTCGCCCTCCTGCTTGCTCCGCTTGTGCTGGCCCAGCCGCTGCTTGCCCAGCAGGCTGCCCCTGCGCCGTTCGAAGTGCAGGCACAGCCGCCGGTCCCTGCGCCCAAGGCGTTGCAGACCAATGGCGAGGTGCCGTGGCTCTATCGCGGTTCGGACGTGCCGGTCGATGACAAGTGGCTGTTCGGCGAGATGAAGAACGGCTTGCGCTACGCGGTGCGCCGCAATGGCGTGCCGCCGCGTCAAGTCTCGATCCGGGTGCGGATCGATGCCGGATCGCTGCACGAGACCGACGCCGAACAGGGCTATGCCCACCTGCTCGAACACTTGCTGTTCCGCGAGAGCAAGTATCTGGGGCAGGCCGAGGCGATTTCCGCATGGCAACGTCTGGGCGCGACCTTCGGTTCTGATGCCAATGCCGAAACCAGCCCGACCCACACCGCCTACAAGCTCGACATTCCGAACATTGATGCGGCCAAGCTGTCGGAAAGCTTCAAGCTGCTATCCGGCATGATCCGCGAACCGGTGCTGAATGACGCCAATGTCGGCGCCGAACGCCCGATCGTGCTCGCCGAAAAGCGCGAGCGCGGCGGGGCAGGGCAGCGCATGGCCGACCTTACGCGCCAGACCTTCTTTGCCGGACAACGCCTCGCCACCCGTAGCCCGATCGGCACGGACGAAACCCTGAAGGCAGCCAACGGCAAGGCGGTAAAGGCGTTCTATGATCGCTGGTACCGGCCTGAAAACACCGTCATCATTGTGGCAGGCGATGCCGATCCGGTGGTTCTGGCAGGCCTCGTCGAGCAGTGGTTCGGCGACTGGAAAGGCACTGGGAAGCCCGGCGTCGCGCCCGATTTCGGCGATCCGGTTGCGCCTGCCGCGCTTGCGGCCGAGGGCCAGCCGGGCGTTCCCATCGGCCAGCTTGCTGTCGGGGTCGAGCCCGATCTTCCGCGCAGCCTGACCTATGCTGTGATGCGGCCGTGGCGCAAAGTCGACGATACCATTGTCTATAACGAAGGCCTGCTGACCGATGCGGTGGCGCAGGCGATCATCAACCGCCGCCTTGAAAGCCGCGCGCGCGGCGGTGGCAGCTTCCTCTATGCGCAGGTCCAGCAGGACGATGTCTCGCGCTCGACCGATGCGACTTTCGTCACCTTCGCGCCGCTGACCGGCGACTGGCAGGCCGCGCTCGCCGATGTGCGCGCCGTGATTGCCGACGCGCTCACCAATCCGCCGACGCAGGAAGAAATCGACCGCGAGGTCGCCGAATTCGACGTGGTGTTCGCCAACGGGGTCGAACAGGAGACGGTCGAGTCCGGATCGGACCTTGCCAACAATCTCGTCAATGCGGTCGACATCCGCGAAACCGTCGCCGCGCCCAAGGTGGTGCTTGACGTTTTCCGCGGGATGAAGCCGCGCCTGACGCCCGAAATCGTGCTGGAACGCACCCGCGGGCTGTTTGAAGGCACAGTGACCCGCTCGGTCTATGTCACGCCGACAGCGGGCGAGGCTGATGTCGCCGCACTCCGCATGGCGCTGGCGAGCGAGGCCAAGGTTGATGGCACCGCGCGACTGGCGGCGCAGACCATTTCCTTTGCCGATCTTCCTCCGGTGGGCGCGCCCGGCGCCATCACCGCCCAGCAGCCGCTGGGCGTGCTCGAAATCGAGCAGGTCGACTTTGCCAATGGCGTGAAGGCGCTGGTGTGGTCGAACAATGCCGAGCCGGGCCGGGTGACGGTGCGGGTGCGCTTTGGCTCGGGCTACCGCGCCTTCGACAAGGACAGCGCAGTCTATGCCGCGCTCGGACAGGGCGCGCTGGTGGGTTCCGGTGTGGGCGAGCTTGGCCAGAACGAGATCGACCGCTTGGCGACGGGCCGCAAGATCGGCTTCGATTTTGCCATCAACGACGCGGTCTTCACTTTCACCGCGCAGACCCGGTCCGAAGACGTGAACGACCAGCTTTATCTGTTCGCCGCAAAGCTCGGGATGCCGCGCTGGGACAAGGATCCCGTGATCCGTGCCAAGGCGGCCGCAGAGCTGGCCTACAACACCTATTCGACCAGCCCGGGCGGCATTCTCAACCGCGATCTCGAATATCTGGTGACCGGCGGCGACCGCCGCTTTGCCACGCCCGATCCGGCGGCATTGAAGTCCGCCACGCCCGAAGGTTTCCGCGCCGTGTGGGAGCCGCTGCTCAGGCAAGGCCCGATCGAGGTGCTGGTGTTTGGCGAGTTCGATCAGCCCGCCGTGATCGAACAATTGCGCAAGACCTTCGGCGCGCTGCCTGCGCGTGAAGCGATCCCGGCGGATGTCGCCGCGCGCGTTCCGCCGTTTGCGCCGACTTCGGACAAGCCCTCGATCGTCACCCACCGCGGCGATGCCAATCAGGCCGCCGCCGTGGTCGCCTGGGCGAGCGGGGGCGGGGTCGCCTCCCTGCGCGAAAGCCGGCAGCTCGAGATCCTGACCCAGCTCTTCAACAACCGCCTGCTCGAAGCACTGCGCGAACGGGCCGGGGCGAGCTATTCGCCGCAGGTGTTCTCCAACTGGCCGTCTGACCTTGCCAGCGGGGGGCGGATCACGGCGCTGGCCCAGCTGGAGCCGGAATTCGTGCCGGTGTTCTTCACCGAAGCCGACAAGATCGCCAAGGACCTCGCCGCCAACCCGCCCACCGCGGACGAGCTGGCGCGGGTGACCGAGCCGCTGAGCCAGCTGATCCGCCGCGCTTCGACCGGTAACCAGTTCTGGCTCTACAACCTCGAAGGCGCGACGCAGGATCCGCAGCGGGTGGCGCTGCTGCGCACGCTGCTGGCGGACTATTCGCAGACCAGCCCGCAAGTGATGCAAATCCTCGCGGATCGCTACCTGGCCAAGGCATCCCCCTTCCGGCTTGCGATCATCCCGGAAGGCCAATCGCTTGCCCAGGCACCTGCTGGCGGATCAGGTTCGAATGCTGCGCGCAGCAGCCCTCCGGGGCGCTGATCGTTGCAACCAATGACAGAGTGCGGGAAATAAAATTGTCCAAAGCGGCATTGCTGCTTTACAATTCGCACCCCGCTCCTGTAGCGGGCGCCCCCGCGCTTACCGCGCTGATGACATGAAAGAGTTTGACCGTGCCGACGACCTGGACCCCGGATAGCTGGAAGGCTCACGAAGCGCGCCACCTGCCGCATTACGAAGATGCGGCGGAATTGGCCGAGGCGGAGCAGACCCTTTCGCACTATCCCCCGCTGGTGTTTGCGGGCGAGGCGCGCGCGTTGAAGGCTGATCTGGCGCAAGTGGCGAACGGCCATGGCTTCCTGCTGCAAGGCGGCGATTGCGCTGAAAGCTTTGCCGAATTCCACCCCAACAACATCCGCGATACCTTCCGCGTGCTGTTGCAGATGGCGGTGGTGATGACCTTCGCCAGCAAGCGTCCGGTGGTGAAGGTCGGGCGTATGGCAGGCCAGTTCGCCAAGCCGCGCTCCGCCCCGACCGAGACGATCGATGGGGTCACCCTGCCGAGCTATCTCGGCGACAATATCAACGGGATCGAATTCGACCCCGTAAGCCGCCGCAATGATCCGGCGCGCATGGTGAAGGCCTATTCGCAGGCGGCCGCGACGCTCAACCTGCTGCGCGCCTTTGCGGGCGGCGGCTATGCCAACCTGCGGCAAGTCCACCAGTGGACGCTCGATTTCATGGGCCGCACGCCGTGGACCGAAAAGTTTGCCCAGATGGCCGACCGCATTGGTGAGGCGCTCGATTTCATGGAGGCCTGCGGGATCGATCCCGGCACCGTGCCGCAGTTGAAGGGCACCAGCTTCTACACCAGTCACGAAAGCCTGCTGCTGCCGTACGAACAGGCGATGACCCGGCAGGATTCGCTCACGGGTGATTGGTATGCGACCTCGGCCCACATGCTGTGGATCGGCGATCGCACCCGCTTCCCGGGCAGCGCGCACATCGAATATGCGCGCGGGATCGGCAATCCGCTCGGCATGAAGTGCGGCCCTTCGCTGGAGCCTGACGCGCTGCTGACACTGCTCGATGAACTGAACCCCAAGCGCGAGGCGGGGCGCATCACGCTCATCAGCCGGTTCGGCCATGACAAGGTCGAGGACGGCTTGCCGCGCCTCGTCCGCGCGGTGCAGCGCGAAGGCCATCCGGTGGTGTGGAGCTGTGATCCGATGCACGGCAATGTCGTGAAGTCCGACACCGGCTTCAAGACCCGCCCGTTTGACCGCATCACGCGCGAAGTGAAGGGCTTCTTCGCCGTCCACCGCGCCGAAGGCTCGCACCCCGGCGGCATCCATATCGAGATGACCGGTCAGGACGTGACCGAGTGTGTCGGCGGGGCTGTGGGACTCACCGAGGAGCGTCTCGGCGACCGTTATCACACCCATTGCGACCCGCGCCTCAACGCCGAACAATCGCTCGAACTCGCCTTCCTTGTGGCTGAAATGCTCAACGAGGCGGCGGGTGAACGCGATGCAGAGGTCAGCCACGCCGCGTAAAAACCTGATGCGGGTGATGATTTTGCTGTAATTGCGCGCTTATGTTCGCGTCTTCGCCGTGTAACGAGGGGCGGACATGATCCGAACCCGACGCAGCAGGGGGCGGCAGCAGGAGACGCGGGATGCAGCCGAGCGAACGTCACGAGCAGCGAGATGCAGCGGTTGATCTGGCCGCGCAGTTCCGCGCCACCCGCGCGCTGACCGAAGCGCTGGTCGCCCCGCTCAGCGATGCCGACGCCAGCATCCAGTCGATGCCCGACGCCTCGCCTGCCAAGTGGCACCTTGCTCATACGACATGGTTCTGGGAGACCTTCCTGCTGCGCGAACACGCGCCGGGATACCGGTTGCACAACGAAGCGTGGCCGTTCCTGTTCAATTCCTATTACGAGGCCGAAGGCGCGCGGATTGCCCGTGACGCGCGCGGGATGCTGTCCCGTCCCGCTCTGGCCGAGGTGCTGGAATGGCGCGCTGTGGTGAGCGAGGCCATGACGCCGCTGCTGGATGATCCGGCGCTTGCCCCCTTGATTGCCCTCGGCGTGGCGCATGAGCAGCAGCACATCGAACTGCTACTGACCGACATCAAGCACGCGCTGTTCCAGAACCCGCTCGGGCCAGCGATGTGGGAGCGAGCGCCGCTCTCTGCTGCCGCGCCCGTTGCGCCTGTGGGCTGGCACCAGCATCCCGGCGGGATTGCGATGGTCGGGCATCACGGCGATAGCTTTGCCTTCGACAATGAAGGCCCGCGCCACCGCGTCCTGCTCGAACCCTTTGCCCTGGCCGACCGGCTGGTGACGAACGGCGAATGGGACGCCTTCATCGCTGATGGCGGCTATCGTGACGCACGCCTGTGGCTTGCCGACGGTTGGGGCTGGGTGCAGCGCGAGGGCATCGCTGCGCCAATGTATTGGCGCGGAGATCAGCACTTCACCCATCAGGGCTGGCAGGTGCGCGATCCCAACGCACCCGTCACCCATATCGCACATTTCGAAGCCGATGCGTTTGCCACCTGGGCAGGCGCGCGGCTTCCGACCGAGTTCGAATGGGAAACGATCGCGGCGAGCCATGATCCGGCTGCCGGCACCCAGTTGGATGCTGCCGCGCCGCCGCTGCCCAACGGCACTTCCGGCCTGTTTGGCGATTGCTGGCAGTTCACCCGTTCGGCCTATCTGCCGTACCCCGGCTTCCGCGTGGCCGAGGGCGCGGTGGGCGAGTATAATGGCAAGTTCATGAGCGGGCAGGTGGTGCTGCGCGGCGCGTCCTGCGCCACGGTGCGCGGCCATTCGCGCGCCTCCTACCGCAATTTCTTCTACCCCCACCAGCGCTGGCAATTCACCGGACTGCGGCTCGCCAAGGATATCTGACATGACGTTTGCCAAGGGCCTGAAGCTGGTCAATCGCGATGCGGGCGGCGTGGATCTGGCGTTCCGCGGCGATGTGCTGGCAGGGCTCGCCGCTAGCCAGAAGGCGATCCCCGCGCGCTGGTTCTATGACGATGCCGGATCGCAGCTGTTCGAGGATATTACCCGGCTCCCCGAATATTACCCGACCCGCGCCGAAACCGCGATCCTGCGCGGGAGGTCTGGGGAGATCGCCGATCTGATCGGGCCGGGCCGCGCGGTGGTGGAGTTCGGCTCGGGATCGTCGGTCAAAACTCCGCTGCTGCTATCCGCGATTGCGCCTTCGGCCTACGTACCGCTGGACATCGCAGGCGATTTCCTGCGCGCGTCGTCGGCGGCCTTGGCGGCAAAGTTTCCGGGCCTTCCCGTCCACCCGGTCGAAGCCGATTTCATGCGCCGCGTCGAATTGCCCGCCGAAGTCGCCGACCTGCCCAAGCTCGGCTTCTTCCCCGGATCGACCATCGGCAACATGATCGCCCGCACGGCGACCGATCTGCTGCGTTCCATGCGCGAGACTTTGGGGGAGGGCGCGCTGCTGCTGATCGGCATGGATCTGGTGAAGGATGAAGACGTGTTGCTCGCCGCCTATGACGATGCGGCCGGGGTGACGGCGCAGTTCAACCTCAACCTTCTGACGCGTATCAATCACGAGCTTGATGGCGATATCCCGGTCGACGCTTTCCGCCACGAAGCGCGCTGGAATGACACCTTTGCGCGGATCGAAATGCATCTGGTCGCCCGCCGGGGCGTGACCTTCACTGTCAGCGAGCAGACCTTCACGATGCGCGAGGGTGAGAGCATCCACACCGAAAACAGCCACAAGTTTACCAAGCGATCAGGCCAGATGCTGCTGGCCGCAGGCGGCTGGGAACCGCGGGCGCGCTGGACGGACGAGGGCAAGCAATTCTCTCTGGTGCTGGCGGAATCCTGCGCAGCCCGCTCAGCGCCGTGAAACCTCCGGCGCTTCCGGGCGTTGGCGCGTGATGGACGCGAACACGGATATTCTCATCATCGGCGGCGGCATGGCGGGGCTTTCAGTCGCCACCGCTTTGGCAGCTTCAGGGCAGGGCATCATCGTGCTCGACAAGGGGCGCGGCCCCGGCGGGCGGATGGCGGCACGGCGGGTGGAGATCGGCGGCAAGCAGGTCAGCTTCGATCACGGCGCGCAATACTTCACGGCGCGCGATCCGGCATTTCAGGCGGCGGTTGCGGCGTGGGAAGCGGCTGGCGTCGCTGCGCGCTGGCCCGCTGCGGGCGATGACGCCTGGGTCGGCACGCCGGGAATGAATGCCTGTGTGAAAGCCATGGCAGAGCCGCTCGACGTGCGCTGGAGCGTGCGGGCCGAGCGGCTGGAGCGGACGCCGGATGGCTGGCGGATCGAGGCGGGCGAGGAGGCTTTCACCGCTGCCAGCGTGCTTGTTGCCGTGCCTGCCGAACAAGCGGCGGTGCTGCTGGCAGAGGTCGCGCCCGATCTTGCGGCGCTGGCGGGGAGCGTTGCTTCCGCGCCGTGCTGGGCGGCGATGGCGGGCTTTGCTGCGCCGCTGGCCCATACCCCTGATACCTTCCGCTCCGACACCGGCCCCGTCAGCTGGGCAGCGCGCAATTCAGCCAAGCCGGGGCGCTCGGGGGCGGAGACGTGGGTGATCCACGCCAGCCAAGCGCGCAGCCGGGAGCTGATCGATTTGCCGAAGGACGAAGCTGCGCGGGCGTTGCTGGCTGACTTCTTCGCCGCCACCGGAACCGCGCCAGTCGCGCCGCAACACCTGGACGCGCATCGCTGGCTCTATGCCCTGCCGCAGGCGCTGAAGGGTGAAGGCGCGCGATTCGATCCTGGCTTGAGGCTCGGGATGGCGGGCGATTATCTGCACAGCCCGCGCGTCGAAGGGGCGTGGCTGTCAGGGGCGGCGCTGGCGCAGCGGGTGTGTCAGGAGCGGGTCGCCAGCACGTCGTAGTGATGTCCGCGGCCAAATTTGGCAAAGCGGGTGAAACCGGCGGCGCGGAGCAGGGTCTCGATTTCGCGGGCGCTCGCCCAGCGGTCATCGACCTCGTAGAAGATCGCCTCGACGCGGGCGAAGCTGGCCGTCTTCGCCAGTTCCGCGATAACCACCGCCTCCAGCCCCTCGACGTCGATCTTGACGAACATCGGGAGTTCGCCCGCCAGCAGCGGATCGACCAGCGGCGCATCGATGGTCGAGATGGTGACGCCGCCGCCGCTCTGGCCAGCCTCACGTCCCGCCAGTGTGGCTGTGCCGGTATGGCCCTCGGCAACGCTGATCTCGACCTCGCCCACGCTGTCGGCGATGGCGAGCATGTGCAGCACCGTACGCTCCGCCCCGCCGTTCAATGCCACATTCGCCGCGAGGCGCGCATGGGTCTGCGGCACAGGCTCGAAGGCGATGATCTGGCGGCACCTGGGGTTCTGTGCGGCGATCAGCGAGTAAAGCCCCTGATTGGCGCCGATATCGACGAACACGAAGTCCTCGGCCTGCCCCAGCAGCAGGTCTGACAGATCGCTGCCATAGGTGCCGAAGATGCAATAGCGGAACGTCGTGTCCTGCCAGTTGGGCACCATCAACACGCCGTAAGCCGAACGCACCGGCCCATCCCCGCGCGCCGCGAGCACGGGCGACAGGGCGGCCGCCTTCCATTTGCGCAGCGTCTTGACCACGCCGTAACGCCAGAAAGCTGTGAAACTAGCCAAGGGAGAGTGTTCCTTCGAGAAACGCGCCGATCGCATCCGCCGCCCGCTCCGCCGAGGGACGCTCGCTGAGGGAGAATGTCGCATCGATCAGCGCTGCCTGTGTCGCTGCATAGTCGGGTTGCGCGGCGACCGCAGCATCAATTGCATCAAGCAGGCCGTCGGCATTGTCCAGCACGGTTCCGGCACGCCAGTGCAGGTAATTGGGATCATCCTGCCATGCCACGCCGTGCGAATTGAGGAACAGGCAGGGGCGGGGCGCGCGCAGGAATTCATAGACCTGGCTGCTGACATCGCCGAGGTAGATGTCGGCACGGTTGGTGTAGCTCATGTCGCTGCTGGCTGCGCTGCCGGTGTCGATGTGGATGCGCGGATCGGCGCGGAGTTCCGGCCCGGGCGGCGTGACGCGGGCGAGGCTGGGCGGGTCGACTGTCACCACCCACTTGCGTTCGAACAGCATCACGTGCGGCGCGAATATCAGGTTGTAGCGATCCTGATTCCGGAACGCCTCCAGCACAGCCGCGCCATGCTTGAACCAGCTCGACAGCTTGGGCGAGGGGTGGGGGTTGTAGAGCACGGTCGGACGCTCGGGAGCGGGGAAGGTGTCGGCAAAGCGGTTGGCGGCGCACAGGTCGAACTTGGGATAGCCGACCAGCACGATCTGTTCGGGCTTCAGCCCAGCATCGGCGATCAGCCGGTCACGGATCTTGGAGCCGGACACCAGCACCAGATCAAAGCCTGCACTTTCGCGGTTGAACCCGATCGCCCGGTCACCTGCGCCGTGGCGGGTGTGGATCAGCTTCAGATCATTCAGGCCATAGCGGGTCTTGAGCAGCAGCGTCGTCTTCTCCGACACCACCACCGCATCGAAGCTGGCGAAGAAATCGAGGTTGTCGCGATAGACGAGCAGCTTGGTGGCTGGCACCAGCCGTTCCAATGCGCCTGCAAGAAGTTGCGATCCGCCGCGCTTGAGGCCGAGTTTCACCAGCTCCATGCGCGCCAGCAGCGCCGGATCGGCCTGCCGGATGATCTCGTCGCGGATGGCGTCCTTCACATAGGCGAGGACGATCTGGTGCTCCCCCCGCGCCGCCAGCGCCAGCGCGATGGGGAGCGAATGCGCCAGCTGGTGCGTCTGGTCGTGGTTGAACAGGAAACCGATGCGCTTCATGCACCCGCGCTCCAGTCGGCCTGCGACCAGCCGCTTTGCGGCCTGGCATAGCGGCCCACCAGCACGCCCGCGTCGGCATAGTTGAGGATCGGCGCATCGCTGGCGTGGTCGGTGTAGGCGGTAAGGTGGCAGTCGGCGCGGGCGAGGCCTTGTGTGGCAAGCCACGCCTCGACCCGCGCGATCTTTTCGGGGCCGTAATTGTTTGCGCCATCGATAGTGTTGAGCAGGCCGCCGTCCGCGCCGCGTTGGTGCCGGGTGGCGATGCAGGCGTCGAAGCCGAGCGCCTGCGCCATTGCTTCGGCGTAGATTTCGGGCGCGGCGGTGATGAGGACGAGGCGTGCGCCGCCTGCGCGGTCCGCCGCGATCTGCGCGCGCGCTCCCGGCTGGATGTTGCGCGCCAACTGCCGCGCAACGAAAGCGTCGATCCGGGGTTGCAATGCAGCGCTGCGCACCTCGCGGCCGACCAGCAGGCGCAGGCCGAACTGCTTGAGCGGTTTGCGCCCGTAAAGCTTCGCCTTGTACCCCAGCATCGCCAGCACCCACAGCGGAACGCCCAGAAGCCGCAAGGGATTGCCGCTCGCGGCCATGTGGACGAGGAACGGCGTGAAGGTCGGCGCACGGGTTACCGTGCGGTCGAGATCGTAGAGAGCGATGCGCTGCAATTCAGCCTCGTGCCGCCAGCAGGCGTTCGGCCAGAGCGTGATCTTCCACCTTGTCGACATCCACGCCCATGCGCCCGTCCGACAGCAACACTGGCGCGGCGCTTGCACCCAGCTTTGCGCCACCAGCGGCCAGTGCCTGATGGACGGTCATCCGCCGCAGCAGCAGCTTCATCATCAGCACCGGACCGAAATGCGCGGCCAGCCGCAGCACCGATTTGCGATCCTGCTCGACCCGCTCCCAGAACGTGAGCGCATTGCGCGCAGCCGGCGCGCTCAGGGCAAACAGATTAGCGCCGGTATAGGCGTCGCCCTTGAAGGTCAGCCATGTACGCTTGTTGGGGCCGACCGCCGCTTCCAGGCGGGCGCGTTCAACCATCGCTACGCTGACATCGCTCCCGCCCGCACTGGCGATGAACTCGGTGACGGTCGCAGGGGTCAGCATCACGTTGTCGGCGGTGGTGACCAGAACGGGAAGGCCGATCGCGGGGTCATCGATCGCAGACAGTACCGATCCGCTGATGGTGCGGCCGGAAACGCGGGCGGTGATGCGCGGTTCGGCAGCGGCCCAGGCAAGATCGGGATGGCGCAGCAATTCCGGTGCGTTCTGCGCCAATACGATAATGCGCGCGACCTGCGGCGTGTCGGCCAGAGCCATCAGCACCCGGCCCAGCATCACCTCGCCTGCGACGGGGACCAGAGCCTTGGCTTCAAGCCCGAAATGCGCGGCGACCGGATCGATGCCCGGACGCTGTCCGGCCAGCACCAGCGCGGTCCAGCCGTGCGGATCGTGGGTCATGGCGGGAAAACCTCGGGGAGGGCGGGGCGGGGCGACACTTCCCCTTTCAAGCGCCGCCCATATTTGTCAAGAATCGCCCGCCTGTCCGTTCACGCCGCCATCGGTGCGGGGCAATAGCGGGCAAGGTAATCACCATGCCCCGGCATGTGCTGCACAAGGAAGCGGATCGACTTTTCCATCTCGTCCACCTCGGTGCGCAAGGTTGCCGGATCGATCGCGTCCGCCATGGCATTGTGGCCGCCCATGCTGATACCCTGACCCATCATCACTGCCGCCCAGCTGGTTTCGGTGAACAGCTCGTCCTCCTCGCGGAAGATCTGGCCGTTGGCGCGGAAGATTTCGACCTTTTCGGTCAGGCTGTCAGGCACCTCCATGGTGCGCACGTAATTCCAGAAGTCGGAATCGCTGCGCTGGGTGGCGTTGTAATGCAGGATCAGGAAATCGCGGATGCGGGCATATTCGCGGCCCGTCAGGCGGTTGAAGGTATCCTCCTGCACCTGCGTGATCCCGTCGAGCGACAGCAGCGAGATCAGCTTGTCGATCCCGGTGTTGACGAGGTGGATCGAGGTCGATTCCAGCGGCTCCATGAAGCCCGCCGCAAGGCCGAGTGCGACCACGTTCTTGTTCCAGAACTTCTTGCGCCGTCCGGTGACGAAGCGCAGCCAGTTGGGCTCGGCCTGCGGCTTGCCCGCGATATTGCCGAGCAGGATGTCGAGCGCCTGCTGGTCTTCCATATAGCTGCTGCAATAGACATGGCCGTTGCCGTTGCGGTGTTGCAACGGCACTTGCCATTGCCACCCGGCGCTGTGGGCCGTGGCGCGGGTGAAGGGCGGCGGCGGGCCGCCATCTTCTCGCAGGCATGGCAAGGCGACCGCGCGGTTGCACGGAAGGTAGTGGCTCCAGTCGTCATAGCCGGTCTTCAGCGCCTGCTCGATCAATAGGCCGCGGAAGCCCGAGCAATCGATGAACAGGTCGCCGGCAAACTGGCGGCCGTCATCCAGCGTGACGCCGGTGACAAAGCCCGTTTCCCCGTCAAGCGCGACATCCGCGATCCGGCCTTCCTGGCGCACCACGCCGCGCGTTTCGGCAAAGCGGCGCAGGTAGGCGGCATAGCGGCCGGCATCGAGGTGATAGGCGTAATTGACCGGCGGCAGATCGTCGCGCTTGAAGTCCTCGGTCCGGGCAAACTTGCCGAAATAGGCCGCCATGGTTTCCAGATTGAAGACCTGGATGGGGCGTTTGTCGCCCGCGTTCGCCATGCGGTGCCAGACGTGGTGGAAGCTGATCCCGCCCATCGTGTAGCCATAGGCGCCGAAGGGGTGGATGTAGCTGTCCCCGAGATTGCCCCAGTTCTCGAACTGGATGCCGAGTTTGAAGGTGCCGCCGACCTCTGCCAGCATTTCCGCTTCATTGATCCCGAGCAGCTGGTTGAAGCCGACAAAGGGCGGAATCGTTGCCTCGCCAACGCCGACCGTGCCGATCGCTTCGGATTCGATCAGTGTGATTTCCACAGCCCGCCCGGCCTTGATGCGTGACAGCGCGGCTGCCGCCATCCATCCGGCCGTGCCGCCACCGACGATAATAATCCGTTCAATTGCCACGATTTCCTCGATCCCTGCCGGGCCTCTGTGGGCCATGTTTGCAGGGGTATAGCACCCCCGCCAAGTGTTGCCAGAATGCAATATGAACCCAAGATTACAAGTCTTGAGAACGCTCTCAAGATGCGCTAGAACCTTACTGCAGCCCGCAGCTACAGGCACGATACTGTCGCGCGGCATGGGGAGAGTTGAAACATCATGAACACCACACGTGTCGCGCCGCGTCGGCGCCTGTTCGCACTCGGTACCGCCTCGGCGCTCGCGATTTCTGCCGCGACCGCTGCGCCCGCATTGGCGCAGGATGCCGAAGCCGAAGCGCCGGCTGCCGAGGAAGACGCTGAAGACACCATCATCGTCACCGGCTTCCGCGCTTCGCTGCAATCGGCCCAGAACATCAAGCGCGATGCCGACACCTTCGTTGACGTGATCACCGCCGAAGACATCGGCGCGCTGCCTGACCGTTCGGTTGCCGAAGCGCTGCAGCGCGTTCCCGGCGTGAACATCGGCCGCTTCGAAAAGGCGTCGGACCCTGACCGTTTCTCGGTTGAAGGCACCGGCGTCATCATCCGCGGCCTTGGCTTCGTGCGTTCGGAACTCAATGGCCGCGACATTTTCTCGGCCAATGGCGGGACGGTGCTGAACTTCAATGAAGTCTCGCCCGAATTGCTGGGCCGTGTCGAGGTGTTCAAGAACCTCACCTCCGACATGGTCGAAGGCGGGATTGCCGGGACGGTGAACCTTGTCACCCGCAAGCCGCTTGACCGCCGTGGCACCCATATCGCTGGCACAATTGAAACCAACGTCGGCGATCTGGCCGACGAATGGTCGCCTGGCTTCTCGATGCTCGGTTCGACGACGCTGGAAGGCGATCGTGGTTCGCTCGGTCTGCAACTGGGCTATGCCCGTTCGGAGCTGGTCAGCCGCACCGACGCCTCGCAGGTCGCTGACCCGTGCTACCGCCCCGCAACCCTCAACGGCGCGTGCTTCCGTGTCCGTCCGGTCGGCAGCGGCGGGATTGGCAACACCACCAATTTCACGCCCGACAACTTCCCACCTGCAGGCGCGCTGGTTGTGCCGAAGGGCGCGGGCGTGCGTACCACCGATCTCGAGCGTGACCGCGAAGCGTGGTCGGGCGTCGTCCAGTACGAAAGCCCGAACCGCGATTTCCTCGTCACCTTCGAATGGCTGAAGGCCGACACCACCTTCTTCACGCAGGAAAACGCGGCCGTGGCGCTGGTCAATGATGACCTGCTGTTCCCGGTTCCGGCGGCGGGCAGCACCTGGGAATTCGACCAGAACGGGCAATTCGTCCGCGGCGTGCTCAGCCAGCGCATCGGCGATGCCTATGCCAACCCCTTCGGCCGCGGCGGTATCCCGCTTGAGCTGCTGCGGTTCGAGCGTGAAACCCGCGCTTCGACCAAGGACGTCTCGATCGATATCGACTGGAGCATCACGGATCGCCTGCGGGTCAATTTCGAAGCGCAGCACATTGCCTCGGATCTGGGGCAGGATGCGATCATCGGCACCATGAACACCTGGGCCAATATCGATCTCGATCTGAGCGGCCAGGTGCCGCAGGTGCAGTTCCTTGCTCCTCCGGGCGCACCGTCGGATTATTTCACTTCGGGTCGCAACACCTATTACTGGTTCCTGCTCGACAGCATTGCCCGCAACGAAGGTGCGCTCGACACCCTGCGGTTCGATGCCGAATATGACATCAGCGATGATGGCTTCTTCAAGCAGGTCAAGTTCGGCGCGCGCTGGTCGGAACGTGACCAGACCACGCGGGACACCAACTTCAGCACCTGGGGCAACCTGTCGGCACCCTGGGCGGGCCGTGCGGGCTGTGCGCCGTGGAACGCAGGTCCGGGCTGTGCTGCGACCGGCGGTTTCCAGCCGGGCCGCTTCTTCACCGGCCTGCCGGGTCAGGATTTCGCGATTGCAGGCGGCGCCTTCGTCGATGATTTCCCGGCTTTCGCCAACCTTCGCACCCCGTTCGACAACGGCTTCCAGCGCGGCAATGCGCCCGCACCGCTGCCGGGCGGCGCGCACTTCTTCGGGGCTGACAGCTTCCTGAAGGAATACCTGTCGGGCGCATCGGCGCAGCAGGCGCGTGAAATCAACACCTTCTCGCAGACGCCCAACCCGTTCTTCGGTGTTCGCAACCGCACGTTCAACAATGCGCTGACCGGCCAGGTCACGCCGTGCGATCCGTTCTGTACGCCTGAAATCAGCTCTGTCGCCGAAACCACCAAGGCCGCCTATGCGCGCCTCGATTACGGCAGCGATTTCGACAACGGCTGGAAGCTCAGCGGCAATGTCGGCCTGCGCTATGTCGAGACCGAAGTGGTCGCGGCTGGCCTGATCGGCTTCCCCAACGGCGCGTTCTTCGATGATCGCGGCGCGGGCGGCAATGGCGACGGGGTCGTTCAGGTTACGGAAGTCCAGCAGTCCTGCGGCCGTGCCCCTCCGGGCCAGATCCCGGGCTTCTGCCAGCTTTCGCCGACACGTCTGGCCGAGTTCGCTGCGGCGCACACTGGCGAGATCGTGCTCGATGACCGCGCAGTGGTGTTCGACAACTGGCTGCCGAGCTTCAACGCGCTGCTCGACACAGGCAATGGCCTGCTGTTCCGTGCGGCCGTTTCGAAGGGCATTTCCCGCCCCGATCTCGCAGCATTCCGCTCAGGCGGCGCGATTGGCGACAACACCGGCGATCTCATTGCCGACCAATCGATCGACACCGGCCCGCTGTTCCAGCTGTTCACCGGCAACCGCAACCTGCGCCCGATCGAAAGCTGGAACTACGACATCTCGGTCGAGTGGTATTTCGACCGGGTCGGCTCGCTGACGCTCAACGCCTTTGCCAAGGATATCAAGGGCATCGTCAACAACGGGGTCGACATCGTCAACTTCGTGTCGCCCGGCGGCGTCAACCTTGATGTCGAGGTCAACGGGCCGGATAACCGTCAGGATGGCCTGCTCAAGGGCGTGGAAATCGCCTACCAGCAGACCTTCGACTTCCTGCCGGGACTGCTCAGCGGGTTCGGTACGCAGCTGACCTACACCTATGTCGATGGCGGTGATTTCCAGAACACCAACCTCGCCAACAACCAGAGCGACTTTGCAGCCTTCCAGCCGCTGGCCGGGATTTCCAAGAGCACCGTCAACGCGACGCTGTTCTACGAAAAGGACTGGCTGTCGGCTCGTGCCGCCTACAACTGGCGCTCGGCGTTCCTGATCACGCCGCGTGACGACATCTTCCCGTTCTCGCCGATCTGGGGTGAGGAAACCGGTCAGCTTGACGCGTCGATCTTCGTCAGCGTGATGGACGGGGTGAAGCTGGGCGTACAGGGCGTGAACCTGCTCGACGAGGTGTTCCGCACCTCGCAGGTGATCGACTTTGACGGCACGCGGGTGCAGCGTTCGGCGTTCCGCAACGACCGCCGCTTTACCTTCCTGGCGCGCTTCGACTTCTGATCCGAGGTAACAGGATGACAATTGCAGGGCTGCTGAAGGCGGGGACGCTGACAGCGGCCCTGCTGCTTTTGGGGGCGGCGCCCCCGGCTGAGCAGGCGCTCGCCCCGCTCGAAGGGGCGGGCTGGGAGCTGGTGTGGGCCGACGAGTTCGAAGGCACCGCGCTTGACCGGACCAAGTGGACGCCCGAGGTTTCGTGTTGGGGCGGCGGCAATGCCGAACGGCAGTGCTACACCGACCGGCCCGATAACATCGCGGTCGAAGGCGGGATGCTGCTGCTCAAAGCGCGCAAGGAGCGCTTTGTCGGCCCGGCCCGCCCGCCCGAGATCGCCGACAATCCCAATCCCAGCGTGGTCCAGTCGCACACCTCGGGCAAGGTGCGCACGATCGGCCAGCACGCGTGGAAATATGGCCGGATCGAAGTGCGCGCCAAGGTGCCGCCGGGGCAGGGGACATGGCCTGCGGTGTGGATGATGCCGGAAGACAACGTCTATGGGGCGTGGCCGCGGTCGGGCGAGATCGATATTCTCGAAGCGGTCAATATCGGTGCGAAGTGCAAGAAATGCGAAGGCGAACGCGGCGAAAACCGCACCATCAGCGCGCTGCATTTCGGCAATTTCGCGCCCCGGAACAAGTTCGTGGATCACCGCAATGCGCTGCCTGATCTGGCGCTGCCATCGGATGATTTCCATGTCTATTCAGTGGAATGGGGCGAAGGGTTGATCCGCTTTCTGGTGGATGACCGGGTGCATCTCACCGTCACCGCCGACCAGTGGAGCACGGCTGCCCCCAATGCCAAGGGCAGGCCTGCTGCGCCCTTCGATCAGCCCTTCTATGTGATGGCCAACCTTGCCGTGGGCGGCAGATTGTCGGAAGAAAACAACGCCAAGGGGGTTGCAGCCGAGACGTTTCCCGCGCAATTCGCAATCGATTGGATAAGGGTCTACACGTGCGCCAGCGATCCCGCCAAGGGACGGGCGTGTATCAGATAGGCCGGACGGGGTTGGACGGGCAATGGCGCGGGTGCGCAAGACAGTCACGATCAGGGACGTTGCCGAGGACGCAGGCGTATCGCTCCAGACCGTAAGCCGGGTGGTGAACGACGGGCCGAACGTGCGCCCCCAAGTGCGCGACAAGGTGCGCGCGGCGATCGACCGGCTGGGCTACGTCCCAAGCCTTGCAGCTCAACGGATGAGCGGATCGCGCTCGTACATCATTCTCGCCATCAATGACCGCGAACGGACGCTGGCCGACTGGCGCGAACGGCTGGGGACGGACTGGGTCGACCAGATGCTTCTTGGCGGAATCCTGACCTGCAGCCAGCACGGCTACCGGATGATGGTGGAACTGGTCGACACCCACTCCGATCATGTCGAGCGCGAACTGGGTGCGGCGCTTTCCGCGCTTCAGCCCGATGGCGTTATCCTGACCCCGCCGCACTCGGAAAACCGCCTCATCACGCAATTGCTGGCCGAGCGGCGCATTCCCTTTGCACGGATCGGATCCAACGCGCCGGGGCCGGGCATCCCGCTGACGATGGGCGACGAGGGCGCAGCGCATCTTGCCGCCACGCGCCTGATCGAACTCGGCCACCGCCGGATCGGCATGATCGCCGGTCCATCGCAATACAGCCTCAGCGGCTGGCGCGTCGATGGCTGGAAACGCGCACTGGCCGAGGCGGGGCTGCCGCATGACGGCCTGTTGGAAGTGGGCGATTTCGGCTACGAATCGGGCGCGAGTGCGGCAACGGCCTTGCTGGATCGCAACCCCGATCTGACCGCAATCATCGCCAGCAACGACCAGATGGCGCTCGCCGCGCTTGAAACCGCGCGTGACCGGGGGTTGAGGGTGCCCGATGACCTGTCGCTGATCTCCTTCGACAACACGCCGATCGTGCGTTTCTCGCAGCCGCCGCTGACGGCAGTGGATCAGCCGATTGCCGAGACGGTCAGCCGCGCTGTCGAACAACTGATCGCGCGTGAGCCTGACGGCGACAATGACGCGGTGATCGAAGTCGCTGCCGGGCTGGTCGAACGGGCGTCCACTGCGCCCGCCCCTGTGCGGGCTTGAACCACCCCGCCGCTACCAAGCCGCCCGCACGCCAGCCCGGCTGGTTCCTTGCCCTGTTCGCGCTTGCCTCTGCCGGGGGCGCGGTCGCCTACGTGCCGCTGCTGACGGTGCTGCTGCCGCAGCGTATCGCCGATCTGCAAGGCGGCGAGGATGTCGCCGCGCTGGCGCAGGTGATCTTCCTTGGCGCGGTCATGGCGAGCCTTGCGAATATCGCCATCGGCACCCTCAGCGATCGCAGCGGCACCCGCAGACCGTGGATCATTGCCGGCTTGGTCGCCTCGAATGCGCTACTGCTGGCGGTCGGGGAAGCGGGCAGTGTCACCGAAATTGTGGCGCTGGTGATGGTCTGGCAGGTCGCCTTGAACCTGATGCTGTCGCCGATGATGGCCTGGGCGGGCGACTGCTTTCCCGATGAACAGAAGGGCGTGCTGGGCGGCGCGCTGGCGCTGTCTCCGGCGCTGGGGGCGCTGGCGGGGTCACTGGTGACTTACGCGGGGTTGGTTGCGCCCGATGCGCGGCTGGGGCTGGTGGCGGTGCTGGTGAGCCTGCTGGTGCTGCCTGCCGTTCTTCTCGGTGCCAATCGCACGCGTCCTGAACTGATGGCACCTGCCACACCGCCGCCCGCCGCGCGTCCCTTGCGCGAAGGCGTGGTGCCGCGAATGTGGGCGGCGCGGTTGCTGGTGCAGGTCGCGGAAGGGGGGATGTTCGCGTTTCTGCTTTACTGGCTGCGCTCGCTTGCACCCGATTATCCGGAGAATGGCGCGGCCAATATCTTCAGCGCGGTCCTGGTCTGCGCTGTGCCGTTGTCCCTGATTCTGGGCCGCTGGTCCGACCGCCATGGCCGCCCGGTGTTGCCGCTGGTGGGGGCAGCGGGGCTGTGTGCGAGCGGAATGCTGGTGATGGCTGCGGCTCAGACGATCGGCTGGGCGATTGCGGGCTATGTCTTGTTTGCCATTGCGGCGTCGATCTTCCTCGCGCTCCATGCCAGCCAGACCTTGCGGGTATTGCCCGCGCCGCAGCATCGCGGGCGCGATCTGGGCGTTTTCAACCTCACCAACACCGTGCCGGGTATGGTGATGCCATGGCTGACAGTGCTGCTGGTGCCGCGCTTCGGCTTTGAAGCGCTGTTCGTGCTGTTCGCCGCGCTATCGCTGTCCAGTGCTGTGCTGCTCGCCGGGGTCATGCGGAGACCTTGACGCAGACGCTTGCCGCTTGCCAAAGCGTATTCGTGGCGGCATAGATTGATAACGTTCTCAAAAGTTACTGCGGTCTTGGGAGGGACTGACTTCATGGCGCAGATCAGGTTTGGGCGGCTCGCCTGCGGGGCGGCATTGGCCGCGCTTGTTGCCGGATGCAGCACCGCGCCCGACGTGCGTGTCGCCAGCACCATGGCTCCGGCCCCGGCCGAAGCGGCAGCGAACACGCCCGAGGCGCTGCTCGCGCGCATGAGCCTGAAGCACAAGGTCGCGCAGCTGGTGATGCCGGATATCGGCTCGATCACGCCTGCCGATGTGCGCAAATATCGCTTCGGCACGATCCTCAACGGTGGCAATTCCGGCCCCTATGGCGATGACAAGGCGCCTGCGGCTGACTGGCTGAAACTGGCCGACGAGTATTGGGCGGCCTCCACCGCGCCGCTGCCCAAGGGCGAGCCCGCGATTCCGGCGGTCTGGGCCACAGACGCCGTCCATGGCCATGCCAATGTGATCGGCGCGACCGTCTTCCCGCACAACATTGCGCTGGGCGCGACCGGTGACGCTGACCTCATCCGCCGCATCGGCGCGGCGACTGCGGTCGAGATCGAAGTGACCGGCATCGACTGGACCTTCGCGCCCACCATCGCTGTGGCGCGCGATGATCGCTGGGGCCGCACTTACGAAAGCTATTCGGAAAACCCCGCGCTGGTCAGCCGCCTGGGCGCGGCGATGGTCGAAGGCCTGCAAGGCCGTCCGGGCGAACCGGGGTTCCTTGGTGAAGGCAAGGTCGCTGCCACGGCCAAGCACTTCTTCGGCGACGGAGGCACCGCGCAAGGCGTCGATCAGGGCGACGTCAATGGCGATCTGAAAGAGCTGATGGCGATCCATGCCGCACCTTACCCCGCCGCGATCAATGCCGGCGTCGCCAGCGTCATGGCGAGCTTCAATTCGATCAACGGCTCCAAGATGCACGGCAACACCCCGCTGCTGACAGGGGAACTGCGCGGTAATCTCGGCTTTGGCGGGCTGGTGGTCGGCGACTGGAACGGCCACGGCCAGGTCAAGGGCTGCACCAATTCCAATTGCGCTGCATCGCTGCTGGCGGGCCTTGATGTCTATATGGTGCCGGAGGACTGGAAGGCGCTCCACGCCAATCTGGTCAAGCAGGTCAAGAACGGCACGATCCCGATGGCGCGGCTGGACGAAGCGGTGCTGCGGGTGCTGCGATTGAAGCAGCAACTCGGCATTTTTGATGGCGAGGTGAAGCCCTCGGCGCGCGCACTGGGCGGCAAGTGGGATCGGCTCGGCTCGCCCGAACACCGCGCGATTGCGCGCGAGGCGGTGGCCAAGTCGCAGGTGCTGCTCAAGAATACCGGCGTGCTGCCCTTGAAGGCCGGCGCGCGGATCGAAGTGGCGGGTCTTGCCGCCGACAATATCCCGCAACAGGCGGGCGGCTGGTCGGTGACATGGCAGGGCGGCGGCGATCTGACCGCGGCTGATTTCCCCGGGGCGACCTCGATCTATGCCGGGATTGCCGCTGCCGCCAAGGCCAGCGGCGGCGAGGCGGTGCTGGCACCCAAGGGCAGCGCTGCAAGTAAGCCCGACGCAGCTATCGTCGTGTTCGGCGAGGAACCCTATGCCGAATTCGTCGGCGACAGGAAGGATCTCGCCTTCCGCGACGAAGAAGGGCTGACGCTGCTCAAGGCCTACCGCGCCCGCGGGATTCCGACCGTTGCCGTGTTCCTTTCGGGCCGCCCCCTGTGGGTCAATCGCGAGCTCAACGCCGCCGACGCCTTCGTCGCTGCCTGGCTGCCGGGCAGCGAAGGCGCAGGCGTGGCCGACGTGCTGTTCGGCGCGCGGCCTGCGACCGGACGGCTGTCATTCAGCTGGCCTGCACAGTGCGATGGCACCCCGCTCAACAGTACCGAGGGCGCGCTGTTCCCGCTCGGTTACGGCCTCGACCTTGGCACAAACGCACCGCTCGCTCCGCTGGACGAGACTTGCGCTGCGCTGACCGCCGATACCGGCGCGGTGTGGTTTGCCAATGGCAAGCTGGGGATGCAGGTTCAGGCGGTGGCGGACAATGCACTGCTCCCCGATCTGCGCGGCGCTGGCAATGGCATCACCGCAACCGGCCTCGATCGCCGCGCGCAGGAAGATGCGCGCAAGATCGCCTTCACACCCGGTGCGAAGCTGACCCTGACCGGGCCGGCAAGCGATGCGGCCTGGCGGATCACCTATCAGGTCACCGCGCGTCCGGGCTCGGCTGTCACTGTCACGGCAGGCGGCAAGGTGCTCGACATCACGCAGGGGATGTCAGTCGCAGAAGGCAAGGGCTGGCGTGAAATGGTGCTGAGCGCGAAGTGCCTCGGCACGACCGGCGAGCGTCTGACCTTCGCATCGAAGGGCGCCTTCACGATCCAGATCAGCGAAATCGCCCGCGATGATGGTGCGGCGACGGCGGAGTGCTCGTTCTAGCCGCGCACGATCCCCGATAGCGGCGCAGCGTCGCGGCCGGGGAACAGCTGTGCCATGGCCCGGACAGGATCAAGCCGCAGATGCTCGGCCACAGCGCCGGCCAGCACGCTTTCGAGCGCGGTGGTCGGCGCAAGGTCGCGGCCTTCGTAGAGCTGGGCCTCGGCCAGTCCCGGCCAGTCGGCCACCACGCGACCGCCGCGCACCGCGCCGCCCATCACCAGCGCGGCTGATGCGGTGCCGTGGTCGGTGCCGCCCGTGCCGTTGAGCTTTGCCGTGCGGCCGAACTCGGTCGCGACCACCACCATCGTATCGGCCCAGCCAGCGCCCATGCCGGCTTTGTAGGCTGCCAGCAGTGCGTCAAGCTGGCGGGCCGATCGGGCAAAGGCACCGCGCTGGTTGGCGTGGGTGTCCCACCCGCCCAGCTCGATCATTCCGATCCGCGCACCGCCTGCATCCCGCATCAGCGAGGCGGCAAGCTCACCCGCGGCGCGTGCATCGTTGAGGTTGCGCATCGTATCATCCCCGGCCATCGCCTTGGTCTCAAGCGCACGCGACCACAGCGGGCCAAGCTCGCTGTCAGCGGCGTAAAGCTGGCTGACCCGCGCCAGCAGATCCTCGCTCGCTTGGGGCAGGGCGGATGGCGCATAGTTGGACACCGGCGCGCTCCCGCGCAGCGCCAGCGGCACGGCCTGCGCAATCGCCAGTGCCCGCAACGGGGCAGGTGCGCCTTCGTTCATCAGCACGGCCAGCCGGTTGAGCCATCCGTCTTTGGTGGCATAGGGCGCGGTTCCGCCCGTCTCGATCAGGTTCTGCCCGTCAAAGTGCGAGCGTTCGCGATAGGCTGTGGCGGCGGCGTGGACGAACAGCGCCTCGCCCGCCTGTGCCGATTTGGCGATTTCGGCCAGCGCCGGGTGGATAGCAAAGAAGCTGCCGATCCGGGGCGCGTTCTCGTAATCGGCAAGGCTTGCGCCGCGCAAGGCTTCGAAACCCGGATCGCCCACCGGCGCGAGCATCGCCAACCCGTCCGCCGCGCCGCGCAGCAGCACGAACAGCAGATTGCGGCTGCCTGCCCCTTGGGCAAAGGCGATACGGGGGAGGGCGAGGCTGCCAGCGCCCAGAACGAGCGATCCGGCGAGCAGCGAACGGCGGTCGAGGGAAGTCGTCATCGCGTCTATCTCCGCATCATTTCAGGCGACACCAGCAGCAGTGCGAGCGCCTGTTGGCCGCTTTCGGCGCGTTTCAGCTGGGTGAGCGTCGCCTCGCCCAGCGCGCCGGGGAAGGCGGCCTCGGCGCGTGCGATGACGCCGTCTTGCGGGGCGTTGCGGGCGATCCGTTCGGCCAGTTCGACCCGGCGGATCAGCGCGTCCGGCCCGGCCCAGCTGGCGGCGAGATCATCATATCCGGCAGGCGAGGGTGCGCGCCACGGGGCTTGGCCCAGCTGCGTCAGCGCGCCCACGATCCTTTGTGCGGGCAGAGCTTCGGTTCCCGTCAGGCGAAGTGATGCGACGAGCCATTCGAACGGCGTGCGGAACTTGACCGGCCCTTGCGCCCACGCCTCGGGCGCGTCGATCAGGGTGCGGGTGAGGCTGGCCAGATCGCCGCCACTCCGCAGGAAATCGGCCTCCAGCCGCGCAACCAGCGCAGGCGGGGGCGTATCGCCGGCAAAGTGGCGCGCGAATTTGGTCGCGATGTGGCGCGCGGTTGCGGGATGTGCGGCCAGATCGTCAAGGATAGCGAGCGCCTGCTTTGCCTCGCCCGCCGGATAGGAGCGGCCCAGCACGCTGCGGACGCCCGGTTCATGCACCAGCGCCACAAAAGCCGCGCCGCTCGGTTGGTTTTGCGCAAAGCGGCCCACCCGGCCGATCCCCGGCACGGTCCAGCCGGTGAGCGCGCGGGCAAGCTCGGTGACGTCGGCCTGGGCATAGCCGCCGCCGACGCCCAGCGTGTGCAGCTCCAGCACTTCCCGCGCGAGGTTTTCGTTCAGCCCGCGCGGGCGCTGCTGGTCGCCTCCGCGCAGCGCACGCCGCTGTGCGAAGGGCGCGTTGGGGCCGATCGACTGGAACTGGTCGAGATAGATCAGCATGGCCGGATGCAGCACCGCGGCCTTCAGCATGTCGGAAAAGCGCCCCAGCACATACGGGCGGATGGCGGTGAATTCGTGCGGCCCGGCTTCGAACTGTGTGCCGGGCTTGCCGACAGAGACGCTGAAGTGGTTCGACCAGAAATGCACCAGCCGCTCCACCATCGGCGCGGGGCTGGCGAGCGTGGTGTTGACCCGCACTCCAATGTCATCGGCCAGCACGCGGCGGGCATCGATCAGCTTTTCGCGATATTCGGGCGGCAGGCCATCAAGCGCGGCGGCGCGCGCTTCCTGCCGCGTCATGCCTTCGGCCGCCGTGTCTGCCATCGCGGGCGCACCGGCCTGTTCCATTGCTGTCATAGCCCGGGTGTCCTGCCGCAGCCGCCGGAGCAGTTCGAGCATTTCGCCGGTCTTGGCACGGGTATCGAGGCGTGCGGCGATGGCGGCGGGGGCCGGGTCGAAGGCATCGAACTGGCGCAGCAGGAAGCGGCGCGGATCATTCGGCGCGCCGTCCCGGGTGCTGAAGCCGTAGCCGAAGCGGTTGAGCGCAATGCTGGCCGGGCTCATGGCCGGACCCTTGGTGCGAATGTCACAGGCATGGCTCGGCGTTCCTCATCCCATCACGTCAGCGGACGGCCTTATACCGTGCGCCGGTTGATCAACGCCTGAACACGCGCAACCCTTCGCGGCCGAACCGGACAAGCTTAGGGCATGACGATGTCGAAGCCGTGCGGCAGCGGATCGAGCGTGTCGATCAGCGCCTGCAAGGCCACCAGATCGCCTTCGATAGTGACGCCCGGCATGGCCTGCACCGCGCTGACTGGCATCTTTACGAACAATAGCGCCAGCAGTGCGCGGCGAGGACCGCGGATGGTGACGTCAGCCTTGGCTGGCAGCGCGCCGGTGCGACCGATCATCACCTGCTCTCCAACCTCCAGCACCGCCTGTTCGTTGCGATCGGGGATATCGATAGCGACCGTGAAATTGCGCGCCTGCGGCTGTTCGGGCGCAAAGCGGGTGGCTGCGGAATCGAGCAAGTCCTGCGTCGAAATCGCGGCGACCATGTCATTGCTTTGCGCCGCGCTGCTTTCGGCCCGCCCGAGCCTTATGTCATTTGCCGCCGCGAGGAACTGGTTGCGCCAGATCGCGCTTTCGGCCTGATAGCCCTGCTGTTCGTAGGACTGAGCCAGCAGTGCCTTGGCGGCGGCGTTTTGCGGCTCGGCAAAGACAAGGTTCTGAAGAAGGTCGGACGACCAGGGATAATCGCCGCGCTTGAACGCAGTCTCGGCCAGTTCGAACGTGCGCTGCGCCCCGCCCAGTGCCTCGACCAGCCGGTTGGCGCGCTCGACAGGCGGGTGGGGGTGAAGGTTCGCCGGCACGGCGTCGTACCAGCCGAGATAGAACTGGTAGATCGCTTTCGCGTTGTGGCTGATGGTGCCGTAATAGCCGCGCGTCGACCATTCCTCGCGATTGATTTGCGGGGGTGATTTTTCGAGCGCCTCGGCGATCTCATGCATCGTCTCGCCGCGGTTCATGCGGCGTACGGTCTGATCATGGAGCCAGCGGTAATTGTCGCGCTGTGCGGTGAGCCATGCCGTCCCCGCCTCGCGCCCGAAGATCGGCCAGCAGTGGCTCGAAATCACCGCATCGCTTTGCGGGCCATAGCGGGTGGCGGCTTCATCGAGATAATGCGCCCAGGCGCGCGCATCGCGCACTTTGGCGCCGCGCGGGGTAAGGATGTTGTGCAGCGTGCAGGTTGCGATCTCGGCGGCGAGGAAGGTCTTTTCGGGTGCGATAAAGACGTTGAATTCCGCAGGAGCCTCGCTGCCCGAAACGATCTGGAATTCGAGCGCCACGCCGTCCACCACCCGTGTCTCGCCGGTAGCCGCGATGGTGGCGTTGGGCGCGATCAGCGACAGCGTGCCGCCTGACACAGCCGTGCCGATGCCGCTGCCCATCTGCCCGGTGGCGCCCGGCGTCATCCCGGTGCCGAACTGGTAGGCCGCGCGCCGCAGCATGGCGCCGCCGGCCATGACGTTTTCCGACGTCGCCTCCTCCATGAAGCCTTCGGGTGCGATTATGGCCACACGGCCCGCTGTTGCCTCGCCAGCGTCGATCACGCCGCGCACCCCGCCGAAATGGTCAGCATGGCTGTGGGAATAGATCACCGCGCTGACCGGGCGCTGGCCAAGGGTGGCGTTGACCAGCACCATCGCCGCCTGAGCGGTCTCGACACTGGTGAGCGGGTCGATCACGATCCACCCGGTCTGGCCCCGGATGATCGTCATGTTCGACAGATCGAATCCGCGCACCTGCCACACATTGGGTGTGACCTGATACAGGCCGTGGTGCTTCAGGTGGGTCATGTGCCGCCACAGGCTGGGATTGACCGTATCGGGCGCGGGGCCGGTGACGAAGTCATAGGCGGCAAGGTTCCAGACCGGCTTTCCGCTGGCGTTCAGGATCACCGGATCGGCGCGGGTGGCAAGGAAGCCGCGGGTGGTAAATTCGGCATCGCGCTTGCCCTCGGCCGGAAGCGCTGCAGCCGTCGCGGCCTGCGCTGCGCGGGTGGCCTCGCTCGCTGCTGCGCCTGTGTCTTGCGCCCGGGCAACGCCCATCGCTGCGCCGAGCATGGTCAGCGCCGCGCCAGCCCGCAATCCTGCAATTTTCATATCGGATAATTCCCTCTTCTCCCAGCTCGCGTGATGCCCCCGGAGCGGCCGGGTTTCAAGCGTGACGCGCAGAGAGGGGGATGTGCCTATCTTCAATCATTCAAATTCTAGAACGTTTGCGAAGAAAGATTGAATTTTTCCGATTATCCGGGCGCGTCTAATGAGCGGGCCGTCTCTCCTCTCGCAGTCGCAAAGGATCCGCCGAATGGACCAGAGCAGCACCCAAAGCCTTTCGCCTTCAGGCACAGGCCCGGCCGAAATCACCCGCGCCGCCCCATCGCTGGCACTGGTGACATCGCGCTTCCAGCTTGCGCAGGCAGACGAGCCCGCGCCCGAGGCGTGGGGCGAGGGGCTGATGCTGCTGCTGGGTTGGCTGGGGATCGATGCCGAGTTCGTGGCGCCTGCGCGCCCGCGCCGTCTGCCGCGCATGGCGGATTGGCGTGCGGCGGCTGCTGGGGCGCCAGCGCCGGTTTTCGCGCCGTGGATCGCGTGGAGCCCCTCCGCCTTCCAGAACGGCGGCCTCGCTGCATTGCCGCAAGCGCATTACGTCGCCAGCTATCTGATCGATCACGCGCGCGGCGCGTCGGCGGCCGGGCAGGGCGGGGCCGATCTGGTGCTGATGAGCCCGCATCCGGCGGTCTGCGTGGCGGAGGAAGCGGGCGATGTCCCTGTTCCGCGTGCCAACGTTATGCGCGCAATCATCCGCGCGGCGCGGGCCGAGGGTCGTGAGCGGATCGCGATCATCTGCCATGCCCGCCAGCGCAATGCGCTTGCCCGCCAGCTGCTTGCCTCTGGCAAGGGGTTGACGCGTGACGGGCTGACGCTGGACATTCTCACGATCGAGGACGCGCTTCCCACGCTGATGTCGGGCGCGGCGAATTGGGACGCGATCATCGCCATGCCTGACCTGCGCAGCATCGTGTTCACCCTGCTTGCTCATGCCAGCGGGGTCAGCCGGGCCTGGCCGATGCTGTGGTTTGCCGGCGAAAACGCCCCCGATCTGCGTCTTGTGACCAGCGAGGCGCCGGGCGAGGGGGCGAGCCGCTTGCCGCTCGATGCTCCGGCGCTGGTCCATGCGCTGGCGCTGACATTGCACGAAGCCGGCATCGGCCGCGCCGCATGGCGGCTGCACGAGGCATGGGCGCGGCTGCGCGACAGCGGGGTGACAACCGCGGGGAATGGCGGCGATGGCCCCTATGTCAGCGTGGTCAAGGACAGCGAATTTCTCGCTCTGCTGGGCCGCGATGCCGCGGTCAGCAAGCGCCCGCAGCGCCCCTGGCGCGCTCTAAAAAATGCAGAAATTGCAAAACCCGGGAGCCAATTGCCGAGTTTGCGCGTTGTCGCTTCAAATCTCGCAATCCCAACACAAATGAAAGGTCGCTGATATGCCGAGCCGCAAGATTGTTGCAAACGAGCTGGCCCATGTTCTGCGGCAGATTTCGCACCCGGATCGCATCCGCCTGTTGCTCAAGCTGCAATCGGGCGATCAGACGGTGAATGATCTGGGCGACATTCTCGAAATTTCGCCGACCCGTGTCTCGCAGCACCTTGGCGTGCTGCGCGCGATTGCGCTGGTGGAGACCGAGACCCACGGCCAGAAGCGCGTCTATCGCCTCGCCCAGCCGGAACTCGCGCTGTGGCTGATCGAAGGGATCGACTTTATCGCCCACCGCCTCAGCCGTGCCACCGCCAGCGATATCGAGCAGGCGAAAAAGATGTGGCAGGCCGAAGCTCTGGAAACCGCGATCTGATCTGGGTGACAGCCCCGCGCGCCGGTCAGGCGGCGGGGCGGATCATCAGTCCGGGGATTTCGGTCTTGCTTGGATCTTCCGAACGGCGACCATAACGCTCGACCAATTCGCTCCATTCGACAATCAGTGCGCCGCCGGTGCTCTGGTGCAGCTTCTCCCACGAGGACAGCATTTCCAGACAGGCGTGGTCGATATAGTCGAGCTTTTCGACGTGGATATGGACCTCGGCGCCAAAGGGCGAGCTTTCCAGCGCCTTGCCCAGCTGCGGGATCGAGAAGAACGTGGCTGACCCGGTCATCCACAGATCGACGCGGTTGGTTTCGGCGTCATGCTCGCGCCGGATATCGAGGTGCGAGAAGGTGTAGACCAGCTTCAGCGTTGCAAGGCCGAAGCCGAGGATCACGCCGGTCAGAAGGTCGATCGCGACCACGCCCACCAGCGTTGCGAAGTAGATCGCCAGTTCCTGCCGCCCGAATTCGGCGATCTTGCGGATCTGCGCGACGTTCACCAGCTTGTAGCCGGTGTAGACGAGGATCGCTGCCAGCACGGATGTGGGGATTTCATTGAGCACGAAGGGGAAGGCTGCCACGGCCAGCAGCAGCCAGCCACCGTGCAGGATTGCCGAAATGCGCGTGGTTGCCCCGGCCTCGACATTGGCTGACGAACGCACGATCACGCCGGTCATCGGCAGCGCGCCAAGCCCGCCGCAGATCATGTTGCCGATGCCTTGCGCGCGCAGTTCCTTGTCGTAATCGGTGCGGGTGCCGATGTGCATCTTGTCGACCGCAGTCGCGCACAGCAGCGTTTCCGCACTGGCAACGAAGGCGAATACCAGACCCAGGGTCAGGATATCGGGATCGGTGAACCCGGCCAAAGCCTCTCCGGTCGGGATGTTGAGGCCGCTTGCCAGGTTGGCGGGCAGTTCGATCAGAGTGATCGGCAGCGCAAAGATGACGGCAAAGATCGTGCCGATAATCACGCCAAGCAACGGGCCGGGCAGCAGCGCCAGCTTCTTGGGCTTGAACTGGTTCCACAGCACGATGCTGGCGATGGTCACGATCCCGGCCATCGCGGCAAGGTGATGCACCGATCCATCGACCGGGAACACCTTCATGAAAGCTTCGGGGATCGCAGCGATGTTCAGCAACCCGTTGGCGCGCGGCGCGTCGTCCAGCATCACGTGGAGCTGCGAGGCGAAGATCAGCACGCCGATGCCTGCCAGCATCCCGTGGATCACCGAAGGCGAAATCGCCCGGAACCACTGCCCTAGCTTGAACACCCCGGCGAGCAATTGCAGCGCGCCCGCGATCAGACCGACCACGCCCAGCATCATCAGCCCGTGTTCCTGCACCAGCTGATAGACGAGCACCGCCATGCCCGCTGCCGGGCCACTGACCTGCAAGGGCGAACCGGCAATGCTGCCCACCACCAGCCCGCCGACAATCCCGGTGATCAACCCCAGCGCAGGCGGCGCGCCTGACGCAATCGCCACGCCCATGCACAGCGGCAGAGCGACAAGGAACACCACGATCGACGCGAGAAAATCGCGTCCGATCACAGCCGAAGTGGCAGGTTTGGCGGATGAGGCGGGCATGGAGGGGGGCTTTCAGACTTGAGAGAGCATCAGCAAAAGGCAGGGCGCCCCTGTCAGCAGGCGTGCTGGCCGATCATCGCGGTGGCGAGTTCTGAGGCGTAGCGTTCCTCGACCGAAATCCACGTGCCGGTCATCTCGTCATAGGCCGACACTTCGCCGGTCTTGATGTCATAGACCCAGCCATGCAGCGTGACCGCCTTCTGCGCCAGCGCGACTGCGACCACAGGGTGGGTCTTCAGGTGCTGCAACTGCAGGATGACATTCTGTTCCAACAGCATCCGCATCTTGGCATCGGCATCAAGGCCTGCGCCCAGCGCCTCGGTAATATCGACCGCGCCCTGGGCATAGCCGAGCCATTCGCGCACATGCGGCAGGGTGGTGAGGCCGGCACGGTTCATCGCCCCCTTCATCGCCCCGCATTCGGTGTGGCCGCAGATCACGATATGCGGAATACCCAGCGCGCCAATGGCAAATTCGATCGAGGCGGTCATGCCGCCGGTCTGGTTGGTGTGCGGCGGGACGATGTTGCCGGCATTGCGGCAGATGAACAGTTCGCCCGGATCGGTCTGGGTCAGCATCGCGGTTTCGATCCGGCTGTCCGAGCAGGTGATGAACAGCGCCTCGGGGCTTTGCCCGGTGCTGAGCTTTTCGAACAGCTCGGCCTTTTCGGGGAAGACCTCGCGCTGGAACTTGACCACGCCTTGGGCGAAATGGGGCATTGAAACGGTCCTTTCAGTCTGAATGGCTGGCCGGCACGCTCCACAGGGCGCGTGCGGCATCGATGTGGTCGGCCTCCTCCAGCCGCTTGCGGATGTCGACGAAGGGCAGCGCGTCGAGAATCCAGTCGGCCAGGTAGGGGTGGGCAAGGCGGTAGAAGTGGTTGCGCCCGTCGCGGCGTTCCTCGACGAGCCGATGGGCGCGCAGCAGCGCCAGATGTTGCGAGACCCGGGTGGCAGGCAGGTGCAGCGCTGCGGCAAGGCCGGTCACGTCCTTTTCGCCATGCCGCAGATCCTCGATCAGGCGCAGGCGATCGGCATGGGCGAGCAGTTTCAGCAAATCTGCAAGCTCACGCGATACGATCAGCCGGCTGGGCATGGGCACCTCCAAAGCCTGCAAGAGTTAGCAGGTTTGCAACTATGAAGGTATGTAATCTTGCAGAGGCCGTCAAGCCAGCTTGCGCGCTTCGCTGTCCAATTGCCGTGACGCAGGGTGGGCTATGGCGTGAAAAAATCCCCGTCCCTGCTCAATCTGCATGGGTGACAGCTTGCGTATTGTGTGGTGTCAGGGGCGCAGACAGCACCCCAGCCAACAGGGACAGGCGCCATGAATTTCGAACTCAGCCACGAACACGCGATGCTGAAGGAACTGGTCGGCAAGTTTGTGCGCGATCAGCTGATGCCGCTGGAACCTACTGTTATCGCGCGCGAAAATATCGGTCAGGGAACCTATCTCAACCCCGAAGAGACCGCGAAGGTCGACGCGGTCAGCCGGGAGCTCGGTCTGTGGGGGCTCGATGCGCCGGAAGAAGTGGGCGGGATGAACCTGCCGATGGTGGCGATGGTCGGCGTCTCCGAGGAACTGGGCCGCACCGTCGTTCCCTACTACCTGCCGCCCGATTCGCCCAACCTGCGCATGCTGATGGTCGCCGCTGACGAACGCCAGCGCGCGGCCTATCTCGAACCCTATGTGCGGGGCGAGACGATCAGCGCGATCGGCATTTCCGAGCCCGGCGCGGGCGCAGACCCGGCCGGCATGAAGACCACGGCCGTGCAGGATGGCGATGACTGGATCATCAACGGTCGCAAGATATGGATCACCAAGGGCGCCGAGGCGGACTTCACCATCCTGATGGCGGTGACCGACAAGAACCCGAACGGGCGCAGCGGCATGTCGGCCTTTCTGGTCGACCGGGACACCCCCGGGTTCAACGTGATGCGCAAGATCCCGATGATCGATGGCACGGCGACCTATGAGATCGCGCTGGACGATTGCCGGGTGCCGGGGTGGAAGCTGCTTGGCCAGCGCGGGCAGGGCTTTGCGCCGATGCAGGTGCGGCTCGGCACGCGGCGGATCGAGATGGCGTCATGGTCGATCGGCATGGCGCAGCGCGCGCTCGACATGATGATCGATTACGCCCCGCAGCGCACCACCTTCGGCCAGCCCCTGTCAGCGCGCCAGACCGTGCAGAACTGGATCGCCGACGCCGCGACCAAGATCCACGCGATGCGGCTGATGACTTATGACTGCGCGTGGAAGATCGACGAGGGCCGCGATACCCGCAGCGAGATTTCGATGATCAAGAGCTTCTGCACTGAAAGCGCCTACGAGATCGTCGATCACGCGATGCAGTTGTTCGGCGGCATGGGCATGACCCGCGAACTGCCGCTCTATCTCATGTCGAACAAGCTGCGCACCATGCGGATCTATGATGGCCCGAGCGAGGTCCACAATTGGGTGGTCGCGCGCGGGCTGCTGGGCACGCGCGGTTAATACACAAAACGGGCGGGACAGCCGAAACTGTCCCGCCCGCTTTTGCAGGTCTGAGTCTCGCGCGATCAGAACGACCCGCGCACCCCCAGATAGAAGAACCGCCCACGCACCCCGATCGGACGGATCAGGCTGCCGAGATAGGGTTCACGATCAAAGGCGTTGTTAACCCCGCCATAGAGGCTGAACTTCTCCGAGAAGTCGTAGCTGGCGAAGAAGTCGCTCACCAGCGAATCCCCGGTGTCGCGTTGGGCGAGGGGGACGAAGGTGTTGTCGTCGGTCACGACCACCTGACCGCCTTCAATATCGACATCGACGACGGAGATATTGCTGACGCCGGGTGCCAGCTGGCTGCTTTCGAACCGTCCGACCCAGCCCAGCTTGAATTTCTCCATATTCCAGGTGACGCCGAGATTGGCGATGAATTCCGGCGTGCCGAATTCACCGACGTTTTCGTTGGTGATCTTCTGGTTGACCAGCGCCTGTTCAAGCTCGGCCCCGGTCAGGCCCTCCAGCCCGGCATTGCCGGTGGCGTCGAAAATCGTCGAGTCTTCGAGGAAATAGGTGCCGCTGACTGACAGGTCGATCGTGCCCAGATCGGTGCCGAACGGCGTGTCAAAGCCGTAAGTGGCCGCAAAATCGATCCCGCGCGCGGTGATCGCCCCGAGATTGACATTGCCTGCCCTGAAATTCTCGATCAGCCCGTTGGTCGTGTTGCGGGTGATGAGCGGGCAGAACTGGTTGTCAGTCGTAGGCAGATCGACGCAGGCTGCGGCGATCTGAACGCCGCTGAGCGAGCCGATCGCGTCGGTGATGCTGATGTCATAATAGTCGGCAATTACGCTCAGCCCCCGGAGGAATCCGGTCGGCTGCCACACGAAACCGGCGGTGAAGGTTTCGGCTTCTTCCTCTTTCAGGTCGGGGTTGCCCCCGGTCGTGCCCGGACGGAAGGCCGAGCCGAAATTGGCCGGGTTGAAGCCTGCTGCCACAAATTCAAGGCAGTTTGCTGCGCGGAAGTTTGAGCCTTGGGTGATATTCTGGGCCGCGCAGGGATCGGCAAGCAGGCCGATGGTGGCTGCCCGCACCGGGCCGAACAATTCAGCAAGGTTGGGAGCGCGCACCGCGACGGAATATGTGCCGCGGAAGGTCAGCGTGTCATGCGGCTTGTACCGCCCGCCCGCAGTCCAGGCCGTGGTCTTGCCGATGGTGTTGTAATCGGAGAAGCGGATCGCGCCGTTCACTTCGAGCAGGTTGATGAACTTCATGTCCGCCAGCAGCGGCACGCGCACTTCGCCGAAGCCTTCATAGACCGTGATCGAAGGATCCTGGAAGCGCGGATCGGGCGAAGGATTGACCGGCGCATTGCTGGATACGACCCCGCTGGTGATCCCCGGCGAATTCTGCAGCGGCGAGGGCGTGAACAGCGAGGTGTCCTTGCGATATTCAAAGCCCGCCGCAAAGCCGATCGGGCCGCCGGGCAGCTCGAAGAACTCGGCGGTATCGCCCGTGAGCGACCCTAGGATCTGCTGCTGGGTCAGGATCGTCGAATTGGTGATGTCGACAAAGGCAAAGTCCGCTCCCAATCCGTTGATCGAATCCGGGCCGAAGATGTTGATCGGCGCGCAGACTCCGGTGCGCGGGGTGAAGCTGATCGCCCGGCCCGTGCCGTCGGGATTGCGCGGCGGACGCGGGAAGGGCGAGACCCCCGGCGCGGTGCCGTCCAGCTCGGATCGGCAGATGATATCGCCGACCTGCGCCGCAGATGAGTTGATACTCACGCTTTGCCCGCCGCGCACCACGCCGATCTGACGGTTGGTTGCCTGGAAGCCGGCGAGGTTGGCGGCGGTCAGGCCGACCGCGTCGATCGCGTAGAAGTAGCGGTCGTCCAGTCGGGTGTTCTTGAACACCGACTCCACCTCGGTGCGGCCGTAATTGTAGGACAGTTCCCACTTCCACCCGAGCTTTTCGAACTCGCCGCGCAGACCCGCCACGAAACGCAGCGTGGAGCGTTCGGTGTTCTCCGTCGGCAGAACGTCGATGTCCTGAATGTCGCGCGACACGACGATCCTCGGGCTCTGGCCGAGGCCCTGAAGCTGGCTGACCTGAACCTGGAGCGCCTGCGGAATGAAGGGGTTATCGAGCCGGATCGGAATGTCATCGTTGAACGGTGTCCCGGTGGCATCAATGCCATCGGTGAAGGCGAACTTGCCCTCGAAGAAGGCCTCGATCCCCGGGGTGATCTCGAAATCTGCCCCGGCCGAGAACACCAGCTGTTCCAGTTCGGGAACGATCAGTTCGTTGACGTTCGCCCCGATGCCGTCACCGCCCGATGCGCTGAAGGCATCGACAAAGGTGCCGCCGTTGAAGGCGCGCAGAGTGTTGCCGTCGAACACCTGCGCTACCGGAATATTGGTGCCGGGCAAGCGCGGCACGGAGCCATCGGGGTTGATCAGGTTGACCGCGTCAAAAGCGCTCGCGAAACCATTGTCGATGGCGATGATCCCGAACCGGCTCGACACCGGCAGCGTCACATTGGGGTAGAAGGCCTGGCTGGGCCGCTGACCGGCAGGCAGGCCGAAGTCGCCGTCGGTCAGGCCGAGCTGGTCGAAGATTGCCTGGTTGGCAAAGCCGAGCCCGAACAGGCCCGTGCCTGCAAAGCTGCGGTCCGATGCCTTGATCGACTTCTGCCTGCTGTAATCGACCGAGAACACTGCGCTACCGCGCCCGTCCATGAACTCGCCGCCGCCGGCCAGGCTGAGGCTGTAGTTTTCGGCATCGCCCTCATCGGAAATGCCGCCCTGCACGTTGAATTCAAGGCCGTCGAAATCACGGCCCGAACGCAGCGTGAAGTTCACCACCCCGGTCACCGCGTCGGCGCCGTAGATCGACGAGGCGCCGCCGGTCAGCACTTCCACGCTCTTGATGCGCCCCGTCGGGATTGCACCGATATCGACCGCTGCAGAGCCCCCGGTGCCCGGCACATGGCGGCGTCCGTCTTCGAGCACCAGCGTGCGAACCGCACCCAGGTTGCGCAGGTTGAGCAGGCTGAGGCCAAGGTCGGAACTGTCCCCCGGACTGGCCTGATTGATCGAGTCGATGCCCGGCAGCGAGCCTTGAAGAGCGGGGATATTGCGCAGCTGGGTGGCCAGATCGGCCTGTCCGCTGACAAGGATATCTTCTCCCCCGATCACCGTTATCGGGCTGGCGGATTCGGTCGCCGCGCTGATCGCGATACGCGAGCCGGTGACGACGATCTGTTCCTGGGGTTCAGCGGCAGGATCTTCCTCTGCCACGCTGTCCTGCGCGCTGGCCTGCGACGGGGCAAACCCGGCGACCAGCAATGCGGCGGCGAGAGCGGGGAAGGAAGACGACTGAAGGGAGAGCTTCGTGATACGCATGATGATACCTCGCGTGGGGTGTGACCGGGACAAGGCCTGCGATGCTGCGTGGCAATGCAGTGCCGTGCCTTCGTCGTCAGGTGTGCGGCCCATCGCGAAGGGATGATCCTTCGCCGAGCCGTGTCCTGTACGGTCCTTCCTGCGCGAGATCGGGTGGCCGGGCGTTGTTGCCCTTTGCCTGCCTGTCCCCAATTGCTGTGTGACGCGCGCCAGCGCCCCCGGCGTCGTCGGCTTCGGTATTACGGCGGAGGGTTTTGGTGGTAAGTGGTCATTCTGCGTATATAGCGAGGTCGCGAGGGCCATTGTCACCCATCGGCCACACCCGCCGCGCCGCGCTTGTGCGTTTTGGGGGTTCGCCAGCATGTGGCGGCTCTGCTAGCACCCGCGTCATGAGCGAATGGATAGCGGTAGCGCGCGGGTCTCTGGCAGCAGCGCGCGAATACTCGGAAAGCGTGCGGGAGGCTGTGGCCGGGGTGGTCGCGCCTGATGGCGTGGTCGATGCGGCCTTGCTGACGCGTGAGCAGCACCGGGTCCACGGCTTTGCGTGGATCGCGGCCAGCATCGCTGCGCTGGAGGCGACGCTCGATTGGGCGGTGCGGGCGCAAGGGGCAGGGCGGTTCAGCTTGGCCGAGGAATGCGCCTTGCGGATCGGGTTCGGCGAATATTGCGCGCAGATCGCCGCCGGCCTGCCGATGAGCGCGCATGAAGTGGTGCGCCCCTCCACCTTCGGGCTGGATGACGCAGCGCGCGCCTTTGCCGCCCATCCGGCGACAGCGCGCTTGCTCGCCGAGGGTAACACCCCCGCAACCCGCGCTGCCTTCGCCGCGTTGCTGGCCGATGGCGTGCGGCCAGACGAGGGCTTGGGCGACGATGCGCTCGATCAGGTGCGTGATCAATTGCGCGGCTTCACGGCTACGGCGATCACACCCCACGCGCATCAATGGCATCTGGCCGACGCGCTGATCCCGGACGCTGTGATTGACGAGATGGCCGCGCTTGGCGTGTTCGGGGTGTGCATCCCGGAGGAACACGGCGGGCTGGGGCTGGGCAAGCTGGCGATGGCGGTGGTGTCCGAGGAATTGTCGCGCGGGTGGATCTGTGCAGGCAGCCTTGGCACCCGTTCCGAAATCGCGGGCGAGCTGATTGCCGAGAACGGGACGGCGGAACAGAAGGCAAAGTATCTCCCCCGCATTGCTGACGGATCATGCCTGCCGACGGCGGTGTTCACTGAACCCGATACCGGATCGGACCTCGCCTCAGTGCGCACGCGCGCGACCCGTCAGGATGACGGCAGCTGGCGTGTGACAGGCGCGAAGACCTGGATCACCCATGCCGCCCGCGCAGACCTGATGACGATGCTGGTGCGCACCGATCCGGCTGTGCCGGGCTATGCAGGCCTGTCGATGTTGCTGGCCGAAAAAACGCGCGGAACGGACGGCGCCGCGTTCCCCGATGCGGGTATCGATGGAAGCGAGATCGAAGTGCTCGGCTACCGGGGCATGAAGGAATATGCGCTGGGGCTGGACGGGTTTGAGGTTGAACCGGACGGGTTGCTCGGCGGTGCCGAGGGGCAGGGCTTCAAGCAGCTGATGCGCACCTTCGAAGGCGCCCGCATCCAGACCGCCGCGCGCGCGGTTGGCGTGGCGTGGAACGCCTTTGACCTTGCGCTTGATTATGCGCTGGGCCGCAAGCAGTTCGGGCAGGCGCTGACCCAGTTTCCGCGCGTGGCGGACAAGCTGGCGCTGATGGCAGCCGAGACAGTGATGGCGCGCGAGCTGACCTATGCTGCCGCCCGCGCCAAGGATTCAGGCGCGCGCTGCGATATCGAGGCGGGGATGGCCAAACTGCTCGCTGCCCGCGCGGCATGGAGCGCGGCGGACAATGCGGTGCAGATCCACGGCGGCAATGGCTATGCGCTCGAATATCCGATCAGCAGGGTGCTGTGTGATGCAAGGATTCTCAACATCTTCGAAGGCGCAGCTGAGATTCAGGCTCAGGTGATCGGGCGCGGGTTGCTGACCGGGCAGGCGCGGGCGCGAGGCACTTCGGTCGCGGCCTAGATCAGGCGGCGCATCTGCGCTCCGGGCATTTCGGCGCGCATCGCGCTGCCCGCGACGGCGCTCCTCAGATCGATATGGCGCGGACGGGCGCCGCGCAGTTTGATGAGCCGTCCCACCCGCGCGACCAGATCGAGCGGCAGGAACGGCTTGGTCAGGAAGTCCTGCGCTCCGGCATAGATCGCCTGACAGGCATCCTGCTCGCCGCTCATCGCGGTGAACATGATCACGGGCAGATCGTAAAACTCGGCCGAACGGCGCAGGCGGCGCAGCAGGGTCATGCCGGATTCGCCCGGCATGTCGTGATCGAGCAGCAGGATATCCGGCCGCTTGCGCTGCACGCACGTCCACGCGGCGGCGGCCGAGGTGACCCAGCCGCAGGCATGGCCAGCATCGATCAGCACCTCGCTCGCCAGTTCGGCGATCAACTCGTCATCATCGGCAATCAGGATTCGGGCCATGGCGCGGGGGGCTCTTGTCTGGGGTGTGGCTGGGGCGATGTTGGGAAATGCCGGGTTAACCGTGAAGTGGTTCCGCCGGGCTTGGCATGTCCCCCCGCAATGCTCCCTAGCCCCGCGCCAGACCCCCGCTTGTCCCGCCCTCGTGGCGCTGTAAGGGTTCTTGACCATGACCAGCGATTCTCTCGGGCAAGCGCCCGCCAGCGCCCGTATCGGCCCCTTCTTCGTCACCGAGGGCATTCATAATCTTCGCGATTATGGCGGTTATGCCGTGCCGGGCGGAGGCCGGGTGCGAACTGGTGTGCTGTTCCGGTCGGGACAGCATATGGAAGCGTCGGATGATGATCTGGCGTTGATCCACGCGCTCGACATCCGCACCGTGATCGACCTGCGCGGGACGAGCGAGCGGGAGGGCTTTCCGTGCAGGCGTCATCCGAACTTTGCCGCACAAGTCATTGCCCATGATGGAGAAACCAGCAACTCGCCGCCGCATGAAGGCGGGGGCGGGCAGGTGGTGATGACCCCGCAAAAGGCGCGCGAGCGGATGCTGGCGGTCTACACGCGGATGCCGGTAAACCCGGCGATGATTGCGATGTTCACGCGGTATTTCAACGCCTTGGATGCGAATGATGGCGGTAGCCTTGTGCATTGCTTCGCGGGCAAGGACCGCACCGGTATTGCGGCAAGCTTGGCTCTTCATGTGCTTGGCGTGCATCACGATGATATTGTTGGCGAATTCCTGCTGACGAATGACGCGCCCACCCGCGAGATTCTCGAACGCCAGTCGCTCCCCCGGATGGAAGCCCATTACGGCGCGATCGAGCCTGAGGCGCTGCACAATCTTATGGGCGTTCTTCCTGAATATATCGATACTTACATCGCAGAGGTGACACGCGATCACGGTTCGCTTGACGCTTATCTGGCCACAACATTAGGTGTGGACGAGGCAAGAAAACAGCGCCTCCGCGCCAAGCTGGTGGCGTGACAATCGCGCCTGAAATCCCCATATCGCTGACCTGAAATTGACCAGAGGCACTCCCATGGCGACCCACACCACCAAGATGCTCATCATCGGCTCCGGCCCGGCGGGCTATTCCGCTGCGATCTATGCGGCGCGCGCCATGCTCGAACCGATTGTCGTGCAAGGGCTCCAGCCCGGCGGGCAGTTGACCATCACCACCGATGTCGAAAACTATCCGGGTTTTCGCGACGTGGTGCAGGGCCCCTGGCTGATGGAGGAAATGAAGGCGCAGGCCGAACATGTCGGCACGCGGATGATCTGGGACACGATCGTCTCGGTCGATCTCGAACACGGATCGCCCTTCCGCGCGATCGGTGACAGCGGGGATGAATACATAGCCGATTGCCTCGTCATCTGCACCGGCGCGCAGGCCAAGTGGCTGGGCGCGCCGGGCGAGATGGAGCTGGGCGGCAAGGGCGTCTCGGCCTGTGCAACCTGTGACGGGTTCTTCTATCGCGGCAAGAAAGTGGCGGTGATCGGCGGCGGTAACACGGCGGTTGAAGAGGCATTGTACCTCACCAACCACTCCGACAACGTCACCCTGATCCACCGCCGCGACAGCTTGCGGGCCGAGAAAATCCTTCAGGAACGCCTGTTCGCCAATCCCAAGATCACCGTGCTGTGGAACAAGGGCGTCGACAGCTTCGAAGCGGGTGAGAACGGAATGCTCCATCACCTCGCACTGACCGACACGGTGACGGGCGAGGCCTCGACGCTGGAAGTCGACGGAGCTTTCGTCGCCATCGGCCACGCGCCCGCAACCTCGCTGTTTGTGGGCAAGCTGCCGATGGACGAAAGCGGCTATCTACTGACCGAGCCCGGCACGCCGAAAACCGTGATCCCCGGCGTTTTCGCCGCCGGAGACGTCACCGACCATGTCTATCGTCAGGCGGTCACCGCTGCGGGCATGGGCTGCATGGCCGCCTTGGACGGCGAGCGTTTCCTCGCCGCGCGCGCTCACGCGGTGCAGGCCGAAGCGGCGGAGTAGACACTCCGCCGCTGCCGGTTTCAGAACACCGCGATGGCGGCGTGCAGGATCAGCGCCATCAGCACCAGCGATGACAGCGCGAACAGCGCAAAGCGCACGATCACGCGGTTGTTTGTCGCCTGCACAATGCTGTGCGCCACACGCAGGCCGACATAGGCCCAGGCCAGCTGGGTGTTGAACCCGTCGCCCGCGCCAATGATCGCCAGCACGATCGCCACCGCGTAGAACAGCGTCGGCGCTTCGTGCAGGTGGTTGTAGTTGTCGGCCTTCCAGCTGATGCTGTCAGGCAGCTTTTCCCGCAAGCTCGCGCCGTTGCTGCCGACGAGGTTCTTGGCGTCGATCCCGGCCTTGTTCATCGCCGGGATACGGGTGGCATACATCCACACCCACATCACCATCGTCCACGCCAGCAGTGCCACCACGGGCTGAAGAATATCCATGCCGATCATTGTCTTGTCTCCTTATACGGGCAGAGCGGAAGGGTCGGCGAGCAAGGTCGCGATGACCGCGCGGATGCCGAGGAACAGCAGCGCAAAGGTGCTGATGATGAACAGCAGGAAGCGCACCGGAACCGTGTTGACGGTTGCCTGCCAGATCGAGTGGATGATCCGCAAACCGACATAGATCCACGCCGCCAGCACATCGGCTGCGCCCGGCCCCATGATCGCGATGATCATCACCGCAGCATAGAACACCGTCGGCTGTTCCATAAGGTGGCTGTAGTTGTGCGAGGGCCAGTTGATCTTCGGATCGACCTGACCTTCCAGATCCTGCCCCCGCCCGCCGGGCCGGGCGCCGAGGTCGATCCCGGCCTTCTTCAGTGCAGGCAGGCGCACGCCCGCCATCCAGAACAGCATGATGATCGACCACACCACCAGCACGGCGGCGGGCGCGAGTATTTGCGCTTGCATTGAATTGATCCCCTTCGAGAGCCTCTCTCGTGCGGTAAATTGCGGGTGCGGGGATTGATTGTCAAATGCAACTTATCGCGGCGGGGACGCCTCGCGCACCGCCGCTGACAAGGCGCGGTAGGACGGGGACGCCATCGCCGCCAGTGTCAGCGCCATGCCGGCCAATCCGGTGATGGTGAACACCAGCGCCATCCCGCGCTCCGGCCCGGTACCATACCACGCGCCAACCGCCTGAGCGCCCGCGCCGTCGGTCATCAAGGGGATCGCCCAGAACTGTGTCACCGGCCCGATCAGCACTGCCATCAGCGGCGCAGCGGAGTTCTCGACCGCCTGCGCGAAGCCGAACACGCGGCCCTGTCGCTCGAACGGGACGACCTGCTGCAAAGCGGTCTGCTCGGCAGCTTCGGCAAAGGGGCTGAGCAGCAGCCACAGGGTTGTCCCGATGGCCAGCAGCACGATCGAGGACTGCACCGAGAACAGCGCTGCCACCAGCCACACCGCAAGGTTCACCAGCATCAGCGTGCGCAGCGGATTGGGGCCAAGCCCGCGGCGGGCGATGATGATGCCGCTGAGGATGAAGGCCGATGAAGCGGCAGCCCACAGCAATCCCCACGCCTCGACGCTCATCAGCGACAGGCCATAGGCGTCCATCAGCGCCATGAACACGCCGCCCAGCAGGTTGTTGAAGCAGGCGAACAGAATCAGCGCACCAAGCCCCGGCACCGCGCGGATGGTCGCAAGGGTGCCGGACAGGTCGATGCGGCGGGGTGCGTCATCCTCGGCCCGGTCGGCGCGGGGCTCCTCAAGGTTGATCGTCAGCAGGTGGATGAACGCAATCGCCGTTGCGACGAGCGACAGCGCCAGCGTGCCGCGCATCCCGTCCCATGCGACCAGAAAGCCGCTGATTGCCGATGTGATGAGGAAGCCGAGGCCCGATACCATGCCGACCAGCCCGTTGGCCTTGTCGCGTTCCTCCGGGGCGATCAGGGCCGTCACCAGCGTCGGCAAGGCGATCATTCTGAGGTTGCCGGCAATCACACCAAGCATGGCGACGCCGGTGAAGGCCCATAAGGCCGCGCCCTCGACCTGCGTCAGTGCGGCAGGCGGCGCGATCAGCACCGCGCCAAGCGCTACCGCATAAAGCACGAAGGAGGCGATGCTCGATCCGAGCATCACCGCGCGCTTGGCATGGTGATCGACAAGGCTGCCGAACCACGGGGCCAGGACTGCGCCCAGCACCAAATAGATGCCGCCGATCATGCCGGTCACGAACACCGAGCGGGTTTCGAGAAAAGCCCAGAACACCAGCGCGAACCACACCGTGAAATTGACGAGGTTCTGGACGAGGTTGTTGGCGAGAATCAGGTGGAAGGCGCGGTGCTGCGACATGGCGGCAGGTGTGGCACAAGCCCTCGCGCGCGGCGAGGGGGTGCTCGACCAGCGCTGTGTGCAGGTCGATGTTTCACGCGAAACATCGACCCGGCAGCCATGCCTAGAAAGTCATGAACAGGTTGATGTTGGCCGTGTGGTCGGAGCGGTCACGTCCGTCGCGAAAGACGTGCTGGTTGAGGTAACCGGGCACCACCTCGATCCCCTTGGCCAGCGGTACCGAAACGCCGACAAAGTTGCGCCAGATCGACAGGCCGCCGCGCTGCACGCTGCCTTCGTCGAGGTCGATGAACGGCTCGGTATAGGCGACGATCTTGTTGTTGCCGCTCACCGGCACGCGCAGCTGGACGAACTGGCGCAGCCGCCACTGGGTGTCTTCGCGCTCCTCGAAGGTGCGCTGTTCCAGCCGGGTGCGGCTATCCAGCGTCACGCCCCCCTCGGTCGAGAGCAGGCGGACGTTGAGCTCCTGATAGAAGCGGTGTTCGTTGAGCTCCACCGGCCCGACCGGATCGGTCAGCACGAAGGCATAACCGGCCCCGATATTGACGTCCTTGGTGATGCGATAACCCACCAGCGAGCGCAGCAGCAATTGTCCCAGCCTTTCGGCGTCATTGGTGAAACGCTCCTGCGCTTCGAGCCGGACATAGACCTTGTCGGTCGCATTGATGGTGGCGAACTGGCCGAGCCAGACATTGCCGTCATCCTCGGCCGCGGCAGCAGGGACAGCGGTGAGAGCGAGCAGAGCGGGAGCAACAAGCAGAGGCAGGCGCATGGCGATCGGGGTCTTTCACAAGGGTCAGGAGCGCGGGCCGTGCGACCCTTGCAGGGGTGGCAGCCCGCGCTCCTGCTTATGGCGCGCGTGTGCTTAACGCGCCTTAAGCGCCATTATAGGGAACAGATGACTGGTGCACGACGATCTTCAGCGCTCCTTGCGGATCGCGGATATAGCCGAAGGTGTATTCCACCTTGGTCTCTGCGCCGTCCGCGCCGGAGGTGAAGTAGTAGTTCCCCATCGCGACCGCCATGTTGCAGGCATTGTTGGTGATGCCGACATTCTGCCAGCGCACCTTGGTCCATGGCTTGATCGCAAAGCCCTTGTCCTCGGGGTAGGACGGATTGCCGCCGACGAAGTACGACAGCGCGGCATCGAACGAAGTGCGGAACTGCGCGACCGATGCGAGCGTTGGCTTGAACAGAACGAGGCTCAGGTCATAGGCGTAGAATTTGTCGATATGGGTTGCAGCTGCCGCACTATAGTCGCCGCCCTGGGTGTAGGTCTTGCCGATCGCGATAATGCCTTCGCCCCAAGCCTTCTGCGCGGCGACGACTTCCTTTTCGGTGATGCAATTGGCGCTCTGCTCCGCGGGCATGGCGGCGGCAGCGGCAGGCTTGGGCCGGGCTTCGGCATAGCCGGGCGCGCAGGCAGCGCACAGCGCGGTGGCAGCGGCGAGAAGGGCAATACGGGTCATGGGCAGGCTCCTTGGAGAGGTTGCGGGATCGTTAGACCCCATCAATCTGTTCTGTCGGGGGCTGCGCCGCGTCAGCCGGTCGGCGCGCCGGGTGGCCTATGCCGAACGGCGTATGACAAGGCCTTGGGGCTGCGTTACGCGTGACGAGCATGGCCGATATGCTCCCCGATACCGCAGCCGATCTGCGCATGCTGTACCGCGCTGCCGAGGCGCGAGCGGCGCGGCTGCGGGTGCTGGTCGAAGCGAGCCAGTCGCTCAGCGCCAGCCCGCCCGATGGCATCGCTGCCGCTGCCGCCGAGGTGGCCCTCAAAGCTGCGCATCTGGCGGGATTTGCCTATGGGCGGATCGTGACCGAGGCCTCGCCCGTCCTGCCGGGTAGCCTTGCCGTGCCGCTGTCGGCGCCGGGCGGCGCGGCGGCTCCGGTCGGCACGCTGCTGCTCGAACGACCGCTCGGCGTGCTGGCGCCTGAGGATCGCGAGGCGCTGGGGATCATCGCCCAGTTGATTGGCAGCGCGCTCGCCGCACAGGCCCGCGAGCAGCGGCTTGCTCTGCTGCTGGCAGAATTGCTCGGCACGCAGGAGGCCGAGCGCAGCCGCGTCGCGCATGAATTGCACGACGGTGTGGCGCAATCGGCAGCGGCGCTGGCGCGGCGGCTTGATCTCGCAGCGGATGGCGATCCGGCCGACCTTGCCGAAGCGACTCGGCAGGCGCGCGCGCTGGTGCGCGAGCTCAGGCAGGTGATCGCCGGAATGCGCCCTCCGGTGCTCGACGATCTCGGCCTTGTCCCCGCGCTTCGGCACTTGGCCGGGGAGGCGGGCGAGGGGATTAGCGTGACTGTGTCGCTGGAACTCGCGGGCCGGCCCGGACGGGATATCGAAACTGCGTTGTTCCGGGTGGTGCAGGAAGCGCTCAGCAATGCCCGCGCCCATGCAGGAGCAGGCGCGGCGGTGCATATCGGCCTTGCCGAAACAGGCGAGGGCTACCGGCTGGCAATCAGCGATAATGGCGCGGGCTTTGATCCCCGCAACCAGCCCGCCGCGCGCGCAGGCAGCGGGCTGGGTCTGGCCTATATGCGCGAACGGATCGAGCGGCTTGGCGGGCGGCTGACCATCGCCAGCGCGCCCGGCCAGGGCACGCAGCTGGTGGCGGAGCTGCCCGCATGACGCGCCTTCCGAAAGTCATCATCGCCGATGATCACGAACTCGCCCGTGCGGGCTTGCGCGCGGTGCTGGAACGCAGCGGGCATTATGAGGTCGTCGCCGAAGCCCTGACCGCCGAGGCGGCGCTGGGTCTGTGCGCCGAACGCCGCCCCGATCTCGCTCTGCTCGATATCCGCTATGCGGGCGGGGGGATGGACGGGCTGGAGGCCGCCCGCACCCTTTCCGAACAGCAACCCGAGGTCGCGGTGATCCTTGTCACCATGCACGACAGCGCCGACTATCTGCGCGCCGCGATGGCGGCAGGCGCACGCGGGTTTCTGGCCAAGGACGCCAGCCGTGACGAGGTGCTGGCCGCGCTGGCGCAGGTCGCAGCCGGAGGTGTGGCCTTCCCGCCTGCGCTGATCCGCCGCGCGCTGACCGAAGATGCGCAAGGCCCGCTGCCGGGCGCTTTGTCCCGGCTGACCCCGCGCGAAAGCGAGGTGCTGGAAGGGCTGGCCGAGGGGCGCTCCAACAAGGAAATCGCGCGCCACCTCGGCATCAGCCCGGGCACGGTCAAGACCCATGTCGAACGCCTGATCGGCAAGCTGGGCGTGCGCGACCGGACGCAGGCGGCGATCCTCGTCACCCGCCACCGCATCGGGCAGGCGGGTTGATGCTGCGCGCCATTGCCAGCTGGTGGGCCAACCGCCCGCTTGCCTCCAAGGGGCTGGTGGTGGTTGCCGTGCCGCTGCTGATCTTCCTCGGATCGGTCGCCGCGCTTTATGCCATCAGCCGGATGGAGGCGCAGGCCGAGCGTGATGTGCGCCAGACCATCGCGATCCAGAATGACGTGAACGAGGTTCACGCCCTGCTGGCCGAGGCCTCCAGCGGCGTGCGCGGCTATCTGCTGACGGGCGAGGCGCGCTTTCTGGAACCCTATACCCGCGCCGAGCAGACCGTTCCGCAGGTCACCCGCCGCCTTGCCCGCGCGATCCGCGATGGCGAGGCTGCAGCGCATCTGGCGCGCATCGAAGCCTTGGCCGGGCAGAAGCGCGAAGGGCTGGCGCTGCTGCTCGCCGCGCGGGACAAGGCGGGGCGCAACATCATCGGCGATCCGGCTGTGGCGCAGGGCCTGGCGGCGAACAAGCAGGTGCTCGATGCGCTGCGGATCGAGATCGAGGGGATGCAGGCGCGCGAGCGGGAATTGCTCGGCGCGCGGCAGGACCGGCTGGACAGCGTGCGCCGCAACGGGTTGATCGCGACCGGGGTGCTGACGCTGGCGGGGTTGATCGGCAGCCTGTTTGCGGTGTTCCTGTTTTCCAGCGGGATTGTCGCCCGGGTGCAGCGGCTGGAACGTGACGCGGTGCGGTTGGCACAGGGCGAAGCGCTGGAGGAACGCGGCGCAGGGCGTGACGAAATCGGCCTGCTGGCTGAACGCATGATCGAAGCCAGCGCGCTTCTGCGGGCGCGCGAAAAGGCCTTGCGAGAGGGCGAGGAGCGCTTCCGCCTCGTGATCGAAGGCGTGCGCGATTACGGCATCTTCGCGCTCGACCGCGAGGGTCATGTGGTGAGCTGGAACGCTGGGGCCGAACGGATCAAGGGCTGGACCTCCGAGGAAATCCTCAAGCGGCATTTCTCGGTCTTCTATCCCGGTGACGAAGGCCGCGCCCGCTCGATGCGCAATCTGGCCGATGCGGTTGCCGACGGGCGGGTCGAGGACGAGGGCTGGCGGGTGCGCAAGGACGGCACCCGGTTCTGGGCCAATGTCGTGATCACCGCCCTGTATGACGAAGCAGGCGCATTGCGCGGCTTTTCCAAGGTCACGCGCGACATCACCGAGCGTCGCCGGGCTGAAGACGCGCTGGAACTGGCGCGGCAGGAGGCTGAACAGGCGAGCGCGGCCAAGAGCCTGTTCTTGTCCCGCATGAGCCATGAATTGCGCACGCCCTTGAACGCGATTCTCGGCTTTGCGCAATTGCTTGAACTGGACCGCAGCCGGGCCGTGGACACCGATCGTGGCAGCATCGAACAGATCCTGCGCGCCGGACGGCATTTGCTGGCGCTCATCGACGAGGTGCTCGACATTGCCCGGATCGAGGCGGGCAAGCTGGGTCTGGCGATTGCGCCGACGTCGCTCGATGCGGTGATCGCCGAAGCGGTCGGCCTGTCATTGCCCGAGGCCGAGATGCGCGGGATTGCCATCCACCGGGCGCCCGGCACCCTGCCTCCCGTCGCTGCCGATCCGCGACGGCTGTTGCAGGTGCTGCTGAACCTGCTGAGCAATGCGATCAAGTACAACCGCGAAGGGGGCGCCATCGTGATGACGGCGCAGGCGGGTGAAGGGCGGGTGCGGGTGATGGTGGAGGACACCGGGATCGGGATCGATCCGGCGCAGGCCAGCGAGCTGTTCCAGCCTTTCACCCGCCTTGCCGCAGGCGCGGCGCGTTCCGAA
>JAUMAX010000045.1:0-36319 GCA_032116115.1 Porphyrobacter sp.
CCCCCTTTTCCTGGATCCGGCCCGAGCCATGGGGCATCCACATCGTCCCCGCCGATGCGTGGATCGATCCCTCACGCGCCGTGCCGCGGGCGCTGGTGACGCATGGCCATGCCGATCACGCGCGCGGAGGCCACGGCACAACTCTCGCCACCCCCGCCACGCTCGCGATCATGGAACTGCGCTACCAGACGCGCGAGGGTGCCTCGCCGGTGGGCTATGGCGAGACCGTCGACGTCGGCGGCGGGGTCAGCGCGACCTTCCTGCCAGCGGGCCATGTCCTCGGCTCGGCGCAGATCCTGCTCGAACATGCAGGCGAGCGGGTCATCATCACCGGCGACTACAAGCGCGCGCCCGATCCCACCTGCGCGCCCTTCGAAGTGACCCCCTGTGATATCTTCATCACCGAAGCGACCTTCGGCCTCCCCGTCTTCACCCATCCGCCCATCACCGAGGAAATCGGCAAGCTGCTGACCGCCCGCGCCGAAAACCCGGACGCCTGCATCCTTGTCGGCGCCTATGCGCTGGGCAAGGCGCAGCGGGTGATCGCGGAACTGCGCGCGAGCGGACACACGGACACGATCTGGCTCCACGGCGCGATGGAGGCGATGTGCCGGCTGTATGAAGAACACGGTGTGGCGCTGGGCGATCTGCGCCTTGTCAGCGATGCGCCGTCGAAGGACGCGTTGCGGGGGAGCATTATCCTCGCCCCGCCATCAGCCCTCAACGACCGCTGGAGCCGCCGCCTGCCCGATCCCGTCACCGCCATGGCGAGCGGGTGGATGCGGGTGCGCGCCCGTGCCCGGCAGCGCGGCGTCGAACTGCCGCTGATCATCTCCGATCATGCCGACTGGAACGAGCTGACCGGCACCATCGCCGAGGTCAATCCGCAGGAAACCTGGATCACCCACGGCCGCGAGGAAGCCCTGTTGCGCTGGTGCGAGCTATCCCAGCGCCGCGCCCGCGCGCTGGCGCTGGTGGGATACGAGGACGAGGATGACTAGCACCCCCGCCCTTCTCTGTTTCGGCTTACTTGATCGCAGCCAGATCGGCGGCGATCTTGGCCAGCATTTCCTCGGTGATCAGCCCCTGCGAGAAGGGCGCAACCGACTTCAGGCTGAGCGACTTGAACTGTTCGTAAGCGGGGTGCTGCGTCAGATCCATGCCGTTGAAATGCTTTGCGACGGCTGCCTTGGCGCGCTCGTCCGCCATCAGCACTTCGATGGGGGTGTCGATGCTGAAGGCAGCGGCAGGGGCCGGGGCGGTGGTGGGCACGCTGTCGTCAGCGAAAGCCGGAGTGGTCAGAGCGGCCACGGCGAGGCCCAAAGCAGCAAGCGAAGCAAACTTCATAGAGGCAAATCCTTGTCGAAGACGCGCGCCCATGCGGCGTCGGCGATGCGCTTTAGCCGATCCATATGGCACTGCAATGAACGGATCGACGAACAGGGGACGCGCGGCTGATGGAGGAGTTTGCCGCCCTGCTTGACGCGCTGGTCTACACCACCAGCCGCAACCGCAAGCTGGCGCTGATCGCGGCCTACCTGCGCAGCGCCCCCGATCCCGATCGCGGCTGGGCGCTGGCGGGCCTGACCGAGGGGCTGGATTTCCCCGCGGTCAAATCCTCCACCGTGCGCAATCTGATGATGGAGCGGGTCGATCCGGTGCTGTGGGCGCTCTCCCGCGATTTCGTGGGCGATACGGCCGAGACGGCGAGCCTGCTGTGGCCTGCGCCCGAGGATGCCGCGCCGCAAGCCCCGCTCACACTGGCCGAAGTGGTGGAGCGCCTCTCCGCCCTCACCCGCGCCACCGCGCCCAAGGAACTGCCCGCGCTGTTCGACCGGATGGATGCCAAGGGCCGCTATGCCCTGATCAAGCTCGCCACCGGCGGGATGCGCGTGGGCGTGTCGGCGCGGCTGGCGAAGACCGCTTTTGCGCAGGCCTTCGATGTCGCAGTGGAGGAGGTCGAGGAATATTGGCACGCGCTCACCCCGCCCTATGCCGAACTGTTCGCATGGGGGGCAGACGGCGCCCCCCCGCCCGATCTGGCGGGCGTGCCGCGCTTCCGCCCCTTCATGCTCGCCCATCCGCTGGAAGACGGCGCGGTCGATCTTGCTGACTATGCCGCCGAGTGGAAATGGGACGGCATCCGCGTGCAGCTTGTCAGGGCAGGCGGGGAGACGCGGGTCTATTCGCGATCGGGTGACGATATTTCCGCGAGTTTCCCGGAACTGCTGACGGTTCTCCCGATGGACGCGGTGCTGGATGGGGAGTTGCTGGTGCGCGGGTCAGCCCAAGGCGGTGAAGCCGGCGGCGCGGCGAGTTTCAATGCGCTCCAGCAGCGGCTCGGGCGCAAGACCGTGCCGGGCAAGATGCTCAAGGATTTTCCCGCCTTCGTGCGGCTCTATGATGTGCTGCTGCTGAACGGCACCGACTGGCGCGAACAGCCATGGAAGTCGCGCCGCGCGACTTTGGAAGGCCTGATCGCGCGTCTGCCCGCCAGCCATTTCGACCTGTCCCAACTGGTCGAGGCCGAGGATTTTGCCGCGCTGGCCGCTATCCGCGACACCGCGCGCGACGAGGCGATCGAAGGGCTGATGCTCAAGCATCGGGACAGCCCCTATGTCGCGGGCCGCAAGGTTGCCCTGTGGTACAAGTGGAAGCGCGATCCGCTGCTGGTGGATTGCGTGGTGATGTATGCCCAGCGCGGCAGCGGCAAGCGGTCGAGCTTCCATTCGGACTTCACCTTCGGCTGCTGGGACGGCGATCCCGATGCAGGCGCAGAGCTGCTCCCCGTCGGGAAGGCCTATACCGGGTTCACTGATGCCGAACTGAAGCAGCTCGACAAGTTCGTGCGGCAGAACACGCTGAACCGCTTCGGCCCCGTGCGCGAAGTGAAGCGGGAACTGGTGTTCGAGGTGGCGTTCGATAGCGTCCACACCTCCAAACGCCACAAGAGCGGCCTCGCCATGCGCTTCCCCCGCATCCACCGCATCCGCTGGGACAAACCCGCGCACGAGGCGGACCGGATCGAAGCGCTGCGGGCGTTGATAAAGGACTGACCGCAGCCTACCTCACCCGCACATCACGGGAGAGAGAAGCAATGTCCTACGCCACCGCCGCGCTTGCCACCTATGCCAATATCCTCGGCACGCTCGACAACCTCGTCGCCAAGGCGGCTGCGCATGACAAGGGCGAGGCACTGCTTGCAGCGCGGCTGGCCGAGGACATGTTCCCGCTCCACACCCAGATCCGCTTCACCCTCGATCAGGTGGTGACCGCGCTCAAGCGGCTGGGCAATCTGGAGCTTGCTTCCGATGACAGCGACATCACCACCTTCGCCGATGCCCATGCCCGGATCGCCGCCACCCGCGCGCTGGTGGCCAACACCGATCCCGCCACCTGGCCGGCCGCAGGCGACATGGTCGAGTTCACTCTCCCCAATGGCATGACCTTCGCCATGCAGGCGCATGAATATTGCCGCGACTGGGCGACCCCGCAGGTCTATTTCCACCTGATGGCGGCCTATTCCATCCTGCGGGCCGAAGGGCTGGCGATCGGCAAGGTGGATTACGTCGGTTACATGATGAAATATCTGAAGCAGCCCGCCAGCTGATGCACCGCTACGACCCCGCCCGCCAACGCCTCGCTCTCGGCCTTGCCGGGTTGGCGGGGCTGGTAGATGCGACGGGGTTTGTGGTTGCAGGGGGCTATTTCACCTCCTTCATGTCGGGCAACACCACGCGGATGGGGGTGGAACTGGTGGAGCGTCCCGCGCTGGCGCTCGCCCCGCTGGGGTTGATCGCGGCGTTTCTGGCAGGCGTGATCGTGGGCGCGGTGGTCGGTCGGCGCTTTGCCGGGCGGCACAAGCGGGTGCTGCTCGGGCTGGTCGCAGGGGTGCTGACGGCGGGAGCGGGGCTGCTGGCCGCAGGGCTTCCCGTCCCCTTCCTCGCCCTGTCGGCCATGGCGATGGGGCTTGCCAACAATGTCTTCGTTCGCGCGGGCGAGGTGACGGTGGGCGTCACCTACATGACCGGCGCACTGGTCCGCTTCGGGCAGGGCATTGCGGCGCGGGCAGCGGGCGAGCCCTTGCCTTCAACCCGTGGATACGGCCTGCTGTGGAGCGCGCTGGCACTCGGCGCGGCGACGGGCGGGGGCCTGTGCCTTGTCGCACCGGTCTGGGCGGCAGGCGCGGCAAGCCTTGCCGCTGTGTCCCTGTGGCTGTTCGCGTTCCGGATCGAGCGTTAGAGCGTCACCCGCAGCACCTTCTGCCGCGAGGTTCCCCCGCGCTCCACCGCCACCCGCGACGTCGCCAGCCCGAGCGCCCGCGCCACCACTTCCACCACGGCGGCATTGGCCTCACCCTTGTTGGCCGGGGCGCGCACCTTGACCAGAACGGCGTCAGGGGTGAGCGTCACGCTCTCATCCCGCGCGCCGGGCGTCACCTTGACGACGAGCCGCCCGCTGGTGCCGATCCGCCTGCGCAACGCCTCCGCATCAGGCAGCGCCGCAGGGGCCCGCGCCATCAGCCCAGCGCTGCCGTCACCGCGTCAGCATGGTGCTTGGCGTTTTCGGCATAGTGCATCACGCCCACTCGCATTCCGGCAATGGCGGCGTCGCCCAGCTCCTTTATCTTGACCGCCGGACGCCCTGCCCACAGCTCCCGCTCGCCCATGACCTTGCGCTCGGTCAGCATCGCGCCTGCCGCCAGCATCGCATCAGAGCCGACCACCGCCTTGTTCATCACAATCGCGCCAAGGCCGACAAAGCCGCGATCAAGGATCGTGCAGCCATGCACCATCGCCATATGACCGATCAGCACATCATCGCCGATCACCAGCGGACAGCCATCGGGATCGCCCGGACGCGGCGGATCGCAGTGGAGGATGCTCCCGTCCTGGACATTGGTGCGCTCCCCGATTCGGATGCTGAAGACATCGGCGCGCAGCACGCAATTGTACCAGATCGAGCTGCCCGCCCCGATCACCACATCACCGATGATGGTGCAGCCCGGCGCGATGAAGGCGGTTTCATGGATCTGGGGCACCTTGCCGTGGATCGGGATGATGTTGACGCCGGGGCGTTGAGTCATTGTGTGGCCTCCCATTGGCTGCGGGTGATGGCGTATTGGATGATCGGCTCGGGATCCGACGGATCGGTGAAATCAAGCGCGGCGCGGCGCTCCATCCCGAGCTTTTCCATCAACCGCCAGCTGCCGACATTGGCTTCGCAGGTCAAGGCGACGAGGTGCGGCGCGGCATGGACCGCAAAGCCCCAGTCAACCACCGCACGCATCGCCTCATGCGCATAGCCCATGCGCCAGCGATCTTCGCGCACCACCCAGCCGATTTCGTGATCCGTGGGATTGGGCGCAAGCGGATGGGCGACGCGGCGCAGCCCGCAATGGGCGACGATGGCGCCGGTCTCGCGTTCTTCGGCGAACATGAAACCGAACCCCTCGGCCGCAAAGCTGGCGCGCGATGCGGCGTGCTTGGCGGCGATAACGGCGCGCGGTTGCACCCCGCCCAGATGCTGCATCACTGCGGGCGTGTTGAGCAGGGACATGTGCGCGTCGAGATCATCCTCGCCGATCTGGCGCAGCACCAGCCGGGGGGTTGTCAACACGACTGCCGTCACGCCGCCGCCCGCCATTTTGCAGCCGTGATGGAATAGGCGATGATGCGCGGGTTTTCGGGATCGAAATCCGCGCTGTCGAAATCGAGATCTGCGCGCCGCTCCATCCCCAGCCGCAGCATCAGGCCCCAGCTGCCGGTGTTGCCCTGCACGGTGAGCGCGATCACCTCGTCCGCGCCGAAGCGGTCAAAGGCGAGGTCGAGCGCGGCGCTCGCCGCCTCCTTGGCATAGCCCTGCCCCCAGGCATCCTCACGCAGCCGCCAGCCGACCTCCATCATGCCCTGCGGCCCACCCGGCTGGTTGGAACGCTTCAACCCGCAAAAGCCGAGCAAGGCGCCGTCGGACTGGCGCTCGACCACCCAGAAGGTGTGGCCGTGATCGGCACGGTAGCCTTCAACCCGCGCCTGAGCCGCAGCGCGCGTGCCTTCATCCGCCACGCCGCCAAGCCAGCGCATCACGGCCGGCGTGTTGGTCGCTTCCCAAAACACCGGCCAATCCGCCTCGCGCCAGTCGCGCAAGACGAGGCGGAGCGTTTCGTGGCGGAACTCAGGCATAGGCGGCATCCATCGACCAGACGGTGGTGGGGTTGTCTTGCGGCGGATAGTCGGGATCGACATAGCCGAACTCGGGCCGGAGCGTGAAACCGAGGCGCTGCATCATGCGGGTGGATGGGGCGTTGGAATCGCTGGTCTGCGAATACAGCAACGGTAATGCCAGCCTATCGAAAGCATAGGCGATAACCGCCCGCGCCGCCTCGGTCGCATAGCCCTTGCCCCAGTGGCCTTGCGCAAAGGTCCAGCCGATCTCGCGCTGGCCTTGCAGCACCGGCGGCGCGGCCGGGGAGCGCAGGTGGAACAGGCCGACACGTCCGACGCGCGTTTCGCCGTCACGCAGCCACACGGTCCAGCGCTGGTGTCCGCCAGTGTGGAAGGCGTCAACATCGTCAGCGAGGCTCTCGGCCACCGCTTGCGCAGAGCGCACCCCGGCGAGATATCGCATCACGCCTTCGGTGTTCACGTGTTCGAGCAACCACGGCAGATCCTCGGCCACGGGCGGGCGCAGGGCCAGCCGCTCGGTTGCCAATGTGTCGTCAGCCATTCAGCAGGCGGGCAACATGGGCGGCGTGATAGGTCAGCACCCCGCTGCAACCGGCGCGTTTGAAGGCGATCAGCTTTTCCAGCACCAGCGCATCCCGGTCCCCGATCCCGGCGGCCTGTGCAGCCTCGATCATCGCGTATTCGCCGCTGACCTGATAGGCGAACACCGGCACGTCAAACCGCTGCTTCACCCGGTAGATAATGTCGAGATAGGCGAGGCCGGGCTTCACCATGACGCTGTCAGCCCCCTCGGCAATGTCGAGCGCCACTTCGCGCAGGGCCTCGTCGCCGTTGGCGGGGTCCATCTGGTAGGCCTTCTTGTCGCCCTTCAGCAGCCCGCCGCTGCCCACCGCATCGCGGAACGGGCCGTAGAAGGCGCTCGCATATTTGGCGGCGTAGGACATGATCTGGACATTGGGGTGCCCGTTCATCTCCAGCGCCATGCGGATCGCGTGGATGCGGCCGTCCATCATGTCGCTGGGTGCGATGATGTCCGCGCCCGCGTTCGCCTGATTGACCGCCTGATCGACCAGCACCGCCACAGTCTCGTCATTCACGACATAGCCGGCATCATTCACCAGCCCGTCCTGCCCGTGGCTGGTATAGGGATCGAGCGCCACGTCAGTCAGCACGCCGATGCTGTCCCCGCAGGCATCCTTGATCGCCTTGATCGCCTGGCACATCAGGTTGTCGGGATTATGCGCCTCGGCCCCGTCATCAGAGCGCAGTTCGTGCGGGGTGTTGGGGAACAGCGCGACCACGGGGATGCCGAGCGCCGCAGCCTCTTTCGCGCGGGCCACAATGCCATCGACCGACCAGCGCGACACGCCGGGCAGCGTCTTGATCGGCTCCTCCACCCCTTTGCCCGAGGTGACGAACAGCGGCCAGATCAGATCGGCGGGGGTCAGCACGGTTTCACGGTGGAGCGCACGGCTCCAGCCGGTGGCACGGGTGCGGCGCAGGCGGGTGTTGGGAAAATGTCCGGTCATGGGGGGAGGCTTACGCCCAATTCCCGCGTGCCGACAAGTCCCCGTTACAAGGTTGCGCCCGGTCGGCGCAGGGCCGCCGTATCAACCTTCTCGATCTCGCGCACCGGCTCCTTCACCTCGTTCGGAAGCGGGGCCAGATCCTTGAGCGCCGCGCCAACCTCGATCTCTTTCAGGCGGATCAGCTGGCGGCGGAAATCGATCAGCTCGGTGCCGGAAAGCTCGGCGCGGTTGACGAAGGCGACGCTGGCCGGGTTGATCGCCCGCCCGCCGCGATACATTTCGTAATGGAGGTGCGCGCCGGTCGACAGGCCGGTCGATCCGACATAGCCGATCACCTGCCCGCGCCGCACCGATTGGCCCGCGTTCACCGCCATGCGGCTCATGTGGCAATAGCGGGTTGAGAGGCCTCCGCCATGCTCCAGCCGCACCGCGATGCCGCAACCGCCCGCGCGGCCCGCAGCGCTGACCCGGCCATCGCTGACCGCGACGATCGGCGTGCCGTAACGCGCCTTGAAGTCGATCCCGGCGTGCATCCGCATATAGCCGAGGATCGGGTGGCGGCGCATCCCGAAGTTTGACGTCACCGCCCCCGGCACCGGCGCCAGCAGCCCGCGGCGCTGCTCGCCCACGCCCGAGGCTTCGTAGAAGCGGCCTTCGCTGCCCCAGCGCATCAGCTGGGTGCGCGGACGCCCGCCGCGGTCGATCCCGGCATACATCAACTGCCCCGCCTGCCGTTCGCCCGTGGCGGCGCGGCGATAGGAGATGATGATATCGAATTCGTCCGAACTGCTGACTTCGCGGTCCATGTCGATCTGCGCGTCGAGCGCCTTGAGATATTCCTGCACCGCGCTGGCCGGCACGCCCGCCTGACGCATGGAACGGTACAGGCTGCTGCCCACCACACCGCGCACCCGCAGCGGGGTTTCATCGACGCGGATGATATTGCGCTTCAGCGCCAGCGGACCGGAGGGGACGACCGGCGTGCCATCTTCGGCAATCGTGCCGACGCCCGGGCGGGCCAGCTCCAGTTCGAGATCGAACCGCGCCCGGAAGGCAAGGCTGTCGAGCGGGCGCGGTTGGCCCGGTGCGGGGCGGCGGCCCAGCAACACGTCCATCTGCGTACCGGGCGCGATATCGCCCACCGCCACCGCCTGCCCGACAAGAGCGGCCGCGCGGTCGATATCCTCTGCCGCCACGCCGGCCCGGCGCAGCATCGAAGCAAAACTGTCCCCCGGCGCGAGTGTCACCACCAGCTGGATCTGCGGCCGTTCAGGCGCGCTTTTCAGCGGGATCACCGCGCCCGTCGGCCCCATCCGCCGCCCGCTATCGGCGCCAAAGGCCAGCGGCACGATCATCTGGCTGCGCAGCTCGCTCTGGATATCTTCGCCCTGCGGCATCGCGGGGCGGGCTTCCAACGGGGTAAGGTCGGGCCAGAAGGCCAGCGCCACAGCGCCGAGCCCCACCATGGTCCCCAAACCGCGCAGCCAGCGGCGGCTGCCGATATCCTCGGCCAGATCGGGCGCGAGATCGAGGTTCTGGATCCAGCGCGAGGCGTCAAGACGCCATGCTTCGTACCGCTCGGCCAGTGTGCCGAAACGCGCGGCGGCCTTGCGCTTGGCCTTTTCCACCGTGGTCGGCGGGGCGAGCTTCCTGGAATTGCGCAGATAGGGCAGCAGTTCGCGCGCGGTCTCTGCGTCGATCGGCGCTTGCCCGGCGGGCAGCAGCCCGGCGGAACCGGACAATGACGCATCCTCGCCCGGCGACGGATCGCCGGGCTCGCCGTCATCGTTCAGTTTGCGCGCATGGTCCAACATCAATGCCCCGAAAGCCGCACCCGTCCAGGGCGTGCCGAGCCCAATATAGCTCAACCCGGCCTTGTCGCATTTCTTTGCCCGATCATAGTAAATGCGGGGTTAACCAGCGACCAACTGCATCCCGCGCACGATAAGGCGTTTCCCTTATGCGCAGGCTGGGGCAGCGCCTGCCCTTGCCCCATGGATGCAAGCCTGACAGAACCACCGGGTCGTGACCTTGCCTTCACATCCCCGCGCCGCAGGTGCCGCCCGTGATGCCAGCCGCGACGAGCACGTCCGCGCTGTGCTCGGCCCCACCAACACCGGCAAGACCCACCTCGCCATCGAACGGATGTGCGGCCATTCCAGCGGCATGATGGGCTTCCCGCTGCGGCTGCTGGCGCGCGAGGTCTATGACCGGGTGCGCGCGATCAAGGGCGACAAGCAGGTGGCGTTGATCACCGGCGAAGAACGGATCGAGCCGCCCGACGCGCGCTATTTCCTGTGCACCGCCGAAGCCATGCCGAGGACGACGGGCGACGTCGCTTTCGTCGCGCTGGACGAAGCGCAGCTGGGCGCTGACCCCGAACGCGGGCATATCTTCACCGACCGGCTGATGCACGCACGCGGGCGGGAGGAGACGATGATCCTCGGTTCGGCCACGCTGGAACCGATGGTCAAGGCGCTGATCCCGCGGGCCGAGATCACCAGCCGGCCGCGTTTCTCCACCCTGTCCCACGCCGGGGTGTGCAAGCTGTCGCGCTTGCCCAAACGCTCTGCCGTGGTCGCCTTCAGTGTCGAGCAGGTCTACGCCATGGCGGAGGCGCTGCGGCGGTTTCGCGGCGGCGCGGCGGTGGTGATGGGCGCGCTCTCGCCCGAGACGCGCAACAAACAGGTCGCGATGTTCCAGTCAGGCGAGGTCGATTACATCGTCGCCACCGATGCGATCGGCATGGGGCTGAACCTCGATCTCGATCATGTGGCCTTCGCGGCGCTGTCGAAGTTCGACGGGCGGCGCAAGCGCAGGCTCACTCCGTCGGAGATGGCGCAGATCGCCGGGCGCGCCGGGCGGCACCAACGCGATGGGACGTTCGGGACATTGTCGGGAACGGGCAAGGGCGACGGAGAGCCGCTCGCCTTCACCGATGAGGAAGTCTACGCGATCGAGGAACACAAGTTCGCGCCGCTGACCCACCTGTTCTGGCGCGATGCCGATCCGCGGTTCGATTCGCTGCCCGCCCTGATCGCCGATCTCGAAGCGCGGCCCGATCACGCGGTGCTGAAGGCCGCGCCCGAAGCCATCGACATGGCGGTGCTGCGGCGGCTGGCCGAGGACGACATCGGACGCTCTGTGCGCGGGGCGGGATCGGTGCGGCGGTTCTGGGAAGCCTGCTCGCTGCCCGATTTCCGCTCGCTTGGCGTCGAACAGCACGCCCGTTTCGTCGCCCGCCTGTGGGATGACCTTGCGCAAGGCTATCTCGGCGCGGATTTCGTCGCCGCCCGTATCGCCGAGCTTGACCGGATGCAGGGCGACATCGACACGCTGCAAGGGCGAATCGCGGCGATTCGCAGCTGGGCTTACATCTGCCAGCGGCCCGATTGGGTGCTGGCACGCGACGAAATGGCTGCGCGCGCACGCGCGGTCGAGGCGAAACTCTCGGATGCGCTGCACGCGCGGCTGACCGAGCGTTTCGTCAACCGGAGGACGACACTTTTGATGAAATCGCTGGGGCAGGACGCGGGCGCCTTGCCCGTCACGCTCGAACCTGATGGCCACTTGACCGTGGAGGGCGAGAGCATCGGACGGCTGGAGGGCTTCCGTTTCCATGTCGATCCGAGCGCGGGCGTTGCTGACCGGCGAATGCTGCTGGCGGCGGGCGAAAAGGCGCTTCCGGCGCTGCTGGCCAACCGTGCCGACTGGTTGCTGACGCAGGGCCTTTCCGAACTGGAAATTTCCGGTGGAGCGATCCGCTGGCAGAACCGCGCCCTCGCCGAGATCACCTTCCCCGGCCATCCCGGCGCAGGCAATTTCGGCACGCCGAAGCTGGTGCTGACCCGCGATCTGGTGCTGCTGCCCGATGCGGCCAAGGCCAAGCTGGAAGCGGGGCTCGCCGAATGGCTCGACAAGCAGCTCGAACCGCTCACGCCCTTGCGCAAGCTGGCCGAGGCCGCGCGCGATCCCGAAGCAGGCTCGCAGGCGCGCGCGCTGGTCATCACCCTGATCGAAGCGCGCGGCGTCATCAGCCGCGAGGATGCGGGGCTGGAGCATCTGCCCAAGGACATGCGCCCCTATCTGCGGAAACTGGGGATCACCTTCGGCGCGCTCGACATTTTTGCCGCACCGCTGCTGAAGCCTGCGCCGCGCCGCCTGCTGCACGCACTGGGCCTCGACCCGCGCCCGCTGCAGGAAGCGATGCTGCCGGTGCTGGCCGAAGGTGGCTGGGCCAAGGGGCGGCTGCCCGCCGGCTATCGCTACGCCGGTACGCAGGCGATCCGGGTCGATCTGGCCGAAAAGATTCTGCGCGCCGCCTTCGATGGCCGGGCAGTGGCCACCGCGGCTCACCCCAAGGAGCGCAACCGCGCCTTCCGGCTCGATCTGTCGCTGGCGGTGTCGGTCGGGCTGGAGGACGGCAATGCCCGCCGGTTGCTCGGCAGCGCGGGCTTCCGCTGTGACAAGGCGCGCGCCCTCGCCGAAGGCGCCCACGGCCCTGCCGCGCCTGACCGCTGGCACTGGCGCCCGCGCCGTCCGGGAGAGCGTGATGAAAAGCCGCAGGATCGCCGCGCCGATCGCCAGCCGCAGCAGCGCCCCAAGCGCGACGATCGCGGGCAAGGCGAACGCCGGGAATCGGGCAAGCCCCATGCCAAGGGCAAGCCGCAAGGTGCCAGACCTGATCGCGACGGGGGCAAACGTCCGCCTCGCCCGGCGCAAACGCCGCACCGGCCTCCGGTCGACACCGGCCCGGCCCGCGCCGGCGGTGCCTTCGACAAGCTGGCGGACCTGCTCAAGGGATGACAGCGGGGGTTGCGGGAGAATCGCTGAGGATTGACCGTCTGCTGGTCTACCTCCGCCTCGCCCGCACCCGGTCCGCCGCGCAAGCCCTGATCGATACCCACGCTTTGCGCCGCAACAGAAAGCATGTGCTGCGCGGGGCGGAACAGGCGCGTATCGGGGATGTGCTGACGCTGGCCATGGGCAGCACCGTGCGGGTGATCGAGCTGATCTCCCTGCCCGACCGGCGCGGCCCGCCAGCCGAGGCGCGTTCGCATTATCGCGAGGTTGACGTTTTTGGTGAGGTTGACGGCGACCATCTTGACCGTAAAGGGCAAATGACAATAGCAGCGTCATCTCTTGCTACGGGCAATCCGCCCGAAGATCCCGCAGACCGCCTTTGAAAGAGCCGCAATGACTTACGTCGTCACCGAAGACTGCATCAAGTGCAAGTACACCGATTGCGTGGAAGTGTGCCCGGTCGATTGCTTCTATGAAGGCGAGAACATGCTGGTGATCAACCCCAGCGAATGCATCGATTGCGGCGTGTGCGAACCGGAATGCCCGGCCGAAGCGATTCTCCCCGATACGGAAGACGGCCTCGAAAAGTGGCTTGAGCTCAACACCCAGTATTCGGCGCAGTGGCCCAACATCACCAGCCAGAAGGCTCCGCCCGAAGATGCCGACGCGCACAAGGGCGAAAAGGGCAAGTTCGAGAAATATTTCAGCGCTGAACCGGGCGATGGCGACTGATTTTGTGCGCCTTTTCGCGGAGTCTGCATAGCTAGGCAGGCTTTCGCAAACGCCGACTCGCAATTTTGTTGCAGACGTGCTATATAATCCGTGACCGCGCAGGGCATCGCCCGCGCAGGCGTGAAAAACCAGGAAGGCCCGACACCAGCAACCCCCCAACCGGATGATTACCACCCGGCGCTCGCTTTGTCTGAGGCACCCTTCAGTCAAGCCCCCGCGCCGCCGGGTCGATTGTCCGCTCTCTCGTTGCCAGGTCGGCCGATTGAAAGGAACTTGCATGGCAAGCACCGCGAACGCATTCACCGTCGGCGATTATGTTGTCTACCCGAAGCACGGCGTGGGCCGGGTGGTCGAGCTCCAGCGCGAGGAAATCGCCGGGATGCAGCTCGAACTTTACGTCCTGCGTTTCGAAAAAGAGCGCATGACGCTCCGTGTGCCGGTCAACAAGGTTGAAGCGATCGGGATGCGCAAGCTGTCTTCCGACAAGACGCTCAAGCAGGCGATGGAAACCCTCAAGGGCAAGCCCAAGGTCAAGCGCACCATGTGGTCGCGCCGCGCGCAGGAATATGAAGCGAAGATCAACTCGGGCGACCTGGTGTCGATTGCCGAAGTGACCCGCGATCTGTTCCGCCCGGAAGACCAGCCGGAACAGTCCTATTCGGAGCGCCAGATCTTCGAAGCGGCCTCCAGCCGCCTCGCCCGCGAACTCGCGGCGATGGAAGAGACGGATGAACCCACCGCGCTGGGCAAGATCCTCGACGTGCTGCGTGAACACGCGCCGCAATATTACGACAGCGCCGAAGAAGCGTAAGGCTTCTCCCGCTCCCGAGCGAACATCAAGGGCTGCCCTGCGGGGCGGCCCTTTTTGTTTGTGCGCTTGCGGTCTCCTGCATGGTGTATTATATCGGCAATACGCTTACGGGAGAGAGACGCAATGACCCTTCGCCTTACCAACACCGCGCTGCTGGCACTTGGCGTCACGCTCGCCGGTTGCGACGGAGCGGATATCGAGATCAACGGCCAGAAGGGCGTCCCGCTCGCCGATATCGAGATGGCTGGCGCCGCGCCGACCGAAGTGGTGCTGTCATCGGGCGACACAGTGATCCTGACCAATGGCGATACCTTCAACATCACAGTCGAAGGCACCGACACGGAATCGCTGCGCTTCGTGCGCGATGCCGAGGTGATCGGCATCACCCGCGAGAAGGACTGGAAGGGCGGAAGCACCGCCACGATCCGCATCACCATGCCCCCGCCCAAGGAAGTCGTGATCGCGGGCAGCGGCACGATCAAGGCCGAAAGCCTGGCGACTACGTCGGAGGTTTCCATCGGTGGTTCGGGGCTGATCGAATTCGGCACGGTCGCAGCGGAAACGCTCGGGATCAATATCGGCGGCAGCGGCACTGTGCGCGGGGCCGGCACGGTCAAGAAGCTCGAGGTCAATATCGGCGGCGCAGGCGATGTCGAGATGCCCTCGCTAAAGGCCGACACCGCGGAAGTGTCGATCGGCGGATCGGGCGATGTGGCCTTTGCCTCGGATGGTGAGGTCACCGCGAACATTGCGGGCGCCGGTGATGTGAAGGTGGCGGGCGCTGCCAAGTGCACCGTCAACGCCTTCGGCTCCGGCACGCTGACCTGCTCGGCAGACGGAACCGGGGCGAGTGCGGCGATCCCGGCTCCGGCGCAAAGCCCGGCAGCCCCGCTCCCGCCCAAGGCACCGACCGCGCCGATTGCGGCAAAGCCCGCAGAATAGCATTTGCCTGATAGCAAGGAGTGCGCGACATTAGGGTCACCATGCGCGCACCCCACCTCATCGCTCTCGCCCTGGGATCACTTGCCTTGCAAGGGTGCCTTGCGCGCGCGGCGGTGGATGTGGTGACGTTGCCGGTGAGGGCCGTGGGCGCCGGAGTCGACGCGGTCACCACCAGCCAGTCCGAAGCCGACGAAAAGCGCGGCCGGGAAATCCGCAAGCGCGAAGGGCAGCTCGGCGCGCTCGACCGCGAATATGCCAAGGAATCCCGCCGCTGCGGCGATGGGGACAACAAGGCTTGCAGACGGGCAGCCGCTCTGAGCGAAGATATCGAGGCTCTGACCCGCGGCGAGCCTCGCCCGGACTAGGCCGCCGCCCGCCGCAGCCGGTCATTGATCGCGCGGCCAATGCCATCCTCCGGCACCGGGGCGACTGCGATGCGGGGCTGGGGCGCGAGGGCGGCCTTGTGCAGGCAGGCATAGAGGTTGGCCGCCGCCTCGGTGGCGTCGCCGTTGGCTGACAGCGTGCAGTCACCCGCTACCGCGCCGAACCCGATCAGAAACTCGCCCACCTCGGCATCAAGCGCGTTCAACCGCACCGGCTTTCCCGGCGCATAGTGGCTGGCGAGCTGGCCCGGAGCCTCGATGCGCGCCTCAATACCACCGCCCTTGCCCCTCGTCCCGATTTGCAGCGGGCCGGGGCGCAATTCCTCGACGCTGCCATCAGCGCGGACGGCAACGATGGTGGACTCCACCCCTGACGTCGTGACCCCGCCATCCAGCACCATGTCGATCCGCCCGTCGAGCGAGGCGAGGACGTGCGCAGCGCTCGTCGGGCTGATGAAGCCGCTGCGGTTGGCAGACGGCGCGGCGAGCGGGAAATCGGCCGCCGCCAGCAGCGCACGCATCGCCGGATGGGCAGGCGCACGCAGGGCGATGGTCGGCAGGCCAGCCGTCACCGCGTCAGCCAGCCCGGCGTCAGCGCGGCGCGGGACAACCAGCGTCAGCGGGCCGGGCCAGTGCGCCTCGGCCAGAGCGCGGGCCTCTGGCGAGAACACGCCATACCGCTCCGCCTGCGCCAGCCCCGCCACATGGACGATCAGCGGGTTGAAATCCGGGCGACCCTTCGCGGCATAGATCTTCGCCACCGCAGCGGCGCTGTCAGCCCGCGCGGCTAGCCCGTAAACCGTCTCGGTCGGCACCGCGACCAGCCCGCCTGATTCGAGGATTTGCGCCGCCTTGGCGATCCCCTGCGGCCCGGCGGCCACCACATCCGTAACGTTCTTGCCGCTCATGCCCCGGCGCTATATTCAAACCCCCGCCCTGCCAAGAGCGCGGGGCCTTTTCCAACCGCAAGGACGCCCCCGAAGTGACCCCCTTTACCCCGCCGACCGCCGACCAGCTGCTTGCCATCCGTGTGAATGCGGGGATCGACGAACTCGCCCAGACCGAACGCTTCGCCCATGCCGAGCCCGATCTGGTCGAAGCCATCGTCGAAGGCGTGGGGCAATTCGCCGCCGGAGAATTCGCGCCGCTGAACCGCAAGGGCGATCTGGAAGGCGCCAAACTGGAAAACGGCGTGGTGCGCCTGCCTGACGGGTTCGAAGCGGCCTACCATGCCTATGTCGAGCAGGGCTGGAACGCGATTGCCTCTCCGGTCGAGCATGGCGGTCAGGGCCTGCCTTTCACGCTGTCGTGCAACGTGCTGGAGAACCTCGGCGCGGCCAACATGGCCTTCACGCTGCTGCCGATGCTGAGCGTCGGCGCGATCGAGGCGCTGGAGCACCACGGCTCCAACGACCAGAAGGCGATGTATCTGCCCAATCTGGTCAGCGGCAAGTGGTCCGGCACGATGAACCTGACCGAGCCTGCGGCGGGAAGCGATGTCGGCGCGCTGCGTTCGGTCGCCGAGCCCATCGTCAACGGCCCCCACGCGGGCAAGTACCTGATCACCGGCCAGAAGATCTACATCACCTGGGGTGAGCATGATCTGGCCGAGAACATCATCCACCTCGTCCTCGCCCGCCTGCCCGGCGCGCCAGACGGTTCGCGCGGCATCTCGCTGTTCGTGGTGCCGAAGTATCACGTAAACGCCGACGGCAGCCTCGGCCCGCATAACGACCTGCGCTGCGTCAGCCTTGAACACAAGCTGGGCATCAACGCCTCACCCACCTGCGTCATGTCCTATGGCGACAATGGCGAATGCATCGGGGAGCTGGTCGGTCACGAGAACAAGGGCCTCGCCGCGATGTTCACGATGATGAACAACGCGCGCATCAATGTCGGCAACCAGGGCGTACAGATCGGCGAGCGCGCAACCCAGCAGGCGATGGCCTATGCCCGCGACCGGGTGCAATCGGCCCGCGCCGGTTCGCCCGACAAGAACCCTGTGGCGATTATCGAGCATCCCGATGTGCGCCGCATGATCCTGCGCATGAAGGCCCTGACCGAAGGCAGCCGTGCGCTGCTGTATTACTGCGCGGGGCAGGTCGATCGCGGCAATCTGGGCGATGAGACCGCCAAGGCCCGTGCCGAAATCGTCGTTCCGCTGATCAAGGCGTGGGGGACGGATATCGGGGTCGAGGTCGCAGGACTTGGCATCCAGATTCACGGCGGCATGGGCTTCGTCGAGGAAACCGGCGCAGCGCAGCACTGGCGCGATTCGCGGATTGCGCCGATCTATGAAGGCACCAACGGGATTCAGGCGGCGGACCTCGTCACCCGCAAGCTCGGGCTGGACGGCGGCGAGGCGCTGGTGACGCTGTTCGAAACCATCGCCCGCGAAGCTGCCGAGGAATTCGCTCTCTCCGCCCTCGCGCGCGATTGCGCCAATGTCGCGCGCTGGATGCGGGACGAGGCGAGCCTTGATGATCGTCTGGCGGGCAGCGTGCCGTTCTGCACCATGGCCGCCGTCACGGTCGCCGGGTGGCAGCTGATGAAGCAGGCCGCAGCCGTGGCGGCAGGCGCTGCGCCCGAGCTTGCGAGCACCAAGCCGGTGACGGTGCGATTCTTCCTCGACCGGATCGTGCCGGAAGCCGCCGGGCTGAAGGCTGGCGCGGTTGCCGGAGCGGATCTGCTCTACGCCCTGCCCGCCGAAGCGCTGGTGGGCTGACATGGCAGAGGGGGAGGCGCTGGAGCGGATTGCCGCCGCGCTAGAGCGGCTCGCACCCCCGCCACCCCCGCCAACCGATTGGCTGAGCGCGCCTGCCTATGTGTGGGAGGGCGAGATTGCGCGCGCCGTGCCGGTGCTGGACGCGTTGCCCCTCACTGCGCTCCACGGGATCGCAGCGCAGAAGGCGGCCTTTCATGCGAATTGCGCCCGGCTCGCCTCAGGTGCGGCGGCGCATGATGTGCTGCTGTGGGGCGCGCGGGGGATGGGCAAATCGGCGCTGGTGCGTGCCTGCGTCGCCGATATTCAGCGGGACGCTCCGCAGGCGCTGGCGCTGGTGCAAATCGCCCCCGGCGCGCTGCCTACCTTCCCCGCCCTGATCGCCGAACTGGCGCAGCAATCGCGCGCGTTCCTGCTGTTCATCGACGATCTCGGCTTCGGGGCCGACGGGCGGGCGGAGATGCTCGCGCTCAGGAGCCTCCTCGATGGCGGCGTTGCCCCGCGGCCCGCGCATATCCGCCTGGTGGTGACGGCAAACCGCCGTTCCATCGTCGAGCGCGAGGACACCTCCGCCGCCATCCATGAACGCGACGAGCGTGACGATGCGCTGGCGCTGGCCGACCGGTTCGGGCTGACGCTGGGCTTCCACCCGGCGGACAAGGACACCTACCTCGCGATCGTCACCGGCTACACCGCCCCGCTCGGCCTTGGCTTTGACCCGGAAGAGGCGATGGCCTTCGCAATCCAGCGCGGCAACCGGTCAGGCCGCACCGCCCTGCAATTCGCGACCGAACTGGCAGGGCGCGCGGGGTTGAGACTTTAGTTGATCTTCTGCCCCGCCTGCTTGCGCAGGTAATCGGCCTCGAAATCGGCGCGCGGATCGGTGAGCGCACGCGGCGGCAGCGGATCGCCTTGCAGCCGAGCAATCGCCGCGGCAGGCTTGGCCGCGGGCGAGCGCACCCGCCAGATGATCCCGGCGGTATCGTCCGACACCAGCAAGGACCCATCACCGGCCCATTCGACCCATGTCGGGCGCCCGCGGGTTGTCCCTTCGCCCGTCAGGAACCCGGTCAGCACCGGCACCGGCTTGCCCACCGGATTGCCGAGCTCGTCAAAGTCCACGAACACCACGTCATAGCCCGAAGGCGGCTTGCGGTTCCACGAGCCGTGCCGCGCGATAAACGCCCCGCTGGCGAAGGCATCGCCCATGCGGTGGCCTTCCGCCGTGAACACCAGCCCCAGCGCCGCGACATGGGGGCCAAGCGCGAATTCCGGCTTGCGGACATATTCCATCAGGAAGCGCGGCATCGGCGCGTCGACCCGGCGATCGATATTGGTGCGGTAATAGACCCACGGCCAGCCATACTGCGCGCCGACGGGAACGTTGGTGAGATAGTCCGGCACCAGATCGGAACCGAGCATGTCCCGCTCGTTCACGGTGGTCCACAGCTCGCCGGTCCAGGGGCTGAAATCGAGGCCATTGGGATTGCGCAGGCCCGCGCCAAACTGGCGCGCCTTGCCCTTGGCGAGATCATATTCCCAGATCATCGCCCGGCCTTCTTCGGCCTTCATCCCGCTCTCGCCGATATTGCTGACCGAGCCGACCGCGACATAAAGCCGCTGGGCATCGGGCGAGAGTTCGAGATTGCGCATCCAGTGGCCACCGCCCGGCGCCAGATCCATCAGCTTGCGCGGCGCGCCGCTGACCTTGTCGCTGCCCAGTTCATAGGAGAAGGCGAGCACGGCATTGTGGTTGGCGACATACAGCGTGCCGTCCTTCCAGGCCATGCCTGAAGGCGAATCGAGGCCTTCCTCGCGGATCACCAACTTGGTTTCGGCGCTGCCATTGCCGTCAGCATCGCGCAACAGCACGATCTGGTTGGCCGATTCGCCCGTCGCGCCCGCCTTGCTCAGCAGAATGCCCGCAACCCAGCCCTTGATCGTGTCCATGATCCCGCCGCTGTCTTCCTGCTTGGGCGCGCGGGTGAGGGTCACCAGCACATCGCCATTGGGAAGCGCAAACAGCGTGCGCGGGTGATCCAGCCCCTCGGCAAAGCGCACCACTTCAAGGCCTTCGGCCGGAGTCGGTGCCTCACCCGCCTTCCAGCCCACCGGCTCGGCGATCTGGACGGTCGGGAAGGTTTGGGCGTCGCCCTCCTGCAACACCGGATCGGTGCCGGCGACCTCCTCGACTGCGAGATCGGCGGTGTCCCCGCGCGACAGGAAAAACAGAGCGATCCCCGCCACCACGACAGCGACGAGGAGAGCGATTGCGATTTTGCGAAAAATGGCCATGTGACGCGGGATAAGGCCGGCCCGCGCCAGCGGCAACCGGTAAGCGACGAAAAGGCGAAACCCGCGATGTATGATTTCAAGCCCGATGCCGCCCTGCCCGCCGCCGATCTTTATCGCGAGCTGCTGGGCGCAGCCGAGGCGCTGACCGCGGACGAGCCGGATGCGGTGGCCAACATGGCCAATGTCGCGGCGCTCTTGTGGGAATTTCTGCCCGATCTCAATTGGGCCGGGTTCTACCGTGTTGCCCCTGCCAAGAAGGGCGGGGCTGACGAACTGGTGCTCGGGCCGTTTGTCGGCCGCCCGGCCTGTATCCGCATCCCCTTCGGGATTGGCGTGTGCGGCGCGGCGGCGCAAAGTCGCGCCACGCAACTTGTGGCAGATGTCCACGCCTTCCCCGGCCACATTGCCTGTGACGCGGCGAGCCAATCGGAACTGGTGGTGCCGGTGCTGCGCGATGGCGCAGTGATCGCGGTGATCGACCTCGACAGCCCCTCACCCGCCCGCTTCACAGCAGAGGATGCCGCCGGGATCGAGGCGCTGGCCGCGCTGCTGGCGTCCCGCATCTGAGGGAAACATCCCCCTGAGCTTCCCGAAACGGGACAGCCCCACAGCAGCGCTTGGGCAGGCGGCGATTCGGGTGATAAGCTTTTGCTAACCATCAGCTGATTTCGCTGACGCTGGTTTTGCCGTCCCAGGGGGAATTGCCCATGTCCAAGCTGTCGCCGACCCTTTCGCTCGCTGCCATTGCGCTCGCCCTTCCGGCAGCCGCGCAGGCGCAGAATTATGCCGATCTTCCGCCGCTTAGCCCGATGTCGCAGGCGGAGCTGCGGACAATCCCGGCCGACATGCGCACCGCGCCGGTAACGGCGATGCAGGCCGGTGAGACAGTGACGACGGTCAACGGGGTTGAGACGATCACCCGCACCCGCCGGATCGATGCCCCCCGCCCCCTTCCCGCCGGACCCACAGCGCCGCATCAGGGCTATGCGCCCCCGCACGCCCCCGCACACGCCCCGATGCACGCTTACGCGCCGCAGATGGCCTATGCCGCCCCCGTGGTGTTCGAGCGTCAGCAGTGGATCGACGAATGCCGCCGCCGCACCAAGGGGCAGAACCGTGACGATACCGGCACAATCATCGGCGGTCTGCTCGGCGCGATTGCAGGCGGGTTTGCCGGTTACGAGATCGCCGGCGTCGGTGACCGCGTGCTCGGCACTGTGCTCGGCGTTGGCGGTGGCGGGTTGATCGGCGGACTGCTTGGCAGCCTGTTCGACGGCGATGACGAAGACCGCTATGACTGCGAAGCGGCACTCGACAGCTACCTGTCGCAATATGGCGCCCCCGGTCCCCGTATCGCCAGCCGCGAAATTGCCTACCCGGCACAGGCCTATGGCTATGGCTATCCGGCGGGCTATTCCTACGGCTACACCTACGCCCCGCCGCCGCAGATGGTGCTGGTGCCGGTGCGCACCGAGGTGCAGCAGCAGGTGGTCGTGCGCGAGACCGAGCGGTTCGAGACTTACACCGTCCCCGGCGCCGCACGCGAGATTCCGGCCTCCGCGCCGCGCCCCTCGCCCAAGATGATCAAGAACCGCTAAGGCGTGATTTGTCTCCTGGGGGGCAAACGCAAAGCCCCGCAAGGTTAGGCGACCTTGCGGGGCTTTTTGCTGTCTGCGTCCGGCCTGTCAGGCGATCAGAACTCGCCGCCGGTGAGGCGCTGGCACACCAGATCGAGCTGGTCCAACGTGGTATAGCGGATCGTGATCGTGCCCTTGCGCGGATCGACTTCAGGCTTGATCTTGACGCTGAGGCCGAGAAATTCCTCAAGATGCTGCTGCACGGCGAGGATATCCGCATTTTCAACGGGTTGCTGTGGTGCTGCGGCTGTGTCGCGCTTGGCCGGCTTGCGGGTCAGCGTTTCGATATCGCGCACCGAAAGACCCTCTGCCACGGCGATCTCGGCCAGATGCACCGCGTCGTCCCGCCCGATCAGCGCGCGAGCGTGGCCCATCGTCAGCTTGCCCTGCTCGATCAGGCCCAGCACCGGATCGGGCAGCGTCATCAGCCGCATCATGTTGGCGACGTGGCTGCGCGACTTTTCGACCATCTTGGCGATGTCGACCTGGATCATGCCCTCCTCTTCGGAGAGACGGTGATAGGCCCGCGCTTCTTCGACGGGGCTCAGGTCTTCGCGCTGAAGGTTCTCGATCAGAGCGAGCGCCATCACCTCGCGATCGGACAGGTTGCGCACCAGCGCCGGAATCTCGTGCAACCGCGCCTTCTGCGCCGCGCGCCACCGGCGTTCGCCTGCAACCAGCTGATAACCTTGCCCTTCGGGGTGCGGGCGCACGATGATCGGCTGAATCACCCCGCGGGTCGCGATCGAGGCCGCCAGCTCCTCCAGAGCGGATTCGTCGAAATGCTTGCGCGGGTTGCCGGGCAGCGGCTTGATCGACGCCAGCGCCACATTGCGCAGCAGCGAGCTTCCCGCCGCCGGCGCTTCGGCAGGCGCATCATCACGCCGCACCAGCGGCTCTTCGCGCCGGGTCTCACCCAGCAGAGCACCCAGCCCCCGCCCAAGCCGCCGGGGCTTGTCGTCACCGCGTGAATTCGCAGTAGCGTCAACGGGTTGCGTGGCATTCTCGGTCATGCGGCTTGTCTTTCTGCGGGAAATCGCCCGATCAATTCACGCGCCAACGCCATATAGGCGCGGCTGCCGGTGCAGTGCTGGTCATAGATCAGCGCCGGGAGCCCGTGGCTCGGCGCTTCGGAGAGGCGCACGTTGCGCGGGATCACGGTCTCGAACACCAACTTGCCGAGGCAGTCACGCACGTCGTCCGATACCTGATCGGTCAACCGGTTGCGGCGATCATACATCGTCAGGGCGACGCCGATAATGCCCAGGGCGGGGTTGAAGCGCTGTTGCACCTGATCAACGGTCTGGAGCAGCTGGCTCAGCCCCTCCAGCGCGAAGAATTCGCATTGCAGCGGCACCAACAGGGTGTCGGCCGCGCAAAGTGCGTTCAGCGTCAGCAGCCCGAGCGAGGGCGGGCAGTCGATGAAGCAGATATCGTGGCCCGTGTGGTTCGCCAGCGCAGTGTCGAGCCGGTGGGTGCGCCCTTCGACCGCAACCAGCTCGATCTCCGCGCCCGACAGATCGACCGTTGCGGGAATAAGATCGAGCCGCGGGATGCTGGTCGGGACAATCGCCGAATCAACCGAAACCTCGTCCACCAGCAGATCATAGCTGGAAACCTCACGCGCGGCAGAATGCACACCCAACCCGGTCGAGGCGTTGCCCTGTGGATCGAGGTCGATCAACAGCGTGCGCCACCCGGTCGCAGCCATCGCCGTAGCAATGTTGATCGCGGTGGTGGTCTTGCCCACTCCGCCCTTCTGATTGGCAATCGCGATTATGAACATGGTCGTCCCGTCCTTCCCGCGCGCCGATTCAGACTGAATCCGCACAGTTTTCGCGTGTCAGGCCTTCACGATGATCCCGGCCTCGGGATCGGTCAAGGAATGTTTCACGTGAAACATTGCCCGAATCGAAGGCTTCAGTGTTTCCAACTCCTGCGCCGCCGAGCGCCCCTTCGGCAAGACATAGGCAGTGCGCCTTGTGGAGAAGGGTGCGGACAAGCTGAGCAATTTGGGCAAGGGAGCAAAGGCCCGTGCCGAAATGGCGCGGGCTTCAAACGGCGTAACCCGCTCCAGCCGCTGGCCTTCGACCCGGCATTTGGGCAGATCGAGCGCGGCGATGACGGATTCGAGGAATTCCACCCGGCGCGCGCGGGATTCGACCAGCACCATCGGCATGTTCGGGTACAGCGCGGCGATCACCAGTCCCGGAAAGCCCGGCCCGCTGCCGAGGTCGAGCCACGGCCCGCCCGCATTAGCCCCGAATGTTTCACGTGAAACATTTTGGGTAAGCTGCGCGGAGTCGGCGATATGCCGCTGCCACAGGTGCGGCTCCGTCGCCTTGGCGATCAGATTCTGGCGCTGGTTTTCCTCCAGCACCAGTGCGGCAAAGGCCTCCAGCCGCGCCATGCCCTCGGCATCGGTCAGCCCGGCGACATAGGTGCGGGCTTCGGTCTCGTTGGTGATCATCATGCGGCGCGCTGCCCGTTGGTCAGGCGGCGGGCGTGGACCAGCAGCGCGGAGAGCGCGGCAGGCGTCACCCCCGGCACCCGTCCCGCTGCCGCAAGCGTCCCCGGCGCGGCCTTGGTCAGGCGTTCGACCATTTCATTGGAGAGGCCCGGAACCGCGCCATAAGGGAAGTCAGCGCTGAGCGGCAGCGCCTCGCTCGCCCGCAGATCGCGCAATTCAGCATCCTGCCGCGCGAGGTACGGCGCATAGGCGGCATCCTCGGCCATTTCCTCGGCGAGCACCGGGTCGAGCGCGGTCACATCGGCCAGCCATGGTGCCAGCGCTTGCGGGGTCACGCCGTCATAGCGGAGCCACTCCGCGATGGCCTTCTCGCCATGATCGCGCCGCACGGGCAGGCCAAGGTCGGCCAGCTCGCGGGCGTGAACGCGTTCGGAATGTTTCACGTGAAACATTTTGCGCACCTCTTCGCGGCGATCCCACCAGGCGCGGCGCTCTTCCCCGATGCAGCCCGCTTCGATGCCCAGTCCCGTCAGGCGGGTCGCCGCATTGTTGGCGCGCAGGCGCAGACGGTATTCGGCGCGGGCGGTGAGCATCCGGTAGGGCTCGGATACGCCCTGCAAGGTCAGGTCATCGACCATCACCGCGATATAGCTGTTCGCCCGGTCTAGCGCGGGCGCCTGCTTGCCGAGCGCGGCGGCGGCGGCTTCGAGGCCGGCAACCAGCCCCTGCGCAGCGGCTTCCTCGTACCCTGTTGTGCCGTTGATCTGGCCCGCACAATACAGTCCAGGGATAGCGCGGAGCTGCAAATCGGGCGTCAGTGCGCGCGGATCAATGTGGTCATATTCCACCGCATAGCCCGGCTGCACGATCTCGACCTGCTCGCAGCCCGGCATGGTGCGCACCACGGTCTCCTGCACATCCACCGGCAGCGAGGTGCTGATGCCGTTGGGATAGACCATGTGCGTGTCCAGCCCTTCCGGCTCCAGGAACACCTGATGCCCCTCCCGGTCGCCGAAGCGGAAGATCTTGTCCTCGATCGAGGGGCAATAGCGTGGCCCCGCCGCCGCAATCGCGCCGGAGAACAGCGGTGAGCGGTGGAGATTGGCGCGGATCGCGTCATGCCCGGCCTGCGTGGTGCGGGTGATGGCGCAGAACACCTGCGGGTTGATGCGTGCGGGTGTGAGCGGGGACATGGTCCAGCCCTCGCCGTCTGAAGGCTGTTCCTCCAGCACCGCCCAATTGATCGTGCGCCCGTCCAGCCGCGGCGGTGTCCCGGTCTTCAACCGTGCCATTGGCAGGTCAGCAGCACGCAATTGCTGGGCGAGGCGCTTGGCCGCGTTTTCGCCGATACGTCCGCCTTCGAAGCGCTCCTCGCCCCGGAACAGCACGCCGCCGAGGAAGGTGCCGGTGCACAGGATAACGCGCCTGGCGTGGAGAATCGTGCCGTCGGCGAGCTCCAGTCCCGCAACCGCCCCGCCCTCCAGCACCAGCGCAGCAGCCTCGCCCTGCACCAGCGTCAGGCCTGCCTGCGCGCGGACGATGCCCTGCACCGCGGCCTTGAAGCGCACCCGGTCCGCCTGCACGCGCGGGCCCCAGACAGCGCTGCCCTTGGAGCGGTTGAGCATCCGGTAATGGATTGCCCCCGCATCAGCCGCGCGTCCGATCACCCCGTCGAGCGCGTCAACCTCGCGCACCAGATGGCCCTTGCCCAGACCGCCGATCGCGGGGTTGCAACTCATCGCGCCGATGGCCGTGAGGTCGAAGCTCACCAACGCCGTGCGCGCACCCATGCGGGCCGCCGCGCAGGCAGCCTCAACCCCGGCGTGACCGCCGCCGATGACGAGGACATCGAAGGAATGCATGGGGGCGCAGATAGGGCGTGACGCGGGGATCGTCAAAGATGTTTGCTCCGCTCAAAATGTTTCACGTGAAACATTTTGCCCCGCCCCACGCACTTCGGCGCTCACTTCCCGATGCAGAAGCGTCCGAACAGCGTGTCGAGCATATCCTCGGTGGTCGCCCGGCCGATCAGGCGGTCAAACGCAAGCCGCGCCCGCCGCAGCTCCTCGGCGACCAGTAACGGATCGGCGAGTGTCTTGGCCGAAGCCAGTGCCTCCCCTGCCTCCGCCAGCCGTGCGTGCTGGCGGGCGTTGAGTGCCGCCTCGCCCGGCTTGGGCAAGGCGTCGCGCGCAGCAGCAACCAGCGCGGATTTAAGCGCGGCGAGCCCTTCGCCCGTCGCCGCCGACAGGGTGAAGCGCGCCGTGGGTTTGGGGATGAAGCCCGCAAGATCCGCCTGGGCCGCAATCTCCCATGCACCTGACGGCCCCGCCCCTTCCGGCCCCAGCCACAGCACACAGTCCGCCCGCGCCAGTTCAGCCTCGGCCCGGGCAATGCCGATGGCCTCGATAGCATCCGCACCCGCGTCACGCAGGCCCGCGGTGTCGACGAAGGTGAACGGCACGCCGGCTATGGCAACGCTGCGCTCGATCACGTCACGCGTCGTCCCGGCGATGGGCGAGGTGATCGCGGCCTCGCTTTCGACCAAGGCGTTGAACAGGGTCGATTTTCCGGCATTGGGCGGCCCTGCCAGCACCACGCGGAAGCCCTCCCCCAACCGTTCGGAGCGCGGGCGGGCGAGCCATTCGCCAATCTCGCTCGCCAGCGCAGAAATGTTCCACGTGAAACATTCGGGCAGATCGGCGGAGTCTTCCTCGTCCGAGAAATCCAGCACGCCTTCGACCTCGGCGGAAAACCCCAGCACCTGTTCCCGCCAGCCTTCCACCTGCCGCGACAGCGCCCCGCCAAGGTTCGCCAGCGCCGCGGCGCGTTGCAGTTCCGTCTCTGCGGTAAGGAGATCGCCCAGCCCCTCGGCCTCGGCGAGATCGATCCGGCCATTGGCAAAGGCACGGCGGGTGAATTCCCCCGGCTCGGCGCGGCGCAAGCCGGGCAGCGCGGTGAGCGCCGCCTCCACCGCAGCAATCACCGCGCGGCCGCCGTGGCAGTGGAATTCGGCGAGATCCTCGCCCGTCGCGGTGTTCGGGCCGGGGAACCACAGCACCAGCGCCTCGTCCAGCAACGCGCCAGTCCCGCCGCGCAGCCGTGCCAGCGACGCGCGGCGCGGCGGCGGCACTCTACCCGCCAAAGCCAGCAGAGCCGCGCCCGCCTGCGGCCCGGACACCCGGATCACACCCACGCCCGCCGGCGGCGCGCCGCTGGAGAGCGCGAAGATCGTCGGCGCGTCTGTCACAGGATCAATCGGGCTTCTTCGCCCCTGACGCAGCCTTCATCCCGCTTTCGACAAAGCTCTGGAACAGCTTCAGGCCCACCTGCCCCATCGGCGCCAGGGCCTGCGCATATTGCTGCAACTGGTCGGGATTGGAGACGCCCTGCATCGCCTTGGTGATATTATCGACATAGACCGAGTTCGCCGCGCTTACATCGGGCAGGCCCATGAAGCTGCGGGCTTCCTCGGGGGTGCAATCGACTTCAATGGTGATCTTCATGGGACCGCTCTCCTCTCCCGGTGCGCCTGTCTCATTTGGGCTTGGCAGCCGAGCAAGGCAAGGGATAGACCACGGCCCAACCTGCAAACAACCAGAGAGATACCCATGAGCCTCAACGCAACCATCCCCACGCTGGAAGCAGATGCCAGCTTCGGCGCCTATGTCGCCCGCCCGGACGGCACGCCGCGGGCTGCGATTATCGTCATTCAGGAGATCTTCGGGGTGAACCCCGGCATCCGCCAGAAGTGCGACAAGCTGGCAGCGGAGGGCTATCTCGCGGTCGCGCCCGATCTGTTCTGGCGGTTGGAGCCCGGCGTGGAGACCGATCCCGATGTCCCCGCCGAGTTCGAGCGTGCCATCGGCATGATGGGGCAGTTTGATCAAGACGCCGGCATCCGCGATATCGAAGCGACCATCCACCACATCCGCCGCACGCTAGGCGTGAGCAAGGTCGGCTGCGTGGGATATTGCCTTGGCGGCAGGCTCGCGTTCATGGCTGCCGCGCGCACGGACGTGGATGCTTCGGTGGGTTACTACGGGGTCGGCATCGACGGCCTGCTGGGTGAAAAGCACGCGATCGCCCATCCGCTGATGCTGCACATCCCCACCGCTGACGGCTTTGTTCCACGTGAAACACAGGCCGCGATGCATGAAGGTCTGGATGATCACCCCAAGGTGACGCTGCACGATTACGAGGGGCTGGATCACGGCTTTGCCACCGAAACCGGCCAGCGCCGGGACGAGGCCGCCGCGACCCTTGCCGACAGCCGCACCGCAGCCTTCTTTGCGGAGCACCTCGGATGAGCGGGCACGCAGGCCTCGCCCGTTGGCACGAGTATATGATGGGCGGCGCTGACCCCGCCGTCCTGTCAGACCTGCTGGCCGATGACGTGGTGTTCCACTCGCCGGTGGTGCACACCCCCCAAGCAGACAAGCCGATCGTTATGGCCTATCTGGTCGCGGCCAGCCATGTGCTGGGGAATGACAGCTTCCACTATGTCCGCGAGCTGGTGGACGGGGACGAGATGATGCTCGAATTCGTCACCGAGATTGACGGAATCGCGATCAACGGGGTCGATATCATCCGCTTCAACGCGGACGGCCGGATCACCGACTTCAAGGTGATGGTCCGCCCCTTGAAGGCGATCAACAAGGTCTGGGAAATGATGGGCGCGCAGCTGGCGGCGGCGAAGGGTTAGTTCAGCACCGCGAAGTTGACGATCATCTTGCGCACTTCGGGGTCGAGACCCTGCGGTAGATCACGCTCCAGCATGTCGCGGCGGCTTTCGATGCTTTCCGCGATCATCACCCGCTTCATCGCCCAGTCAGGGCAAGCCCGCGCGGCGATCCCGCGGCGGTCGAGCACCGAGACGCCCGAGTGGCGCGGGTCGGCAGTGATGGTGTCCATCAGGCCCGCAACTTCGCCCTCCTCCCCTTCAAGCAGCTGGAGGAAGTTGCGGCCATTGAACAGCAGCAGCCCGGTGATGCCCCGCGCCGGATTGTTGCGCGCGCTGGCGTCGAGAATTGCCTCGACTTCCTCGCGCGGCAGGGTCGGCGCGGTGCTGATGTAGAGATACTGGCTGAGCACTTTTCCCGTCCGTCAGTTGCGGCCCGACCCCTCGGCCCGTTAATCCACCAAGTTACTGATTCATCGTAGCGAAGAAGTCTTCGTTGGTCTTGGAATCCTTCATCTTGTCGAGCAGGAATTCCATCGCATCTACGGTGCCCATCTGCATCAGGATGCGGCGCAGCACCCACATCTTGGAGAGGTTGTCCTTCTGGACCAGCAGTTCTTCCTTGCGGGTGCCGGACTTGCCAACATCCAGCGCGGGGAAGATGCGCTTGTCCGAAACCTTGCGGTCGAGGACGATTTCCGAGTTACCGGTGCCCTTGAACTCTTCGAAGATGACTTCGTCCATGCGGCTGCCGGTGTCGATCAGCGCCGTGGCGATGATCGAGAGGCTGCCGCCTTCCTCGATGTTGCGCGCCGCACCGAAGAAGCGCTTGGGCCGCTGGAGTGCGTTGGCGTCCACACCGCCGGTCAGCACCTTGCCGGATGACGGCACGACAGTGTTGTAGGCACGGCCAAGGCGGGTGATGGAGTCGAGCAGAATGACCACGTCGTGCTTGTGCTCGACCAGGCGCTTGGCCTTTTCGATCACCATTTCAGCGACTTGCACGTGGCGGTTGGCCGGTTCGTCGAAGGTCGAGGAAATCACCTCGCCCTTCACCGAACGCTGCATGTCGGTGACTTCTTCCGGGCGTTCGTCGACCAGCAACACGATCAGGAACACTTCGGGGTGGTTGTCGGTGATCGCCTTGGCGATGTTCTGGAGCAGCACGGTCTTACCCGTGCGCGGCGGCGCGACGATCAGCGCGCGCTGGCCCTTGCCCTGCGGCGCGATGATATCGATCACCCGGGCGCTCTTGTCCTTCACCGTCGGGTCAAAGCTGTCGAGCGTCAGCTTCTGATCCGGGTAAAGCGGCGTCAGGTTGTCGAAATTGGTGCGTAGGCGGACCGCGTCGGGATCGTCGAAATTGACCTTCGACAGCGTGGTCAGCGCAAAATAGCGCTCGCCATCGCGGGGTGCGCGGATTTCGCCTTCGACGGTGTCACCGGTGCGCAGGCCCCAGCGGCGGACCTGGTTGGGCGAGATGTAGATATCGTCCGGCCCGGCGAGGTAGTTCGCCTCAGGGCTGCGCAGGAAGCCGAAGCCGTCCTGCAGCACTTCGATGGTGCCGATGCCCATGATCTTTTCTTCGTATTCCTCGTCCTCGGCCAGTTCACGCAGAATGCTGAACAGCAGGTCCTGACGGCGCATGGTCGAAGCGCCTTCGACGCCGAGTTCTTCCGCCATCGCGACCAGTTCGGCCGGGGTCTTTCGCTTGAGGTCTTTGAGATGCATTTGTCGTATTTCCGAAAGTCTTAGAGTGGCCGGATGGTCAGTGCCTCTTTGAAAAAGAGGTGTCCCGATGCGTGGGACTGGGCTTGGAGAAAGCAGACCTTGGCGGAGCGGACTGGCGCTCCGATACCCGGATAGGTGTTGAGGAAATAGGAGCGAGCGCTCCTCAGGTCAATCAGCGATTGTGGTGGGCGCAGGCGAGGCTCAGAACGGCTTGAGGTAAACCAGCACCACGATCAGCACCAGCAGCAGCCCCGGCACTTCGCCGATCATGCGCAAGGTCTTTTCGGTCAGCGGACGCTCACCCCGCGCCATTTTCTTGGTCTGCCCCACCAGCCAGCCGTGATAGCCTGTCAGAGCGAGCACCAGCGTCAGCTTGGCATGGAGCCAGCCGTCGCTGAAGAAACCCATGGTATAGGCCATGGTCAGCCCCAGCACCCAGACGATGATCAGCGCCGGCGTCAGGATGATTTTGCGCAGCTTGCCCATGCGGGTCGCCCACTTGGCCTCCCCCGCCGATCCCGGTTCATGATCGAGCATGTAGATGCACTGGCGCGGCAGCATGAACAGCCCCGCGAGCCAGAACACCATGAAGATCACATGCCCCGATTTGAGGAACAGGTAGATCGACGAGAGCATTTCCTGCATCAGATCAACCTCTTAGGGCCGCAAGCAATTCCTCGACGTGCGAGATCGGCGTGAATTGCCCGATCCCGTGGCCAAGGTTGAACACATGCGGCCGATCCTCGAAAGCGGCGATGATCGTCTTGACCCGCGCAGCCACCGCCGGGCCGCCTGCTTCGAGCAGCAGCGGATCGAAATTGCCCTGCACCGGCATTCCGGCAGGCAGGCTGGCATGGGCCCAGGCGGGGTCCAGCGTCTCGTCGAGGCCGACCGCATCCACACCCGTCTCGCGCGCATAGGCCGGCAGTTTCGCGCCAGCGCCCTTCGGGAAACCGATCACCGGCGTATCAGGGTGGGTTTCCTTGAGCTTGGCCGTGATCGCCGCATTGGGGGCAATCACCCACTTTTCGAACTGGTCAGGCGCAAGGCTCCCCGCCCAGCTATCGAACAGTTGCACCGCTTCGGCGCCCGCATCGATCTGGCCGCGCAGGTACGTGACCGAGACATCGACGATCGCATCGATGATCGCCTGCATGTACGCCGGATCCCGGTAAGCCAACAAGCGCGCCGGGCCCTGATCCTTGGAACCTTCGCCCGCGATCATGTAGGTCGCGACCGTCCAGGGGCTCCCCGCAAAGCCGAGCATCGTCACCGCCGGGCCAATCTGCTGGCGGGTGAGGCGCACGGTTTCATAAACCGGCTCGAACCGCTCGAAAGCCGGGGTGAACGAGTCGAGCCCAACCTCCAACAGCGTCGGCGCAAGGTGCGGGCCTTCTCCGGCAGCAAAGGTCAGCCCCTGCCCCATCGCATGCGGCACGATCAGGATATCGGAAAACAGGATCGCGCCATCAAACCCGAACCGCCGGATCGGCTGCACGGTGATTTCGGCCGCGGCCTCGCTGTCGTAAACCAGTTCGAGGAACCCGCCCTTTTCGGCCCGAAGTTCACGATATTCAGGCAGATAACGCCCGGCCTGGCGCATCAGCCAAACGGGGGCAACGTCCTGACGGACACCTTTGAGCGTATCGAGAAGCGGTCCGGGCATAGGGTTCCTATAAACAAATCAAAACAAATTATAAAAGGATTGATGGAGTCTGTTGGCCCTGTGGATAGCGGGAATTACCGGAACTTGCCGGACTAACCCTGCATAACCTCTTTGCCCCAAGCCCCCACCGAATCCGCATGGATTGGACGTCAAGCCAGCTTTATCCCCACTCTTCACAGGCTGTCGACAAAACTTGTCCCGTGTGGGCAAATACCCCGGTGAAAAGGCCGGTAGCGGGCATGAAAATTGCTCCCCAGCTTGTTCGACCTGCCCTCCCGTGGTTTATGCCCCCATCTGTCCACAGGCACCGGAAATGAACCGACTCAACCTCCACCTTGTATCGGATTCGACCGGCGAGACGCTGGAAATGATTGCCAAGGCGGCGCTGGCGCAGTTCGATAACCCCAGCGTGAACCGCCATTTCTGGCCGATGGTGCGATCATTGCAGCATCTCGACCGGATCGTCCCGGATCTCGCCGCCCATCCGGGGCTGGTGCTCTACACGCTGGTGAACCCCGAAACGCGCAAGCGGCTGGAGGAACATTGCCGCCATCTCGGGCTGCCGGCTGTGCCGGTGCTCGATCAGGTGACCGCCGCGCTTGAGGCGCAGCTCGGGCAGGAGGCACATGGCCGCCCGGGCCGCCAGCACATGATGGACGAGAGCTATTTCAAGCGCGTCGATGCGATCCAGTACACCATCGCCCATGATGACGGCCTCGGGCACGAGGATTGGGAGGAGGCCGATATCATGCTGGTGGGGGTCTCGCGCTCGTCCAAGACGCCGACCAGCATCTATCTTGCCAACCGCGGCTACAAGGTCGCCAATATTCCGCTGGTGGTCGAAAGCCCGCCCCCGCAGGCGCTGTACGGGCTGCGCCATCCGCTGGTGGTGGGGCTGACGACGTCGCCGGAACGCCTGGTGCAGATCCGCCGCAACCGCCTGCTGTCGCTGAACGAGGCGACCGAGACCGCTTACGTGGACAATGACCGCGTCAAGGCGGAGCTGCAATTTGCCCGCCGCATGTTTGCCGATAATGGCTGGCCGGTGATCGACGTCACCCGCCGCTCGATCGAGGAAACCGCCGCCGCGATTATCCGGCTGGCGCAGGAGCGCGAACGCAAGCCGGCGAACGAAGGCGGAGTGGGCAAACCGATATGACTTTGGCCGATATGAACACGTCTTTTGTTCTCGCCAGCAAATCCGCCTCGCGCCGGGCGATGCTCGATGCCGCCGGGGTGGCTTACGCAAGCATCCCCGCCGATATTGACGAACGCGCGGTCGAGGCAGGCCTTGCCGGCGCTGCGCCTGCCGAAGTGGCCGAGGCGCTCGCGGTTGCCAAGGCGGCCGCAGTGGCGGCGCTGCATCCACAGGCGTTGGTGCTGGGGTCGGACTCGCTGGTCGTCGCGGATGGGCGCAGGTTCGACAAGCCGCGCTCGGCAGAAGAAGCGGCCGAGCATCTGCGGTTCTTTTCCGGGCGGGTGATGGAGTTGCACAGCGCGGCGGCTCTGGTGAAGGACGGGGGCTGCGTGTGGAGCCACGCCAGCCTGGCGCGGCTGCACGTGCGCGAGTTGTCGGACGAATTTATCGCGCATTATCTTGGCCTTGAATGGCCCGCCATCAGCCACACTGTCGGGGCGTTCCGCATCGAAGGGCCGGGGGTGCAATTGTTCGAGGCCATCGAGGGCGACCAGTTCACGGTGCTCGGGATGCCGCTGCTGCCGCTGCTGGCAGCGCTGCGGGAGGAAGGGGTGCTGGTCGCATGACCTATGCCGAGGTGATCGGCGATCCCATCGCCCAGTCCAAATCGCCCAAAATCCACGGCTTCTGGCTCGGAAAGCTGGGGATCGCGGCTGACTACCGGGCGTGCCATGTCACGCCTGATGCCCTCGCCGATTACCTCGCGGAACGCCGTGCTGATCCCGATTGGCGCGGGTGCAATGTCACCATGCCGCACAAGCAGGCGGTGATGCCGCTGCTCGACCGGATTGATCCGCCTGCGGGCAGCATCTGCGCGGTCAACACCGTGCTGGCCATGGGCGAGACGGGTCTGGCGGGCACCAACACTGACGCCAGCGGGTTCCTGGAGCCGCTCAAAGCCGATCTGGCCGAAACGCACTACTACCGCATGGCCCGCATCCTCGGTACCGGCGGCGCGGCGCGGGCGATCATTGCGGCGCTGGCCGACAAGGGCTTCACGCTGGTCGTCGCCGGGCGCGATCCTGCCAAGGCCCGCGCCTTGCTCGATGAACTCGCGCCCAAGGGCGAGCATCACGCGATCCACCTGTCGCACTTTGCCGACCCCACCGATTTCGCCTTCGATGATCGCGAAGGGTGCCTCGATCTCGTGATCAACGCCTCCTCGTTGGGGATGCAGGGCCAGCCCCCGTTGCTGTTCGACTGGAGCCATGCGCCGCCCGGCAGCATCGCCTATGATATCGTCACCGCGCCGCTTGATACGCCCTTCCTCCAAGGCGCGCGGGCCAAGGGGCTGCGCACCATCGACGGGCTGTCCATGCTGATCGGGCAGGCTGCCACAGCCTTCGAAAAGTTCTTCGGCGCTCCCCCGCCCCGCGAACATGACGCCGAATTGCGAGCGATCCTGACCCAATGACGCGACCGACAATCATCGGCCTCACCGGCAGCATCGGCATGGGCAAATCCACCGTCGCGGCGATGTTTGCCGACGCCGGCATTCCGGTGTTCGACGCCGATGCTGAAGTGCGCGCGATGCAGGGGCCGGGGGGCGCGCTTGTCCCCGCGATCGAGGCCGCCTTCCCCGGATCGACCGGCCCTGACGGCGTCGACCGCGACCGGCTGGGCCATCAGGTCTTCGCTGACAAAGCTGCGCTGGCGCGACTCGAAGCCATCGTTCACCCCGCCGTCGGGGCAAGACGCGCCGCCTTCCTCGAAGCGCACCATGACAAGCGCGCCGTCGTGTTCGACATCCCGTTGTTATTCGAACGCGGCGGGCACGAAAGCGTCGATACCATCGTCGTCGTTTCCGCCCCCGAAGAGGTCCAGCGCGCCCGCGTGCTCGCCCGCCCCGGCATGACGCCGCAGAAATTCGAGCATATTTTCGGCCTGCAACTCCACGATACCCACAAGCGTGACCGCGCCGATCATGTCATCGACACCGGCACCAGCCTTGAGGAAACCCGCGCCCAGGTGACAAGGCTGATTGCTTCGATTTGATTGCGTCATTTTGATTTCAGGCAGGCCTTGCAAGTGCCGGGACTTGCGCAGATAGTATTTCGAATGGCGGCTCAGACACGCGAAGTCATATTCGACACCGAAACGACCGGGCTTGATCCCAAGACCGGCGATCGCATGGTGGAAATCGGCTGCATCGAAATGATCGGCCGGGTCGAAACAGGCCGCAGCTTCCACGCCTATTTCAACCCCGATCGTGACATGCCGCCCGAGGCCGAGCGCGTCCACGGCCTCAGCGCCGCGTTCCTCGCCACCAAGCCGCGCTTTGCCGAAACGGTGGACGAATTGCTCGCATTTCTGGGCGATTCCGATCTGGTTGCGCACAATGCCGGGTTCGATTTCGGCTTCCTCAACAATGAACTGGAATTGCTGGGCCGCGCGCCGATCAGCCTCGACCGGATGGTCGATACGGTCGCCCTCGCCCGCAAGAAGCACCCCGGCGCGAAACTCAGCCTTGATGCGCTCTGCACCCGTTACGGGATCGACCGGAGCCACCGTGTGAAGCACGGCGCGCTGCTGGACGC
>JAUMAX010000046.1:0-18614 GCA_032116115.1 Porphyrobacter sp.
CGGATCTGATCATGGCGATCTCCCGGCGCCCATGGTCGGTCGAGCCGCCATATCACGCCGCAAATGCGGGTTGCCCCGTCGTTTTCCTCTACTCGCCTCCGACCCGTGAGGCGGCCCCCTTTACCCCCAGCCTTGCGAGATATGCAACCCACAAGCTAAGAATATGAACAGGCTGTCAGATTTCGGGAAATCCCGCAACCTGCATTAATGTCAGTAAGCCGGATTTCTATGACGCGACCGCAAGGTCCGCCGGATCGAGGCCCAGGCGCGCCATGCGGCTGCGGATTTCGGGCCATTCTTCGCGCAAAAACGCCTCGCGCTCGGCGGCGCGCAGGCGTTCGGCAGCGCCGCGCACGACATACATGCCGACTCCGCGCTGGACTTCGACAAGGCCGTCGTTCTGGAACTGCTGGTAGGCCTTGGCGACGGTGAGCGGATTGGCCCCCTGTTCGGCCGCCAGAGCCCGCACCGACGGCAGCATCGCGCCTTCCGGGTATGCTCCGTCGATAATCGCAGCGGCGATCTGGTCACGCAGCTTAAGGTAGACGGGCCTGTTGAGGTTCATGGGTGCCTCAGTGCCATAATACAGCCATGCGGTCAACGTATTTGGCCAGCTTCTGGCGGGGTGTCTGCATCGCGCGGCAGCGTGAAGGTAACAAACTCACGCAACAAATGCTTCACACTCTCGCAACAGGCGCTAGGGTGCGCTCCCATTGCGGCGGTGTGGTGAGGCACCTGCCTTAACCATTCGATGGGGATCGAACCAAATGATGGATATTTCGCTGTGGGCGGAGGCCGAATGGATTGCGGCCATCGCCGTGGTGGTGCTGATCGTGTTTCTGGCGATCGGGGCGAAGATCGCAGTTCAGAGCGAGCCTGAATTCGCCGGCCACCCCAAGGGCCTCTACATGCTGTTCTTTGCCGAGATGTGGGAGCGGTTCTCCTACTACGGCATGCGCGCCATTCTGGTGTTCTATCTCGCCCAGCATTGGGATTTCACCAAGGGCAAGTCGAACCTCATCCTCGGGGCCTATGCCAGCCTTGTGTACATCACCCCGGTGCTCGGCGGCTGGCTGGCAGATCGCTATCTCGGGCAGCGCAAGGCGGTGTTGTTCGGCGGGCTGCTGCTGGCGGTGGGCCATTCGCTGATGGCGGTGGAAGGCACCGGCGGGCAGGATGATCCCACGATCAACATCTTCTGGGCGGCGCTGGCCTTCATCATCGTCGGCTCGGGCTTCCTCAAGGCCAATATCTCGGTGATGGTCGGCCAGCTTTACCCGATGACGGACGTGCGCCGCGACGGGGCCTACACGATCTTCTACATGGGCATTAACGTCGGCGCGGCGATCGGGACGATCCTGGTCGCCTATCTCGGACAGACGGTTGGCTGGGGCTATGGCTTCGGTCTTGCAGGGATCGGGATGCTGCTCGGCCTGGTGGTGTTCGTGCTGGGCAAATCGACGCTGAACGGCGCAGGCGAAGCGCCCGTGCCGCTCGCCAAGGGCAAGGAATATGGCCTCTACGGTGTCGGCCTTGCTGCGGTCGCGGTGGTGTGGGGACTGGTCCAATATCAGGACGTGATCCAGACCCTGCTGATCATCTCGGGCCTTGGTCTGCTGGGTTATGTGCTGTTCGAAAGCTTCAAACTGCCCAAGGAGCCGCGTGAACGCATGTTCGCGATCCTGTTCCTGATCAGCCTCAACCCGCTGTTCTGGGGTCTGTTCGAGCAGGCGGGCGGATCGATGAACCAGTTCACCGATGAATTCGTCGATCGCGGCGGGGTGCCTGCCGGCATCTTCCAGTCGATCAACCCGATCTACATCATCCTGCTTGCCCCGCTGTTCGCCGGACTGTGGCAGTGGCTCGGTAGCAAGGGCAAGGAACCCTCGGCCCCGGCCAAGTTCGGGCTGGCGCTGGCGCAGATGGGGTTTGCGAACCTCGTGCTGGTGTGGGGCGCGGAAGCCTATGGCATCGCCGCGATGACTCCGGTCATTCTGGTCTTCGCCTATTACTTCTTCGCCACCACCGCCGAACTCTGCCTGTCACCTGTCGGCCTGTCGGCGATGAACCGGCTGGCACCCAAGCACCTCGCTTCGCTTATCATGGGCGCGTGGTTCTACATGACGGCGGTCGGCAATTTCGTGGCGGGCAAGATCGGCGAAGCGACCGGCGGACATGACGGGGAGCTGACCAAGCAGGGCCTGCTCGACATCTACGAAATGTTCGGCTGGATCGCCATCGGGGCGGCCGTGGCGGTGCTGCTGGTCAGCCCGGTGGTGAAGAAGTGGATGCACCTCGACACCCTGAGCGACGAAAAGCCCGCTGCCGAGTAACAATCGTCTGACGCGATAATCGTCCAACTGCATGGACAACCTTTCCGTTTCCCGTCACATCTTGTGACCGGGAAACGGAAGGGGTTTGGATGATTATCGACTTCAAGCGGCGGGCGCGCAGCGGCGTGCTTGCCACCTTGGCGAGCGCATTGGCGCTGTCGGCCTGCACGACCACCGGCGGCAGCGGCGAACCTGCCAGCGCCTCGGCCAAGGCGGAAGACAAGTTTGCCGCCACCAAGGCGGGCGATCCGGTCTTCGCTTCGACCTACAAGCCCTTCCCCAATGTCGCGACCGCGCTGAAGGGCGCGACGGTCTATGACGGCAAGGGCGGCAAGATTGAAAACGGCGTCGTGTTCATGTCCGGCGGCAAGATCGTCGCGGTCGGCGGCCCCGATACGCCGATCCCGGCTGATATCGCGGTGTTCGACGGCACCGGCAAATTCGTCACTCCCGGCATCATCGACATCCACTCGCACCTTGGCGATTATCCGTCGCCCGGTGTCGAGGCGCATTCCGACGGCAACGAGGCAACCGCGCCGACCACGCCCGAGGTCTGGGCCGAACATTCGGTCTGGCCGCAGGACCCCGGCTTCTCCCGCGCGATGGCAAACGGCGGGATCACCGCCTTGCAGATCCTGCCCGGCTCGGCGAACCTGATGGGCGGGCGCACGGTGACGCTCAAGAACGTCCCGGCGCGCACGGTGCAGGGGATGAAGTTCCCCGACGCGCCCTATGGTCTGAAGATGGCCTGCGGGGAGAACCCCAAGCGCGTCTATGGCGCACGCGGGCGGATGCCTTCGACCCGGATGGGCAACTTTGCCGTCAACCGCGAAACCTGGCTCGCCGCGATCGATTACGCCAACGCCGAAGACCCCAAGCGCGATCTCGCCAAGGAAACGCTGGTGGGCGTGCTTAAGGGCGAAATCCTGATCCACAACCACTGCTACCGCGCCGATGAAATGGCGCTGGTGCTCGATATGGCCAAGGAGATGGGCTACAAGGTTTCGACCTTCCATCACGCGGTCGAAGCCTACAAGATCGGCGATCTGCTGCGCGAAAACGACGTGTGCAGCGCGATCTGGGCCGACTGGTACGGCTTCAAGATGGAAAGCTACGACGGCATTCTGGAAAACGCGGCCTTCCTGCAACGCGAAGGCGCCTGCGTGGTGATCCACTCGGATGATGCCAATGATATCCAGCGTCTGAATCAGGAAGCCGCCAAGGCGCAGGCCGCGGGCCTCAGGCTGGGCATGGACATTTCCGATGCGACCGTGATCCAGTGGATCACGCTGAACCCGGCCAAGGCGATGGGGATCGACAAGCAGACCGGCAGCCTGGAACCGGGCAAGATGGCCGACGTGGTGCTGTGGAACGGCGATCCCTTGAGCGTCTATTCGCGGCCAGAAAAGGTCTGGATCGATGGTGCGCTGATGTTCGATGCCCTGAACCCCAAGACCCGTCCGGTGAGCGATTTCGAGCTTGGCCAGCCCGGTGAAGGAGATGTGAAGTGAAGCGCCTCCTGACACTCGGTATGAGCGCGCTGGCGCTTGCCACCCCTGCGATGGCGCAAGATGTGACCATCACCAACGCCAAGGTCGTGATCGGCGACGGCTCTGCCCCCATCGAGGGCGGCACCGTGGTCGTGCAAGGCGGCAAAGTGATCTATGCCGGGCCGGAGGCGGCGGCACAGAATGGCGCGACCGTCATCGATGCCAAGGGCGCATGGGTCACCCCCGGCCTGTTCGCGACCGTCACCACGCTTGGCCTTGCCGATGTGTCGGCAGTGGGCGAGACCAATGACATTACCGCGCGCGGCACGCCGTTCAGCGCGGCACTGGACGCCTCGACCGCGATCAACCCGACCTCGCAGCACATTCTGGTCCACAAGGCCGCCGGGATCACCCGCGCCGCGACGACAACGATGCCGTCGGGCTCGATCTTTGCAGGGCAGGGGGCGATCATCGATCTGGATGGCGACCCGCGCCCGGTGATGCAGGCCAAGGCGTTCCAGATGGTGAACCTCGGCGAAGGCGGAGCGGACAATGCCGGCGGCAGCCGCGTCGCCGCCCACGCCCTGCTGCGCGCCGCGCTGCGCGAAGCACAGGCGCTGGTCGGCAAGCCCGGCATCCCGGAGACGACCGAAATCGGCAAGGCCGATGACGTGCTGCTCTCCCGCTTCGATGCCGAAGCGCTGGTGCCGGTGGTGACGGGCAAGCAGAAGCTTTACGTCGCGGTTGACCGCATGGCCGATATCCGCGCTGTGCTGGCGCTGAAGCAGGAATACCCCAAGCTCGATCTGGTGCTGGTCGGCGCGACCGAAGGCTGGCTGGTGGCGGATGACATCGCTGCCGCGGGCGTGCCGGTGATCGCCAATGGCCTGATCGACCTGCCCGAAACCTTCGAGCAGCTGGGCGCAACCCAGTCCAACGCCGGGCGCATGGCGAAAGCGGGCGTCAAGGTCGCGATCAACGCCGCGACGATGCAGGACCCGCGCCGCTTGCAGCAGGTGGCAGGCAATCTTGTGGCGCTGACCCGGATTCCCGGTGCGAGCGGGATGGAATGGGGCAAGGCCTTCGCCGCGATCAGCTCCGTCCCGGCCGAGATCAGCGGCATGGGCGGCAAGGCGGGCGTGCTGAAAGCAGGCGCCTTGGGTGATGTGGTGCTGTGGACGGGCGATCCGCTCGAAGTCGGCTCGGTGCCGACCCGGGTGTTCATCGGCGGGGTGGAGCAAGACCTCACCAACCACCAGACCCGCCTGCGCGATCGTTACATGGACCTCGACGAAAGCGACCGGCCCAAGGCTTACGACTGGTAATGGCGCTGCTGACAAAGCCGATGGCGGCCGCTCTGCTGGCTTCGCTCCTGCTCGCCCCGCTGTCCGCGCAGGCGCAGGAGGAGACGGGCGAAACCGTCGTTGATCCAAGGGCGCAGGACTCCGCATGGCACGCCGAGCAGCAGATCTATCTGCTCGGCCTGACCGCTGAGGATGGCTGGCATTTTGTCGATGGCGGGCTGCGCTGGCGCTGGCTCACCTATCGCGCGTCGGACCGCAAGCCGACCGTCGCTGACAGGGTCACCGTCCATTACGAAGGGCGGTTGCTCGACGGGACGGTGTTCGACAGCTCCTATGCCCGCGGGGAGCCGGCAACCTTCCCGCTGGGCCGGCTGGTCAAGGGCTGGCAGCTCGCGATTCCGCAGATGGGCGTGGGCGAGGTGATCGAGATCGCCATACCCGCAGACCTCGCTTACGGCCCGGTCGGGCGGGGGCCGATCCCGGCCAATGCGACGCTGGTGTTCAAGGTCGAACTGATCGGGATCGAACGCTAGGCCGCGCTTGAGGGCGGCCACTGCGGCGCCTGCTCGCCTTCTGCAAACAGGTGCGCGCTGCTCCATCCGGCCATCTGCTCGAACACCGGCACCAGCGCGTGGGCCTTGTCCGTGAGGATATAGCGCGCCCGCTTGCTGTCTGGCGGGTCGCGCCGCAGCAGCCCTGCTTCCTGCAGCATCGCGAGGCGCGAGGTGAGTGCGGCGCGGTTGATGCCGAGCCGCTCAATGAATTCCTCGAACCGCTCCGCCCCCAGAAAGGCATCGCGCAAAATCAGCAGCACCCAGCGATCCCCCAGCAGTCGGGCGGCGCGGGCGATGGGGCAGGGCGCGCGCGAAGGGGTGTAGGTTTTCATGGTCTGATTATCAGACTTGCGCGCCCGCATGGCAAGCGGCATAAAGTCTGCAAATCAGACCTATTGGAGTCACCCGCATGTCCTCTTCCCGTTTCCCCTCGCCCGAAGCCGCTGTCGCCTACATGAAGACTGTCGCGGTCGGCCGGTCGGGGTTCTCCAGGTGGCTTGATGTCGAGCCGCTGAAGGTGTGGGAGGGGGAGAGCGAGCTGCTGCTCCAGCTGCGCCCCGAAATGACCCAGCACCACGGCTATGCCCACGGCGCTATCGTCGGGCTGATGGCGGACAATGCCTGCGCCTGGGCGGGGGCTTCGGTGGCGGGTGATGTGGTGACAGGCGGCTACACCATCGACTTCCTGCGTCCGGCCAAGGGTGAGCGGCTGCGCGCACGCGGCAGTGTCGTCAAGGCGGGCAAGCGGCAGGTGGTGGTGCGTGCCGACGTGTGGGCGGAAAGCGACGATGCCGCCCCCGTCCATGTCGCGGTGGCGCAGGCGACCATTGTTCCCACCGGCATCGTCCCCTGACGCGCCCGCTATGCGTGACGACTCACCCATGTTAGTCTGACGCCATGGACGGGGACATCATCACACTCATCGCGGCGAACATCGCCTTTGTCGGCACGCATTTCGCCATGTCGCACCCTTTGCGCGCACCCATGGTCAAGGCCTTGGGTGCGGGCGGATTTCAGGGCGCTTACACCGTGGTCAGCTTCGCCACCTTGGCGTGGGTGTACTTTGCCTTCACCGCCGCGCCGCCTGCAGACCTTCCGGGATCAGGCGATGCGGGCTGGATCGCGGCGACGATCATCACGCTGCCCGGCATGATCCTGCTCGCAGGCTCGCTGGTGGGCAATCCGGCGCTGCCGACCCCGATGGCCGAAGCGCAGGCCCGCGCCGAACCCAAGGGCGTGATGCGCGTTACCCGGCACCCGATGATGTGGGGCATCGGGCTGTGGGCAGCCTCGCACATGATCCTGTTCTGGAGCATCCGCACGATGGTGACCGCGCTCGCCATGGGCATCCTCGCACTGGTCGGCGCGAAGTTGCAGGACGCCAAGAAGGAGGCCCTGATGGGCGAAAGCTGGGCCGAGTGGGAGCGCAGGACCAGCTATTGGCCGCGCTGGGGCCAGCTGTTCAGCGTCGGCGCGGTGCCGCTGGTGGCTGGCACCGTGCTGTGGCTGGCGGGCAGCTATATCCACCTGTGGCGCGCGGGCATCCCGGCGGGCGTGTTCAAATGGCTGGGGTGATCCGCCCCTAGGCCGGATCGGCCGTGATGCAGGCCTTGGCGCGCGAGATGATCGCGGAATCCGCCACCCGCGGGCCGCCCGGAATCCGGCCGATCATCTTGTAGGACTTGAGCTTCACCAGCCCCAGAAACTCATCGCTCGAGATCTTTTCCGCTTCGGCATAGATGGTGCCGTAATGCGTGATCGCCGCGATCCCGTTGGACTTGACGAATTCGGCGTCGGCATTGCCGGCCTCGATCTCCATCAGGTTGTTCACGGCATACAGGTTGGCGGCACAATCAAAGCTGGCCTGCGGCGACAGGTCCTTGAACGCAGCGCCGCCGCTGGGGCCGCAGGCGGTTGTGGCGAGCCCGAGAACGATGGCTGCAAGAATTCCGGAGTGGCGGCGTGTCGTCATGGTTCTGGACCCCCAAGTTTCGAATAGCTTTGGGGTTAGCCGAAACCCGTTGAAAATCAGTCAACGATCCAGATGCTTAGGCAAGCAGGCGCAGGTTACTCGCCCTTGAAGACAGCAGGCCGCTTTTCGATCAGCGCGGCGACGCCTTCGGCATGGTCGGCGGTGGTGTGCATCATCGCCTGCGTGTTGGCGGCGAGTTCCAGTGCGGTGTCGTAGCTGGTCTGCTGGCCCTGCCGCAGCAGGTTCTTGGTGTGGCGCAGCGAATGGGGCGGGAGCAGGGCGATCTTCGCGGCGAGGGCGCGGGCTTCGTCCATCAGCGCGTCGGGCGCGACAACGCGGCTGACAAGGCCCCAGTCCTTCGCGGTGGCGGCATCGATCACATCGCCGGTGTAAAACAGCTCCGCCGCACGGCTCATCCCGATCACGCGGGGCAGAATCCAGGTGCCGCCATCGCCCGGAATGATCCCGAGCTTGAGGAACGTCACCCCGAACTTCGCGCTTTCCGATGCAATGCGGATATCGGCAAGGCAGGCGACATCGCAGCCCAGCCCGATGGCGGGGCCGTTGACCGCTGCGATCACCGGCACGCGCAGGCCATACAAAGCCCGCAGCATCTGGTGGATATTGTCCCGGTAGCCGTCCGAAATCGCCGGGGTGGTGCCGCCGAAGGTGCCGGTCTTGTCGCGCATCGCCTTCACATCGCCGCCCGCGCTGAAGGCCCGTCCGGCGCCGGTCAGGATCACCACCCGGCATTCCATGTCGCGGTTGATCGCATTGGCGACCTGCACGAACTCGTCCCCGTCCCCCGGCGCGCCCAGCGGGTTCATCGTCTCCGCCCGGTCGAGCGTGAGGATGGTAACGGGGCCTTCTTTGGTGATCTGGATCAGGGACATCGGGGAAACCTTGCGCGATAAGGGCAGATAATTCACCTTGCGTATAGGCGAGGCATGACAAGGGCAAGGCTGGCTCCCTGCGGCCCATGCTATTGATAGGGAGCCAAGCGGAGAAGTGGATTGCCCGGTTTGACGCTGCTTGCGACTTCCCCTGCTTTATTGAGCGCCGCGCTCGCACTGGCCGCGCCGCCTGCGCCCGTTCCCGTGCCCGCGCCGCTTGAGTGGGATCTGGCGAGCGTGCCGGACACCCGGCCCGGCGATGCCGGCCCGCAGGATGAAACCGCGCCGCCCCCCGAAGGCGACAAGGCCGAAGCGCCGGTCAATGAAATCACGGTCAAAGGCGAGTATGGCCCGCCCAAAAGCGACCCGCTCGAACGCGTCAACGAGGAAAGCTACCGCCTGACGCAAGCGGTCGACCGGGCGCTGGTCGAGCCGGTCGCCGATGCCTACCAGCACGTGCCAGAGCCCATGCGCGATGGCCTCGGCAATGTCGTGCGCAATCTTGGCGAGCCGAGCAATGCGCTGAATTTCCTGCTGCAAGGCAAGGTCGGCAAGGCGTTCGAGACGCTGGGGCGGCTGGCGATCAATTCCACCATCGGGCTTGGCGGCTTATTCGACGTGGCGGGCAAGAAGGCCGGTCTTCCCTATCGCCGCAACGGCTTTGGCAACACGATGGGGTTCTATGGTGTGGGGCCGGGGCCGTATCTGTTTATGCCGGTGACGGGGCCGACAAGCGCGCGCGACATCATCGGACTTACGCTTGATCAGGCGCTTCTGCCGTTCGTGGTCGGCAAGCCGTTCAACAGGCCGACCTATACCATCCCGTACTTCATCGTGAACTCGCTGGACCAGCGGGTCGCATTTGACGCGGAAATCGCCGCGATCCAGGCCTCGGACGATCCCTACCGGATGCGGCGGGAGACCTATCTCGCCATGCGCCGCCGCGATATCGCCGCGCTGAAGGGCGAGTCCGTCTCGGAAGAGGAAAGCCGCTGGCTGGAGGAGCTGGAAGAGCTGAAGGCGGCGCAGGCTCGGGCGCCAGCTGCGGCGGAGGGCGCGGCCGCTCCGGTCGATGCGCCCGCCGACCCCGAAGCGGTGATCATCACCCGGCCGCGCTAGGCGGGCGGGCCAGATCGCACCAGCGCGCAAAGTTGCGCACCGTCAGCGGCCAGTCCTTCGGCCAGTCGGGCAGGTCGCTTTCGGAAAGGCCTTGTCGGTCTGCCCAATCGCGCCTCCAGAAACTGTCGATGTCATCATCGTCGACGCACAGATCGGCAATCAGCAGGTCGTCAGGGTGAGGCGTCAGGCGCGGCGTGACATAGGGGAGCACCTGTTCCCACATGAACTGCGCCGCCTCGGGCGAGCAGTCCTGCGCCATCATGTCGAGGAACTCGGCCTGCGTCGGGTTGGGGCGCCGCGCGGCGACCCGCAAATGCGCCCGGCGCAGCACCCAGAAACCGAGGCCGATCCAGAGCGTGAGGCCAGCGACGACAAATCCGGTCGCCGCCATCCATTCCGGCACGCCGAGCAGTTCGCCCATAGGGGCGCGGGCCTTACGCCCGCACTTCCTCGCCCGCGTCGACGCCCGTGCTGTTGTGCTTCAGCGCCTTCAGCACCGTGTCCACGATCTGCGGTGCGTTGAGGCCAGCCTCGTCATACTGCTTCATCGGGTCTTCGTGATCGATGAAGGTATCGGGCAGGCGCAGGGTGCGCACCTTCAACCCGTTATCGGTCAGGCCCGTATCGCTGGCAAAGGTCAGCACATGGGCGCCCAGACCGCCGATGGAGCCTTCCTCGACCGTGACGATCACCTCGTGGGTGCGCATCAGCTTGGCGATGAGGTCTTCGTCCAATGGCTTGGCAAAGCGCAGGTCGGCGACCGTGGTGGAAAGCCCCTTTGCCTCCAGCGTGTCAGCGGCCTTGAGCGCCTCGGTCAGGCGCGCGCCGAGCGAGAGGATCGCAACCTTCGTGCCTTCGCGCACCAACCGGCCCTTGCCGATTTCCAGCTTCACCGGAACTTCGGGCATCGGCACGCCGGTGCCGTTGCCGCGCGGATAGCGGAAGGCGATCGGGCCGTCGTCATACTCGGCCGCCGTGTAGGTCATGTGGACCAGCTCGGCTTCGTCAGCCGCAGCCATCACCACCATGTTCGGCAGTGTGGCGAGATAGGTGATGTCGAAGCTGCCAGCGTGGGTCGCCCCGTCCGCGCCGACCAGACCGGCGCGGTCAATGGCGAAGCGCACGGGCAGGTTCTGGATGCACACATCGTGCACCACCTGATCGTAAGCGCGCTGGAGGAAGGTGGAATAGATCGCCGCAAACGGCCGCATTCCCTCGGCAGCCAGACCGGCGGCGAAGGTCACCGCGTGCTGTTCGGCAATGCCGACATCGAAGGTGCGGGTGGGGTGCGCCTTGGCAAACTTGTCCACGCCCGTGCCGCTCGGCATCGCGGCGGTGATTGCGCAGATCCGGTCGTCCGTGTCGGCGAGCTTTGCCAGCGTCAGGCCGAACACGTCCTGATAGGCGGGCGCGCTGGGTGCGCTTTTGGCCTTCTCGCCGGTAACGACGTTGAACTTGGGCACGCCGTGATACTTGTCGGCGCTGTTTTCGGCCGGGGCATAGCCCTTGCCCTTTTCGGTGACGACATGGATCAGCACCGGGCCTTCGGACGTGTCACGCACATTCTCAAGCACCGGCAGCAGGTGATCGAGATTATGCCCGTCAATCGGGCCGACGTAATAGAAGCCCAGTTCCTCGAACAAAGTCCCGCCGGTCACCATGCCGCGGGTGAATTCCTCCGCCTTGCCGATGGTGTCGTGCAGACGGCGGCTCATCTTCTGGATCGCGCGGCTGGCGAGGCTGCGGATGCCGAGATATTCGCTCGAAGAGACCATGCGCGCCAGATACGCCGAAAGCCCGCCCACCGGCGGCGCGATCGACATGTCGTTATCATTGAGGATCACGATCAGCCGGTTGCCGGCCTGCGCGGCGTTGTTCATCGCCTCATAGGCCATGCCCGCGCTCATCGAGCCATCGCCGATCACGGCAATGCCGCGCCCCGGCTTGCCCTGCATCTTGTTGGCCATGGCAAAGCCGAGCGCCGCCGAGATCGAGGTCGACGAGTGCGCCGCGCCGAAGGGGTCGTATTCGCTTTCCGAACGCTTGGTGAAGCCAGACAGCCCGCCGCCCTGACGCAGGGTGCGGATGCGGTCACGCCGTCCGGTGATGATCTTGTGCGGATAGCACTGGTGGCCCACGTCCCACACCAGCTTGTCGGTGGGCGTGTTGAACACATAGTGGATCGCCACGGTCAGTTCGACCACGCCCAGACCCGATCCCAGATGCCCGCCAGACGTGCTGACCGCATCGATCATCTCGGTGCGCAGTTCATCGGCGAGTTGGCGGAGCTGCTCGGGCTTGAGCCGGCGAAGATCGTCAGGGGTGTCAACCTGATCGAGCAAAGGCGTGTAAGGCGATTGTGTCATGGCTTTAAGCCTTACACACGGAATTTGCGGCTGTCGATGAAGGCTTGAGGCAGATCAATTCTCGGGAGGCCGGTTTGGTTCCCCCTATTGTTCACGCGCCACTGTTCAGGTGCAGGACTTGCACAGCCCGCGGATCTCCAGCACCGGGCGCTCCGCCTTGAAATCGCGCGCGGCGGCGATGGCGCGCACGGCGCGGCTCACATCCTCGTCATCGATATGGGCGGCCTCGCCGCACTCGTCGCAGACAAGGAAGATGCAGTCATGCGCGCAACCCGGATGGGTGTTGGCGAGATAGGCGTTGGCACTTTCCACGCGCATGGCGAGGTTGTTGGCCACGAACACATCGAGGATGCGATACACAGAATTCGGCGCGACCCGCTTGCCGCGTGCCGCCGAAAGGTTGTCGGCAATGTCATAGGCCGACACCGGGCGATCATGGCGGGCCAGTTCGGCAAACACGGATTCGCGCATGGTGGTCCACTGCTCGCCCGCCGCGCTGAGCGCGCGGCCCGCTTCGGCGATGAGGCCCGGGCCGCGATGTTCGTGATGGCTATGTGCGTGCTGTCCCATGGGCGACAATATATGCACGCGGCGGGGTTTATGCCAGCAGGATCAGCCCGCGTCCCGCAGGAAGCTGGCGCGATAGAACGCCGGGAACCGGGTCTTCAACGCTGCCACCTTGGGCGCGTCCCAGCGGACGATGTAGCCGTGCTTGGGATTGTTGGCCATGAAGTCCTGATGATAGCCTTCGGCCGGATAGAACGCCTTGTAGGGTTCGATCTTCGTCACGATCGGCTTTGACCACACGCCGGATTTGCCCATCTGGGCGAGATAGGCCTTGGCGACGGCGGCCTGTTCGGTGTTCATCGGCACGATCGCGCTGCGATAATGCGCGCCGACATCCGGGCCTTGCCGGTTCTTGAGCGTCGGATCGGCGACCACCGCAAAGAATATCCGCAGCAACTGGTCATAACGGACCACCGACGGGTCATAGGTGATCTTCACGGATTCGGCATGGTTGGTCACGCCCGAGACGACCACATCATACTTCGCGCCCGCCGCGTTGCCGCCGTGGAAGCCGGAAACGGCAGAGGTGACGCCCTTGACGTGGCTGAACACGCCTTCGACCCCCCAGAAGCATCCACCGGCGAAGATCGCGGTCTTGAGACCCTTTTCCTCCTTGGCGACGCGCGTGGCGGCGGGGGCGTTGAAGGTTTCCTCGGCCGTGGCAGGCTCGGCGCAGGCGGTCACGGCCAGCGAGGCGGCGACGAGGATAGCGGCAATCTTGTGCATGGGATCAGCGTCCTTCGGGCGCGATCACGAACTCCGGTGTGGGGGCATCCTGCGTGGCCGGAGCCTTGCGCAACTCGGCCGCCTGCGCCGCCGGGGCGAGCTCGCCGCTCCAGTTTTCCGCATTGGCTCCGGCAATCAGCACCGCCCCAAGGACGAAACCAATGCCGAAATTGCGGAACAGGTCGGACGAGAACAGACGCATGGAGGGGCTCGTGATTCGTAAGGTTGCCGCCGGTCTCTGCCCGACGCCGAATTGCGGCGGGATGAACGTAACGGTCAGGGCCGATTAGCTTGCGGCCCTAACTTAGTTACGGAACGGCTGAGAAATAGTTGCCCGTAAGAGCCTCCCAAGCCGAGCCGTGCGCACCATGCGACAAGGCGAGGGGAGGGCCGGACAACCCCTCGCAACCCATCGGCCTGAAGGGTCGCAAGGCCGACCGGCCGCCCGCAGGTGCTCCGAAGCGCAGCGAAGGAAACGCACCGAGGACGAAGGCGCGGAGGCGCCTTCGCAACACAAATCAATGCCGGAAGTGCCGCATCCCGGTGAACACCATGGCGAGGCCAGCCGCGTCCGCAGCGGCGATCACCTCGTCGTCGCGGATCGAGCCGCCCGGCTGGATCACGGCGGTCGCGCCCGCTTCGGCAGCCGAGATCAACCCGTCGGCGAAGGGGAAGAACGCGTCCGACGCGACGGCGCTGCCATGGGTGCGCGGCGCGGCCCAGCCGTGGGTTTCGGCAGCTTCGGCAGCCTTGATTGCGGCGATCCGGGCCGAATCGCGGCGGTTCATCTGGCCTGCGCCGATCCCGGCGGTCGCGCCGTCCTTGGCATAGACGATGGCGTTGGACTTGACGTGGCGGGCCACGGTCCAGGCGAACAGGCAGTCCTTCAACTCCTGATCCGTCGGCGCGCGCTTGGTCACGACCTTGAGGTCATCCAGCGAAACCGCACCAGCGTCGCGCGACTGGATCAGCACGCCCCCGGCAATGGTCTTCATCGCAAGACCCGGGCGGCGCGGGTCCGGCAAGGTGCCGCATTCGAGCAGGCGCAGGTTCTTCTTGCGGGCGAAAATCTCGCGCGCTTCGGCGCTGACGCTGGGGGCGATCACAACTTCGGTGAAAATCGCGCTGATCGCCTCGGCGGTCGCGGCATCAAGCTCGGTGTTCACAGCGACAATCCCGCCGAATGCCGAGACCGAATCGCAGGCCAGCGCGGCTTCCCACGCTTCCAGCAGCGAACCGCCCTGCGCCACGCCGCAAGGATTGGCGTGCTTGACGATCACGACGGCAGGCTCCTGCCCGGCAAATTCCGCCGCCAGTTCCAGCGCGGCATCGGCATCGTTGAGGTTGTTGTAGCTCAGTTCCTTGCCCTGCAGCTGGGCCGCCTGCGGGACGCCCTTGGTGCCTGCCACCTGCGGGACATAGATCGCCGCCGACTGGTGCGGGTTTTCGCCATAGCGCAGCGTGTCGGCGCGCTTGAGGGCGATGGGGAGGGTGTCGGGGAAAGCGGTCGTCTCGCCATCGGGGTCACCAAAGGCGAACCAGCTGGCAATCGCGCTGTCATAGGCAGCTGTGCGGGCATAGGCCTTGCCGGCCATGCGGGTGCGGAAGGCCTGGCTGGTCGCGCCGCCATTGGCGTCCATTTCCTCGACCAGCGTGGCGTAATCCGCCGGATCGGTGAGGATCGTCACAAAGCCGTGGTTCTTCGCGGCTGATCTCACCATCGAAGGCCCGCCGATGTCGATGTTCTCGATAATCTCTGCGCGGCTGGCGCCCTTGGCGACGGTTGCTTCGAAGGGGTAGAGGTTGACCACCACCAGATCGATTCCGCCGATCCCGTGGGCCTGCATTGCGGCGACGTGTTCCGGATTGTCGCGCAGGGCGAGCAGGCCGCCGTGGACGGTGGGGTGCAGGGTCTTTACCCGCCCGTCCATCATCTCGGGAAAGCCGGTGAGGTCGGAGACGTCCTTCACGGCAAGGCCCGCATCACGCAGCGCCTTGGCGGTGCCGCCAGTGCTGACCAGCTCCACGCCGCGCGCGGCCAAAGCGGCGCCCAGTTCAGCCAAACCCGCCTTGTCGGACACTGACAGCAGCGCCCGCTTGATTGCCAACTCGCTCATGGTGGAATTCTACCCTGTTTTCCTAAACAGCCAGGAGAATTGCCCCCCGCTGCGCATTGCCAGTCCCTCGATCACCAGCTGACAGGTGGCGTGCGGGCGGCCTTCGCCGTCGACCCACAGGCTATCCTCGGCAGACAGGGTGATCTCGCCGGCGCCGCCCCTATCCCCGCCCAGCCGGAATTGCCAGAGCCGACCGTCAGGCAGCAGCAGGCTTGCCCCGCGCTTGTCGCCCGAAAGCTGCACCTCGACCCCGCGCCCGAGATGGAACCGCAGCGCAAAGGCGATCTTGCCGCGCTTGCCGTTCTTTGCGGAAGGGATGAGGATATCCTCGCCCGCCAGTTCCGTGCCGTCTCCCGTCAGCGTCAGGATGCGCTGGTGGGTGAGGCCGAAGCGGCTGGCATAGCCATCATGCGAAGCCTCGATCCGGGTCGCCTCGCGCGCACCCCGGCTGGCGACCATGCGGCGGTCGAAGGTGACAGTCTCCACCCCCTTGCCCAGCTGGCCGTGGAGCATGACCGCGGTGGAATTGGCATTGTCGAGCACCAGCGTCGAAAAGGCCGCCGTCGCACGCAGGCCCTGCCCGATGCGTGCGGGAACCAGTCCGCCGGCCAGCGCTGCGCCGCCGCAATTGACCACGATCCGCTGCGGGCCATCCGAGAGCTCGAACGCCAGCGTTGAAGCGCAGCCGGTGCGCGCGTGCCTGGCGCGGGGCGGCGGGGCGGTGTCGAATTGCAGCAGGGTCTCGCCTGCCTTGATGCGGCTGTAGCCCCAGCTGTCGGTCAGCGTCAGCGGGCGGGTGCGCACGCCGCTGGCTTCGATCACGGCATTGACCCGGTCAGCGCCGATCGCCCCCTGCCCCTGCCAGCTGCCCAGCGCGCCATCGCCATGCCGCAGAGCCAGCAGCGGCGGGACGAGCAGTTCGCGCATCACCTCAAGCGCGGCGGGCGGGGCGACATCGGCGGCTTCGTAACAGGCGATGAGATCGGTCAGCAGGCGGATCGCGTCGAGCTGGGCGGCGGGGCAGCGTGACAACAGGCCGCCATCCTCGCCCACCATGTCGCCAAGCGCCTTGACCAGCCCTGCTTCGCCGAACAGCCTGCGCGGCTTGCCATGGGGCAGCAGCAGCCCTGCGGCCACGACGCCAGCCCAGGCGGCGACCTGTCCGAAGCCGGGGGCTTCCCGGCCTGCGCGCTTGTCGAGCCAGCCCGCAGTCTCGCCGATGGCGGCAAGCAGGCGTGACTTCAGCGCCTTGTCCGTGCCGCCCAGCATCAGCGGCGCGTGCACCAGCCATGCGACCAGCCGCAATCCGGCAAGCTCTGCCTCCCAGGCCGGACCCTTGCCGGGAACCGCATTGGCATGGAGCCACTGGGTCGCAATCCTCTCTGCCACGGCAGCGCCATCGGCACGCGCGGCGCTGGCGGCGAGATCGGCGAGCCAGCTGAAGGAATGCACCACCCGCTCGACCCCCGGCGCATGGCGGGCGACAGCGGAGAAATCGAAGCTGGCAATCGGCAGGCGCGCGCCCTGAATCAGGAAGTGGCCGGCCCGCAGCGCTGTCCCGGCGGCGCGGTCACCCCGGTTGGGGCTGTCCACCGTCGCCAGCACCCGCATGGCCTGCGGGCGGCGGAACGGGGCTGCCAGAGCATGGCCGGGGATGCCGGCGCGATAGGCAAGCCGGATCAGCGCCTCGCCCGGCCCGGTGCGCGGTGCGATCACATCGCTCAAGGCCAGCGCACGTGACGGCTCGGCAAGACGGGGTTCGGCGTCAGGCAGCGGTGCCGGGACAGCGCCCGGTTCCTGACCCTGCGCCAGCGTCAGCACCGGGTTATCGGCAACCCGCTCCACCAGCGCATCGGCGCGGATGGCAGCCGGGGTGCGCAGCAGCGTCGCCATCAGCGCCCGCCTTTCAGGCCTGCAATATTGTCGGCATAGGCATCCGGCCCGCCTTTGAACGTGGCTGAGCCTGCCACCAGCACATCGGCCCCCGCCTCCACGCACATGCGCGCGATTTCGGCGTTGACCCCGCCATCGACCTCAAGGTGAATGGCGCGTCCCGACCGCGTGATCATCGAGCGGATGCGCGCGATCTTGTCCAGCTGGGAGGGGATGAAGCTCTGCCCGCCGAAGCCGGGGTTGACGCTCATGACCAGGATCAGGTCCGCCATGTCCATCAGATTGTCGAGCACTTCGACCGGCGTGCCGGGATTGATGACAACGCCCGCTTTTTTGCCCAGAGCCTTGATCGCCTGCAGCGTGCGGTGGATGTGCGGGCCGGCTTCGGGGTGGACCGTGATGATATCCGCGCCCGCAGCGGCAAAGGCCTCAAGATAGGGGTCGACCGGAGAAATCATCAGGTGAACGTCGAACGGTTTGGACGTGTGCGGGCGCAGCGCCTTCACCACGTCGGGGCCGATGGTGATATTGGGCACGAAATGCCCGTCCATCACGTCGATATGGATCCAGTCGGCCCCGGCAGCGTCGATCGCGCGCACTTCCTCGCCCAGCCGGGAAAAGTCGGCTGACAGGATCGAAGGGGAGATCAAGGGTGCAGGCATGGCGCGTGTGTGGCCCTTTTCTGACGTGCTACCAGCCATACGGGAGGCGCGAATCGGGGGACAAGGCGCAAACACGCTCTTTTCCACCGTGATCGGCGCTAGATTGGCAGATTAAGCCGCAATTCAGGCGCGACCTGCCAGAAGGCACATGAATTCGAACGGCTGAAACGGCGCTGCCTGCTTGCGCGCTTACCCCTCTCCCCTTACCCAAGAGACATCCATGATCCCATTTGTGCCTTCATTTGCTATGCCTGACCGGCGTGCCTTTGCGTCCTCGCGGCACGTCCTGACGGGGCTGGCGCTGGCCGGACTGGTGGCAACGCCGTCTGCCGCGCAGGGCTTTACCTATGCCCGCAGCATGACCAACGATCCGGCCCAATGCGCTGCGGGCAAAGGCCCGGCGGTGCGGATTGCCGTGAGCGGGCTGAAATCGGGCGAAGGCAACCTGTTCGTGCGCGCATACCCCGCCAACAGCCGCGACTGGCTGGAGAGCAAGCGTTACGTCATCCGCGTCGATGCCCGGCCGCAGTCCGGCAGCGTAAGCGTGTGCGTGCCGCTGCCCGCAGCGGGCGATTATGCCATCGCGGTCCACCACGATGTGAACGGCAACCGCAAGTC
>JAUMAX010000047.1:0-8672 GCA_032116115.1 Porphyrobacter sp.
TGGCATCGGCTTAGTTAACCGGTTACCGGAGCCTTGAGGTCCCCGGACCGGGCGCCGTCGCCCACATGTCCCTTCATCAAAAACCAACAATGTCAAAGAACCACCAGACAACAATAGCGGACAGCAATTGGTGCCCCGATTTACACCGGGGGACCGGCTATCCGTTTGTGTCGGCGACCAAGCTCTGAGGTGACAAAGTCGTCATCAGCAGTGCGTCGGTTCGGCGCGTTTATGAGGCCTTCCTGATTCGGTCAACGGCTTTTTGCAATTTTATTTCAGAGCCGCGCAAGAACCGCAGAATTCCGGCATTTTTTCCCTACATCCGGCCCGGATTTGGTCCATCAGCCTGGGGTAAATGCCCCCCATGGCCCCCGAATCCGGGTGAATCGGGGGTCTGAATCCGGTTTTGTGGTCCGATTTGGCCGCTTCTCCCCCGATCCTCGCCGGCCCACCCTCTTGCCCACACCGATTCAGCCCTTGGGTTGATCCGTCCCCCTGTTGGGAAGCACGTGGACCAGTGGTAGGATCTCCATTGCACATCGCAGTCGCACAGCATCGCCAGCGTGTTGGCACACGGGAGATCCTTCTATCTATATGTCCGCGCGCATTGCCCTCCTCGCATCCGCCTTGGCTGCGGCCGTGCCGGTGTTTGCCAATACGCCTGCGACCGACACCGCTACGCCAGTCGCGACCACCGGCGTTGTCGATCCTTCAGCCGAGGTGCTCACGCTCGAACAGGAACGTCACAATCGCCTGACCCTTCCCGTTATGGTCGAAGGCACCGGTCCCTTTGCCTTCATGATCGACACCGGCAGCCAGGCGACTGCGATCACCCACGAGATTCGCACCATTGCCAATCTCGCCCCGGCCGGCACCGCCGTTCTGGTCGGCATGGCCAGCCGCCGCGAGGTCGAGCTCGCCAGCGTCAGCCGCATTGAATTCGGCTCCAACAGCTTCACCAACTTCTCTGCGCCCGTGCTTGCGCGCGAGCATGTGGGCGCGGACGGGATCATCGGGCTCGACGCGCTTCAGGACTTCCGTGTCCTCATCGACTTCCGCAAACAGACCATCGCGGTCGAGGATGCGAGCATCAAGGAGCGCCGCAGCGGTTACGAGATCGTGGTGCGCGCCCGCAGCCGCCTTGGACAGCTGCTGATCACCGATGCTGTGGTCGAAGGCGTGCGCGCCACGGTCATCATCGATACCGGCGCGCAGTCCAGCCTCGGCAACACGGCCCTGCGCGAGAAGATCCGGGCCAAGCGCGCCCAGGAAGTCATCACCACCGACGTCAACGGGGTCGATATTGTTGGTGAACTCGCTTTCGTCCGTTCGCTGACCATCGAGGGCCTGTCGCTGACCAATGTCCCGCTGACCTTTGCCGATACCCCGGCCTTTGCAGCCCTCGGCCTGAAGGATCAGCCGGTGCTCTCGCTCGGGATGCAGCATCTGGCGCTGTTTGACCGGGTCGCGATCGACTTCAGCCGGCAACGCATATTGTTCGATGTGCCAGCCGATATTGCCCGCGCAATGCGGCAGGCGAAGCAGACGGGCAACTACCGCCCCCAGTTCTAGGTCATCCTCTGCCTTGCGGGATCACTCGGCCGCGCCCACATCAGGCGCTATGCCGCCAGAAACCCCCGCCTCCCCCAGTTCCGCAGACCCGGATAAGAAGACTCGCGCGCGCGATGCCGAAAGCTGGGGGACGTTGAAACGCTTTCTCCCCTATCTCTGGCCGAAGGATAATCCCGGTCTGAGGATACGGATTGCCGTCGCGATGGTGCTGGTGCTGGCGGCAAAGGGCGTCACGCTCGCCCTGCCCTTTGCCTATAAGGGCGCGGTCGATGCGATGTCGGGGACAGGCGTAGCAAGTGACGGCGCGACGGTCGCCCTTGCGCTGGTCGCCGCCTATGCGCTGGGGCGCTTTACTTCGGTGGCCTTCGACAATCTGCGCAACATCGCCTTTGAACGCGTGGGCCAGGTCGCGACCCTGCATCTGGCCGAGGACGTGTTCCACCGCCTGCACCGCCTGTCCCTGCGCTTCCACCTTGCGCGGCGGACGGGCGAGGTCACCAAGATCATCGAGCGCGGAACCAAGAGCATCGACCAGATGCTCTACTTCCTGCTGTTCAACATCGCCCCCACCATCGTCGAGCTGATCGCGGTCGGGGTCATCTTCTACATCAATTTCGGCATCGAGCTGGTGCTGGCCACCGCCGTCACTGTGGTCGCCTATGTCTGGGTGACGCGCGCGATAACCGAATGGCGCACCAAGCTGCGGCGCGAGATGAACGATCTCGATGGCAAGGCGCTGCACCGCGCAGTGGATTCGCTGCTGAATTATGAGACGGTCAAATATTTCGGCGCCGAAGCACGCGAGGAGGCGCGCTACAGTCAGGCCGCCCGCGCCTATGCCGAAGCGGCGGTGAAGTCCGAAAATTCGGTCGGTCTTCTGAACATGGCGCAATCGGTGATCACCAATGCGCTGGTGGGGGCCGCGATGGCCTATACCGTCTGGGGCTGGAGCACCGGAGCATTGACGGTCGGCGATCTGGTGCTGGTCAATTCGCTGCTGATCCAGCTGTTCCGCCCGCTGGATGTGCTCGGCTGGGTGTACCGCACGATCCGCCAGGGGCTGATCGACATGGGCGAGATGTTCCGCCTGATCGACACTGATATCGAAGTGAAGGACAAGCCGGGCGCGCCCGCGCTGATCATCCGCAAGCCGACCGTCGCCTTCGACAATGTCACCTTCGGCTATGATCCGGGGCGCACAATCCTCAATGGCCTCAGCTTTGAAGTGCCCGCTGGCAGCACCACCGCCATCGTCGGGCCTTCCGGCGCGGGCAAGAGCACGATCGGGCGGCTGCTGTTCCGCTTCTATGACCCGCTGCAGGGCCGGGTGCTGGTGGGGGGCGAGGATATTGCCAGCGTCACGCAGGACTCCGTGCGCGCCGCGATCGGGATCGTCCCGCAGGACACGGTGCTGTTCAACGAGAGCCTTGCTTACAATATCGGCTACGGCGCGGAGGGCGCGGATCAGGCCAGAATCGAACAGGCCGCCAGCGATGCCGCGCTCACCCCGCTGATCGCGCGTCTGCCGGATCGCTATGATACGATGGTGGGCGAGCGCGGGCTGAAGTTGTCGGGCGGCGAGAAACAGCGCGTCGCCATCGCCCGCACGCTGGTGAAGAACCCGCCGATCCTGCTGCTGGACGAAGCGACCAGCGCATTGGACACCCGCACCGAGCAAGAGATCCTTGGCACGCTGAAACGCATCGCCCAGGGCCGCACCACCATTGCGATTGCGCACCGGCTGTCGACGATTGCCGATGCCGACAATATCCTCGTGCTCGATCACGGGCGGCTGGTGGAAAGCGGCGATCATGTTGGCCTGCTCAAGCGCGGCGGGCTTTATGCCGAGATGTGGTCGCGTCAGGCGGCGGAGCGGCGCGAGGACAATGTGGTCGTCGATGCCGAGGCCGCCGAATAGCGGGGCAGGATTGCTAGGGAGGCGGGCTGCGGTTACCTCTCGCTCCACTGCTCCCGCCTGGCGCGGGGTGCCCATGGAGAGAGAACCCCGAACATGCGTCACGCTCGTCTGATTGCTCTGCTGCTTGCAACTGCCGCCGCCCCGCTCGCCGCCCAGAACGCGCCCGCCCCCAACCCTGCCCCAAGCCCTGCGATTCCAGCCGTCGCCATCCCCGCAGCGCTGACCGCCGAAGAGATGCCGCCGATCCCGCTCGAAATGGCCGAGCGCGCCCGCCCCTATCTCGAAGCGCGCGGCGCAGGCTTTGCCGGATGGGATCCGAACACCCGCGCGGTGCTGATTGCCACCCGCTTTGCCAACACCAGCCAGCTTCACCGGGTCGAAGCCCCGATGGGCGCCCGCACCCAGATCAGCTTTGAAGCCGAGCCGGTGCGCGGATCATACGCCCCGGCCAAGGGTGACATCATCGTCGTCAGCAAGGACCGGGGCGGCGACGAGTATTTCCAGCTCCACAGCCTGAAGGACGGCCGCCTTACCCTGCTCACCGATGGCAAGAGCCGCAACCAGATCAACGCATGGAGCAAGGATGGCACGCTGATCGGCTACAGCTCGACGGGGCGCAACGGCATCGATTCCGACCTTTACGTGATGGACCCGCGCAATCCTGCCTCGGCGCGGATGGTGCATGAAAGCAAGGGCGGCGGCTGGGCCATCGCCGCCTTCTCGCCTGACAACACAGCCGCCTATGTCGCCGATTACCAATCGGTGCAGGACACCAACCTCTACCGGCTCGATCTTGCCACCGGAGCAATGACCCCGGTCGGCGACCCCAAGGCCGAGATCGCCTATAGCGGCATGGAAATCGCCCCCGACGGCACTGTGTGGGTCACCAGCGATCAGGGCTCCGATTTCCAGCGTCTGGGCCGCCTCGACCCCGTCTCCGGCAAGTTCACCGCAGTGTCGAAGGAGGTCTGGGATGTCGACGGGTTCGACATTTCGGACGACGGCAGCACCATTGTCTATGAAGTGAACGAGGCCGGATCGGACCGGATGCGCATCCTCGACGTCAAGACCGGCAAGGTCACCAAGGTCGATACCCTGCCCGCAGGCCAGATCGGCGGAATCGAGATCGCGCCGTGGGGCGAGATCGGCTTCAGCTTCTCCAGCGCCAAAAGCGCGGCCGATGTGTGGTCGCTGGACCCCAAGACCATGCAGCTGACCCGCTGGACCCGTTCCGAAACGGGCGGGCTGGATACTGAAGTGAACGTCGAACCGCGGATCGTGACCACCAAGAGCTTTGACGGGCTGGAGGTCTCCGGCCTGCTCTACCTGCCCGATCCGGCGAAATTCCCGGGCAAGCGTCCGCTGATCGTTTCGGTCCATGGCGGGCCGGAAGGACAGAGCACCGCAGGCTTCATGGGCCGCAACAACTACATGCTCAACGAATTGGGCATCGGCGTCTTCTACCCTAATGTGCGCGGATCGACCGGGTATGGCAAAACCTTCGTCAGCCTCGACAACGGCCCGTTCAAGCGCGAGGATTCGGTGCGCGACATGGAGGCGCTGATCGACGCGGTGCGGGCGGACAAGGCGGTCGATCCGGCCAAGATCGGCCTCACCGGCGGGTCTTACGGCGGCTACATGTGCTATGCCGCCGCCGTGCAGCTGAAGGACAAGCTGACCGCGACCCAATGCACGGTGGCGATCAGCAACTTCGTCAGCTTCCTCGAAAACACCAACCCCTACCGGCAGGACCTGCGCCGGGTGGAGTATGGCGACGAGCGCATCCCCGAACAGCGCGCCAAGCTCACTGAAATCAGCCCGCTGACCCGCGTGAGCGAGATCACCAAGCCGATGTTCGTCATCACCGGCGCCAACGACCCGCGCGTGCCGAAGTCCGAAGCCGACCAGATGGTCGCCGCAATCCGCAAGAACGGCGGCGAGGCGTGGCATCTGGTGGCGGCCGACGAAGGCCACGGTTTCGCCAAGAAGGCCAATTCCGATTACGCCTTCCTTGCGCAGCTGGTGTTCTGGAAGAAGCACCTGCTGGGCGAGTGACCGCTCGCGTCTCCGCTTGTTGGAGACACATGAGACACTCTCCAGAAACGAAAAACCCGCCCCCCGGCAAGCACGCGCAAAACGGACAGAGCAAGGGGGGCGGGCGAAGGGTGGGTGCGGGTCATGGCCGCGATCCTGCCAGCGCCCCCGCCGGTAGGAAAGCGCCCGGATCAGCCGGCGGCGCGGGCGGAGAGGTCCGACAGGATAGCGAGCGCATCATCACGCCGCTCCCACGGCACGAACAGGTGATCGTGGTGGAAGCCCGCCACAACATTGCAGGCGATGCCCGCCTCGGCGAGCGCGGTCGCCACCGCTGCGGTCAGCCCCACGCCGTCGAGCGCGGAATGCACCATCAGGGTGATGCGGGCGAAACCGCCACCGGGATCGGGCCGGATCGCGGTGGTGCCCTCGTCCTCGCGGATCAGCGCGAAGGCCTCAGCGGGCAGCGCGCCCTCCACAAGTGCGAAGGCCCAGCGCCGCGCATCCATCACCGGGGCCATGCCCGCCAGCATCCCCGCAAGGTCGCTGACCGGAGCGGGCGCCATTACAGGATATACTTGCTGAGGTCGGTGTTGCCCGCCAGCCCTGCCAGGCGCGCCTGCACGTAGGCCGCATCGATGGTGATCGTCTCGCCGGTGTGATCCTCGGCCTCGAAGCTGATCTCTTCCAGCAGCCGCTCCATTACCGTCTGCAAACGCCGCGCGCCGATGTTCTCGACCGTCGCGTTCACTTGCGCCGCGATGGCAGCGATGGCGGGGATGGCATCATCGGCGAATTCGAGCGTCACTTGCTCGGTGCCGAGCAGCGCCTTGTATTGCGCGACCAGATTGGCGCGGGTTTCGGACAGGATGCGCACGAAATCTGCCTCGGTCAGCGCGCGCAGCTCCACCCGGATCGGAAGGCGGCCCTGCAATTCGGGCAGCATGTCGCTGGGTTTCGCCACATGGAACGCGCCGCTGGCGATGAACAGCACGTGGTCGGTCTTCATCGGCCCGTATTTGGTCCCAACCGTGGTGCCTTCGATCAAGGGGAGCAGATCGCGCTGCACGCCTTCACGGCTGACCGAGCCGCCGCGCACATCGCTGACCGCGATCTTGTCGATCTCGTCAAGGAACACGATTCCGTTGGTTTCGGCATTGGCCAGCGCCACGCGGGCGACATCGTCCTGATCGAGCCGCTTGTCGGCCTCTTCATCCACCAGCCGGTCCCATGCGTCCGGCACGCGCAGCTTCTGGCGGCGGGTGTTCTTCCGGCCCAGCGCCTTGCCCATCATGTCGCTGAGGTCGATCATCCCCATCTGGCCGCCCATATTGCCCATGTCGAACGGGGCGGCGGGGGTATCGCGCACTTCGATCTCGACTTCGACATCGTTCATCGCGTTCTGGGTGATGCGCTGGCGGAAACTGGCGCGGGTCGCTTCGGAAGCGTTGTCGCCCACCAGCGCGGTCAGCAGCCGGTCCATCGCGGCTTCGGAGGCAGCCTCGCGCACCTTTTCGCGGCGGCGTTCCTTTTCCAGCCGGATCGCCTCTTCGACCAGATCGCGCGCAATCTGTTCGACATCGCGCCCGACATAGCCGACTTCGGTGAACTTGGTCGCCTCGACCTTGATGAAGGGGGCTTCGGCCAGCTTGGCCAGACGGCGGCTGATCTCGGTCTTGCCGCAACCCGTGGGGCCGATCATCAGGATGTTCTTGGGCGTGACCTCATCGCGCAGATCCGCACCCAGCCGCTGACGCCGCCAGCGATTGCGCAGCGCGACCGCGACCGCGCGCTTGGCGTCGGACTGGCCGATGATGTGTTCGTCAAGAGCGGCGACGATGGCCTTGGGGGTGAGGTTTTCGGTCATTCGGTTTCTCTTTTCCCCTCCCGCTTGCGGGAGGGGTCAGGGGTGGGAAAACGGAAGCGCGGCACAGGCCCACCCCCGGCCCCTCCCACAAGCGGGAGGGGAGTCAGACAGTCTCGACCGTCAGATTGCCATTGGTGAAGACGCAGATGTCAGCGGCAACGGCCATGGCCTTGCGTGCGATTGTCTCGGCATCGGCCTCGTAATCGGCAATCGCGCGGGCAGCGGCGAGCGCGAAATTGCCGCCTGAGCCAATCGCGGCGATATCGCCAATCGGCTCCAGCACATCGCCATTGCCGGTCAGCACCAGCAGCGTGTCGTGGTCAGCCACGATCATCAGCGCCTCAAGGTTGCGCAGGTATTTGTCGGTGCGCCAGTCCTTGGCGAGCTCAACGCTGGCGCGCATCAGCTGGCCGGAATATTGCTCCAGCTTCTTTTCGAGGCGTTCAAACAGGGTGAAGGCATCCGCTGTCGCTCCGGCAAACCCGGCGATGACGCTGCCGTCGCCGAGGCGGCGCACCTTGCGGGCGTTGGGCTTCATCACGGTGTTGCCCATCGACACCTGACCGTCACCGGCAATCACGGTTTTGCCGGCGCGGCGCACGCCGATGATGGTGGTGCCATGCCACTGGATCAGGCCGTGGCTCGCTGAATCGCTTGTCATGCCGGAGAATATGGCGCGCGTTCCCGCAGGATCAAGCCGCCCGCATGCAGCGAAAGGCTTAGGGGCCGCCCGGCCCGCCGCCGCCCGGCAACCCGCCGCCGCCGACCTGGCCGATATTGCCGAACAGGTCTTCAAGGAAGCCGCGCTCACGCCCGAGCGTGGGGGTCTTGTTGCCGTTCGGATCAAGGTACACGACCTGTTCGACCCCGCTGCGCTTGACCTCTGCCACGCGCCCGGATGCGTCGAACGTCACCGCCAGCACCGAATGGGTCTGGATGCGCGGACGGTTGAACGGGCGCTGGCCGGTGATGCTGGAGACATAATACCAGGTCGGCGTGCCGTACTGGCTGGTGAAGGTCGGCCGGCCAAGCGTGCCTTCAACCGATTGCTGGTTGTCGATCTTGGGCTGGATCAACCCGGTCAGGGTCGGGTCGATAATGTAGCCGCGCGATTCCCGGATCGCCGAACAAGCCGGCAGAGTCGCCGCCGCGCCCGCCAGCAACAGCGCCGCGCGCAGCTTGCGCCATCCAGCATTTTTCGCGCCTGCTTGTGTCATCTGCGCCAAACCGTCTCAATCCCGTCCTGCAATCGCGCAAAGGCGCGCACTTGTCCCTTGGGCG
>JAUMAX010000048.1:0-2074 GCA_032116115.1 Porphyrobacter sp.
TCGTCTTCGTCTTCGTCTTCGTCTTCGTCTTCGTCTTCGTCTTCGTCTTCGTCTTCGTCTTCGTCTTCGTCTTCGTCTTCGTCTTCGTCCTCATCGCCAGCCGCGACGAGGAGCGGGTCGGCATGGAGCATGGCGAGGATCAGGCGCGGGTCGGGCAGTGAGGTTTCGAGATTGAGAGACATGCGTCTTCCTTCTTGGGTCCTGACGAATCAACAAAAACGCGTACCGCGGGGCTCGTGGCATAGAGACATAGCCCGCATGTGACAGGAAAGAGGGATTACGCGCGCTTGCCATCCGGCGATGCCGGAGCGCCCTGCCAAACGCCTGGCGGCGTCCGCACCGCTGAGCCCTACGCCGCGTCCGGCTTCGCAGCCGCGATGAACGCCCGCACCTTCGCTGGATCCTTCACGCCCGGGCTTGCCTCCACGCCCGACGACACATCCACCGCCGGCGCCCCCGATTTCGCGATCGCCTCGGCGACATTCTCCGGCGTTAGTCCGCCCGACAGCGTCCAGTCCTCATGATCATGGATCCGAAAGCCCTTGAGGATCGACCAGTCGAATGTCTGCCCATGGCCGCCCTCGCGATCCGCACCGGCGGGCGGCTTGGCGTCGAACAGGAAAGCATCGGCGGCATCGAACGCTTCGGCATCGGCAAGGTCGCGCTTCGAGGATACACCCATCGCCTTGATCACCGGCACAAGCGGATGCCTGCGTGCGAACGCCGCCACCCGGCCCGGACTTTCCTTGCCGTGCAGCTGCACCGCGCCGATCTCGCCGGTCTCCTCGACCAGCCTGTCGAGCCAGGGAATCGCCATCGTCGCCACCACCCAGGGCTCAGCCCCGAGCTCGGCTGCGCGCCGGATCAGCGCCTGCGCGCGCTCGAAACCGACAAAGCGCGGGCTCGTCTCGACAATGACGAACCCCACCATGTCCGCCCCGGCCTCCACGGCCATTTCGAGGTCCGGCTCGCTGGTAATTCCGCAGATCTTGACGCTGGCCATGTGCCGCCGCTCCGCCAGGGCGCCCGGATTTCGCCTGGAACATCAGGGGCCAGAAATGCAGAAAGGGCAGCGCGCTGGCTGCCCCTTCCGTACGCTACAGACTCTACTCAAGGCCTTCCTGATACCTCAAGGACGCTTTGCAAGCAAGTCGCGGATCTCGGACAGGAGCTTGACATCCGCCGGCGTCTCGGGCGGCGGCGCAGGCGCTGCTTCCTGTTTACGCTTCAGCTGGTTCATCCCCTTGATGAGAATGAACAGGGCGAAGGCAACGATCAGGAAGTTGATGATCAGGTTGATGAACAGGCCATAGCGGATCTCGACCGCCGGGATCGCTGCTCCATCTGCGCCGGTCGCGCCAGGCTTCAGGACATAGGACAGGTCCCTGAAGTCCATGCCCCCGGTCACATAGCCGATGATCGGCATGATGATGTCATTGACCAGCGAGTTGACGATCGCACCGAACGCCGCGCCGATGATGATACCGACCGCAAGGTCGACGACGTTCCCCCGCATCGCGAATTCACGGAATTCCTTGAACACGGCCTCTCCCCTTTTCGTCCATGGATCGATATCGGTGCCGAAGCGCCTGTTGCGGTGTCGAAATGTCAGCCGTCAGCCTACAGCATGATTCCGGAAGACGGGAGATGCCCCCCAGGCTGGGCCCCAGATCAGGTGGAATGCCGCCTAGTCGCGGTCCTCTGGGTCTTGCCCGTTATTGAGCCGCGAGCGCAGCTCCTTTCCCGCCTTGAAGAAAGGCACGTGCTTCGATTCGACCGACACTGAATGCCCGGTCCGCGGATTGCGCCCTGTCCGCGCTTCCCGCTTGCGCACGGAGAATGCGCCAAACCCACGCAATTCAACGCGGTCGCCGCGCTCGAGCGCACCGGCAACCTCGTCGAAGATGACATCGACGATCCTCTCGACCTCACGCACCTTGAGCGTGGGGTTCTCTTCAGCCAGTCGGGCAATGAGTTCTGATCGCAGCATTGGACTAAATTCGCGCTAAGCGCCGAGGAAGGCAAGGGTTTTTCGCGACGAAGGCTACCCGTGCGGCATCATTTTGTGCCGGGT
>JAUMAX010000048.1:2086-9018 GCA_032116115.1 Porphyrobacter sp.
ACCCTTGAGGGCCGCGCCGAGGATGTCGCCCAGCGAGGCGCCGGAGTCAGCCGAACCGTACTGTTCCACGGCTTCCTTCTCGTCCTTGATCTCCATCGCCTTGATCGACAGCGAGACCTTGCGGCCCGCCTTGTCGAACGCAGTGACGAGCGCGTCGACCTTGTCGCCCACAGCGAAACGCTCCGGACGCTGGTCGCCGCGATCACGCGCGAGATCAGCCTTGCGGATGAAGGCCTTCATCGCGCCATCGGCGATCGAGACCTCGATGCCGCCGGTGGTGATCTCAACAACGGTCGTCGTGACGATCGAGTTCTTGCGCAGGTCGATCGTTTCGGTCGGGTCCTGGCTCAGCTGCTTGATGCCGAGCGAGATACGCTCCTTCTCGATGTCGATGTCGAGGACGCGCGCCGAAACGGTGTCGCCCTTGCTGTACTTCTTGACGGCTTCTTCGCCGGTGAGGTTCCAGTCGATATCGTTGATGTGGACCATGCCGTCGAGATCCGGGCCAAGGCCGACGAAGAGGCCGAACTCGGTGATGCCGCGGACTTCGCCTTCGATGTTCGTGCCGATCGGATGTTCGGCCTGAAAGGCCTCCCACGGATTGTGCATGACCTGCTTGAGGCCCAGCGAAATGCGGCGCTTGTCAGCGTCCACGTCCAGAACCATCACGTCCACTTCCTGCGAAGACGAGATGATCTTGCCGGGGTGAACGTTCTTCTTGGTCCAGCTCATTTCGGAGACATGGATCAGGCCTTCAACGCCATCTTCCAGTTCAACGAACGCGCCGTAGTCGGTGATGTTGGTCACGCGGCCCGACAGCTTCGCGCCGACCGGGTATTTGACGGCGACGCCATCCCACGGATCGGTCATCAGCTGCTTCATGCCGAGCGAGATACGCTGCGTGTCCGGGTTGATCTTGATGATCTGGACGTCGACTTCCTGACCGACTTCCACAACCTGCGAGGGGTGCGAGACGCGCTTCCAGCTCATGTCGGTGACGTGCAGCAGGCCGTCGATGCCGCCGAGGTCCACGAACGCGCCGTAATCGGTGATGTTCTTGACGACACCCTTGCGACGCTCGCCCTCGGCCATGTTGCCGACGATCTCTGCGCGCTGTTCCGCACGCGATTCTTCGAGAACAGCACGGCGCGAGACGACGATGTTACCGCGCGGACGGTCCATCTTGAGAATGGCGAACGGCTGCGTCATGCCCATCAGCGGGCCGATGTCCCGGATCGGACGGATGTCCACCTGTGATCCCGGCAGGAAGGCGTTGACGCCGCCGAGGTCGACGGTGAAGCCGCCCTTGACGCGGCCGACGATGGCGCCTTTGACGGTCTCTTTCTTGTCGTGCACACGCTCGAGGCGGGTCCAGGCCTCCTCGCGCTTGGCCTTGTCGCGCGACAGCACTGCGTCTCCAAGCGCGTTCTCGATGCGCTCCAGGTAGACTTCGACGATCGCGCCGACGGTCGGCTGCGCCTCGTCAGCGGCGAATTCGCGAAGCGGGATGCGGCCTTCGGTCTTGAGACCGACATCGACGGTTATGAAATCCCCGCCGACGCTGGTGACCGTGGCGGAAACGACCCGGCCCTCGATCATGGCAGAGCCGGCAAAGCTCTCTTCAAACAGGGCGGCAAAATCGTCGGTCGAAGGATTCATCTGGGCAACGGGCAAGCAAGGTCTCCGGTAGAAGTCATGACAGGCCAACCGGGCATCCCGGCGGACTCGCCGCACCATGCGGCGTGAATACGGATTTTCGCCGGTTCAGCTGGGGATTTCGCGGGCCTTAACCGGCAGGGCCGGCATGGCTTGCGAGAGCTGTCCACAAGGCGGGAGCGGCTCTCTAGGCGCGGGGACCCCTTGGAGTCAAGCAGAAGCGAGGTTCTGGACAACTGGCCCATGCCCGCATCGCCGACCCGCCAGGCGCGTTGGCAGGCCAGGCCACGGCATTCGGCTGGAGGTGCGCCCCGGACCCTGGCCACAGCCGCCGCGCGCCGCACCCTGGCGCCGATCGCGACGCTTACCGTGTCAGGCTTTCCCTCGCATCCGTCATGGAACGTCACCCGTGCTGCATCGACATACACATCACGGCCGCCCCCAGGCCGGCCGGCAAGGCCAGGCGCCACCCGTTCGTCCATCTTCGCCGCGCTGAACGTCCAGCGCGACGCCCTGCCTCCGGCGCTGAACCGGAAGCGCACGCATGAGCCCTCGCGCGCATCGATGCCACCAAGGTCGCGCTGCATTGTCCGGTCCATCAGTCCCGCCCGTATCGAGGGCCAAAAAGGGCGCTTACGTGAAAAGCGGGTAACCCTCAGGTCAGCTGTGCAGCGAACGCATCGGCTCCAGTCACGTCCAGGTGCGCCCCATCGCGACCTGTAGTCGCGGCGCCACGACCGCCATCTGCGCTACCATTGCAGGGCTGCAACCTCCGTACACGGGACACTGAGAATGAAGAGCATCCTCGTCACAGGCGCCTCCACAGGAATCGGCTGGGGCTGCGTCAAGGTTCTCACAGGCAAAGGCTTCCACGTCTTCGGCAGCGTCCGCAAACCGGCCGACGCCGAGCGTCTCTGCGCCGAGTTCGGCAGCAAGGTCACGCCACTCCTGTTCGACGTCACCGATGCGCCAGCTGTTGCATCTGCAGCGAACACGGTTCGCGAACAGCTCGCCGGCCAGACCCTCTTCGGCCTCGTCAACAATGCCGGCATCGCCAATCCCGGTCCCCTTCTCCACATCGACATCGACTTCTTCCGCAAGCAGCTGGAAGTGAACGTCACCGGCCAGCTTATCGTCACCCAGGCCTTCGCTCCGCTCCTTGGCGCCTCCCCCGAAAGCCGCACGAAGACACCCGGTCGCATCGCCATGATGAGCTCCGTCGGCGGCAAGGTCGGGATGCCTTTCGTCGGCCCCTACAACACCTCCAAGTTCGCGCTTGAAGGCCTCTCGGAATCCCTCCGCCGCGAGCTGATGCTCTACGGCGTCGACGTCATCGTCATCGCCCCCGGCGCCATCGCCACCCCGATCTGGGACAAGGCCGACGCGCTCGACATCTCCGCCTACGAAAAGACACCCTACGGCCCATCGGTCAGCAAGGTGAAAAGCTACATGACCGAGATGGGCCGCAAGGGCCTCGCGCCCGAGAAGATCGGCGAGGTCGTCCACACCGCGCTCACCACGCGCACGCCGAAGACCCGCTACATCATCACGCCCGACCCGCTGCAGAACTGGCTCAGCAACAACATGCCCAGGCGCATGGTCGACCAGACGATCGCAAAGCAGCTCGGCCTCACCCGCCGCGCCTGACGAAAAGGGCGCATCGCGGCATAACACAGGCGGTGCGCCGCTTGCGGCCAGGGTCCTTATCCGGCCAGCTTGTCTATGTTGCGAGCGGTACGCTCCTGAGCTGATGCTCAACCGCTGCAAAGACACCCCCGGTGAGAGGAAGGTTCCTGGCCTCCGCCTTCCACTGCTGATGGACGAGGGCGACGGTCTCTGCGGCGGTCTTCAGCACCCGTTTTTCGGGCAGGCGCGCCTTGCCTGACAGATGCGCCGGCTCGTCCATCGTCAGTTCATCAGAGCGCGCCGTGCGCGTGAATCTCAGCGCCGCATTTTCGTCCCTGATGTCGGGCGTGGTCGCAACAAGGTCGCAGGCAGGAGCGAGGGCTGCGCGCCGCTTGTCGGGATAGATCAGCGACCCGTTTTTCAGGTGCATATCCGCACTGCCGATCAAGGCATTGAACACGAGGCGGCGGATGAACTCGGCACTGTCTGCGTCCTGTCCTCAGGAGCGCAGCTCAACCCTCCATCGGCCTTGGAATCGAAGACATTGAACCTGTGATCCCGGGCCAGGAAGCCACCGAAGCAATACGGACAGGTCAGCCACCAGGCCGCAGAGCATTGTGCGAAGGCATTTTTCGCTCCTGGTGATGACGCGCAGTCTTGCGTGCGACGCGCCCAGGTGGACGCATGCCAAAGGCTTCGCCGGCAAGAGCGCGGCACGCAGATTCACGCGCCATCTGCAGTGATCGAAACTGCAGTCGCGATGGAACGCATTGCGCGTTCCACGCATATTGCCCGGCAGACGCACGCGCCTCGAAAGCGAGGCGCTCACGCCTTCAGCTGGCGACAGCACGTCAACACAGCCCAGCAGACCTGGCCCGGCAACAAGCGGTCGTTCGCGCCTAGAAGGCGAACTCCAGCATCGCCTGGGCCACCACCTCGCCCGAACCGACAAACGTCACCCGCGCCTCGATCAGCGCCGAAGCCTTGCCGAACCGCTGCACTTTCGCTTCGATCCAGAGGTCCTCACCCTTGGCCGGGCGCACGAAATGCGTGTGTTGATAGACTGTGCCTTTGGTCACCCGATCACCCGTGCAAGCCGCCATCGAGGCGACCGTGTCGATCGCCGACATCATCGCCTGGCCGCAGATCGCCCCGCTGGAAAACTGCATCCCGGCGGCCTGCGGCAGGCGGGCCGCGAAGTACCCCTCACGCACCTCGAACGCGCACAGACCCTGCGCCTTCACCCATGGCGCATAGACGGCCTCATACCACGCCTGCATGTTCGCAGCCGTCAACGCGCCTTGAGGTCCATGGCCCCCCCCGGCGCGATACTACGCCTTCAGCTTGTAACCGCGCTTCAGCATCGCCCAGCACCAGGCGCACAGCGCCAGCGTGATCACCGCGCACATCACGCCGCCGAACAGCAGGTTGCTCTCGGCCTGTCCCGTGAAGCCATAGCGGAACCCGTCGATGATCTGGAAGAACGGATTGAAATGGCTGATCGTCACGAACGGCTCGGGAAGCCGGGCGATCGGATAGAATGTCCCGGACAACATCGTCAGCGGCATGATGACGAAATTCTGCACCGCCGCCATGTGGTCGAACTTGTCGGCCCAGATCCCGCCGATCAGCCCCACCGCGCCCATCAGCAGCGAGGCGATCACCGCGAAATACAGAACCGCAAAAAGGTTCGCGACCTGGAAGGGCGTGATCTGCATGATCCACACCGCCGCATACGTTACCAGCCCGACGAGAACGCCGCGCGAGACCGCACCCGACAGGAAGCCCACCGTCAGCTCCATCGGCGACAGCGGCGGCATCAGGAAGTCGACCGAATTGCCCTGTACCTTGGCGATGATCAGCGAGGACGACGTGTTGGCGAACGCGTTGTTGAGGATCGCCATCATGACGACGCCAGGCGCGAGGAACACCTCGAAGGGCACCCCGCCCACCATCGCGCCACTGCCCTGCCCGAAGGCCAGCTTGAAGACGAACAGCATCAGCAGGGAGGACACCACAGGCGCAAACAGCGTCTGCATCCCAACCTTCCAGAACCGCCGCGTCTCCCGCAGGCACAGCGTCCACAGCCCGACCCAGTTCACCGCCCCATACTGCCGCGGCCCGAGATGCGGGACGGCGTCCAGCGGCGGCTTCGTCAACGTCTGATCCATGCCCGCTTCTTACGCCTCTGGTTCGCCCACGCCACGGAAATGATGACCTGACCAGCCCGCTGCTGCCGCAGGCCAGCCGGCGCGACGCGCTGCAGCGCGTGCATGATCGCAAAGCCCGCCTTCACCGCACGCAAGGGTGCCTGCGCCCTGCCGCCGCCCGGCACGCGACAGCCGACAGCCGACAGCCGACAGTCGCAAACGGCCCGCCCGGTAGCCACAGGCGCGATTAGGAAGGCATGTTGAGGCCCCTCCCCCATCCGGACCAAACGGAGAGCAAAACGCGAACATAAAGTGAATTCACCTGAACGTTGAGTCCCCGGCGCCACAACCAGCGCAAACCGCAGCCGCGGCCTCGTGACTCATGCCCCCTGTGAACAACCCCAATATATTGATATAGCTGTTAACAAGACCCTCAGCATGTTGCGGGTACAGCTACGCGAGCTACTATCCCTAGGTATTGGGGTAATCGGGCGCGCAGGCACAGCCCATATATTGTGTCTTGCATGATTCCCGGAGGCTGTGGAGAGACAATTCATGGGCTGGACCGAAGAGCGCGTCTTGGAACTCAAGAAACTCTGGGCCGAAGGGCACAGCGCAAGCCAGATCGCCAAGAAGCTTGGCGCGGTCACCCGCAATGCGGTGATCGGAAAAGTGCACCGCCTCGGCCTCTCCGGCCGGGCGACCCCGTCCCGCCCCGTCAAGCGCCCGCCGCGTCTTGCCAGGCCCAAGCCCACAGCCATGCCGCGTCAGGCCCCGGCCGCGCCGGTCGCTCGCGGCGGCAACGCCCTCGCCGTCCGGGCTGAACCCGTCCAGACACATGTCGCCCACGCCGAAGCCAACGTTGAACCCAAACGCCTGTCGAATGGCGACATGGTCACCGTCCTTACGGTGAAGGACACCATGTGCAAATGGCCGATCGGCGATCCCGCCGACGCCGCCTTCGGCTTCTGCGGTCACGGCGCCACGGCCGGCTCGCCCTACTGCGCCGAGCACGCCCGCGTCGCCTTCCAGCCAGCGAAAAAGCGCGAACGCCGCGCCCGCGAGTTCGACTACATCCAGCGGCTTGCCGGCTAACCCTTCTCAGTTCTACCCGCGACGGCGCCGCCCCGGAGTTCTCGAACTCCGGGGCGGTTTCGCTTTAGCTTCGGGTTTGAGCCCCTCAAATCCCGCGGTGGTTGAAGGTTCTGGCCTCTCGCATTGCGTGGCACCATCCGAAACGCTTTCCTGGAAGACAACTTCGCAGGCAGGCAGCCCCCGCTCATTTTGGCCTGTCCCGCCGCGCGCCCCCAAACCGCAGCCGGGAAGCGCGTTCATCGGCGTGCCGTCGGCGGTGCCGGGCTACTGACCGGTGAACTGGGCGGGACGTTTCGCCAGGAATGCCGCAACGCCCTCACGGTGATCCTTCGTCTGGCCCGCGAGGCGCTGGTTGTTGCGCTCCGTGGCCATCGCCGCCTCGAATGACTGGTCCGCCGCCGACCA
>JAUMAX010000049.1:0-34990 GCA_032116115.1 Porphyrobacter sp.
GGGGCAAGCGCTATCTGGTGCGCAATCACCAGAAGTTCGTGATCGTCGACGAGGTCAGGGTGATGACCGGCGGGGCCAATGTCTCGGACCATTACTTTGCCACCCCTGCCGATAACGGCTGGTGCGATCTGTCGGTGACGATCGAGGGCACGGTTGTGGAGCAGTTCCTGCGCTGGTTCGAACTGCTCGGCGCATGGGTCGCTAATGATGCCAACGGGCGCACGAGCCAGCTGCGGCGTCTGCGGGATATGGTCAAGGCATGGGACGGCGGGGACGGCCCGGTGCGGCTGCTGGTGGGCGGTCCGCTGGTGCGGCGCGGGCATTGGGCCTGGGTGTTCCGGCAGGATCTGGTGAGCGCGCAGCGGCTTGATGCGGTCTCGGCCTATTTCTCGCCGCCGCGCAGCTTTCGCCGGCTGATGGCACGGGTGGCGCGGCGCGGGGGCGTGCGGCTCGTCATGGCAGGCAAATCCGATATCGGCGCCGCCATCGACATGGCGCGATTGCTCTACAAGAAGCTGCTGGCGTCGGGCGTGACGATCTTCGAATTCCAGCCCTGCAAGCTGCACATGAAGCTGCTGGTGGTGGACGATGCGAGCTATATCGGCAGCGCCAACCTCGACAAGCGCAGCTTCCGCATCAATGTTGAACTGATGGTGCGGGTGGAGGATGCAGGCCTCGCCGCCGAATTGCGCAAACTGATCGACCACATGGAAGCGTCAAGCGAGCCTGTGACCCGCGAATGGTATGCGCGTGAGGCGACCTGGTTCAACCGGATTCGCTGGCAGCTCGCTTACTGGATGAACCTGGCGGATTACCGCGTCAGCACGCTGGGAACGGCCTAGGCCGCTTCGATCACTTCGAGCGCTGCTCCGGCGGCCAGCCATGCTTCCTCCGCTTCCGCGAGCTTGCGCGCCGTCGCGGCCCGCTCGGTCAGCAGGCGTTGCATGGCGGGGCCCGCGGCGGTGCTTTGGGCGAGGATGCGCTTGTCGAGCTGGTCCAGTTCGCCCGCCAGCCGCGTGACGGCCGCTTCGGCCTTGGTCAGATCCGACTGGGCAGCGCGCAGGTCTGCGGCGGAATTGGCACCGCGCTGTCCCTTGGCCTTGCCGTCGCGCCCTGCCTTGGGCTGGTTCCGGCCAAGGATGAAGTCGATGTAATCATCCATGCTGCCCGCATATTCGCGCGCCGTGCCGCCATCGACCAGAATCAGCCGGTCGGCGGTGAGTTCGACCATGTGGCGATCATGGCTGATGAGGATCACCGCGCCCGAATACATGTTGAGCGCCTGGATCAGCGCCTCACGCGCGTCGACATCCAGGTGGTTGGTCGGCTCGTCGAGGATCAGCAGATGCGGCGCATCGCGCGTGATCAACGCCAGCGCTAGCCGCGCGCGTTCGCCGCCGGACAGCTTCTCGACCTTCTGGTTCGCGCGCGGGCCGGAAAAGCCGAAGCGGCCCAATTGCGCACGCACCGCGCCGGGCGATTGCCCCTCCATCGCGCGGTTCATCAGATCGAGCGGGGTATCCTCGCCTGCCAGTTCCTCGACCTGATACTGGGTGAAGTATCCGACCTTGAGCTTGCCCGGCGCGTTGATCTCGCCCTCGGCCGGCGACAGCTGCGAGGCGAGCAGGCGCGCCAGCGTGGTCTTGCCGTTGCCGTTGCGGCCCAGCAGGGCGATGCGGTCGTCCGCCTCGATCCGGAAATTCAGCCGCTTGAGGATTGGGGGGGCTTCCCCGTACCCGACCGCCGCGTGCTCCAGTGTGATCATGGGGGAGCGCAGTTCGGCGGGATCGGGAAAGTCGAAGCTCAGCGTCGGGTCTTCCATCAGCGCGGCGATGGGCTGCATCTTGGCGAGCATCTTGGCGCGCGATTGCGCCTGCTTGGCGGTCGAAGCGCGGGCGGAGTTGCGGGCGACATAGTCCTGCAACCGCGCACGCTGGGCATCCTGTGAGGCTTTTGCCGCCGCCAGTTGCGCCGCGCGTTCGGCCCGCTGCTTTTCGAAGGCGTCGTATCCGCCGGGGTACAGCGTCAGCTGCCCGCCTTGCAGGTGCAGGATGTGATCGACCACCTTGTTCAGCAGATCGCGTTCGTGGCTGATCACCACCAGCGTGGCGGGATAGGACTTGAGGAAGTTCTCCAGCCACAGCGTCGCTTCAAGATCGAGGTGGTTGCTGGGTTCGTCCAGCAGCAGGATGTCGGGTTCGGAAAACAGCAGCGCGCCAAGGGCGATCCGCATTTTCCACCCGCCCGAAAAGCTGTCGACCGGGCGCTGCTGCATGTCCTCGTCGAAGCCCAGTCCATTGAGGATCTTGGCCGCGCGGGCCGGGGCGGAATAGGCGTCGATGGCGAGCAGGCGTTCGTGAACGTCGCCCATCCGGTCCATGTCGGTGCAGGTTTCGAGTTCCGCCAATAGCGCGGCGCGCTCGGTGGCCGATGCCAGCACCACCTCTTCAGGCGTCATGCTGCCGCTGGGGGCTTCCTGCGCGATATAGCCGATCTTGGCGCGGGCGGGCTTGCTGATCTCGCCGTCGTCCGGCTCGATCTCGCCGATCAGCGCCTTCATCAGGGTGGATTTGCCCGCGCCGTTGCGGCCGATCAGGCCAACGCGCGCGCCCACCGGCACGGTTGCGCTGGCGCGTTCCAGAATGGCCCGGCCGCCAAGCCGCACTGTGACACCGTCGATGGTAAGCATGGGCGCGCCCTTAACAGCCTATGCCGGGCGGCCCAAAGGAATTCTCCCCGCCGCCGCGCTATTCGAAACCGTAGTCCGAATAGTCCTTGTAATTGGGCGAGGTGAACTTGGTGATGTCGCTCTGGAAGTGCAGCGGGACGTTGCCGGTCGAACCGTGGCGCTGCTTGGCCACGATCAAGGTGGCGCGGCCCACCATGGCTTCGAACTTCTCCTCCCACGCGCGGTATTTCTCCTGCACGTCGGGGGTGCTGCTGGCGTCGGGCGTGTCGGGCTTGACCAGCAGGTGATAGTAATCGCCGCGGAAAATGAACCACACCATGTCCGCGTCCTGCTCGATCGAGCCGGATTCGCGAAGGTCGGACAGCATCGGGCGCTTGTCCTCGCGGCTTTCGACCGCGCGGGAGAGCTGCGACAGTGCGATCACCGGAACCTGCAATTCCTTGGCCAGCGTCTTGAGGCCACGGCTGATTTCCGAGATTTCGTTGACCCGGTTGTCATTGGCGCGGCCCGATCCTTGCAGCAGTTGCAGGTAATCGACGATGATCAGGCCGATGTCATGGCGACGCTTCATCCGCCGTGCGCGGGTGCGAAGGCTCCCGATGGTGAGCGCAGGCGTATCGTCGATATAGAGCGGCAGTTCGGCGAGGCGCTGGCTGGCATAGGACAGCTTCTGGAAATCCTCGCGGCTCAGTTTACCGCTGCGCAGCGCTTCCGAGGAAATCTCGGCCTGTTCGGCAAGGATACGGGTGGCCAGCTGATCGGCGCTCATTTCGAGGCTGAAGAAGGCGACCGGCCCGCCGTAGTTGAACTCGCCCCCGTCGCGCTGCCATTCCAGATGCTTTTCCGCGCAGTTGAAGGCGATGTTGGTCGCCAGCGAGGTCTTGCCCATGCCGGGGCGTCCGGCGAGGATGATAAGGTCGGACGCGTGCAGGCCCGCGGTTTTCTCGTCGATCGTCGCAAGGCCGGTGGTTTTGCCCGATAGCCCGCCGCCCGAATTCATCGCGGCCTCAGCCAGCTTGATCGCGTGCATCGCGGCTTCGCGGAAGGTCGAGGCTTCGCGGCCCGTTGCCGCGCCTTCGGCCACCCGGAACAGATCGGCCTCGGCCTGTGCGATGCGGTCCAGCGGCGAGGTGTCTTCCGAGGTATCGAGCGCGCCTTCCACCAGCCCGCGCCCGACGCTGACCAGTTCGCGAAGCAACGCCAGATCATAGATCTGCTGGGCCAGTTCGCGCGGGGCGAGCAGGCCTGCGCCGCTGGCAGTCAACTGCGCAAGGTAGCTGGTGCCGCCCAGTTCCTTCAGCGCCTCGTCTGCTTCGAAATAGGGGCGCAGCGTGACGGGCGATGCGGTGGCGTTACGTTCCAGCAGCGCCAGTACCCGGGTGTAGATGCGCTGGTGCAGGCCTTCGAAGAAGTGATCGGCGCGAATCGGCACCTGCAATTCTTCCAGCACCCGGTTGTCGATCAGCACCGCGCCCAGAAACGCGGCCTCGGCCTCCAGATTGTAGGGAAGCTTGCGCAGCGCCGGGTTGGCCTCGGGGCCTTGCGGTTTGATCGGAGTGACTTTTTCGGGTTCGGCCATGCGGGCCTGATGCGCCGCGGCAGGCCTCTCGCGCAAGGGTGGAACGCGCCAATATTTATTTCGCAAGCTGTGGATAGTGGGGAGATCGCGTCGAAGTGCTTGAAGTGTCGCCCCCCGATCTGCGAAGGCAGGGATATGGCTGGTTCGCCGTCCGATTCCCTGCCCCCTTCTCCCGCGCCCGGCGCTGCGGGCGCGCAGCGCATTGCGCAGGTCACGCTGGACGAAGCGACGATCCTCTGGCGCAATGCCGATGTCGAACAGGAACGCCGCGTGGCGATCTATGACCTCATCGAAGAGAACGTGTTCAAGCCGCTGCGCTCGGCCGAGCGCGGGGCGCCGGGGCCGTATCACCTGCACCTTTCGGTCACCGACGGGCGACTGGTGATGGACATCCGCAACACATCCGAGGAACTGCTGGAAACCCTGCTGATCGGCATGGCCCGCTTCCGCCGCCCGATCCGCGAATATTTCGCGATCTGCGATTCCTATTATCAGGCGATCCGCAAGGCGACCCCGACCGAGATCGAGACGATCGATATGGCCCGGCGCGGGATTCACAACAACGCTGCCGAGCTGTTGCTCGAACGGCTCGATGGCAAGGTCGATACCGATTTTGCCACCGCGCGGCGGTTGTTCACGCTGATCTGCGTGCTGCACATCAAGGGCTGACAGGTGGCGGGAAAAGGCAAGAGGGCCGCGCGCCGTGCGCCGCGCCGCTGGCTGCTGCGGCTGATCGCGCTGGTGGTGCTGTTCGGCATCGCCTTTGCCGGGTGGTTGTGGTGGGATATGCGCAGCTGGCGGCCTGACGAGGTGCTCTATCCCGAACAAGGTGCGCTGGTTCCGGCCAACGGCGCCGAGGTGCGCTTTCCCACGTTGAAAGCGGTCGGGGCGCAATTTGTCTATCTGTCGCTGGCGGCAGGCCCGGCGGCAAGCGCACCCGGCGGCTTTGCCGACCGTTTCATCCGCGCCCGCGCAGCAGGCTTGCAGGTCGGTGTGGTGCTGGATTTTGACCCTTGCGCCACGGCTGACGCGCAAAGCGGAACTTTTGCGCAGATGGTGCCGCGCGATGACGATCTGTTGCCGCCTGCGATCGGGCTCGCCCGGCTGGCCGATAGCTGCACGCCTGCGGTCAGCGATGCGGCGGTCGAAAGCGAACTGATGACGCTGATCAACCAGATCGAGACCCATGCCGGGCGGCCCGCGATTCTCAAGCTCGCGCCCGCCTTTCAGGAGCGCCACAACACCGCGACCACGCTGGCGCGCGATCTGTGGCTGGCGCGTGACCGGGCGCGGCCGGATTACGCGGGCCGCCCGTGGCTGCTATGGAGCGCCAATTCCGCGCTTGTCACCGAGGCGAGCGAGGAGCCGGTCGAATGGGTGGTGGTGCAGAAATGATCCTTGATGATGCGCAGGAACAGGCCCTGATCACGGCCGCATTCGTTGCGGCGGAGCAGGCCTATGCGCCCTATTCCGATTACCCGGTCGGCGCGGCCCTGCTGTTCGATGACGGGGCGGTGATCACCGGCTGCAATGTCGAGAACGCCAGCTACGGCCTTGCTCTGTGCGCCGAGACGGTCGCGGTCGCCAAGGCGTTTGGCGAGGGGCGGCGCGGAGGATTGGTGGCTGTGGCGGTGGTGGGTTTGAAGGCTGACGCACAGCCGATCACGCCCTGCGGGCGCTGCCGCCAGGTGCTCAACGAAGTCGCCGCGCTTGGCAGCACCGATCCGCTGGTGCTGTGCGTCAGCAAGGATGACGTGCGGCGCGTGACGCTATCCACGCTGCTGCCGCACGCCTTCGGCCCCTCTCACCTTGGCTAGGTATCTGTCCTGAGCGGAGGGAATTACCCCTCGCGACCCTCCAGCCACTCCACCAGCGCGGCCATGCATTCACGGCCCAGCAGCTTGCAGCGTTCCGGCGACCAGCCTTGCTCCGGCTCGGGGAAGTCAGCCAGGTCCTTGTAGGGCATCTCCAGCGTCATTGCGACCGCGCCGAAGCGTTCGGCGAGCTGGTTGGTGCTCATCGACAGGTTCGCGCGGCCCGGCGCGGCCTTGGGGTAGCCGAGCTTGGTCTGGAAATCGGGCGTGCGGCGGTCGAGGATGCGCTGGTAGCGGTCATAGCCATCGCCCTGCGCCTCGGTCCACGAAGGGATGCCGTCAAACCCGGCGATGAACACCGCCGGGATCGCCTCGTCGGCGTGGACGTCCATCGCGAAGTCGACCCCGGTCTGGTCCATCCGGTTACGGATCGCCAGCACCTCGGGCGAGCGTTCGGGCGTGGGATCGGCCCATTCACGGTTGAGATTGGTGCCAACCGCATTGGTGCGCAGATGCCCACGGCGCGACCCATCGGGATTGCAATTGGGAACGATGTGGATGCGGCAGGCTTTGCGCAGCGCCCGGGCGACCGGGTCGGCGGGATCGGTCAGGCACTCGATCGCGCCTTCCATCCACCACTCTGCCTGCGTTTCGCCCGGATGCTGGCGAGCGTAGAGCCACACTTGCGTTTCGCCCTCGCCCAGTTCGAGGCAATCGATTGGCTGGCCATCAATCGTGGTGCCGAGCCGGACGTAATCCACGCCTTCGCACGATGCCGTCTCGGCGATCAGATCGTGGTGCCGCTCCATCGAAAATGGCGCGAAATAGGCGCACCAGAACACGCCGCCCGACGGGGCGTAGCGCACGGTCAAGGTGCCGCCATCCTCGTCCTTGTCGAAGCTTGAGGTCGCGCGCGCCCAATAGGCGCGGTCTTCGGAAACGCAGGCGTCATAATCCGGCCAGCCGCCCGGATAGGCGCTGGCATTGAGGCCAGTCAGCTTGAGGACAACCTCCTCGCCCGCAGGAGCGGCGACGCGGAAGTGGAACCACTGGAAAAACTCGGATTCATTGTCGCGCCGGATTGCAAGGCGCGCAGTCGCGCCCTCAATCCCCAAAACGTCAATATTCCCGCTGTCGAACCCGGCATCGATAAAGAGAGAGGTCATTTGTTTCCTTGCAGCTTCTTCACGTCGATCGTCACGGTGTCGCCATTGCCACCGGGGAAGCCCCGGAACAACCCGGCGGCGAGCGTGCGGGCGCTGGCATCGACCTGCGAATAGGGCGACTTCACCCCCGTTGCCAGCTGGGCGCGGCCTTCCCACAAGGTGGTGCCGTCAGCCCGACCGATGCGCACGGACAGTTCGGTCGTCGCATTGGCGCCTTCTCTCCCGCCGCCCAGATTGATGCCGACCCCCATGCCGAGGCCCGAACCGAAGCCGCCGGTCTGTCCGCCGATCCCGACATTCACCGGGCCGCGCCGTTCGACCGGCGCGGCGCTGATCGGCGTGCGGGTGGTGCGCAGCGCTGCGATCTGGCTGGCGGGCGCGCCTTCGGCAACGACGGTGTAGCCGAGCCGCGTCAATTCTGCGCTGACCGCCGTGGCAAAGGCGCTGCGGGCGTTTTCGTTTTTCACCTCGTCCGGGAAAGTGATCGCGATGGTGCCTTGTCCGAGGCCGGCCGGGCTTTGGGCGACAAAGCGGGTCACTTCGACAGGGCCAGTGTAAGGCGAAGTCGCACAGGCCGACAGCGCCAGCACAGCGGCAATGGGGGCAAGCAGGCGGAATGCGGTCATGGCGGGGTTCCTTTTGTGCAGGGCCGCTTATAATGCGCGCACATGAACATGGACAGGCTCGTGTGTGGCTGTTTCAGGTTGAGAATTTCTAAGCGGATTGTGTGTAAGGCCCGTCCCCATGACATCTCAAGGCAAACCATCCGTGCTCGTAACCGGCGGTGCGGGCTATATCGGCAGCCACGCTGTGCTCGCATTGCAGGATGCGGGCTGGCCGGTGGCGGTGATCGACAACCTGACCACGGGCTTCCGCTTCGCCATTCCCGAAGGCGTCCCGCTGTATGAAGGCGATATCGAGGATGCCGACCTGCTGGCGCGGATCTTTGCCGAGCAAGATACGCAGGCGATCATGCATTTTGCCGGATCGATTGTGGTGCCGGAAAGCGTCGCCGATCCGCTGAAGTATTACCACAACAACACCGCCAAAAGCCGCGCGCTGATCGCGGCGGCGGTCAAGGCGGGCGTGCCGCATTTCATCTTCTCTTCGACCGCGGCGACCTATGGCATCCCCGATGTCGCTGCCGTGTCCGAGGATACCCCGCAGCGTCCGATCAACCCCTATGGCTGGTCGAAGCTGATGACCGAGCAGATGCTCGCCGATGTAGCCGCGGCGCACCCGATGAACTTTGGCGTGCTGCGCTATTTCAACGTCGCAGGCGCCGATCCGCAGGCGCGGAGCGGGCAATCGACCGCCGGCGCAACCCACCTGATCAAGGTCGCCATCGAAGCAGCCCTGGGCATGCGCGAATCGGTGAGCGTTTTCGGCACCGATTACGCCACGCCCGATGGCACCGGGGTGCGCGACTATATCCATGTCAGCGATCTGGCGGCGGCGCATGTGCTGACGCTGCAGGCATTGATGGCCGATCCTGCCCGCTCGCTGACGATGAACTGCGGCTATGGCCGGGGGTTCTCGGTGCGCGAGGTGCTCGACGCGGTCGACCGGGTGACGAATCGCAAGCTTGATCGCCGGATCGAAGGCCGGCGGGCGGGCGATCCCGATTCGCTGATTTCCAACCCTTCGCGGCTGAAACAGGCGCTCGGATGGGAGCCTGTCCATGCCGAACTCGACACGATCATCGCCCATGCGCTGGCGTGGGAGCGAAAATTGAGTGATTTGCGCGGCTGACACGGGCAGACTCGCATTGACGTGTCCCTGCAGCGCGGCTAACGGCTCCCTTCAATTTCCGCGCGTCGGGCCTGATCCGGCGCGCTTTCATTTTGGAAACAAGCGCCATGAAGATCGTCAACAGCCTGAAGTCGCTGAAGGGCCGTCACCGCGACAACCGCGTGATCCGTCGCCGCGGCCGCACCTATGTGATCAACAAGACCGATCGTCGCTTCAAGGCCCGTCAGGGCTGAACGGCGGGGCTGCCCGGCATGGGCAGCTGATGAAATTTGCGGCCCGCCTCCCTATCGGAGTGCGGGCCGCGAGCGTTTGAGGGTGTGATGCAAAAGGCCGTGGTGTTCGATGTCGGGCGGGTGCTGTTCCAGTGGCAGCTTGGCGCGCTGTTCGAAAAGCTGATCGACGACCGCGAGGAGCTCGACTGGTTCCTTGCCAATGTCGTGACCGAGGAATGGCATTTCGAACATGATCGCGGCCGCGCGCTGGCCGACATGGTGCCGGAGCGAATCGCGCTTTACCCGCAATACGAATCGCACATCCAGGCCTATGCGACCCGGTTCAATGAGACCGTGCCGGGGCCGGTCGATGGTACCCACGCGCTTGTCGAGCGCTTGGCGGCGGCGGGAGTGCCATTGTTCTGCCTGACCAATTTCGGTGACGAGTTCTGGCAAATGTTCCGCCCGACCCAGCCGATCTTCGATCACTTTGCGGACATCATCGTGTCCGGGGTGGAGAAGGTCGCCAAGCCCGAACCGCGCATTTACGAAATCGTCGAACAACGCAGCGGCCGCGACGGCGCGGCGCTGTTCTTTGCCGACGACAACCCTGACAACATCGCGGCTGCCAAGGCGCGCGGCTGGGACGCGCACCTGTTCGGCGATGCGGCGGGGCTTGAGGCTGCGTTGGTTGAGGCAGGGTTTCTGGGCTGACGCAATCGGGTCCAAGCCGAATCGGCGCCGCATGGGCGACCGCAAACCAAAAAACAAACCCCCGGTCACGCTATGGGGAAAGCGTGCCGGGGGCGAGATTGTCCGCGCGGGCTTGGAGAGGCGCCCTGATGCGGACCGGGACTTCGTGTCAGGCTGCGATCAGCCGTTGCACTTGGCCAGTTCTTCAGCCGTGATTTCCTGGCCATCGACCTTGAAGGTCGCGACTTCACCGAACTTGCGGTTCAGGCCACGGCACACGCGCAGCGGGCGGGCAGTGGTCTTGTTGGCGACGCAGGTCGCGTCCTTGCAGGCCCATGCCACGCCATCGGCGACAGCCTTGGTGTCGCTTGCGGGGGCCGAGAGAACCGCGGTGTAATAGGGGGCGCCAGCGGCCTGCACGGGCGCTGCACCGGTGGCCACGCCGAAGCTGAGGCCGGTGTAAACCAGCGCCGAAGCGAGGATGGCCAGCTTGCTGGTGCGGGGGATGGAGAGGGTGTTGATCATCGGGGTAATCCTTATGCCTTGTTGTGTCTGGGCCATGGCCCAATGGTCTCACTCGGTATATTTTGCAATGCAACATTTCGATTCGAAACCAGTTGCTATTCGCTACCTAACCAACTAGGTTTCTGGTTGCAACTGAAAACTGAAATTTTTTTGTGTGGCCTGCAAAATCGGTTACACACGACCCCGGAAGGGGAAGGGACACGACCTATGGGTGATTTGAGAGAACCGCTGCGCGAGTTGATCGAATGCGGGCTGCCGCAGGCGCTGGAGGTGATGGGTGAGCGCTGGTCGTTCATGATCCTGCGCGCCAGTTTCAACGGTCTCAAACACTTCGAGGAATTCCTGAGCGAACTCGGGATCGCCCGCAACATCCTCTCCAACCGCTTGGCCAAGCTGGTCGAGCACGGCATTCTCAAGCGCGAACCCTGCGCCGATGACCGCCGCAAGATCGAATATCGCCTGACCGAAAAGGGCTTCGACCTGCTCCCCGCCATGCTCGCACTGCGCCAGTGGGGGCAGAAATACGGCAGCGAAACCGTGGTTGAAGACCCGGTGCTGGTCGACGAACGGGACCGTCTGCCTATCGGCCCGGTCTCGATCCTCGCCCATGACGGGCGCATTCTGGGGCATCAGGACCTGTGGCTGACCCGTCCCGCTGACCTCGGCCGCCGTGCCGACGGGACCATCGCGGTCTCGGGCGCGGTGCTGGGCAAGGGCGACGTTGTCGATCTGGCCGCTGCCAAGGCCGCTGCCGCGCGATAATCGGTAGATAGCCCGCGCGCGGCGGGTGCCTTGCGCGCCCGCGATAGGTTAGGGCCGCGGCGATGAACCCGGTCGCCCCTCCCGAATGCCATGATATCCTGCGCCGTACCTTCGGCTTTCCCGCCTTTCGCGGGCAGCAGGAGGCCGTCATCAGCCGGGTCATGGCGGGTGCCCACACGCTGGCGCTGATGCCGACCGGCGCGGGCAAGAGCCTTTGCTATCAGGTGCCGGCGCTGGCGCGCCAAGGCACCGCTATCGTCATCTCCCCGCTGATCGCGCTGATGCACGACCAGATCCGTTCCGCCAGCGCGGCAGGCATCCGCGCCGCTTCGATGACCTCGGCCGACAGCGACAATGCTGCCACCGCCCAAGCCTTCCGGGCAGGCGAGCTTGATCTGCTCTATGTCGCCCCCGAACGGGCCTCGACCGCAGGGTTCCAGAACCTGATCGAACGCGCTCCGGTATCGCTGTTCGCTATCGACGAGGCACATTGCGTGTCCGAATGGGGCCACGATTTCCGGCCCGATTACCGGATGCTGCGCCCGGTTCTGGACCGGTTCCCGCACGTCCCCCGCCTCGCGCTGACCGCCACCGCCGATCCGGCGACCCGTATCGACATCCTGCGCCAGCTTGGTATCCCCGAGGACGGCATGATCGTCGCCGGGTTCGACCGGCCCAGTATCCGCTATGCCATCACCGCCCGCGACAACGGGCCGCGCCAGATTGTCGAACTGCTCCAGCGAATGGACGGCGCAGGCATCATTTATGCGCCGAGCCGGAAGGCGACCGAGGATCTTGCCGCGCAGATCGCGCGGTCAGGGCGCGAGGCTGCGTTCTATCACGCCGGGCTGGAGCCGGAGCGCCGAGCGGCGGTGCAGGCGCAGTTCGTCGCGTCCGAAAGCATGGTGATGGTCGCGACCATCGCCTTCGGCATGGGCATCGACAAGCCCGACGTGCGATTCGTGATCCATGCCGGCCTGCCCAAGTCGATCGAGGCCTATTACCAGGAAACCGGCCGCGCGGGCCGTGATGGCGATCCGGCCGAGGCGCATATGCTGTGGGGCGTGAGTGATTTTTCGCGCGCCCGCCAATGGCTGAGCGAAGTCGAGCCGGAGCGTCTGCCCGCCGAACAGGCACGCCTCAACAGCCTCGCCGCGCTGGTCGAGGCGCCTGATTGCCGCCGCGCTATCCTGCTGAAGCACTTTGGCGAGCATCCGTCCGCGCAATGCGGCAACTGCGACAATTGCGACAACCCGCCGCAGGTGCTCGATGCCAGCGAGCTGGCGCGCAAGCTGCTGTCGGCGGTCTATCGCACCGGCCAGAGCTTCGGCATCGGCCATATCGAAAAAGTGCTGACCGGGCAGAGTGACGAGCGCATCACCAGCCGCGGGCATGACCAGCTATCGGTGTTCGGCATCGTCGGCCCGGGCGAAGCAGGTTTGCTCCGCCCACTGACCCGCACTCTGGTAGCGCGCGGGATGCTTGCCGCGACCGAGCATGGCGGGCTGATGCTTGGGCCGCAGGCGCGCGGCGTTCTCAAGGGCGAGGACAGCGTCAGCATTGCCGAGCCGCCGGTGCGCGCCCGCCGCAGCCGCCGGACCCGCAGCGGCGGGGACGCGCCCAATCCGGTCGGCAATCCGCTGTTCGAGGCGCTGCGCAATCGCCGCAAGCAGCTGGCGAGCGAGCACGGCATCCCGGCCTATGTCATCTTCCACGATTCGGTGCTGCGCGACATGGCTCACCAATGCCCGGAAACCCTCGCCGAACTCGGCACCATTGCGGGCGTGGGGGCAAAAAAGCTGGAGACCTGGGGCGCGGATTTCGTGGCGGTGGTGCGCGATCATCTGAGCGGTTAGCGCTTCGCCTTGCGAATGCTGTAATCGATCCTGATCCGCACCCAGGATCCGAACTGTTCGCGCCCGTTGATCCGCGCCGGGCGAACCCGGAATTGCCATGCGGCGGCCAGTACCGCGCGGCCCATCATCGACCCTTGCGGCCCTTCGCTCTCCAGTACGCAATCCTCGACATAGTAACCGCTGACAGTCTTGCACGCGATCAGGGCATAGCCCGGGCCGTTGGCGGTCGACAGATAGCCTGACAGCTCCTGATCGGTCGGCTCCTTGTACCAGCGCGCGGCGTAAAGCGGCTCGCCATTGGGCGCGGTGCCGACCCGCTGGCTGTCGCCGGCGGTGCGCGGGTTGCCAGTATCGGCCGGGCCGGCTGCGGCCCCCGGCCTGATCCGCGCGCCGATCTTGGGCGGGGTGGTGGCCTGCGGCTTTGGCTCCTGTAGCGGTTGCTGGCGGGGCTGGGCAGGTTCAGCCGCAGGGCTCGGCTTGATTGCCAGCGGCGAGGGGCGCAGCGGCTCGGGGTCAAGCGCCTGCTCGGTCACCGGCGGGGTGGGCGTGTCGGGCGCGGCGGCGCTTGCGCTTTCCGGCTCGGCGGGTTGTTCAGGCTCGGGCGGGGCGGCGAATTCGATCGCGGTCATGGTCGTGACCACGCGCTTGTCGTCGCTTCCGCCAAACTGCGTGCCGAGCGTGAGCAGCAGCAGCAGGATCAGCGCTTCGAGCGCCAGCGCGATGCCAAGGCTCGCCGCCTTGCGCCGTCGCGGCGTGTCGCGCAGGGCCTGCCAAAGCGCGGCAAGACCTCGCGGCTCCGCCGCCGCCATCGCTGAAGGCCCGAGCGGCTCCGCCGCCGCCATCGCTGAAGGATCGTCCGAAATCGCCAGTGCGCCCTTGATCGGGCCGGGGTGGGGGCGGCCTCGGCGCGCTCCTTAGCCTGTCATCAGCCGATAGGATAGCGCCTCGGCGATATGCACGCGGCCGACCGTTTCGGCTCCGGCAAGGTCGGCGATGGTGCGGGAAACGCGCAGCATCCTTGTATAGCCGCGCGCGGACAGGCGCAGCTTTTCAGCCGCCTGGAGCAGCAGCTTGCGGCCTGCCTCGTCCGGGGTGGCGTATTGATCGAGCCGCTCACCCTCCAGCTCGGCGTTCGACCGGACTCCGCGCGCCACCTGATGCGCGCGGGCGACGGCGACGCGGGCGGCGACTTCAGCGCTGCCCTCGGCGGGCGGGGGCAGTACCATGTCGATCGCGCTGACCGCGCCGACATGCACGTGCAGGTCGATCCGGTCGAGCAATGGGCCCGAAAGCCGCGCCTGATAATCGCCGACGCAACGGGGGTATTTGTTGCAGTTGCGCGCCGGATCTCCCGCGTATCCGCAGCGGCACGGGTTCATTGCTGCAACCAGCTGCACCCGCGCCGGGAAGGTCACATGGGCATTGGCGCGGGCGACATCGACTTTGCCCGTCTCCAGCGGCTGCCGCAGCGAATCGAGCACCGGGCGCTGGAATTCGGGCAATTCGTCGAGGAACAGGACGCCAAGATGTGCCAGGCTGACCTCGCCCGGTCGCACCTTCAGCCCGCCGCCGGTCAGCGCTGCCATGCTGGCCGAATGGTGCGGTGCGCGGAACGGGCGGGCGCGGCTGATGCGGCCTGCCTCAAGCGTTCCGGCGACCGATTGCACCATTGACACTTCCAGCGCCTCGCCGGGCGTCAGATCAGGGAGGATGCCGGGGAGGCAGCTGGCGAGCAGGCTCTTGCCCGATCCCGGCGGGCCGACCATCATCAGGTTGTGGCCGCCTGCCGCCGCAATTTCGAGCGCGCGCTTGGCAGTTTCCTGCCCCTTCACCTGCCTCAGATCATTGCCCGTCGCGCTGTCCGCCACGTCGCCGCGCGGGGGTTCGGGCAGGACGAGGCTGCCTTTGAGATGGCCCAACAGGCTCATCAGATCGCGCGGGGCAAGCACCGGGACGCAGCTGGCCCAGCGCGCCTCCGGCCCCTGTTCGGCGGGGCAGATCAGGCCCGTTCCCGCCTCGCTGGCATGGAGCGCGGCGATCAGCACGCCGGGGCTGGCGACCACGCGGCCGTCCAGCGCGAGTTCCCCCACCGCGATCCAGTCCCCCAATTGTTCGGCATCGGTCACGCCCATCGCCGCCAGCAGCGCGAGCGCAATTGGCAGGTCGTAATGCGATCCGTCCTTGGGCAGATCGGCGGGCGAAAGGTTGACCGTGATCCGCTTGGGCGGCAGCGCCAACCCCATCGCCGACAGCGCCGATTGCACCCGTTCGCGGCTTTCGCTCACCGCCTTGTCGGGCAGGCCGACCACGGTGAAGCGCGGCATTCCCGGCGCGACCTGACACTGCACCTCCACCTCGCGCGCCTCCAGTCCGAGATAGGCAACCGTCCTTACCAGCGCGACCATTTGCGACCCCTACCCGCCCCTGCGGCGTGATTGTGCAGGTTTCGCAATCGCTTGTCGAGCGGTTCGCAGGCCGCATGCCCCTTTCCTAATGCGATCCCACTGCGCCGATCCGCACGAATGCTAAGGGCTTTTTAAAGCATAAATCTTGGCGAATTGGCAGGCGGCGCGGGGTGACAAGGGTGTCATGAACCGCGTGTCCGCCCTCCTGCTTGCCGCCCTTGCGCTGCTGCTGCCCGCCGCAGCCGCCCATGCGCAGCAAGGCGCGCGGGTGGTGGAGCGGATCAGCTGGGTCGAGGAATGGGACCCGGCCAGCGGCCAATGGGTGCGGGTGGACGAAAGCGCCTCTGCCCCTGCCGCCTTTGCGTCCGCGACCACCGCCGTTGTTCGCACGGGCGGCGTGACCATCACTGAAACCGTGATCGAGCAGCCCACCCGCTTCATTGCCCAGCCCGCGCGCGTCCCTGCCAACAGTGCCGGGATCGCCCGCTTCGGCCCGTTCCGCGTGCTTGACGGCAAGCGTGCCGCGCTGGTCGCCTCCACCGATGCCGCCAGCCCTGATGCCTTCGCGGCGATGATGGCAGCCTTTCCGGGGCTGGAAGTGATCGAATTCGCCGATGCGCCCGGCACCAGCCACGATCTGGCCAACCTCAGGCTGGGCCGTGCGATCCGTGCTGCGGGCCTTGCGACTCACGTCCCTGCGGGCGGATCGGCGCGGTCGGGCGCGGTCGAGCTGTTCCTTGCTGGCAAGCACCGCACGCTGGACCCGCAAGCGCTGTTCGCGGTGCATTCCTGGCGGGACGAGCGCGGGCGCGAGCCTGCCGACTTTGCGCCGGATGCCCCCGAAAACCGGCTCTATCTCGATTACTATGCCGAAATGGGCATGACCGCCGATGAAGCCCGCGCCTTTTACGCCATGACCAATTCGGTGCCGCACTCGGGCGCGCTGTGGCTGCAGGGCGAGGATATGGCGCGCTGGATCTCCCCCGAAACCCGCGCTCCTGCCACCCGCTCGCTCGATCCGCTGCTCCAGACCGGACTGCGTCTGGCGCTGGCCCGTTCGGGCGGGGCGCTGCTGGAAGCATTGCGCGCGCCGGTGATGGTGCGCGACGAGGTTTCGCCTGCACCGCGGCTCGCTTATGCGGACCTCGGCGCGGGTTTGCTTGACTCAACTCCGGCTTTCCCATAACGGCGCCGGTCTGATCGCGGTCGCAGCTTTGCGGCCCCGGCAGGCGTATTGGTGAACCCGATGCGATCCGGCCGGTTACCTTTTCGAGGATGATATGAAGCGTACCTTCCAGCCCAGCAATCTCGTGCGCGCTCGCCGTCACGGTTTCTTCGCACGCAAGGCGACCCCGGGTGGCCGCAAGGTGCTGCGCGCCCGCCGTGCTCGCGGCCGCAAGAAGCTCTGCGCTTAATTTTCTGGCGCCCTCAGGCGCCGGGCGCGGGCCGTCCGGCCCGCTTGGCTTTCGCGGCATAAGCCGCGGCGCGCAGTCGCGCTTGCGGGCTCCCGTTGGGAGCCCGTTGCCTTTTGTCGCCTGTCCCGCTGCGCTATCGGCGACTCCATGATCTCCGTTCTCACCAAACGCGCTGATTTTCTCCGCGCCAACAGCGGGATTCGCAACGCGCGGGCGGGTTTTGTGCTGCTGACCCGCCCGAATGACGGGCAGGGCATCCGTTTCGGGATCACCGTCACCAAGAAAATCGGCAATGCCGTGGTGCGCAACCGCATGAAGCGGCGCTTCCGCGAGTTGCTGCGCGCCGCGCTGCCCACGCAGGGCCTGCCCGATCACGATCACGTGCTGATCGGCCGTGCGGGCGGGGTCGAGCGGGACTTTCACCTTATGGCCGAGGAGCTGTCCAAAGCGCTCGAACGTGCGCGTGAGGGGCGCGGCGATCCTTCGGGTGGACGGCGTCCGCGCAAGGGGAACCGGGGCAAGTGAAGCAGCTGCTCATCCTTATCGCGCGGGGCTGGCAGCTTGGCCCTTCGCGCATTCTGCCGCCCAGTTGCCGCTATTCCCCGTCTTGCAGCCAGTATGCGATCGAGGCGATCGGCAAGTATGGTGCGCTCAAGGGTGGATGGATGGCATTTAAGCGGCTAATGCGCTGCCACCCATGGGGCGGGCATGGGCATGATCCGGTTCCCTAGCTTGGCAGGGACTGGAAATCATGCTGCCTTAACCCCATAATACACCGATCCGAATCCCACTGCGTTTCGCATTCTTTCAGGGCAATCACTTGGACAATCGCAATCTTCTGCTCGCCGTTGTGCTTTCGGGCCTGCTCATTCTCGGATGGCAGGCGGGGATCAACTACTTCTATCCCGAAGCGGCCCTGACCGCGCCTGCGGCCACAGCCTCGGCTCCGGCCGCGACGGCGGGGGCGCCAGGCGCTGCGCCGGGTGCCGCCAGCCTCGGCGGTGACGCGGCTACGGTGCAGAAGGTCGACCTCAAGAGCGCGCTCGCCAGTGGCAACCGCGTGGTGATCGATACCCCGCGCGTGGCTGGCTCGATCAACCTTGTCGGCGCGCGCATTGATGACATCGTGCTGAAGGACTACCGCGAGACGGTGAAGAAGGACTCCGGCCCGGTCCGCCTGTTCGCGCCCGAAGGCACGAGCGCGCAGTATTTCGCCGAGTTCGGCTTTGTCGCAGGCGGCGCGCGCCAACCGTCCAACCTGCTGTGGCAGGCCGATGGCACCAAGCTGACGCCGAACACCCCCGTCACCCTGACCCGCACCGACGCCAACGGCGTGACCTTTGCGATCAAGTTTGCGGTCGACAAGGACTACATGATCACCGCCACCCAGACCGTGACCAACGGCGGGGCAGGCGCGGCGATTGTCCAGCCCTTCGCTCTGATCAAGCGCACCAGCATCAATGCGACGCTTGACCAGTTCGTGGCCCACTCCGGCCCGGTCGGTGTGTTTGGCGGGACGCTGTGGGATCCGCATTCCTATGACGAGCTGGCCGAACTGGGCGGCGAAACCCCCGAAGGTTCTGCCAGCTGGCTCGGCTTTACCGATCAGTACTGGCTTGGCGCTCTGGTTCCGGGCGACGGCAAGGGCAATGTGAAGGTTGATGATGCGGGCTTCCGCTCGCTGGGCGGCAAGCTGTTCCGTACCGACCTGCTCTACACCGCAAGCACCGTCCCCGCCGGCGGCAGCGTGACACAGCAGACCCGCCTTTATGCAGGGGCCAAGGACAGCCACATCCTCGACGCATATGAAGACGCGGGGATCACCTATTTCGGCAAGGCGATCAGCTGGGGCTGGTTCGAAATCGTCGAAAAGCCGATCCTGTGGCTGCTGCGGACGCTGAACGGTCTGGTCGGCAATTTCGGCCTCGCGATCATTTTGCTGACGGTGATTATCCGCGGGCTGATGTTCCCGGTGGCGCAGAAGCAGTTTGCCAGCATGGCGCAGATGAAGGCCGTGCAGCCGCGGATGAAGGAAATCCAGGAGCGCTTCAAGGACGACAAGCAGCGCCAGCAGCAGGAGATCATGAAGCTTTACAAGGACGAGAAGGTCAATCCGCTCGCCGGGTGCTTGCCGCTGGTGATCCAGATCCCTATCTTCTTTGCGCTTTACAAGGTGCTGGTCCTCGCGATCGAGATGCGGCACGAGCCGTTCATTGGCTGGATCACCGATCTGTCCGCGCCCGATCCGGCGCATATCCTCAACCTGTTCGGTCTGCTGCCTTACGAGGTGGTCGGCTTCCTTGCCATCGGCCCGCTGGCCGTGCTGCTTGGCATCACGATGTGGCTGACCTTCAAGCTGAACCCGGCGGCAATGGACCCGATCCAGCAACAGATGTTCGCAATCATGCCGTGGATTCTGATGTTCGTGATGGCGCCGTTTGCTGCGGGGCTGCTGCTGTACTGGGTGACCTCGAACCTGCTCACGCTTGCGCAGCAGAGCTACCTCTATTCCAAGCACCCGCAGCTGCGTGCGGCGACCGCTGCGGCGGAAAAGAAGGGTGCAGGGTAACAGCGTGATCGATCCTGACGACTGGCAGGCCCGCGAGGAAGCGGCATCACGGCTCTTTTCAGGGCCGGTCGATTTCCTGCGTTCTGCGCCGCAGCTGCAGTTCCTTCCCGATCCGGACGTGCCGGAAATCGCGTTTTGCGGGCGATCGAACGTGGGCAAATCCTCGCTGCTCAACGCGCTGACGGGCCGCCGGTCGATCGCGCGGGCTTCGGTGACGCCGGGGCGCACGCAGGAGTTGAATTTCTTCGACGTGGGCCGTCCCGAGGAGGAAGGCGCGTTGCCGCTGTTCCGGCTGGTCGACATGCCGGGTTACGGATTTGCCAAGGCACCCGTGAAGGTGGTCGAAAAGTGGAAGGCGCTGGTGAACTCCTACCTGCGCGGGCGGCAGGTTCTCAGCCGCACGCTGGTGCTGGTCGACAGCCGCCACGGGCTGAAGGACGTTGACCGGGCGATGATGAAGATGCTCGACGAGGCGGCCGTGGGCTACCGCGTGGTGCTGACCAAGACCGACAAGATCAAGGCGAGCGAGCTCGACAAGGTTGCCGAGGCCACCGCCGCCGAAGTGCGCAAGCACGTGGCGGCTTATCCGGAACTCCACCTCACCAGCAGCGAAAAAGGCATGGGCATTGCCGCCCTGCGCGCCGCTGTGGTGGCCGATGCTCTGGGTGAAGGCTGGGAGGGGTAAACCACCGCAGCCTCGGCGCTTGCCGAAGGCTATTCCCGGAACCCGATCCGGCCCAGCAGGCCCAGCGTCTCACGGGCGGAACCGGGCGGTGTTGTTCCCGCAAGCTCAAGTGTGACTGCGCCGTGGAGCGCTGACCAGATCAGCCCTTCCATCGCCCGCGCCTCGGCCTCGGCAACGCCGCGTCCGATCAAGCTATCACCATAGACCGAAAGCGTTGCCCGCGCCCGCGCGACGGCGCGGCCCAGCGGGCCATCGCTCCCGTCCTCCTGCTGGTGCTGGCCAAACATCAGCCGATAGGTGTTGGCGTTGCCAAGCGCGAAGGCGATATAGGCCTGCCCCGCCGCCATCGCCTTGGCAGCGGCATCGCCCATTGTATCGGCATAGGCCTGTTCGAGCGCGGCGGTGAAGCGTTCGAACCCGCGAATCCGCACCGCGACAAGAATGTCGTCGCGGCTGGCGAAATAGCGATAGGGCGTCATCGGGCTGACCCCGAGCGCCGCTGCGATCTGCCGCATCGAAACCTGCTCCGCCCCGCGCTCGGCAAACATCACTTCGGCCACATCGCACAACTGCGCTTGAAAGCGGGCGAGATCATCATCGGTGAGCGGGCGGGACAAGGCTGTTCTCCGGATCAGTGCCGATCATAGCGAAGGGCGCTTGACTCCGCCAGCTTACGCTGTAAATTTACGCTGTAAACAGTTAACCGGCAGGGACGCGGCAGCATGACCACAATCGAAACCGATTACCTCATCATCGGCGGCGGGGCTGTGGGGCTGGCCTTTGCCGACACGATCATCGCCGAGACTGATGCCCACGTCACCATCATCGACCGGCAGGCCAAGCCGGGCGGTCACTGGAACGATGCCTATGGCTTTGTCGCGCTGCACCAGCCCTCGGCTTTCTACGGGGTGAACTCGCTGCCCCTGGGCGAAAACCGCAAGGACACCCATGGCGCGAACGCCGGCCTGTACGAACTCGCCTCTGGCGCGGAGGTCAGCGGTTATTTCGACAAGGTGATGCGCCAGCGGCTGCTGCCGTCAGGGCAGATCACCTATCTGCCGATGACCGAATATCGCGGAGAGGGTCATGCCGTTTCGCTGATGTCGGGCGAAGAAACCCGCATCACCGTGCGCCGCAAGACCGTGGATTCGACCCACAACAGTCCCGTCATCCCGGCCAACCACACCCCGCGCTTCACCATTGCAGAAGGCGTGCAGCTGGTGCCTCCGGGCGAATTGCTGCGCCTGTGGCTGAAGCCTGAGCGGCCGACACGCTTCGTGGTGCTCGGCGCGGGCAAGACCGCGATGGACGCGGTCGGCTGGCTGCTGGCGATGGGCACGCCGCCAGAGGCGATCCAGTGGATCAAACCGCGCGAAAGCTGGCTGATCAACCGCACCTGCACCCAGCCGGGCGCGGAGTTCTTCGATGCGGTGTTCGGCGGGCAGCTTGCGCAGATGCAGGCCTTTGCCGAAGGCACCTCGCCCGAGGATATCTTTGCGCGGCTGGAAGCGGCGGGCATGATGCTGCGGATCGACCCCGCAGTGACGCCCTCCATGTTCCACTACGCCACGATTTCGCAGGGCGAGGTCGATGCCTTGCGGCGCGTCACCAATGTGGTGCGCAAGGGGCGGGTCACAGCCATCACCCCGGCGGCCATTGAACTGGAGCAGGGCAGCGAAGCGGCGGTGCCGGGCGCGCTCTACATCGATTGCACCGCCTCGGCGGTCGAACCGCGCGCGGCGGTGCCGATCTTTCAGGGCGACCGGATCGTGCCGCAACTGGTCCGCGTGCCGCAGCCGTGTTTCTCGGCGGCGCTGATCGCGTATGTCGAGGCGCATTATCCCGATGATGCCGCCAAGAATGCGCTGTGCCGCACGGTGCCGTTCCCGCATGACCTCAAAAGCTACCTTACCACCAACATCATCAACCTGATGAACCAGGGCGCGTGGTTCGGTGACGAGCGGCTGGGCGCGTGGATCCGCCAAAGCCGGCTCGACGGGTTCGGCAAGGTCGCCGCAGGCGTGGACCGCAGCGATTCGGCGCGCGTCGCAGTGCTCCAGCAAATGCGCCAGACCGCCCCGCTGGCCGTGGGGAACCTGATGCGGCTCGCCAGCGCGGCTGCGGGCTGAACCTGCGGCTGACGCGTCACAACATGCTGGAATAGAAGCGCTGCTCCAGCGGCAGCATCGCTGCGCCGATCGCGCAGGCATCCACCTTGGTCTGGGACAGCATGACGCGTGGCAGCGGGCGGGGTTCCTGACGGCGGGCGTCGTCGAACAGTTCGATGGTCGGAATGACCATTTCGGCCAGCACGCGGGGAATCCGGCCCCCCAGCACGATCACGTCGGGATCAAGCAGCGCGGCAATCGACGAGGCAATCAGCGACAGGGGATCGCGGCTTTGTTCGATCCATTCGGCAACGCCCGGCCAGTCGGGATCGAATTGCGCCAGCATCTGCGCAATGCCGTCCAGCTCCACGCCCGCCTTGCGCACCGATTGCAGCAGCGTCTCCAGCGTCGGCAGCTGGAACAGGCGCCACGGCAGGATCAGCCCCAACTCGCCGCCATTGCCGTGCTTGCCGCGCATCAGGCGGTGGTCGATCACCACCCCGCCGCCAAGCCCTGCGGCCATGAAGACATAGACGAAATCGGCGTGTTCGCGTCCGGCCCCGAGAAAGCTTTCGCCGATGGCCGCAACATTGGCATCGTTTTCGACCCAGGCGGGCAGGCCCAGCGCATCGCTGAACAGGTCGTCGATCGGCACCATCGCCCAATCATCGAGCGACCGCGGCGGATTGAAGCGCGACTTCCCGTCGAGGCAGTAGCCGGAAATGCCGATACCGACCCCGGTGAGGCGTTCCCGGGCAAGCGGCGTGCGATCGAGAAACCGGTCCCTGACCTCGCCCAGGCGTTCGAACACGGCGCGGCGTGTCATGGCGGGCATGGCGACATAATCGTAATCGACGACATTGCCGGCAAAATCCATCAGTAGCACGGACATGGCATCAGTCATCAGCGCCACGCCCAGCGAATAGGCATAGTGCGGATCGATGGCGATCGAGAGGCTGGGCTGGCCGCGCCGTCCGCTCGCCTTGCGATCACCGAGAGCAAGCGCCCCCCGGTCAACCAGTTCGATCACCAGCCGGGACACGGTCTGCTGCGAAAGGCCGCAATGGCGCGCGATTTCGGGCTGGATCGTGCCGCGATTGCGCAGGACATGGCCCAGAATGCTCGCCTCGCTCTCGGAGGGGCGCTGGAAAATATCTGACCTCGCCGACGTGCTCATAGGTGCGCTTTCGCAGAGTTGATGCAAACGGGCAACAATATCACTCGAATAAAACCTATCGTGGGTTGTAAAGCGTTCGGGGCGCTGATACGTCTTCGTCCAAGAAGCTCAGGCTATGGGCTCAGGTGAGGAGAGGATCAATGAAGCAGTTTCTCGGACTGGCTGCGGCCGGAGTGTCCTTGGTAGCCCTTTTGCCCGCTGCGGCGCTGGCTCAGCAAAGTGGCGATGCCGCTGTCACAGGCGATGAGGCAGAGCCGATTGCAGGGCAGGAAATCATTGTCACCGGCACCAGCCGGTCGCGCGCGGCGCTGGATACGCCGCTTGCCATTTCGCAGCTTGATGACACGGCGCTCGCCCGCGCAGGCGTGACCAGCCAGGCGGATATTCTCAACACCATCCCCTCGATCAAGGCCGATGGTGGCGGCGGTGAAGTCGCCTCCAACGTGTTCATCCGCGGCTTGCCGTCGGGCGGCCAGTTCCAGTTCACCCCGCTGATGTATGACGGCATCACCGTGCTGTCGTCCTTCGGGCTGAATTCCTCGGCCTATGACGTCTATGCCCGCAACGATCTGGGCATCGACCGGCTCGAATTCGTCCGCGGCGGCGTGTCCAACCTGTTCGGCCCCGGTTCGGTCGCGGGCGTCATCAACTACATCAGCAAGGAAGGCGGCGACGAGCTTGCCGGCACAGCCCAGCTCGAAGTGGCCGAGCGCGGGCGCTATCGCGGCGATCTGGCCCTGAGCGGCCCGCTGGGCAACAACCTCTACTTTGCCGTGTCGGGTTTTTACCGCGTCGATGACGGGCCGATCGACACTAATCTCGATACCAAGGGCGGACAGATCCGCGGCAATCTCGAATACCGTTTTTCCGACGGCAGCGGCAACGTGAAGCTGGTGGGCCAGTACATCAATGACCGCACCCAGTTCTATCTGCCGATCCCGCTCGACGGCCCGACGCGCAGCCGGTTGCGCGGCAATGACGGCGAATTGGTCAATTCGGTGCAGAACCAGTTCGACTTCGCCAGCCTCGGCTTCAACATTCCGGGCGGCGGGCGCTTCAATTCGGATATCGCCGACGGGGTCGCCACCAAGGGCGGCATGATCGGCCTGACCTTCGAAAAGGACTTCGGCGACAGCGGCTGGGGAATCAACGGCCGGATCAAGTATTCCGATTACAACCACAAGTTCGGCCTGTGGTCGGACGGGGACGGCGTGATCAACGTGCCGGAAACCCTGACCAGCTTCCTGACCAACCGCAATCTTGGCGCGCCGGCCAATGCGCAGTTCACCTTTGTCGGAGGCGGCGCGGTGCCGACCGGCTCCTTGCTGTTCGCCAACCGCTTTACCGACCGCGACCGCCCGGTGGATGACTTCACTGCCGAGCTCAATCTCACCAAGTCCTTGCAGACGGGCACGGTCGACCATGCCTTCACCCTGGGCGGCTTCTACGGCAATGCGACGGCGGGTGATTTCAACGCGACCACCACCTACCTTGCCGAGTTGAACAACCGCCCGCGGCTGGTGAACCTGACGATCACCAACCCCGTCGGCGGCGCGCAGACTGTCATTTCGCGCAATGGCCTGCTCAATGCCGGGGCCGGTTACGTCAACAACGAGCATTCGGCCGAGCGTTATGCGGTCTATCTCGCCGACCAGATGAAGATCGGCGACCGTTTCAACTTCGACATCGGTTTCCGGCTTGAGCACCTGAACGGCGACATCAGCCGCGAGCGCACCTCGACCACGATCACCGATGCGGCCACGCCCAACCTTTCGGCAGCGCTGCGCGATGTGATCTGGGGCAATGGCGGCTTCCTGACCGGCAATGTCTCGGCGACCGAATGGGCGCTGGCGGCAGGCGCGCTTTACAAGCTCTCGGACAGCATGAGCCTCTATGCCAACGCCTCGCGCGGGTTCTTCTTCCCCGAACTGCGCTCGGCCGCGTTCCGCCCGCTGGCCGCGGGCACCGCTGCCAACGCCAGCGTTGCACCGGGGACGCAGAGCTTCGATGCGGAGATCATCAAGCAGGGCGAAGCGGGCATCAAGATCAGCCAGCCGGGCCTGTCGCTGACGTTCTCGGGCTTTTACACCAGCCTCGAAAACCGCCGCCAGGTATTGTTCGTCAATGACGGGCAGGGCGGTCTGACCGAGCAGGTCAACCTCGTCGGCACCGAAAGCTACGGCGCGGAGGCGACGGTTGATGTGCGGATCATCGACAACCTCAACTTCGCGGGCAACGTGACCTGGCAGAAGGCCGAATACACCGCCTTCGACACCCGCATCCTCAACATCGGCAACGCGGTCGAACGGCAGCCCGAATGGCTCTACAACGCCGGGCTGTATTATGATGACGGCATGTTCGACCTGTCGGTGTTCACCAACTACACCGGCGCGAACTTCACCGCAGCGACCAACGCGATCGAGCTGGATGGCTGGAACATCGCCAACCTTGATGCGGGCTACACGATGGACATTGGCAGCTCGCAGCTGCGGCTGAGTGTCAACGTGTTCAACCTGTTCGATACCGACGCGGTGACCGAAGGCTCGCCCCGTCAGGATGCGAACCAGGTGGCGAACGGGGCGTTCTTCGTGGGCCGTCCGGTCTTGCCGCGCCGGATTACCGCCCGCGCGACCTTCACCTTCTGACGCCAGCGCCGGGACTGTGGCATGATGCTGCAGTCCCGGCGGATCCGGACAATCCCCGGACAGGAACGGGCAAGAGGGCTGCGATGCTGGTGCGCGACGAATTGTTGTCGATTTACAAAGCGGGGGTGGAGGCGGCCAGCGCGCCCGCTGCACTGCCCGCGCTGCTGCCCGCAGGCAGCGCTGCCAGTGGCCGCACGCTGGTACTGGGTTGCGGCAAGGCCGCCGCTGCCATGGCCGAAGTCGCCGCTGCACATCTCTCCGGCGAAGTGACCGGCTGCGTCGTGACCCGCTTCGGCCATGGTGCAAGGGCTCCGAGCGGCGGCATCACCATTATCGAAGCCAGCCACCCCGTGCCTGACGCCGCCAGCCTTGCCGCAGGGCGCCATATCCGCGAACTGGCCGGCACCGCGCAGGCGGGCGACCGGGTGGTATTCCTGATATCGGGCGGCGGATCTTCGCTGCTGGTCGACCCGATCCCCGGCCTGTCGCTGGACCACAAGGCGCGGATCAATGACCACCTTGTGAAATCCGGGGTGGCGATCACTGATATCAATCTGGTCCGCCGCCACCTTTCACAGGTCAAGGGCGGACGCCTCGCTGCTGCCGCCGCCGCCGCAGCGGGCGACATGCACAGCTTCATCATTTCCGACGTGGTGGGGGACGATCCCGCCGTGGTCGCATCCGGCCCCTCAATCGCGAGCCCGTTCGAGCCCGAGCGCGCTTTGGCGATCCTTCAGGACAGCTGCTGGGCGGTGGACGAAAGCCTTGCCGCCATAATCCGCGCTGCTGCTCCGCCGCCCGTGCCGCAGCATCCGGTGCATGTGATCGCCGATGCGCGCACCGCGCTCGCGGCAGCATGCGGGCAGGCTGTTGCGCGGGGATGGACCGTCATTCGCATCGGCGATGATCTTGACGGAGACGCCGCCGCCACCGGCCGCGCCCACGCCGCGCTCGCGCTCCTGCACGCTGCTGCGGGCGCGCGGTGCCTGCTGGTATCGGGCGGCGAGTTGACCGTTACCGTGCGCGCCAAGGGCGGGCGAGGCGGGCCGAACCTTGAATATCTGGCCGGCATGATGGCGGCGCTTCCGCCCGATGCTCCGGTCACCGCGCTGGCCTGTGACAGCGACGGGATTGACGGCAGCGAGGACAATGCCGGCGGCTGGTTCGACGCCGCCAGCCGCGCCTCTGCCGCCGAATGCGAAGCCGCGCTGGCGGCCAACCGCACTTATGATCTGTTCGCCAGTTTCGGCGGTCTGGTGAAGACCGGTCCGACCCGCACCAATGTCAACGATATCCGGCTGATCGCCGTAGGAGGCTGACCATGAGCCGCAATCCAGAGCTAGACCGGCAGGCCCGGGACATTCTCGTCCGCAATGATCGCGGGGGCTACACCGTCCCCACCCATGGCCTTTACCCGTTCCAGTGGAACTGGGATTCGGCCTTCGTGGCGCTGGGCTTTGCCGAATTTGACCGGGACCGTGCGTGGGCCGAAATCGAGACGCTGGTGTCAGCGCAGTGGGATGACGGGATGATCCCGCACATCGTGTTCCACCAGCGCGACGAGGGCTATTTTCCGGGGCCGGACGTCTGGGCGACGGGGCGCACGCCGCCGACCTCGGGCATCACGCAGCCGCCCGTGCTGGCGACCATTGTGCGCGAGCTGTGGGAGGCAGAAGGCGCTGACCCTGCCTGCGAGCGGATGCGCGCGCTTTATCGCGCCTGCCTTGCCAGCCACCGCTGGTTCCACACCTTCCGTGATCCGCTCGGCAATGGCCTCGTCATGGTCACGCACAACTGGGAGACGGGGCGCGACAATTCCAGCGAGTGGGACGATGCTCTGGCGCGGGTCGATACCAGCGGGGTGGGGACATACCAGCGCCGCGACACCGGCCATGTCGATGCGGCCATGCGACCGAAACAGGAAGAATATGACCGCTATGTCGCGATCCTCCAGTTTGGCCGCGCTTCGGGCTGGAACCATCGCACCATCGCCGATCACGGCCCGTTCCGGATGGTGGATGTGGGCATGTCGATGGAACTGCTGCGCGCCAATCGCGACCTGCTCGCGCTGGCACAAGCCATCGGCGACGCGCCGGTTGCTGCCGAATTGCAGGCGCGCATCAGCCTGTCCGAAGCGGGGATGGACTGGCTGTGGAACGAGGATGCGGGCGCCTATTGCTCGCGCGATGCGACCACGCATGAAAGTTCGGGCCTGGTAACCAATGCAAGCTTTCTCGCCTTCTATGCGGGCGTCGGAAGCGCACACCAGCGCGCGCGCCTCATCGAAGGCCTTGGACGGTTGACGGCCAGTGCCACCTATCTCCTCCCCAGCCTTGAAGCGGGCAGCCGCGCCTATGACCACCGCCGTTACTGGCGCGGGCCGGTGTGGCTGGTGGTGAGCTACATGGTTGCGCAGGGCCTTGCCGAACAGGGCCACGCCGACTGGGCCGAGCGTATCCGCGAGGATTCCGCCCGGCTGATCGAGGCATCGGGCTTCTATGAAAGCTTCAGTCCCGAAACCGGCGAGGGATCGGGCGGTCCCGATTTCTCGTGGACGGCGGCGATGTGGCTGGCATGGTGCCGACAATGACCGCGCCTGCCAGCGGCCTCTTCCGCAAACCTGCTCCGGCGCATTACCCGTGGATCCTGATCGGCCTGTTATGGATGGTCTCGTTCCTCAATTCGGCGGACCGGGCGATCCTGAATGCGGTCAAGCCGCTGCTGCGCGATGCTTTCCAGATCACCGACATCCAGCTGGGCGTGGTCGATACCGTGTTCTTCTGGACTTACGCGGTGTGCGCGTTCCTGTTCGGGCGGATCGGCGATTCTGTCAGGCGGCGCAACATGGTGCTGTTCGGATTGCTGTTCTGGAGCATGGCGACCGGGTTCATGCCGATTGCCACAGGCTTTGCGATGCTGCTGGGGATGCGCACATTGGTGGCGGTGGGGGAGTCCACCTATTACCCCACGGCGACCGCGCTGATCAGTTCATGGCACCGGCCCGCGATGCGCAGCCGCGCGCTGGCGATCCACCAGACCGCCGTGTTTGCAGGCGGCGGGATCGGCAGCTGGGCGGCTGGCTGGCTGGCGGATATCTATGGCTGGTCGATGCCCTTCATCGTCTTTGCGGTGCTGGGCGGCGCGGTGTTCGGGATCCTGATGCTGACTTTGCGCGACGATGCGCCCGCTGTGGCCGCAGCCAAGGACGGCCCCAAGGGCGAGCCGTTGCAGATCATCCTCGCCAATCCGGCGGCCTTGCTGCTGTGCGGGGTGTTCTGTCTGGCCACGGCGGCATCTTCGGCGGTGCTCAACTGGTGCAACACCTACGCCCATGACGTGCTGGGGTTGAACCTAGCGGACAGCGCGCTGGTCGGCCCGGTGATGATCACCACCGCCGGATTTTTCTCGGTGCTGGTCGGCGGCTGGCTGTCTGACCGCTTTGCCGCGCGCAGCCCGACGGGGCGCATGACCGTGCTGGCGCTCGGTCTCGGGGCGGCGGCGCTGTTCCTGCTGCCGTTCCCCTGGGCGGGATCGGTCGGGCTTGTCGCCGCGCTGCTGTTTGCCACAAGCTTCGGCAAGGGCCTGTTCGACGGCTGTATCTATGCAGCGATGCATGACGTGATGCCCGATTCCGCCCGTGCCACGGCTGCGGGCCTGATGACGATGATGGGCTTTCTCGGCGCAGGTGTTTCAACCGTCGCGCTTCCTGCCATCGCGGTGCATACCGGGCTGGCGGCAGGATTTGCCATGATGGCCGCGCTGTACGGGATCGCGGTGGGAGCCTTGCTGCTCGGCCGCCCGATTGTGCGGCGCGCGGTTGATCGCATGGATGAAGGGACGATCAATGGCTGACGAGCGCCTGTTCGGCGGGATCGAGCTGGGCGGCACAAAGACGGTGTTCGCGATTGGCACGGGCGACGGCACAATCATGGCGCGTCACACGGTAGCCACCCGCGCGCCGGAGGCTGTGATGGCCGATGCCGCCGCCTTTTTCGCCGGGAGCGGCCATTCCCTGTCGGCGCTTGGTGTGGGCGCGTTCGGCCCGATTGTGATCGACCGCAAAGCAGCAGATTATGGCCGGCTGTGCGACACCAACAAGCCGGGCTGGAGCGGCTTCGACCTGATCGGCGCACTGGCGCAGGCGATCGCGCTTCCGGTCCATCTTGTCACCGATGTCGGCGCTGCGGGGATCGGGGAAGCGCGGCTCGGCGCGCTGCGGGGGCATGACATCGGCCTCTACCTCACCATCGGCACCGGCATCGGCGGCGCGATCATCGTCGGCGGCAAAGTGCTGCCCGCGCTGCTGCACCCGGAGATGGGGCATATCGCCCTGCAACGTCTTCCCGGCGATGACGCGCCTTCGACCTGCGGCTTTCACGACAACTGCGCCGAAGGGCTGGCCGCTGGCCCGGCTATTTCCGCGCGGTTTGGCAAGTCGCTCGATCATTTCGCACCGGCCGATCCCGAATTTCTGATGATCGCCGATTACCTCGGCCAATTGTGCTGCCAATTGGTCCTGACCCTCTCGCCCCAACGCATCGTGTTGGGGGGAGGGGTGGCTGGTGCGCCGGGACTGGTGCCAGCGGTGCAGCGGGCCATGGTGCGGCATCTGGGTGGCTATGCGCCGGGCGCGGTTGCCGATCAGGATTACCTGACGCCGCCCGCTCTCGGGCAAGACGCCGGCATCACAGGGGCGCTGGTCTGCGCAGGTGAGGCGATCAGAGCGACGGCTTAGTTCGCAACTGACCCGAAAGGCGGCACGTCCGCTGCCTCGCCCGGCGCAGACTTACGTCCCGCGCATCAATGGCCCGCTGGCGAAATCCCCGGCGGTTATGACGTAGGTGAGGTGCGGGATCACCACCCCGCCAGCCATGATCCGCTCCTCGGTGCGGCCTGTGAGGCGGGCACCGATCCGTTCCAGTGCGCGGCGCGAGCGGGTGTTGGTCTCGCCGACCAGGAAGCGGCATTCGGCCACGCTGGCGAGCGCATGGGCCAGCATCAGCCGCTTCATTTCGTGATTGTAACGCCCGCCCCAATGCGAGCGCGCCAGAAACGTCCAGCCGATCTCGACCGAGCCGCCGTCTGCCTCATCCAGCCCCTGAAAGCGCGACGAGCCGATCACGGCCTGCGTTTGCGCGTCGATCGCCACCAGCGCGCCGCCGCCTGCCAGTGCATCATCGAAGAAGGCGCGGAACACTGGCTCTTGCCAGCGGTCATGCGCTGGGTGCTGCGCCCAGATCAGCGGATCGGACGCGACCGCGAACAGCGCGTCCCAATCATCCGCCCGCAGGGGTCTGAGGCGGAGATGCTCGCCCTCCAGCACGGGCTGGCGGTCGAGCATCGGCGGAGTCTCAGACCGCCACCGCCGCCAAAGCGGCGATGAACTTGGGCAGGTTGGCGCCCGTCAGGCCCGCAATGTTGATCCGGCCCGAAGCGGCCATGTAGATCCCGTGCTCCTCGCGAAGCTGGGCGACCTCCTCCTTGGTGACAGGCAGCATCGCGAACAGGCCGTTCTGGCTGCCCAGCGGGGTCAGGTCGATCCGGCCAGCCGTCCCGGCCTTGGCCAGCGCATCGCGCACCCCGCGCATCCGGGCGCGCATATCGTCCAGCTCTGCCAGCCAGGCCTTGGTCATGTCGGGATCGCGCAGAATGATCCGCACCGCCGCGCCGCCATGATCGGGCGGCATCGACCAGGCCGCACGGGCCAGCGCATTGGCGTTGGAAAAGGCGGTGTCGAGCGCGCCCTGTTCCTTGGCCATGACATAGAACGCGCCCACACGGTCGCGGTACTGGCCGAAGTTCTTGTCGCAGCTATAGGCGATGAAGGCTTCCGGCACAGCGGCCAGCACGGCGCGCATCCCGGCGGCGTCTTCCTCCATCCCATGGCCGAGGCCCTGATAGGCCGAATCGATGATCGGGAAAGTGCCGCTGGTGGCGAAGGCGTCGGCAATCGCGGCCCATTGGTCATCGGTGTAATCGATGCCGGTGGGGTTGTGGCAGCAGGCGTGCAGCAGCACCGCCTCGTCCGCGCCCGCGCCGTTGATCGCGGCCAGCACCGCATCAAGGTTGGCGCTGCCATCGGCATTGGCGTGATCGAACGGCGCCAGCTCCATGCCAAGGTCGGCGAGGATCTGCGCGTGGTTGGGCCAGCTCGGCACGCCCATGTGGACGCGGCGGACGCCGGCCTTCTGTGCCAGTGCCAGCGCGAGCCGCACCGCGCCGGTGCCGCCCGGGGTCTGCATTCCTTGGATGCGGCCGCCCATCGTCGGGTCAGCGCCGAAGATATAGGGCATCAGCGCGTTGACGAAGCCCATGTCGCCTTCCGGGCCGAGATAGGACTTGGAGTCCTGCACATCCACCAGCTGCTGTTCTGCCGCCTTGATCGCGGCAAAAACCGGGGTCGCGCCGTCCTCTGTCCGGTAAACGCCGACGCCGAGGTCGATCTTGTCCTCGCGCGGGTCGGCGGCGTGGAGGCGGATCAGGGCGAGCAGCGCGTCAGGCGCCTGGGGGCTGAGTCGGTCAAGCATCATGCGTTGCGCCATGGCGCGCCCGGCGCGGCATCGCAACCGGGTTTGCGCCCTAGCAGGTCAGAAAGGCGACCACTTCTGTTCCTTGGAGAACTTCATGTAGCCCGCATTGACCCCGAGCCGCAGCCCCGCACCGACCCGGATCGGGATCAGCACCACATCGCCGCGCCGCAGATAGCTGGCATGCAGGCCGCCGACGAAATAGGCCTGCCCCTCACCCGCCGGGAAGCGCTTGTAGAGGTCTTCGGTGTCATAGAGGTTGTAGACCAGAACGAAGGTGTTGGCCGCATTCGCGCCGACATCGAAGCCGATCGAAGGCCCTGTCCAATAGACCTGCTGGGTGCCTTCGACCTTGTGGTGCAACGTGCCCGAGCCATAGCGCGCGCCGACAATGAACGCCCCGCCCGCTTCACGCCCGACGATGTAGCCATTGGGCTCGCCCTGCTTCTTGAGTAGATCCTCGATCAGCTTGGCGAGGCCTTCCGCGCCCTTGCCGAACACACCCTCGGCCGCTCCGATCAGGTCATCTTCGCCATAGGTCTGGCCCGCGTTCTGCGCAGCGGTGGTGACAGGGGCGACGCCTTGATCCGGCGAGGGCGCTGTCGCGGTGGCGGGCGGCGCAGCATATTCGCCGAATTCGCTGTCGAACGCGGGATCGGGCGACGCGGTTGCGGGCGCGGTTGTGACAGGCGGCTGGGCCGCTGGCTGCGAAGTTGCAGGCGACTGGGGCGAGGCCAGATCACCGTCAATCCCGCCGCTCTGCTGGTTATAGGCGGCGTCGGGATCGAAGGTTTCGAGATCCTGGGCAGCGGCCGGCACCGTCAGCGCGAGCGCCGCGAGGCTTGCCAGCACCAGCCCTGCTAAGCGGCGGCCAAGATCGGGGATTCGCGCGTTCATCAAGCTCATCATGCAGCCTTTCGCAGTGACGTGTCTGCCCCGCAGTTGTCCGTATCACAGCAGAATCGCTTCTCCTGCGCCCTGCAACCTCTCGTCGCCGGAGCGAATCGAATTTACGACGAGGCGTTCACCTCTGCCGCGCCAAGGCTGAACACACGGCGAACCGGCGGTTTAGCGCCCAGCAAGCCAGCGTCCTGCCGGGGTGCGCTTTTTTCTCCAAGCCACCTTGCCGCCTGCCAAGAGGCCGATTATACGCCCGCCCTCACGGCCAACGCAGTTGCCCGGAGACGTGGGTGAGTGGCTGAAACCAGTTCCCTGCTAAGGAACCGTACTCTATCAGGGTACCGAGGGTTCGAATCCCTCCGTCTCCGCCACTGGCCCTTTCCATTCCATCCGCCACATTACCCCATGCCACGGCAAACCGGGGCGGGTTGGCATTCGGTCGATCGGGGCGTTGAACACGCCGCTATCCCCGGCCTGCGGTTTGGCGTAGCGTCGCGCGCGACACGCTATGCCGGGAGCCTCCAATCGAAAAACGCCTGATCTATCGCTCGCAGCCCTTCGGCTTCGATACTGCCATGCTGGCGGGTATTCTTTCTTCTGCACGGCGCAACAACCCGCGCGATGGGATCACCGGGGCGCTGATCTGCCGGCATGATCTCTATCTCCAGCTGATCGAAGGCCCTGCCGAAGCGATCGATGCGCTTTATGCGCGGATCGAGGAGGATGATCGCCACTTCGACATGCGGCTGCTGCTGACCGAGGCAATGGGCGAGCGGATGTTTCCGGCATGGGCGATGCTGGATGATACGGCGCCGTCGCAGTTCTGGTCGGCGCAGGATGTCGCTGCGGGCGCGCTGGATGCGGCCACCCCTGATGAACTGCGCGAACCGTTCGTCCGGCTTGCTGCGGCCAATCCGGGCTGATTATCGCCCCTTGATCACCGGGCTGCGGCGAGGCTCTGCATCCGCTTGAGATAACGTGCCAGCACATCGATTTCGAGGTTGACCTTGGCACCCTCTTCCAGCGTGCCGAGCGTTGTCACCGCGGCGGTGTGCGGGATGATGTTGAGCAGAAAATCGCAGGTGCCGTCGGGCCGGTCACGCACGTCGTTGACGGTCAGCGACACGCCGTTGACCGTGATCGAGCCTTTTTCCGCGATGAAGGGCGACATGTCGGCCCGCGCGCGGATGGCGATCTGCCAGCTACCGCCAGCCTGCGACACCTTCACCACCTCGCCGACCGAATCGACATGGCCGGTAACGATATGCCCGCCAAGTTCGTCCCCGAGCCTCAGCGATGGTTCGAGGTTGAGCCGCGCGCCCGCGTTCCACATGCCCGGCACAGTGCGGCTGATGCTCTCGCCTGACAGGTCGACATCGAACCAGGCATCGCCCGCTGTGCCGCCACGCTCGACCACGGTGAGACACACGCCCGAACAGGCAATCGAGGCGCCGATATCGATCCGGGCGGGATCGAGCGGGGCGGTGATGCGCAGGCGCAGATCGCCGCGC
>JAUMAX010000050.1:0-28685 GCA_032116115.1 Porphyrobacter sp.
GCGGCGAACATGCGTTCCGACTGTTCGGGGAAGGTGCCCTGATTGCTGTCGTTCTCGCCATGGATGAACAGGATGGGTTCGTTGATCTTGTCCGCCGCCATGAAGGGGCTGAGACGGTAATAGGTTTCGGGCGTATCCCAGAACACGCGCCGCTCCGACTGGAAACCGAACGGGGTGAGCGTGCGGTTGTAGGCGCCCGAGCGGGCAATGCCGGCGCGGAAGATATCGCTGTGCGCCAAAAGGTGCGCGGTCATGAAGGCGCCGTAGCTGTGGCCGCCCACGCCGACGCGGACACCGTCACCGAAACCGCGTGCGACGGTGAAATCGACCGCCGCCCTGGCGCTGGCCACCACCTGTTCGATGAAGCTGTCATTGACCGTTTCGGGGTCCGCCCCCACCACCGGCATCGCTGCGTTATCGAGCACGGCATAGCCCTGCGTCAGGAAGAACAGCGGCGAATATCCGCCGACACGGGTAAAGCGCCAGGGGGAATCGCGGTTCTGCCCGGCGGTTGCGGCGTTGCTGTATTCCAGCGGATAGGCCCACACCACCACTGGCAGCTTGTCTCCCGGCTTGTAACTGGCAGGCAGATACAGCGTGGCGGTGAGATCGACCCCGTCGGCGCGCTTGTAGCTCACCAACTCACGCTTGATCCCGGTCAGTTCGGGATGGGGATCGGGGAAGCTGGTCAGGAACCGCGCCTCGCCGCCGTCATGCAGACGGAAATTGCCCGGATTGGTCGGGCTTTCGTAGGTTGTGACGAAGGTGCTGCCATCTTCGGCCAGCACATCGACCACGCTCTCGAATTGCTCGCCCGAATTGCGCCACAGCTCCTCGGTTGCAAGCGTGGCGAGATCGAAGCGACGCAGGAAAGGGCGATACCCTTCCGGCGTTGCGCCAAGGCCGGACAGCAGCAGCTTGCCATCCACCATCCGCGCCACGCGGGTGCCGCGGTCGGAATAGGTCTGCAGCGGGCTGCCCGGATCATTGTAGGCGTCCTGCGCATTGCGGATCGCGAGTTGGCGCGGGGCGACGGTGCCGGTGACATCGATCAGGGTCTGGCGGATCTCGCGCGTGTCACGGTCATATTCGTAGGCGATCAGATCGTCCGAACCCTCGATCCCCATGGCGCCCGATGCGCGGTCTTCCATCCGGGCGAGCACCCGTGCTTCGCCCTTGAAGGGCGCGGCCAGGGCCAGCAGGTTGTCGCGATTGGTGGTCTTGACGCGCGGATCGCCGCCGTCCTGCGCCTCGGCCCACATCAGCATAGCATCCTGCGTCGGGTGCCACTGGATGTTGCGCCGCCCGGTGACGACGCCCTGCACCGGCAGATCATCGGCGAGCGGTTGCTGGACGATGGTCTCCACCAGCTTGCCATCGGCTGTGTAGACCGCGCTGGTCGTGGGGAAGCGCGACCAAGGCACCTGATAGGAAAATGGCGGCTCCAGCCATTCCATCAGCATGTATTTGCCATCAGGCGAGGGCGTGACAGAGGTGTAGATGCGCGCAGGTCCGATCGCGCGTTTGCTGCGCCCGTCGGCGGACATGATCACCGGCTGCGACGTGGCCATCCATGTGAACAGGGCCTCGTCATGCGGGTTTTTGAGCAGATCCTGATAGGTGGGGTTCTGCCCCTGCTTGCCGCCGGTGGCGGTCTGGATGGCCGGCCCGCCCGGTGTGAGAGATTCGGTCGGCATCGGGCCGCGGTTCTCGGGGATGGTGAGCACCAGCAGCGATCCGTCAGCCAGCCAGTCGGGCGATTGGAAAATCGGGTTGACCCCGCCGGTCATCACCTTGCGCGCGGCAGCCGTAGCGGTGTCGAGCACCCAGAGGTCAACGCCGTCCGGGCGGGTGTTGGCAAAGACCACCTTCGATCCGTCCTTTGCCCAGGTGAAGCGAGACAGATCGGCGGCGGCGGGCAGAGTCACGGCGCGGGTCTGGCCGCTGGCGATGTCCTGCAAGGTCAGTCCGGTGGCCGAGCGGGTGCGGTAGCGGTCATTGGTGGCCGCATCGAGCCGCAGTCCGGCCAGCTTTGCCATCGGCTTGGCCAGATCAGCCACCGGCGGCAGAGCCTCACGCTCGATCAGCAGCATCTGGTCCCCGTCGGGAGAGACTGACACGCCGGGGCTGGGCGCGCGGGTCACAATGTCGGTCACGTCTGCCGGCGGGGTCCGGTAACCGTCCTGTGCGACTGCCATGGTGGCAAAGCTCGCGGTAAGCCCAAGTGCGACAACGGCGCGGATCGATCTGGTAATGACTAATCTCCTTTTCGGCCATTCTTGGCGCAGCGATCCGCCGCGATCAAGTGCCGGAGAAAAGAGACTTACGCGGCCTGATCGGGCGTGACGGGCCGTGCCGAAAGTTCGCGGCGCAGCAGCTTGCCGATCGGATCGCGCGGCAGGCTGTCCACGAATTCGATGTAGCGCGGCCGCTTGTAGCCCGCGATCTGGCCCTTGAAGCGGGCGGCGATCTCTTCCCGGGTAAGGGCGTGGCCGGGTTTCAGCACCACGAAGGCCTTGACCGCCTCGCCCCACTGCTTGTCCGGCACGCCGCAGCAGCCGGCATCGGCGACTTCGGGCATGGCGGCAAAGACGGCGTCGACCTCGGCCGGATAGACGTTCTCGCCGCCGGTTTTGATCAGCTCCTTGGCACGGCCCAGCAGATAGCCACGCCCGCGCTCGTCCATCGTGCCGAGGTCGCCGGTGCGCAGCCAGCCGTGGCCCAAGGCGGCCTCGCTCGCCTCGGGATTGCGCCAGTAGCCGAGCATGACGGAAGGCCCGCGCAAGGCGAGTTCGCCTTCCTCGCCCGGCGGTCGGTGGTTCCCCTCGGGATCGAGCACGGTCATGGTCACATGCGGCAGGGTCCAGCCGATCGAGCGGGGCGCTTCCAGCATGTCGGGATAATCCATGAAGGTCGCAAAGCCGCAGATCTCGGTCTGGCCGTAACCGCCAACCACCCGCGCGTCCCAGTCCTTCTCGATGAACTCATACATCTGCGGGCGGCCCATCCCGGCACCCCCGGTGTAATTGGTGAGCGGCATCCGGCCATCGCGGATTGGGTCCATCGCCTGCCAGGGGAAGGAGATGGTGGGGAAGGCGCTGGTGGTCGTGCAGCCCTCGCGGTGGAGCAGGTCGAGGATGGCGGCGTTGCTGTCATCGCGCCCCGCGAACACGGATGTGCCCCCGCAGGCGAGCATGGCGGCGACCTGCTGCATCCCGACGACATGGAACAGCGGGTTGACCGAGAGCAGTCGCTCCTCGTGGGTGAACCGGCGGTGCTGCGCGAAGCCCAGTGCGGAAGCCGCAACCGCACCTCCTGCCTGCAGGCAGCCCTTGGGCCGACCGGTCGTGCCGCTGGTGTACATCATGTAGAGCGGGCGATCGGGAGTAAGGCCGAGGCCGAGGTCGTAGGGGTTGAGAACCGGGGTATGGGTTGTGGTGGCGGCGATCTCGAACAGGCCGTCGGCGGCGTGGGCTTCGTCCACCATCTGTACCTCGCCCGTCTCGGCCTCGGTGAGCAGATCGGCGAAGCGGGGGTTGGCGAAGGTCATGGCTGGCTCGGCATTGCCGCAGATCCACGCGATTTCGGCCGGAGCGAGCCGCCAGTTGAGCAGCACAGCGATGGCGCCGATCCGGCCCGCTGCCAGCAGGATGGTCAGGAACGGCGCGCCGTCGGTCAGCAGCAGGGCGATGCGGTCGCCGGGGACTATTCCCTTGGCGAGCATCCAGCGGGCGAGATTGGTGACGCGGGCATCAAGCTCCGCCCAGGTCAGGCGCTGCGCGCCGTCAACCGTGGCAAGCCGGTGCGCGTGGCGGGCGGCGCAATTCGCCAGCAGCGTGTCGAGCGAGAAATCACGGGGGTGCATGGGCAGCGATGCTAGCGCCGCGCAGGCCCTTCATCCATCAGCGATTTTGGGAATGGGCCTCACCCAGATCCTGCCCGCAGCGGGTGCAGATGCGGTTGGGCCAGGGGATCACGAAAGGCCCGCGGAAAAAGGCGTTCTTGCCGCAGCGCGGGCAGTTGAATCGCAGCATCGGCGCATTGGCGATCAGCAGTAGCAGGATTGCGGCGGCAAAGGCGATGGTCGAGTGGCCGTAAAGCCGGTCAACCGTCACCACCAGCAACACGCCGAAAGCGACCACGCCCAGCATCCGCCAGGCATGGCGCGCAGCGCGGGCATAAAGGCTCAGGGCAGGCGGGCGAGGATCGATCGCGCGAACTCCGTCAGCGTATCGTCACGCGCGCCCATCACCACGATCCGGTCACCGGGACGCGCAAGGGCGACGATCCTGTCACCGCAGTCCTCGCGGGCGGCGATATGCTCGGCCTGACCGCCGCTGACCTTGATGAGCGCGACAATCCGCTCGCTGCCGACGCTGCGGTCGACTGTGCCGCCGAAATAGACCGGGTCACACATCAAGGTGATGTCATCCGGCCCCAGTTCGCGGGCGAAGGTTGCGGCAAGCTCCTCCCCCATCTGACGCAAGGGGCCATAGCCGTGGGGCTGGAAGAAGGCGATCACCCGGCCCGGCGTGGCTTTCAGGGTGCGCAAGGTCGCGGCGCATTTTTCCGGATTGTGGCCGAAATCGTCGATCACATTGATCCCCGCAGGCGAGGTGCCGATCACCTCGAACCGCCGCGCCAGACCCTCGAAGCTGCGCAGCGCATAGGCGGCATGGCCGATCCCGATCCCCGCCGCGCTCGCCGCCGCGATGGCGGCCAGCGCGTTGGAGAGGTTATGCAGTCCTGGCATTGGCAGGATCAGAGGGAAGACCTGACGGCTGCGGTTGTCGATCACCGCCGCCCGGACGCCCAATTCGCTCTGGTCGATCGAGTCTGGATCGACCGTGATATCGGCGCCCCGCGCCCTGATCCCGAAGGTGACTTTTGCGCCCGCCCGCGGAACGAGATAACCGGCTTCCGCGCTGTCGAGATTGACCACAGCCGTTCCCGCCTTGGCCACGTAATTGCCGAAAAGCACCCGCAGTTCCTCGATGCTCTTGTGATCGAGACTGACATTGAGCAGCACCCCGATGGTGGGGCGATAAAGCGCAATCGAGCCGTCGCTCTCGTCAACTTCGCTGACAAACAGATCGCGCGACCCGATCTGGGCGCTGGCGAAGGGATTGCTGCGGGAGACGAAGTTCTTCATCACCGCGCCGTTCATCACCGTGGGATCGTGACCGGCTTCGTGCAGAATCCAGGCGATCATGCCTGTCACGGTCGACTTGCCTGATGTGCCGCCCACCGCGACCGAGAAATCGGCGGCGTTGAACATCTGCGAGAGCAGCTCGGCGCGGCTCATCCGCTCGCAACCCAACTCGCGGGCGCGGGCGACTTCGGGGACGGTATCCTCGATCGCGGCCGAGGCGATCAGCACCTGATCGGGCGAGGTCACGCCGCTGCCGTCCTGCGGGAACAGCGTGAAGCCATTGGCCTCCATCCATGCAAACTTGTCGGGCGTGCGCCCCTGATCACGGCTGCGGTCAGAGCCTGCCACGGACGAGCCGAGACCCTGCGCGATCTGCGCCAGCGGCAGCATTCCGGACCCGCCGATGCCGCAAAAGAACAGCGGGCGCTCTGTGAGCGTCCCACCTTTGACCCCGTTATCCATATCCTGCTTGGTTATTGGCTTGCGCGCCCCCTGACAAGCGCCATAGGCTGCGTTCCATGACGAATATCGCTATCTGCGCGCCCGCCACGCCGATCACCCGCGAGCATCAGACTGCGCTGGAAGAACTGGTCGCAGCCGAATTTCCCGGCCACCGCGTCACCTTCCACGATCAGTGCTTTGAACGCGAAGGCCATTTTGCGGGCAGCGATCTGCGCCGCCTCACCGCCTTGCTCGAATGTGCCAATGATCCCGCCTTCGATGTCGTGTGGTTCGCCAAGGGCGGCTATGGCTCGAACCGGATCGCCGAGGCGGCGGTGGCGCAGATGAACCAGTCGGCGCGGGCCAAGACCTATGTGGGCTTTTCCGATGCGGGATACATGCTGGCCGCGCTTTATCGGGCCGGGATCGGGCAGAGCGTCCATGGCTCGATGCCGGTCAGCGCACGCTCCGAAGGGGGGCGAGAGGCGATCCGGCGGGTGCTGAAGTGGCTCGGCGGCGATACCAGCGGGCTCGAACCCAGCCTCGACGGAGCCACCCCCGCGGCAGCCTTCAACCTCATCACGCTGGCGATGATTGCCGGCACTCCGATCATGCCCGATCTGACCGGCCATGTGGTGATGGTCGAGGAAGTCTCCGAGCACCTTTATGCTATCGACCGGATGTTCTTCCACCTCGCCGGAACGCTGCCGCGCCTTGCTGGCCTCAGGCTGGGATCGGTCACAGATGTGCCGGAAAACTACGTCGAATTCGGCCAGAGCGAGGAAGATATCGCCCGCTTCTGGTGCGACCGGGCGGGCATTCCCTACCTTGGCCGCGCGCTGATCGGCCATACCTCTGCCAACAGGGTTGTGCCCTTCGGCCTTGCCAGTCCGCCCGCGCGGACGTAACGGCGCGCGCCAAAACTCATAAAGAGGGTCGTTCATGCGCGCGTTCATTTTTCCGGGGCAGGGGAGCCAGAAAGTCGGCATGGGGGCAGAGCTGGCCGATGCCAGCGTCGCCGCGCGCGAAGTCTTCGGCGAGGTTGACGAGGCGCTGAAGCAGAACCTTTCGAAGCTGATGCGCGAAGGGCCCGAGGACAGGCTGACTCTGACAGAGAATGCGCAAGCAGCGATCATGGCCAATGCCATCGCAACCCTCAGGGTGCTGGAGCGCGATTTCGGGGTGAAGCTGCTCGAAACCGCTAACTGCGTCGCAGGCCATTCGCTCGGCGAATACACCGCGCTCGCCAGCATCGGCGCCTTCAGCCTTGCCGATACCGCGCGCCTCCTCAAGCTGCGTGGCTGGGCGATGCAGGCTGCCGTGCCGGTGGGCGAGGGGACCATGGCGGTGCTGCTGGGCGCGGATATCGATCAGGCCAAGGCGCTTGCCGAAGCCGCCGCGCAGGGTGAGGTCTGTGAAGTCGCCAATGACAATGACCCCTCGCAGGTCGTGCTGTCGGGCCACACCGGCGCGATCGAGCGCGCTGTTGCGCTGGTCAAGGAGCACGGGATCAAGCGCGGCATGATCCTCAATGTGTCGGCTCCGTTCCACTCCTCGCTGATGGCACCCGCCGCCGCGCGCATGGCCGAAGCCTTGGCCGAAACGCCCCCGGGCGCGCTGGCGCTGCCGATCTACGCCAATGTCACCGCTGCCGCTGTCACCGATCCTGATGCCGAACGCGCGCTGCTGGTCGAGCAGGTCACGGGCCGCGTGCGCTGGCGCGAAAGCGTGCTTGCCATGCGGGCCGATGGGGTGGAAAGCTTCGTCGAACTGGGCGGAAAGGTCGTCGGGCCGATGGTTGGGCGGATTGATCGTGATGCGCAGGTGACCAGCCTTGTGACCATGGCTGACCTTGAGGCGTTCGCGAAGGAGATCACATGATGCGGGCAATGTGGCTGGCGGGTGTTGCGTTGACGATGACATCAGCCGCGCAAGCGGGCGAGGTGGGTGAACTCGGCTGTTTCGAGGCCACCTACACCGCCGAGCAAACATCTCAGATCAATCGCCTGCTGCCCGAAATCGATATGCTGGCTGGCGAAAGTCCGGCGATGAATTCGATGGCGATACTGATCGGCACAGCCGCCGCCTCTTGCGCTGCGACCTATGGGTGGGAAGACGACGAAACCCAGTCTGCGGTGCTGCATGAGCTTGGCCGGTTGACGGAGCTTGGGGTCCGTCGCCACGGGCCGCTTCCGCAGGAGGAGATAGCCAGGATTGACGCTGCGCTTGCAACGGGTGACCGGACGGATCTCTGGAACGCGCTTGAGGAGCAGTTGCTGCTTGGCATGTCTGGCCAGATGGACGCTGCTGGCACCGAGAATCCCGGGCTGATTGGCGCATTCATGCTCGAACTCGGGCTGGGCGTCGATGAAGGCGAGGTCGAATGGGCCGGCGTATTTCTGGCTATCAAGGCCATGCAACGCGTCGCAAACCGCGCATTTGCCGCAAGATAATGAAAGGCAGCACGCAATGTTTTCTCTGAACGGCATGAATGCACTGGTGACCGGCGCGAGCGGCGGGATCGGATCGAGCATCGCCCATGCGCTGGCAAGCCAAGGCGCGCGTTTGGCGCTGTCGGGCTCCAATTCGGCGAAACTGCGCGCCTTCCGCGACGAATTGAACGAAGCCTATCCGCACCATGACCATGATGGCCATGTCGAGATCACCTGCGATCTGGGCAACACCACGCAGGTCGAGGAACTGATCCCGGCGATGCTGGATACGCTCGGCACGATGGACATCCTCGTCAACAACGCCGGCATCACCCGCGACAATCTGGGGATGCGGATGAAGGATGATGAATGGGATCAGGTGATCCGCATCAACCTTGAAGCGACCTTCCGCCTGATGCGCGCGAGCGCCAAGCCGATGATGAAGGCGCGGTTCGGGCGGATCATCAACATCACCAGCGTGGTGGGTGCGACAGGCAATCCGGGCCAGATGAACTACTGCGCGGCCAAGGCGGGCGTAACCGGCATGACCAAGGCTTTCGCGCAGGAAGTCGCCAGCCGCGGGATCACTGCCAATTGCGTCGCCCCCGGCTTCATCCGCACCGCCATGACCGCCGCGCTCGATGAAAAGCAGCAGGCCGCGATCAATGGTCGCATCCCGATGGGCCGGATGGGCGAGGGCGCGGAAATTGGCGCCGCGGTCGCCTTCCTCGCCAGCCGTGAGGCGGCTTACGTGACGGGCGAGACAGTGCACGTGAACGGCGGGATGGCGATGCTGGGGTAAGTGCGCTTGCCCGCCGCACCCCTTATCCCCAGCGGAGTCGCCCCTCGCAACACCGCCAACTTGCCCGTATTGTCGCTGGCGCTAAGGTTTGGCGCAGATTCCGGCGCTTGAGGGCGATTCCTTCGCCCCTCTGCCATATACAGGACCGATAGGGACAAGCGATGAAGGCCACGATCGAACGCGCGACGCTGCTGCGCTGCCTCTCCCATGTTCAATCCGTGGTGGAGCGGCGCAACACCATCCCCATCTTGTCGAACGTCCTGATCGAAGCCAGCGACAGCGGGCGGGTCCGCGTGATGGCGACCGATCTGGACTTGCAGGTGGTCGAGAGCATGTCGGCCTCTTCGGTTGATCAGCCGGGCGCAATCACGGTCTCGGCGCACCTGCTGTTCGATATTGCGAGGAAGCTTCCCGAAGGCAGCCAGGTCAGCCTCACCACCAGCGACAACCGTCTGGAGGTCAAGGCGGGCCGTTCGAACTTCAAGCTGCCGACGCTGCCGCGCGATGACTTCCCGGTGATCGTCGAAGGCGACCTGCCGACCAGCTTCGAACTGCCCGCGCGTCTGCTGGCCGAGATGATCGACCGCACCCGCTTTGCGATCTCGACCGAAGAAACGCGCTACTATCTCAACGGCATCTTCCTCCACGTCACTGACGAGGATGAACCGCTGCTCAAGGCCGCCGCGACCGATGGCCACCGCCTCGCCCGTTTCACCGTGACGCGCCCCGAAGGCGCCGCCGGAATGCCCGATGTGATCGTCCCGCGCAAAGCCGTGGGCGAGCTGCGCAAGCTGCTGGACGAAGCGATCGACAGCAATGTGCTGATCGACCTGTCGGCCAGCAAGATCCGCTTCACCATGGGCGGCGAGGGCGGGGTGGTGCTGACCTCCAAGCTGATCGACGGCACCTTCCCCGATTACAGCCGGGTGATCCCGACCGCCAATGACAAGCTGCTGAAGGTCGATCCCAAGCTGTTCTTCTCCGGCGTTGACCGCGTGGCGACCATCGCCACCGAAAAGACCCGTGCGGTCAAGATCGGGCTGGATAACGACCGCGTGACCCTGTCCGTCACCTCGCCCGATAACGGGACGGCCGCCGAGGAGATCGCGGCAGACTACCGCGCGGAGGCGCTTGAGATCGGCTTCAACGCCAATTACCTCAAGGACATCCTCGGCCAGATCGACAGCGACACAGTGGAACTCCACTTGGCCGACGCCGGTGCGCCGACGCTGATCCGCGAAAACGAACAGGCCCGCGCGCTCTATGTGCTGATGCCGATGCGGGTGTGACGGTGCGCCGCCTGCTCACGCTCGCGGTTGCGGGGTTGCTGCTCGCTTCACCGGCTCAGGCGCAGCCGATAACGCCGCAGGATAACCTTGATTGTGCCATCTGGGCTGCGGTTGCCGGTGGCGCCTCAGAGGATGAGAAATTCAAGAATGTCCTCGCGATCGCCCTTGGCTGGTTCATCGGCCAGTATGAGGGGCAGACTGGCAAGTTGATTGACGAGCAACTTGAGCAGGGTGTCAAGACGATCGACGAAGCCAAGTATCAGGCTTCCGCCGGTATCTGCATGGCCCGCCTGGGAGGCTTCGGCCAACGCCTCAGCAAGCTGGGATCGGGATTGAGCGAAAGCGGGCAATAGCTCCTGACGCGGTCTGCACGGCTTGACGCAAGCGGTTCCGGACTGGCTCCGGGGGAGTGGGAGTGACCATGACGATTACCCAAGTTCACGTGCGCAAAACCGCGCTGACCGATGCCGTGTTGGCCGAAATGCCGCTTGCCCCTCTGGCTGAGGGCGCGGTCAGGCTGGCGGTGGACAGCTTCTCCGTCACCGCCAACAACGTGACATACGCGGTGGCAGGCGACAGCTTCAAATATTGGGACTTTTTCCCTGCGCCCGATGGCTTCGGCATCGTGCCGATGTGGGGCCATGCGCGGGTGATCGAGAGCCATTGCCCCGATATTGCCGTGGGTGAGCGGGTCTATGGCTACCTGCCGATGGCGAGCCATCTGGATGTGGTGCCGGGGCGGGTGACGCCGGGCGGCTTTCTCGACACCACCGACTACCGCCAGCCGATGAGCCCGGTCTACAACAGCTACACGCGCCTTGCCGCTGATCCCGAGCATTATCCTGCGCGTGAGGCGGAGCGGATGATCTTTGGCCCGCTGTTCCGCACCGGCTTCCTGATCGAGTATTTCCTGCGCGCGCAGGACTGGTTCGGGGCCGAGCAGCTGATCGTCACCAGCGCCTCGTCCAAGACCGCGCTGGGGCTGGCCAGCGTGGCGCGGCAGTCGTCGCCCGGCATCCGGCGTATCGGGCTGACCTCGCGCGGGAATGTCGGCTTTGTCACGGCGACAGGGCTTTATGACGAGGTCGTCGCCTATGACGATCTGGAGCGCGTGCCGGTTTTGCGCAGCGTCAGCGTCGATTTTGCCGGCAATGCCGATTTGCTGGCGCAGGTGCATCGCCACTTCGATGCCGCACTGGTCCATTCAGCGCTGGTCGGCATGACCCATATCGAAGCGCGTTCGACCTTCGGCGGGGCAGAGCCGCTGCCCGGCCCCAAGCCTGCGCTGTTCTTCGCGCCTGATCACGCGGTCGCCTTCTTCAAGGCTCACGGCCCAGAGGAAGGCGGCAAGCTGGTCGCCGCCGCATGGCACGAATTCCTCAAGGCAGCTGACGGCACGGTCGCGATCGAGCGGCATAAGGGGCTTGAAGCGGCCCGCACGGTGTTCTCTGCCATGGTGGCCGGGCAGATCGATCCGGCCAAGGGCGTGGTAATCGAGCCCTAGGCCGGTTCGCGGCGGCGGCGGCGGTTTACTCCGCCGCCTCGGCCCATTCCGCCCGCTGCGGCCCGCGGATCAGGCCGCCGGGGGTCTCGCCCGTCCACACGCCTTCGCGGAAGGTGACAGTGCCGCTCTTGATCGTGGCGACATAGCCGTCAGCCTTTTGTAGCAACCGCTTTCCGCCTGCGGGCAGATCGAACGCCAGCCACGGCTTGCCGAGCTTGAGCTTGTTCATGTCGATGATGTTGAGATCCGCCAGATAGCCCGGCGCAATCACCCCGCGATCCTCAAGCCCGTACAGCACCGCCGTATCCCGGCACTGGCGCTTGATCGCCTGTTCCAGACTGATGCGCTCCCCGCGCCTGCGGCTCTTCACCCAGTGTTCGAGCATGAAGGTGGGCGAGGCCGCATCGCAGATCGTCCCGCAATGCGCGCCGCCGTCCGACAGCGAATTCACCGTATCGTCGGCATGCTGGAGCGGGTGCAGGAAATCGAGGTTCCCGTCGGCATAGTTGAGGATCGGCAGGTAGATGAAGCCTTTCCCGTCGTCCCGGCACAGCAGGTCATAGGCATATTCCTGCGGGGAAACCCCGGCGGCTGCCGCACGGGCGTTGATGCTGGCGTCGGCCTGCGGCTCGTAATCGAAATCGGGGTCCATCTCGTATTGCATCGCCCAGCCTTGGCTGATCACCATTACCACCCCGCCGATATCCTTGGGAGCGTTGGTGTAATCATTGGGCTCGGCCAGCAGGGCCGCCTTGAAGTCGGGGTTGAGCAGCCTGGCCTTTTGCTCCTCCCACGGGAGATGCTCGATGGCCATCCAGCTCGGGCGGAAGCGGAAGGGATTGACCGTGCCTTGCCACGCCATGACGATCCCGTTGCCGCGCAGCGCGATCTGGGCGACGATCTGCGCGCCATTGTCGTTCTCTGCGCGCATCTGGGCGATCTGCTCGTCGAGCGAGAGCTCCTTGGCGATGGATTGCAGCGCGGCAAAGGTGACGGGAATCTTCGCCTCCCGCGAGAGTTTGCCCATCCATTCGAATTCGTTCCATTCGCGCTTCAGATCGCTCGCCATTTCGAAGACGGCATATCCGCCTGCTGCGGTGGCGCGGCCCATGGCGTGGCCGATCGCGATCAGCTCTTCGGGCGTGGCGGTGGTGCCGGGCACAAGCTCGCCATCGACGGACTTGTGCAGCACCGTGCGCGAGGTCGAGAAGCCCAGCGCGCCGGCCCGCACGCCTTCCTCGACAATCCGTGCCATAGCCGCGATGTCATCAGCGGTCGGCACCGCACCCGGCTGTTCGCGGTCACCCAGCACATAGGCGCGCACCGCGCCGTGCGGGACGTGGGTGCCGATATCGACCGTGCGGGGGAGCTTTTCCAAAGCGTCGAGATATTCGGGGAAGGTCTCCCAGTCCCAGGTCATCCCTTCGGCCAGAGCGGTGCCGGGGATGTCCTCAACCCCTTCCATCAGGCTGATCAGCCATTCGTGGCGGTCAGGCTTGGCGGGCGCGAAGCCGACGCCGCAATTGCCCATCACCACCGTGGTGACTCCGTGCCAGCTGGACGGGGCCATTTCCTGATCCCACGTCGCCTGCCCGTCATAATGGGTGTGGATATCGACAAAACCGGGGGCGACGATCTGGCCGCTCGCGTCGATCTCGTCGGTGGCGGTGCCTTCGATCCTGCCCACAGCAGCGATCAGGCCGCCCTTGACCGCGACGTCGCCGACATAGGCCGGAGCCCCGGTGCCATCGACAATTGTCCCGCCCCGGATGATGAGGTCATATTGCGCCATTCTGTCTCTCCCTTATGGGGAACGAGAATGTCGCAAAGCGGCTCGCCCTACAAGAGGGCGGTGGTTTTGGATCGAAGTGAAGGGACGTGAATATGGGTCGCAGTCGGATGTGGCGCTTTGCCGTTGCAGGATGGGCAGTGCTTGCAGCGCCGCTCGCCGCGCAGGAGCAAGGCGCGTGGCGCTTGACCCCGCAGACCGACCTTTCGGCCATGCTCGATTGCTTCGAGGCATCGGGGCAGACGCTGATTTCCGCCCATCGCGGTGGCCCGGGCCCGGGCCTGCCGGAGAACGCGATCCCGACCATGGACGCGCTGCTCGCCGCGCATCCGGCGATCATGGAGGTCGATGTCGGCAAGAGCGCCGACGGCGTCCACTTCCTGCTGCATGACGACCGGCTCGATCGCACCACCACGGGCACAGGCGAGGCGGCAGCGCAGGATTGGGCGGCGCTCAGCCAGCTGAAGCTCAAGGACAATTGGGGCTGGGTCACGCCCTATGCGATCCCCACGCTGGCCGATGCGCTGGCATGGGCCAAGGGGCGCACAGTGCTCCAGATCGATTTCAAGCGTTCGGCCGATTACGGCGCCGTGGCGGCTGCGATCCGCGAGGCGGGCATGGCGAACAGCGTCATCCTGATCGCCTATTCGGTCGAACAGGCCGCCACGCTCCACCGCACCGCGCCCGAGATGCTGCTGTCGGTCTCGGTCGATGCGGCCGGTGATGTCGCCGCGCTGAAGGCCGCCGGCATTCCCGAAAGCCGCATGGTTGCCTTCACCGGCACCCGCCTGCCGCGCCCCGAGCTTTACCGCGAACTCGACAAGGCCGATATCGAGGTGATCTTCGGCACCCTGGGCCGCCCGCCGCGATCAATCGATGCTGTGATCGACCGTTACGGGATGGACGAACGCTACGCCGAACTGGGCAAGGAAGGCGTCGACATCCTCGCCACCGATCGCCCGCGCGAGGCAGCGGCGGCGCTGGCCGAGGCCGGACGGTTGCCGAAGGCGGGGCAGTGCGGGGTCAGCCGGGGCGGGTAACAGCGCGCTGACGTTCGCCGCCTGCATCTGCTATGTCGAAGGCAGAGGGAGCAGCAGCAACAATGGTCAAGGCAACATGGAACGGTGTCGTCATCGCCGAGAGCGATGATACGGTGGTGGTCGAAGGCAACCACTACTTCCCGCGCGCTTCGGTCAATCCCGATGTGTTGGCGGACAGCAAAACGACGACGTATTGCCCGTGGAAAGGCACCGCGCACTACCACGGCATCTGCGCGAACGGCGCGACCAATGCCGACGCCGCCTGGTATTACCCCGAGCCCAAGGACGCGGCTGCGCAGATCAAGGATCGCATCGCCTTCTGGCGCGGGGTCGTCGTTTCCTGACGCACTGCGGAAGGCGCGCCCGGGCTCCTAGGCCACAGCGTGCTAAAATTTGCGGTAAGTCTGGCCGCTCTCGTCGACCAGCTGGGGTTCGCCTGCGCTTTCGAGGCGAAAGGTTTCGACTGACGATCCGTAGACGAGCGTCAGAATGCAGCTCTCATGATCGAACAGCCAGGTGCCTTGCCCCATCGGTCTGTGGTGGAGGTACTCACTGAAGTACCGCTGGTCGCCATCGCGGGCGATTGCGAACTCCCGCGCATCGTCTTCGACCACATCGCTACCGGGGGCTGGCAAAATCCATGAGCCGATCACGTCGTTTTCGGTGAAAGGGCAAGCCGCCTCTGCCGCGCGTCGGCCACCATCTTCCATCAGCACAACTGCAAGTGCGTAGGCAAAATGGGGCCACCGCATCACATTCAGGCCGCCGCGCGCTTCGCTTCCTTTTCGCTGTCCGGCGCATCCAGAAATTCGCGGATCGCCGCCACGCTTTCATCGGCGTGGGTCAGCAGGAACAGATGTCCGCCGCCAGCAAAGGTCTGGAGCCGCGAATTGGGGATCATCGCCTTCAGGATCTTGCCGTTGATGACGGGGACGATCTGGTCATCCTCGCCCATCATGATCAGCGTTTCCTTTTTCATGAAGGGCAGCGCAGGCAGGCTGCTCCAGCCCATCATGCACATCAGCTGATACATGTATCCGCGCGGGGAGGGGGGCTTGAGACGGCCGATATGGCTGTCCTTCTGGTGTTCGGCCCCGTCCTTGTCGACCCCGCCATACAGCGTGGCGAAGTGTTCGTTCATGAATTCAGGGTCGATATAGCGACGCGGGTCGGCCATCTTGGTGAAGGCGGCCGGGTTGCCCGGCACCATCAGCATTCCCGGTGTGGTCGCGATCAGCGTCAGCCGCCGGGTGCGCCCCGGGTGCTGGAGCGCGAAGTGCTGCGCCATGGCGCCGCCCCATGACACGCCCATCACGTCAACCTCGTCCAGCCCGTACTTTGCCAGCAGCTGGGCTGCCGTCCAGCTCATGGTGAAGGGGTTGTAAGGGATGATCGGATCGGGCGATTCGCCGGTTCCGGGCATGTCGAACATCAGGAACCCGCGTTCGGGCAAAGCGGCAGCGAGCGGGGCAACCGCTTCGATGTTGGCGCCGATGCCGTTGAAGAACAGAACCGGCAGATGATCGGAGGGCATATCGAGCCGCCAGGCAGCAGTCCGTAGCGTCCGGCCGCCCACTTGCTCCATCGAGACGACCGCGTCGTCCATGGGATTGGTCACGTATTCACGTCCTTTCTCGCGCCCCTCACAAGGGGCGGGTTGGGCGCGCACGTCGATCCCTAAACGCGCGCGCCCACAAACTTGCGCAAGATTCCAGCTACCCCCCGGCAGCCCTCGCGCTGCATCGCAATATCAGACTTCTTCCACCACGTAGAGTCCCGGCGCGGCTTCCATCGGCAAATAGGTGCCATTGCCGAGGCTGGCAGGGGCGGCCTTCTTCTTGCCCGAGCGCGTCTGGACCCACTCCATCCACAGCGGCCACCAGCTGCCTTTGACCTCTTCGGTGCCTTGCAGCCACTCGTCCGCCGTCGCGGGCAGCTTGCCCTTCTTGGCCTGCACGAAATACTTGGCCTTGGGGTTGCCCGGCGGGTTGAGGATCGCCTGCATGTGGCCGCTCTGCGAGAGGACATAGGTCACGTCCTTCGATCCGAACAGCTGGGTCGAACGATAGGTCGCCTTCCACGGGGTGATGTGATCGGTCACCCCGCCAAGGATGAACAGATCGGCCGTCACCTTACTGAGATCGACCTTGTGCCCGGCCATCTCGACCTCGCCCTGCTTGGTGAAGGCGAGGGTTTCGAACAGCGTCAGGAAATCGCCCATCAGGCTGGACGAAAGGTTGGTGGCGTCCGCGTTCCAGAACAGCACGTCGAAGGCTGGCGGGTCTTGGCCCAGCAGGTAGTTGTTGATGACGTAGTTCCAGATCAGATCATTCGGGCGCAGCCAGGCAAAGCCGCGCGCCAGATCGTCGGCCTTGATCACACCCGCTTTCATCGCCCGCTGGCGGGCAAGCTGCATCCCGTTTTCGGACACAAGCGAACCGGCCTCGATATCGGTCGGCTTGGGGTGCAGCACGCACACCATCAGCGTCAGCGTGCCGAGAATCGGGTTGCCGGTCGCGGCCAGCTTGGAGGCGAGCACGGAGGCGGTCTGCCCGCCAGAACACCCGGCCGAGACATTGACCTTTTTCGATCCCGTGATCGAGGCGACCACTTCCAGTGCCTTTTCACAGGCGGCGATGTAATCTGCCATGCCCCAGTGGCCCTGTTCCTTCGTGGGGTTACGCCACGAAATCACGAAGGTCTGGATGCCGTTGTCGACCTGCCACTTGATCACCGACTTATCGGGCGAGAGGTCGTTGATGTACATCTTGTTGATCTGCGGCGGGATCGTCAGCTGCGGGATATCATACACCTCCTCGGTGGTGGGGGCGTATTGCAGCAGCTCCATGATTTCGTCGCGGTAGACCACGCTGCCTTTCGAGGTGGCGACGTTTTCGCCCAGCTTGAACGGGCGCTTGTCGACCTGGCTGACCATGCCCTTGTTGTGGACGAGGTCGTTATAGGCGTTTTGCAGCCCCTTGATGAGGCTGAGGCCGCCTGAATTGATGATCTGCTTTTGCGCGGTGGGGTTGCCGGCCAGCGTGTTGGTGGGGGCAAGGCCATCAAGGATGATGTTGGCGATGAAGTTCGCGCGGTTGCGTTCAAGCTCGTCAAGTTCGAGCTCCTCCAGCCAGTTCTTCATCCCCTTCTGCACGGCGAGGTAGTATTGCGCGCCCGCGCGGAAGAAGGGGTTGTACTGCCACGCCGGATCCATGAACCGCTTGTCCTTGGGATCGGGGGCAAGCTCGCTCTTGCCGGTCATGATCTTGACCATGTCCTGCGCCATCGCCGTCGAGTGGCGGATGAAGCGCGAGGGATCGGACGCCGTCTCGCGCAGCAGCAACGCCACCGCGCTGACAAAATCCTCGCGCGCCAAGCCGACCAGCGGGCCAAGTGCATTGGTAGACTGGGCTGCTTCGTTCTCAAGCTTCACTTCGCTGCGTGCCATGGGTTCCCCTTGTGCTGGCCGTCTCGTTTGCGTGCCTTGGACGGCATTCGGTTAACGCGGCCTCCGTAGTTCAGAATGCAGCGTCGGATGCCAAGTTGCAAGCGTGCCGCGCGGCAGCAACACCGATGAAGCGGCTGCGTGGTGAAAGAATTAAGCGTCGCGATTAACGATTTTCTTAGCCCTGTTCGGCCATGTAAGGGTGATGGCTGGGGCACCGATACGAAAATTTGTAACCGCCAATCCGCGTCCACTGGGCGGCGGCCGCGATCTGCATTCGGTCGCAAGCGCCAGGGCCGGCGGCGTTGGCGTCGACGTTGACCTGCGCGCCCGCGGCGAGCGGCGCGGAACCGAACGGCTGGCAGCTGAAAAGTCCGGAGGCCTGCAACAGGCCATCGACGAGCCTGCCAGCGAACAGAACTTCTTCCTCCCGCGCGAGGCTGGCGGGATGACCCTGTTCCTGCTGGTCGCCTATGCGATGGGGGTCGTGGTCTTCCAGGGCTTGCCAAGTCCGGCCACTTGCGGCGCGGCGCTGGCTTCGGCCGCGCTGTTTGCCTGCGGATCGCTGTTTGCCGCGACCGAGCGCAAGCCGGATACGGCCTGGCTCACGCGAATGATGATCGTCATGGTCGGGATCGTGTTGCCGATGGCCTGCGCGGGCTATGCGCTGGCGAGCTGGGTGGGCGAAGGGCTGCCGTGGCAATGGGCCATCGCGACCCTCATCTGCATCAATGCAGCAGCGGCCGCGCTGTTCGACATGCGGATCATCTCGCTGTTCTGCGCCAAGATTGCCAGCTGGGCCGGATTTGCGATGCTGGTGCCAGGTACGCTCACCTATGTCTCGCTGATCGCCGCCGGGATTACCCTGATGCTGATCGCGCGGCTCGAATGGAAGGCCGCCGAAAAGCGCCGCCTTGCCCGCGAAGCCCGCGAACGGGTGGCCGCGCGCGCCGAGGACATCCTGCGCAGCTTCGAGGAGACCGGGCAGGGCTGGTTCTGGGAAACCGACCGCCGCGGGCTGATCACCTATATCTCCCCCAAGGCCGCCATGGCGCTGGGCAAGACCACCGAAGAGATCGTGGGCCGTCCCCTCAGCGAGATCGTTGATCCCACGCAAGGCGCCGCCGATGCCGAACGCACGCTGGCTTTCCACCTGTCGGCCCGTTCGGCCTTCCACGACGTGGAAGTGCGCGCAGCCACCGCCGGAGACGAACGCTGGTGGGCGCTCGCCGGGCGTCCGGTTTATGACAGCTACAAGAATTTCTGCGGTTTTCGCGGCCACGGCACCGATCTGACCGAAAAGCGCCGGAGCGAACAGCAGGTCTCCCGCCTTGCGCATTACGATTCGCTCACCGGCCTCGCCAATCGCGTGCAGATGAGCCAGGCGCTCGAACAGATCCTCGCTGCCCCCAGCGGGCGTGAACGGGCCTGCGCGGTGCTGATGCTCGATCTCGACCGCTTCAAGCACGTCAATGATACGCTCGGCCACCCGGCGGGCGATGCGTTGCTCAAGCAGGTGGCCCAGCGCCTTGAGCGCGCGATCGGCGGGGCAGGGCGCTGCGGGCGGCTCGGTGGTGACGAATTCCAGGTGATTGTCCCCGGCCATCAGGATCGCAACATGCTGGGCCACATGGCGCAGGAAATCATCAACTCGCTGTCGCAGCCCTATTCGATCACCGGCCAGAGCGTGGTGATCGGTGCCTCGGTCGGGATCGCCCTTGCCCCCGAGCACGGCGCAAACAGCGATGAACTGATCCGCAACGTCGACCTTGCGCTGTATGCGGCCAAGGACGCCGGACGCGGGGTGTTCCGGTTCTACGCCGAAGACCTCCACGCAGCCGCCGAAGAGCGCGCGGAACTGGAGCAGGATCTGCGCGAAGCGATCACCAAGGGCGAGTTGGAGCTGTATTACCAGCCGGTCGTCTATGCTGCGGACGAAAAGATCGTCGGCTTTGAAGCGCTGATGCGCTGGAACCACCCCAAGCGGGGCTGGATCAGCCCGGCCAAATTCGTGCCGATTGCCGAAGATGCGGGACTGATCGACCGGATGGGCCAATGGGCGCTGCGCACGGCCTGCGCGGATCTCGCCCGCTGGCCCCGCTCGATCCGCTGTGCGGTGAACGTTTCGGCCCTGCAATTTGCCAACCCCGAACTGCCGACCATTGTTGCCAACGCGCTGGCCCATGCCGGGGTTGCTCCGTCACGGCTGGAGCTGGAAATCACCGAAAGCGTGTTCCTCAACGACAACTCGGGCACGGATGCGATGTTCAAGGCGTTGAAGCGGGTGGGCGTGCGCCTGGCGCTCGACGATTTCGGCACGGGCTATTCCTCGCTCGGCTATCTGAAGAAAGCGCCGTTCGACAAGATCAAGATCGACCGCAGCTTTGTGCAGGGCGCGACGGAAGAAGGCAGCCGCAACGGCGCGATCATCGCTTCGATCACCCAACTGGCCGAAGCGCTGCACATGGACACCACGGCAGAAGGCGTCGAAACGCTCGACGAGCTGGAACTGGTGCGTTTGCTCGGGTGCAGCCACATTCAGGGCTATATCTATTTCAAGCCGATGAATGCCTCGGACGCGACGGCGCTGGTTTCGGGCGATCTGGTGGCGGAGGCCGATGGCCCGCAATGCGCCCGCGCGCCGCGCCAGAACCTGCTGCGCAAGGTGGCCGTGGTCCACAACGGCAACCGCCTCAACGCCACGCTGCGCAACATTTCCGAAAGCGGCGCGATGATCGAAGGCCTGTGGAACATGCCCGCCGGAAGCGCGCTGCGGATCGAGTTTTCGGCCGACAAGTCGGTCACGGCCCAGGTGCGCTGGTCACGCGAGAACCGGGTCGGGGTCGAATTCCACGCGCCGCTGCGCCGCCGTGCAGACGGATCTTTCGCTGTGCTCAAAGGCCAGCCGGGTCAGGCCAGCGGCACCGGCGGCTGGTAGGCGAACAGGTTAGCGCCGCGTTAGCCAATCCCAGAAAGCCTCCATTTTAGCGAAAAACTAACCATCGGGCTTTACTCCTTGGCGAACAAGCCGATGCGGCCGTGCTGGCGGCATCGGGCTTGAGCTTTGGAGGTTTGCCCAGGAGATGTCCCTCAAGGGTCTCTTGTCTTCCCGTAGCAGCGCTGCCGCCTCGCGCGGCGCTTCGGGTGTTGCCGCCTCGGCCCTGTCCGATGGCGAGCGCCTGGCCATGCTTGATGAACTGGAGCAATCCGGGCTGGGCTGGTTCTGGGCAAGCGATGCCTCAGGCAACCTCACCTATCTTTCTTCCGCAATTGCCGCGCGGCTCGACATTCCGCTCGGCGATCTGATCGGCCAACCGCTTGCCACCATCTTCACCGCCGCCGACCGCGAGGAGCGCGGCAAGTCGCTGGCTTTGATGCTTGGCGCACACAAGGCGTTTGCCGGGATGGCCGTGCGCGCAGCGCGGCGGCCCGACGGTGCGGTGCTGCGCCTTTCAGGCCAGCCCGTCACAGCCGCCAACGGCCAGTTCAGCGGCTTTCGCGGCACTGGCGCCGACATCAGCGAGGATTATCACCGCGAAGAAGAAACCGCCCGGCTTGCGCGGTTCGATTCGCTCACGGGCCTCTCGAACCGCCACCGCATGGCGCATCAGATCGAAGCAACGCTGACCGCATTCAGGGCAGCGAGCCGTCACTGCGCCGTGATGATGATCGATCTCGACCGGTTCAAGCATGTCAACGACACGCTCGGCCATGCGGCGGGCGACGAATTGCTCAAGCAGGTCGCCGCAAGACTGACTCGTGCGATTGACCGCGAATGCGAAATCGGGCGGTTGGGCGGCGACGAATTTCAGGTCATGTTGCCCGATATCGACGACCGCGGCGTGCTCGGCGATCTGGCGATGAAGATCATCTCCATGCTGCGTCAGCCCTACAGCCTCGAAGACGGGCGCTGTGTGATCGGCGCGTCGGTCGGCATCGCAATCGCGCCGCATGATGGCGTCACCCGCGAGGAGATCGTGCGCGCGGCTGACCTTGCGCTTTACGCCTCCAAGAATGGCGGGCGCGGGCAGTACCGGTTCTTCTCGGGCGAGCTTGAAAACGAGACGATCTTCCGCCGTCGTCTGGAGCAGGATCTCGGGAATGCGCTGCGCGAGGAGCAGCTGTTCCTGCGCTTCGAACCGATCGTCGAGGCGGGCGCCGGTTCGGTTTCCTCGCTTGAGGCGCATGTGTGCTGGAAACACCCGGAACGCGGCATCATCGACGAGGAGGAATTTGCTCAAGTCGTCGAAGGCTCGGCGATGTTGGCCGATGTGGGGCGCTGGGCGATTGCCGCGGCCTGCGCGCGCGCTGGCCTCTGGCCGGACAGTGTCAGGGTGGCGGTCAACGTGCCGGTCGCTCTGTTCCTGGCTGACGACTTCCTGGAACTGGTCGCCGAGGCGATCGACAACGCCGCGATCAGCGCAGGCCGGCTGGAGCTGGAAATCAGCGAGGCGGTGTTCTTTGGCGATACCAGCGTGGTCGACCGCACGCTTGCCGCGCTGTTCAAGCTGGGCGTGCGACTGACGCTCGACGAGTTCGGCAGCGGCTATTCCTCGCTCGCCTATCTGCGCCGCGCGCCGTTCGATGCGATCAAGATCGACCAGCGTCTGGTGGCCGAGGCCGAGCGTCAGGACAGCCGCGAACTCGGACTGGTGCGCGCCATCGTCGCACTGGCGGGCGCTTTGCAGATGGACACCATCGCCAACGGGATCGAGAGCGCGGACCTGCTCGCCGCTCTGACCACAAGCGGGGTGCGCTATCTTGAAGGTCCGATCTTCAGCGAACCGTTGGATGAAGATACGCTCGAGCAGGAAATGGCCGATGGCACATGGAAGATCGAGCCCGGCAATGACCGCACGCGGCGCGCCCGGCGGCGCACGGTGTTCCGCAAGATCCAGGTGATCCACGACGATTACGCCTATGAGGTGACTCTGCGCAATCTGTCCAAGACCGGCGCGCTGATCCAGGGCCTTGCCGATGTCCCCAAGGGCACGCAGTTCGTCGTCGATCTGGGCGGCGGGCAGTTGGCGGTCACGACAGTGACGCGCTCGAATGGCGACGTGCAGGGGCTGGAGTTCGAACAGTCGCTGATCGAGGACGGATCAGGTGGGCTATGCACCCGCAACCGGGTGTCGCCCTATGCGCTTGCCGCAGCGGGAACGCCGTTGGCCGCACTTGCACCCGGCACGTTCCTCGGCACGGATCAGGGCGGTGCGATCCCCAAGTTCGGCTATGCCGCGCCATCGCGGGGTGATCAGGGGTAGGTGTTGCGTTTTTGGCGAATGACAACCGCCTGACCTAACGCTAAGTCGCGGGCAATGACTGACCTCTCCAAAATCCGCAATTTCAGCATCATCGCGCATATCGACCATGGCAAGTCGACCCTGGCCGACCGGCTGATCCAGTTCACCGGAGGCCTCACCGCGCGTGAGATGTCCGAGCAAGTCCTTGATAACATGGACATTGAGAAAGAACGCGGCATCACCATCAAGGCGCAGACCGTGCGCCTCAATTACACCGCCAAGGATGGCGAGACCTATCAGCTCAACCTGATGGACACCCCCGGCCACGTCGACTTCGCCTATGAAGTCTCCCGCAGCCTCGCCGCGTGCGAGGGCGCTCTGCTCGTCGTTGACGCCGCGCAGGGGGTCGAGGCCCAGACCCTCGCCAATGTCTACCAGTCGATCGAGCACGATCACGAAATCGTCCCCGTCATCAACAAGATCGACCTTCCCGCCGCCGAACCCGAAAAGGTCAAGGCCGAGATCGAGGAGATCATCGGCCTCGACGCGTCCAACGCCGTCCTCGCCTCGGCCAAGTCGGGCATCGGGATCGAGGACGTGCTCGAAGCCGTCGTCACCCGCATCCCGCCGCCCAAGGGCAAGATCGACGCGCCGCTCACCGCCAGCCTCGTGGACTCGTGGTACGATCCGTACCTCGGCGTCGTCATCCTTGTGCGCGTGATCGACGGCAAGCTCACCAAGGGCCTCAACATCCGCTTCATGCAGGGCGGCACCCAGCACCTCGTCGACCGCGTCGGCTGCTTCACGCCCAAGCGCACCGACCTGCAGGAGCTTGGCCCCGGCGAAATCGGCTTCATCACCGCCCAGATCAAGGAGGTCGAGCAGGCCCGCGTCGGTGACACCATCACCACGGTCAAGAACGGCTCCGACACCCCGCTGCCGGGCTACAAGGAAGTCCAGCCGGTCGTGTTCTGCGGGTTGTTCCCCGTGGACGCTGCCGACTTTGAAAAGCTGCGCGAAAGCATCGCCAAGCTGCGGCTCAACGACGCCAGCTTCTCGTTCGAGATGGAATCAAGCGCGGCGCTGGGCTTCGGCTTCCGCTGCGGTTTCCTCGGCCTCTTGCATCTGGAGATCATCCAGGAACGCCTCTCCCGAGAATACGACCTCGACCTCATCACCACCGCGCCATCCGTGGTCTACCGCATCCATCTCGGCCATTCCAAGACCGAGGATGCCAAGGTGATCGACATCCACAACCCCGCCGATTGGCCCGACACCAACCGGATCGAGATGATCGAGGAGCCGTGGATCAAGGCGGTGATCTACACCCCCGACGAATATCTCGGCGCGATCCTGAAACTGTGTCAGGACCGCCGCGGCATCCAGACCGAACTCACCTATGTCGGCGGCCGCGCGCAGGTGACCTATGAACTGCCGCTCAACGAGGTCGTGTTCGACTTCTACGACCGCCTGAAGTCGATCAGCCGCGGCTATGCCAGCTTCGATTACGAACAGATCGGCACGCGCGAGGGCGACCTTGTGAAGATGAACATCCTCGTCAACGCCGAAGCGGTCGACGCGCTGAGCCTGATCGTCCACCGCCACGTCGCCGAAGAACGCGGCCGCGGCATGTGCGAGCGCCTGAAAGACCTGATCCCCCGCCACCTGTTCAAGATCCCGATCCAGGCCGCGATCGGCGGCAAGGTGATCGCCCGCGAGACCATCGCCGCGATGCGCAAGGACGTGACCGCCAAGTGTTACGGCGGCGATATCTCGCGCAAGAAGAAGCTGCTGGACAAGCAGAAGAAGGGCAAGGCGCGGATGAGAGAGTACGGGAATGTGAGCATTCCGCAGGAGGCGTTTATTGCTGCGTTGCGGATGGGTGAGGAGTAACCTCTCTGTTCTGTGGACACGTGAGTGCCGAAGGTGACCTGATGCGGTAAGAGCATCTACCTTTTTAAGATTATAGGCCTTTTGTAGTCTCTAACCCCTTGCTTCAGACGGTCTATTAGATCTTTGCCGTACACTCGTTCCATACGAGTATAAAATTCTGGCTCGACGTCTTTTGCGAATGCAAGCATTCCCGCGAGATTCGCTTGAGACGCTAAATCCAATTTTCCAAGCGAGAGATGATGCACCGCGGCCCGAATTTTTCTCTTACGCTCGCGCCCCAACGAAACGCGCCCATCATTCGTCAAGACAAGGCCAGTGATCTGTCTTCTGAATTTCGGAGTAACTAGCACTGTCTTATCGGTATTAATTTCTAGCTTGGGCGAAGTCATCCTATTCAAAACAGATTTTAATATCTTATCTACGACTTGCAGATTTCCAGTTCGCAATGCCGAAAATGTGAGATCGTCGGCATAACGGGTGTAGGTTATCTTGTGCGCCGAGACTCGCTCGTGCAATTCACTGTCGAATTTGTTCATTAGAATGTTGCTGATCAACGGCGAGGATGGTGCGCCAATCGAAAGCCTCAGAATGCGTCCGCCTTTAGGTCTGCGGAATAAGATCCTACCAGATCTGATTGCATCCTCTCGATCAAAAAGATCGTGCTCAAGGCAATAGGAAATCCAAGCTCTCTCGGTGATTGACGGAAAGAAGTTCTTGAAATCATACTTCAGGATGGGACCATTGTGGCTGTGAATTTCTGCATTTCGGCGGATCGATGATCCGGGACGATAGGCAGTCGCACACGGATGGATCGGTAAGCCGCCGAGGTACTCCTTCACAAGAATGCGCTGGGCAATCTTCAATTCGGAAGCGGGGTGCGCGATTTCGCGCAGCCCACCAGTCCTCTTTCTAATTTGGTACACTTTATAGCGATCTGGGGCTGTCGAAATGAGCGTATGAACGTCCCGCTCACTCATGCGCAATTCTCGCGTAAGGAAGTCGATGAGTGGGCTACTCATGTCAGCTTCTCATCAACAGCGGCGACTCTATCGGGATCGGACTTTTCCCAGTATTTTCGAAAATCACTTCTGCGCCTAATTTTATCCGCGAGCGGAGCACGAAATTCAAATTTGGTGGCTTCGTTTAGTGTCGGGAATGCATAATGCACGCGGTCAAAACCTACCGTCGTTGACGTGGCCCATTTCAAAGCTTTGCAGCAGAAAGCTACGCGGTCCAGCGTGCTTTTGTCCACTGAAAACCCTATTTCATCTAGTAGAAGCATGAGTTCATCATCCTTCAAAGAGTAAAACTCCCTGAGAAGACCGACATAGGCCTTACATAGGTGATTATATTTCGAAATATCAAGAGTGGTTCTGCTCCCGGCCTCAGTCAGTCTGCGCTCTATTGGCCCAGTGACCGTACCAACGAGTGATTTGCAGTCGGTCGTACCGATTAGGCCACCCTTAATGCCAATGCGAGCATCGATAATCGAAAAAACTGAATTTGGGTGCTCCCGTCTCAAGTTCGCAATGGGACCTTGAGTTATGAACGATGGCCGGGAAAGAAATTTTCCTTGAATAACGAGTAACAATTTTTCACAAATTTCACGAAACACAGAAAAACTTCCAAGTTCGGTGAAGCTTCCGGGACTTTCAGAGAAAAGTATTACTAGCTCGCATATTTGCGCGATATCCTTTTCAAATTCGATAAGATCAATATATGGAGAATCTTTGTCGAAAAATTCCTGTATCTCTTCAATTTGGAGGATATCGGAACTCTTAAGGGCGCTTATGCCTCCTCCCATGAGAAACGCATCTCGCAAAGACTGCGGGGCTTCGGCGCGTATGTCTGAGACTTCGCCACCGCACAGAAGCACATATCGCTTGGGGGGGTATACCCGGATGCTGTCTGGGATCAGGTTGTCGCAGAACTCAGTCAACATCCGGGTAAGCGCTTACCTAAGCCCCAAACGGACGAAGGATTCGACCGAGCGGAGCGGCCTTTGGCGGACGAAGCCTTCGTCCGTTTGGGGCCCATAAAACTTACCAATGAAGTACGATCCGGCGAAACACCAGACCAGCCAAAAACACGGCGTATTCGCGTAAGCGGCAAGAGTATCACCCAAAAGCTTCGCTTCTGTCAATCTATGTCTGCGCTCCAAAAAATGCCCCTATTTTGAACGATCCGGAGCATATAGCATCTATTCTCGCGCACAAGGTTGGAGGGGCTTTCTAATCTGCTTTTGAGCACCACCTGACGCCGCCCTCTGGCCGAGGGCGATGATGCGCTGGCGCGCACTGGCTTCCAGCTTGGCCCTGGGAGCGCGGGGATCAACGTCGCTCGCCCCTCCACCATCCTGCGGATGGTCCTCCTCGCCTGAGGGGGAGGATTGCGCGCCGCCTGCCGCATTACGGGTCGAAATTGTCATCCTTCAACGTCCACTCCGTCCGCGGCTCCGGCGGCGGGGGGGCTGGCGCCACCCGGGCGGGGCTTTGGGCACACCCTCGTCCCCAGTGTCTGCTGCTTTGTGCGCAGCCGGCCCCGCCAGCAACTTGCGCTCCGGCGGATCAAAGCGATCCCCTGCCGCCTCCCATTGCACATCCAGCACCTCGCGGGTCTTCGCGTCGGCGTCCATCGCGGCAAGGTCGCGGTCGCGTAAGGATATGAAGTGCGCCCAGGCGCTGCGGGTTTCTTCGCTGAGGGCGGCCCAGCGGTGTTCGGCCTCGCGCTGGAAGCGGCGGCGGATTTCCTCGATCTTGCGGTCGATGCTGGCGCGGACATCGGCGATGGAGACGTGGGGCTTGGCGGCCTCGTGTTCCTTGATCCATTGTTTCTTGAGCCGGTCGAGCTGCATCTGGCTGACGGCGTTGAGGCCTCGCGGTCCGCCGCCTGCGGCAAAGCGTTCGGGGGCGCGGTTCCTCAGGATGAACATCAGCAGCCGGTCGTTGTAGCGGGTGCGGGTGCCGACGAGCTTGCCGTAGGAGTAGAGCGGTTCCTCCACGCCGTTCAGCGCGCGGTCCATCACCACATCCTCGATCCGCTGCACGCCAAGCTGGAGCGCGGCCTCCCACGCCTTACGGAAGGTCTCGGCGCCGGGCTGGCGGCGCAGGAAGTAGGCGCCGCGCTGGGCCATATTGACCGCCTTGCACGCGGCGGCGACCGAGCCGGTGTCGGCCAGCGCCTCGATGAAGGCGCGCTGGCGCTCGGGGGTCCAGCCGTCGTGGCGCTCGCACTGGCGGGGGACGGGGGTGAAGGGGGGCAGCTCTCCGTGCGCGACGGGGAGGCGGGCGGTGCGGGGGTCTCTCTTGCGTGTCATGGGGCGAAGGGATCACAAAACACCGGAGTAGGAAAATGTGGGCGGGCGGCGGTGGGGGTGCAGCTTCACTTGGCGTTCAGCGCGCAGGTGGCTATAGGGGCGGCCATGCAAGCCAAGTTCACCACCCGCCTCGCGCAAGCGGCGCTCGCCGCTGCGACCCTTGCGACCCTGTCCGCCTGTGCCGGTAGCACCGAGGGCAAGGACGTCGCCTATGTCGCGCGCGATGTCGAATCGCTCTATGCCGAGGCGCAGAAGCGGCTCGACAAGGGCAACACGCTGCAGGCCGCGGCGCTGTTTGACGAGGTGGAGCGCCAGCACCCCTATTCGCCCTGGGCGCGG
>JAUMAX010000051.1:0-20253 GCA_032116115.1 Porphyrobacter sp.
TCTCTCCCGTGGTCGTGCGATCAAGGCTGATAAGCCAGTGTTGCGTCGGGAACAAGCGGCCCCCTCGCGCTTTTCAAAGGCAATTCGGGATAATGTTGCGCCAGAGTCACACTGGAATCAGCCCTGACACCACCTTCGGCGCGCCCCGCGCTTGCCCCCGGCGCATCCTTGCGCTAGGCGGCGCGCGATGTTGCATCGCAGCACATGGGCGTATCTTCGGCGCATGCCGTAACGTCCGGGGCTGTCGCTAACCCGCCATAAACACTGCCTAACGCAGCGCCCCCATCCGCGTTGCCCGTTTCCCCTGCCCCGGACCCTTACGCGTCCGGCTTTCACCGGAAGTTTTTCTCGCATGTCGTCCGCCCTTAGAAATATCGCGATCATCGCCCACGTTGACCATGGCAAGACCACGCTGGTCGACCAGTTGTTCCGCCAGTCGGGCACCTTCCGTGAGAACCAGCGCGTCGAGGAACGCGCCATGGATTCGGGCGATCTCGAAAAGGAACGCGGGATCACCATTCTCGCCAAGTGCACCAGTGTCGAGTGGCACGGCGCCAATGGCGACACCACGCGCATCAATATCGTCGACACCCCCGGTCACGCCGATTTCGGCGCCGAGGTGGAGCGCATCCTCTCGATGGTGGACGGCGTGATCCTGCTGGTCGACAGCGCGGAAGGCGCGATGCCGCAGACCAAGTTCGTGACCGGCAAGGCGCTGGCGCTGGGCCTGCGCCCGATCGTGGTCGTCAACAAGATCGACCGTCCCGACGGCCGCCCGCAGGAAGTGCTCGACGAAGTGTTCGACCTGTTCGTCAGCCTCGATGCCGAAGACGAGCAGCTCGAATTCCCGGTGCTCTACGCCTCGGGCCGCGATGGCTATGCCAGCGAAGATCAGGACCGCCGCGAAGGCAGCCTTGCTCCGCTGTTCGAGAAGATCATCGAGCACGTCCCTGCCCCCGGCCTCGATCCCGATGCCAAGTTCAGCTTCCTGGCGACCCTGCTTGACCGCGACAACTTCATGGGCCGCGTCATTACCGGCCGCGTCCAGTCCGGCACCATCCGCGTCAATGACCCGATCCACGCGATCGACATGGACGGCAAGGTTGTCGAAGTTGGCCGCGCCACCAAGCTGATGAGCTTTGACGGGCTTGAGCGCGTGCCGGTCGAAATCGCGCGCGCAGGTGACATCATCGCGCTGGCGGGCCTCGAAAAGGCGACCGTCGCCAACACCATCTGCGATCCTTCGGTCAGCGAGCCGATTGCTGCCCAGCCGATCGACCCGCCGACGCTGGCGATGCGCTTCTCTGTGAATGACTCGCCGCTTGCCGGGCGCGAGGGCAGCAAGGTCACCACCCGCATCATCCGTGACCGCCTGCTGCGCGAGGCCGAAACCAACGTCGCCATCCGCGTGACCGAAAGCGAAGACAAGGACGCCTACGAAGTCGCCGGGCGCGGCGAATTGCAGCTGGGCGTGCTGATCGAAACCATGCGCCGTGAAGGCTTCGAACTCGGCATCAGCCGCCCGCGCGTGCTGTTCCGCGAAGAAGGCGGCAAGCGGATGGAGCCGTACGAAACCGTTGTGATCGACGTGGACGACGAACACTCCGGCACGGTTGTCGAGAAGATGCAGCGCCGCAAGGCCGACCTCACCGAAATGCGCCCCTCGGGCCTCGGCAAGACCCGTATCACGTTCTCGGCCCCGTCACGCGGACTGATCGGCTACCACGGTGAATTCCTGTCCGACACACGCGGCACCGGGATCATGAACCGATTGTTCGAAAAGTACGACGTCTACAAGGGCCCGATCGAAGGCCGCATCAACGGCGTGCTGATCTCCAACGGCGATGGCGAAGCCAATGCCTATGCGCTCAACATGCTGGAAGAGCGCGGCGAATTGTTCGTGGCTCCGCAGATGAAGGTCTATCAGGGCATGATCATCGGCGAAAATGCCAAGCCGGATGATCTCGAAGTCAACCCGATGAAGGCCAAGCAGCTCTCCAACGTGCGTTCCAGCGGCAAGGATGACGCGATCCGCCTGACGCCGCCGCGCCGCATGACGCTGGAACAGTCGATCGCCTATATCGACGACGATGAAATGGTCGAAGTGACCCCGCTGTCGATCCGCCTGCGCAAGGCCGAGCTTGACCCGAACGAGCGCAAGAAGATGCGCCGCAAGAAGGACGGCTAAGGCCCGGCGGCCCGTTCGCCGCCACCCAAACACAAAGACCCCGCGCCAGCCTCGACTGGCGCGGGGTCTTTTTTTGCCGGAGTGGCGATCAGAACCGCAGGTTCAACGTCGCACGCAGCGCGTGGAAATCGAACCGGTCGTCGGACAGACGCATATCCGTCCCGCCGGATTCGATCAGGAACGGATTGGTCGCAGGCGCAGTGCCGGGGCCAACCGCCACGGTGTAATCATCGTCGTTGTAGCTCGAATAGAGATATTCCAGTCCCAGCCCGATATTGCGCGTCAGCATCACTTCAGCGCCGCCGCCGGCCTGCCAGCCGAACTGCCAGTCACGCTCGTTATCGGGTGTGAAGGAATTGGTGCCGTTGCTAGTCGTGAACGAATGGTCGATCCGGGCATAGCCCGCCCCGCCCGTGACATAGAACAGGCCGCGCCCTTCGCCCGGCGAAATGCCCAGACGGGCGCGTGCGGTCACGGCCCAGTCCATTTCGCGTCCGATGGTATAGGAGGCAGGCCTGGTGCTGAAGCCCGAGGTGAATTCCTCGACCCCCGGACGCGCGCCTTCAACCAGCAAGCCCGCCACGAAGGGACCATCGCCGAGGTGCCGGTCATAGCCGATGCGAACGGCATAGCCTTCGTTCTGGTGATTCCCGCGACATCCGGCCGCACCGGCGCTCACCGGCGTGCCGCCGCAGAAACCGGGCGAAAAGGCGTCGGCACCTGCGGCCGTGCTGACCGTATCGCTGAAGCTGCCATCACCATCCGTATCGAACATGATCGCATCGCTGCGACCATCTTCGACAGATTCCAGACCGATGGCTCCAGAAATATAGGCACCGTTAAAGTAGCGTTCATCTTCCTGCGCAAAGGCCGTGGAAGAAAGCATTATTGCAGTCACCCCTATTACGGGAATCAGGTATCTTGAAAACATATATTACAACTCCGAAGTTCGTTTGAGTATTTCGTAATTTCTTACGATTGGCTCTCCGGCTTTGTCGGGTTATCGATTTTAGTTCAAACTCATGGGTTAGTTTTCGCGCGATCGGGCTTGCAATTTATTCAATTCAGCTGCGAATTGTGCGGGCTTGTGGCAAAACCGGGCCGAGCCGCCTTATGAGTCGGTGTGGAGCCTGCCGATGAGGGGGTAATTCGGCGTGGCGGGTGGCCATCGGCGACGCTGCTTGTTAGGCGTGCGCGCCATGAACGCTTACACGCTCGCCGCCCTCGCCGCCTATTTCGTCCTGATGCTCGCCATCGGGCTGTATGCATGGCGCAAATCGACCGAGGACAGCGCGGGCTATCTGCTCGCCGGACGCAGCCTGTCGCCATCAGTCGCGGCTCTGAGCGCGGGGGCTTCCGATATGTCGGGCTGGCTGTTGCTCGGCTTGCCGGGCGCCTTGTTCGCCAGCGGGCTGGTCGAGGCGTGGATCGCCATCGGCCTTACCATCGGGGCAGCGGCCAACTGGATCATCGTCGCCCCGCGCCTGCGCGAACAGACCGAGCGGCTCGGCGATGCGCTGACCATCCCGCAGTTCCTCGCCAACCGGTTCCCGGAGCGCGCGACGCTGCTGCGGGTTACATCGGCGGTGATCATTGTCGGCTTCTTCACGGTGTACACGGCAAGCGGCATGGTCGGCGGGGGCAAGCTGTTTGCGACCGCCTTTGCCGGTGTGCTGCCGGATACGGGTCTGTCCGATTACATGCTCGGCATCGTCATTACTGCCGGGATCGTGCTGATCTACACCATGATCGGCGGGTTTCTGGCGGTCAGCCTCACCGATTTCGTGCAAGGGCTGATCATGATGACGGCGCTGGTGGTGATGCCGCTGGTGATATTCTTCGGCACGGAAACCGCCGTGCAACTCTCCGCCGTGCCGCAAGAGGGGTTCCTCAGCCTGACCCAAGGCGCGACCGCCATCGGCATCATCAGCGCAGTGACATGGGGCCTCGGCTATTTCGGCCAGCCGCATATCATCGTGCGTTTCATGGCGATCGACCGGGTGGAAAACGTGGGCCGGGCGGGCGTGATCGGGATGGGCTGGATGGTGATATCGCTGCTCGGCGCGGTCGTTGTGGGCCTCGCCGGACGCGCCTATGCGGAGGCCAACGGGCTGGTGGTCGAGGATCCGGAGACGATCTTTATCATTCTCGCCAATCTGCTGTTCCATCCGGCGGTCACCGGCTTCCTCTACGCTGCGCTGCTGGCCGCGATCATGAGCACGATTTCATCGCAGCTGCTGGTCTCGTCCTCCTCGCTGACCGAGGATTTCTACCGCCTGTTCCTGCGCCGCAATGCGTCTGAACGCGAGGCGGTGAATATCGGACGCCTGTCGGTCGCACTGGTCGCGGCTGCCGCCATGGTGATCGCCGCCGATCCGGACAGCGAAGTGCTCGGCCTTGTTGCCAACGCCTGGGCGGGCTTCGGTGCGGCGTTCGGTCCGCTGATCCTGCTCGCGCTGACGTGGCGCGGCATGACCGGCGCTGGGGCAGTGGCCGGGCTGGTGACAGGCGCTGGGGTCGTCGCGGGATGGATCGCGCTGGGCTGGAACAAGGCATTTCTAGGCGGCCCCGGCCTTTATGAAATCGTCCCAGGATTTGCGGCCGCAATGCTGGCGATTGTGGTGGTGAGCGGAATGACCCGCCCGCAAGAGCGAACCGCGTGATCGTCAGGATAGATTCCTGCGCAATCATCCCTAGCCTGCTGCAAATCATCGCTTATCCAGGCCCGTTTCCGGCCTGTTAACCATTCCTGCGGGATAATCCCTAGCTATGACAGGCAAGGGCAAGATTCGCGGATGGACGCTGGCGGCAGCCGCTCTCGCACTGGCGGGATGCGGTTCGCTTGTCCCCAGCGGCGGCGGCGCGGCGCCCGGCGCTGCGAGCCAGCGTGCGCGGGCGCCTGCCCGTCCGGCGGTGCCGGTCGCCTCGGCTCCGCAAAGCTATGCCCAGCGTGCCGAAGATGCGAGCTGCCTTGCCGATCTCGGCGCGAGCGGGGCGCGGTTTGATCCCGTGCCCGATACCTACGCTGCACCGGGCTGCAACAAGCTCGGCACGGTGCAGCTGATGGCGCTGGCAGGTGACCGCGCGCCGCTCAGCATCAGCAATATGGGGCCGGTGCGGTGCAGTGTTGCCAAAGCATTCGGCGATTGGGCGCGCTTCGGCGTGGACCGTGCGGCACGCCAGCTGCTCGGCAGTCCGGTGGCGAGGATCGAGACGATGGGCAGCTATGCCTGCCGCAATGTTGCAGGGACCGAGCGCCGATCAGCCCATGCCCGCGCCGAGGCGATCGACGTATCGGCCTTCGTGCTGGCGGATGGCCGCCGGATCGTGCTCAAGCGTGACTGGGACGGCGGCGATGCGGCCACGCGGGAATTTCTGCGGGTGGTCCACAAGAGCGCCTGCAAACGCTTCGGCACCGTGCTCGGCCCGGAATACAATGCCGCGCACGAGGACCACTTCCATCTCGAAGGCACTGGCGCGAAGTTCTGCCGGTAGGCGCGGCTGAAAACTCAGCGCCCCCGGAACGCTGAGCGATCAGCGCCGGAGCCGCCGGGGGGTGAAGTCCGTAAGGACCAGTGCTGCGTGCGGCCTAGGTTCGAGGGGGCCGAACGACGCCGCTTGCCTTGGCGCTACGCCCGCAGTCTGGGTTCCAGCTTCGCCTCCAGTTTCAACCGTACCGCTTCAGCCGCGTGGCGCGCACCGAGCTTGGTCATCATGTTCGCGCGGTGGATTTCGACCGTGCGCGGGCTGATGTCGAGTTCACGCGCAATCGCCTTGTTGCTGCTGCCCTCCGCAAGCCAGTCGAGCACTTCGCGTTCACGCGTCGACAGCGTCGAGATGCGGTCGCGCGCTTCGATCATGCGGCGGCGGGCGGCGCCGAACTGTTCGGCTTCCTTTTCGATCCGCATCAGGCAGCGGGTAAAGCGTTCGGGATCAAGCGGCAGCGCAAGGTAATCCAGCGCGCCGGCCTTGATCGCTTCGACAATCCGGCCCGGCCGCGGCTGCACATCGACCGCGATCAGCGGCAACCAGATACCGAGCCGCCCGAGCCGGTCGAGGATGATCCCCACCCCGCCATCTTCTGCGGTATCGCGGGCGATGATGATCCCTTCACGCGGCGGGTGCACTGCAAGTTCGGAGAGATCCCCGTACACCTCGCAATGGTGGCCCAGCGCAAAGCCCACCCGGGCCAATTCTGCGCGTTGGCGGCTGCAGGAGTCGATGAAGTGGAGGGAGGCTTTGCGTGTCATGCCACGGTGTCTGCGCCAACCTATGTAAGGTTACACGCAAGAGCAGCCCCGTTCCGGAGGATTTACCATAACCGGAAGATGTAAATTCGTTGTAAATCAACGATATTTTACGTCCGTAACGGAGCCAGATCAGGCAAACCGCCTAAGCGTCATCGCTGAATCGGTAGGATGGCAGCGAGTGGAAGGCCGATCGCAGCGCATTGCCCCAACCTGATGAAATCGTATCGAAATACGCATCATCAGCCGTAACCCTGTGTTCGTGGGTGGCGGCGAAGTCATCCTTGCCGATCACCAGCAGATCAAGCGGCAGACCGACTGACAGGTTGGCTTTCAAGGTCGAGTCGAAACTGACCATCAGCAGCTTGACCGCATCTTCAAAGCTCATGTTCCGGTCATAGCCGCGGATCAGGATCGGTCGGCCATACTTGGTCTCGCCGATCTGGAAGAACGGCGTATCCCAGCTTGCCTCGATGAAATTGCCTTCGGGATAGATCATGAACAGGCGCGGTTGCATCCCCTTGATCTGCCCGGCGACGATCATGGTCGCGGTAAAGCGCCCCTTCCCGCTTTCGCCATTCACCGCCTGCGCGGTTTCGATGGTGGAGCGCAGCAACCGCCCGATCTCGGTGGCGACCTGGAACATGGTCGGCCCTTTGAGCAAGGTGTTGTCACGCTCGCTCGGGGTCTTGGTGCGTTCGTCGAGCTGGCTGATCACCGCCTGCGTGGTCGCAAGGTTGCCCGCAGTCATGACCGCAATCATGCGCTCGCCCGGCACGCTCCACTGGAACAGCTTGCGAAAGGTGGAGATGTTGTCGACGCCCGAATTGGTGCGGGTGTCGCTCATCAGCACCAGGCCCTTGTCGAGCACCATGCCAACGCAATAGGTCATGCTTTCATCCTCTTCCCGCCCGCGTCCGCCAGCGCCCTAGCCCGAAGCACGGGCCGACGCAAAGGCCGCTGGCGCCTTGCCGGGTTACTGGTTTGATTGGCCCTGCTGCTGGCTCTGGCTCGTGCCGGCCTGCGATTGGGTTTGCGCCTGCGCTTCGACCGTGAGGCCGACAGTCAGCACCTCCTCGGCCGCGCCGATGCTGATGCCGGTGACAGGCGCGGCGTCACGGTAATCGCTCCCCGTGGCCACGCGGACATAGCGCGGATCGGGGCTGATCCCGTTGGAGACATCGAAGCCGACCCAGCCCAGCCCTTCGACATGGGCCTCGGCCCAGGCGTGGGTCGCCTCCTGTTCGGTGCGGTCGTCCATCAGCAGGTAGCCGCTGACATAGCGCGCCGGGATGCCCCCTGCGCGTGCGGCGCCGATGAAGATATGGGCATGATCCTGACACACGCCGAAGCCGTGGCTCGCGGCTTCCTCGGCCGTGGTGGCCGAATGGGTGCGGCCCGCCTCATACGTCACACGCTCGCGGATCAGGCCGGACAGCGAGTGCAGGAAATCAAGCGGCGCCTCGCCGCCTGCACCCTGTGCCTCGCGCAGCAGCGCGCGCAGCTTTGCGCCGGGACGGGTCAGCGGGGTCTGGCGCAGAAAACTCCACAGCGGCAGGTGGCCCGAATGGCGGCCGATCACGCCGGCATTGTCCTCGGTCTCGACCGTGCCTTCGCAGGTCACCGTCACCTCGTTCGCGCCGGGGGCGAGCCCGATCAGGGTGACGTGGTTGAAATGCTGGTCGTCATACTGGAGTTCGGCATGGGCGTTGTCGAAGGTCATCTGCCAGTCGATGATCCGCTGGCCCTGCGTCTCCTTGGGCGTCAGCCGCAACCGCTGGAGCCCGTGGATCACCGGCTGGGTGAAGGCATAATGGGTGGTATGCCGGATCGAGAGGGTCAGCTTGCTCATGCGTGGAACCGGTAATCCTCGGCAATCGCGTGAGCGATGGCGGCGTTGCGGGCGAGGAAATCGATCAGGAATTCGTGCAAGCCCTGATCGAAGATCTGATCGACACAGAGATGGCTGATGCGGGTATCGGAATCGCGCATCAGCGCTACCGCGCGCCCTTCATTGCCATGCGTGCGGGCGAGCGCGCCGAGGCAATCGCGCAAGGCATTGCGGCAGAAGGCAAGGCTGCGCGGGAAGCGGTCGTCCAGCACCACGAATTCGACAATCCCGCGCGCTTCGATCTGCCCGGCGTTGAGCCAGCTATAGACCCGCGCGCCTGCGACCGATCTGAGCACCTGTTCCCACTGCCCTGTATCAAGGCTCGACCCGACATAGGAAAGCGAGGGCAGCAGCAGGAAATACTTCATGTCGAGAATCCGCGCCGTGCTGTCAGCGCGTTCGATGAAGGTGCCGGCGCGGGCGAAGTGGTAACCCTCGTCACGCAGGATCGAGCCGTCGAAAGCACCGTGAACCTGCGTGCCCGCGCGGCGGATCGCGCCCAGCACCTCGCCCACCATGGTCTGGCCGACAGGCCGCGCCAGCAGCTTGTCGAGCCGCATCCAGTTCTCGTTGACCGCTTCCCATACGTCGGAGGAAATGTTGGTCCGCGCAGTCCGGGCATTGCTGCGCACCGCGCCGAACATGGCGCGGACATTGCCGGGATTGGATGGACCGCGCAGAACGAAGTTCCAGACCTGCAACCCGTCATAGCCGTCATGCGCCGCTTCATAGGCCTTTTGCAGACCGAGCGTCGCGATGACCGAGCGCCACTCGGCTTCCGCTGTGACCAGATCGCGGGTCAATGCCATCCGCAGCGCAGCTTCGAGCAGACGCGCGGTGTTCTCCGCCCGCTCGAGATAGCGGAACATCCAGAACAGGCTGTTGGCGGTGCGGCCTAGCATGACGAGTTTCCGGGCATCAGTCTTTCAACACCCATGTATCCTTGGTGCCGCCCCCTTGCGAGGAGTTGACCACCAGCGATCCCTTCTTCAGCGCCACCCGCGTCAGCCCGCCCGGGGTGATGTCGATCCCCTCCGGGCTGACCAGCACGAAGGGCCGCAGATCGAGATGGCGCGGGGCCAGCCCCTTGGCGGTGTAGATCGGGCAGGTCGACAGCGCGAGCGTGGGCTGGGCGATGTAGTTATCCGGCTTGGCGACCAGCTTTTCGCGGAAGGCGGCGATCTCGCGCTTAGAGGACGTCGGCCCGATCAGCATCCCGTAACCGCCCGAGCCGTGGACTTCCTTGACCACCAGTTCGGCGAGATTGTCGAGCACGTAGGCAAGCGCATCCTTGTCGGCGCAGCGCCAGGTCTGGACGTTGGGCAACAAGGGCTTTTCGCCAGTGTAGAATTCGACGATCTCCGGCATGAAACTGTAGATCGCCTTGTCGTCCGCGACCCCGGTGCCGGGCGCATTGGCGATGGTGATCCCGCCCGCACGGTAGACATCCATGATCCCCGGCACGCCGAGCGCGCTGTCCGGGTTGAAGGTCAGCGGATCGAGGTAATCGTCATCGACCCGGCGATAGAGCACGTCGATCGGCTGGTAACCGCGCGTGGTGCGCATCTGCACCCGGCCGCCCACCACCCGCAGATCGCCGCCTTCGACCAGTTCGGCGCCCATCTGGTCGGCGAGGAAGGCGTGTTCGAAATAGGCGGAATTGTAGATCCCCGGCGTCAGCACCGCGACGGTCGGCTTGCCCCCGGAAAACGCGGGCGGCACGCAAGCGGCGAGACTGCGGGCAAGACGGCGCGGGTAGTTCGACACGCTCTCCACCGCCACCCGGCTGAACAGATCGGGGAACATCCCCATCATCGTCTCGCGGTTTTCGAGCATGTAGGACACGCCAGACGGCGTGCGTGCGTTATCTTCCAGCACGAAGAATTCGTCCGGCCCGGTGCGCACCAGATCGATCCCGACGATGTGGGTGTAGATCCCGCCCGGCGGGGTGAAGCCGACCATGTTGGCCAGCCAGGCGTCATTGCTGCGCAGCAGGCGTTCGGGCAGGCGGCCTGCCCGCACAATCTCTTGCCGGTGATACAGATCGTAGAGGAAGGAGTTGAGCGCCCGCACCCGCTGTTCGATCCCGCGCGACAGCTTGCGCCATTCGGCTGCGGTGATGATGCGCGGCACCATGTCGAAGGGGATCAGGCGTTCTTCGGCATCATCCTCGCCATAGACGTTGAAGGTGATCCCGGTGCGGCGGAAGGTGTCATCCGCCTCGCGGTTCTTGCGGCGCATGAGTTCCGGCGGCTGCTCGCCATACCAGCGGCAATATTCGGCATAGGCGGGACGGGTCTTGCCCTCGCCATCGAACATTTCGTCAAAATTGCTGCCCCGCCCCTGCATCGACCCCCGCTAGCGCTTATGTGCAGTGCAACAATGTAACCGGCGTTTCGCAAAAGGAAAGCGCCTGCGTCATTTTGCCGAACATCGCCGCGAAAGGGTCAGAGACCGGTGGCTTCCAGCTCACCCAGCAGCACCTCGATCGCCTGCGGATCATAGGTGAAACCGATGTGGGTGCAGCGCAGGGCAATCGCCTTGTCCCGTTCGCCTGCGCGACCGGCGGCGCAGCGCGGGGCGATGATCCCGTCATTGGCGCTCCACAGGGCAACCGTCTCGACCGGCGGCTTGACCGAAAGCTCTGCCTCGATCGGCGGGGCATCGACCGAATGGCCGGTGATGAACTGGTAAGCGCGCCAGACATTGTTGGCGCGCGGGGAGCCGGAGAACGGCGAGCCCATCGTGATAACCTTGGCCACCGCCTGCGGCTGGCGCTTCGCCAGTTCGCGCGCATAGAGCCCGCCAAGGCTCCAGCCGAGCATCACCACCTGGCGGCCATGCCGCGCGTGAAGCTCCAGCAGCCGTGCCTCGATCGCGGCGAAGTTTTCTTCGTTCGGGCCCCAGTTGAAGCCCAGCCCCCAACGCTTGGTGACATGGCCTGCCGCCTCAAGCTGGAGCGCGAGATAGCGCATCCGTGCCGGATGGGTGGCAAAGCCCGGGAGCATCATCACCACCTGCGGATTGCTGCTGGCCGGGATTGCCAGCTTGCGGCGCGGGCGGCGCACCGGTTCGAGCAGCACCTGCGTTTCGCCCAGCAGTCGCGCCAGACGCGGCTTGCCCGCTTGATCCTCCAGCGGGATCGCCTCACGCGCCAAAGCAACGCGGCGTGCAAAGGCGCTTGCCGCATAGGCCTGTTGTGCCTGTGCGCCAGCCGCCAGAAGCGGGCCGGGCAAGCGGGGCAATGCGGGTGCGGGGCGAGGAGTTACCATGCGTCGCTTAAGCCACAACCGCGATGAATATTCAATGAAGTGTAACGATTGTAACAAATCCGACGCAATTCAGCGGGCCGGGCAATCGCCGACGCGCTCATGCTTGCCCGCGAAGTTCATGGTCGCCTCGCCCACACCGTCGAAATTGACTTTGGTGCTGGCGGTGAATTCCGCCGAGGTCGGCGAAGTGGTGCCGGTCATGGTGGTCCGCTTCGCGCCTTCGGGGGTCTGGCACAGCATGACGCCTTCAATCGCCGCGCCATCAGCCTTGAAGCTTTCAAAGCTGCACTCGCCGTTCTGCCCCTGCTTGAGCATTTCCTGATAGCCCTTGGCGACATCGGCTTCGGTGACGCAGTAATCCGTGGTGGTGACCATGCCTGCGCCGTGCCCCTCCATTTCGGGCGGCATTCCGGGGATAGAGAGTTCCGTCAACGTGATGGTCGCCTTGTAGAAACCCGGCTTTGGCTTGCCCGCTTGCACAGCGACCGGCTGGGATGCGTCCTTCGCGCTGGCCGCCTCACCACCAGAGGCACCCGCATCCTCGCTGCCCGAACAGCCTGCCAGCATGGCGACACCGGCCATGGCGATAATGAAGCGGTTCATCTTGTCGTCTCCTGCTGGGTTTCCCGCAGCAGTAACGCACCAGCGGCCAGAATGGAGGCACAGATCAGTCCGGCCCTTCACATTCGGCCTGCGGGACTACATATGTTCCGCCATGGCCGAACTCGTAATCCGCCGCGGACTGGACGAGCCCGAAACGGGCGCGGACTTCACCCCGCACCGTCCGCAACGTCCCGACAAGTCGATGGGCGGCATCCCGTTCAAGCTGGTTTCGGAATACGAACCGGCAGGCGACCAGCCGACCGCGATTGCCGAACTGACGCAAAGCGCGCTGGCAGGCGAGAAGACGCAGGTGCTGCTCGGCGTCACCGGCAGCGGCAAGACCTTCACCATGGCCAAGGTGATTGAAACGCTGCAGCGCCCCGCCCTGATCCTCGCGCCCAACAAGATCCTGGCCGCGCAGCTTTACGGGGAGTTCAAAAGCTTCTTCCCCGAAAACGCGGTCGAGTATTTCGTCAGTTACTACGACTACTACCAGCCCGAAGCCTACGTCCCGCGCTCCGATACCTATATCGAGAAGGAAAGCTCGGTGAACGAGGCGATCGACCGGATGCGCCACTCGGCCACCCGCGCGCTGCTGGAACGCGATGATGTGATCATCGTCGCCTCGGTCTCGTGTCTTTACGGGATCGGCTCGGTCGAGACCTATTCGGCGATGATCTTCGACATCAAGGTTGGCGAAGTGGTCGACCAGCGCGAGTTGATCCGCAAGCTCGTCGCCCTGCAATACAAGCGCAACGATGCCAGCTTCACCCGCGGCAATTTCAGGGTGCGCGGGGACAGCCTCGAAATCTTCCCCTCGCACTATGAGGACATGGCCTGGCGGGTCAGCTTCTTCGGGGACGAGATCGAGGAAATCGCCGAATTCGATCCCCTCACCGGCACCAAGGGCGCAAAGCTGGAGAAGGTGCGGGTCTATGCCAATTCGCACTACGTCACTCCCGGCCCAACGATGAAGCAGGCCGCCGCCGCCATCAAATTCGAGCTGGAGGAACGGCTCAAGGAGCTGGAGATCGAGGGCAAGCTGCTGGAACGCCAGCGGCTGGAACAGCGCACGCATTTCGATCTGGAGATGATCGCGGCGACCGGAAGCTGTGCAGGGATCGAGAACTATTCCCGCTTCCTCACCGGACGGCTGCCCGGCGAACCGCCGCCGACCCTGTTCGAATACCTTCCCGAAAACGCGCTATTGTTCGTCGACGAAAGCCACCAGACCGTGCCGCAGATCGGCGCGATGGCGAAGGGGGACCACCGCCGCAAGCTGACGCTGGCCGAATACGGCTTCCGCCTGCCAAGCTGCATCGACAACCGCCCCTTGCGCTTCAACGAATGGGACGCGATGCGCCCGCAGACCTTTGCGGTCAGCGCCACGCCCGGCAATTGGGAGATGGACCAGACCGGCGGCGTCTTTGCCGAACAGGTGATCCGCCCCACAGGCCTGATCGACCCGCCCGTGGAAATCCGCCCGGTCGAGGATCAGGTGCAGGACTGCATCGTCGAATGCAAGGCGACCGCCAAGCTCGGCTACCGCACACTGGTGACGACGCTGACCAAGCGGATGGCCGAAGACCTGACCGAGTTCATGCACGAAGCCGGCGTGCGGGTGCGCTACATGCACTCGGACGTCGAGACGCTCGAACGCATCGAGCTGATCCGCGATCTGCGGCTCGGCGTCTATGACGTGCTGATCGGGATCAACCTGCTGCGCGAAGGCCTCGACATTCCCGAATGCGGGCTGGTGGCGATCCTCGACGCGGACAAGGAAGGCTTCCTGCGTTCGGAAACCTCGCTGATCCAGACCATCGGCCGCGCGGCGCGCAATGTCGATGGGCGCGTGATCCTCTATGCCGATCGCATCACGGGCAGCATGGAACGCGCGCTGGCCGAGACCGGCCGCCGCCGGTCGAAGCAGGAAGCGTACAACGCCGAACACGGCATCACGCCGACCACGATCAAGCGCAACATCCACGACATCGTCGCGCACTCCGCCGCGCAGGATTCCGTGCTGGTCGACACCGGCGATACCGAGCGCAACAATCTGGTTGGCCACAATCTGCGCAGCTACATCGAAGACCTCGAAAAGCGGATGCGCGATGCCGCCGCAAACCTCGAATTCGAGGAAGCCGGACGCCTGCGCGACGAAATCCGGCGGCTGGAAGCGGACGAGCTCGGGATACCGGACAAGGACAAGCGGGCGCCGATTGTTGGGCGAAGCAACGAGGGCAAGCCGGGCACGCGCAAGACGCGCTATGGGAAGGTGCGCGCGAAGCGGATGGGCGGGAAGCCCTGACCGGAAAAATTGCCCGCGCCGCGATCTGACGCTTGACCTCGGTTGTGCCTCATGATGAATGTAGGCGGTACTTCAGGGGGTCGTTCCATGTTCAAATTCAAGCGTTTTGTCGCCGTTTCGGCGCTGGCCCTGCTGGCTGCCTGCGGTGGCGGCGGCAGCAGTTCCGGCGGGGGTAGCGGCGGCGGCGGGGGCGGCACCTCCGGCAATCCCGCCTTCACCACATCAGGCACATTCAGCCTCGTCGAAACCCGCGGCAACACCGAAAGTCGCGTTATCGTGGACATCAACGCATCGTCCCCGGGCGGCACGCCGGTCACCTACACCATCCTGCCGGGCAAGGATGCGGACCAGTTCGCGTTCCTCGCCACCGGTCGCCCCGCCTCGCTTATCTTCCTGCGGCCGGTCAGCTTCGAAACCCCGCGCGACACCGATCGCGACAATGTCTACGAAGTCGACGTGCGCGCCACCAATGCCGTCGGGAGCACCACGCAGACGGTCCGCATCACAGTCACCAACAGCAACGAAGGTCTGGTGGTCAGCACCTTAACCACCGTGGCCGATGTGGCGGGTGGCCATATTCTTTATCTTGCACCCAATGATCAGCTGCTGGTGGTCGGCGCCAACGGGCGGCTGGCGCGCCTGTCCGCGCAGACCGGAGCCAGTGTGTCGACCGCGCAGATCCCGCTGGCGGCGGGCGGCACGATTCTCGATACGGTGGTGGAGAATATCGATTTCCGGGGCGGATCCTTCTTCGCGCTCGCCCGCGAAGGCAGCCTGCTGTCCCTGCTTTACGTCGACGTCACGACCGGCGCACGCCGGACCTTGTGGAGCGCGACCCTCAGCACCGACGTCTCGGCATCGCTGGGGATGGTCGGGAACAATGCGCTGGTTGCGATCGGCGATGCCGGCAATCGCGACGCGGCACAGGCTGCGGCGGACCTGCGCGGAAGCGTGGTGCTAATGCAGACCCAGGGCCTGTTCGCCGATCCGTCGAGCATAACTGTAACACCCGCCATCATCGCCAAGGGCCTGCGTTCCCCGCGCTATCCCACCGACGCCGATGTGCGCGACTGGGTGATGGACCGGGGCGAGCGGTTCAACGAACTCAACCAGCCCAATTTCCCGCCTGTGACGGGCCAGCCCAATTACGAATGGCCGATCCGTGACGGTCTGGTTGCCGGGCCGGGCTTTGCCGGGACCCCGCCGGGCGGGCTGGCAACCCCGCGTCTGGTGCAGGAAATCGTCGCCAATCAGGTCGGCCCATGGCTGGATGCGGTCGAGAACATGCAGGGACTCGGCTGGACCGGCGCATGGATCTTTTCCGATGATCGCGGCAACCTGTGGACCTGGGACCGCAACAATGACGGGCCGATCGAGCGGCGCAATCTCGATTTCGGGCTGACCGACGTCGGCCCCGCGCGCGCCTTCACCTCGATGACTCAAAGCAACCTCGGCACACTGCCGATTTACCTGTTGCGCAACGACGGCGCGATCCTCGTCGCGCGCGTGGAAGGATAAGGCGCAAAACCGCCGCGCAGGCGATTGCGAAGGACGGCAGGCCTTGCCATAGCTCGGCAGATGATCGCCAGACCCTTCGTTTCGCTTGGCGCGGCCACCGCGCTTGCTGTGCTGACCCTCGTCCCGGTGGCCCATGCACAGGATGCGCCCAAGGACGAGGCGGCGGCCAAGCCCGCCACGCCCGCGCCGCAGGTTCGCACCCGTGATCTTGCTGGCACCTTCGGCGGGCAGCGCATCGCATACCGCGCGACCATCGCCGACACGATCCTGTCCGACGAGGCAGGCAAACCCGAGGCGGTGATTGTCACCACCTCCTATATCAAGACGCCCGCTGACCCGACCCGCCCGGTGTTCTTCATCTATAATGGCGGCCCCGGCTCCGGTTCGGTGTGGTTGCAGATGGGCGCCTTCGGGCCAAAGCGCGTGGCGATCCCCTCCGACGCAAAGGACGATGGCGCGCCGCCCTATCCGCTGCTCGATAATCCCGACAGCCTGCTCGATGTCGCCGATCTCGTCTTCATCGACCCGCCCGGCACCGGCTTCAGCCACCTGACCCAAGGCACCGATCCGAAGAAATACTATGGCCTGAGGCAGGATGGCCGCGCGGTGGCCAAGGTGATCCGCCGCTGGATCAACGATAATGGCCGCTGGAACAGCCCCAAATATCTGGGCGGAGAAAGCTACGGCACCACCCGCACCGCGATGGTCGCTGATGAACTGGAGGGCGGCACCTATAATGATGTTGGCCTCAACGGGCTGATCCTCGTCTCCACGATCCTCGATTTCGGGGTCGAGGACACGACGCCCGGCAATGAAATGGCTTACGTGGTGACGCTGCCCAACATGGCGACGGCGGCCTATTACCATGGCAAGGTGCAGGGCGCTTCAGCCGCCGCCGTGGCCGAGGAAGCGCGCCAATTCGCCATCGGGCCGTTCGCCACCGCGCTGCTCAAGGGGCAGGACTTGCCGGCCGTGGAACGCGCGAGCGTGCGCAAGGAACTCTCGCGCCTCACCGGCCTTAGCGAGACCTATCTCGATCAGGCCAACCTGCGCGTCACCGATCAGCGGTTCTACAAGGAACTGCTGCGCGATCGCGGGTTGACGGTGGGCCGTCTGGATTCGCGCTATACGGGGCGCGATTATGACAATGCGGGCGAAACGCCGGACAATGACCCCAGCTTCTACGGCATCGACGCTGGCTATACTGCGGCGATCAACACATGGGCGCGCGAGACGCTGGGTTACAAGACCGACCGCGAATACCAGTCGATCGGGCGGGAACCGGGGCGCAACTGGGACTGGAGCCTCGATGGCTCGGGCCGCGCGTCCTACCTCAATGTCGCGCCGCTGATCGGGCAGGCGCTGCGCCAGAACGCGCAGCTGCGCCTGTTCAACGCGCAAGGGTATTACGATTTCGCCACGCCGTTCTTTGGCGCGGAATATTCGTTGAAGCGCACCGGAATCCCGCAGGACCGCATCACGTGGAAATACTACGACGCCGGACACATGATGTATATCCGCGACGAGGACCGCGCGAAGCTGTCGGCCGATATCCGCGCCTTCATCCGCGACCGATGAGGCAGGCCCTTGCCGTAATCGCCGTGCTCACAGGAGCAGGCGGGCTGACAGGTTGCAAGCCGCCGCCGACGGATTCGGCTGTGGCGCGCGTGTCCTTGCTGGCGCCCACCAGCGGCCCGTCGGAACCGCTGCCCTCGCCTGACACCACCGGCGCGGTCTGGGCGGGCACGGATAATCCGCAGCGGCTGGTTTACGGCGTCCCGGGTCAGCCTGTGCTGCTGGCGCTGGAATGTCTTGCGCCTGCCAGCCCCGAAGCCCGGCTCAGGATCACTCGCCACGCGCCTGCCGATAATGGCGCGAGCGCACTGCTGGCGCTGATCGGCAATGGCTGGATCGGGCGCTTCCCGGTCGATGCAACCGACATCGGCGGGCGGGCGCTGTGGCAGGGCGATGTGCCGGCGATGCAGCCAGAGTGGGACGCTCTGAAGCCCGAGCGCGAGGCGACCGTGACAGTGCCGGGCGCGGGGCTGGTGCGGCTTAATCCCAACCCGCTGCCAATGGCGCTGGTTACGGCGTGCCGGGGGGAGATTGCCGCGCCTGTTGCTCCAGCAGATCCGGCGTCAGCACCTGCGGCAACTGCTCCCCTGACGTAGCGCCCGGCGCATACCACAAGTACAGCGGCACGCCCGCTGCGCCCTGTTCGGTCAGGAAAGCGGTGATCGCTTCATCGCGCACGGTCCAGTCACCCACCATCGTCACCACGCCCGCTGCCTCGAACGCTGCGGCCACGCTTTCGCGCTCGATGGCGGCGGCTTCGTTGACCTTGCAGGTGACGCACCAGTCGGCGGTGAACCACACGAACACCGGCTTGCCAGACGCGCGCGCCTTGGCCAGCGCATCGCGGCTGAAGGCCTGCGGATTGTGGATGCTTGTCCGGGCCTCGCTGCCCTTGGCCTCATAGACTGAGGGCAAGGCGATCGCGGCAAAGGCGATGAAGGGCGCGGCGACCAGCCCGAAGGCGGGCCACGCCATCTTGCCGCCGCGCTGCAAACGCCCGGTCACGAACAGCCCCAGCAGCACGCCTGCCACCAGCACCATAGCGATCAGGCCGAAGGGCCGCCCGCCCAGTTGCACTGTCAGCCACAACAGCGCCAAAGCCGTCAGCGCCATCGGGATTGCCATGATCCGCCGGAACCGCTCCATCCACGCACCCGGCTTGGGCAGCATCCGGCGCAGCGGCGGCACGAAGCCGAGCAGCAGGAACGGCAGCGCCAGCCCCAGACCCAGCAGCGCAAACAGCAGCAGCGCCTGCGGCACCGGCAGCAACAGCGCCGCGCCCAGCGCCGCCGCCATGAACGGGCCGGTGCAGGGCGTCGCGACGAAGGCAGCCAGCAATCCGGTGGCAAAGGCGCCCATACGCTCGCCCCCCATGCTCACCGAGATCGCGGGCAGTTCGAACAGTCCGCCAAAATTCGCCGTGATCGCCGCCGCCAGCACCAGCAGGGCCACAACCACGCCCGGCTCCTGCAACTGGAACGCCCAGCCGACCTGCTCGCCAGCCGCGCGCAGGGCCAGCAGCAGCCCGCCCAGCGCCACACAGGCCAGCACCACGCCTGCGGTATAGGCCAGCCCCTCGGCGCGCGCCTTGGCCTCACTCTCGCCAGCACGGGCGAGGCTGAGCGCCTTGAGGCTCAGGATCGGGAAGACGCAAGGCATGATGTTGAGCAGCAAGCCGCCAGCCAGCGCGCCAAGGATCAGCGTCCACAGCGGCGGGATCGGTGCTGCGGCAGGCCCGGCGACCACCTCGCCCCCCGTCGGCACAGTGCCGGGAGCGGCGACAAAGCGTACGCCCAACCCGTCGCCGAAAGCCAGAATGCCGGAGAGCGCCCCGGCCCCGATGGCCTTGGCGCCCTCGCCATATTGGTCGAGCGGGATCTCGGCCACCAGTGCATCACCCACGCGGTGGAAGCTTTGGGGCGCGGCATAAGCCACAAGGCGCGGATTGCCGGAAAACACGTGCGGATCGGTCAGCGCCACACTGGCGGGCAGCGGAATGGCCACACGCAAGGTCTGGCCAGCAATGGCAAAGCTGGCCTTCGCATCCAGCAGGGGCGCGACCTCGGCTTGCCAGCGCGCGAAGTCACCGCCAACGCGGGCGGTCAAAAGCCTGTCCTGCGGGACGCAGATTGTGTCGGTGCAGGCCAGATATTCGACGTGGCCGGTAACGCGCAGGCCAGCGGTGACCTTGGCACCTGTTGGCACCGTAATCGGCACCAGCACGGTGTAGGGGCCTTCATAGATATGGTTCATCAGCCCGCTGATCGTCAGCCGCTGCGGCACCGGATACAGCGCCTCGCCCACCTGCCAGCCATCCGGCAGGTCGAGCCACAGCTTCATCCCCTGCCCTGCATCGCCGGGGTTGGACCAATAGCCATGCCATTCGCGCGCGCTGGGCGTAAAGCGCAGCGCCAGCATCCATGTCTGGCCCGCTTGTGCCGCGCCATCGGCGTAAAGATCGACCGCGATCTTGTCGTCGCCAAAGCGTTCTTCGGTCGGCGGCGGCTGCACCGTCAGCGCCTGCGCCGCGCCCGCCAGCACCAGACTTGCGAGCAGCGCAAGCCACCATGCAAGCAATTGACGGATCGAAAGCGGGAAGTTTCTTGCGCGGGACACGGGCTACCCTCTAGGCTGGCGGGGTAATCTACGCA
>JAUMAX010000052.1:0-2227 GCA_032116115.1 Porphyrobacter sp.
GCCGCCACTTCGGCGCAGGCTCAGTCGGCTGACGCCGGCGCCGGTGCGAAGATCATCGCTCCGCTGGAAATCAGCAACGTGACCGACCTCTACTTCGGCACCATCGCCCCTTCGACGACTGTCGCTGACTCCGTCGTCGTCCTGGCCGACGGCAGCCGCAAGTGCGGCCCGGCGCTGACCTGCCTCACCGCCGACCACACCGCTGCCGCTTTCGCCGTGACCGGTGAAGCCGACGCCTTCTACACGATCGCCCTCCCCAAGGAGATCAAGATCGTCAACGACAACGGCACCGCGATGCGCGTTTCGGACTTCAACGGTTCGAAGGACGGCGGCCAGCTGCTGAAGGGCGAAGACAGCTTCACCGTCGGCGGCACCCTGGACGTCGGCGTGCGTCAGGAAGCCGGCAAGTACACCGGTAGCTTCACCGTCGCGGTGGAATACCAGTAAGCCCTCCGTGGCAGGGGGTGACGGGAGCCGCGCATTCCCCCGCGCGGCTCCCCGAACCCCTCTCACGCTGATGCCAATACCCCGAGACCAACCCCTGCCCACGTAAGGTCTTCATCCCATGCCCAGATTTCCCCTCGTCGCTGCGCTGCTCGCATCGCTTGCCGCTCCTGTGCCTGCCGCTGCCGAATTGCTGGTCGCCCCCACCCGCGTGGTGCTGACCCCGGACGCGCGCTCGACCGAACTCGTGCTCGTCAACAAGGGCACCGAAACCGCCGCTTTCCGCATTGCCATCGAAAACCGCCGGATGCGCGAAGATGGCAGCCTTGAAGACGCCCCCACCGCGCAAGACGGCGAATTGTTCGCCGATGACAAGCTGCGTTATTCCCCACGCCAGCTGGTGCTGGAGCCGGGCGCACGCCAGGTCGTGCGCGTCATGGCCACTGCTCCTGGCGATCTTGCTGCGGGTGAATACCGCTCACACCTGCGCCTGATGTCCGCGCCTGTCAGCGCCGGGACGACCCAGGTTGCAGGCGAGGCCGGCGCCGACAACAGCCTCTCGATCGAACTGGTCGCGATCCGCTCCATCACCATCCCCGTGATCCTGCGCGTCGGCAGCCTTGATGCCGCCGTCACGATGGATGCGGCCGCGATGGCCAAGGAGGCACCCGATCAGCTGGTGGTGCGCCTCACCCGTTCGGGCACGCGTTCGACCTATGGCGATGTCAGCTTCACCGTCGACGGCGAGAAGGCCCCGGCCTGGCTGGTGCGCGGCGTGGCGATCTATGTCCCCAACACCAGCCGCGACGTGGTCGTGCCGCTGCCTGCCGAAGTGCGCGCCAAGCTCGCCGGCAAGAAGGTGCGGATCGACTACACCTCGACCGACGCGGGCGATCCGGCCAATATCGGCAAGCTGCTCGCCAGCCTGACCGCGGCGCTCTGAGCGCATGACCCGGTCCGGTAATCACCCATGTCCCGCCGACCGTTCAGGCCGCTGCGCTGGCTGGCCCTGCTTCTGTGCGCAGCCAGTCTGGTTGGCGGAGACGCTGCCCCGGTTCGGGCGCAAGAGGACGGCCTGTTCGATCGGCTGTTCGGCAATGACCCCGCTGCAGAGCGCGCCGGTCAGGCCGCTGACGGGCTCGCCCTTCCGGCCCTTTTCGCCGATCACAAGCAGATCGTGGATGCGATAGCCCTGCATGATCTGGGCGCGGATGGCGGGGCCTGCGTCGCGATCCTCCCGCTGCTCGAAGCGCTGGAACTGGCGCATGAAACGTCAGGCGCAGACATCGCCCTGACCCTGCCCGAGCCGCGCCGCTCGGTCACCATTCCCGCCGCTGCCCTGCTGCCCAGCCCGAGCGGCGAATGCCTGCCGCTGGCCGATGTGGCCGCTTACCTCCCCATGAGCCTCACCCATGACGCAGTAAGCCAGCGGCTGCTGATCGTCCCGACCGCTGCCCTGCCGGTGCTGATGCGGCTTGAGCGCGAAGAACGCCAGGCGCGGCTGCGTCCCGAAACGCTGCGCCCCGCCTTTCCTCTGCTCGCCCGCCCTGAAGGCATGGTGAAGCTGTGGAGCGCCGATCTTGGCGCGGCCGCTACCATCACCCCGCAGGGCCGGCAAGTTTCGGCCAATCTGCTGGCCAGCGGCGCGCTGTTCGGTCTTGCTGGACGGCTGAGCGTCGCGCTGACCAATGAAGGGCGCATCACCCCCGGCTTTGCCCTGTCCGATGCACGTGACACCCCCGATCTGCTCGGCCCGCTGGGCGCGCGCAGTCTGGCGCTGGGC
>JAUMAX010000053.1:0-13781 GCA_032116115.1 Porphyrobacter sp.
GGCGGCGGCTTCTTCCGCAAGGGGCTGGAAGCGTGGTTCACCTTCTGGATCGAGACGATCTGGGGCAAGCGGCGGATCATGGAGGTCTATCTCAACGTCGCTGAAACCGGGCTTGGCACCTATGGGGCCGAGGCCGGAGCCCAGCGCTATTTCGGCAAATCCGCCGCGCGCCTTTCTGCTGACGAGGCGAGCCGGATGGCAGCAGCCCTGCCCAGCCCCAAGAAACGCTCGGTCAAAAACCCCGGCGGATGGCTCGCACGACACGGCAACCGGATCGAACGCCGGATCGGGATCGTGCGCCGCGACGGGCTGGACGCCTGCGTCTACAACTGACCCCCCGGAACAGGGTGTTGCCACCGGCACGCCGCGTACATAATGGCGCAAACGGGGTCGCTTGGGGGTTACCACAAGCATGACAGGACAGCGGGGCAAGACATTCGGCGCTGCCGCCATGGCGGCGGCTTTGGCGCTCGCCGTCGGATCGGCGCGGGCGCAGGACAGCGGCGGCGGCGGGCGGCATTTCGAACGGTTTTCCGATCACGAATTGCGCATGTGCCAAGGCGCTGCCGCGCTTATGCAGAATCTCAACGCGGACGAGGTCAAGGCCCATTATCTCGCCAGCTACTATGCTTTTGGCGAAGGCATCGAGCCTGAGCCGATCGAGGTTTTCACTGACCGGGTCTACTTGATGTTCCACCACCTCACGCGCGAACAGATCAAGGCCGTGGCGGACAGCTGCGACAGCGCTCTCAGGATCGATTCCAGCGCGCCGGACTTCACCCTCGGCCATCTGGACATCATCGGCGATGGGGCCTTTGCCGCCTTCACCGCCACCCGCGCGAACGCCCGATACGCGGCCGAGGAGGGCCGCCGCCAATACGAACAGGAAGAGCGCGCACGGGCCGCTGCGGACATGGCGCGCCTCGATAGCGAGTGCCAGGCCATCATGGACAGCGGCGTCGAAAAGGCCACCCGCAACCACCAGCAGGCCCAAAGCGAAATCCGGGTCTGGATCCGCGCGGGCGCCTTCGGATCGGCACCCGGCAGCTATGATATCCAGAACGGCTGCAGCACGCTGGGCAGCACGATCAGCGCGCTCAATGCCAAGGAATGTCCGGCCGATTATGCCAATGCCGTCGCCCGGTTCCGCAGCAATTACTATATCAGCTTCGGCGAGAATTCCGCTTATTCCTGCCAATGACAGGGCGTTGACGCGTCGGTAACGTTGGGCGTGACGCGGTCAAAGCTTGCCGCTACAACCGCCCCAGAATGGCCCACGCCCACGCCCATCATCACCACGCTCACGGCAGCGGCGCGTCAGATTGCCACGGGCTGCATGATGCGCACGGGCATCATCACGGTCCGGCGGATTTCGGCAATGCCTTCCTGATCGGCATCGGGCTCAACATCATCTTTGTCGTGATCGAAGCGGCAGCCGGGCTGGCCTATGGCTCGATGGCGCTGGTGGCCGATGCCGGACACAACCTGTCCGATGTGCTGGCGCTGGTGCTGGCCTGGGTGGCGAGCATTGCGGCCAAGCGCCCGCCACAGGGCCGCTTCACCTATGGCTACAAAAGCTCGACCATCCTCGCCGCGCTGGCCAATGCACTGTTGCTGGCGGTGGCGATCGGGGCAATTCTGTTCGAAACCGTGCACCGGATGATGACCCCGCAGGAACCGCAGGGCATGGTGATGGTGATCGTCGCCGGGATCGGGATCGGGATCAATGCGTTGACGGCCATGCTGTTTATGAAGGGGCAGGAGGACATCAATATCCGCGGGGCCTATCTGCATATGGCAGCCGATGCGCTGGTGTCGCTGGGCGTGGTCGTGGCGGGGGCGGCGATCCTCGTCACCGGTTTTGCGTGGATCGACCCGCTGGTCAGCCTCGCGATCGTCGCGGTTATTGCGTGGGGGACATGGGGCCTTGCGCGTGACAGCCTGACGATGGGCCTGCTGGCCGCCCCTGCCCGGATCGATCTTGCCGAGGTCAAACACCACCTTGCCAGCTTCGACGGAGTGACCGCGGTGCATGATCTGCACGTCTGGCCGATGTCCACCACCGAGGTCGCGCTGACCGCGCATCTGGTGATGCCGAGCCGCCCTGCGCCCGATTCCTTCCTGCGCGATGTCGCCGCCTCGCTCGAACAGCGTTTTGGCGTGGGCCATGCGACGCTTCAGGTCGAGAGCGGCGAAAACCCCTGTGCCAGAGATTGTGGGGGCTGCTCCTGATGGCCGCCCGTCCCCGTCCGTCCTCGGATGAAGCGCGTGAGGCGCTGCGCGATGCAATGGCGCGGCTGGCCGATGGCGATGCCGCCGCGCTTGAAGAAATCTATCGCGCGACGCGGGTGAAGCTGTTTGGCATCTGCCTGCGTATCTTGGGCGATCGAAAGGAAGCCGAGGACGCCTTGCAGGACGTCTATGTCAATCTGTGGCAGCGGGCCGACCGCTATGACCCGACCCGCGCGAGCCCGATCGCGTGGCTGGCGGCGTTCGCGCGCAACCGGGCGATTGACCGCCTGCGCACCGGCAAGGTGCGCGGCGGGGCCGTGCCGGTCGAGGAAGCCGCGCCGCTCGCCGATGAAACGCCGCTTGCCGATATGCTGCTGGTCGATGCCGAACAGGCCGCCCAGATTCACAAGTGCCTCGGCGCGCTGGATGACCGGACGCAGGGCCATATCCGCGCGGCATTTTTCGACGGCAAGACCTATGCCCAACTGGCCGAGGCGGCGGACGTGCCGCTTGGCACCATGAAAAGCTGGATCCGCCGCGGGCTGCAACGCCTGCGCACCTGTCTTGAAGCGAGCGAAGCGGCATGAGCGGGCCAGAGAACACTCCTGAAGACGGCGTGACCCGCGACGATCCGATGATCGCCGCCGAATGGGCGCTTGGCCTGCTGGAGGGCGAGGAACTGCTCGCCGCGCGCGGGAAATACGCGACCGATCCGGACTTCGCCTGGCGCAAGGAATGGTGGGACGACTGGTTCGCTCCGCTGACGGACGGCATGGCCGGGGCCGAGCCGGGCGAGCAGGTGTGGGACGGGATTTCTGCCCGGATCGCCGCGCAGCAGGCGACCGCCGCTCCGGTGGCCTTGCCCGATGCGCCCGCCAGCAACGTGGTCGCTCTGGAAGCGCGGGTGCGGCGCTGGCAGTGGGTGGCGGGGATTTCGTCCATGGCGGCTGCCGTGGCGCTCGCGCTGTTCATGTTCGCGCCGGGCCGTTCGCCGGTCGACGCGCCGCCTGCGCAGATCGCTGCCGCCGCGCCGATGGTCGCCACGGTGCCGATTGGCGAAACGGGCCTCAGGCTTGATGTCACCTACATCCCCGAAAGCGAAAAGATGCTCGTCGCCGCGATCGGCCTGACCGCTGACGGGGTGCATGATCACGAGCTGTGGCTGGTGCCTGCCGATGGCTCCGCGCTGCAATCGCTGGGCGTGGTTGCGCCGGGCGAAGTGCGCAGCATGGCGCTGCCTGCCGCCGTCACCGCCAAGCTTGGTGACGGGGCAAGCCTTGTGCTGACCCGCGAGCCGATTGGCGGCAAGCCCCAAGGCGTGGACGCTGGCCCGGTGGTGGCCAAGGGCGCGTTCAACCGCGTCTGAAGCATTTTCGCTTCGCCGCGCGCCAGCGGCAACTCATCCGCATTAGCAAAACCTGCGCATCCGCGCCCCGCATGCCTGCGTAGCTATGCATGCAAGCGGGAGGGCTTGCAGACGTGACGTTCCTTTTTACGGAGATCCCCCCTGTGACCCCCAAGAACACCCTTTTCGCCGCTCTCGCCGCCGCTCTGGCCGCGACCACCGGCTTCGCCGCGCTTCCCGCTGTCGCCCACCAGCACGGCGACCATGCCAAGGCCGCCCCGAACATCGTCGAAGTGGCGATGAGCACCGGCGTGCACAACACCCTCGTCGCCGCGGTCAAGGCCGCCGGCCTCGTCGACACGCTGAGCAGCCCGGGCCCCTTCACCGTCTTCGCTCCGACTGACACCGCCTTCGCCAAGCTGCCCGAAGGCACCGTCGCCACGCTGGTGAAGCCCGAGAACAAGGGCCTGCTGACCACCATCCTCACCTACCACGCGGTCCCCGGCAAGGTGACGGCCGGTGACCTCGTCAAGCTGATCAACGCCAATGGCGGCAAGGCCACCATCACCACCGTGCAGGGCGGCAAACTGACCGCAGAGCTGATCGGCGGCAAGGTCATCATCACCGATGCCAAGGGCGGCAAGACCGCCGTTGTGCAGGCCGACGTGATGACCTCGAACGGCGTGATCCACGTCACCGACGGCGTGTTCCTGCCGGGCTGATTTTACCGGACAAGCTGGCGCTGCCCTTCATTCCCCCATCCCCTCCACCCCGAGGGGCAGCGCTTCTCCCGACCCCGTCCGGCCTCCCCCCAGGCCGGGCGGGGTTTCGGTTATTTGGGGGCGAGTTCGAATTGCATGGAGACTGTGGCAATCACCGCGCTCTCGCCATTGTCGATCTGCGTCGGCACTTCCAAGGTGGTAACCCTGGCCGCCGCAGGCGCGGGTTGTCCCGATATGTGCACGCCGCCATCATTGACAGATACCACGCGGCTGATCCTCATGCCGAGCGCGGCGGCATAGTCGTCGGCTTTCTTGCGCGCATCTGCCACGGCTTGTTTGCGTGCGACGGCCTCGATCGCGGGCGGGGGACGGTTTCCACCCCACCACTTGTGGTTCTGCACCGATACGTCCGTCGCACCGGCTTCAACCATCGCATCAATGACCGTTCCGGCCTGATCCGGATTGCGGACGAAAACGACCAATTGTTGGGACGCCAGATAGCCCTCGTCCCGGTCACCGTCACGATCATCCGGATCGGAACCCCGCCTGAACGCGAAGTTGCTTGTCGAAACGTCACGGGGATCAATGCCCTTGTCGGCCAATTGCTCGCGTAGCTTTTCGAGCACTGCAGCATTGTCACGCATTGCACGCGAAGGGTAACGGGAGAAGGCTGTTGAACCCGCGTTGATTGTGAAGATCTCGGCCCCTTCCGAGGTGGAGTAACCGACGCCGCTGACCGACAGCACTGTGTCTTTTGACGCGTCGCCGGCGTTGGTTGCCGAAATGAGCATGGGGGCCGCGAACAGCGCTAGCCAGCCATATTTGACGATTTGGTGCATACAGAATCTCCCGCAGCATAGAAATGCCGCGGGAGAGTTAAGATACCGTTCTGCCTCGGGAAATTATACCAAAGCGCTACTGGTAAGAGCGCGAACTTACGCCGCCTCTTCCTTCTTCTTTTCGGCGCCGATCACGCGGATCGGTTCCTTCTTGCCCGCGACCACATCGGCGTCGATCACGATCTCGGTCACGCCTTCCATGTCGGGCAGATCGAACATCGTGTCGAGCAGCAGGCCTTCGACGATCGAGCGCAGGCCGCGTGCGCCGGTCTTGCGCTTGATCGCGCGTTCGGCAATCGCTTGCAGCGCGTCATCGGTGAAGGTCAGTTCCACATCCTCAAGCTCGAACAGCTTGCGGTATTGCTTCACCAGCGCGTTCTTGGGTTCGTTGAGGATCGTCACCAGCGCCGGCACGTCGAGATCGTGCAGCGTGGCAATCACCGGCAGACGGCCGACGAATTCGGGGATGAGGCCGAACTTGAGGAGGTCTTCCGGCTCGGACTTTTCCAGCAACTCGCCCACGCGGCGCTTGTCGGGATCGGCGACATGCGCGCCGAAGCCGATCGAGCGCTTCTGAAGGCGGTCAGCAATGATCTTGTCCAGACCCGCGAACGCCCCGCCGCAGATGAACAGGATGTTGGTGGTGTCGACCTGCAGGAATTCCTGCTGCGGATGCTTGCGCCCGCCCTGCGGCGGCACGGAGGCGGTGGTGCCTTCCATCAGCTTGAGCAGCGCCTGCTGCACGCCCTCGCCCGAAACGTCGCGGGTGATCGAGGGGTTTTCCGCCTTGCGGGTAATCTTGTCGATCTCGTCGATATAGACGATCCCGTGCTGGGCCTTCTCGACGTTGTAGTCGGAGGCCTGCAGCAGCTTGAGGATGATGTTCTCCACATCCTCGCCCACGTAGCCCGCTTCGGTCAGCGTGGTCGCATCGGCCATGGTGAACGGCACGTCAAAGGTGCGCGCCAGCGTCTGGGCCAGCAGCGTCTTGCCCGAACCGGTCGGGCCGACGAGCAGGATGTTCGACTTCGCGAGTTCGACATCGCCCGATTTGCCCGAGTGCTTCAGCCGCTTGTAGTGGTTGTGCACCGCGACGGCGAGCACGCGCTTCGCACGATCCTGCCCGATGACGTAATCATTGAGCGTGGTGAAGATATCCATCGGCGTCGGGATCTCGCCGTCTTTCTTGCCGGCGATCCCTGCCTTGGTTTCCTCGCGGATGATGTCGTTGCACAGCTCGACGCATTCATCGCAGATGAACACGGTCGGGCCGGCGATAAGCTTGCGCACCTCGTGCTGCGACTTCCCGCAGAAGCTGCAGTAGAGGGTGCTCTTGCTGTCGGATCCGCTCAATTTGGTCATTCCTGTGTCCTCGAATCCGGCCCTGCACGTTGCGCGATGCGCACGGCGGATTCGTCAAGTGTATCGCTCGCAGCCAATGAATCAACACATGGCGCGCGATTTCGTGGTGTTACCATGGCACCGGCAGCCGCGAAGTGGCGGAAAAGACAGGCCGCCGGGCCAACTGTCCCGCGCCGGTGCAGGTGAAGGCGGAAGGCTTATTCAGGCGCGCCGCCCGAACCGTTCTCGCCCTCGGCTTCTTCGTTTTCGGGCCGGGTCTCGAACACCTTGTCGACCAGACCGAAGGTCTTGGCTTCTTCGGCTTCGAGGAAGGTGTCGCGGTCCATCGCCTTTTCGATTTCCTCAAGGCTGCGGCCGGTGAACTTCACGTAGAGATCGTTCATGCGGCTGCGGATGCGCAGGATCTCGCGCGCCTGGATCTCGATGTCCGAGGCCATCCCGCGCGCGCCGCCCGAAGGCTGGTGGATCATGATTCGCGCATTGGGGAGCGCGATGCGCATCCCCGGCTCGCCCGCGGCCAGCAGGAAGCTGCCCATGGACGCGGCCTGCCCCATGCACACAGTCGACACGCGCGGCTTGATATACTGCATGGTGTCATAGATCTGGAGACCCGCCGTCACCACGCCGCCGGGCGAGTTGATGTACATGCTGATCGGCTTGGAGGGGTTTTCGCTTTCGAGGAACAGCAGCTGCGCGGTCACGAGGCTCGCCATGCCGTCTTCGATCTGGCCGGTCACGAACACGATTCGTTCGCGCAGCAGGCGGCTGAAAATGTCGAAGCTGCGTTCGCCCCGGCTGGTCTGCTCCACCACAACCGGCACCAGCGCGCCCGTGTAGGGATCGCGGGTGAACTGGCCCTGGGTGCCATAGGTTTCGCCGGAGTTGCCGAACAGATCGATCATGTCAGTGCCGTGTCCTTCAAAGGTGTCGAAATGGCTATGTCGGAGGCAGGGGGGCAATTTCAAGGGCGTTTACCTTGTCCCTGTGAATTGCCTTAGGACAAGCGCACGGAGACAGGGGCGTTTTGCCCCTTGCCGCGCTGGCTGGGCGTGGCAAACCTGCGGACATGAACCATCACACTCTGGCCCGTCCGGCCCTCGCCCTGCTGCTCGCCACCGCCGCTGCCCCGGCCCTCGCCCAGACCGCCAGCCCTCCGCCGCCAGCTGATAGCGCGCAAGACCGGGCGGCGATGAACGAACTGCTGGCAGCGGACGAATACATCCTGCGCATTCAGGCGCTCGACGATAACGGCCCGCGCATCAATGCCGTGATCGATTATGATCCGGCCGCCCCGGTCAGGGCGCGACAGCTGTTCGCGACCGGCCCCTTGCGCGGGCGCACGGTGCTGGTGAAGGACAATATCGAGACGACAGAATGGCCGACCACGGCAGGCTCGCTCGCCCTGAAGGACAACGCCACAGGGCGCGATGCCCCGCTGATTGCATTGCTGCGCAAGAATGGCGGCGTGGTGCTGGGCAAGACCAACCTTAGCGAGTGGGCCAATATCCGTTCCGACAGCTCGACCAGCGGGTGGAGCGCGGTGGGCGGGCTGACGCGCAATCCGCACGCGATTGACCGCAACACCTGCGGATCATCCTCGGGCAGCGGCGCGGCGATTGCGGCGGGCTTTGCGTGGGGCGCGATCGGGACCGAGACCAACGGCTCGATCACCTGCCCTGCCAGCATCAACGGCATCGTCGGCTTCAAGCCCAGCGTCGGCATCGTCAGCCGCACCCATGTGGTGCCGATTTCGAGCACGCAGGACACCGCCGGGCCGATGACGCGGACGGTTTACGACGCGGCTCTGCTGCTGACCGCCATCGCGGGGCCGGACACAGCCGATCCGGTGACACTGACGGCCAAGCGGGCGAAGGACTACACCGCCGGGCTCGACACCTATTCGCTGCAGGGCGTGCGGATCGGGGTGATGCGCGATCAGGTCGGCAACCGGGGTGATCTGTCCGCCGTTTTCGATACCGCACTGGCGGATCTGGTGCGCGCGGGGGCGGTGCTGGTCGATATCAAGTTCGACCCCAACGAGCAGATGTATGGCGACAGCTTCACGGTGCTGATGTTCGAGCTGCGCGAGGGGATGGATACATACCTCGCCTCGATCCCGGCCTTCGCGGGCGAGAAGACCCCGCGCAGCCTCGCCGATCTGATCGCCTTCAACACAGCTGAAGCGGACAAGGAAATGCGCTGGTTCGGGCAGGAGCTGTTCGAACTCGCCGCCGAAACCACTGACCGCGCCGCTTACGAAACCGCCCGCGCCAATGCCTTGCGAATCGCCGGGCCGGAAACGCTCGACAAGCTGCTGGCGGACAACAACGTGCAGTTCCTCGTCGTCCCGACCCGCGGTCCGGCGTGGGTCAGCGATCTGGTGAACGGCGACAATTACAACGGGTCAATCGGGTTCGGCAGCCCCTCGGCGATTGCGGGCTATCCGCATCTGACCGTGCCGATGGGCGCCGTCGAAGGCCTGCCGGTGGGCCTCAGCATCCTTGGCGCAAAGTGGGACGATCATGCCGTGCTGAAAGCAGGCGCCGCCTACGAAAAGGCGCGGACAGCCAAGCTGCCCGCGCCCACATTCCGTCCGTGGCGTGCCGCGGGGGAATAATCCCCCGCTTGGCGCCGGATCACTTCTTGGCAGCAGCCTTCTTGGCCGGGGCCTTCTTGGCAGGCTTGGCCTCGGTTTCCTCAGCCGGAGCCGCTTCCTTCTTGGCCGGAGCCTTCTTCGGCGCGGCCTTCTTGGCAGGCTTTTCTTCAGCCGCCGGAGCTTCCTCGGCAGCTTCCGCCTTCTTGGCAGGAGCCTTCTTCTTCGCCGCAGCCTTCTTCGGAGCCGGAGCGGCTTCAGTTTCTTCGGCTTCGATCGCGGCCTGAAGCTCCTCGACCGTCACTTCGCGTTCCGTCACTTCGGCCTTGTCGAACAGGAAGTCGACGACCTTGTCCTCGTAGAGCGGCGCGCGCAGCTGGGCAGCGGCCATGGGCTCGGACTGGATGTACTGCACGAAGCGCTCACGGTCTTCGTTGCGGTACTGCATCGCGGCCTGCTGGATCAGCATGGACATTTCCTGCTGGGTCACTTCCACGCCATTGGCCTGACCGATTTCCGACAGGAGCAGGCCCAGACGCACGCGGCGTTCGGCGATGGACTTGTACTCGTCCTTCTCGTCTTCGATCTGCTTCAGCGCAGCGGCGGGATCGGCATCATTGACCGCTTCCTGCTGGAGCTGCTGCCAGATCTGGGCGAATTCCGCCTCGACCATGGCGCCGGGGACTTCGAAGCTGTGCCCTGCGGCCAGCTGATCGAGCAGCGCGCGCTTCATCTGGGTGCGGGTCAGACCGGCGGTCTGCTGCTCCAGCTGCGCCTTCATGATCTCGCGCAGCTTGTCCAGGCTGTCGAGGCCGAGGCTCTTGGCAAAGTCTTCATCCAGCGTGGTTTCGGTTTCGACCTTCACCGCCTTCACGGTGACATCGAAAGTGGCTTCCTTGCCCGCGAGATGCGCAGCCTGATATTCTTCCGGGAAGGTGACGGTGATGGTCTTTTCCTGACCGGTCTTCACGCCCACGAGGCTTTCTTCGAAGCCGGGGATGAAGGTGCCCGAACCGAGCACCAGCGCCGCGTCTTCGGCCTTGCCGCCGTCGAATTCAACGCCGTCGAGCTTGCCGACGAAATCGATGATCAGCTGGTCGCCGTCGGCCGCCTTCTTGGTCTTGGCCGCGTCCTTGTAGCTCTTGTTCTGCGAGGCGATGTTGCCGAGCGCTTCGTCGATCTGCGCGTCGGTGACCGGAACGATCAGCTTTTCGAGCTTCAGGCCATCAACGCTGGGCGTTTCGATGGTCGGCAGCACTTCAAGGCTGACAGTGATCGCAGCGTCCTTGCCCTGCTCGTAATCGTCGTTGAGGCCGATTTCCGGCTGCATCGCCGGGCGCAGCGCTTCGTCGCGCAGCAGCTTGTCGACCGATTCGCGGATCGTGTCGTTCACCACCTGGCCGTGCAGGGCTTCGCCATGCATCTTCTTGACGAGGTTGGCGGGCACCTTGCCCGGACGGAAGCCGGGCATACGCACCTGCGGCGCCACCTTCTTGATCTCGGCGTCGATCTTCGCGGTGAGATCGGCGGCGGGAATCGTGATGAGGTAGGCGCGCTTGAGCCCTTCGTTGACGGTCTGCTTGGTTTGCATGGTGACTGGTTGAAGCCTTCTTGCCAAAAATCCGGTAGGCCGGGCTGGTTCGGGGCGAATTTGGTGCGGGCGAAGGGACTCGAACCCCCACATCTTGCGATACCAGAACCTAAATCTGGCGCGTCTACCAATTTCGCCACGCCCGCATGCCCGAACGAAGCCGCGCGGGAAGCTGGAGGCCTCCCGCGCGTATTAGCCGCCGCCATTATCGCCCTCGAGCCAAAAGGGCAAGCGCAACACGCTTGAAGGCTTGCACAATGGTGATTAAGGGCGCGGCCATGACCGAAGAAACCCCCGAAATCGCCCCGGATACCACCAGTTCCGGCACCGGCGCAGACGTGCCCCCCGATCACCTGTCGGTGAATCCGCGCAGCCCGTTCTTCGATGCGGAAAAGCTCCAGCGCGGGGTCGGCATCCGGTTCAAGGACCGCGTGCGCACCGATATCGAAGAATATTCGATCACCGAAGGCTGGGTGCGGGTGCAGGCGGGCAAGGCGGTGGACCGCAAGGGCCAGCCGCTCACGCTCAAGCTGACCGGCCCGGTCGAAGCCTGGTACGAAGACCTGGGCGACAACCCGCCAGTCGCCAAAAAGGGCTGATCGCCCCCGGCCAAAAGCCTGCGGGTTGCCAAAACGGGCGTTTGCGCCCACTTGGGCGGCATCATGTCCCTCCCCAAGAAGCCTGAAGTCGTCATCATCGGCCGCCCCAACGTGGGCAAGTCCACGCTGTTCAACCGGCTGGTGGGCAAGAAACTCGCCCTCGTCGATGACCAACCCGGCGTCACGCGTGACCGCCGGATGGGCGATGCCAACATTGCCGGCCTCAAGTTCACGGTTGTCGATACCGCAGGGTGGGAGGACGAGGACGAGCTCAGCCTGCCGGGCCGGATGCGCAAGCAGACCGAAGCCAGCCTTGCGGGCGCGGACGCGGCGATGTTCGTGGTCGATGCGCGCGCAGGCCTGACCCCGCTGGACGAGGAAATCGCCCGTTATCTGCGCGAACAGGAAGTTCCCGTCGTGGTGGTCGCCAACAAGGCCGAAGGCAAAAGCGGCGAAAGCGGAGCGATGGAAGCCTATGCGCTGGGCCTTGGCGAACCGCTCGCCATGTCGGCAGAGCATGGCGAAGGAATCGCCGATCTGTTTGGCGGGCTGTGGCCGATCATCGGCGCGGCGGCGGAAGAATGGGACGAACTCGACGAGATCGAGCGCGCGCACGTCGCGGCGATGGACGAGGATGATCGCCCCAGCGGGCCGCTGAAGCTTGCCATTGTCGGCCGCCCGAATGCTGGCAAATCGACGCTCATCAACCGCCTGCTGGGCGAAGACCGGCTGCTGACCGGCCCCGAAGCCGGGATCACGCGCGATTCGATTGCGATCGACTGGAACTGGACTGACCCCAAGACGGGCGAGGTGCGCGAAATCCGGCTGATCGACACCGCCGGGATGCGCAAGAAGAAGAACGTCACCGAAAAGCTCGAAAAGCTCTCGGTGGCGGACGCGCGCCGGGCGGTGGATTTTGCCGAGGTCGTGGTGCTGCTGCTCGATGCCACCCAGGGCCTTGAGCATCAGGATCTGAAGATCGCCAGCCACGTGCTCGAAGAAGGCCGCGCGCTGATGATCGCGATCAACAAGTGGGACGTGGCCGAAGACGCGAGCAAGCTGTTCAACGGCATCCGCGGCGCATTGGATGACGGGCTGGCACAGGTGCGCGGGCTGCCGCTGTTCGCCGTCAGCGCCAAGACCGGCAAGGGTTTGGACCAGATGCTCGGCGGGGCGTTCGAGCTGCGCGACGCCTGGTCGAAGCGCGTCTCCACCGCCGCCCTCAACCGCTGGTTCGATGACGCGCTGGAGGCCAACCCGCCTCCGGCACCCGGCGGCAAGCGCATCAAGCTGCGCTACATCACGCAGGCCGGCACCCGCCCGCCGCGCTTCGTGATCTTCGGCAGCCGCCTTGATCTGCTGCCGACCAGCTATGAACGCTATCTCGTCAACGGCATCCGCGCCAAGCTGGGCTTTGACGCGGTGCCGGTGCGCGTGACGCTCAAGACCAACAAGAACCCCTACGCCAAGGACTAGCGGGCCATGCTGCTCGACCTGCTCGCTGTAGCCGCCGACACCCGCCTGCCGTTTGCGCTGGAAATATTCGAGCGCACGGCCTCCACCCCGCGCGTGCAGCAGGTGGTGCAATTGAGCCTTGCGCCTGCGTTCCTGCTGTCCGGTATCGGGGCGGTGATGAATGTCATCATGAGCCGGATGATCTGGATCGCGCGGCGGGTCGAGAATATCGAGGAAAAGCTGGAGGAACATCGCACCCCCCGGCAAGTTCGCGAGCTCGGCTGGTTGATGCGGCGGCGCAAGCTGATGCAGGGGGCGATCATGTTCTCGACCGCTGCGGCAGTGATGATCAGTGCCGTGATCATGCTGCTGTTCATCTCGGCCTATATCACCGCGCAGATCGGCACAGTCATCGCCGGGCTGTGGGTGCTGACGATGGCGCTGCTGGTGACGGGGCTGGCGTTCTTCCTGCTGGAAACGCGGCTGGCGGCGATCGGCGCAGAGCCGCCCAAGGAATAGCAAAAGGGGCGGAAGCCGTCTCCGGCCCCGCCCCTCTTTGACCTCAGCCTAGCGGCCAGCCCTTAGCTGTCGCCCGCGGGCGCGCTTTGCAGCTGGCAATAATTGTGCAGCCCCATCCGCTCGATCATCTCGAACTGGGTTTCGAGGAAGTCGACGTGCTCTTCCTCGTTCTTGAGGATATCCTCGAACAGGCTGGCCGAGGTGTGGTCCTTGACGCTGCGGGCATATTCGGCCGCGTCCTTCAGGAGCGGGATAGCTTCATGTTCGAGCGCGAGGTCGGCGCGCAGCACCTCTTCCACCGTCTCGCCGACCTTCAGCTTGTGGATCGCCTGAAAGTTGGGGAGCGCTTCGAGGAACAGGATGCGTTCGGCCAGCTTGTCAGCGTGCTCCATTTCCTCGATCGATTCGTGGCGTTCATAGGCCGCCAGCTTCTTCATGCCCCAGTTGTCGAGCACGCGGTAATGCAACCAGTACTGGTTGATCGCCGTCAGCTCGTTGGTGAGGCACTGGTTGAGATAGTCGAT
>JAUMAX010000054.1:0-14214 GCA_032116115.1 Porphyrobacter sp.
CCGCTTCCTCGTGCAGGGCAGCGGCAGAGAACACCGACTGACGCTCGCCAAGCTTCTCCGCCGCATAGGCCACCGCGCGGCTCGCTGCTCCTGCGCCATGCAAGTCCATCGTCGCGCGATGGTCGGCGCTGGCGGCCTGTGCCTCGGCTTCCCTTACCAGAGCCATCCGTGCCTTCGCGTCAAATCCGGCCTTGTCGGCGGTCTCACGCCAGTCGGCCACCAGCGCGACAGGATCGGCGGCAACCTTGGCCTGCCGCGTGGCGAGCGCAGCGACCTGCTTTTCCGCGGCGCTGGCGGCTTCGCGGCTTGTGCCGCGCTCGCCAAGCGCAGCTTCGATATCGGCGCTGCGCTTGCTGAAAGCATCAAGGACCTCGGGCGAGACGCCTTTGATCTCGAACATCGAATCCTTTCCGGTCTCGATCTGATAGCCAAGCTCGCGCACCTTGAGGGCGAGTTCCTGCCGGTAGATCGCGCCAATCTGCTTCTGGAGCTGATAGAGCGCGCGCGGCTCAAGACTGCGCCAGGTGCCGTCCTCGCCCTGCGTGGCATTGAGAATGACATTATGGGTGTGGAGCTGGGGGTCCTGCGCGCGGCTCGTGCCATGCTGGAAGCTGGCAATCACCAGATTGCCGGTCGTCTCGCGATTCACTGTGCCGCCGTCCCGCACGCGGGTTGCGGCCATATGCTTCTCGACATGGGCGAGGGCGGCTTTAACGGCCTGCCCGTGGGCAGCGAACAGCCGCTTGTCTCCGACAACCTCGGCCATGATCGAAACCGACTTGGGCGCGCTCAGCGTGACATCCCATCCAGGGCGGTGCTCCAGCTTGCCATCGCGCATCGTGCCAAGCTGTTGCCCGTCAATCTTGCCGTCGAGCACATCGCGGAAAGTGTCCCGGTTGACCTCGCCGGACAATCCGAGTGCTGCCGCGCCCTTGCCCTGCCATTCGGACGGCGAAAGGCGATCCCCGGCATAATAGTCATCGGCCTCATAGTAGCTGGCGGCTTGCCCTGAACTGGTGAGCGCGGCGACTGAGGCGACCATCAGACCGGCCCCTCTTCGCCGTCCGGTTCTGGCTTTGCCGGGGGCGGCGGGGGCCTGGCAGCCCCCCCTGATTGTCCCCAAAGAGTATGCTCAGGATCGCCGGGAACATAGCCGGGATGGCGGGGCGGGCCGCGCCGGGTAATGTGATCGGCGGTCAGCCTGATCCGCGCGACAGGCAAGCCATCGGGAAACAGGAGGTAGCCCTCGAACTTGGGCAAGCGCAGTTCGCTTTCCATGATCGCCGGGCGGGTCTTGCGGATCAGGCCAAGGGTGGTGCGGGGCTTGTCGTTCCCCTCTGCCAGCGCGTCGGTCATAGTGTGAATCTCGACCTCGCACTCCCCGACTGTCTGGCTGGCCCAGACGCGGGTTTCGCTGTCGATGCTTTGCAGGAAGAGTTTGGTGTTGCAGCAACCCAGCATCGCCTCGGCAATCTGCATGCCGTAGCGGTGGCGCATCTGCCCCAGCGCCTGGAAGGTGAGGATCACCGATGCGCCGAATTTGCGGCCTTCCGGCAATAGCCGCGCAAGATTATCGACGCGGGGCAAGTCCGCCAGCTCGTCGAGCACAAACCAGACGCGGCGCTGCGATGAGGGCGGCAGCCCGAGAACGGCGCTGGCCGCACATTCGAGCCAACAGGCAAGCAGGGGCTTGGAGGCGTCGAAATAGTCTTCCTTGCGCGGCACGAAGATCCATGGCTTCGGCCCGGTGCGGGCATCGAGCCCGTGAATGAAGTCCCGAAAGGCAAAGGGCGTTCCACCCGTGCCGTCGATCCGCAGAAACTGGATCAGGTCTGCGGCAAGCGCCAGCATGAACAGGACGCTGCCAGAGGCCCGGTCGGCATCCTCGGCAAAGGTTCGGGATGACGAACTGTCGGCCAGCCAGACCTTGAGGTCTTCCTTGGTGCGGTCTTTCACCGCACTTAGCAAAGCAGGCAAGGTGCACTGGCCATCACGCCAGAGTGCCCGGATCATGTTGGCCAGAAGGATTCTGCTGGTCTCTAGCCAGACATCATTATCCTGATTGCCGGTCTCATGGATGAAGTGGTGGGCAATACGGTCGGCATCGGCGGGATGCGCAATCTCGGCAAAAGGCGACCAGTAGGCGCAGCGCGCATCGAACGGATTGAGGATAACGTCGCCGCGCTCGGGCCGGTAGTACTGCTCGATAAACTCCCCGCTGGTGTCATAGACAAGCGCGGCATCACCGCGCGCCTCGATGGTATCGAGCAACTGGCGCAAGGCGGTGGTCTTGCCGCTGCCGGTGGTGCCGATCATCGCCATGTGCCGGCTTTCGAGCCTTGCGGGAATCGGCACGGTCGCGACAGTCAGGGGGAGGGGCCCCGCTTCAGGTGCGACAACTCTGGCAAGCTGCCCCTCGCTGGTCACCCGAGTTCCGGCAATCACCCGGTCGCGCAAGGCATCCTTGCGCCGCCGCGCCACGGTCTCGCGCATCATCATCGTGACGATCAGCCATCCGGCCAGGCCGAGAAGGCCGCCACCCTTGGCGCGGTTGGAAGTACGCCTTGCCGCCCCTGCATAATAGGGATGGGCAACCAGCGCGCGGGCCGGGACATTGAAGGCGCGCGGGCCGTCGCGAACCGTCATGACAGGTTCCACCACGGTCCCCTCAGAAAACCACAGCTTCGACTGTGCAACGGCATAGAGCGCCGCTGCCTCATTGGTTGGCTGATCCAGCAGGACATAGGGCGTTGCAAATGCCCCGGTCACAATCGATGCGGCCACGATACCGGCCTGACGCATGAAGCGGGCGCTTTGGGTGCTGCGGTTCCGGCGGCGCAAGGCGTCGGCATGGGTAAGGCGGTCAGGGGACCAGGTCATGTCCGACCCTCCTGCGAAAGCCGCCGCTGCCGGTCATAGGCCGCATTGATTTCGGCAGCGATGACGTCTTCGGATTTGCGCGCGCCCATCGCGCCGCTGCGCGCGTAGCAATAGGCCGCGCAAGCGGTGAACAGGGCGCGGTCGATCATTCGCTCGACATCGACAAGGCGCGTGCTCATCGTTGCCAGCTCGCCGATCATTTCGCGGGCATCGATGGCATCTCCCTTCCGCTCGACAAGCGCGGCAAGGCCATCGTCCACGATCCGGGCGAGCATCGCATATTCGCTCAGGCCATAGGTCCTGGCGAAGCCCGCGAGGGTCCGTTGCTGTGCTGGCGTAAGCCGCACGGTCTGGGCGCGGGCACTCATCGCGGCGCACCTTGGGAGATGCTATTCGCCATCGCGCGCGATGGCATAAATGCGCCATTCGCCTGCCACCGTGCAGGGCGAGATGCTATCAGCATCTCGTCAAACCCGCAGAAACGCTGGATGCAGCCGTGCGTGAGGTGTATCCCCCCTGAGGCGGCTCGATGCGTAGCATCGCAGCCATTTTCGGGTTCCTGAAATCGCCAGAATTCAGTCATCGGATTTGGTCCAGTCTACCGGTTGGTCAGGGCTGCGCCCGGCCAGCCATGCGTCGATCTGTTCCTCGGCAACGAGGTCCGCAGCGGGCCGATCAAGGGCGATTTCGATGCAGGGCTCATCCTGCCTGAGGTGGTGCTCATCGATCCACCGGCTGAACTCAGCGTCCATGGCGCTGCGCAGCCGCTCCTCCAGGCGCTTGGTTTGGATGGGATCGAGCCGCGCACAAACGCCGCTGGAATAGAGCGTCGATCCCATCGGAAAGATCACTTCGGGACTGACGCGGGTGGCGGGGCCTTCGACGCGCAAGCGGTGATAGAAGCCGTGGAACATTTCCAGAATCGGGCGCTCGCAATCGAGCCATTCATAGATTGAAGCCCGGCGGGTCCTGCCGTCGCGGTCATCGGCGGCGAGCATTCGGATCAGTTCGCGGGTGTCCTCCGCGTATTTCGGTTTGAGACGAACGGTCACCTTCTGGTCGAAGAGGAAGCTTTCCAAAAAGGGCATAGAATCTCCGTGGCGCGAAGCGCGCTGTTGATGCCAGGGATGGAGAGTGGGGCGGCCTAGTAGTGGCGCGTCGGCAGGCTCTGGAGCCAGTCCTCGATGTCGCCGGAGCGCCAGCGGATACGGTTTCCGCCGATCACCACAGGGTGTGGACAACGGCCCTTTTGCATAAGCCGGTAGAGACTGGTGCGGCTCTTGTAGCCGGTCATCGCCAGGACGTCCTGAGCGGTCAGTAATGTGTCAGGGCTGGCGGGTTCCATGATGCAATCTCCTGCCGAATGGCGTTGCATCAATGGCTATTGCGGAAACAGACGGCTGTGAATCTGGCTGACTGAAACTGTCTTAAACTGGCTTCCGGAAGCGCGGAAATCCGCCGTTTTAGGTTGAGAAAAAACCGCGAATGTCTTTCCCGCAATGATATCCATGCAGCAAATCCATGATCTTTGTTCGCCCCGTCCCCCTGATGGCGAGATGCTTTTTTCGGAGTTCCTTATTGATGATTCGAATCACTTCCTCTTGCTGGCCACCCGGACGCAGCTCATGCCGCGCCACATCCAGAATGAGGCGAAAGGGCTCGACCTTATGGGAATCGAGGGTGGCGACAAACTTCTCGCGACCTTCCCTGAATTGCTTAGATGTCCCCGCAACCAGCCATGCCATTTCCGGATTGTGGTTCCGCAATGGTGGCTCACCATCCCGGACCGCGCGGTAGCCGGAATAGGCCTCACGTTCGCCATCGCTGTCGTCCTTTTCGGTTTCAGATGGCAGTACGGCGACATCGGGTAACACAAGTACAGGCCGAACTTCTTTCACCCCTGTCGGTGAACGGACAAGCTGTCGTTCCGCCTGATCTTCGGAGAACAACAGGATCGCCCATTGGCTGGCAAACATTGCTGCCGGGACGACTGATCCCGTGTCGGTCCTGAGTTCGCGCGCTCCGCTCGCATACAACCCGATCAGGTCCTGAAGGGGTGATGGAAACTCGAGGTCTCGGATTTTTCCGAAGCGCCCCATCCTGGAGTTTGTCTGGATCGCCGTCCATGCCCACCACAGGGCTGCCGTGCCGGTGCCCCAGAGGCCTATGCAGGCCATCGAAATAGCAGTCAGGAGGCTACCGGTGCCTTCACTCAAAAAGCCCGCAAACCCGAATCCTAAACCCAACGGCAGCAGCAACGTCGTCACAAACAGCCCCGATGCAAAATACCCGTTGAGCTGCTTGGCCTTTCGGGAAGCTTTAGCGATCAGGGCCTCAAGGAGAGTTATACCCGTGGCCACATCCTCTGGCGAAAGCGCCAGTGCAGCTTCCCTGCGAGTGGATGCCATATCCCGCATAACTGCAAAGACTTAGCATGTTTCGCGCAAGTTTCAAATAGGCTGCGGCGCCCTCCCTTTCCTAACCTTGCGCCTTTGCAGCCGGTGCCTTCATGCAATGCTGCGCCCATGCCTCCATCATGCCGCGCCGCTTCTCTAGCAGGTTGCCACGGCGATAGGCCGCTTCGACCTTGTTCTCGATGGTGTGAGCCAGCGCCATTTCGGCAATTGTGCCGTCGAAGTCAGTTTCCTCGGCCACCCAGTCGCGGAAGCTCGACCTGAACCCGTGCGGCACGGCGGGAATTTCCATGTCGCGGCAAATCTTGGTCAGGGTCATGTCGGACAGGGGCTTGGCAGAACGCGCGCCGGGGAAAACCAGATTGCTGCGTTTCTCCCGATACTCCTTAGCCTTCTCGAACACCCGTACCGCTGCATCGGAGAGCGGGACGACATGCTCGCGCCCGGCCTTCATGCGGTCTGCCGGAATGGTCCAGAGCTTCTTCTCAAGGTCGATCTCATCCCATTCCGCGAGCCGTATCTCTCCGGACCGCGCGGCAGTCAGGATCAGGGCTTCGAAGGCAAGGCGGGCGGCGCTTTCCTTCTCACGCAGGCGGGTGACGAATGCTGGCACGTCGGCATAGGGCAGGGCGGTGCGATGATTGGGTTTGGCCTTGATCTTGGGCAGTGAGCGGTTCATGGCCGCCAGAGGCAGGGACACATCGCGATAGCCCTTCGCCACCGCCCAATCGATCACCGTCACAATGCGCTGGCGAACTCGCCGCGCCGTTTCGGGCTTCTGAAGCCAGATGGCCACCAGAGCATCGCGCACCATTGGCCCGTCGATGTTGCTGACCGCGACTTCCCCGAAATGGGGATAGGCATAGGTCTTGAGGGTGTTCAGCCACTGGTCGCGGTGCTTGAGGTTGCGCCAGTTCTTCTTGTTCTCGGCGAAGACCATGTCGGCAGCCTCGCGGAACGTGGGAATGCCAGCTTCCTTGCGCCGTTCCGAAATCGGATCGATCCCGGCCTCGATCTGGCTGCGCACTTTGGCGGCACGCTCACGTGCCAGAGCGAGCGAAACTTTCTTCACGCTGCCAAGCCCGATGTCGCGCCGCCTGCCATCTTTCTGGACTCGGCAGACCCAGGATCGTGACCCAGACCGGGCCACAAGCAGATAGAGTCCATCCCCATCGCCATAGCGTCCGGGAAGCTTTGCCGCCTTGACCGCTGATGCCGACAAACGCCCCATCTTTTGCTCCCACATTAATTACCACACGAGGCATGGGTTACCATGCATTCGGATGGCACGCAATGGAACACGATTACGCCAGAAAATGGCAGAATCCTGCCATTTTCGGCACGATTTGGATTTTGTTGGGGAGGGCCGGTGGCGGACAGGGTGGGATTCGAACCCACGGTAGGCTTGCACCTACGGCGGTTTTCAAGACCGCTGCCTTAAACCACTCGGCCACCTGTCCTATAGCGTCACCGGCTAGCGACAACGATCGCGATTGTCACCATGGATTGGCGAAACGACGCGCCGCCCTCTAGCCAAGCTGCTTGCCCGAGTCATCCCCAGTTCGGTTGTTGGGGATTCATCCAAGGTATGACATCTCTATCGGCATGATTCCCCGCTCTCTCTCTGCCGCTGCGCTTGTTCTTGCTGCCTTTGCGATCCTTGGCGCGCCGCCTGCCTCGGCTCCGGCAACCGCGCAAGCGGGCAGCAGCGACGGGATCGGCTTTGATGCCTATCTCGAACTGCTCAAGGCCCGCGCCCAGGGCGAGGGGGTCAGCGACGCGACGATCGAGCGCATGACCGCCGGACTCACGCCCAATCCGCGCGTCATCGCGCTCGACAACAACCAGCCTGGCAGCGCCACCGCGCGCGGCTATCCGCCGATGGCGAATTACATCGCCACCCATGTCGATGCAGCGCGGATCGGGGGAGGGCGTTCAGTCTATGCCCAGCACCGCGACGAGCTGACCCGGATCGAACAGCAATATGGCGTGCCGGGGCCGATCATCGTTGCGATTTTCGGGCACGAGACGGGCTACGGCAAGGTCAAGGGCAGTTTCGATCTGTCCCGCAGCCTTGCCACGCTGGCGTGGGAAGGGCGGCGGCGGGAGCTTTTCGCCAGCGAATTCGTCGCGCTGATGAAGGTGGCTGACAAGGGCTATGACCGGTCACAACTGGTCGGCTCCTATGCCGGGGCCTTTGGTAATCCGCAGTTCCTGCCCAGCGTCTATCTGCGCCTTGCCACCGATGGCGACGGGGATGGCCGCGCGGATATCTTCTCCAACCGCGCCGATACCTTCGCTTCGATCGCCAATTATTTCCGTGATGCCGGTTGGCGCCCAGGACAGCCTTGGGGCGTGCGGGCGAGCGTCGCGCCGGGCTTTGATCCGTCCGCCTATCGCACCCGCCTCGCCTCGCCGATCTGCCCGCGGGTGCATGAACGGCTCAGCCGGTGGATGACCGTGGCCGAATGGCGCGCAGCGGGCGTAGTGGCGCAAGGCGGCCTTGCCGACGACGTGATGGCTGCTTTCTTCCAGCCCGACGGCCCCGGCGCACCCGCGTGGCTGCTGACCGGGAATTACCGCGCGATCCTCGAATATAACTGCTCCAGCTATTATGCGCTCAGCGTCGGGCTGCTGGCTGACGAAATCGTGAACTGAGCGCTTCCCCCGCCTCGCCAAGCGGGGAGGGGGCGGATATAGGCAATCCGGTGATGCCCCCGAGATTCCTGCGCTTGTTCCCGAGCCTGCTTGCCCTGTTTGTGGCCGCTGCCGCATTGCCCGTGCGCGCGCTGGTGCCTGATCCGGGCGCGGTGCAGCCTGCCATTCCGACCGCGGCCGAGGCTCCGGTGGCGCTGCTGGTCGATCTGGGCAGCGGGCAGGTGCTTCATGCGCGCAATCCTGACCGGCGTTTCATGCCGGCCTCTGTCACCAAGGTAATGACGCTCTATCTCGCCTTCGAACTGATCGAAGCGGGACGACTCGATCCCGCACAGGTCTTCGTGATGAGCCCTGCCGTTGCGCGCGACTGGCGGCGCAAGGGTTCGACCATGTTCCTCGATATTGGCGAACAGGTGCGGGTCGATGACCTGTTGCTCGGAATCGCGAATGTGTCGGCCAATGATGGCGCAGCGGTGCTGGCCGAAGGGCAGGCGGGATCGGTCGCGGCGTGGACGATGCAGATGAACACGACCGCGCTGGGCCTCGGCATGACGGGAAGCCATTTCGGCACGCCCAATGGCTGGCCCGACGAAGGACGGACCTTCACGACAGCCAATGATCTGGTCGCGCTCGCCCGGGCGATGATCACGCGGCATCCCGACAAGTTCGGGTACTACATCGGGCGCGCCGGGCTGGATTACAAAGGCATTGCGCAGGTCAATCACGATCCGATGATCGGGCGGGTGCAGGGGGCGGACGGGATCAAGACCGGGTTCACCAACGAATCCGGATTCTCCTATCTCGGCACGGCGCGGCGTAACGGGCAAAGGCTGGCGCTGGTGCTGGCCGGGGTTGAAAACGGACGGCTGCGGGCGCGGCTGGCCAAGGCCTATGTCGAATGGGGCTTTTCCGCGTTCGAGCGGCGGCCGCTGTTTGCAGCGAATGCCGTGGTGGGCGAGGCGCGCGTGCAGGATGGCGACGCTCGCGGTGTGGCGTTGAAGGCGGCGGGGCCAGTGGCGATCAACCTGCCGAGGGGCAGCAGCAGCAAGCTGACCGCGACGATCCGTTACGATGGCCCGCTGCGCGCTCCGATTGCGGCAGGTCAGGAGGTGGCGATGCTGGAAGTGACGGCACCGGGCGTCGCGCCTGCGCGCATACCGCTTTATGCCGGCGAAGCGGTCGGCACGGCAGGCCCGATCGACCGCATCATCAACGCTATCGCCGGGGTCTTTGCATGACGGGTGCGCGCGGGCGGTTTATTGCCTTCGAGGGCGGGGAAGGGGCAGGGAAATCCACCCAGGCCCGCCTTCTGGCCGAGGCTTTGCGGGCGCGGGGGCTGACCGTGGTTGTCACCCGCGAACCGGGCGGGACGCCGGGGGCCGAAGCGATCCGTTCGCTGCTGCTTTCTCCACCGGGGGAGGCGTGGCCGCCGCAGGCCGAGGCGCTGCTGTTCGCCGCAGCCCGCGCCGATCACGTTGCACATCTGATCCGTCCTGCATTGGCCCGCGGGGACTGGGTGATCTGCGACCGCTTTGTCGATTCAAGCCGCGCCTATCAGGGCGGCGCCGGCGGGCTCGGGGACACGGCCATCACCACGCTCCACGCCTTTGGCAGCGATGGTCTGCGTCCCGACCGTGTGATCCTGCTGGAAGGCGACGAAGCGGCACTGACTGCCAGACTCGCCGCGCGCGGGGCCGCTGCCGACGCCATCGAAGGACGCCCTGCCACCTACCACCGCGCCGTTGCCGCCGCTTTTAGCGCTCTGGCCGAGGCCGATCCGCAGGGATTTGCCCGGATCGACGGGATCGGCACGCCGGACATTGTCCATGCGCGGATCCTCGCTGCAATCGACGATCTTCTCCCATGACCCGCTGGCCCAACCACGACGAGGCGTGGCGACAGTGGCGCGATGCACTGGGCGGAGAGCGGATGCACCACGGCTGGCTGCTCGCGGGCAAGGCCGGTCTGGGCAAGCGCGATTTCGCGCTGGAGGCCGCGCGCGAACTGGTCGCGGAAGCAGGCGTGCCGCAGCCGCAGGGCGATCACCCTGACATCATCACCCTCACCTACGGCCCCAAAGACGACAAAGGCGAAAAGGCACAGGCCGAAGGCAAACCCTTCGAACTCGCCCGCTCGATCCGTATCAAGCAGATCCGCGCGATGCAGCGCCGTCTTAACACCCGCCCGACGCTGGGAAGCCGCCGTGCGATCATCATCGATCCGGCTGACGACATGGAAAAGTCCGCCGCCAACGCGCTGCTCAAGAGCCTTGAGGAGCCGCCCGCAGGTACGTTTTTCCTGCTCGTCACTCACCGTCCGGCTCGGCTGCTGCCGACGATCCGGTCGCGGTGCCGCACGCTGCGTTTCCCGGTGCTGACCGACAGCCAGCTATCCACGCTGCTGGCGGACGAGGGGATGGCGCCCGATCCGCAGGCAATCGCGGCGGCCGAGGGCTCCTTCGGCGCGGCCATGCGCTTCGCCGCGCAGGACCTCGCGCCAATTGCGCGGGTCATTTCGGGACTGCTCACCGTGGGCGACAATGGCCTTGCCGGGCGCGGCGAGCTTGCCCGCCTGATTGGCCCGCGTGCCGATCGCGAGCGGGTGCAGGCGGTGCTGGATCTCGCGCAATCACTGGTCGCCCGCGCCGCCCGCGCCTCGGACGATCCGCAGGCCCGCGCCCGTCTGGTCGATACCCACGCCGCGCTGGTCAACCTTGCCGCAGAAGCGCCGACCGCCAATTTCGACCCCGGGATGCTCCCGTTCGAGATCGGCAGCTTGCTTGTCGCGGCTGCCCCCGCTAGCGAACCCGCCCATGGCTGACCCCGAAAACACCCCCTTCTACATCACCACCGCGATCAGCTACCCCAACGGGCGCCCGCATATCGGTCACGCTTACGAGGCGATTGCCGCGGACGTGATCGCACGCTTCCAGCGTCTTCAGGGCCGCAAGGTGCGGTTCCAGACCGGCACGGACGAGCACGGGCTGAAGATGGCGCGCAAGGCCGAGGAACAGGGCCGTTCGCCCGCTGACCTTGCCGATGAAATGTCCGGCTATTTCCGCGACATGTGCGACGCGCTTAACGTGTCCTATGACCGTTTCATCCGCACGTCAGAGCCGGATCACCACCGCGCCAGCCAGGCGATCTGGCAGGCGATGGAAGCGGCGGGCGATCTTTACCTTGATCGCTACGAAGGCTGGTACTCGGTCCGCGACGAGGCCTATTACGACGCAAGCGAACTCGTCGAAGGTGATGACGGCGCCAAGCTCTCGCCGCAAGGCACTCCGGTCGAATGGACTGTCGAGGAAAGCTGGTTCTTCCGGCTTTCGAAGTATCAGGACCAATTGCTTGAATTGCTGAAGTCCCCCGGCTTCCTCGAACCGGCAAGCCGCCGCAACGAGATGATCGCCTTTGTCGAACAGGGCCTGCGCGATCTTTCGGTCAGCCGCACCTCGTTCGACTGGGGGGTCAAGGTTCCGGGCTCTGATGGCCATGTCATGTATGTGTGGGTCGATGCGCTCACCAACTATCTGACGGGTCTGGGTTACCCCGACGACATGGGCGAGTTCTGGCCCGCCAGCCTGCACCTGATCGGCAAGGACATCGTGCGCTTCCACACGATTTACTGGCCGGCGTTCCTGATGAGCGCCAATCTGCCGCTGCCCAAAAAGGTGTTCGGCCACGGCTTCCTGCTCAATCGCGGGCAGAAGGAATCGAAGTCGCTCGGCAATGTCACCGATCCGGTGGCGCTGGCCGAAACCTTCGGTGTGGATGCCTTGCGCTATTTCCTGATGCGCGAAGTCGCCTTCGGACAGGATGGCAGCTATTCGCCAGAAGCCATTGTTCAAAGGGCCAATGGTGAGCTGGGCAATGCCTTTGGCAACCTTGCCCAGCGCACGCTCGGCTTCATCGCCAAGAACCTTGACGGCTATCTGCCTGCCATTCGCGGCCATGCCGAGGCGGACAGCACGCTGTTTGCAACCGTGGACCGGGCGCTGACCACCGAAATTCCCGAAGCTTTTGAGAGCCTTGCCTTGCAACAGGCGGTGGAGGCCTGGCTGCAGGCGGTGTTTGCCTGCAACGCCTATATCGACAGCGAAGCACCCTGGACCCTGCGCAAGACCGATCCCGAGCGGATGGAGACCGTGCTGGCCACGCTGTACATCTGCATCGCGCAGCTGGCGGTCGCGATCAGCCCCGTGATCCCGGCGAGCAGCGCCAAGCTGCTGGATACGCTGGGCATTCCCGAAGGCCTGCGCACTATCCAAGGCATCCGCAGCCACTGGTATTCACCGCTGGCCGAAAATGACCACAGGATCATCGCGCCGACGCCGCTGTTCCCGCGGCTCGAACTGCCCGCCGACGAGGCCGAGACTGCCTGATGCTGGTCGATAGCCACTGCCACCTCGAATACAAAGGCCTGGTCGAAGATCAGACCGAGGTGCTGGCCCGCGCACGGGCGGCAGGGGTGGGGGCCTTCCTGAACATCTCGACCCGCCAGAGCGAATGGGATCAGGTGGTCGCCACTGCGGCCCGCGAACCCGATGTCTTCGCCAGCGTTGGCATTCACCCGCACGAGGCAGACGCGCATCAGGACTTGGGGCGGGCGGCTTTGCTCGAAGCGACCCGGCACCCGCGTGTGATCGCGATCGGTGAGACCGGGCTCGACTACTATTACGACAAGTCGGACAGAGACGCGCAGAAGTCACTGTTCCGTATGCATATTGATGTCGCACGCGAAACACAGCTGCCGCTGATCATCCATACCCGCGACGCCGAGGAGGATACCCACGCGATCCTCGCCGAGGAAATGGGGAAGGGGGTCTACCCCGCCTTGATCCACTGCTTCACCGCTTCGGCCGATTTTGCCGAAAAGGTGCTGGCGCTGGGGCTGACGATCTCCCTGTCGGGCATCGTGACTTTCAAGAATGCCAAGGCCTTGCAGGAGGTTGCGACAATCATTCCTGAAGACCGCCTGCTGGTGGAGACGGACAGCCCGTTCCTCGCCCCGGTTCCGCATCGGGGGAGGGTGTGCGAGCCGGCATATGTCGCAGATACGGCGGCCTTTGTTGCCGATCTACGCGGTACGGATGTGGAACGGCTTAAAGCGCAGACCACGGCCAATTTCTTCAACCTTTTCAACAAGGCACGCCTGTGAAGCTGGTCATGCTCGGCTCTGGCACCTCGACCGGGGTGCCGCGGTTGGGCGGGCCGGATGGCACCGGCGATTGGGGCGATTGCGACCCTGACGAGCCGCGCAACCGCCGCACGCGGGTCTCGATCATGGTCGAGAGCGACGAAGGCAAGCGGCTGCTGGTCGATACCTCGTCGGACTGCAGGGCGCAGCTTCTGGCGAACCGTGTCGGCAGTATCGATGCGGTGTTCTGGACCCATGATCACGCCGATCACTGCCACGGCATCGATGATTTGCGGGTGCTGCGATATGGACGCGGCGGGCCGATCCCAGGCTTTGCCGAGACTGAAACCGTGCGGCGTTTGCGCCAGCGCTTCGGCTATGTCTTTGCCGGGCAGGAAGGCTATCCGACGATCTGCACGATCGATACGCTGGACCGCCTTCGGATGATCGCGGGCTTTGGGGTCGACTGGTGCCAGATGGCGCATGGCCCCGGCGAGACAACCGCCTATCGCTTTGAAGCCGATGGCAAGAGCATCGGCTATGCTACAGATTTCAGTGCTATTTCTGATGAGATGGTCGATCTGTTCTACAAGGTGGACATTCTCGTCAGCGATTGCCTGCGCCGTGAACCGCATCCGACCCATGCGCATCTGGCGATGGCAATCGATCTTGGCGAACAATGCCGCGCGGGCCGCGTTGTGCTGAGCCACCTCGACAAAAGCATGGATTACCGGACCCTTTGCGATGAAGTGCCGGATTTCGTGACCGTGGGATATGACGGGTTGGAGATTGTGGCGTGAACCCGGATCTGGTGCTGCCGTTTCTTACAAGCCTCGGCTGGCTGATCCTTTGCTGTGCTACGCTGGCATCCTATCGGTTGAAGTGGAGCCAGATGGTCAAGATGGCGCTGGCGTGGGTGGTGATTTTCGGAGGACTGTTCCTGATCGTGGAGTGGTTCATGGTCGTCCGGGGAACCACATCCGGGCTGATCTGAATTTAACATATATCAGCACCATTTTATGTCTTATGGCATGATTTCAATGGATTGATGGCACTATGCCTGTCCATTGCGTTTCGCCCATAATTTGGACGATCAAGGGAGTTGGAAGTGCAAGAGGCCGTAGGC
>JAUMAX010000055.1:0-13150 GCA_032116115.1 Porphyrobacter sp.
ACCCTTTTCATGTTCATCCTGTTCGGCAACCTGCTGGGTCTGGTGCCGGTCGGGCTGATCCCCTCGGTTCATGCCTTCACCTTCACCAGCCACTTCACTGTGACCGGCGTGCTGGCGATCATGAGCTTCTCGATCGTGCTGGTGGTCGGCTTCTGGAAGCACGGCCTGCACTTCTTCTCGCTGTTCTGGCCCGCGAACACCCCCGCGTTTCTCGCGCTGCCGATCAGTCTCATCGAACTCGTGTCGTTCATGGTCCGCCCGTTCAGCCTCGCGCTGCGGCTGTTCGTGGCGATGATGGCGGGTCACGTGCTGCTCAAGGTGCTGGCGAGCTTCGTCATCGCCGGTGGCAGTGGCGGGATCGGGACGGGCATCATGGTCGGCGTGCCGAGCTTTGTCCTGATGGTCGCTATCAGCGCGCTCGAAATTCTGGTCGCTGGCATTCAGGCCTATGTCTTCGCGCTGCTGACTTCGCTCTACATCAACGACGCGGAAAACCTTCACTGAGGGCTGAGATGCTCTCTTCACAACCCTCGATAACAATCAGATTTTTCTCAAGGAGTTTATAATCATGGACGCTACTGCTGCAGCTCTCCTCGGTGCCGGTCTCGCGGCGATCGGTGCGGGCCTCGCCGCCCTCGGCGTGGGCAACGTGTTCGCTTCGTTCCTCGAAGGCGCGCTGCGCAATCCGGGCGCTGCCGACGGCCAGCAGGGCCGCCTGTTCATCGGCTTCGCGGCTGCTGAACTTCTCGGCCTGCTCGCCTTCGTGATCGCCGTTCTGCTGATCTTCCGCTAAGATCCGTAAGCACCGGGCGGGGCGGGACGTGTCCTGCCGCGCCCGGCGCTTGCAACCGAACTGCCGGTAACAAAGGCCCGTCATGCCTCAGATCGAACAAATCGCTGCAACACTCTCGAGCCAGGTTTTCTGGTTGCTGGTGTTCTTCGGCCTCACCTTCGTCCTTGTCGGACTGGGGATGGTGCCCAAGATCATGGGCACCGTGGCCATGCGTGACAACCAGATCGCTGGAGATCTGGCCGCTGCGCAGTCTGCCCGGGATGCGGCGACGACCGAGGAAGAAGCATGGCGCAAGCGTGAAAACGCCAACCGTGCCGCGGCTCAGGGCGTGATCGGTGAGGCGAAGGCCAAGGCGGCTACCGCCAGCAGTGCCAAGCTTGCCGAAGCCCAGACCCGTCTCGACACCCGGCTTGCCGAAGCGGAAACCGCGATCGACGCCGCGCGCACCAGCGCCATGGCCGAGATCGAGGCCGTGGCTGCCGATGCCGCGCGCGACATCGTCGCTCGCGTCGCTGGAGCCGAGGTTGAACCCGCCGCCGCGCAAGCTGCGGTCAAGGAGGTGATGGCGCATGGCTGATATTCTGATGCTGCTCGCCAGCGGGGCTGATGGCCATGCCGAACCCGGCGTGCTGGGCCTCGATTCGTACCAGTGGGTCGCGCTCGCGATGACCGTGCTGATCGCGGTGTTCATCTGGAAGAAGGTTCCCGGGATCATCACCGGCGGGCTCGACTCGAAGATCGCTGCGATCCGCGCCGCGCTCGACGAAGCCAAGACCCTGCGTGCCGAAGCCGAGGCTCTCCGCGCCGAATATGCCGCCAAGATCGCCAGCGCCGAAAAGGACGCCGAGGCGATGCTCGCCGGCGCCCGCGAGGAAGCCGACGCGATCCTCGCCAAGGCCGAAGCCGACAGCGAAGTGATGGTCGCGCGCCGCCAGAAAATGGCCGAAGACAAAATCGCCGCCGCCGAGCGTGCCGCGATTGCTGAGGTCAAGGCCAAGGCCGTGACTGCCGCGGCGGCTGCCTCGAAGGTGCTGATCGCCAAGGTGCACGACAAGAAGGCGGACAAGAAGCTCGCCGACGAAGTCATCGCCTCGCTTTAAGTCGAACGTAATACGGAACACGGAAGGGCGGTCCGCTGGGGCCGCCCTTTTCTGTTGCGCGGGAATGGATTAGTTATCTCCGAAACCGGAGGACACTTGGCTATGGTTACAGGACGCGGGGCCATTGCGATCGCCTTATTGGGGGCGCTGCCTTTTGCTGCACAGGCCAGCGAGCAGATAGGGTCGATCACACTGTGGGGCGCCTTCGCCACGACCACCACTAAGGTCGAGGCCAAGGCCCTGCGTGCAGCCTTGCCCAAGGGGCGGGCCGAGGTGATTGCCGGATGCGAGGCACCGCTGATGTACCGGATCAGCAAAGGCCGGGTGGTCAGCGTGCTGTTCGCAGCGTCAGATCCCGAGCTCGAATGCCACAATCGCCTGCTCGCGAAATATCGCGCCGAACTTGGCGAACCTGCGATCGCCAACGCGACCTTCGGCAGCGCGCTGGCCTTCGGTGATGGCGACATTCTGGACACCCGCTCGGAGGGCCGGATGCTGGTCTGGCGTGAGGGCGAGAAGAAGACCAAGCTGATCCAGTCGCCCGGCGGCGGATATAACCTGATCATCACGGTGCGCGAGGACAAGCACCTGTACTGACCGCAGCTTAGTCTCCCGGCGTGAAAACCACTTTGCCCACCAGCTCGCGCTGAGCCATCGCATCGAAGCCCTCGCGCCATCGGGACAGCAGCAAGGTTCGGTCAATCGCCGGAGAAATGCGGCCCGCTTCGGCGAGGCTATTGATAGCACTCTGGATGGCCAGCCCGCGCTCGGGGAAACGGCGGGCATATTCTCCGGCGCGCAGGCCCATTATGCTGAAGCCCTTGATCAGTGGGATGTTGGTCGCAATGTCGGCGATCCGGCCCGAGGTGAATCCCACCACCATCAGCTTCCCGCCAAAGGCGACGCAGCGGGTTGATTCGTCGAACACATCGCCGCCCACCGGATCGAACACGATATCGGCCAGCGCCCCGCCGGTGAGGTCTGCCACCTGATCCCGGAACCGCCCCTCGGCAAGGATCACGGCATCAGGGCGGGCGAGAGCGGTGATCCGCTCGGCCTTGGCCGGCGAGCCGGTGGTGGCGATCACTCTTGCGCCCAGCGTGCGCGCCAGATCGCAGGCGGCAAGCCCCACACCCCCGCTTGCGCCATGGACCAGCACCCATTGGCCTTCGCGCAAGGCCCCGAGTTCGACCAGCCCGGTATAGGCGGTGGAATAGGCCGCGCCCATTGCGGCAGCTGCGGGGAAATCCATACCCTGCGGCATGGCGGAAAGCTTGTTGGCGGGGACGCTGGCGAATTCGGCAAAAGCGCCGGTCTTGTTGCCGCCCATTACCCTGTCCCCTGGGGCAAAGCCGCTCGCCGGGTCAGCTTCCAGCACCTCGCCAGCAAATTCGAGGCCCGAGGTGAAGGGCGGCTCCGGCTTGAACTGGTATTCGCCGCGGGTCATCAAAAGGTCGGGGAAGTTGAGCGATGCCGCGCGCACCCGCACCAGCACTTCGCCCGGCGCGCGCGACGGGGCGGGCAGATCAAGGAGCGTCACGCCGGACAGGTCGTCCGACAGGTGTTCGACCCTGAGAGCTTGCATAGGACTAGAAGTTGTCCTTCGCTGCCCGGAGCGCAGCGAAGGTTTCGGGCGGGGTGCTGCCGCCCCACTTGGCCATCATCGCCGGATCGTCGGCGCGCAGGAAGGGGTTGGTGGCTAGCTCGCGCCCGAGCATGGTGGGCACGGTCCATTCGTCCTTGGCGCGCTTTGCTGCAATCTCGGCAGCGTAGGCCTGCAAGGCGGCATTGTCGGGATCGGCATGGAGAGCGAACCTCGCGTTCGACGCGGTATATTCATGCGCGCAGTAGAGCAGGGTTTCGGGCGGCAGCGCCTTGATGCGGCTGAGGCTCTCCCAGAACTGCTGGGGCTGGCCTTCGAACATCCGCCCGCAGCCGAGCGCGAACACGCTATCGCCAACGAAGGCGATGCCGGCAGAAGGCAGGTGGAAGGCGATGTGGCCGTTGGTATGGCCGGAAACGTCGATCACCCGCGCTTCCACGTCGCCAAGCTTCACCGTGTCGCCATGCGCGATGATGCGATCGACCGGGAACTTGCCCTCGACCTCCGCCGGGCCAGTGATGGTGCAGCCGGTGGCTTCTTGGATAGCCGCATTGCCGCCGGCGTGATCCGGGTGCCAGTGGGTGTTCCAGATCTGGGTGATACGCCAGCCCTTCATGTCCGCTTCGAGCAGATAGGCCTTCGCATCGGGCGTATCGATCGCGACTGTCTGGTGACTGTCGGTATCGTGGACGAGGTAGCCGTAGTTGTCGCTAAGGCAGGGGAACTGGTGAACATGGATCATGCCGGCAACCTTACGCCTGCGTGCTCCATGTGAAAAGGCCCGCCTGCTCGGGTGAGCAGGCGGGCCTTTCAATTGGTTGAGGAGGCTTGTCCGCCAGGGACGAGCCGCGTCAGGATTAATCCTGACCCTTCTTGAGGGCTGCGCCAAGAATGTCGCCGAGCGAAGCGCCCGAATCCGACGAGCCGAATTGTGCCACAGCTTCCTTTTCTTCGGCGATCTGACGCGCCTTGATCGAGAAGTTGGGCTTCTTCGAACGGTCGAAGCCGATCACCATCGCGTCGATCTTGCTGCCGACCTGGAAGCGGTCGGGGCGCTGTTCGTCGCGGTCACGGCCAAGGTCGCTGCGCTTAATGAAGCCGGTTGCACCGTCTTCGCCAACCTGAACTTCAAGGCCGCCGTCACGCACTTCGAGCACGGTGACAGTGACGGTCTGGTTCTTGCGGAGGCTGCCGCCGCTGGTGGCGCCTTCAGCCGACGGCGCGCCCTTTTCGAGCTGCTTCATGCCGAGGCTGATGCGCTCCTTTTCGACATCGACGTCAAGCACGATGGCCTTGACCATCTCGCCCTTGCGGTGAAGCGCCAGCGCGTCCTCGCCCGAGATGCCCCAGGCGATGTCCGACATGTGGACCATGCCGTCGACGTCGCCATCGAGGCCCACGAACAGGCCGAATTCGGTGGCGTTCTTGACTTCGCCTTCGACTTCGGTGCCGACCGGGTGCTTCTCGGCGAACTCGTCCCACGGATTGCGCTGGGCCTGCTTGAGGCCGAGGCTGATCCGGCGCTTGTCGCTGTCGACTTCGAGCACCATCACGTCGACTTCCTGCGAGGTCGAGACGATCTTGCCCGGGTGGACGTTCTTCTTAGTCCAGCTCATTTCCGAAACGTGGACAAGGCCTTCGATGCCGGCTTCCAGCTCAACAAAAGCGCCGTATTCGGTGATGTTGGTCACCTGACCCGACAGCTTCATGCCGACCGGGTACTTGGCGGCCACGCCATCCCACGGATCGCTTTCGAGCTGCTTCATGCCCAGGCTGATGCGCTGGGTTTCGGCGTTGATGCGCACGATCTGCACCTTCACGGTGTCGCCAATGGCGATCACTTCGCTCGGGTGGTTGACGCGCTTGTAGCTCATGTCGGTAACATGCAGCAGGCCGTCGATGCCGCCGAGATCCACGAACGCACCGTAATCGGTGATGTTCTTGACCACGCCGTCGATCACCTGGCCTTCGACCAGATCATTGATGAGCTCGCTGCGCTGTTCGGCGCGGGTTTCTTCGAGGACTGCACGGCGCGAGACGACGATGTTGCCGCGGCGGCGATCCATCTTGAGGATCTGGAAGGGCTGCGGCACGTCCATCAGCGGGGTGACGTCGCGCACGGGGCGGATGTCGACCTGCGAGCCGGGGAGGAACGCCACGGCGCCATCGAGGTCGACGGTGAAGCCGCCCTTGACGCGGCCGAAGATGCGGCCTTCGACGCGCTTGCCTTCGCCGAATTCGCTTTCCAGCTTGTCCCAAGCAGCTTCGCGGCGGGCGCGGTCACGCGACAGCATGGCTTCGCCGTCGGCGTTTTCGACGCGGTCGACAAACACTTCGACTTCGCCGCCAACGGTCAGGCCGTGGTCGTCTTCGCCGCGGGAGAATTCCTTGAGGGAGATGCGGCCTTCGCTCTTGAGGCCTACGTCGATCACGGCAAAGCCGTTTTCGATTGCAGTGACGGTGCCCTTGACGACGCGGCCTTCAAAGCCGTCTTCGCCGGCGCCGCCGAGCTGTTCATTGAGGAGCGCTTCGAAATCAGCGCGGGTGGGCATCTGGGTTGCCATAGGCTGGTTAAGTCCTGTGTTCGTTGTGCTACCGGCCACCGGTTTTTCCGGGGTCTTAAACTGCTTCCCACGCACCATTGCGAGGGCTGGCAGGGCAAGAGGCCGACGTCTCCGCGCCGCCGAATGCGATTGCGCGAAGGTTCCTTCAACCAAAGATGATTGCGAGAACGGCCGCGCGCCTAGGCGAGGGGTGGCCAAAATGCAAGGAAAATGGGGCGACCGGCCGCTACGCCGGATCGCAAGCACGGTGGCGCATGGCCACATCACAGCGTTGATAGCGTGCGCCATACTCCGCCATGATCGCCGCGTCATGTTCGAAGCCGAGCTTCTGGTACAGGTGGATGGCCGCAGAACACTTGTTGTTGGTCAGCAGATAAAGCTTGGTCGCGCCCAGTTCCTGCGCCCGGGCGATGACGGCTTCGAGCAGGAATTCCCCCGCCTTGAGCCCGCGCGCTGTTTCACGCACTCCCATTTTGGTCAGCTCAAAGCTGCCGGGGCCAGTGCGTTGCAGCGCGCAGGTGCCGACAATCCCGAGGCCAGGTGCCTCCACGAACAGGATATCGCCGCCCGGTGCAATGATCCGTTCCCGCGGGTTCTCCAGCACATCGCGATCGGTGGGTTCAAGCGTGAACATCGCCTCGATCCATTCGGCATTGATGTCATGGAAATGGCGGGCGAGGCTGTCGTCGAACTGGCGTAGCTTCAGATCGCCCGGCGAAAGCATGGCTGCGCGGTCAGCGACGGATGCTTCGGCGAGCGCAGCTTCGATCTTCTCCAACTGGAGCAGGAAATCGCCATCGAGGCCCGACAGGATCTGCTGCGCCGCCATGCCAACGCGCGGCCACACGTCCCGTGCGATTATGGTGACGGCATTGCGCCCTTCGGCCGACAAAGCGACAGAGCGGCTGCGCTGGTCTTCGCTCCGGGTATTGGTGATCATGCCGGTCTTGCGCAGCTGGCCAAGCGTCCGGGTGATGCCGGGCTGGCTTGTCCCGCACGCTTCGGCCAGCTGGCCCACCGACATCGGACCGGTCCTGAGCGCGGCGAGGATGGCCATCTGGCCGGGCTGGAGCGGCAGCCCGGTTTCGGCAATGACGACGGCTGCGCTTGCCTGCATCCGTTCACCCAAACGTTTCAACCTGGTGCCGAGGAACGAGGGTCCCATCTGGGCAACGACATCCGCCATCAACGACTCCATAACACGGTATATAACGCGTTATATTTACGGTTGATGGTGATTGGCAAGAGGGTATGGCGCTCTCAGGCCAGTTTTGCCTCCACCGCTTCGATCGCAGCTTCAATGGCGGCATCGCGTCCGAAATGCGTCGTGTCGAGCACCATCGCATCGGCAGCAGCGATAAGCGGAGCGTCGGCGCGGTTCATGTCGCGGGCGTCGCGGGCTGCGATGTCGCGCTCGATCACGGCGAGCGCCACGTCGATCCCGCGCCCCGTCATCTCCAGCCAGCGGCGACGGGCACGTTCAGCCACGCTGGCGGTGACAAACAGCTTCACCTCAGCCTCGGGCGCGATGACGGTGCCGATATCGCGTCCGTCCAGTACCGCGCCGCATTCTTGCGTGGCAAAGGCACGTTGGCGTTCGTAAAGCGCCTGGCGGACCGAAGGATGGACCGACACACGGCTCGCAAAGCCACCCACCTCCTCGGAGCGCAGAATGTCCTCATCGAGCAGGCTATCGGCAAAATCGCATCCCGCCAGCGCGTCCTGCGGATCATCGGGATTGCCGCCGGTCAACTGCACCTGCCGCCCGACCGCGCGGTAGAGCAGGCCGGTGTCTAGATGCGGCAGGCCGAAATGCGCGGCCAGCGCCTTGGCGATGGTGCCTTTGCCGGAGGCCGTGGGACCGTCCACCGCGATGATCATTTGGTCCCGGCCTCCCGGGCGTCGATGCGGGTCATCCAGTCGCGGTAGATCGCTTCGGACACCTCGGGGCGTTCGCTGATGAAGGCGTGGCTACCTCCCGGCACCACAGCAAGCTCGGCACCCGGCGTCAGCGCGACGAAATCCTGCACGGTGTCGATCCGCGCCTCATCATACTGCCCCACGACGAACAGGATGCGGCTGCCGTCCACGCGGTGCAGTAGGCCTGACGCGTCATAGCTGGCAAGCGAGCCGGACGCGCGGAATTCGGTCGGCCCCCACATCGTGTTGTACACGGCGGCGTTGAACCCCTTGCCGCCATAGCGCTGGCGATAGGCGCGGGCTTCCGGCGCAGGGGCGGGGCGGTCGGGGCGGCCGTTGTAAGCGGCATAGAACGCAGCCGTGGCAGGTTCGCACACTTCGGCCGCGGGCGGGGTCGGGCCTTCGCAGGCACGGATCGCGGCGGCCGTTTCATCGGGCAGATCACGGATCAGCAGGTTGGTGCCTGTGATCCAGTGCGAGGTCGACAGGAAGGTGCCGCTCAGCACCGCCGAGGCCGTGTGTTGCGGGTAGGCTGCGGCATATTCCAATGCGAGGGCTGAACCCCAGCTGTGGCCGATAACATGCCAGCGCTCGACGCCGAGTTCGCGGCGGATCGCTTCGAGTTCGGCGACAAAGCGTTCGGGCCGCCAATTGGCCGGGTTCTCGGGCCGGTCGGACATGCCGCTGTCGAGCTGGTCGTACAGGATCACCGCGCGCTGGTCGGCGAGGCTGAGGAGGCCGCCGAAGTTCACGTGCGTGCCGCCCGGCCCGCCGTGGATGATGATGACCGGCGTCGCGCCTTCACCGACACGGCCATTGACCCGCGCCCAGACCTTGCCGCCTTCGACCGCGATGCGGTGTTCGGAGGTGGCGACCGACCAGTCTGCGGCGGGGTTGGTGGGAAGGGGAGTGGTCTGCGCCAGAACAGGGACTGGCAGCGTCAAGACCGCCAGTGCTGCAAGAATAGTGGCCTTCATGAAAAGATATCCTCTGCCTTGGCGGGTGTCATTTCGCTGCGTTCACGCACCCGCCACCGCCTATGCAGAAAGGCGAAAGCAGCGCAGGCGGCAAGGCCATTGAGCGCAAGCTCTGTCCAGATGAGCCCCTCGCCGGGGCGCAGATAGGTCACGATCCCCACTGCGGCGAGCAGCATCACGGCCGCAACAATCCGCCGCGTCAGGGCCGTTCGTCCGAGATTGAGCAGAACGTTCCTCACACCCTGCCCGTATCCTGTGCGCCGCGATTTCGCCAAGCCCTGACAAGCCCGAAAATCGCGATCGAGGCCCAGAAGCCCTCCAGCACCAGACTCGCCCAGTTGGTGTGATAGAGCAAGGATACGGTCAGCAGCGCCGCGCCCATCAGGTTGGTGCCGTGGAGCACGAAGGGATTGGTCGCCTTGGCCAGCGTCAGATAGGCATAGGCGCCGATGATGCAGGTCGTGCCGCACAGGCCGATGATGCTCGGCCAGTCGAGCGGGGTGGTCACGCAGCGGCCTCTTGCAGCAGGCCCATGAAGGTCGGGAAGCTGGTGTTGATCGGGCTGGTATCGTCAACCATCACGCCATCGCGGCTTACCAGCCCTGCCACGGCCATGCTCATGGCGATGCGGTGGTCGAGCATGGTCTTGACCTGCCCGTTGGCGCTACCACGCAACGGTTCGCCGCCGGTGCCATGGATGGTGAGGCCGTCCTCGTGCTCCTCCACCCTTGCGCCCACGCCGGTGAGCGCGGCGGCCATGGTCGCGAGGCGGTCGCTTTCCTTGACGCGCAGTTCGTCTAGCCCGCTGGTGCGGGTTGTCCCGCTGGCGAGAGCGGCGGCGACGAACAGGACGGGAAATTCGTCGATCATCGCAGGCGCGATGGCTGGGTCGACGTCGATGCCGGACAGCTGGGCATGGCGCACGCGCAGGTCCGCCACCGGCTCGCCGCCGACCTCGCGGGGGTTCACCTCCTCGATGTCCGCGCCCATCTGGCGCAGCACCTGAAGCAATCCGGCGCGGGTCGGGTTGAGGCCGACATTGAGAATGGTGAGGTCGCTGCCCGGCACCAGCGTCGCGGCGACCATGAAGAAGGCGGCGGACGAGGGATCGCCCGGCACGGTCACGTCCATCGGCTTGAGGTCAGCCTCACCATGGATGGCGATGATGCGCTCTCCGTTCTCCTCGCCCACCTCCAGCGTCGCGCCGAAGCCGGTCAGCATCCGCTCGGTGTGGTCGCGGGTAGGGATAGGTTCGATAACGCGGGTGATGCCGGGGGTGTTGAGCCCCGCCAGCAGCACCGCGCTTTTGACCTGCGCGCTGGCAACCGGAAGGCGATAGGTGATCGGCACAGCCGGGCTGGCGCCGCGCAGCATCAGGGGAAGCGTGCCGCCCGCGCTGGCTTCGATACTCGCGCCCATCTGTGACAGCGGATCGATCACGCGCTTCATCGGGCGGCCCGAAAGGCTGGCATCGCCGATGAAGGTCGCAGTGATGGCATGGCTGGCGACCAGCCCCATCAACAGCCGTGTCGATGTGCCCGAATTGCCCATGTCGAGCGCCTGTTTCGGCTCCAGCAGGCTGCCCACGCCCGCACCGTCCACTGTCCAGCTGCCATCATCCCCGCGCGCAATCTGCGCCCCGAAGGCCCGCATGGCGGCGGCAGTGGCCAGCACATCTTCGCCTTCGAGCAGGCCGGTGATGTGGCTGCGGCCCACCGCGAGTCCCGCAAACATCAGCGCGCGGTGGCTGATCGACTTGTCGCCGGGGACGCGGATGCTGCCCGACAGCGGGCCGAGTGCGGAAAAACGGTGACTGGTCATAAGGTCGCGGTCTTTGACAGCGCCCCGCGCTTCTGGCAAGGCGCGCCGCGCTAGTCGGCAGGGGCCTTGATAAAGGTCTTGCCGCAACCCACTATTCTTGATCAATCCAAACACGATTGTGCAGTTTTTGGCCCGCCCGCTGATCAGGGCCGGTCTGTTTTGAGGAATGACGATGGCGAAGCCTGAATGGGGTACCAAGCGTACCTGCCCCAAGTGCGGCGAACGGTTTTATGATCTGGGCAAGGATGATCCGGTCACCTGCATCGAGTGCGGCGAAACCTGGTCGCCCGAGCCGGTGCTGAAGTCCAAGCAGCCGATTCCCTTCGAGGAAGTGCAGAAGAAGGTCGATGTCGACGCTGACGCCGATCTGGGCGGCGATGACGATATCGACGATCTGGAAGATATCGAGGACATCGACGAGGACGGCGATTCGCCCGACAATGACGTTGACCTCGGCGGTGACGACGATCTTGGCGTCGCGACCGGCACGGGTGACGACGACGGCGACGAAAACTGATTTTTCGCTTGCAAGCGGGATGCGGCCCCACTAATGGCCGCCTCCCGCAGGCAGGGCGCTTCGTCTTGCCGGCATGATGACTGGCTCGGGGCCTTAGCTCAGCTGGGAGAGCGCAACACTGGCAGTGTTGAGGTCAGCGGTTCGATCCCGCTAGGCTCCACCAGTCATCCTGATCAAAGTCGGATTTGGCAGTCCCCCTGAGGGACGCATTTTCGCAACGCTGGCCGACGAGGTTTCGTCCGCCGGCGTTTTTCGCATTTTCCGGGCGCTTGCGTGTCCGGCAGGAGAAGTTGGCGATGTTCGACACGCTGTCCGACCGTCTTGGCGGGGTCTTTGACAAGCTCAAGGGCCGCGGCGCTTTGCGCGAACAGGACGTGCGCGATGCCATGCGCGAAGTGCGGATCGCGCTGCTCGAAGCCGATGTCGCTCTCCCCGTTGCCCGCCGCTTCATCGATGCCGTCACCGAAAAGGCGATCGGGCAGGACGTGCTGCGCTCGGTCACGCCGGGCCAGCAGGTCATCAAGATCGTCCATGACGAGCTGGTGGAAACGCTGGGCGGCATGGAAGTCGAAGGCCTGCGCCTCGATGCCAAGCCGCCGGTTGTGATCATGATGGTCGGCCTGCAAGGCTCCGGTAAGACGACCACCACCGCCAAGCTCGCCAAGCTGATCCGCGAACGCCACGGCAAGAAGGCGCTGATGGCCTCGCTCGACGTCAATCGTCCGGCGGCGCAGGAGCAGCTCGCGGTGCTCGGCACGCAGGTCGATGTCGCGACCCTGCCGATCGTCGCCGGCCAGCAGCCGGTGGACATTGCGCGGCGCGCGATGGAAGCCGCGCGCCTGCAGAACTTCGACGTGCTGCTGCTCGACACCGCGGGCCGCCTGCATGTCGATGATGCGCTGATGGCCGAAATGAAGGCCGTCGCCAGCGTTTCGGCCCCCAATGAAGTCCTGCTGGTGGTCGATTCGCTCACCGGTCAGGACGCGGTGAACGTCGCGCAGAGCTTCACCAGCGAAGTGCCGCTGACCGGCGTGGTGCTGACCCGCATGGACGGCGATGCCCGCGGCGGCGCGGCGCTGTCGATGCGCGCGGTCACCGGCAAGCCGATCAAGTTTGCCGGCACCGGCGAAAAGCTCGACGCGATCGAGCCGTTCCGCCCCGGCTCTGTCGCCGATCGCATTCTCGGCATGGGCGACGTTGTCAGCCTGGTCGAGCGTGCAGCCGCGACGATCAAGGAAGAGGACGCCGAAAAGCTCGCGCGCAACCTCGAGAAGGGCAAGTTCGACCTCAATGACCTCGCCATGCAATTGCGCCAGATGCGCAACATGGGCGGTCTGGGGATGCTGGCCGGCATGATGCCGGGCATGAAGAAGGCCAAGGCCGCGATGGCCAATTCGGGCATGGACGACAAGGTGCTGGTCCACATGGAAGCGATCATCGGTTCGATGACCGCCAAGGAACGCGCCAATCCCGATCTGATGAACGCCAAGCGCAAGAAGCGTGTCGCGGCGGGCAGCGGGACGGACGTGCAGACCGTCAACAAGCTCCTGAAGATGCATCAGGAAATGGCCCGCGCCATGAAGCAGATCAAGAAGATGGGCGGCCTCAAGGGGCTGGCCGCGATGTTTGGCGGCGGCGGTGCTGGCGGCCCGATGGGCGGAATGCCCGGGATGGGCGGCGGCATGGGCGGGGGCCTTCCCGGCCTTGGTGGCTCCGGCGGGATGGGAGGCATGGGCGGCCTGCCCGGCCTCGGTGGCCCGCCCCGCAACAAGAAATAATTTCAGTTCAATATCTTAAGTTCAACAGTTCAATTCCAGTCGAAAGGTATACCTCATGTCCATTTCCATCCGGCTTT
>JAUMAX010000056.1:0-22535 GCA_032116115.1 Porphyrobacter sp.
CCTTCGGATGCGCCGCCTTCCATTCCATCGCCATCAGCGCGCGCTTTTCGACCGAGGGGTGGGTGTAGAACAGCGCCTCCTGCAAGGCGGACGGGCGCGGGTAGCGGTATTCGGCGGTCTTCACCAAAGCAGTCGCCAGCGCATCCGGCTCGTTCACGGTTTCGAGCGAATAGCGGTCCGCCTCGGTTTCGCCGACGCGGGTGAGGGTGTTGGTGATGGGCGTGACCAGCAGCCCCAGCACCGATCCGACCACGGCGAAGACCGGCAATCCGCGCGGTTCATCGAGCTGCGCATCGCTGCCCAAGGCCCGCGCGGTGGGCGCGAACAGGCGGTTCAGCAGGTAGAAGAACGCCATCGCCAACAGCGGGAAGATGATCACATAGCGCCAGATATGGCCAAGCTTGTAATGCCCCGCCTCGTGCCCGGTGACAGCGCGCACCTCGGGGATCGAGGCCTGCTTCAGCGCCACGTCCGAAATCGCGATCCGTGCGGTGGGGCCGATCCCTGAGACATTGGCGGTAAAGCGTTCCGACTGGCGCGAACCGTCATACATGAAGATGCGGTCGTGCGGGATGTCGACGTCATCGGCGATTTCCTCCAGCGCGGTGCGGACTTCGCCCGGGGGGACGGGTTTGTACTCGTTGAACAGCGGCTCGATCAGCGTCGGCCCGGCGAGCAGGCCCAGCAGCGTCGCTACGCCCGCCAGCCCGCCGCTCCACAGCCACCAGCGCTGGCCGGTGCGGCGGATCAGGGCATAGACGCCGGTGAGGAACAGGCCGCCGATGACAGCGGTCAAAACCTCGCTGATCGCCAGTTGCCCGAGAAAGTCGAACGGGTCCTGCTGCGACAGGTCATAGGCGCGCTGGCGATACCAGTCGGTGTAGAACACCCAGGGTAGCGAGATGAGCGCGGAGATCAGGAAAAAGGCGGCGCTGACCGTGAAGGTGGCAAGAAACCACCGCCCTTCGCCAAAGCGGGCGGCGATCCGGTCGAGCAGTCGCAGGCGCACCATGATGAGGGCCACCAGCAAGGAGACAATGACGCCAAACAGCAGCACCCACTGATTGCCGGTGGTATAGGCCTGCGCCTTGGCCAGCGCTGCCGGGCCGAGCGTGTCGACCAGCCGCGCAGCCTCCTGCGCTGGAGTGAGGTTGGTCGCCATGGTGATGATCGCTCCCCTGTGGATCAATGTGTGTTAGCGTTGCAATACACCGCGCGCCGGAGCGGTCAAGGCTATAGCCCCAGCACGTCGTTCATGGTGTAGCGCCCCGCGCTTTGCCCCGTCAGCCATGCTGCCGCGCGCACCGCTCCGCGCGCGAAGATCATGCGGTTTTCGGCCGAGTGCGAGATCGTCATGCGCTCCTCGCTCCCGGCGAAGATCACGCTGTGCTCGCCCGCCACGGTGCCGCCACGCAAGGTGGCAAAGCCGATCGCGCCGTGGCCGCGCGCGCCGGTCATGCCGTGACGCCCGCTTTCCATATTGTCTGACAGGGCAATCCCGCGCCCCGCCGCTGCCGCCTCACCCAGCAGTTTGGCGGTGCCGGATGGCGCATCGACCTTCATGCGGTGGTGCATCTCCAGCACCTCGATATCCCACTCCGGCCCGAGCCGCGCCGCCGCCTCGCGCACCAGATGCGCCATCAGCGTGACGCCCAGCGAGAAGTTGCCCGATTGCAGCACCGGCACCGCGCGGGCGGCTTCGGCCAGCATCACGAAATGCTGCTCCTCAAGCCCGGTGGTGCCGACCACGATCGGCTTGCCCGCCACCCGAGCCGCGCCGAGATTGGCGTGGAGGGCATCCGGCGCGGAGAAATCGACGAGAACGTCGCACTGGCTGGCATAAGGGCCGATGCTGCCGCCTGCATCGACGCCGATGCAAAGCTCGTGGCCCGCATCCGCAATCGCCGCCTCCAGCGCCTGTCCCATCCGGCCCTTGTGTCCGATCACCCCGAATTTGAGCTGTGCCATTGCCTCGCCTCTGCCGATCATGCTTGAAGGCCTCATGGCACAGGTCAATCGCATCGTCATCCTTACCGGCGCAGGCATTTCCGCCGAAAGCGGGATCGACACCTTCCGTTCGGCAGGTGGCCTGTGGGAGCAGCACCGGGTCGAGGATGTCGCGACGCCCGAAGGCTTCGCGCGCAACCCCGATCTGGTGCTGAACTTCTATGACATGCGGCGCGAGGCGCTGGCGCGGGTCGAACCTAACCCGGCCCATGCGGCGCTGGCGCGGCTGGAGCGCGAGTTTCGGGGTGAATTGCTGCTGGTGACCCAGAATGTCGATGATCTGCACGAACGCGGCGGATCGGGCCGCGTGCTGCACATGCACGGAGAGCTGAAGAGCGCGCTGTGCACCTCCTGCGAGACGCGCTCGCCGTGGCTTGAGGCGATGATTCACCGCCCGCCATGCCCCGTTTGCCGCGCGCCGACCTTGCGCCCCGACGTCGTGTGGTTCGGCGAGATGCCCTACCAGATGGGCCGCATCTACCGTGCGATCGAGGCCTGCGATCTGTTCGTCAGCATCGGCACGTCGGGCGCGGTCTATCCGGCGGCGGGCTTTGTGCAGGAGGCGCGGGCAGCAGGGGCGCGCACGCTTGAGCTCAATCTCGAACCCAGTGAAGGTTCACGCCTGTTCCACGAAACCCGCCTTGGCGCGGCAAGCGTTCTGGTGCCGGCGTGGGTGGAGGAGGTGCTAGGCGGATGATCCGCACGTCCGGCAGGTCGGATCCTTGGCGATGCGGATCGTCCGCATCCCCGGCGCAAGGCCATCGAGGATGTGGAGCTTGCCCCAGCCCGGATCGCCCAGCCCGCTCACCCCGGCCAGCAGCACCTTGATGGCTTGGAGCGCGGCAAAGGTGCCTGCCCACCCGGCCATCGCGCCGAGCATCCCGTCATCCGCGCAGGTGTCGCAATCCTCGGCATCGAAGGCATCGCCGACGAAGCAGCGGTAGCAGGCCTCGCCCGGCAGGTGTCCGGCAAAGGCGGCGACCTGGCCCTGGAAACGGCCCACGGCGGCCGACAGCAGCGGGATGCCCGCCGCCACGCAGGCATCCGAAACCGCAAGGCGGGTGGCGAAATTGTCGGTGCCGTCCACCACCACATCGCACCCTGCAATCAGGTTGGCGGCGTTGTCCGGCGTGATCCGCGCGTCCGAGACATCGACGGCAAGCGAATCGTCGAAATTGGCGAGCCAGCGCCGCGCCGAAACCGCCTTGCCGTAGCCCACATCACGCTGCGTGAAGATCGTCTGGCGCTGGAGGTTGGACATATCGACCACGTCACTATCGACCAGCGCCAGTCGCCCGATCCCGCTCGCGGCGAGATATTGGAGGGCGGGCGAGCCGATCCCGCCAAGCCCGATTACAGCGACCCGCGCTTCGGCCAACCGCACCTGACCCGCGCCGCCCACTTCGGGCAGCACGATATGACGCGCAAACCGATCGAGGCGGGCCGGCGACAGGCTCACGGCGCCTTGTCCTCCTTGCGGCGTTCCTGCCGGAACGCGCCGATGCCGTGCCACCACAGGAAGCCGATCACGGCGCCCTTGGTCGGCTGGAGCATCGCCAGCAGCATGATGATCGCGACCGGCAGGATGATCGCCAGCGTCAGCCATGCCGAGATGCCGAAGGTGCCGATCATCGCGATCACGACGGGCGCGAGCAGGTGGCCGACCACGAAGATGCCGATATAGGCGGGGAAATCATCCGCCTGCTGCACCGACCAGTCCTGCTTGCAATGGCCGCAGCGTTCGACCGGCTTCAGCCATGCACGGAACAGCGCAGCCTCGCCGCAGCGCGGGCAGCGGCCCTTGCCGCCGCGCAGCACGGCGGGGAGCCAGCCCGCGGGCAGATCGACATGGTCGGCGGAAAGGCGCTGAGATGGCATGGGCAGGCTGTTTACAACCTGTGCACCGCCTGTCGACAGGCCTGTCGAAAGTACGGTGCAAAGTCTGGGCAGATTCTGTGCGAATTAACCGTATTTGGGGTCAGCTTTCCAACTGACGCAGCAGGCTGCGCACATCGCCGTCCATGTCGGCGTCGCGCTGGCGCAGGTCTTCGATCAGGCGCACGGCATGGATCACGGTCGAGTGATCGCGGCCGCCGAACTTGCGCCCGATTTCCGGGTAGCTGCGCGGGGTCAGCACCTTGGAGAGATACATTGCCACCTGCCGCGGACGGACCACGGCGCGGGCGCGGCGCTTGCTGCTCATCTCGGCGCGGTCGATGCGATAGAACTGGCACACCGTGCGCTGGATCTCGTCGATGGTGATCCGGCGGCGGTTGGCGCTGAGGATATCGGTCAGCTGTTCTTCGGCCAGCTGCAACGACACGTCCTGCCCGGTCAGCTGGGCATAGGCGATCAGCTTGTTGAGGCCGCCCACCAGCTCGCGCACATTGCGGGTGATGGTGCGGGCGAGGAAATCGACCACATCTTCCGGCACGCCCAGCGGCGCAAAACGGGTGAGCTTGGAAACGAGGATCTTCTTGCGCAGTTCAATGTCGGCGGGCTGGATATCAGCCACCAGACCCATCGACAGGCGCGAAAGGAGGCGCGGCTCCACCCCGTCCAGCGCCTGCGGGGCGCGGTCGGCGGCGAACACCAGCCGCTTGCCCTCGGCCAGCAGCGCGTCGATCGTGTAGAGCAGCTCTTCCTGCGCGCTGGCCTTGCCGATGATGAACTGGATATCGTCCACCAGCAGCAGGTCGAAGCTGCGCAGCCGCGCCTTGAACTCGATCGTCTGGCTCGATTTCAGCGCCTGGACGAATTCGACCATGAAGCGCTCTGCCGAGCAGTAGAAGATCCGCGCACGCGGGTGCGTTTGCAGATAGCCGTGGCCGATCGCGTGGAGCAGGTGGGTCTTGCCCTGACCGGTCGCCGCCTTGAGATAGAGCGGCGAGAATTGCGGCTGTTCCAGCGCCGCCATGCGCTGCGCGGCGTTGCAGGCGAGAATATTCGCCTCGCCCGTGACGAAGGCGGCAAAGGTCAGCGACGGGTCCAGCCCGACAGAGGAGGTGAAGTTCGCATCACCCATTGCGCCTGCGGCCAGAGCAATCGCGCTCGCGCCGTCATTGGCGGGGCGGCGGCCATCATCGAGGCGCAGATCGGGCAGCTGGCGGCGGCCGGGGTGGACCACGATATTGACCTTGCGCACTTCGCTGCGCGCAATGCTCCAGGCGAGCTGCAAGCGGTCATGGAAGCGGTCGCGCACCCAGTTGGCCGAAAATTCGGTGGGCAGGTAGAGATCAAGCGTGCCGGTATCGCGGGTCAGCGCGCCAAGCTGGATCGGCTTGATCCACTGGCTGTGCAGCTGATGCCCCAGATCCTTGCGCAGGCCCTGGCTGATGTCGGCCCAGTCTGCGGCGAGATTTACAGCTTCGGAGTCCTCCATCAGATGTTCATCTGCATGGCGACCACCTGGCCGCGCCTTGTCAGTCCTGTGCACAAGCTCTTCCCCAATTCATCCCTGGCCTGCCGAGCCGTGCGACTCTCAGACCTTTTCATTACCGTTGCGACAGGCTTGCCCTTTCCAAGCCCCGGAATCGCGGATTCCGAGGTTCCCCCCTGTCGGCCAAGTTGTAAAAGCACCCGGGCTGTCCCGCGCCGGGTGGAGATGATCTAAAGAACTCTGTGGCGCATTGCGCAAGCGAGGACTTTTAAAAAAAGTGAAATATTCCTGTTGACTCGCCCCTGACCCGCAGACTTGCGTTGAAGTCACTGTTTTACATTAAGAAACATGCTTCCAGCGATGCGAATCGTGGTGAATCCTGACATTTCCGGCCAAACGCACGGTTGCATTTGTCGCAAACGAAACGGGCCGCGCTCATTGAGCGCGGCCCGTTTCGTTTGTGATGCTCCGGCAACCCGTAATCATGCCTAGGGCATGATCAGGCAAGCACGGCGAATCGAATCAGAGAGTGGCGACTCGGCGCGTCAGACGCGAGAGCTTGCGAGCCACGGTGTTCTTGTGGAGCACGCCGCGGGCAACGCCGCGGGCCATTTCCGGCTGGGCTGCCTTGAGGGCGGCGGCAGCTGCATCCTTGTCACCCGCTTCGCAGGCCGTTTCCACCTTCTTGATGAAGCTGCGAATGCGGCTGATGCGCGCACCGTTGATTTCGGCGCGGTTGGTGTTGCGGCGGATGCGCTTCTTGGCTTGCGGCGTGTTGGCCATAATTCGGTTCTGTCTCGCGTTTGGTTCAGGCCGCTTGAGGCAGCCGGGAAATTGGTGACGGTTTGCTCGAAGATGGGCGAGCGGACGCATGGCCCAACCGCCGGAAAGCAGCGCGCATAGTCAGAACTGCCTCGAAGGTCAACGATTCCCTCACTTCTGGCAAACCGGGCAGAACCACGTGCTGCGCCCGCCTTGTGCGATGCGCTCTATAACCCCGCCATCATTGTTGCGGCATGGCTCGCCCGTGCGGCCATAGACATCGAAGCTGCTGGCAAAATATCCCAGCTCGCCGTCGGGCCGGGCATAGTCGCGCAAGGTGGAGCCGCCGTCGCGGATCGAGGCTTCGAGCACGGCGACGATGGCGGGCACAAGGCGCTGCAGTTGCGCTTGCGTGACCTTGCCGGCCTGCTTCGCCGGGTGGATACCCGAACGCCACAGCGCCTCGCACACATAGATATTGCCGAGGCCCGCCACGATCCGCTGGTCAAGCAGGCACAGCTTGATCGATTGGGTCTTGCCTGTCAGCGCGGCCTTGAGATGGCGGACGCTCAATCCCGGCCCCAAGGGTTCAGGCCCGAGCGCGGCGAATTGCGGCCACGCGTCGAGCGCATCGCTCGCCACCAGATCGACCGAGCCAAAGCGGCGCGGATCGCACAGTGCGAAACGGTGATTCGCGGTTTCCAGCAGCAGGTGATCGTGGGTTTCGGGCGTTTCGGGATCGATCCGCCAGCGTCCGCTCATGCCCAGATGGAAGATCATCGTCGCGCCCCGATCGAGATGCATGAGGCCATACTTGGCCCGCCGCGACAGCGCGCTGACGGTGGCGCCTGTCATCACCTGCACCAGATCGGCGGGGAAGGGGCGGCGCAGATCGGCGCGGTTCAATTGCACGCGCGTGATCCGTTCGCCTTCAAGGAACTTTGCAAGGCCGCGGACGGTTGTTTCGACTTCAGGCAATTCTGGCATGGTTTGCGCCTGTAACACCCTTTGCCTCTGCGGCAATTGCCTCTAGGAAGCCGCCCATGACACAGAGCACTGACGAAACCGTCTCCTTCGGCTACACCCAGGTCACCCCGCAGGAAAAGACCCGCAAAGTGGGCGAGGTCTTCTCCAGCGTCGCGCGCAAATACGACGTGATGAACGATGCAATGTCGGGCGGGATGCACCGGCTGTGGAAGGACCGTTTTGTGAAGCGGGTGAAACCGCAGCCGGGCGAGCAGATTCTCGACATGGCGGGCGGCACCGGCGACATCGCCTTCCGCATGGCGGCCCGCGGCGCGCATATCACGGTGGCCGATATCAATCAGGACATGCTGGATGTCGGCGCCGAACGCGCGCTGGAGCGCGGGTTTGACGAAGAAGACGGCAGCCTCGTCTTCACCTGCCAGAACGCCGAGCAGGTCAGCTTCGCGTCGAACAGTTTCGATGCCTACACCATCGCCTTCGGCATCCGGAACGTCACCCACATCGACCGCGCGCTGGCCGAGGCGCTGCGCGTGCTGCGTCCGGGCGGGCGGTTCTTCTGCCTCGAATTCTCGACCGTCGAGTGGGCAGGGCTGAAAGAGGCTTACGACATCTATTCGGAACACCTGCTGCCACGCATGGGACAGGCGATTGCAGGCGACGCGGATTCGTACCGCTACCTTGCCGAATCGATCCGCAAGTTCCCGCCGATGCCCGCGTTCGAACAGATGATCCGCAGCGCAGGCTTCGCCAACACCAAGGTCGAGCCGATCATGGGCGGGCTTGTGGCGATCCACTCGGGGTGGAAGATCTGACCCAGTGACATCTTCTGTCGTCCACCTGATCCGCCTCGCCCGCTGGGGCGTGACGCTTGCCCGCCGCCGCGCGCTGGTCGGGATCGAGAATGATCCCAATGCGCCGCTCGCAGTGCGCCAGTTCGTCCGTCTCGCGCGGCTCGCCACGCTGACGGGCAAGAACGGCCCGCGCGATTATGCCGGCGCCTTCCGCGCCATCGGCCCGGCGGCGATCAAGCTCGGGCAAAGCCTTGCCACCCGCCCCGATCTGGTGGGCGAGGAAGCGGCGAACAATCTGCTGAGCTTGCAGGACAGCCTGCCGCCGGTGCCCTTTGCCGAGATCAAGGCAGCGATCGAATCGAGCTTCGGCCAGCCCATCGACAAGTTGTTCAGTGAAATCGACCCCGTGCCGGTCGGCGCGGCTAGCATCGCGCAGGTCCACAAGGGCGTCACCACTGAAGGCCGCAAGGTCGCGATCAAGGTGCTGCGCCCCGGCATCCGCGAGAAATTCGCGCGCGACATCACCACCTATGAATGGGCCGCCGCACACGTCGAGGCGATGGGCGGAGAGGCGAGCCGTCTGCGCCCGCGCCTCACCATCGCGAACTTCAAACGCTGGACCAATTCGGAACTCGATCTGCGGCGCGAGGCGGCCTCGGCCAGTGAACTCGCCGAACAGATGGCAGGCGTCCCCGGCTATCGCATCCCCGGCATCGATTGGGACCGCACCAATGGCCGGGTGATGACCATCGAGTGGATCGATGGCATCAAGATCAGCCGCATTGATGAACTGCGCGCGCGGGGCCATGACTTTGCCGCGCTGTCGGAAAAGCTGGTCATCAGCTTCCTGACGCAGGCGATCAGCGCCGGATTTTTTCATGCCGACATGCACCAGGGCAACCTGTTCGTTGAGGATGACGGCACCATCGTCGCGATCGATTTCGGGATCATGGGCCGGATTGATCGCCGTGCGCGGCAATGGCTGGCGGAAATCCTCTACGGGCTGACGACGGGCAATTACCAGCGCGTCGCCGAAATCCATTTCGAGGCGCAATATGTGCCGAGCTACCACTCGGTCGGCGAATTCGCGACCGCGCTGCGGGCGGTCGGTGAGCCGATGCGCGGAAAGCCGGTGAAGGAACTGTCTGTCGGCCAGATGCTCGACGGGCTGTTTGCGATCACCCGCGATTTCGACATGCAGACCCAGCCGCACTTGCTGCTGCTGCAAAAGACGATGGTGATGGTCGAAGGCATCGCCACGCAATTGAACCCCGACATCAATATGTGGGACACCGCCGCGCCCTATGTGCGGTCGTGGATCCGCGATGAACTCGGGCCGGAGGCGGCGCTGGCCGACCGGCTGAAGACCGATGCCGAGACTCTGTTCCGCCTGCCCGGCCTGATCCGGCGGGTGGAGGAGATGTTCCCGCCCAAGGGCGGTGCGCCCGAAACGCCGCCGCTGCCGCATATCCCGCTCATCACCGACAAGCGCGAGGGCCGCAAGTGGCCGGGCTATCTCGTCGCCGCGCTGGCGGGTGCGGGCGGCGTGTGGGGGGCAATGGCGCTCGGCTGGATCGGATGAACCCGGCCCACGGCGGGCTGCGCGTCCGGCTGGGCCGTCCGTTTGCTGTTCTGCCGCGCTGGGCTGCGGCGTTGCTGCTGGCCTTGCTGGCGGGGGCGATGGCGTGGAGCGCGTTTTCAGCTGCGCCGGAGCCTGACGCACCGCTCGGGTCCCGTGCCGCACCTTCCGTCACCACACCGGCCGCGCCGGACCGCGCCAAGGGCGATATGGCGCTCTATGCCCGCATTGCGGCCCGCGTGACGGCGGGGGAGGGCTATTACGCCGCCGCTCTGGATGAGCAACGCGCCAGCCATTACCCGACCGCGCCCTTCGTTGTGGTGCGGCTGCCGACGCTGGCACTGTTGCAGGCGCTGATCGGGGTTGACGGGGTGCGCTGGCTGGCGCTGGCGATGGCGGCGTGCAGCCTGTGGGCGCTTAATCGCCGTGCGGTCCCGCTCGGCAGCCTCCCTGAACACCTCGCGGCCAGCCTGCTGTTGGTGCTGGGCGGCGGAGCGGCGCTGTCACCGGTGGCTGGGCTGGACCATGATTTTGTCGCCGGATTGCTGCTGACGCTCGCCTTGCTGCTTTACCGGCCTGAACGGTGGTGGCCGGCGCTGCTCGCCGCAGGTGCGGCGCTGGCGGTGCGGGAACTGGCTGCGCCCTTCGTGCTGCTGTGGCTGGCCTTTGCGCTGACCGGGCAGCGTTGGCGCGAGGCTGGCGCGCTGGCGGCGCTGCTGCTCCTGTTCGGGCTCGGTCTGGTATTGCATGCAGCTTGTGTCGAGGTGGGGCGACTGCCCGGCGATCTCGCCTCGCAAGGGTGGAACGCGCGCGCCGGTTTTGGCCTGCCGCTCGCCGCGCTCGGCCAGTTGACCGGCCTGCGATTCCTCCCGCCCGGCCTCGCTGCACCGCTTGCGATCCTGCCGCTGGTCGGCTGGGCGGCGCTGGGCGGAAGGCTCGGCCTGTTTGCTGTCCTGTGGTTTGCAGGCCTCGCCGCAATGATGGCGCTGTTCGCGCGGCCCGCCAATTTCTACTGGGTGGAACTGGGCCTGCCCGCCTATGCGCTCGGCCTTGCCTTTGCCCCGCGTGGGCTGATCGAGCTTTTTCGAAGTGCATTCGGCCGCGTTGCAAGGCAAACTTAACCAAGCTTTGCGATGGATGATGCTTGCACTATGGCGGTCACCCGGAACGTAAGGCGCGAGAGGCGAGGCAGTATGAGCACACAGGAGGAAGCTTCGGGCCATCACCCACGCATCCTGCTGGTCGTGGGCGGCGGAATTGCGGCCTACAAGGCCTGCGAACTGGTGCGCCTGATCCGCAAGGGTGGCGGCGATGTCACTTGCGTTGTCACCAAGGGCGGACAGCAGTTTGTCACGCCGATGTCGCTTGCCGCGCTGAGCGAGAATCAGGTCTATACCAGCCTGTTCGATCTCAAGAACGAGGCCGAGATGGGCCACATCCAGCTTTCGCGCGAGGCCGATCTGGTGGTGGTCTGCCCGGCGACTGCCGATCTTCTCGCCAAGATGGCGACGGGCATCGCCGATGATCTGGCCACCACGCTGATTCTCGCCACTGACAAGCCGGTGATGGCCGTGCCTGCCATGAACGTGCGGATGTGGGAGCATGAGGCGACCAAGCGCAATATCGGTCTGCTGAAGGCGGCTGGCGTCACGGTGCTGCACCCTGATGAAGGGCCGATGGCCTGCGGCGAGTTCGGCTATGGCCGCCTGCCCGAACCCGAAGCGATCTGGCGCGCGATTGCCGCGCATTTCGGCATGGAAGTGGCCGAACCGCAATTGCTCGAACCGCCCGCCCGGCGTCTCGCAGCCCCGGTGTTCGAGGTCGAGGCGCTTGAGCCAGAGGAAGAGGATGACGGCAGCGCCGCCATGCCCGCAGGCGGCATGGGCGGGTTCTTCTCGCGCATCATCCCGCGCTCGACCGCCAAGCGCAGCCACGAGGAAATCGAGGCCGAGTACGAAGACCTGCCCGAACCCGCGCCAGAGGATTATCCCTTCGAGGAAGAACCCGCGCCCGATTTCGCGCCGGACTTCAGCGGGCCGCTGCTGGCAAAGAAAGGCGCGGCCAACGCCGCTCCGCCGATGGATGTGGGCGCGATCAATCACGAGGTCGATCCGCGCAAACGCCCGCCCGAATTCTTTGCGCCTGCCACGCCGGACGAGGTTGAAACCCTGCTCGGCGAAGTGCCTGAGGGCGCCGATTTCGGGATCGATGCAGGCCATCGCCCGCTGGCCGGGCGGCACGTGCTGGTGACAGCCGGGCCGACCTGGGAAGCGCTTGATCCGGTGCGCTACATTGCCAACCGGTCTAGCGGGAAGCAGGGCTTTGCCATCGCCGCCGCCGCTGCTGCGCTGGGCGCACGGGTGACTCTGGTGGCGGGGCCGGTGTCGCTCAAGACCCCGGCAGGCGTGCGCCGCGTCGATGTTGAAAGCGCGCGCGACATGGCCGAGGCGGTCAAGCGCGCGCTGCCCGCCGATGTGGCGGTGATGGTTGCTGCGGTCGCTGACTGGCGGCCCAAGGAATATCGCGGCGAGAAGATCAAGAAGCGCGGCGATGCGCCGCCAGCGCTGATGTTGACCGAAAACCCCGACATCCTCACCAATGTCGCAGGCGGAGCCAAGCGGCCCGCGCTGGTGATCGGCTTTGCCGCCGAGACAGACAACGTGGTCGAACACGCGCGGCAGAAGCGCAAGCGCAAGAGCGCCGACTGGATCATTGCGAACGACGTTTCGGGCGATGTGATGGGCGGCGATCGCAACCGCGTCCATATCATCAGCAACGAAGGCGTCGAAACGCTGGAGGAAATGCCCAAGAGCGCGGTCGCCATGGCGCTGGCCGAGCGGATTGCAGCAGCGTTCCAGGCAGAGGTGGCGGAGTGACGTCACCCGTAAAAGTCGAGGTCAAGCGCTTGCCCCATGGCGGAGGCCTGCCGCTCCCCGCTTATGCCACGTCCGGTGCGGCGGGGATGGATGTGGTGAGCGCCGAATCGGTGACGATTGCTCCGGGCGCGCGTCATGCGGTGGCGACCGGCCTCGCGCTGGCGATCCCCTCAGGATACGAAATTCAGGTGCGCCCGCGTTCGGGCCTTGCGCTGAAGCATGGCATCACGGTGCCCAACACCCCCGGCACGATCGATAGCGACTATCGCGGCGAGTTGAAGGTGATCCTGATCAACCACGGCACCGAACCCTTCGCGATTGCCCGCGGCGACCGCGTGGCCCAGCTGGTGCTCGCGCCGGTGGTGCAGGCCGCGTGGGACGAGGTCGAGGAGCTGGACGCTACGGAGCGCGGCGAGGGTGGCTTCGGCTCAACTGGCGGGCATGCGAAGCTCTAGCCTCTGGCTGGCCGCCGGGGCTGGTCTGGCCCTGCTGGCAGCACCTGCGGCAGCGTGCTCTCCGCCGTTCGATCCTCCGCATCCCATGCTCCCCGGCGAGACCGAAGAGGCCTATCGCGCGCGCATCGAGACGCAGACCCGGCGCAATGCCGAGACGGCGCGACTGCAACAGGAGGCGGCGCAGCGGGCGCGTGAGGATGAATTGTGGCGCACCGCCGGGCGGATATTCGTCGCCGAGGTGAAGGGCGTTTCGGGATGGCGCAGGGACAAGCGCGGCGCTGAGTATCGGATCATCACACTGCGTGTGACCGCCACCGCGCGCGGCCCCCGCGGCGCCGCGCGCTTGCAGCTGCGCAGTTATGATGGCGGGGACGCTTGCTTCGGGCCGCAGGGGCCTGTCTATCCCACCGAGGGCAAGCTGGTGCTGTTCGCTGGCGAGGATTCCCTGTCCGATGCCACGGTCATCGACTGGACCGATGCCAGCCTTTCGAGCCACCCCGAAACACTGGCCCTGCTGGAACAGGCGGCCCAAAAGGACTGATCGTCCCGAACAACAGACAACAAAAAAGGCGGCGCCGATCCCCTGGCGCCGCCTCTCTTTTTCCCGTCCAAGGGTCTCTTACCGAGCGGTGTACACCATCAATCGGTGGGGCGCACGGTCTTTTCGTTGTCGTCGCGGATGGTGATCCGCAGGGTTTCGCCCGAATTGCCGGGGAAGCCGGTGAACATCGCGTCCACGAGGTTGGGCACGAGGCGCGGCAGGCGGTTCGAGCGCGATACGGCTTCGGCCTTGCCTTCGAACAGGCGCTGGCCATCGGCGGCACGGTCAATCTTCACATCGATGCCGCTGGTGTAGATCGTATAGCTGCGGACGTCCGGCCCGCCGAAGAACGGATCATTGAAGCCGAGGCCCCAACCGCCGCCGCCCCAGCCGCCCCAGCGGCCCCACGGACCAAAGCCGGCTGCGCCGACCCCGTTGAAATCGGTACGAACGCGCTCACGCCCGCCATCGACGCGGTAATCGAACCGCACCAGCAGATCAGCGCTCTCCGGGGTTGCCGCGCGGACATAGCCCAGTTCCTGCATCTCGGCCGCTACCGAATTGGCATAGGTGGCAAATTCGAGCCCGCCCGCGAGTTTCGGGTCTTCCGGCACAACCGCGAAGCTCTGGCCCTGCGGCGCTGGCAACGGCACGGCAAAGCGCGACACATCCGCCTTGAACGGGGTGGAACAGGCCGACAGCCCGATGGCGAGAGCCACGGGCAGGGCGAGACGGGTCAGGGACTTGATCGGCGACATAGGAGACAACATGACACAACCCTTGTCTGGTTTCCATTGCAATCAAAGCAACGGTGCTTTCGCGCGCTATCTTATCGCCCGCGAATGAACGGCAATTGAATATTCGCCGTGGCTTAGCCTCGGTTCGTCGCAGGGAGGGGCTTAGTGCCGCACCAGTCCCAGCGCCTTGTAGGCGGCCGTAAGCGTCGGCGCGCCGCGTTCGCGCGCCTTGGCCGCGCCGCGGGCGAGGATTGCGTCCAATGTTTCGTGATCGTCCTTCAACGCCACAAACCGGTCGCGGATCGGGCCGAGCTTCGCGACCAGCAGGTCGGCCAGCGCAGGCTTGAACGCACCGAAGCCCTGTCCGCCATATTGGCTCAGCACGTCCTCCGCCGATTGCCCTGCGAGCGCGCCGTAGATGCCGACTAGGTTGCGCGCCTCGGGACGGTCAGCCAGCCCGGCTTCCTCTGACGGGAGCGGTTCCGGATCGGTCTTCGCCTTTTTGACCTTCTGCGCCATGGTGTCGGCATCGTCTGAAAGGTTGATCCGGCTCATATCGCTGGAGTCAGATTTCGACATCTTGGCGCTGCCATCGCGCAGCGACATGATCCGCGCGGCTTCTTTCGGGATGATCGGATCGGGCAGAGTGAAGATCGGTGCGTCTTCCGTCCCGAAGTCGTTGTTGAACTTCTGGGCGATGTCGCGGGCCAGCTCCAGATGCTGCTTCTGGTCCTCGCCCACCGGCACGTGGGTGGCCTGATAGAGCAACACGTCGGCGGCCTGCAGCACGGGGTAGGTGAACAGGGCGACCGACTGGCCCTCGCGGTTCTTGCCGGCCTTGTCCTTCCACTGGGTCATGCGGTTCAGCCAGCCCATCCGCGCTGTGCCGTTGAGCAGCCATTGCAGTTCGGGGTGCTGCGGCACCTGCGCCTGATTGAACAGGATCGCCTTGTCGGGATCCAATCCGCAGGCGACCAGCGTTGCCACCAGTTCGAGGGTCGAAGAGCGCAGCTCCGTCGGATTGTGCGGCATCGACAGGGCGTGAAGATCGGCGATGAAGATCAGGCACTCGCCGCCCGCCGCATGGGCATCGTCCTGCAAAGCGACGTAATTGCGGATCGCGCCGAGGTAATTGCCGAGGTGGGGCTTGCCGGTGGGCTGGATGCCGGAGACGACGCGCATGTTTGGTCCTGCCTGAAGAAACGTTAGCTCTGACGGCGCATTAGGCGCTGGACGGTCGCCTTGTCGAGGACTCCGAGCAGCACGGTTGCCGCGCCATAGGTGACAAGGCTGACGGCCATAATCGCGCCAATCGCGGCGAGGCGCAGAGTGAACGGCCCGTCAAGCCACGGTGTCACCACCTGCATCAGCCCAACCAGCGCGGCGCCCATTAGCCCCGATGCCAGCGCGATCCGTCCGATCCGGCCCAGCACGCGGGCAGGCAGGCGGAAGAACCCGCGCCGGGCGAGAATGCCGCCCAGCAGCGCGATATTGACCCACGCGCCGACAGCTCCGGCCAGCGCCAGCCCGACCACACCCAGCACCGGCACCAGCACAAGGTTGAGCCCGACCGTAACCACCAGCGAGGCGGCGGCGGTATAGACCGGCGTGCGTGTGTCGGCCCTTGCGAAGAAGTTCGGGGTCAGCACCTTGACCAGCACATAGGCGGGCAGGCCCACCACCAGCGCCGATGTGACCATGCCCGTGGTGCGCGCATCCTCTGCGGTGAAGGCCTGCCCTTCCATGAACGCCTTCACGAAAGCAAAGCCGGTGATGAACAGCGCCACCGCACAGGGCAGGGTGAGCAGCATCGCCAGTTCGACTGCATTGGCTTGCAGACGCACGGCCTCCTCGTCCTCGGACTTGGCGATATAGCGCGACAGGGCGGGCAGGATCGCCGTGCCGAGCGCAATGCCGATAATGCCGAGGGGCAGCTGGTTCCAGCGGTCGGCCATCGCCATGTAGGTGAGGCTGCCGTCGGGAAGCACGCGGATGAAGGCAAGGTCGATGAAGCGGCTGATCTGGTACACGCCCGCGCCGAACACGGCCGGCACGATCAGCACGCCCATCTCCTTGACGCGCTGGGTGACGCGCGGGGTCAGGCGCGGGATACGGAATCCGGCGCGGCGCATGAACCAGTAGAGCCACAGCAATTGCAGCAGGCCGCTCACCGATACCGCGATGGCTAGGCCCACGCCTGTCGCGGCGCGGGTCGCCTCGCCGGGAGCTTGCAATGCGCCCCACACCAGCGCGGTGAGCAGGCAGATGTTAAGCAGGATCGGCGCTGCCGCCGCCGCGGCGAAGCGCGACAGCGAATTGAGGATCGCCGCCACCAGCGTCGCAAGGCTCATGAACATGAGGTAGGGGAAAGCGATCCGGCCCATCGTGACTGCCAGATCATACGTGGCGGTATTGCCGCGCAGGTCTTCGTTGGCAAAAGCCCACAGCACCCACGGCATCGCCAGCATCATCAAGGCGCCGAACAGGACAAGGATCGGCAGCAGTACGGCGAGCACCTCGCCTGCAAACCGCTTAGCCTCGCTCTCGTCCTCGGCCATGTGGCGGTTGAACAGCGGGACGAAGGCGGATGCGAAGGCGCCTTCGGCGAACAGGCGGCGGAACAGATTGGGCAGCTGGAAGGCAAGCTGCCACGCATCCGCCACCCCGCCTGCGCCAAGCACACGGGCGAGCAGAATGTCGCGGGCGAAGCCGAACAACCGGCTCACTAGCGTCAGCCCGCCGATGGTGCCGACGTTTCTCAGCAGGCTCATGGTCTAGAGGCCCGTGCCTGGTTGGAGATCAGGCGTTGCCCGTCACCGGTGCGATCGGCTTGCCGCCGGCGGCTTCCTCGGCGCGGCGCGAGGCGAGCTGCTGGGCGTAGATCCCGTTGAAATCGACCGGATCGACCATCAGCGGCGGGAAGCCGGCATCGCGCACGGCGGTCGCCACAACGCTGCGGGCAAACGGGAACAGCAGGCGCGGTGCCTCGGCATACAGGAAAGCGTGGCCCTGTTCCTCGGGGATGTTGCGCATCCCCACCAGACCCGAATAGGCGAGGTCGACAATGTACATCGTCCCGCGTTCCGACGTGGCGGTCAGCGTCAGCTTGAGCGTCACTTCATGCACGTCGCTGCCCATGGGCTCGGCACCGATGTTGAACTGGACGTCGATCTGCGGCGGCTCGGGCCACTGGAACACGTCAGGCGCGCTGGGGTTTTCGACCGAGAGATCCTTCACATATTGCGTGATGATCCCCACCGCCGGCATGGTATCGGCACCGTTGGGCTGCGGCCCGGTGGCGTCGTTGTTGTCGAGGTTGGTGAGGACGCCTTCTTCGTCGGCCATGGTGTCGTGTGTCTTTCCAAAAGCTTTGCCACGAACTTCGGTGGCAAAATGGGTAACAGGATGTGCGCCGGATGCACGCCAAGAGCGCGCCGTCCGCTTGGTGCCGCGCCTAGCAGGGGCATGGGCGTCCCGCAACTGGGGCGCGCTGCGGCAGGGGCATGAAAGATTCATCCCGCGTAGCAACCTATCAGACGTTGGCGAATTGTAATCGATACCCATTTAAGGCAGGGTAGTCATCCTCGGGCCAAGCTGCGCCGTAGCTATGCTCTCGCCCTGTTCGAAGATCGGAATTGTTGCTGTGCTCGAAATAGTCCTCCTTGCCATGGTTGCCGCGTTTCTCGGCCTCCGGCTCTATTCGGTGCTCGGACGCCGCGCGGAACAGGAAGAAGAGCCGGTGGGGCAGCGCTTCGAATCGGACGACAAGGTCGCCGGTATCCGCCCGGCCGCCATGCCTGCTCCGGTGGTCGCCCCGCGTCCGGTCGAACTCGAAGGCGTGATGCCTGCGGTCGAGCGGGCGCTGCGCGAGATCGCGGCGGCTGACAGCAAGTTCAACCTCGGCCAATTCCTCGAAGGCGCACGCGGCGCTTACCGCATGATCCTTGAAGCCTTCTGGAACGGTGACCGCGAAACCCTGCGCGAATTGTGCGATGACGACGTTTACGCCGGCTTCGTCGGCGCGATTGACGCGCGCGAAGCGGCGGGCGAGACGCTGGCCAACACGCTCATCCGGATCGAGGAAACCCGGATCCATTCGGCCGTGCTCGACGGAAAGATGGCGCGCATTGCGCTGTTGTTCGTCGCCGATGTCGCCGCAGTGACCCGTGACAAGGATGGCAATGTCATCGCCGGATCGCTTGATGATGCGATCGAAAGCCGCGATGTCTGGACCTTCTCGCGCAATATCACCGCGCGCGATCCCAACTGGCTGCTCGACGAAACCGACGAAGGCTGAACGCCGGGGGCGCGCCGCGCCCCCTCGACTGGGGGAACTTTCGTGATGCGGCGGCTGCTTGCCCTTGCGATGCTGGTGGCGCTGGGGGCTTGCGGACGCGTGATCCCGCAAGGCAGCGTCCCGCGCCCCGCCGTTACTGTCCCTGCCGCGCCCGTTGCCGCCAATGCCGTACTGGCTGGCGTGGCGCTTGGCCCCGCTGTTGCCGTGCTGGGGGTGAGCGATGCCGACGCGCGCGGCGCGCTTGCCAGCTTCATCGAATCCTGCCCCAAGCTTCTCGCCCGCGACGATGCCAGCGGCCTGACCCGACGCGACGACTGGCGCGGCGCCTGTGACGCGGCGCGCGGGGTCGCTCCGGCAGGTGCGCGGGCCTTCTTCGCGGCGCAGTTCACACCCGTGCAGATCGGCGATGGCAAGGCTTTCGCCACCGGCTATTTCGAGCCTGAAATCGCCGGAAGCCGTACCCGGCGCGCAGGGTTCGAAGTCCCGGTCTATGCGATGCCGTCCGATCTGGTGCGCGGCTGGCCCGACGATGTGGCCCCGTCCGAACGGATAGGTCGCCCGCCGCTGGGCCGCTATGACGAACAGGGAAGCTTCGTGCTCTACCATGATCGGGCCGCGATCGAGGACGGGGCGTTGCAGGGCAAAGCGCCGATCATCGCCTGGGCGGCTGATCCGGTGGAGTTCTTCTTCCTCCAGATCCAGGGCTCGGGCCGCCTCATCACACCCGAAGGCGAGGTGATCCGCATCGGCTATGCCGGGCAGAACGGGCGCGAATATGTCGGCATCGGCGGGGTGATGCGCGAGCGCGGGTTGCTGGGCAGCGGGCCGGGCAAATACTCCGGTTCGATGCAGGGGATCATGGCCTATATCCGCGAAAACCCGCGCGACGGCCGCGATCTGATGCGATTGAACAAGAGCTGGATTTTCTTCAGCGAGTTGAAGGGTGACGGGCCTTTGGGCGCGCTTGGCGTGCCGGTGCGGCGTGAGGCTTCGGTTGCCGCTGACCCTGCCTTTGTCCCGCTCGGCGCGCCTGTGTGGCTCGATCTCGACCGGGGCGAGGCAAGCGGGCTGTGGGTGGCGCAGGACACCGGCGGCGCGATCAAGGGCGCAAACAGGTTCGATACCTTCTGGGGCGCGGGCGAGGATGCGCGCCGGATCGCAGGCGGCATGAGCGGGCGCGGGCGTGCCTATGTGCTGCTGCCGCGTGCTGCCGCTGCGCGGCTCGCCCGATGATTTGGGGCGGCCGATGAGAGCGCCGCGCGGGCTTTCGGTTGGCGAACAGGCAGCCTGGGCGCATTTGGCGTCGAGCGTTAAGCCGCTACCGGGAAAGCGCCGTCCCGAGGCTCCGGCGGTGCCCAAGGCTCCTGTGCCTGCGGCGACCAAACCGGCTCCGCCCGCCAAGCAGACGAAGCTGGCACCCAAGCCGCGTCCGCCTGCATTCCGGACTCCGCCGCCTCCGCCGCCCCGCCCCGAGGACCGCCCCGGCCTCGATTCCCACTGGGACCGACGGATGAAGGCCGGGCGGCTGGAACCTGACCTGACGCTCGACCTGCACGGCTACACGCTCGACACCGCCTATGACCGGATCATGGCGAGCCTCGATCAGGCGCGCGCGATGCAGGCGCGGGTGGTGCTGGTGGTGGCGGGGCGCGAACGGCCCGTCGATCCAGCTGACCGCATGGCGAAGCGCGGGGCGATCCGCGCGAAACTGCTCGACTGGCTCGCCGCCAGCCGCCACGCCGACGCGATCACGGCAGTGCGCCGCGCCCATATCCGCCACGGCGGGGAGGGCGCGCTCTACCTCATTCTCAAGCGCCGCTAGGCCTCGCCCAGACCCCTGTCAGCCCGCCGTTGCCGCCGGAAGCAGCAGACGGGTCTGCCCGTCAGGGGCCTCGCGCGACACAGCGACCTCGCCTGCGGTCTGCCCGGCGGCTTCGGCCTTGTAAGCACCAAAGCCGAGCCCTTCGAACAGCGCATATCCATCGAAATCGGTCCGCGCCCGCGCCGCCTCGCGCCCCTCGGTGTCGCGCAGAACCACTGTCACGCCGGAACGCGGCGTGCGCTGGTCGCCCGCCACCAGCAGCACCTGCACCTCGATGCTGCCGGTGGGGCGCAGGGCGACGGGGACATGGCGAATCTCGCCCGGACGCAGCGCGAGGCGGTCGCCCGCGCGGGCCGGGCGCAGGGTGAAATCGGTGAGGCTGGACATCTGCGTTTCGATATCCACGTCCGGCCCCGGTGCGATGCCGCCGATCAGCACAGTGCCGTCAGCCCCGGTTTCCTCGCGCCGCAGCGCCGCGCCGACGATGAAACGTCCGCCTTCTACGCTGGCTTCGTCCGCGCCGCGAAGGCCGTTGCCGTCTTCGTCGACGAACATTTCGGCCATAATCGCGCCGCTGCGGGCAATCCCGGCAGGCGCGGTGCGCCAGCGGTCGGGGCCACGCCACAACCCGATCGTCAGCCCGATGCCCGCCCGCCAGCCCGCTTCCTCGCGCCCGGCCGAGGCGCTGAGGCCGAGCGGGCCGAATTGGCGGGCAAAGGTCACGCCGCCGCCGAACTTGCCGCTGTCAGCTTGCCAATCGAGATCAAGGGCGAGGTTGCCGCCTGCCACCCGCCGCGCCGCGCTGAGGTTCGCGCCGTCGATCCGCCAGCCGCCGCGATCGGACGCGGTGACGCCGCTGCGCAGCCGCCATTCGCCGCGCCGCGCCGTTACGCCGAGTGCGGCGGTGCCTTGCCACGGGGCGCTGCCTTCCTGCACCGCGCCCAAGGCGAAATTGGCCTGCCAATCGGGCATCGGCACCACAAGCCGCGCGGCGGCGACATGACGTTCGCCCCCGCGCCGAAGCTGGCCGCTCTGCACCCGCGCCTGCCAGGGCAGGCTGAGGCGGCCAAGCCCGATGCGGCCCTGTCCGGCAATGCTCATTACCTGTGAAAACTCGCGCACCAGCGGGGCAAGGCCGGGGCCATCGTCGCGGCCATGGCGGGCGAGATCGACAACCACGTCCTGCGCCCCGATCCGCCGGGCAAGCCGCACCGCGCCGCCAAAACCGCCTTCGCGGTCGCGTGCGCCGGTCAGCGCCCACAGCCCGCCGCCCAGCGCGCCATTGAAGCCGAGCGCCACCGCGGGCTGACCTTCAGTCCCCGCGCGCAGATCAAGCCGCGCTGTCACGTCGGACGCCATGCCCCAGTCGATGCTGGCAAAGGCGGTCGGCCCGGCAGGTTCGCCCGCCAGCGTCTGCCCAAGCAGCGGCGTGCCGCCATCAACCACGCCGAAGCTGTAGCCGATCTCGTTCTCGGCATTCATCTCGGTGCCGACAAGGCGGGTGAAGACCTCTTCGCTGACTTCGCCATTGGGGCCGTAGAGGCGCACGACCCAGCGGTTCGCGCCGATGCGCACGGGGATATCGCCGAACTGCCATTGCCCGGCGGCGTCAGGTTCACGCGTGACGGCGATGAGGCGTTCCTCGTGCCACAGCTCGGCCTCCCAACCCGCCGGGAGCGGGCCGGTGAGGGTGATGGTGTCGACAAGGTCAGCCCGCCACGGCGCGCGCGAGGAGATCACGAGGCCCCGGCCCGACAGCGCATCGGCGATCAGCGGCTGGGCGGGCGCGGCGATATCGCCCAGCGCCAGACTGCGCGCGCCCAGCGGGCCGAGCAGATCGGGGGTGTCACGTGCATCGGACAGGGCAAAGCCGGGGGTGATGCGCCCTTCATTGGTCAGCGCGACGCTCAGCCGTCCAGCAAGGCCGAACAGCGCGCCGCTGGCCAGCAGATTGGCCGAGATCTGACGGCCCTGCGGGGTGCTGGCGGCAGCGGCGCCAAGATCGGCGCTCCACAGCTTCACCATGCCTTCAGGGCGGGCGAGCAGAGGAAAGGCGGGGCGCAGGGTTTCGGGACGCAGCCGCGCTTGGCGTTCTTCGCGCTCAAGCCGCATCAGCACCGGCAGGGCAGCGGTCGGTACGATCAGCAGCCGCTGGCTTACTGCGTCATGGGTGAGGCTCATGGGGAGGTAAGCGACCACATCGGCCAGCGGCAGGCACTCGCCGCTCGGGCTGGGCAGCAGGGCAGCGGCGTGAATGGTGACCGAGCGGCGCGGCTCGGGCAGGGTCAGGGCGATGTCTGCG
>JAUMAX010000057.1:0-14103 GCA_032116115.1 Porphyrobacter sp.
AAGCGTCACCTCGTCGCCGATCCCGCCGGCCTTGGCCAACTGCCAGTCGGCAAGGGTCACGCCCGTCGAACGCTTGACCTCAAGCGCGCGGGCGATGCGCTGGCTGTCGCCCGGATCAAGCTGGGCTGCGCGGAAGGGGTCTTCGAGTTGCAGCAGCTTGTAGGCCGCATCTTCGGGCAGGGCGCGCACGGCTGCTCGCACGGCGGGGTCGATTTCGGGGATGGGGGCAATGCCTTCGATCAGCACCTTCACATACATGCCGGTGCCGCCGACCAGAATCGGCACATCGCCCACTTCATGGCACGCGGCGATTTCCGCCTTCGCCGCTGCGGCCCACGCCGCGACCGAGCACGCTTCGGCCCCGTCCCATGTGCCGAACAGGCGGTGCTCGATCCCCTCCATCTCGTCTTCGGACGGGCGGGCGGAAAGCACCTGCAGGTCGGCATAGACCTGCGCGCTGTCGGCATTGATGATGACAGGCCGCTGGCCGGTTTCGGCAAGACGGTGGGCAAGCGCGAGCGCAATCGCGCTCTTGCCGCTGGCGGTCGGCCCTGCAATGAGCGCGACCGGTGCTGGTGGAGATACAGGAATGCTCATTGCGCGGCTGATAGCAGAGACGGAAGAATGTGAAACGCGTCTCGATGCGTTGGCGGGCGCTTTGGCTAAAGCGGGGATTCCGCTGGAGGCCGCGGCCATGCCTGAAGGCGATGCCGGCGTGCTGGAACTGCATCTGGGCGAGGGGGATCCTGCCGCCGTGCTGGACGCGATTGACAGCGTGTTTGCGCCGTCCGCCATGCTGGTCGCACGCGATGCTATCGAAGTGCCAGGCCTGTTCGTTTCGGACATGGATTCGACCATGATCGGGCAGGAGTGCATCGACGAGCTGGCCGATTACGCCGGATTGAAGCCACAGATCGCCGCGATCACCGAACGCGCGATGCAGGGCGAACTCGATTTCGAAGCCGCCTTGCGTGAACGTGTGGCGCTGCTCGAAGGGCTGGACGAGAGTGCGATCCACGCCTGCCTCGCTGACCGGATCACTGCGATGCCGGGCGCCAAGACGCTGGTGGGCACCCTCGCCGCGTTGGGCACGCGTACGGTGCTGGTGACGGGAGGATTTCATCACTTTGCTGATCCGGTGGCCAAGATGCTCGGCTTTGACCGGGTGGTGGGGAACCGCCTCGCGGTTGATCATGGCAAGCTTACCGGCGGGTTGATTGGCCCGATCACCGATAGTGCGGTCAAGGCGGCGGTGCTGCGCGAAGAGTTGGCGGCGCTGGGCGAAGGCGCGCATTCTCTGGCAACCGGTGACGGTGCCAATGACATTCCGATGATTGAGGCCGCTACCTATGGCTTTGCGTATTGCGCCAAGCCCAAGGCACGCGCAGCGGCCAATGGCCGGATCGATGCAGGCGATCTGACCGCAGTTTTGCGCCTGCTCGGGGTGCCGCGCAGCGAGTGGCGTGACGCCTGACCGCTCTTTAGGAACAGGATGTCGCAAAAAGGGTTTTATTTCGGATACCGAATCGGCTATTAACACTGGTGTAAGCAAGTCGGGCTACAAGCGGCCCATCTTGAAGGACCGCATCCGCATGACCGCAGTTGACCGCACTGACTACAGCCAGATGTTCGCCGCCGACGGGACCGTGCTGCTGCACCCCGACCGCGCGCCTGCACGCTATCGCCCGCTGCGCGCGATCCGCAACTTCCGGAAGTTGATGAAAGACAAGGAAGACACCGCAGCCGTCTTCAAGATTTTCGAATCGCTGCCCTCGAAGGATTTCCTCCCGCGCGTCGCAGAACTGGCCTTGTCCGAGCGCGGTGAAATGCTGCGCTCGGCCGAGCCTAACCTGCCGGAGATTCTCGACGATCATGCCGCTCTGCGCCGCACGCCTGCGGGCAGTCTTGCTCATGCCTATTGCGATTTCATGGAGGCTGAGGGGCTTTCAGCTGCGGGCCTGGTCGCCGAATCCGACCGCGCTGGTCGTCCGCGCTACCCTGATCTTCTCGAATGGTTCATCAACCGCTCGCGCGATACGCATGATCTGTTCCACATTCTCACCGGTTATGGCCGCGATGCGCTGGGCGAAGCCAGCGTGCTGCTGTTCACGCACGGCCAGTCGCCCAGCCAGGGCCACCTGCTGATCGGTTATGCCGGTGCCGCCAACATCAAAAATCTGGCCAAGGGCAGCGCCGCGCCGGTCTTTGGCGCCGTGCGCGAGGCGCATCGGACCGGCAAGGGTGCGCCGCAGCTGATGGCTCAGCCGATCCGCCAACTGCTGGCCCGTCCGCTTGACGAGGTTCGCGCCGAAATGCGCATCCCGCAGCCCCGGCAATATCGCGAATGCCACCGCATCTGGCAGGCCGAGGGGATTGACCCTCACAACCTGCTGGCAAGCAAGTCGGCCGAACCGGAACTGCTCGCCGCCTGACGGTGGTGTCAAAGCCAGCTGGCGATCTGTTCCAGCGGCTTCTTGATCAAGGCATGGGCCGGTACAGTCGCGTCCGGGGCAGCGCGCCCTGCGACGATGATCATGACCGGCTTTTCCCATTCCGGCCGTCCGCAGATTTTGCGCAGGAACCCCATAGGGGAGGGCGTGTGCGTGAGTGTCGCCACCCCTGCTTCGTGCAGTGTCGCCAGCAAAAGCCCGCAGGCAATCCCGACGCTTTCGTTGACGTAGTAGTTTTGCGTTTTCCCATCCTCGGCGATGCCGCCTTTCCTTTGGGCGAAGACGACAATTAGATAAGGCGCAGTCTCCAGGAATGGCTTGTCAGCATCGGTTCCCAGATCCTTGAGCGCTGCGAGCCATTCCTCGCCCGCCTTGGCATCATCGCCATCTTGTCCGTAGAAACGCCGCTCCTCCGCTTCCGCTGCCTCACGGATCGCCCGCTTGCGTTCGGGTGAAGTGATGACGGCGAAGTGCCACGGCTGATGGTTTGCACCCGATGGCGCGCTGCCTGCAGCTGTAATGGCGGCCTCGATTACCTCCCGCGGGACCGGCGCATCCGAGAACCAGCGGCAGGTGCGGCGCTGTTTCAGCCGCGCTGCCAAGGCCCGCGCGCGGGCCACGGCTTCGTCGTCCGGCAGCGGCGGGAGAGTATACGGCAGGGCATCATGGTCGTTCATCGGCGGGCGTGTAACCTCGATCGGGCGGGAATGGACTATTAACTGACATTGATGTAAGTGGCGTTCGTTGAACCTAATTCGCGACTCGCGCAAAGGACGTTACACGATGGCCTTCACCGATCTTCCGCTGGTTGCCCCCGAACGCAAGGTGTCGGGTTTCCGGCCGCTCAAGGTGCTGCACCATTTCGGCAAGCTGGTCGAGGACAAGGAAGACACCGAACAGGTGTTCCACATCATCGAAGCGACCAAGGGCAAGCGCAGCCATGCGCAGGCGCACAGCTTCATCCGCTCGCCCGAAGGTCAGCGCTTCATGGCCGATGCCGTCGATATTCCCGCCATGCTTGATGACCACGCGCGCTGGGCCGATTGCGGGCCGAACAGCGTTGCGGCGCATTATATCGCTTTCATGAAGCGGGAAGGGCTGTCGGCAGCGGGCCTCGTGGCCGAAAGCCACCGCTGGGCGCCGCCCGAAAGCCTGCCGCGCGACCAGACTCAATGGTATTTTGACCGCCTGCGCGACACGCATGATCTGTTCCATGTGCTGACCGGCTATGGCCGCGATGCACTGGGCGAGGTGAGCCTGCTGGGCTTCTCATACGAGCAGAACCACAACACCGGCATCCTGTTCATCGCCTATGCCGGGGCGCGCCAGATCAGGAAGGTGAGCGGCACCAAGGCACCGCTGTTCGCCGCGATCAAGGAAGGGCGCAAGCTCGGCAAGGCGGCGGCGAAGATTTCGCACCAGGATATCGCCGCGCTGATGCGCGAGGATATTGGCGAAGCGCGGGCGCGGCTGAATATCGGCAAGCCGGACGTCTATCGTCAATGCCTCGCGATCCTCGAAAGCGAAGGCACCATGCGTGAGCAACTCACCCTCGGCGGGTCCGGCGCGCAGGCGGCCTAGCGCTTAGCGCAGTTCCTTGCGGATCACGAGTTTCAGGCCTGACCACACCTCGTCGATCGCACAGACCTTGGTATCGACCAGCCCCAGCGGCAGGCCAACCTCGCGGATGGTGTCTTCGGTGATGTCGGTCGGCACGTTGGCGGCCTGCTTTGGCCAACTCACCCAAATCTGGCCATCCGGCGCGATCTGGTGGCGAAGCGACTGAAAGTGCGCCTCCAGCACGGCGCGTTCGGTGACGAAAATGTGCGCGGCATCAATGCCCTCGGCCGGATCGGCGACGAAGTACAGTTCGAGCGCATATTCGTCGATCTCGTCGATCACGTGTTCGGGCATGGCATCGAACCACACCCGCATCCCGTCACGCAGGGTCAGCTTCTTGACGAGCGGCGTGCCGGAATAGCCTGAGGCCACCGCTCAGGCTTCCATCCACTCGTCAAAGAACCGCGCATTGGCCGCGCGCAGATCGGCCAGCGGCACGCCGAGCACGGCATCGCCGCCCACAGTGCCAATCCGCTGGAAGCCGATTTGCGCCGTGTCCGCATCGCGGGTGCCCTTGGCGAGGGCTGCGTTCAATGCTGCCACATCCGGCACGGTCACCAGATAGCGGCCTTGATCCTCGCCAAACCACCACTGCGCCGGGGTGTAATCGGGGTTGCCCGCCAGATCGGCCTCGGCCCCGATGCCGCCCGCCAGCGCCATTTCCGCCAGCGCCACGGCAAGGCCGCCGTCCGAAAGGTCATGCACCGCGTTGACCAGCCCATCGGCGATCAGTTCGTGGATGATCTCGCCTGCCGTGCGTTCCACCACCAGATCGGTCGGCGGGGTGCGCCCGGCTTCCATGCCCTTGACCACGCGCAGCCACAGTGACTGGCCGAGGTGCGAGCGGGTGGGATCAGGCTTGGCCCAGAATTCCGGCCCGACGAGGTAGATCGCGTCGCCCGCCTGCTTGAAGTGCATCGTCATCATCTTGTCGAGATCGGTGATGATGCCGACACCGCCAATCGCCGGGGTGGGCAGGATCGCCGAACCGCCGCCGGTTGCCTTGCTTTCGTTATAGAGGCTGACATTGCCGCTCACGATCGGGAAATCGAGCATCCGGCAGGCGTCGCCCATCCCTTCGAGGGCGTGGACGATCTGGGCCATGATCTCGGGACGCTGAGGGTTGGCGAAGTTGAGGCAGTTGGTCACCGCCAGCGGCCGTGCGCCCACAGCGCAGAGGTTGCGGTAAGCCTCGGCAATCGCCTGCTTGCCGCCTTCATAGGGGTCGGCAAACACGTAACGCGGGGTGCAATCGGTGGTGATCGCGAGCGCCTTGTCCATGCCATGGACCCGCACCACGCCTGCGTCCCCGCCGGTCTGGAGCGTGTCGGCGCCGACCTGCGAATCGTACTGTTCCGAAATCCACCGCCGCGAGGCGAGGTCGGGTGAGGCCATCATGGTCAGCAGATCAGCGGCGATATCGTCACTCGAAGGCACTTCGGCCAGCGGTTTCACGCCCGCCCAGACCTTGTATTCCTCCTTCGAAAGGTAGGGCCGGTCATAGAGCGGTGCGTCAGCGGCGAGCGGCCCGAGCGGAATATCGCACACCACTTCGCCATTGAATTCGAGCACCATGTGGCCGGTATCGGTAACTTCGCCGATCACCGCGAAATCGAGTTCCCACTTGCGGAAAATCGCCTCGGCCATCGCTTCCTTGCCGGGCTTCAGCACCATGAGCATCCGCTCCTGGCTTTCGCTCAGCATCATTTCATAGGGCGTCATGCCGGTTTCGCGGCACGGCACCTTGTTCATGTCGAGCCGGATGCCAGCCTTGCCGTTGGTCGCCATTTCGACGCTGGAGGAGGTGAGGCCCGCCGCGCCCATGTCCTGAATGGCAACGATCGCATCGGTCGCCATCAGTTCAAGGCAGGCTTCGATCAGCAGCTTTTCGGTGAAGGGATCGCCGACCTGCACCGTGGGGCGCTTGGCCTCGGCATCCTCGCCGAAGTCGGCGCTCGCCATGGTCGCGCCGTGAATCCCGTCGCGCCCGGTCTTCGAGCCGACATAGACGATCGGATTGCCGAGCCCGGTGGCCGCCGAATAGAAGATCTTGTCCGCGTCCGCCACGCCGACGGTCATCGCATTGACGAGGATGTTGCCATCGTAAGCCGGGTGGAAGTTCGTCTCGCCCGCCACGGTCGGCACGCCGACGCAATTGCCGTAGCCGCCGATGCCGGCAACCACGCCCTGCACCAGATGCTTCATCTTGGGGTGTTCAGGCCGGCCGAAGCGCAGGGCGTTGGCATTGGCAATGGGCCGCGCGCCCATGGTGAAGACGTCGCGCAGGATGCCGCCCACGCCGGTCGCTGCGCCCTGATAGGGTTCGATGTAGGAGGGGTGGTTGTGGCTCTCCATCTTGAAGATCGCCGCCTGCCCGTCACCGATGTCGATCACGCCCGCGTTCTCGCCCGGGCCGCAGATCACCCAGGGGGCTTCGGTGGGGAGCTTCTTGAGGTGGATGCGCGAGGATTTGTAGCTGCAATGCTCCGACCACATCACCGAAAAGATGCCGAGTTCCACAAGGTTGGGCTCGCGGCCAAGCGCGGAAAGGACGCGCGCATATTCCTCGGGGGAAAGGCCGTGCTGTTCGACGATTTCGGGGGTGATGGTGGTCATGCTGGGGCTCCTTGCGGTGCCCCCTAGATTACTGGAGCGCGAAGGCCAAGTTGCCGCGTTTGCGGAACCAGCGATTCTCCCCGACCCACATCGCCAGAGCGGTCATCACGCCGAAAGCGAACAGCGCCTGAAGCGCGAAGAACAGGCCTGCGCTTTCCGGATGCGGGCCGAACCAGCTGATCGCCTGAAGCAGCAGCATGACTCCGATCAGAATAGCGGGCGGCCCCGCCGGTCCGCGGGTGCGGCGCAAGTAGAAGGCAAAGGCGCCCAGCGTCAGCGCCAGTTCCAAGGGGATGGCGATCCACGGGAAATTCCAGAGCCCAAGGCCCAGCTTGGGCGGCGTGCCGTCGATTGTTAGGTCAGGCACATGCACCAGCCAGTCCATCAGCCAGTGCGACAGCACCACCAGTCCCGCCAACGCGGCCAGCTTAAGATCACGCCGCTGCAACGCCACCGCGCCCAGCATCACCGCTGCCCAGATCGCCGCGCCGAAAAGGCTGTGGGTGTAGGGCATGTGATGGAAATCGATCGGTGACATCACACTCGCCGGCGGGTCGACAATGCGCATATGCTCCACGCCCACGATCGAGAGCGCAAAGAACGCCCAGTCGACCAGCTGCGCCGCGACAAACATCATCCCCAGCCGCGGTCGCTCGGGGCTGACCGCGGCGGCGACGAAGGCTGGGGCGAAGTGGCCTATGAACATGGATGCCGCGCGCGGATCAGGCCGGCGTTGCTGCGGTCGCGGGGACGAAGCGCAGCACCACGAAGGTGGCAATCCCGCTCGCTGCTCCGGTGACGAACGCGCCCCACAGAATGTCGAGTACGCTTATATGCGTCGCCCACACCTTCATCACCGCCTGCGAGGTGAGGTCGAAGGTGGCATAGCACAGCGCGCCCAGCAGGATGCCGTTGAGCACGGCGGCCTGCACCGTTCCGCTCTCGATTCCCGGACGGATCGCAAACCACGTGATCCCGGCAATATAGATGAGGTAGAACGCCACCGCCGCTCCGGCGTTGAAATCCTTGGCCATGATCTCGCCGATCACCGGACGATAGAGGTTGCCCGCCGCCCAGCGCAGCCAGACGATGTCGAATGCCAGAAAGGCCACGGCTGCAACGCCATAGGCGATGATCCACTTGAGCATATTGCGTGCAATTCCTGTTTTGAGTGATCCCGCCCGTCACGGCCAGCCTTGACCGCGCCCGCGCGCGCCGTCAATGCTGCAAGCCATGGACGAGGGTACAGCATCACCGGCAACTGCCGGGCAAGACATTGCAGGCATGAGCTTTGAACAGGCGCTGGGCGCGCTTGAACAGATCGTGCAGGCGCTCGAACGCGGCGATGTGCCGCTTGATCAGTCGATCAGTTTGTATGAACGGGGTGAGGCTCTGCGCGCGGCCTGCCAGCAGCGGCTTGATGCGGCGCAGGCGCGGATCGAGCGCATCGTTACCTCCGCCGATGGCCGGGCGACCGGCACTCAGGCTTTTGACGCGGAAGGCTGAGGTGATGCTGGTGGAAACCCAAGGCAATGTGCTGAGCGACGCGATCCGCAACGTCCAGTCCGAAATCGACTCGCTGTTCGATGCGCTGCTGCCGGTGCCGGACGACACCAGCGCGCGGCTGATTGAAGCGATGCGCTATGCCGCGATCGGCGGCGGCAAGCGGGTGCGCCCCTTGCTGGTGTGCAGCACCGCCGCTCTGTTCGGCGTGTCGCGCGATGCGGCGCTCAGGGCAGGCGCTGCGATCGAGGCGATCCACGTCTATTCGCTGATCCATGATGATCTGCCGTGCATGGACAATGACGATCTGCGTCACGGCAAGCCCACCTTGCACAACGTCTATGACGAGGCGACAGCCGTGCTGGCAGGCGATGCGCTCCACGCGCTGGCGTTTGAAATTCTCGCCGATGATGCGACCAGCGAAGATCCCTTTACCCGCAGCGAGCTGATCCTGACGCTGGGCAAGGCCTCGGGGATGCATGGCATGGCCGGCGGGCAGATGATGGACATGGTCGCCGATGAAGAAGGCGTGACCTACGACCTCCACACCATCACTCGGCTGCAACAGCTGAAAACCGGCGCGCTTTTGGCTGCCAGTGTCGAGATGGGCGCAATTCTCGGCAAGGTGGCGCCGCAGGGCAGGGCGCATTTGCGGGCCTATGCGCGCGACATCGGCCTCGCGTTCCAGATCGCCGATGACCTTCTGGATGTCGAAGGCGATATCGAGAAGGCAGGCAAGGCGCTGCGCAAGGACGATACCCAGGGCAAGCAGACCTTCGTGACGCTGATGGGGGCGGAGAAGGCCCGCGAACAGGCGCGCGCGCTGGTTGACCAGGCGGTGCTGCGGCTTGCCTCCTATGGCAGCGAGGCGGATATTCTGCGCGCGCTCGCCCGTTACATTGTCGAGCGCGACCGTTAAGCCAAAGCGGCGCTGATCCTTCCGGGAGAGGGGATAACAACCATGACACGCCGCATCGGGATCTATCCCGGCACCTTCGACCCGATCACGCTGGGCCACGCCGACATCATCCGTCGCGGGGCCAAGCTGGTGGATCACCTGATCATCGGGGTCACCACCAATATCGCCAAATCGCCGATGTTCACCGATGCCGAACGCATGGCGATGGTCGAGCGCGAGGCCGCGGCGCTCGGGCTCGACAATGTCGAGGTCGTCGGGTTCAACGCCCTGCTGATGGACTTTGCCGAGGCGCAAGGGGCATCGGTGGTGATCCGCGGCATCCGCGGCGTGACCGACTTCGAATACGAGTATCAGCTCACCGGCATGAACCGGCAGCTCAATGACCGGATCGAGACGATCTTTCTGATGGCCGATGTCAGCCTGCAACCCATCGCCAGCCGATTGGTCAAGGAAATCGCACTTTATGGCGGCGACATCACCAAGTTTGTCAGCCCGGCAGTGTGCGATGACGTGGTCGCCCGCGTGCGCGAGCAGGGCCTGAAGGGCAATCATTGAGCCGCAGGACAATGGGCCTGCGCACCATCAATCATTGCTCCCGATCATTCATTGCAGTGTCAGGCGGGCAGGGCTAAATGGCCTCTCAAATCCGGATGGAACCATGATCAGCACCAAGCTCGCCCCTGCCTTTGCCGCCCTGATGCTGTTTGCCGCTCCCTATGCGGCCAACGCCCAGAAGCAGCCGGATGATACGCCTCCCGTGGCCTTTGGCGACAATGCCGAAAAGCCCGAGGCGGAAGAAAAGGCTGAGCCTGCCGCGCCGCGCACCTTTGCGCCGATCAATTATGATGCCTCGGTCGATCCGGAGAATGTCTGGGTGCTCGACCTGTCGAACGGTCAGCGCGTGAAGGTCAGGCTGCAGGCCGATTGGGCGCCGGGCCATGTCGAGCGGATCAAGACGCTCACCCGCGCGGGCTTCTACAACGGCGTGGTGTTCCACCGCGTGATCGAAGGCTTCATGGCGCAGGGCGGGGATCCCACCGGCACCGGACAGGGCGGCAGCGAGCTTCCCGATCTCAAGGCTGAATTCAATCCCATGCCCCACGTCCGCGGCTCGCTGTCTATGGCGCGCGCTTCGGAAGAAGATAGCGCGAACAGCCAGTTCTTCATCGTCTTTTACCCGCGCTTCAGCCTCGACAAGAAATACACCAATTTCGGCCGGGTGATCGAGAATATGGAAGCGGTCGACGCCATCAATCGCGGCGAGCCGCCTGCCGAGCCGACCTTTATCGTCCAGGCATCGATAGGCAGCGACAACCTGCCGCCTCCGCCGCCGCCTGCTCCGGCTGAAGACGCGCCGATTTCGGCTGACATGCTGAGCGCGCCGATCCCTTAAGGGGGCTTTCGCAAGCGCCGCCAAGCCGCTACGGGCGCGCGCCATGAAAGTGAACCTTTTCGATTTCGACCTGCCGAATGAACGCATTGCGCTGCGCCCGGTGCGCCCGCGCGATGCGGCGCGGATGCTTGTGGTGCGCGGGGCTGATGCTCCCTTCGAAGACAGGGGCGTGCGCGACCTTCCGCAAATGCTGAACCCCGGCGACGTGCTGGTGTTCAACGATACGCGGGTGATCCCCGCCCAGCTCGAAGGCCGCCGCGCTGACGGTGAGGCAAAGATCGGCGCGACCTTGCACAAGCGGATCGACCTGCGGCGCTGGCAGGCCTTCATCCGCAACGCAAAGCGCGTGAAGGAAGGCGACCAGATCATCTTCGGCGGCGGCGTCACCGCGATTGCCGAAGCACGCTTCGCCGATGGCTCGATCACGCTGTTCTTCGAGGGCGAGGAGCCGGTCGAAGTCCTGCTCGACCGCGCGGGCACCATGCCGCTGCCGCCCTATATCGCCTCAAAGCGCGGGGTCGATGCGCAGGATCTGGAAGATTACCAGACCATGTTCGCGGCCGAGGAAGGCGCGGTTGCCGCTCCCACTGCCTCGCTGCATTTCACCCAGCGCCTTGTCGATGCGATCGATGCCGCTGGAATCGGGCGGGCGATGCTGACGCTGCATGTGGGCGCGGGCACCTTCCTGCCGGTGAAGGCGGAGGATACCGACGACCACCAGATGCACGCCGAGTTCGGCCGGATCTCGGCAGAGACCGCCAGCCAACTCAACGAAGCCCGCGCGCGGGGTGGCCGGATCATCGCGGTCGGCACCACCTCGCTGCGGTTGCTCGAAAGCGCGGTTGACCAACACGGCATCATCCAGCCTTTCGCTGGAGACACCGCGATCTTCATCACGCCGGGCTACAAGCTGCGGGCGGTTGATGGGTTGATGACCAATTTCCACCTGCCCAAATCGACCCTGATGATGCTGGTAAGCGCGCTGATGGGGCGGGACCGGATGATGGCGGCCTACAGCCATGCCATCGCCAGTGAATACCGCTTCTATTCCTATGGTGACTCCTCGCTGCTGCTCCCGTAACCGGGTGCCATGCATGATCCCATCCTGTCGCTCCGCGGCCTGACCAAGACCTATAGGGGTGGCACCCGCGCGCTCGATTCGGTCGATCTGGATATCCGGCGCGGCGAGATTTTCGCGCTGCTGGGGCCGAACGGGGCAGGAAAGACCACGCTGATCGGAGCGGTATGCGGGCTGGTGCGGCCTACGGGCGGGACGATGACTGCCTTCGGGCATGACCTGTCGCGGGACTGGCGAAGTGCACGCGCCCGGATCGGGCTGGTGCCGCAGGAACTTGCCACCGATATGTTTGAAACCGTGCGCCGCGCGGTCACCTATTCGCAAGGCCTGTTCGGCAAGCCCCATGATCCGGCCCGGATCGAGGAAATCCTGCGCAGCCTGTCGCTGTGGGACAAACGCGACGCGCAGATCCGGGCGCTGTCAGGCGGGATGAAGCGCCGCGTGCTGATCGCCAAGGCGCTGGCGCATGATCCCGAACTGCTGTTCCTCGACGAGCCCACGGCGGGTGTCGATGTGGAGCTCCGCAAGGACATGTGGCAGCAGATCGCCGCGCTGAAGGAACGCGGCGTCACCATCATCCTCACCACCCACTATATCGAGGAAGCCGAGGAAATGGCCGACCGCGTCGGCATCATCCGCGCCGGGCGCATCCTTATGGTCGACGAAAAACGCGCGATGATGGAGCGGCTCGGCACCACCGAAGCCGTGATTGCTCTGGCCGGGCCGATGTCGGACATCCCGCCTGCGATTGCGGCCTTCCCGGTCGAGATCAGTGCGGACGGAATGCAGCTCACCTATCGCGGCGGGAACGGACAAGGAGGGGGGCGTGCTGAGGTCGCGCAGCTGACGCAGGCACTGACCCGCGCCGGGATCGACTACACCAGCATCGACATTCACGATTCGTCTCTGGAAGACATCTTCGTTGGCCTGCTGGGCGAGAAGGAGGCGGCGTGATGCATTTCAATGCCCGCAGCGCGCTCGCCATTTATCGCCGCGAAATGGCCCGCGCTTTCCGCACCGCGTTCCAGTCGATACTCTCGCCGGTGCTCACCACATCGCTCTATTTCGTGGTGTTCGGATCGGTGATCGGTGCGCGGATGGAGCCGATTGGCGGCGTGCCTTATGGCGCGTTTATCATCCCCGGCCTGCTGATGCTGACCCTGCTGGGCGAGACCACCAGCAACGCCAGCTTCGGCATCTACATGCCGCGCTTCACCGGCACCATCTACGAACTGCTGTCCGCGCCGGTGGGCGTGGCAGAGACGCTCGCCGGGTTCGTTGGTGCGGCGATGACCAAGGGGCTGATCCTCGCCGCGATCATCCTCGGCACAGCGACCCTGTTTGTCGATTACGAGATCAAATACCCGCTGTTCGCTGCCGTCTACATCATGCTGGTGGCGGCGAGTTTTGCGCTGTTCGGATTTATCCTCGGGATATGGGCCGATTCCTTCGAGAAACTGGGCATCATCCCGCTGCTGATCCTGACCCCGCTGACCTTCCTTGGCGGCACCTTCTATTCGATCCGCGATCTGCCTGCACCGTGGGACGCCATCGCGCTGGCCAACCCCATCGCCTTTCTGGTGAGCGGGCTGCGTTACAGCTTCTATGGCATCGCCGATGTGCCAATCGCGGTTTCGCTGGGCCTGACGTTCGGCTTTCTGGCGCTGTGCGTGGCGATCATTGCAGTCATCTTTCGCACCGGATGGCGTCTGCGCGAGTGATCGGTGCGGGTCTGCAGAAGGTGTTTGTCGGACCATAAGCACCCTCTGGCGGACATTAACGACAACCTGATTGTTCATTCATTGCGGGGAAAGTTGCCCTTTCCTAGGTGATTGGCCACCAGCCGCACCCCCTGCGGCAGGGTCGAACAAAGGATAACGCAATGAAAAAGATCGCATTCACCACGCTGGTTGCGATGGGCGCGATTGCCCTGCCGGCCGCCGCTCAGGCCCAGGACGCACAGCCCGATGTTACCATCGGCGCTTCGGTCGGTCTGCATGACCTCGCCGTCGATGTTGACGATGCCGACCTCGACGGCTTCAACATTGACGAAAGCGGCGAAATCTACGGCGGCTTTGCTGCGGTCGACTTCCCGATCGGCGGCAACCTGTTTGCCGGTGTGGAAGGCAACGCCCACTTCGGCAGTGGCCCGATCGACGCGGAATACGGCGCTTCGGCTCGCCTCGGCTTCCGCACTGATGGCGGCGCGAAGATCTATGCCCGCGGCGGTTACCAGTGGGTCGATGTTGACGCCGGCAACCTGATCGGTGTGCCCGATTTCGACGAGAGCGATTTCCCCGGTCTCGACACCACCATCGGCGATTACCTCGTCGGTGTCGGCACGGAAATCCCGGTCGGCGGCGTCGTGCTGCGCGCCAACGTTGATACCATCGCGTTCGACACCCTGCGCGGCACCGTAGGCGTTGGCTTCAAGTTCTGATCGCCTGATCGGACGAAATAGCGACATGCCGCTCGCCACATCGGCGGGCGGCCTGTTTGCTTTTGAGGTGACACGCAAGGCGCG
>JAUMAX010000058.1:0-9963 GCA_032116115.1 Porphyrobacter sp.
ACGTCACCGTCGATTACTACCAGATCGACATCGACGACCGGATCGTGCTGACCGACAACCTGACGGCCAACCGCGATGCGGCGGGCAATCCGACCGGCAGCAACCCCGGACGCGGGATCGCCGAGATTCTCAACGACGCTGGCTTCACCAGCATTTCGGCGGCGCGGTTCTTCTTCAACGGGATCGACACCCGCACGCGCGGTTTCGACGTGATCGGCACCTACCGCACCACCATCGGCGATAGCGCCTCGCTTTCGTTCACGGCGGGCTACAACTGGAACGATATCGACATCACCGGACGGCGCAGCACGCCGGGTGATCTGGCCCAGGTGCCGGGGATCGACCTGTTCGGACGCCTCGAATCCGAGCGTATCGAGCGCGGCCAGCCGCGTGACCGCATCAATCTGGGCGCGGATCTCGAATGGAACTGGTTGAGCGCCACGCTGCGCACCAACCGCTTCGGCGAGGTGTTCTCCGCCGGTGCGACGCCGATCAACGACGTGCTGCTCGCACCGCGCTGGATCACCGATCTTGAATTCCGCCTGCGCCCCGAAGGCTTTGCCGAAGGGATCGAACTGGCGGTCGGCGCGAACAACGTGTTCGACCAGTACCCCACCGTCAACCCGACCGGACGGGCGACCGATCCGGTGACGGGCAATCCGGCCAACCTGTCGGTCAACAACTACTTCCTGCCGTTCTCGTCCTTCTCGCCTTTCGGCTTCAACGGACGGTTCCTTTACGCAAGGCTGAGCTTCGCGTTCTGATAGCATGAACCGGTAACGCGCGGCGGCGGGCAGGGCGATCCTGTCCGCCGCCGTCGTGTTTTTGCGGCCCGCTACTGCACGCGGGCTCTGAAGCGGATGGTGAAACTGGGCTGGGTGCTTGCGGTGGCTGCGGCCATTGTCCCGGTCGGGATGATCCGGATACCGCGCACATTGGCGTCAAACGCGCCCGCCGGCGTGTAAGTGTAGGGCGCAACCCCGCCCGCCGCCGAAGAAAAGCGCACCATCGTCGACGCATTGAAGGTGTTCAGCCCGCTTGCCGTGGTGCCATTGACGAAGGTCACCGGCGTGCCGGTCGCAAAGGCCATGTTGGCCGGCATGATGTCGGTGATGTTGATCGTGCCGGTAGTAACCGTCCCCGCTCCGACATTGCGGACATTGATGACATATTCGACGATGGCGCCGGGGATCAGCTTGGGATTGACGGTGCCGTTGACCGGATCGGAAACCACGGCGCTGGTTTTGCTGACAATCAGCAGCGCAGCCGACCGGCGGGTGTTGGTGATGATGCAGGTGACCGTGTCGCCCGGGCGCAGGTTGATCGTTCCGCCCACTGTGGTTGGCAGTGTCGTGGTCGATCCGCTGGTGGAATTGGTGCAGGAGATGGCCGCAGTGTAATTGCCGAGCACCGCTGTGCCGGCGGCAATTTCATCGAGGGTGTAGGCCAGTCCGCTGGACAGCTGAAGCAAGGTCGTGTCGCCAGCACCAATCGTGCCGCCCGAGCCCGTGGTCGTGGAAGACGCCACCACAGTTTCGCCATCGCGGATTCGCACCGTAAACTGGTCGCCGCTGAACTGTCGCCCGTTCGTCCCCATCTGCTTGCGCAACCGCAGGCGTGGTCTGCCGCCATTGACGAAGGTGCACACCAGCGATTCCCCGAACTCCAGCTGGCCGATGTTCACGTTGCTCGTCGCAAGGTTGTTCGGCAGGCCCGGGCGCGTCGGGCCGCGGGTGTTCACGCAAGTGAGGGTCGTACTGTACTGGGCCAAGGTGCTGCCGCTGCCAGCCGCCATCACCTGGCGCAGCGTCAGCGGCATCCCTGCCGACATGTTCAGCGCCGGAGTCGAGAAGGGGCCAAGGCCTGTTCCGCTGGTGGTTGCCCCGGTGATGGTCGCCGCGGTCGTCGCGTTGGCGATCTGGAAGGCGAACTGGTCAGATGTATTGATCCGGCTACCGATGATCGTGTTCTGGAGCCGGATTGTGGCAAAGCGGACCGCGAACATCACCCCTTGCAAGCCGCCCGCCTGTGTCTCCACCGTCACGCTGGTCGGGCTGCTGCTGCCGAGGATATAGGCTCCGACGGTGCCGGGCGCGCCGGTGATGTTCACATTGCTGCTGCCAACCCCGCTGATCGGCGGGAAGGTCGATCCGCTGCTGGGCGGCACGGAATCGAGCAATTGCCACGCACCGCCATTGGTGCTGATCCGCAGCGCTTCCCCGTCATTGCTGGATTCCGCGTCGGCCACCACGAAGGAATAGACCGTCGCAGCTCCCCCCGCCGCGGGGGTCACGGTGATGTTCGTCAGGGCAATTGTGCGCGTTCCTGCCGAAGCCGTGTACAGCACCGGACGTCCGGGAATGCCGATAAAGGCGGAGTTGCCTACCGCTGCCCCGCCCCACGAAGGCGCTGCGATGGCATTATAGGCGGTGGTCGTGCCACCGGTCACCCGCGCGTTGAAGGACAGGGTCGACCCGTCAGGCAGCGTGAAGCTCAGGTTCTGGCCCGCAGCTGACCGCGCGGTTGCATCACTGTATTCGTTAAGGTTGAGCCAGCAATAGGTCTGCCAGCTGGCCGGGGCCGTGCCCTGGGTCGCGGCTTCGCCGCAATTCTGCGCTTGGGCCGCCGGACTCCACGCCAGCCCGCAGACAAGCAGCAGCACGGCAAGCAGACGGCGCAATTGAACCCTGTGGGCGACCATGCGGCTGGCATAGGAAATCGTGGTAAACACGCGGTTAGCAAACCGGCTGATCTGGGCGGCGAACATCATTTAGCGCCCCAATCCAAGAAAGCCGAAGCTGTCGGCATCGATCATCATCCGCACTGCGGCAAAGGCGCCCTTGTCGGTGTTGCGCGCCGGGCCGAAATCGCCGTCACGGAAGCCTTCGACATTGTAACCCACTGTCAGCAGCATCCCCTTGACCGGCACAAAGCCGAGGGTCGGGCCATAAGCGAAGCTGGTGACGCTGTCGGTCAGGTTGCTGCGCACGGTCGTGCTGGCCCCGATTTCGATCCGCTCGCCGATCCCGATGCGCGCATCACCGCCCACCAGAACCGAAGTGCCGGAAAACTCGGTGCCTTCAAACTGGTCGAAATTGTGCCGCGCCCCAAGGAACAGCGCGAATTCGTGGCGGCGCACTTCGGCTCCGTCCTCTTGCCCGCGGGGAGAGAAGTTGCTCGACAGGCTGCCGACAAGGCGGCGCGAGGTCGCATTCCCGTCCACCACCAGTGCGGTGCGCCCGGCGCCGCCTGCGCCGCCGATTTCGCCTGCAACGCCGCCGGTGATCTGGTCGCTGCGGAATTCGATCCGGCCCAGCATGGCGAGCGGCGAGGCGTCGGGACGATGCGCAAAAGCGATGCTGGCGTCGAGAATTTCGGCTTCGGCACCGCCCGCAGCGACCGATTGCGTCCAGGTTGCGCCCGACCCGACGAGGCTACCCTCGCCAAGCTGGCGGATCGCTCCGAAGGTGACGCCCTTGCGGTCGGCGGTCTCGCCATCGCGCACTTCGCCGCGGGCAACGATGCTCCAGCGGTCCTTGCGCCAGGCCGCGCCAAAGGTGACGGCGGTAAAGTCTTCGAACAACAGCCCGCCGGTGATCTGGCCGCCGCTGGCAGGGGGCTGGGCGGGGTTGATGATGCCGCCTGTGCCGGGGTTGCCGCCAAGGGTGCGGTTGCCGTCGATCGTGGCGTCGATCGTCAGGGCCGGGCTGATCTGGAGCGTCTGCGACAGGCCGAAGGCGGCAAAGCTGCGGGTGCCGTTTTCGCCGATGGTTTCCTCGCCGAGCGTGGTGACGACTTGCCCGCCCTGCCACGGGGACACTTCGATCCCGCCGCGCAGCTGGCGCGCGTCGAGGTTTTCGCCGTCGGCCAGTTCATAGGTGCCGACCAGCCGCACGTCCTGCGTGATCGCGTAACGCACACCAAGGCGGTGGCGGGCGGGCAGATCGAGGCTCTCCGCCTTGCCGAGCGCAATGGCGGTCCCGGCGGACAGCTCCAGCTTGTTGTCGAACAGGCGCTGGGTCGCGCCAGCTTCAAGCACGGTCGAAGCCGCGCTTGTGCCATCGACCAGCCGGTCGTTGAAATGGGTGAGGCCAAGCCGCAGGTCGGTGCGCTGGCGGGTCAGCACCAGCTGGCCCTGCGCGGCGCGGCGACGGGCGTTGTCGGTCAGGGCTTCGTCCTGCCACAGGCTGCCGATGAAACTCAGCTCCTGGCTCAGCAGCACCCGGCCATCGACGCCCACCTTGCGGCGGCCACGCTCGGCTGTGTTCTGCTGGCCGATGCCATAGTCGGCATCGATCTGGCGGGCATAGGCGAGCAGATCGATCGTGCCGGTCTGGTGCTGGGCTTCGACCAGCCAGCCGGTTGCAGCGTCACCCTCACGGCGGCTGAGGCCAAGTTCGGCGCGGATTTCGGTGTTCTGGCCAACGCGGGCGAGCAGATCGACCGCGCCCAGATCGGTGCGCTGGGCCTGCCCGTCGCGGCCGGTAAGGCCGGCGTCGCTGATCGCGCTGGCACCAATGCGGATCGCCCCGTCATCGCTGGTCCAGTCGGCGCGCACGCCGGCGTTCCACTCGGCCTCGCCCGCGCCATCGGTTTCGAATTCGATGACGATGAATTGCGGATTGAGGTTTTCATCGCGGCTCAGAACAGGCGCGGCAAAGCTGATCGTGCCGGACAATAGATCGACATCGTAGTCGGCAAAGCGGGTCAGCGCGCGGGTCGAAACAATCAGTTCGGGGCGGAAGCGGTCGCGCACTTCGATGGTCACCCGTTCCGAATTGGGCAGGATCCGGCGGCTGGCGAGGCTGTAGGGGCCGGTGATCCCCTGGCCCTGGATTTCCTGACGCTGGAACCGGCTGGCGATCTCGGCGGCGAAGCCCTGCGCCTTGATCTGGCCGACGCGGGCCTCACCCTTCACCCCGGTCGCGGTGCGGTTGTAATTGGCGAGGCGCGTCTGGTTGAAGGCGGTCTGGAAATCACCGTAAAGTGCATAGAATGTCGCGGTTTCGACGCGAACATACAGTTTTTCGCGGCTGGCAGCATCAAACCGCCGGGCCGAGGCATCGCCGAACACGGTGTAATAGGCCTGCGGATCAATCGCGCCGAGCACGGGGCTGTCTTCGCGCTGCTTGGCGCTGTCATAGGCAAGAGTGAGCAGATATTTGCCCAGCACGCGGCCCTTGGCATAGAGCGCGACGCGCGCGTCATCGCCCAGATCGCTGTCGAATTGCCCCGCGCGTTCCATATTGTCGGCGACCGAGCGTGCGCCGAGCGTGCCTTCGGCAAGACCGACGATGGTCCATTCGACATCGCCCGGCTCGATCCATGCTTCCAGTTCCTGACGGCGCGTGATGTTGCCATCGTCGAACGCAAAGGCGAGCCGCAGCGAACCGCTGACCATGGTGGGGGCGAGTTCGATCCGGGCGATGCCGTCTTCGCCTTCAACCACCCAACGCGCTGCCATCGGGGCTGTGCCGGTGAGCTGGTTAAGCTGCTGGCGATCAATCTGCTCAGCACTTTCATAGGGGGCGTTGAGCGTGAAGCTGCCGGAGATCCCCTCGCGCAGCGGCCGGCCATTACGGTCCAGCACGCGGATCGCGATCACCGGACGGGTGCGACCATCGGCAATCAGCTGCGATTGTTCGGGCAGGAATTCGACCTTGGCGGGGATGCGGGTGAAGAACACCTCGCGCGTGAAGCTTTTGGTCACTTCGCCGAAGCTGTTGACGATGCGCGCCTCGATCACGGTGCGGTCATTGATCAGCGCCACACCGCGCCACTGGCTGACAGCGAATTTGCCCTTTTCCGGGTTCTGCGTGCCATCGAAGGCGAGCGGGTCGACCGGCTTGCCATCGACCAGCAGTTCGACGCTCTGCCCGCGGCGGTGGCGAACGGCAACGCGGACAGCGGGCGCGCGGGGGTTGGCGTCGGCTTCAGGGGCAAGGAAGCCATCTTCGCCATCACCCAGCGCGAGGAAATCCGAAGGGGCGGCGGCAGGCTCGGCGGAAGCGGCAGGCTTTGCGGGGGCTGCATCCGGGGTCACAGCGGCCACTGGAAGGCCCGCGCCCTCGGGCAGAACGACATGGAAATCGGCCACCACCAGGCTGCCGCCCTGACCAATTGCAAAGCGCGACGAGGCACTGCCCGCATTGCGGGTGGAGGCCGAGCAATCGACCATCCGTGCGCCTTCCGGCAGAGTCATGTTCGAAACTTGCACGACATGGGTGCCGGGTACGACGCCTTCGAAGTGATAGCGCCCGTCGGCATCCGTGATTGCGAAGCTGCCATCTTCCAGCATCACGCGGATACCGGCGATGCCTGTGCGTTCGGCTTCGTCCAGCGTACAGGCGCCTGCCGTGATACGGCCGATGATGGTCATGCGGTCGGCAATCCCGTCACGCACCAGATCGACAGCAGCGCTTGCCCGCGACTGGCGGCCCAGCGCATCGCGCGCGGCGGCATCATTGAGCACGCGGCCCGGAGGGGCATCGGGGCGCACGGTCATGGCGTAAGTCACCCGCGCGCTTGCCCCGGCGGCCAGATCGCCCAGCGCAATGGTCAGCGTGCGGCCATCGGGCGCGACTGTCACCGCCTGCGGTGCGGCTGCGCCATTGATGCGGATCGTGTCGCTGCGAAGCCGCAGCCAGCGCGAAGGCGTGTCGGTGAGCGTCACCCCGCGCTTGATCCGCGCGGGATCGGCGTTGCGGACAGTCACGGTGTAGAACACCACATCACCCGGCGCGGCATTGGCGCGCGACGCGGTCTTGGTCATCGCCAGATCAAGGCTCGGACGGTCGAGCGGAATGTCGACTTCAAACGGGATCGGATTGTCGAGCAGGAAGGCATCCCCGAACGAACCCTCGCGGATCACATAGGGGCGTCCGTCAGGGCGGCTGATGCGGGCCAGCAGCTCGCGCGGGGCAACAGAGGGCGCGGTGTAGGGTGCAGGCGGTTCGACCACGAGGCGGAAGCGGCCCAGCGTGGTGAGCGGGAACCAGAATTCGCCCGGCCCCATCGGTACGACACGGCCTGCGCCATCGGTGACGGCCTGACCCGAAATCATGCTCGACGGCCAGGGGGTGATGCCGTCCTCGGCAAAAACTGTGGCAGGCGCACCGCTGGCGGCATCGACGAGGCTGACGCGTGCGCCATCCACCGGTTCTCCGGTTTCGCTGTCGAACACCACGCCGAAGGGATCGACCAGCACGGTGACATTGGCCTCAACCAGAACGGTGTCGCTGCCCGGGCTCATCGCGGCCACGGTAATGCGCGAATCCTTCCCCACGCTGAGGCGGCAGTCTTCCTGCACCAGCGCCGGAGGAATGCGCAAGGTGTCGACCACGCCGGTGAACACGCCGCTGTCCGGGGCGGTTTCGAACACGGTCATGGTTTCGCGGTCGCCCTCGGCCGAGGTGATTACCACGGTCAGGCTGTCGATCGCGTTCGGATCGCGATTGGCACCGGCTGCGGTCACTTCGAAGAAGAGCGGCTCGCCCCCGCGCAGCTGGCTGGTTGGCTGGACGACAGCGGTGTTGATCACCGAAACGGCGCCGGCGCCGGGAGTGGTGCTGGCTGTTGCAGTGCTGCGGTTCAGCTGGAACGGGCCGGTGACCACGCCGCAGCTTGGCGGCCGGTAGACAAGTTCCGCGCCGCCACCCGGCGAGCGCCGGAACACCTTGATGACCGGCGGCGTTGGCGGGGCGGTGCTGACGTCGAACCGGACGGGGTTGCTCTCAACCCGCCGGCGCGAACCGTCAGCATCCCAGGTGGCTTCGGCGATGTTGGTGATTGTCCGCACCGCCGGGCCATCGGCTCCTTGCGCGTTTACCCCCTCCTGAGGCACGCCGAACAGCACCAGCACAGTGGCCAGTGTCGCCAGAACGCGGCGCCAGGAGGGGGTAACACGCAAGACCTAAATCCCGATCGCGATTAGTCGATCAAGACGCGGAAGTAGAGCGAGCGGGTCTGGCCAGCAGCAACGTCGCTGAGGTCGCCCAGCACCTGATCTTTGCCTTGATCGCCGGTTCCGGGGCTGACGGACCCGCCGGGCGTGCCGTTCGCGCAGTTGCCATCGCCATCGACGAAGGTCGAATTGGCGATGTAGGTCACGTCGAAGGGCAGGTCATCGGACACGGCCACGTCGGTCGCGGTCACAGCGCCGCTGGCATTGGCCACGGTGATGCAATATTCGACCGTCGCGCCCGGGATCGCCTTGGGGTTGTTGATCCCGTTGACCGGATCTTCGACCACGCGGCTCGTCTTGGCCACTGTCACCACAGCGCCTGCCACGGTGTAGGTGCCGGTGTCGGAGAACGCACCGTCACGCGCCTGATCGGTATCGCCCTGGCCGTCGAACAGCACCGTGTCGATGCCGCTGGTGTTGCCAGCGGATTCCACCAGCTCGGCGCCCAGCCCGACGCCGCCAGCCGCGTGGGCATTGGCGGTGAGGGTCACGTCGAAGGTGTCGGCGTTGGCAGCGTTGAGGCTGATGTCGGTCACAACGATCACCGCCACGGTAACGCCAGTGGCCGAAGAGCCGACTTCATCGAGGAAGCTGATCGGGCCAGCTGCCTCTTCGGTGGCATCAAGCACGCGGTCGCCATTGGTGTCGCGGTAGATCAGGAAATCGCCGATATTGGCGTCCGTGCCGTTCCGCAGCGCGGCGTCCAGATCAAGGTCGACAATGCTGTTCGACAGGTTGGTGACGTCAAACGCGATGGCCGCGCCTTCCTGACCCGGGTTCACAACGGTGGCGCTGCCGATGAAGCCGACAGTGACGTTCACGCGCTGGTCCACGGTGAACTCGTCGCTCGCGATTTCGGCGTTCTGGGTGATGTTGCCAACATTGTAGCTGACGGACACTTCGTTTCGGATAATCGAGCCTGCAGTGGTCCCTTGGGCCATAACAGGCGCGCTGGTCATCGCGATAACCGCAAACGCGCTTACCGCACCCAGCAACTGCTTGGTGGTCTTCATGGTTTTGGTCCTGAGTGTGTGCCCCGCGTGATGATTTCCGCCCGCAGGACGTGGCGGTTACCTCCCGCTGGTCAGCGGATGATAGCTGGATAGGAGAGCCTGCCCTTTTCGCCGGGCGCGATGCTCGCCAGCACCCAGCGGACGTGGGTCACATCCGCATGGGCCGCGGGACGCGTGGTCCCGTCAGAATTGGTGATGGTCAGCGCGGCCAGCGCGCCGAAGGTCTTGCCGCCATCGACCGAAACCGTCAGCGCCGGATCGGCGTCAGGCGCAAGGCGGACGGCTGCGGGCAGGGGGTTGGTCACGACGAAGTTGCTCACCGCCTCTGCGGCGTTGCTGGCATAGTCGGTGCCGAACACCAGCCTGTCACCCGGGATGATCGCGGTCGGCTCGACCAGTTCGATCCGTTCCTTGCCGTCGGCGCCGGTCACGACCTTTTCGGCCTTGACGTCACCCGTCAGCGAGACCGGAGCGTTCGCCCCTTGCGCGGAAAGCGGTGCGGCCAGCGTGATGGCAGCAGCAATCGCGATAGCCAGCTTGTTGATCGAATTCATTGCGTAACCCCTGTTATCATTATATATTTTTGTGTCTTGAATACTCAGTCGACGACGACGTCGAACGTGACTTTTTGTGTGCTTTGTGCGGTCACATTCCCGAGTGTGACTGCAATGCCTGCATCGTCCGACGCCTTGCCCGCATCCGTGTCCTCGGCATCGCTCAAGGCAACGCCGTCCAGCGCCAGCGTGCCCGGCGCGTAGGTGGTGCCTTCGGGGATGGCGTCGGTGACGACGAGATTGCTGACTGTGCCAGTGCCGCTGACCCGCGCTTCGATGGTGAAGCTCGCGATCGTGCCAGGCACCGCGCTGGTGCCGCCAAACGGGTCGCGCAGGACCACCGACTTGGCCAGCGCCACGCTGACGATCCCGCTGATCAGCTCGCCCCGGGCGGTTGCCTGTGCGCTTGTCGTGCCGACGATGGCATCGCCGC
>JAUMAX010000059.1:0-16856 GCA_032116115.1 Porphyrobacter sp.
GGATGGTCGATACGGTCGCCCTCGCCCGCAAGAAGCACCCCGGCGCGAAACTCAGCCTTGATGCGCTCTGCACCCGTTACGGGATCGACCGGAGCCACCGTGTGAAGCACGGCGCGCTGCTGGACGCCGAATTGCTGGCACAGGTCTATGTCGAACTGACCGGCGGGCGTCAGATCGGGCTGCTGACCGCGCTCGATCCGGCAACCGATCTGTCCGGAGCATCAGCCTCCGGGTCTTCTGCCAACGCGCCATGGCACCGGCCCCCGGCCGACAAGCCCCGGCGCGAACCCCGCCCCCATGTTGCCAGCCCGGAGGAGCTGGAACGTCACCGCGCTTTCATCGCCGGAATCGCCGAAGCGATCTGGACACGCTGAGATTTTCTGCGCGACCAATTGCTTACATTGGGATCCTCATCTTGGACGAGAGGACTACACGCTTATGGATATTCGGATTTCAGGCCACCAGATGGACACCGGCAGCGCGCTTCAGGAGCACGCGTCCGACCGGCTCAGCGCCGTCGTCGACAAGTATTTCGACCGCGCGCTGTCCAGCCATGTGACCTTCGGCAAGGCGCCTGCTGGGGCCTTCAGCTGCGACATCGTCACCCATGTGATGCAGGGCCTGATCCTGAAGGCGCAAGGTTCCGCCTATGACGCCCACGTTGCCTTCGACGATGCTGTCGGCAAGATCGAAAAGCAGCTGCGCCGCTACAAGCGCCGCCTGACCGACCGGCACGAACAGGCCGACCACGCCCGCGGCGAGGAAGAAGCCGCCTACACCATCTTCGCCGTCGAGGAAGACGAGGAAGAAGAAGTGATCGCCGATGCGCCGTTGGTCATCGCTGAAACCCGCGTGGACATCCCCACCGCCAGCGTCGCCGATGCGGTGATGATGCTGGACCTGCGCAACACCGGGGCGCTGTTTTTCAAAAACGCTGGCACGGGGCGGCATAATATGGTTTATCGCCGTGCCGATGGCTCGATCGGATGGGTTGAGCCAAAATAGGGCCAGGATCCGCCTTTGCCGTAAGGGCAAAGGCGGCTATACCAAGGCTCAAACGGCGGCAGCAGGAGGGGCTACCGCCCCGGCCCGGCGATGCTTGATACAGCATGACCGGACCGGATTTCCGCCACCTACGAAGGGGCGTGCTTTCAATCGGGATTCGCTGGACAATGGACGTCAACCTGGCTCTTTCACCGCAGGCGATTGCGTTCGCCCGGCTCGATACCAAGCCCAAGGTGCTGCTCCGAACGGCCCAGCTTCTGAGCGGAGCCTACGGGCTGGACGAGACCGAGGTGCTGGAAAATCTCGAAGCGCGTGAAGCCCTTGGCAGCACCGGGTTCGGGCGCGGGGTGGCGATCCCGCATTGCCGGTCCAAGGATATTCGCCGCCCCAGCCTTGCGCTGATCCGGCTGGAAGCGCCGATCGACTTTGCCGCCGCTGACTCGCGCCCGGTGACGCTGGTGTGCGGGCTGGTCTCGCCCGAGAACGCCGGGGCGACGCACCTGCACGCTCTCGCCGCGATTTCGCGCCTGACGCGCGACGAGACGATGCTCCAGATGCTGGCCGACGCGCCCGATACCGAAGCGGTCTATGCGCTGCTGACCAACCAGTTCCTGCGCGACGCGGCCTGATCGCCTGCCGGTCGTCCTATGCCCGTCAGTGACGAAACGCCTTCCGCCACTGGCGCAGAGCAGCACTACCGGGCGCTGGAGCGGCTTTATGCCTCCGCCCCGGTCAATGCCAAGTTTGCCAGTTCGCTGCATATCCCGGGTGAAGGCCGTTCGCGTCTGACCTTCACGATCACACCCGATGATTACCACGCCGCCGGCGCGGCGCACGGGACGATCTATTTCAAGATGCTCGACGATGCGGCCTTCTACGCCGCCAACTCGCTGGTGACCGACCGCTTCCTCCTGACCACCAGCTTCAACCTGTTCTTTTCGAAGCCGGTGCGCGCCGGGACTGTCACGGCCGAGGGTCGCTGGGTCAGCGGCCGCCGCCGGGTGTTCGTCGCCGAAGCGCGGCTGGTGGACGAGGAGGGGGACGAGATCGGGCGCGGCACCGGCACCTTCATGCGCAGCCGCATGGCGCTCTCCAGCCTGCCGGGCTATGCCGCTGACGGCCCCTCGGGCCTATGACGCCCGACGCCCGCCTGCCCGCACATCTTGAGGCAAGCGCCATTCTGCGCCTCGCCGAAGCGCAGGGCGGCTTTGCGACGGTGCTGGCCAAGGGCGAGCATGACGCCGGGACGATCCTGCTGGTAACGCTGTGTCGCGGGACAGGGGCTGCGCTTTACGAAAGGATGCCCCAACTGGACGGATCGCGCCTTTTTATTGCCACAAAGCACGATAACCCTGAAAATCCTCAGGAATTTTCCGAATATCTGGCCCGCAGGCGCGGTCAGGACAGTGATATGTGGCTCATCGAGGTGGATATCGCGGAACCGGAACGGTTCGTCGCAGGGTTGAACGATTCGCGTTGACGTAAACGGCACCCACCGTCAGAGGCCCGCTCCAATTCCTCGCGCAGGCTGGCAGGGCGGCAATTCGGCCGTATCCTTCAGCACGCAGACGGGGAGCGGCCGGCAGGCTTCTTGAACCCCCATCCTGATATTGTCCGGATAAGGTTCCCGTCTGCGTCTGTGCGCGCTCACCGCCCGATTTGTAGATTGAATGAGTCGCAAGACCACCACGATTGTCGCGATCGCCGCCCTGGCCTTCGCCACCACAATGTTTCCGAGCGGCCGAGATGCCGCCGCGCTGGCAGAAGCCGGCCCTGACCAGATCACCCTTCCCGCTCCGGTCGAAGCGGTCGAACTGGTTCCCCAATCCATCGAATATGCTGCGCAAGCCGTGGTCCAGCCGCTGGCCGAAGCCGCGCCTGCATCTGTGCTGACCGAAGCCGGATCGCTCCACGAGCTGGTCGGCATGGTCGATACGGACGGCCCCATGACCGGCGAAATGCGCTGCCTTGCCGGCGCGGTCTATTTCGAGGCCCGCGGCGAGCCACTGGCCGGTCAGCTGGCGGTGGCGCAGGTCATCATCAACCGCACCGAAGATGGCCGCTTCCCGCGCAGCTATTGCGGCGTTGTCGCCCAGCCCGGACAATTCTCCTTCATGCGCGGGAGCCGGATGCCGGCTGTGCGCGAAGGCTCGCCCGCATGGGATCGCGCCGTCGCCATCGCGCAGATCGCGCATCACGGGATGTGGGAATCCGAAGCGGGTAACGCGGTGTTCTTCCACGCGCGCTATGTCAGCCCCGGCTGGAGCCGCACCAAGACCCGCCTCGCCCAGATCGACACGCATATCTTCTATCGTTGATCCTCGCCGCGTTTCGCCCTGCGGGCGAGCGGCTGCGGGCGGGCGGTCGCCCTTGCGGCCCTTCGGGCCGGTCCCTCGCCCTCAAGTAGCGTAGCGGTAGGGCGACAAAGACTCGGCGAGGATCACGCCGTTAGGCGCACCCAGACAGCCGTGTGGTCGCTGGCCTTCTCGCGCCCGCGATGCGCCTTGTCGACGCCGCAGGATTCAAGCCGGTCAGCGCATTCGGGTGACAGCAGGATGTGGTCGATGCGGAAGCCGTGGTCGCGTTGCCAGGCGCCCGCCTGATAGTCCCAATATGTCCACACCCCGCCGCGCGGATTGTGGGTGCGGATCGCGTCTGTCCACCCGTCGGCAAGGATGCGCGCATAGGCGGCGCGGCTTTCGGGCTGCATCAGCGCATCGTCCTGCATCGCCTTCACCGACCACACATCATCATCATGCGGGATCACGTTGAAATCGCCTAGCACCACCGCCGGCACTTCCTCGGCCCAGATCGCCGCCATGCGCTCCCGCAGCTTTGCCATCCACGCCAGTTTGTAGGTGAATTTCGGCCCCGGGTGGGGGTTGCCGTTGGGCAGGTAGAGGCAGGCAATCCGCACGCCCGAGACATCCGCCTCAAGGTAACGCGCCTGTTCGTCGTCGCCTTCGTTGGGGCCGGGAATGCCCAGCCCGCGCTGCACTTCGGTGAGGGTATAGCCCGCCCGTGTGTCCACCAGGATCGCCACGCCGTTGAAGCTTTTCTGCCCGTGCCAGATGGCGGAATAGCCCAGCGCCTCGAAATCGGCGGCGGGAAAGCCTTCGTCCTGAGTCTTGATTTCCTGCAGGCAGGCGACCGCAGGGCGGGTTTCATCCAGCCATTCGAGCAGGCGCGGCAGGCGCGCCTTGATGCCGTTGATGTTGAAGGTGGCGATTTTCATGATTTCCCCGCTCGGGCTGAGCTTGTCGGAAGCGTAGCTGGCCGATAGGCCTCCCCCTGCTCTTCTTCTTGGAAACAAGGCTAGAAGAAAGGGCAGCCCTTCGACAAGCTCAGGGCCAACGGAGGTGGGTGACTAAATCCCGAAACTCGCCCCGCAGCCGCAGCCGGCCGCCGCCTGCGGGTTTTCGACCTTGAACGCCGCGCCGCCGAGCGATTCGACGAAATCGACCGTGCTGCCCGCGATCAGATCGAGGCTCATGGGATCGACCACCAGTTTCACGCCATCGGTTTCAGAAATGGAATCATCCGCTTCCGGCCCGTCGGCAAGGTCGAACTTGTACTGGAAGCCCGAACAGCCCCCGCCTTCGACCGCCAGACGTAGGATCGCCGGGCGCGCCTGTTTGCTGGCGATAAAGGCCACGCGCTTGGCGGCGGACGGGGTGAGGATCAGGGGTTCGGGGCTCATGGTCCTAATCTAGGGCGCGCGGGCGCGATGCTCAAGGCCATCACACCGCCTGAATGTAGTTGCGCAGCGCCTCGGCCTCGTGCTGCACCTCGTCCATCTTGTGCTTCACCAGATCGCCGATCGAGATGAAGGCGACCAGCGCGCCGTCCTCGACCACCGGGAAGTGGCGAAACCGGCGGCGGGTCATCAGGCTGAGCGCTTCGTCCACCGTGGTCGCCGGTTCCACCGTGACGGCGGGCGAGGTCATGATCTGTTCGACCGGCAGATCGAGGCAGCTCCCCCCATGATCGGCGAGCCGGTAGATCACGTCGCGTTCGGATACGATGCCGACCACCTTGCCATCGCGCAGCACCGGCAGCGCGCCGATGCGTTTGCTGGCGAGGATGCTGACCGCTTGCGCGACCGGGGTCGCAACGTCGCAGGCGATGATGTCGGATGGGCCGCGCTGGGCGATGATTCGGGCAATGGTCATGACGACTCCCTCTCTCTGGGAGAAGAAAATGCCATGTCCGTGGGGAAAAAGCGAATCCGGGCCAGCACCGGTCTTGCACCGCACGTATCAGACCTTGCAGCTTTCGTGCGTTGCCAAGCGGGCGGCCAAGCGCCATGTCGCCTGCATGGCCCGCAAATCCCCGCTCGATGACCCTGTGAACGCCGCCCACGCATGGGCGCGCTATCGCCAGATCATGAAGGTTCTGCTGGCCGCAACCGTACTGGTGGTGGCCATCGCAACCGGGCTGCTATTTGCCTATAACGGCATGATTTCAGTGCATTTCTATATCGCCGTGGCGCTTGGGATCAGCCTGACGATGCTGCTGGGCGGCGGCTTGATGGGGCTGGTGTTCCTGTCCAACGGGACCGGCCACGACGAATCGGTCGACAACCAGCTGCCGGGCAAGGATGAATTCTGGTTGCCCAAAGACGACTAGGCAGGCGGGTTGAGTCTGAAGTCCTCGACCGGCACGCCGCCCACCAGATGCTCCTGGATGATCCGTTCCAGCGCTTCCGGCCCGCAGGAGTGATACCACACCCCGTCCGGCCACACGACCGCGACCGGCCCTGCCGCGCAGATCTGCAGGCAATCGGCCTTGGAGCGCTGGATTCCCCCGCCCTCGCCGCGCTTGCTTTCATCGGTGCGCTTCGGGCCGACCAGCCCCAGCTCCTTCAGGCGTGACTTGAGGAAGCCCCAGGCCTCCTCCCCGTCCTTGCGCGAGCAGCACTTCTGCTTGTCCGAGACGGCGCACAGCATGATGTGCCGCTCGATCGCGTTGCCCTTGGCCGGGTCGCCATAATGCTTGGCCAGCGCGGTTTGCGCTGACAGCAGTTCCTGCCGGCTCATTCGCCGTCCTTCTGCTTCAGCCAGCGGTCCAGCCAGGCGAACACGGTGTTGTGCCATTGCACCGAGTTCTTCGCGCCGAGCACCCAGTGGTTCTCGTCCGGGAAGACCAGCAATTGCGCCGGAATGCCGCGCTGGCGCAGGATCGTGAAAGCGCCCAAGCCCTGCGTGTACGGCACGCGGAAGTCCTTTTCGCCCAGCACCACCAGCATCGGGGTTTTCCACTTGTCGACGTGGTTGGCGGGGTTCCACTTCTCGTAGGTCTCGGAAGCTTCTTCATAGGAGCCGCCGAAGTCCCAGTGCGGGAACCACAATTCCTCGGTCGAATGGGCAAAGGCGCGGTTGTCGAACAACCCGTTGTGGTTGACGAGGCACTTGAAGCGGTCGGCCCATTGCCCGGCGATCCAGTTGATCATGTAGCCGCCATAGCTCGCCCCCATCGCGCAGGCGCGGGTGCCATCGATCTGGGTGTCGAGCGTGAGGGCTGCGTCGAGGCCTTTCTGCAAGTCTTCCAGCGGTTTGCCGCCCCAGTCCTTGTTGATCGCGTCGGTGAAGGCCTGCCCGTATCCGGTCGAGCCGTGGAAATCGATCGAGATGACCGCGTAGCCCTGCGAGGCGGTGACGCGCGGGTTCCAGCGGTTCGACCAGCTGTCGTTGTAGCTGCCTTGCGGCCCGCCGTGGATGTAGAGCAGCGCCGGAATCGGCCCGGTCTGATCGGCAAGGCGGGTGATCTGCCCCCACACGGTATCGCCGTCCGCGCCGGCAAAGCTGAAGCGGCGGGTGACGACATTCGCCATCGTTCCCATGCGCGAGGTCGCCACATCGGTCAGCGGGCGGGCCTGCCCCATGCCGTCCGAGAGGTAGAGTTCCGCCGGTTGCCCGAGCGAATCGCGGGTGAACAGCGCCCGGCCGCCCGGCAGCGGGACGAGATTGGCGATATGCGCCTCGTTCCCGGCCATCAGGTTCAGCTCCGTGACCTTGCCGGTCACCGGATCGATATTGAAGGCGGGGGTATCCAGCACCTTTTGCGCGGTGGCGATCAGGTGCTTGCCATCGGCACTCCATGCGAGGCTGGCAAAGCTGAGGTCGGTGTCCTTGGTCAGGCTGCGCACTTGCCCTGTCTTGAGGTCGAGCAGTTGCACCGCCAGCTTGTCCGCCTCGTAAGTCGGGCGTTCCATCGCCAGCCACGCGAGATAGCGGCCATCGGGCGAGGGGAGAGGGGTGGTGTCGGTCGCCTTGTTGGCGGCGGTCAACAGCTTCGGCGCGCTGCCGGAAAGGTCGGCGGCGTAAATGTCCAGATTGGTCGAGGTCGGCTCGGCCGCGTCCGAGATTCGTGCGGTGAAATAGAGCGCCTTGCCATCAGGGGCGAAGGCGATTTCTTCTGCACCGCCAAAGGGCAAGGTGGGGCTGTCGGCGGTGATCCCGGTGGCGGGGTCGATGCCGTCAGCAGGCACGCCTTGCCCTTGTGCGACACCGTCCACCAGCGGGAAGGTGAAGATGCGGTTGTGCGTGCCCGGCGTCGCCCAGCGATCCCAGTGGCGCACGAAGCCGTCCTTGGCATCATACAGCCTGCCGGTGCCGGGGCCGGGGAGGTGCTTCGGTGTGGCATCGGCGCAGCCGAAGGTCGGGCAATCGCGCGGGATCTCGCCCCACACTGCGATGGCCGTGCCGTTGGGGGCAAGCTTGAACCCGGCGATGTCGGCATGGGGCGATCCGGCGACGACCGCCATAACCGTCAGCGGCGAAATCGTCGGCACCGCCGCGCTCCACACCCGGGTGCGCTCGGGGGCGTCGGGGGCGTCGGGGGCGGGAGCCGAGCTGCTGAGGAAATAGAGGTGCCCATCCGCGCCGAAGGTAATGTCCGACGCATCGCTCGCCAGCGCCAGCAGCACGGGCGCGGCCCCCGGCTTGGTCAGATCGAGCAAGTAATGCTTGGGCGAGCGCTTCAGCGTCTCGGGATCGGTGACGGTGACGCTGTAAACCGCCATCGTGCCTGCCGCATTGACCGCAGGCGCGCCAAGGCGCGGGAGGGTGACAAGATCAGCCGCGCTCATCGGCGGCGCGGTCACGCCGGGGATGGACGGCGCATCCTGCGCAGCGAGCGGAGCGGCGAAAAGGGCGGCGGTGATGACAGCGCCGAAAGAGATAAGGTTACGCATGGCGGCAGGACTAGCCTGCCCGCCTGCGTTCCGCCAGTCCTGCGCGGCAGCTTAGCGCCGCTTGCCGACGATCCGGGCGATTTCCGCCTGCACCAGCTGTTCGACCATCGCGGGCAGGTTCGCCTCCAGCCATTCGGCCAGCATCGGGCGCAGCAATTCGCGGGTCAGGCCTTCCAGCGAGGTTTCGCCCGAGCGCACGATCTGCGGCCGAGCCGGCGGTTCGGCCAGCATCGCGAGGGCGGCGAGGTTTTCCTGCATCGCATCGCGCACGGTTTCAGCGATCAGCGGGGTTTCATCCGACTGGCCGAGCGGAAGGGCCGAAGGTTCGGGTGCCAGCTCCATCTCGCCCAGATCGAGCACTTCGTCGGCGTCACGCACCTGATGGGTGCGGGCCAGCGGGGCGCGTTCACCTTCCGGCTCCTCTGACACGAGCATCCGGCGGCGACGCGCTTCCATCGCCCCGACGCGGTTGTCCCGTGCGATCACTTTCTTGATCGATTCGAGGATTTCCTCGACCGAAGCCTCGTTTTCCTGGCCCATCATGCCCACCCTGTTCTGGCCGTATGACGCTCCCCGGCCTGTCCCGAATCGGGACCAGTTTTACTCGCCGGGCAGCAGTTGCGGGCCGATTGTTGCCTTGGCGGGGGGAATGTCAACGGTTCTGGTCGATTTCGGGGCGGCTTTGGGGTCGCGATCCCAGTCCCACAGCTTGCTGCTGACCCGGTCGGCGTTGATCTGCGGATCGTACAGCACGCCTGCATCAAGGTTGAGATCGCGCGCCTCGGCGCGGCCCATCAGAGCGAGCAGGTTGAAGCCCGCGACATAGGCATTGCGCCGCGCGGTCACCAATTGCGCGCGGGCGCCGACCAGTTCCTGTTCGGCATTGAGCACTTCGATGATCGTGCGGTTGCCGATCGAGTTTTCGGCACGCACGCCTTCAAGGCTGAGCTCGGCGGCCTCGACGGCGGCCTGCGCGCTGCGGATCACGCCATTGGCGGCCTGCCAGTTCGAATAGGTCGAGCGGGTTTCGGCGATGATCTGGCGTTCGGCGGCGATCACGTCTTCCAGCGCGGCGGATTCGCGCGCGCCGGCCTGGCGTTTCTGTGCAGCGGGCAAGCCGCCCTGAAACAGCGGGATCGTGACCCGCACGCCGGCATTGGCGGTTTTTTCGCTCTGGGCAAAATTGGCGGCAACCGGCCCGCCCAGCGTGCCGAAGAAGTCGCTGTAATCGCCGTTCACAAACACGCCGACTGTCGGCAACCGGCCAGAGCCTGCGACCTTGGTGTCGAACCCGGCGGCCTCGGCGCGCTGCTTGGCGGCTTCGAGGTTGGGGTTGTTTTCGAGCGCGGCAACAATCGCCGTGCCGACGGAATCGGGCAGGCCGGGCAGCGGCGGCGGGGCTTCCAGTTCGCCGGGGGCGTTGCCGACCAGGCGGATATAAGCTTCACGCGCGGCGATGAGGTTGGCTTCCGCCCCCTGCAGATCGCCTTCGGCAACCGCGAGGCGCGAGCGCGACTGGGCGACGTCGGTGATGGTGAGATCGCCGATCTGGAAGCGGTCACTGGTCGCTTCGAGATTGGTCTTCAGCACGGCGACATTGTTGGTCGCCAGCGCCACCAGCGCCTCGGTCCGCAGCACGTCCATGTAGGCGGCGACGACCTGCGCAAACAGGGTGCTTTCAACGTTGCGCAGATCGGCCTGTCCGGCCTCGACCCGCTGCTTGGCGGCGGCGATTCCGTTGCGCACGGCACCGCCCGAATAGACCGGCACCAAAAGCTGCGCATTGACGCCGAGGTTACGTTCCGGCGCGGTGAATGCGTTGGCCGATTGCTGGATGAATTCGATATGGGTGGCGGTGATCGCAGCCGAGGGCAGCCCCTGCGACCGCTGGATCGCCACGCCTTCGTCCACCGCACGCTGGCTGGCGCGCGCGCCTTCGAGCGTCGGGTTGGTGGTGTAGGCAGCCGCCAGCGCCTCACGCAGCGTATCGGCATGAGCGGGCGCGGCCAGTGCGGCCAGCGCCAGCAGGCTCACCGATCCGGCCCATCCGAGCGAGGCGGGGCGCAATGTCACGCGAAGGTCCAGCCCTTGGGCGCATCGAAGGCATGCAGCACCGGAATGCCGAGATCCTCGACCGGCTGGAGATTGACTTTGCCTGCCACCTTGCGGCCTGCGGCAAGACGCGTGACCTGCCGCAGCACCAGCCCGGTGACGACCCGGCCTTCATCGGCCAGTTGGGCGACAAGGCTGTCGGGCAGCTGCTCGATCGCGCCGTCGATCACGATCAGCGAATGGTTGCCGGTGCCGGTCATGCCCAGCGCTTGCGCAGCGGTCACTTCGGTCAGATCGGCCACCAGCGGGCGCAGCAGGGCGGCCAGATAGCCGGTGCCGCCGCCGACCAGCAGCACGCTGTCATCCGGCATCGGCGCGGCTTCCAGCAGCAGCTTGCCGTAGAACAGCGGTGCGGCCATGTGGCCCTCATCGCCGAGCATCACCGCGCGGTCGATATAGGCTACCGACGCCTTTTCGGCGGGCAGGAAATCCTCGCGCGGGACGGCCAGCATCCGGGCCAGCACATATTCCTCGTTGACGCCGCTGGTGCGCAACTGGCTGTCGATCATGGCGCGGCGCGCCGTATGGGTATCGGAAAGGGTCGTGGTCATGGTGCTCATGGTCTCTCGGAACAACTGTATTAGGTGTGCAATACAGTCCGTCAACCTACTCCTTAAACGTCGCGGGGCGTGGTTCCAAGCGGTTTGGGTCATTCCGCAGCCCGGTGCTGCTGGTGTTTTACACCTTTGACCAAACCGTGCGCCGGTGCTTAGGGGAGCACCAAACCCTGTGGGGCTCAATTCGACTTAGTGAGGGATGGCTTCGATGAGTGACATGACGGTGAACGGGCAGGATGTGCGGATCGAGACCGATTCGCTGGGCGAAGTGGCGGTTCCGGCCCATGTCCACTGGGGCGCGCAGACGCAGCGCTCGATCGTCAACTTCCCGATCGGCGGCGAGAAGATGCCTGCCGCTCTGGTGCGTGCGCTGGGCATCCAGAAGCTGTCGGCCGCGCGGGCTAACATGAAGCTGGGCGTGCTCGATGCCAAGCTTGGCGAGGCAATTGTCCAGGCCGCGCGCGAGGTGATCGACGGGACGCTGGCCGACCAGTTCCCGCTGGTGGTGTGGCAGACCGGTTCCGGCACCCAGTCGAACATGAACGCCAACGAGGTGATCGCGAGCCGCGCGAACGAGATTCTCACCGGCAACAAGGGCGGCAAGACCCCGGTTCACCCCAACGACCATTGCAACATGGGCCAGTCGTCGAACGACACCTTCCCCACCGCGATGCACATCGCCGCCGCGGTCGAGGCGATGGATCACCTGATCCCGGCGCTCAAGAAGCTCCACGGCGCGCTCGATGCCAAGGCCAAGGAATTCGCCGATATCGTCAAGATCGGCCGCACCCACCTTCAGGATGCGACCCCGATGACGCTGGGGCAGGAATTCTCGGGCTATGCCAAGCAGATCGAATACGGCATCGCCCGCGTTGAAGCCGCGCTGCCGCGCGTGCTGGAGCTGGCGCAGGGCGGCACGGCGGTCGGCACCGGGATCAACGCCAAGGTCGGCTTTGCGGAAGGCTTTGCCGCCGAAGTCGCCGCCGAAACCGGCCATGCCTTCGTCACCGCGCCCAACAAGTTTGAAGCGCTCGCCGCGCATGACGCGATGGTCGAGATTTCAGGCGCGCTGAACGTCCTTGCCGTCAGCCTGATGAAGATCGCCAACGACATCCGCCTGCTCGGCTCCGGCCCCCGCAGCGGTCTGGGCGAACTCAGCCTGCCGGCCAATGAGCCGGGCTCTTCGATCATGCCGGGCAAGGTCAACCCGACCCAGTGCGAAGCCATGACCATGGTCTGCGCGCAGGTGATGGGCAACAACATGACCGTGACAGTCGCCGGATCGCACGGGCATCTGGAACTAAACGTGTTCAAGCCGGTGATCATCTACAACGTGCTGCAATCGATGAAGCTGCTGGGCGATGCGTCCCACGCCTTCACCGACAATTGCGTCGTCGGGATCGAGGCCAACACCACCCGCATCACCCAGCTGCTCAATGAAAGCCTGATGCTGGTGACAGCGCTCAACCCGCATATCGGGTATGACAACGCGGCCAAGATCGCCAAGAAGGCCCATGCGGAAGGCACCACGCTGAAGGCGGCGGCGCTGGAGCTGGGCCTGTTGACCGAGGAACAGTTCGCGGCGTGGGTTGTGCCTGCCGACATGATCCGGCCGAGCGCCTGATGTCGCAGGCTTGCCGACGCCAACCGCAGCGGCCCGCCTGAATAGCCGTTCAGCTTTCGACCAAGGCCTGATCCGGCCCGACGATGAGCGCCCTCGCCAGTAGCGCATCGCTGGCGGGGGCGTTATCGCCTGTGGGCATAATGACGACAACCATGACCAGCGACGCGGCCTTGACCGGTCCAGCGCCCACCGTGTCTTTCCGCACGGTGCTGTTTTCGATGGTGGTGCTGTGGGCGACCTATTTCGTCCTCACCACCGTGCGCAGCCTTGTCATGGACATCGGCTTGCAGTTCGAGTTCGGCTGGCGACGCCTTATCGTGACCGGCGCTGGCGTGCTGATGACGCTGGTGCTGTGGCTGCTGCTGCGTCTGTTCGACAATCGCGCGCTATGGCTCAAGATTTCCGCCGCCATCGCGCTCGCTCTGCCGGTGGCGCTTGCGATCGGGCAAGTGAATTACTGGGTGTTCAAGGACATGTCCTCGGCGCTCGATCAGGCCTATGCCCAGAAAATGAACCTCAACCTGCGCCGTGACGAAAGCGGCAATCTGCTGGTTGAAGTGCCGACGCGCGGCGATGGCGCCACAGGGCAGGCCGGGGCCGGGGATACCCAGTCGGTGATTATCGAGCCGGCCGAATCCAGTTCCGATTTCTGGCGCAAACTGCTCGACGTGGCACTGGGGCGGTATTTCCTGCTTCTGGCCTGGGCGTCGACCTATTTCGCTTTGCTCGCCGGGGTCCAGGCACGCGCCGCGCAAAAGCGCGAGGAGCAGTTCCGGTCAGCCGCCAAGGCCGCCGAATTGCTGTCCCTGCGCTATCAGGTGAACCCGCATTTCCTGTTCAACACGTTGAATTCGCTCTCGGCACTGGTCATGACGGGCAAGGCCGACCGCGCCGAGATGATGATCCAGACGATCAGCCGGTTCTACCGCCACAGCCTCGCCAATGAACCCACCGCCGATGTGGCGCTGAAGGACGAGTTCGACCTGCAAAAGCTTTACCTCGATATCGAGGCGGTGCGCTTCCCCACCCGGCTGGTGTGCGTCTTCGATCTGCCCGAGGATCTGGAGGAAGCCCGTGTGCCGGGCATGATCCTGCAACCGTTGGTCGAAAACTCGGTCAAATACGCCGTTTCCCCGGTGTCGCGCAAAGTCACGATCACGATGGCCGCGCGCGAGGAGTTTGACCGGCTGGTCATCACCATCAGCGATGACGGCCCCGGCGTTCCGCAGGGGACCCCGCACGGCTTCGGCATCGGCCTTGCCAATGTCCGTGACCGGCTGGAAGCGCGCTTTGGCCCCGATATCGGCTTCAGCTCCGCCCCCTTGCCGGACGGCTACCGCACCGAAATCCGTATCCCCCTCACCAGATCGACAGCCCGCCATGACTGACACCGAATCCGAAGCCGCTGCGCTGCGCACTCTGATTGTCGATGATGAACCGCTCGCAGTTGAACGCGTGCAGGTGATCTGCGCCGAGATCCCCGCTGTGCGCGTGGTCGGCACGGCCAGCGACGGCGCTGCGGCGCTGCGGCTGGCGGAAAAGCTGAGCCCGGATCTGGTGCTGCTCGACATGACCATGCCCGAACTCGACGGTCTGGGGGTGGCGCGCCACTTTGCCGGGCAGCCGCAATCGCCTGTGGTGATCTTCGTCACTGCGCATGATCACTTCGCGGTCGAGGCGTTCGATCTGGAGGCGGTCGATTACGTGCTGAAGCCGGTGTCGGCTGACCGGCTCGAACGCGCGATCGAACGCGCCGTCGCCCGCCGGGGCCAGCGCCGCCAGAAGGCGAGCCGCCACCTTGATGAATTGTGGGTGCCGCACCGTTCGGAGCTGCTGCGGATCGCGGTCAGCGAAGTCCACCAGATCGATGCCGAGCGCGATTATGTGCGCCTTCACGTCGGCGGGCCGGAGGCGGGGCGGTCCTACCTGCTGCTCCAGACCATTGCGGGGCTGGAGGAACGGCTCGATCCCGAACAATTCATCCGCATCCACCGCTCCACCATCCTGCGCCGCGACCATATTCGCGGCCTGCGGCATGATGGCCTCGGCGTGTGGTCGGCTGAGCTGGTCAATGGCGAGGCGCTGCGGATCGGGCGCACCTACCTTGCGCGCGTCAAGGCGATGGCTGGAAGGTAAAAAAACGGCCCGAACCCCAGGGACTGGAAGGGTTCGGGCCGTATCAACTGCGCTTTGAGGTAAGGCGCAGGGATGCAGACGCGGTTCAGCCGCCGCGTTGCTGTTCGATAGTCAGGGCGGCCACCTGCTGCTTCGCATCGGTGCGGGCTTTGGCGAGGCAGGCGAGGGCATCCTGGCTCATCACCCGCGTGCCGGTGCCCAGATCGGTGGTGCGGCACACATGACGCACGGCTTTTTCGACCCGCTGGTCGAGGGTCTTCTGGCCCTGCGCCGTGCCGAGATCGATGTCTGCGGTGTTGACCTTGACCGTCAGGATCTGGCCATTGCCGGCCATCGCCGGCGTGACCGCAGCGCCGGCAAGGCCAAGCGCCGCAAGGGTATGAGTGATTGTTTTCGCAAGGGGTTTCATGGTTCATCTCCTCCATCTTGCAAGAAGCCTGAGATCGGGCGGGGGTTCGATCCGGGGGTGCCAGGCGTCCTGCTGGAACCCTTGATACGCCCCCGCCATGCGCTGCGCATTCGGCCTTCGATCAACCCGCGCTGCCTGCTCGACCGGCGCGGCGGCGCCATGACCAAAGATGCGAAAGCGGCGACAAATGGCGGTTTCCAATCGACCGGCGCAGCGCCATAGTGGCGGCATGGGTTGGTCAACCGTCGTCATCTTCCTGCTGGGAATCGGCAATTTCGCGATCAACCGCGCGGTGTTCGACAGCGCGCACCCCTTGTTCATGCGCCTGCCGCAGATCAGCCAGACGCTGGGCCGCCGCGCCGCACTGGTCAGCGAGTTTGCGGTGCTGCTGCTCGCGCTGATGCTGTCGGCGCGGGGCTGGCCGGTGTTTGCCCTGATCTATGGCGTCTATACCCTCGCCAATGCCGCTGCGGCGTGGCTGATCCTGTCCCGGCGGGTATAGCGCCGCCATGCCGACCCGCCTGTTCCATATCAGCGATGTGCATTTCGGGGTGGAGGACCGCGCGGCCCTCGATGCTGTTGCCGCCGCTGTTGCCGCAGAACGGCCCGATGCGGTGGTCTGCACTGGCGATCTGACCCAGCGCGCCAAGCACACCGAATATGCCGCCGCACGCGAATGGTTCGCTGCCTTGGGCGTGCCGGTGGTGCTCGAACCGGGCAATCACGATATGCCCTACTACAACCCGTGGGAGCGGTTCACCGATCCCTTCCGCCGGTTTGAAAGCCTGCGGGCGGCCGTGAGTGGCGGGTTTGAATCCGCCGATGTGGTGCTGGTGCCGCTGCGCACGACAGTCCGCGCGCAGACCCGCATTCCGTGGTCGGACGGCGTGGTGAAGCCTGCGGCCCTGCGCGCGACGCTGGCCGCGCTGGAGGCCCTGCAAGGCGATCCGCGCACCATCATCGTGATCGCGCACCACCCGTTGCTCGGGCCGGATGGCGGGCGGCACAACCCGACCATCGGCGGGGACGCGGCCTTTGCGCAGCTGGCGGCTGCCGGGGCGCACGCGGTGATTTCGGGCCATGTCCATGTGCCGTTTGACGAGCGCCGGACCAGCGGCGGGCAGACCATGCGCACGATCGGCACCGGCACGCTCTCCACCCGCCTGCGCCACGACGCGCCGGCAAGCTGGCGGGTGATCGACTGCGATGCCGGCGGGGCAATCGACACGCACCTGCGACTCGCCGGAGCAAGCCCGGCCCCGGCAATCTGACGGGCCAGTAACCTGAAGGGCGCGCGCCTTAACCTTTTCCCTAGGATTGGCGTTAAGCTTTTGTTGGTGAAATAACCGTTGCAGGCCGCTGGGGTGTGCGCAGACGGGTCTTTTGCCGTTTCGCCCGCCCCGACAGGTCTGTTTTGACAATCCTGTCCAGACAAGGGCGATGGCGATGGATTTGATCAAGGCGATGCTATTTGGCGCACTCCTGTCCGGAGCGATCGCGCTGGTGATCGGCTCTCAGGGGGCCACGGCCGGGCCGCTGGCGATCCATGCGGTGCATATCGCCGAGGCCAAGGTGTTCTGGTCATGGCCGATCTTCTTTTCCGGCAGCGGTCTCACCTGGGGGATCTTGCTGCTGCAACGTTGAGTCCTACGGCGTTGCCAAAAGAAAAGGGCGGCTCCCTCGCGGGGGCCGCCCTTTATCTGTTCCGTGGGGAAGCGGGTTAGCGCTTCGAGAACTGCCCCCGAAAGCGCGATTAGCGCTTCGCTGATCGTAACGTGTAAAATATATAATTATCTCAATATATTGCGTGAGTTAAAA
>JAUMAX010000060.1:0-3316 GCA_032116115.1 Porphyrobacter sp.
CACGGTCGCTGATACTGTTGAAAGACCTCCGCGACCGCAAGCCTTTCCCCATCACACTGGACACAGTTTACATGGACAGTTAAGGTATCGGTATTTACATAATATTTATTATCCAACTCACGGAGCCGTATGGGCGAACACTCGGAAACACCCCCCCTCGAACGCCTGCTCGCCATCATGGCCCGGTTGCGCGATCCGGTGAGCGGCTGCGACTGGGATCTCGCGCAGGATTTCGCGAGCATCGCCCCCTATACGATCGAAGAAGCATACGAAGTCGCCGACGCAATCGCGCGCGATGACATGGCGGACCTGCGCGAAGAACTTGGCGATCTGCTGCTCCAGGTCGTTTTCCACGCGCGTATGGCCGAGGAAGCTGGCCACTTCGCTTTTGCCGATGTCGCCGCTGCCATCAGCGCCAAAATGGAAACGCGTCACCCGCATATCTTCGCAGCAGCCGGCGGCACGATGGACGAAACCCGCTGGGAAGACCTCAAGGCCGAGGAGCGCGCCGCCAAGGGCGTTGAGAGTGCTTTAATTGGTGTCGCATTGGCGCTCCCCGCATTGATGCGCGCCGAGAAGCTCCAGAAGCGCGCTGCCCGAACCGGGTTTGACTGGCCCGATCCGTCAGGCTCCGAAGCGAAGATCGCCGAGGAAATCGAGGAACTTAAGAACGCCTCTTCCGACCAACACAAAGTCGAGGAAGCCGGTGACCTGCTGTTTGCGGCGGTCAATTTTGTCCGCGCCCACGGCATCAGCGCCGAAGACGCCCTTCGGGCCGCCAATGCCAAATTCGAGCGGCGCTTCAGGGCGATGGAGGCTTTGGCCGGATCTGGGTTCCCGTCGCTTTCGCTCGATGCGCAGGAAAACCTGTGGCAACAAGTCAAAAAAGGCGAGTAAGCGCTTAGGAAAGCGATGCAAACTGACCGAGCTCTTTCGGATTGAGCCGGACGGTCAGCCGCCGCATCGGACCTTCATTGCTATCCCCGGCCTCGTCCTCGGCCAGCACATCGCCGTGCGCATGCAGCCAGGCGATCCGCCGCCCATCGCTGACCGGCAGGATAAAGCTGACCTCACGCGCCGCGCCGGTCAACAGGCGTACGAGCTCCGCTGCGAGTTGATCAATGCCCTCGCCCGTCACCGCCGAGAGGATAACAGCCCCCTGCCCCTCGCGCGTGTCACGCAATTCGGCAAGGCTTTCAGGATCTAACAGATCAGACTTGTTCCAGATTTCAAGAATCGGGATGCTGCTGGTGCCAGTCTCGGCATCGATCACGCCGAGATCGGCTAGCACGTCGAGCACCTGCTTTTTCTGCGCCGCGTTGCTCGGGTTGGCCATGTCGCGCACGTGGCAGATCACGTCGGCGGCGGTCACTTCCTCCAGCGTTGCACGGAAGGCTGCGACAAGCTGCGTCGGAAGATCCGAAATGAACCCCACCGTGTCCGACAGGATGACCTTTTCCACCCCCGGCAGGCTGATCGCGCGCATGGTCGGGTCAAGGGTTGCGAACAGCAGATCCTCGGCCATCACGGTGGCGCCGGTCAAGCGGTTGAACAGCGTGGATTTTCCGGCGTTGGTATAGCCCACCAATGCCACGACCGGCCACGGCGCCCTGCCCCGCCGTTCGCGGTGGAGGGTGCGGGTCTTTCGCACCTGGTCAAGCTCGCGCCGCAACCGCCCCATGCGCTGGCGGATCATCCGGCGGTCAGCCTCGATCTGTGTTTCGCCCGGCCCGCCAAGAAAGCCGAAGCCGCCGCGTTGCCGCTCAAGGTGGGTCCAGCTGCGCACAAGGCGGCTCTGCTGGTAATCGAGATGCGCCAGTTCGACCTGCAGGCGTCCTTCGGCGGTCGCCGCACGCTCGCCGAAGATTTCGAGGATAAGACCTGTGCGGTCGATCACCTTGCGCTTCAACTTGTCTTCGAGATTGCGCTGCTGGATCGGGGTGAGTGCGCCGTCGACGATCACCAGTTCCGCTTCATGCTGTTCGCACCAGATGCCGATGTTTTCGACCTGGCCCGATCCGAACAGCGTGTTCGGCTGCATCTGGCGCACCGGCAGAACTGCCGAATGGGCGATAACCACGCCGATGGCGAGCGCCAGCCCCTCGGCCTCGGCGAGCCGTTCGGCAGAATCGAGGTCATAGCGCAGCGCGCGGATATCCGGGCAAAGCACCAGGGCCCGCGCGCCGCGCGTGACCTCGTCCTGAAGATCGCTGTCGAAGCTCAGTCGTCTATCCCGTCGATTTCGCCGTCTTCGTCGTCATCAACGCTGAGATCGACCGGCGCGGCAGGCTGGATGGTCGAGACAGCGTGCTTGTAGGCAAGCTGCACCGCACCGTCACGCTCAAGCAGCATGCAGAACAGATCATAGGCAGCAATGCGGCCCTGCAGCATCACCCCGTTCACCAGGAACATGGTAACCTGCACATTGGCTTCCGCGACACGGCTGAGGAAAATGTCCTGCAACAACTTCTGCTTACGGTTGCCGGGCTGGCTGCCGAACTGTGCAGGATCGAGCAGCTGGCCGGGCATGATCGTGCTGATCGCGTGCTTGTAGACCAGCTGCGATTGACCATCACGGCGCAGCAGGATCGAGAAATTGTCGAACCAGGTGACGATCCCTTGCAGCTTTACGCCCTTCACCAGAAACATGGTGACCGGAATCTTGTTCTTGCGCAGCAGGTTGAGGAAAGCGTCCTGCAGGTTGCCGCCCTGACGGACGGTCGATCCACCGGCATCATTGCTGCGCGGTTCGGTCGATGTGGCAGCACGTGCAACCGGACGGGGGGAGAGTGTTCGCCCGTTGGACATTGTCGTGGCTCCTGTTTTTGGCGGCCGGTTTTGCGGCTCGCGAGAGTCAGGCCGCCGCAAGATCGGGGAACGACGGCCTATCGTTAGCTATAATGGCGACTAGGCCGCCCGGGGACAAGAATTGATTTTCCCCAAGATTGCAGGGCCGCCCGCTGATCTACTCCTCGTCGTCGCGGCGGTCAGCCATGCCGAGCAGCTTGAGCTTGCGGTGCAAGGCCGAGCGTTCCATCCCGATGAAGCTCGCGGTCTTGGAGATATTGCCCGAAAAGCGGCGGATCTGGATCGAGAGATATTCCCGCTCAAAACTCACCCGCGCCTCGCGCAAGGGCACGCCCATGATCGCCGAGAGGCTGTCGCTGGCCAGCCCGATCTGGCCGCCGATGATTTCCGGCGGCAGCATGTCAGGCTCGACCGTTCCGAGCTTTTCGCGCGGGGTCATGATGATTGTGCGTTCGACCACGTTGCGCAACTGCCGCACATTGCCCGGCCAGTCATAGGCTTGCAGCGC